>NZ_JALBUO010000002.1:0-1434460 GCF_022669095.1 Enterobacter sp. I4 | reverse complement strand
TAAAGCCGAGCGCGCAATGAATACTCGCCTTGAAGGTGGCTGCCAGGTGCCAATTGGCAGCTATGCTGAATTAACTGAGGGTGAACTGTGGCTGCGTGCGCTGGTCGGCGCGCCGGACGGTTCACGGATGGTGCGCGGTGAACGCCGCGGCACGCCGCAGGATGCCGAGCAGCTTGGCGTGTCGCTGGCGGAAGAACTGCTGAATAACGGCGCACGTGAAATTCTGGCCGAGGTCTATAACGGAGAGCCCCCTGCATGAGTATTCTTGTCACCCGCCCTTCTCCCGCAGGAGAGCAGTTAGTGAGCCGTCTGCGCACACTGGGGCAGGTGGCCTGGAGTTTTCCGCTGATTGAATTCTCCCCCGGTCGCGAGCTGTCCACGCTCACGAACCAGATGAATATCCTCCGCGAAGGAGATCTGCTCTTTGCCCTGTCGCAGCATGCCGTGGAGTTTGCCCATGCGCAGCTGCAACAGCAGGCCGTTAACTGGCCCCAGGCCCCGCACTATTTCGCCATCGGGCGCACCACCGCGCTGGCCTTACATACCGCCAGCGGAATAGATGTTCGTTACCCGTTAGATCGGGAAATCAGCGAAGTCTTGCTACAATTACCTGAATTACAAACTATTGCCGGAAAGCGCGCGCTCATTTTGCGCGGCAACGGTGGCCGCGAGCTGCTGGGCGAAACGCTGCGGGAACGCGGTGCGGACGTGACGTTTGTTGAGTGCTATCAGCGTTGTGCAAAACACTATGATGGTGCGGAAGAGGCGATGCGCTGGCAGGCGCGCGGAATTAATACGCTGGTCGTCACCAGCGGTGAAATGTTACAACAGCTTTGGTCGCTGATACCGCTCTGGTATCGCGAAAACTGGTTACTCCGCTGTCGGCTTCTGGTCGTCAGCGAGCGTCTGGCGAACCACGCCCGGGAACTGGGCTGGCAGGATATTCGGATCGCTGATAACGCCGACAACGATGCGCTGCTGCGCGCATTACAATAACTCTCAAATGGGAAGCCATAATGACGGAACACGAAAAATCCTCCGCCGTGGTTGAAGAGACCAGGGAGACTGTGGACACCACGTCACAGCCAGAGACGACAGACAAAACCGTTGAGAAGAAAAACGGCAGCAACAAAACCAGCCTTACGCTGAGCGTTATTGCCATCGCGATTGCGCTGGCCGCAGGCGTGGGTCTTTACGGGCTGGTGAAAAAACAGGGCACGAACCAGACGGCCACCAGCGACGCGCTGGTGAACCAAATCACGGCCCTGCAAAAAGCGCAGGAGACGCAAAAGGCCGAGCTGGAAGGCGTGATTAAGCAGCAGGCCGCCGCCCTCGCCGACGCGAACAGCAAGCGTGAAGCGTTGACCAAACAGCTGAGCGAAGTGCAGGAAAAAGTCGCCACGATTTCCGGGACCGATGCCAAAACCTGGCTGCTCTCGCAGGCCGATTTTCTGGTGAAGCTGGCCGGACGTAAGCTCTGGAGCGATCAGGATGTCACCACCGCCGCCGCGCTGCTGAAAAGCGCCGACGCAAGCCTGGCCGACATGAACGATCCAAGCCTGATCGGCGCGCGTCGCGCCATTACGGAAGATATCGCCAGCCTGTCGGCGGTGTCTCAGGTCGATTACGACGGCATCATTCTTAAGGTGAATCAGCTCTCAAACCAGATTGATAACCTTCAGCTTGCCGATAATAACGACGACGACTCCCCGATGGATTCCGACGGTACCGAGCTGTCCAGCTCCCTGAGCGAGTGGCGTATTAACCTGCAAAAAAGCTGGCAGAACTTTATGGACAGCTTTATTACCATTCGCCGCCGCGACGAAACTGCCGTGCCGCTGTTAGCGCCGAACCAGGACGTCTATCTGCGCGAAAACATTCGCTCTCGCCTGCTGGTGGCGGCTCAGGCCGTACCGCGTCATCAGGAAGAGACTTACAAACAGGCGCTGGATAACGTATCAACCTGGGTTCGTGCTTATTACGATACCAATGACGCCACCACTACCGCGTTCCTTGAGGATATCGACAAGCTAAGCCAGCAAAATATCACCATGAACGTGCCGGACAGGCTGGAAAGCCAGCCGATTCTTGAGAAGATCATGCAGACGCGCGTGCGTAACCTGCTGGCCCAGCCGGGCGTTCCGGCGGAGCGCCCGGCTGAAACCCCTGCCGCCGCGCCAGCGCCTGAAAGCGCGCCGCAAGGAGAGTAATGATGCTAAAAGTATTCTTGCTCTTCATCCTGCTTATCGCCGGGATCGTGCTGGGGCCAATGCTCGCCGGGCACCAGGGCTATGTGCTGATCCAGACCGATAACTACAATATTGAAACCAGCGTTACCGGGCTTGTGATTATCCTCATCCTGGGCGTTGTCGTGCTGCTGGCGGTGGAATGGATCCTGCGCCGTATTTTCCGCACCGGGGCCCATACCCGCGGCTGGTTCGTTGGTCGTAAGCGCCGTCGCGCCCGTAAACAGACCGAGCAGGCGCTGCTGAAGCTGGCCGAGGGCGACTATCAGCAGGTTGAAAAGCTGATGTCGAAAAATGCCGACCACGCCGAACAGCCGGTGGTGAACTACCTGCTGGCGGCGGAAGCGGCACAGCAGCGCGGCGATGAAGCGCGCGCGAATCAGCATCTTGAGCGTGCGTCTGAGCTCTCTACTAAGGATCCTATTCCGGTTGAGATCACCCGCGTACGCCTGCAGCTGGCGCGGAATGAGAACCATGCGGCGCGTCACGGCGTCGATCGCCTGCTGGAAATTACCCCCCGCCATCCGGAAGTGCTGCGTCTAGCCGAACAGGCGTACATTCGCACCGGTGCCTGGGGCTCGCTGCTGGACATTATCCCTTCCATGGCGAAAGCCGACGTGGGCGATGACGAACATCGTGATGAGCTTCAGCGTCTGGCCTGGATTGGCCTGATGGATCAGGCGCGTGCCGATCTCGGCAGCGACGGGCTGAAAACCTGGTGGAAAAACCAGAGCCGCAAAACGCGCCAGCAGGTTCCATTGCAGGTAGCGATGGCGGAACATCTGATCGAGTGTGACGACCACGACACCGCGCAGGAGATCCTCCTCGACGGCCTGAAGCGCCAGTATGACGATCGCCTGGTGATGGTGATCCCGCGCCTGAAGACCAATAATCCTGAGCAGATCGAAAAAGTGCTGCGCCAGCAGATTAAAACCGTCGGCGACCGTCCGCTGCTGTGGAGCACGCTGGGCCAGTCCCTGATGAAGCACGGCGAATGGCAGGAGGCGAGCCTCGCCTTCCGCGCGGCGCTGAAACAGCGCCCGGACGCGTTTGATTACGCCTGGCTTGCCGATTCGCTGGACAAGCAGCACAAGCCGGAAGAGGCCGCCGCCATGCGACGCGATGGGCTTTTGCTAACGCTACAGAACAACGGAACGCAGCAGTAATTATCAAGGAGGCCAGACGGCCTCCTTTTTTTACGCATAAAAAAACGCCTGCTATAAAAGCAGGCGTTAAAACAGGTCTGTAAGACAACATATTTGGTGCTTCACTCAACGTTATGCCCATGGTGTCTGATGAGGCCGAAGCGACATCTGTCAGTGGACGATAAGCACCGTAAACGGCTCTGCGTCATTCCTGAGTATATGAGGCACTAAGGCGAACATACGAGATGGAATGAGCATCTACATGTATATTATTGCACGTAATGTGCCAGGTTTACACGCAGAACTTTTACATCGCGCAACATTTTAAGATTAAAGGAAATTATGCTGTTAAGCGCCGTCTGAAGCCGCACAACGTAGCGCCGCAGGCGGTAATTTGTCGCCATCAGGAGACAGCCAGAGCGATAAAATTAAAAAGCTTTTAATATTAACAGGTTAAATGTCGCTGAATCGCGACAATGAAAAAGGGTGCTGTCGGGGAAGGACTACAGGATGTAAAAGCGCAGAAAACAAAAAACCCCGCCGAAGCGGGGTTCAAAATTGGTCGGCGAGAGAGGATTCGAACCTCCGACCCACTGGTCCCAAACCAGTTGCGCTACCAAGCTGCGCTACTCGCCGATGTACTGCTTTTTTGAATTTTTAGTTCAATTCATTAAAAAGTCGTGGTGCGAGGGGGGGGACTTGAACCCCCACGTCCGTAAGAACACTAACACCTGAAGCTAGCGCGTCTACCAATTCCGCCACCTTCGCAATTCACAACTCTTTCAATAATGGGGTGGCTAATGGGATTCGAACCCACGACAACTGGAATCACAATCCAGGGCTCTACCAACTGAGCTATAGCCACCACTGTATTCTTTCACGCGGTTCTGACTACTTCTCAGACCACCGCAGCTCTAGCGCCGGGACTAAAATGGCGCGCCCGACAGGATTCGAACCTGAGACCTCTGCCTCCGGAGGGCAGCGCTCTATCCAGCTGAGCTACGGGCGCTTAGCGCCGTTGCGGGGCTGGATATTACGTACCTCCGTCCCCGCTGTCTAGTGCTTTTTTGAAAAAAATGCGCGTTTGGTTATGGTTTGCACATTTTGCCGCTTATTCCTCCACTTCCTGGGCGGAGCCACGGCGGCCCAGGCCAAAAAGCTTATAGGCAGCCGTCACGGCGGCCAGGAAGATCATCCCGACAAACAGCGACATGCGGGTATCTTCATTAAAGTACATTCCAATTAATACGCAAATCAGGAACGCCATCGTTAAATAGTTCGCATACGGGAACAGAATGGAGCGGAACGGATGGCTGGCAATCGCCTGTTTGTGCGCCTGACGAAAACGCAGCTGGCTAATCAGAATAACAAACCACGGTACCATTCCCGGCAGCACGCTGGCGCTATAAACATACACGAATACGCGCTGCGGATTCGGGATGATGTAGTTCAGGCAAGAGCCAATCAGCAGGATCACAATCGACACCGCCACGCCCGCCACGGGGACCCCCACGCGGGAGACTTTGCCCATCGCTGCCGGCAGCTGTTTGTTCTGCGAGAGCGCGTAAAGCATGCGTCCGCAGCTGTACATCCCGCTGTTACAGCCCGAGAGCGCCGCCGTCAGCACCACAAAGTTGATAATGGCGGCTGCCGCCGTGATGCCAATCTTAGCGAAGGTTAAGACAAACGGGCTGCCGGTAGTGCCGATCTCGTTCCAGGGGAATATGGTGACGATAACGAAGATCGCACCCACGTAGAAAATCAGGATACGCCACAGCACCTTGCCAACCGCGCTACGCAGCGTGACCTGTGGGTTTTTCGCTTCACCCGCGGTAATGCCGATCAGCTCAACGCCCTGATAGGATGCCACCACGATACAGAGCGCCGTCAGGAAGCCCTTCCAGCCGCCCGCAAAGAAGCCGCCGTGCTCTGTCAGGTTACCAAAACCGATGGCGTGCCCGCCGTTACCGAAGCCAAAGAAGATGACGCCGAGGCCCACGACAATCATTACGATGATAGTGGTGACTTTGATCATCGCAAACCAGAACTCGATTTCGCCGTAAAGACGAACGGCGGCAAGGTTCGCCAGCGCTACCAGCCCTACGGCGATTAGCGCGGGTATCCACTGGGCCATCTCCGGGAACCAGAACTGCACGTAGACCCCGATGGCGGTGATCTCTGAAATGCCGACGGCCATCCACATAAACCAGTACGACCAGGCCGTGAGATAGCCGAAAAACGGGCTCATATAACGGTGGGCGTAAACGGCGAAAGAGCCCGTCACCGGCTCCAGGAAAAGCATTTCGCCCATGGAGCGCATGATGAAGAAGACGAACAGCCCGGCAATGATATAGGCCAGCAGGACGGAAGGGCCCGCCCACTTCAGCGTGCTTGCCGAGCCCATAAACAGGCCAACGCCGATTGTTCCGCCCAGCGCGATCAATTCAATATGTCGAGCTTCCAGCCCACGCTGAAGCTCCGGTTTTTTCTCTGCCATAAATCCTCGGTTGTGTTTGCTGTTTCCCGACTTACTGCCGGTTATTATTTTTGAGGGGTACTGAAATACGGAGCGAATGGTTTCTTAAATTCTGGCAAATGGCAAACAATGCATTAAAAAAATGAATGCATTGCGCATAAACTCAGCAGTTTTGCGGGAGGCATTGCAGCGCGAACAGCAGATCGCGCTGCCTTGTGGTTACATTTTTCCGGTGTAGTGCCAGGCGAGGTAGCGCAGCAGACGAATCTGCCGTTTGATACGCGTCGGCTGGGAAAGCAGGCGGTACAGCCACTCCAGCCCCAGGTTTTGCCAGACCTTTGGCGCACGCTTAACGTGGCCGGTAAAGACGTCGTAGGTGCCGCCAACGCCCATATAAAGCGCATCCGGGCTGACCAGACGGCAATCACGCATCAGGATCTCCTGGCGCGGTGATCCCATGGCAACGGTGACAATTTTCGCCCCGCTGTCGCGCACGCGCTCAAAGAGCGCCTGGCGGTCTTCCGGCCTGAAGTAGCCATCCTGGCTGCCCACGATGTTAACGTTCCACTGGCTGCGCAGCTTTTGTTCCGTCTGCGCCAGCACCTCGGGCTTACCGCCTATCAGAAACACCGGCGTGCCTTCAGCCCCTGCGCGCTCCATAAGCCGCTCCCAGAGATCGGCTCCCGCCACGCGAGAAACATTAGCGCCAGGAAACTTTTTCCGGATTGAACGCACCACGCTTATACCGTCTGCGTATTTGAACTCCGCGGCCTCAATCAGGCCTTTCACTTCCGCATTGTCCTCAACCGCCAGCATTTTTTCTGCGTTGATGGCCACCAGCGTGCCCGATTTCATCTGCCCGTCCGCGAACAGAAAATCCAGCGCATGTTGCATATCACGCCAGCCGATAAGCTGTAGCCCACGCAGCGCATAACGCGGTGCTGAAGTTGTATCCGTCATGATAATCCCTACTCAGACTTGCGGCAGCGTTGTGCTGCCCTGTGGCTCACGTCTGTGCACAAGCCCTGCACTTTCAAACAGCCAGTACAGGAGTTTTGCCAGCAGCAGACAGATGCCGAAAACGACCATAAAGAACACCACGCGTGAGACGAACGAATCTAGCCCCTCGCGCGCCAGAACGATCATATTGAAAATGGCACCGAAACAGAAACTGTGCAAAACAGCGGCTTTGTAGCGGTTGGTCTCTTCATTGCCCAGCGTGTACAGCCAGTCGAACCATTTTATTATCAGCCCTACCGCGATCGCGCCAGGCAGGATAAACCAGTTACCGCCCATCACTACCAGCGAGCCGATCAGGGTTGGCGAAATCGCCAGACCGGAATGGTTGTTCAGCACTTCCCAGGTGAAATAGTTCGCCGTGTTGAGGACAATACCGGGGCGATCGGGCCACAGCCACGACGGGATAAAGACGTAAAAATCGCGCGCAATCGGCGCCAGCCCCTGGAATTCGATCTTGTCGTAGTTTTGCAGCAGTAACGCCAGGTTTTCCCACGGAGAGAAGGTATCGCGCGTGAGGTACAGGAAGGTGTAAAACGCTTCGTCGCCGGCCACGTTCAATCCATAGCGCTTCAGCGCCAGCCAGAACATCCCCACAATGCCAAAGACCCCTGCCGCCACCAGCATCCACAGGGAGATCCAGCCGCGAATAATGCCGATAAACAGGAAAATCGCGAAGGCGATAATGATGTTGGCGCGCGTACCGCCGACGATCATATAGGTCAGAATGCCAAACGCGACCGTGCTGACCAGGAAGAACAGCCAGGCTTTGCTGTCCTGACGCAGGAAAAAGACCACCAGCATCGCCGGAATGAAGAAGTAGAAGAAACGCTTAAGCGCGACTCCGGAGACTTCGGCGGAGAATATCTGGCTGTAGGACTGGAGCTTAAACAGCAGGAAGCCGTTATGCATGAAGAAAATCGCCACGCTGACCAGGGCGATGGTCATCAGCATGACCCACGTCAGATGGGTTTCTACCCGGTTCATGGTAAAAAGCGGGCGACGGGGCGTAGCGTCTTTCGCAGCCCGCAGGCGCGTTTTGTAGGTGACGTAGTACACCGCGTAGAAGCAGGCGGCAGAGAGCAGCGCTTGAAGCAAAATGTCCGGTGGCGCGACGCCAACATCAAAGCGGAACACGAGGATGCTGGTCAGCGGGAAGCCAAAGAAAAAGGTCAGCAAAAACAGCAGCGAGAAGAATACGTTGAAGTTAAAACGTACGCGCCGGAACTCAAACCAGGTGAGCGTGGCGATAAACAGCGTGCTCAGCAGCCAGACCACCAGCAGGCCGCTAAACTGCAACTGGCTCATGCGTTGTCTCCTGAAGCAATACGCAGCGCGCGGTGCCACGGCGTAAGGTAGTTCGGGCTGAAAAAGTCGATGCTATTTTTATCCACCAGCGCGAGCTGGCGCTGTGCTTCCCGCACGACGTCGACATTTAGCGTGTCGGAGGTAAACAGCACCGGAATATGCTGCTCGGTCATGTCCTGCCAGAACGGGTTTTCGCGGTTGAGCACGCACGGTACACCCGCCTGAATCAGCAGACACAGCGTGCCAATCCCCTGCTGACGGGCAAAGATGAAATAGCCCAGATCGCATTTTCGCAGCAGTGCGAGGTAGTCATTAAATTCCAGCCTGTCGCTGAGAATGTGCAGGTTTTCCGCGCTAAACAGCGCAAGCCCCTGCTGGCGGACCTCGTCGATGTAGGCGTCGTTGTTGGCGGGATAGCCCATCGGCACCACCACGCTTACCGTATCGCCAAACTGCTGATGCACCGCCCGGAGCGCCGCGACATGCTCGTTACTGCGATCGCCGGAATTCCCCACCAGGATGGTCAGCTTGCCCTCACGAACCGCGTCATTCGCCATGCCGTTCAGCGCCGGATCCATACGGGTTGGAAAATAAAGCAGCTCCCCGCGAACCTTCGGGTGCTGCCTGGCAAAGTAGTTGAGATCGCCACGGGTGGCAAAAACACAGCCCACGCGCGCCTGCGCCAGACGACGCAGCGGATAGAAAAGACGGAATTTCCAGCCCCGGGAGACTTCGTAGAGATCGGCCCCCCAGATGTGCCAGCTGAACTGGGAAGGCTTGATCCCACCGCTTAACAGCGCCAGCCACAGCCCGGCGTTGAACTGTCCGTGGAAGAAGAAACGCTGGGTACGATCCGCTTTGGCTTTAGCCACGACAGCCTTCTTCAGTGCCGCTTTGTCTGGCCAGAACGTGATGTTCAGCGCCGGACACGCCGCGCTCAGGCCGTTATCCTTTCCAGCGACCATAAACTCGCGCGCATCGGGCGTGCCGGATGCCAGCTCATCGTTGAAGAAGCGAAGTACGGTCTGGTTATGATGCGGAATGTCCGATCCCAGTATGTGAATCAGTGCAGTCATGCGCGTTTACGCCAAAGTAAAAATACGCCGCAGCAGGCAGCGAAATAAACGATATAGGTTGCCATATAGGCCTGAGCCGCTCCCAGCGCGCCGTGGGCAGGGATCAGCCAGTGAGAAAACGCCGTCAGGAGCGCAAACTGGCTAATCTCTGCCAGGATATACAGCCGCAGCGACGCCTTCGCAATCACCAGATAGCCGAAAACGTAAGCCCCTACTTTCAGCACATCGCCGACCAGCTGCCAGGCAAACAGGTCGCGCATGGCGGTAAACTTCGCCGAGAACAGCAGCCAGATGGCGACATCACGCAATAGCCAGACGGTAAAGCTGGCGACCGCAACAGCTGGCAGCACAAAACGCAGGGAGCGAAAAATCTCGCGGGTAATATCCTGCCTGGAAGTCAGGCGCGATAAGGTTGGCAGCAAATAGACGCTAAAGGAAGCCGTAATAAACTGTAGGTAGGCATCGGAAATGCTGCTTACGCCCTGCCAGATTCCGACCTCGTCCCAGCTGTAATGCGCCGCCAGCAGGTTTCGCATCATCACGTAGGCCACCGGAATCGTGACGGAAGTGATGAGGGCCATCAGCGTAAATTTCGCCAGCTGGCCCGCCAGCATCTTGTCCCACTGCGGCTTCAGGTAGCTCAGCGGGACGTCGCCCCTGCGCATCACCATGAAGGCCGCCGGAATGACCACCAGGGCAGGCACCAGCGCCAGACCCAGCAGTGCGCCTTCATAGCCGCCCAGCCGGTAGCAAAAGTAGTAGGCAATCACGCCGATGACGCTACCGAGGATGAGCGCCAGCGCATTCCCGGCGGCATCGCGGAAGCCTTTCATCAGCGCCAGCAGCAGGTTCGCCCAGGCGATGCCCATCTGAACGAGCGCCACCAGCCGCACCAGCCCCTGATAGTGCGTGTGTCCGAACAGCCCCTGGCTAATCGGTGCTGCCGCCAGCAAAAATACCGCAGCCAGCAGCGTGGAAAAGCCCAGCACCATGGCGGAAGAGGTGCCCACCACGGTCCGGAGCTTTTCGGCATCGTCGCGATGCTGGGCGACGTATTTGGTCACGCCGTTGAATATCCCGGCGCCTGCCAGAACGCCAAGCACCGTGACCAGCTGGCGGAAATTTCCCGCCAGACCAACACCTGAAGGGCCAAATGAGACGGCCAGCAGCTTGACGACCAGCAGCCCGGCGCCAATTTTTACAAGCGTGGACGCTGCCGTCCACACCGACGCTTTTGCCAGAGACATATCAGCCGAAATAACTCAGAAGCGTATTGATTACCGTACGCTGGTTCACCGGCGCGAGGTTGTAGAACAGAGGCAGGCGGAGCAGGCGTTCGCTCTCTTTGGTGGTGTAGCGGTCTTCACCGGCAAACGTCCCAAACGCTTCTCCAGCCGGGCTTGAGTGCAGCGGGATATAGTGGAATACCGCCATAATTTCCGCCTCTTTCAGCCAGGCGATCAGCTTGCTGCGATCGTCGTTATCGCGCAGCTTGATGTAGAACATATGGGCATTGTGGACGCAGTCTGCCGGAATGGTCGGCAGCTCAATACGTCCCGCTTTCGCCAGCGGCTGCAGCGCGTCGTAGTAGGTTTGCCACAGGGACAGGCGTTGCAGATTGATACGCTCTGCCGCTTCAAGCTGCGCCCACAGGTACGCGGCCTGCAGATCTGCCATCAGGTAGCTTGAGCCGATATCGCGCCAGGTGTACTTGTCCACCTGACCACGGAAGAACTGGCTGCGGTTGGTCCCTTTTTCACGGATCACTTCCGCACGCTCAACCAGTGCACGATCGTTAATCAGCGTCGCGCCACCCTCACCGCCTGCGGTGTAGTTTTTGGTTTCGTGGAAGCTAAAGCAGCCGATATGGCCGATGGTTCCCAGCGCGCGACCTTTATAGGTGGACATCACGCCCTGCGCGGCGTCTTCCACCACGAACAGGTTGTGCTTTTTGGCGATCGCCATGATGGTGTCCATTTCACAGGCCACGCCCGCGTAATGCACCGGGACAATCGCCCGCGTTTTGTCGGTGATCGCCGCTTCAATCAGCGTTTCGTCGATATTCATCGTATCCGGACGGATATCCACAAACACAATTTTTGCGCCGCGCAGGACGAACGCGTTTGCCGTGGAGACGAAGGTGTAGCTCGGCATAATCACTTCATCGCCGGGCTGAATATCCAGCAGCAGCGCCGCCATTTCGAGCGATGCGGTGCAGGACGGCGTCAGCAGTATCTTAGCACTCTGAAAACGTTGCTCCATCCACTGCTGGCAGCGACGGGTAAAACCGCCGTCGCCGCAGAGCTTGCCGCTGCCCATAGCGGACTGCATATAATCAAGTTCAGTGCCCACGACGGGAGGCGCGTTAAATGGAATCATTTTGTCACCTGTATAACCAGTAGGCGGTGGCGTCGATGCTGGCACCACTCGCGATATAACGTTTAAGCGCAGCGGTGTTGCCCATCTGGGTCGCTACCCGCAGCGTCGAAACCTGTTGTTGATGCGCCCAGTGCAGCGCCGCCTGCATGAGTTTCGCGCCCATGCCGCGACCGGCTAACAAACCGATGCGCGCTTCGCGCTCGTTGAGCTTGCGAAGCGAAACAAAGCCCTGAATCTGCCCCTCCGCAGCGCGGAACACCAGACAAACGTGGTCAAATGTGCCTTTAACCGCATTCTCAATCCACTGGGCATAAAAACGGCCGCTGTCATCAGGTGCATACCAGGGCGCACGAAAACGGCTCTGAGCGAAGGCCTGTGCCGCCATCTGGCGCAGCGCTGGAATATCCTGCTCTGATGCCACTTCCGCGCCCGGGGTGCCGTGAAGGGTCACGTTAATGGAGAGATCGACCTCACCTTCAACCAGCCGGAATCCGTGCTGCTGGAGCGCGTCCAGCAGATCGGCGCGGTCCGCCGGGATCTTCGCCTGTACGCGCTGCCAGGCGCTGAAGTCTGCGTCCTGCAAGGCAGGGGCATTCTCGCGCAAACGTACTATCGCCGAGGGGCGGGAAAAAAATGCGCTTTCCCACTCAAGCGATTCCAGCACGCCGTTGAGCGTACTCAACGCCACACGCCTTTAGTATCAACAATATACTTCTGGCGTACGGCATCACCGGAAACGGCTTTAAACGCGTTGTGATCCACCAGCAGTACCAGCACATCCGCCGTCGCCAGCGCGTCATCCAGTGCGGTAAGGGTACAGTGACCCGCAAGTTTTGCCGGCAGCTCATGAATATTCGGCTCAACCACCAGCGTTTCACCGCTGTGCCAGTGGGCGATCGTTTCGGCAATGGCCATCGCCGGGCTTTCGCGCAGATCGTCAATATTCGGTTTGAATGCCAGGCCAAAGCAGGCAATTTTCAGCTCGCTCGCGCGCTTGCCGCTCTCGGCCAGGCAATCGGCAACCGTGGCTTTAACCTGATTAAGCACCCACTGAGGTTTGTAGTCGTTCACTTCGCGCGCGGTACGGATCAGGCGCGCCTGTTCCGGGTTTTGCGCTACGATAAACCACGGGTCGACCGCAATACAGTGCCCGCCCACGCCCGGCCCCGGCTGAAGAATATTCACGCGCGGATGGCGGTTAGCAAGGCTGATCAGTTCCCAGACGTTAATCCCCCGATCGGCGCAAATCAGCGACAGCTCGTTTGCAAACGCGATGTTGACGTCGCGGAAGCTGTTTTCCGTCAGTTTGCACATTTCGGCGGTGCGGGAGTTGGTCACCACGCATTCGCCTTCAAGGAAGATCTTATACAGCTCGCTGGCGCGCGCGGAGCAGACTGGCGTCATGCCGCCAATCACGCGGTCATTTTTAATCAGTTCCACCATCACCTGGCCCGGCAGCACGCGCTCAGGGCAGTAGGCGATATTGATGTCGGCCTCTTCTCCCGCCTGCTGCGGGAAGCTGAGGTCGGGACGCGCCTCGGCCAGCCACTGCGCCATTTGCTCGGTTGCCCCAACAGGCGAAGTGGACTCAAGGATTACCAGCGCGCCTTTCCTGAGCACGGGCGCAATTGATTTTGCTGCCGCCTCGACGTAAGCCATGTCTGGCTCATGATCGCCTTTAAACGGGGTGGGAACAGCAATCAGGTACGCATCGGCTTCCACCGGCGTAGTGCTGGCACGCAGGAAGCCACCTTCCACCGCCTTTTTCACCACGCGATCGAGATCGGGCTCCACGATATGAATTTCGCCACGGTTGATAGTTTCCACCGCGCGCGCATTGATATCAACGCCGACAACCTGCTTTTGACGAGAGGCAAAGGCCGCGGCGGTAGGCAGCCCGATATAGCCAAGACCAACGACAGAGATGGTAGTAAAACTCATAGCGTTACCCGATTGTGTTTAAGTGCGTGCAAAATACGACCACAAGCCTGGCCATCACCGTACGGGTTATGGGCCCGGCTCATCGCCTGATACTCTTCTTCGTCATGCAGTAAGCGCGTGACCTCTTCGACGATACGACGCGGATCCGTTCCCACCAGACGTACCGTACCGGCAGTCACCGCTTCCGGACGTTCGGTGGTTTCACGCATCACCAGCACCGGTTTGCCGAGGGAAGGCGCTTCTTCCTGTATACCGCCGGAATCGGTCAGGATCAGCCAGGCGTGGTTCATCAGCCAGACAAACGGCATATAGTCCTGCGGCTCAATCAGGAGCACGTTCTCCACGTGGCTCAGGATACGGTTGACTGGTTCACTGACGTTAGGGTTAAGGTGCACCGGATAGACAATCTGCACGTCGTCGTTCTGCGCGGCGATTTCAGCCAGCGCATGGCAGATGTGCTCAAAGCCACGACCAAAGCTTTCGCGGCGGTGCCCCGTCACCAGAATCGTTTTCTTGCCGTTGTTCAGGAACGGATAGCGTGCAGCAAGTTCTGCCTGAAGCTCGCTGTTAGCCAGCACGCGGTCACGCACCCAAATCAGCGCGTCAATAACCGTATTGCCGGTAACAAAGATTTTGCTGTCGCTGATGTTTTCTCGCAGCAGGTTCTGACGTGAGTTTTCGGTTGGCGCAAAATGGTACATCGCCAGGTGGCCGGTGAGCGTGCGGTTGGCCTCTTCCGGCCACGGGGAATAAAGATTGCCGGTACGCAGACCCGCTTCAACATGGCCAACAGGGATACGCTGGTAGAACGCGGCCAGGCTGGTCGCCACGGTGGTGGTGGTGTCGCCGTGCACCAGCACCACATCTGGCCTGAACGACTCAAGGATAGGCTTTAACTCTTGCAAGATACGGCAGGTAATTTCCGTCAGTCCCTGCCCCGGTTTCATAATATTTAGATCGTAATCCGGGACGATAGAAAAGAGGGTTAAAACCTGATCGAGCATCTCGCGGTGCTGGGCAGTCACGCAGACTTTTGCTTCAATATCAGGATCTCTGGCCAGCGCATGAACCAGAGGCGCCATCTTAATGGCCTCCGGCCTGGTGCCAAATACGGTTAGTACTTTCACATCGATTCTCTTCGATTAGACGATGAAGGCCGCAGCCTTCATCGTAGACGGCGTTCTTAGTTTGTGCGGCGACGCATTAACGCCACGCCAGCGCCAGTCAGTGCGCCCACAATCCCCCACATGATCATCAGGAATGCGCGACGCGGACTATCGCGTTTTACAGGTTCTTCAGGCGTTCTCAAATAACGATAGGTCTGAAAACGCGGATCCAGCGTTGGACCAACGTTGAGCGTGTTGAGCATGGCGCGGTTTTGGTCGTAATCAAGATCGAAATCAGGGCCAACGGCCTGGATATTTTCCAGCCGGGCCTGAAGCATTGGACGACCAAGGAGGAACATTTCTGAGTCAGGGAGTTCATCAGCGGGAACATCCGTTTCGCTACGGGAAATATTGTGCTGTTCCGCAATTTTTAGCGCCTGCTCAATGTTGTGCACGCGTCGCGCGAAGATAGCTTTTGCAACCTCTTCCTGACGTTTCACCTGCGCTTTCATCTGGATAGTACGCGCAGCCCAGGCGCCTTTAAGTTCGTCATTCAGATGACTCGCCGCGCGCTGGCTGGCAAACGCGACATACTGACGCAGAAGATTATTGGCATCCGGCGCCGTTTCCGCGATCAGCTTTACGCTGTCGCTGACATTACGGAGCGCATCACCAGGCATAAACTGAATGTTGTTGATTAAATCATCCAGCAGCGCGGCATCCGCTTTGCTGTTACCGACCATGCGCTGCTTGTAGTAGTCCGTCTGAGACCAGAAATCACGGCGCGTATCCCATGACGCCAGCTGCATCACGAACTCTTTGTAGGATTCATCCATGACCGAGGCCTGATCCGGGGTCGCCAGATTGGCCTTGATATCAAGATTACGCAGGAACTGCTGCTGGGAGTAGTATCCTCCGAGCATATTTACCGTTGGTCGGTCCGTGATCGCCGTGGCGCTCCACTCCTGTTTTGCGAAGAAGGTGTAGGCTAGCGCCAACAGTGCGAACCCCAACGCGATCCCCACAATCCACAGCTTGCCTCGCCAAAGCACTCGAAACAAACCACGAATATCCAGCTCGTTCTCAGTTACCACTGATTTCGCTCCCGCCAACGGTTGAGTCATCATAGTCCCGGTTTTACTTAGTTAATGTTGTGTTTTTGCCACTGTTACGACGCATCCTGCGTTTTAAACGTTTAATGAAACGCGCGACTTTCCATGCACGCTTGATGCAGTAACCGTACATGAAAAATGCTAGCAAGAATAATACCAACATTACCCATTCAGGAATGAAATGTGCGTATTCCGCAGCAACGCCGATAGCAGCCAGAATGGCAGCCGCAAGCGTAATGAGCACAAATGCCTGACGGGACGTGAAACCGGCGCGCATAATCAGATGGTGAATATGCTGACGGTCGGGGGAGAATGGGCTCATCCCTTTACGCAGACGGCGGTACATAATGGCAACCATGTCCATCAGCGGGATTGCAATAATCCAGAGCGCCGTTACCGGGCTAATAGGATGCGTTTTACCCTGAGTGGTCTCCAGCAGAACCCAGATAACCGTAAAGCCAATGAGCGTACTGCCCGCATCGCCCATAAAGACCTTATAGCGACGTCCTAACACACCCAGGTTAAGGCAGATGTAAGGCAGGATGGCGGCAATCATGGCAAAGCACCACATTGACAGGCTGTACTGGCCGTCAAACCATAAAATGATGCCGATAGCGCCAAACGAAACAGAGGACAACCCGCCAAGCAGGCCGTCTATACCGTCAACCATGTTGAAGGCATTGATGGCGGCCCAGACGGCAAACAGCGTCAGGAAGAAGCCGAATGGCCCAAGCACAAGCTCCCAGGGACCAAACACGTAGCCCAGGCTTCTGAGATAGAGACCGCCCACCACCATCATAATGATGCCGATGGCCGCCTGTACCGTGGCGCGGAACTTCACGCTGATATCAAAACGGTCATCAAGGGCGCCGACTAACACCAGCACGCCTGCACATGCCAGGTAGAGCGCGGCATGAGGAATGTAGTAATCCGCGATCCCGAATGTGAAACAGATGCCTGCGTACACCGAAATACCGCCCACCAGCGGAATAAGCCCCTGATGGCGTTTACGGAAATTCGGTTTGTCCACTAACCCAATTCTTTTTGCTACCTTGCGCGCAATGAACAAAAAACAGGTTGTGAATAAAAAAATACTGATCAGCTCAGTTACTGCAGTGAGTAGATTCACAATGGATTGCTCTCAACAAATGTTAGTCCCGGAAGTATAACCATGAAGCCTCTGCCTCAGAAGGATTAAAGACGGCCTCTCACAACTCCCTTTGTATATTTTTCAATCAATTATTTCTTTGACTGTACAAACCTGCTTATTGTCGCACCGACCGGTCAAAATTGGGAGTGTGTGGTAATAGCGTATAGTCCATAAATAAAAAACGCCACGTAAAAACGTGGCGTTTACTGGGAATATTTGCGTTACGAGCGTTTCATCATGTCGAAGAAATCGTCGTTCGTTTTGGTCATCGCCAGTTTGTTAATGAGGAATTCCATGGCGTCGATCTCACCCATTGGGTGAATGATTTTGCGCAGGATCCACATTTTCTGTAGCTCTTCCTGAGTGGTAAGCAGCTCTTCTTTACGGGTACCGGAACGGTTGTAGTCGATAGCCGGGAAGACGCGTTTTTCTGCGATCTTACGAGAAAGGTGCAGCTCCATGTTGCCTGTCCCTTTAAACTCTTCGTAGATAACTTCGTCCATTTTGGAGCCCGTATCGATCAGCGCCGTCGCGATAATGGTCAGGCTACCGCCCTCTTCCACGTTACGCGCCGCACCGAAGAAACGCTTCGGACGGTGCAGGGCGTTGGCGTCCACACCACCGGTCAGTACTTTACCGGAAGCCGGCACGACGGTGTTGTAGGCACGCGCCAGACGCGTAATGGAGTCGAGGAGGATGATCACGTCTTTTTTGTGCTCAACCAGGCGTTTTGCCTTCTCGATAACCATTTCGGCAACCTGAACGTGGCGAGATGCCGGTTCGTCGAAGGTAGACGCAACCACTTCACCTTTCACCAGACGCTGCATCTCGGTCACTTCTTCAGGACGTTCGTCAATCAGCAGCACCATCAGCACGCAGTCTGGGTGGTTGTAGGCAATGCTCTGCGCGATGTTTTGCAGCAGCATGGTTTTACCCGCTTTTGGCGGTGCCACAATCAGACCACGCTGACCACGACCGATTGGCGAGGCCAGATCCAGAACGCGAGCGGTTAAGTCTTCAGTCGACCCGTTACCACGCTCCATGCGCAGGCGTGAGTTCGCGTGCAGCGGCGTTAAGTTCTCGAACAGGATCTTATTGCGCGAGTTTTCCGGTTTGTCGTAGTTAACTTCGTTAACCTTCAACAGCGCAAAGTAGCGTTCACCCTCTTTTGGAGGACGAATCTTACCTGAAATGGTGTCACCAGTGCGGAGGTTGAAACGGCGGATTTGGCTAGGGGATACGTAGATGTCGTCAGGGCCGGCGAGGTAGGAGCTGTCTGCAGAGCGGAGGAAACCAAATCCGTCTTGCAATATCTCCAGCACACCGTCGCCAAAGATATCTTCGCCACTCTTAGCGTGCTGCTTCAGGATGGCGAAAATGATGTCCTGCTTGCGCATACGAGCCTGGTTTTCCAGTCCCATATTTTCGCCGAGAGTGATCAGCTCAGAAACCGGCGTATTCTTTAATTCGGTAAGATTCATAATGGTGTGGGTTCTTAAACTCGGGGTGATTCTCGAACTTAATGTTGTGAATGGTATGGCAGGGTCATCCATGCCTGTTTAGCGGCCATCACCTCATGTCTGTTCGCTGTCTGGTCACAGGGAAAGAACGCAGAACTGAAACGACAAGACGGATTGAGTGACAAGCCCGGAATCTAGTAACTTCACGCACTGTTTATGTTAACAACGGGAAGTATCGGGTAAAACAAGATTCAAACAACAAGATATGTTTAAAACGTAGTCATAGCTAACTTAGCACGACTAAAGCCGGGCGTCCAGAGTTCACCATTAATTAGGCGATCTGGACGCTCGGCTGAGAAACCTTACGCCAGGTTAGCGTCCAGGAACTCTTTCAGTTGACCTTTGGACAGTGCGCCCACTTTGGTCGCCGCCACGTCGCCGTTTTTGAACAGCAGCAGGGTCGGAATGCCACGGATACCGTATTTTGGCGCGGTGCCCGGGTTCTGGTCGATGTTCAGCTTGGCAACGGTCAGTTTGCCCTGATATTCGTCAGCGATTTCATCCAGAATCGGAGCGATCATTTTGCAAGGACCACACCATTCAGCCCAGAAATCAACGAGGATCAGCCCGTCAGCTTTAAGTACGTCCGTGTCAAAACTGTCGTCAGTCAGGTGAATAATTTTATCGCTCATATATAACTCCACAGGAATAAGCCTGGTACGTTGGTTTTATCTCCACCAACGACGTGTTGATGTCGCATTAACCAACTAAAGGTTGACTTTATTTCACCGGATACGCTTTCGTAAAGCAATAGTAAGCTGATATTCTACCACACTATGAGCAAAACACATTTAACAGAACAGAAGTTTTCCGACTTCGCCCTGCACCCGAAGGTGATCGAAGCCCTTGAAACAAAAGGGTTTCATAACTGCACGCCCATTCAGGCTCTCGCCCTGCCGCTGACGCTGGCCGGTCGCGACGTTGCAGGGCAGGCGCAAACCGGTACCGGCAAAACGATGGCGTTTTTAACGTCAACGTTTCATTATTTACTTTCTCATCCGGCGATTGCAGACCGCAAAGTTAACCAGCCGCGCGCGCTAATTATGGCCCCGACGCGAGAACTGGCGGTACAGATCCACGCAGACGCTGAGCCTCTGGCGCAAGCCACCGGCCTGAAACTCGGCCTGGCTTATGGCGGGGACGGTTACGATAAGCAGCTGAAGGTGCTGGAAAGCGGCGTGGATATCCTGATTGGGACCACTGGCCGTCTTATCGACTACGCCAAACAGAACCATATCAACCTCGGCGCAATCCAGGTGGTGGTGTTGGATGAAGCAGACCGCATGTACGATCTGGGCTTCATCAAAGATATCCGCTGGCTGTTCCGCCGTATGCCTGCCGCAGACCAGCGCCTGAACATGCTGTTCTCCGCAACCCTGTCATACCGCGTGCGTGAACTCGCATTCGAGCAGATGAACAACGCCGAATATGTAGAAGTGGAACCGGAGCAGAAAACCGGCCACCGCATTAAAGAAGAGCTCTTCTATCCATCTAATGAAGAGAAAATGCGCCTGCTGCAAACGCTGATCGAAGAAGAGTGGCCGGATCGCGCCATTATCTTTGCTAACACCAAGCACCGCTGTGAAGATATCTGGGGCCACCTGGCGGCAGATGGTCACCGCGTAGGCCTGCTGACCGGCGACGTTGCGCAGAAAAAACGCCTGCGTATTCTCGAAGAATTTACCCGCGGCGACCTCGATATTCTGGTCGCAACCGACGTGGCGGCCCGTGGCCTGCATATTCCAGCCGTGACGCACGTCTTTAACTACGACCTGCCAGACGACTGCGAAGACTATGTACACCGTATCGGTCGTACCGGTCGTGCGGGCGCAAGCGGTCACTCTATTAGCCTCGCGTGTGAAGAGTATGCGCTGAATCTTCCGGCCATTGAGACCTATATCGGTCACTCTATTCCGCAGAGCAAATACAACCCGGACGCGCTGTTAAGCGAGCTGCCGCCGCCTAAGCGCCTGACCCGCCCGCGCTCCGGCAATGGCCCGCGTCGTTCCGGCGGCGCACCGCGTAATCGTCGTCGTTCAGGTTAAGAAAATATGCTCAGCTCCACCTCGCTTTATGCGGCAATCGATCTCGGTTCGAATAGCTTTCATATGCTGGTTGTGCGCGAGGTGGCAGGAAGCATACAAACGCTGACGCGCATCAAGCGCAAGGTCCGCCTCGCGGCGGGCCTGAGCGGCGATAACCACCTCTCTCCTGAAGCCATGGAACGTGGCTGGCAGTGCCTGCGTCTGTTTGCCGAACGTCTGCAGGATATCCCCCTCAGTCAAATTCGCGTTGTTGCCACGGCAACCCTTCGTCTGGCGGTTAACGCTGGCGATTTCATAGCCAGAGCGCAGGACATTCTGGGCTGCCCGGTGCAGGTCATCAGCGGTGAAGAAGAAGCGCGCCTGATCTATCAGGGTGTAGCGCACACTACCGGCGGGGACGATCGCCGTCTGGTCGTGGATATTGGCGGAGCAAGTACCGAACTGGTGACCGGCACGGGCGCACAGGCTACGTCGCTTTTCAGCCTGTCGATGGGCTGCGTGACCTGGCTGGAGCATTACTTTACCGACCGCAACCTGGCGAAAGAAAACTTTGATGAAGCGGAAAACGCTGCACGTGAAGTGCTGCGCCCGGTCATGGACGAACTGCGCTATCACGGCTGGAAAGTCTGCGTAGGGGCATCCGGAACCGTACAGGCGTTGCAGGAGATCATGATGGCGCAGGGGATGGACGAGCGGATCACGCTTGCCAAGCTCCAGCAGCTGAAACAGCGCGCCATCCAGTGTGGTCGCCTGGAAGAGCTTGAAATTGAGGGGCTGACGCTCGAACGCGCGCTGGTTTTCCCAAGCGGGCTCGCCATTCTGATCGCCATTTTCACCGAGCTGAATATCCAGTGTATGACGCTGGCAGGCGGCGCGCTGCGCGAAGGTCTGGTTTACGGAATGCTGCACCAGTCTGTCGATCAGGACATCCGTAGCCGCACGCTGCGTAACGTTCAGCGCCGCTTTATCGTCGATACCGACCAGGCGCAGCGGGTGAGCCAGCTGGCCTCATTGTTTGCCGATCAGGTAAAGAAAAGCTGGGATATTGAACCTTTAAGCCGCGATCTGCTGCTTAGCGCCTGCGCGTTACATGAAATTGGTTTGAGCGTGGAGTACAAGCAGGCGCCGCTGCACGCGGCCTGGCTGGTGCGCAATCTCGATTTGCCGGGCTTTACGCCCGCGCAGAAGAAGCTGCTGGCCACCCTGTTGCTGAACCAGACCAACGCCGTCGATCTCTCTTCGCTTCATCAGCAGAACGCTGTGCCCCCGCGCGTGGCAGAGCATCTTTGCCGCCTGCTGCGCCTGGCCATTCTGTTTGCCAGCCGCCGTCGCGATGATTTGCTGCCGGACATTACGCTGGTGGCGGACGATGAGAAACTGACGCTGACGCTGCCGAAAAACTGGCTTGAAGATCACCCGCTTGGCGCAGAACTGGTTGAGCAGGAGTTCCAGTGGCAAAGCTATGTGCACTGGGCGCTTGAGGTGAAGTAATCGGCTGTACAGTGCCGGGTGCGCTTTCCCGGCCTGCAAAAATTATCCTTTCTCTTTGGCTTTTGCCAGCATCGCGCGTATGTTTGCCACGTTTGCCTGGCCTTTGTGCATGCGCTCTTCAGCGGTAATGACTTTGCGTTCCTGCTCCCAGATAAGATCGTCCTGCGGCAACTCCAGCAGGAAACGGCTCGGCTCCGGGCGCACCAGCTCGCCGTACTGGCGGCGCTCTTTGCACAGCGTGAACGTCAGCTCTTTCTGCGCACGGGTGATCCCCACGTAGGCCAGACGGCGCTCTTCGTCGACGTTATCTTCATCGATGCTGCTCTGGTGCGGCAGTAACCCCTCTTCCATACCCACCAGATAGACATACGGGAACTCCAGCCCTTTCGACGCATGCAGCGTCATCAGCTGAACCTGATCGGCCTCTTCTTCAGTTTCGCCGCGCTCCATCATATCGCGCAGCGTGAAGCGGGTGACCACCTGCGTCAGGGTCATTGGCTCGTCTATCTCAGAACCCTCCAGCATTTCGGTCATCCAGCTGAAGAGCTGGTTAACGTTTTTCATACGCATCTCTGCCGCTTTCGGGCTGGCGGAGGTTTCGTACAGCCAGGATTCATAGTCAATGCCGTGGATCAGATCGCGTACCGCCGCCACGGGCTCGCGCTCGGCCAGGCGCTGCACCTCACCCAGCCAGTGGGTGAAGCGGGTCAAGGAGTCATAACCGCGCCCGGTCAGGGTCTGGCTCAGCCCCATGTCGAAGCTGGCGGTAAACAGGCTCTTGTTGCGGGTCATCGCCCATTCGCCCAGCTTTTGCAGCGTCGCAGGGCCAATCTCGCGCTTCGGCGTGTTCACGATACGCAGAAAGGCGCTGTCGTCGTCCGGATTCGTCAGCACGCGCAGATAGGCCAGCAGATCCTTGATTTCAGGACGCGAGAAGAACGACGTGCCGCCGGAAATTTTGTACGGAATGCGGTTCTGCATCAGCATCTTTTCAAAGACGCGGGACTGGTGGTTACCGCGATAGAGGATCGCATAATCCTTGTATTCGGTTTTGTTGACGAAGTGGTGGGCAATCAGCTCCCCCGTTACGCGCTCCGCTTCGTGCTCTTCGTTATTGGCGCTAAGCACTTTCAGTTCGGTACCGTAGCCCAGCTCGGAAAACAGACGCTTCTCAAACACGTGCGGGTTATTGGCAATCAGGATGTTCGCCGCCTTCAGAATGCGTCCGGAGGAACGGTAGTTCTGCTCCAGTTTAATCACCTGCAACGCCGGAAAGTCTTTGCTCAGCAGCACCAGGTTTTGCGGACGCGCGCCGCGCCAGGAGTAAATGGACTGGTCGTCGTCGCCTACGACGGTAAAGCGAGCCCGCTGTCCTACCAGCAGCTTAACCAGCTCGTACTGGCTGGTGTTGGTATCCTGATATTCATCCACCAGCAGGTAGCGGATTTTGTTCTGCCAGCGCTCGCGCACCTCTTCGTTACGCTGGAGCAGCAGCGTCGGCAGCAGGATCAGATCGTCGAAATCCAGCACGTTACACGCTTTCATATGCGCGTCGTACAGCCCGTAGCAGTGGGCGAAAATGCGATCGCGCTCGCCTTTGGCGCTCGCCGCCGCCTGGGCTGGCGTCATCAGATCGTTTTTCCAGTTGGAGATCGTCGAGATCAGCTGTTGCAGCAGAACCTTGTCGTCCTCAATCAGCCCTTCCGTCAGCTCTTTAAGCAGCGCCACCTGGTCAGTGTCATCGAATAACGAAAAGTTGGACTTCATCCCCAGCGCCGCGTATTCACGCTTGATGATATCCAGACCCAGCGTGTGGAAGGTGGAGATCATCAGCCCGCGCGCCTCTTTACGGCCCAGCGTCTGGCCCACGCGCTCTTTCATTTCGCGCGCCGCTTTGTTGGTAAAGGTGACCGCCGCGATATGGCGCGCCTGGTATCCGCAGCCGCGAATCAGATGGGCGATTTTGTTGGTGATCACGCGTGTTTTACCGGATCCCGCCCCCGCCAGCACCAGGCATGGTCCGGTGACGAATTCGACAGCTTGTTGTTGTCCGGGGTTTAAACGCATAAACGATCGCTCAATGAAAGTAGGGAGAGGAGGAAAAACGCGTGGTAGTATACCGATCGTAAACTAGTCGACTCAAGGCACGATCATGGCAAAAACAGCAGCAGCACTGCATATCCTTGTTAAAGAAGAGAAACTGGCACAGGATCTTCTGGAGCAGATCAAAAACGGCGCCGACTTCGGCAAGCTGGCGAAGAAGCACTCTATTTGCCCGTCAGGCAAACGCGGTGGTGATTTAGGCGAGTTCCGCCAGGGCCAGATGGTTCCGGCATTTGATAAAGTGGTCTTCTCCTGCCCGGTGCTGGAGCCAACCGGCCCGCTGCACACGCAGTTCGGATATCACATTATCAAAGTGTTATACCGCAACTAATCCAAAGCCCGGTGCATTCACTCACCGGGCTTTTTTTCAGGATTGCCGGCGCTTAAATTCCATCGCCGTATTCGAAGGTGTGGTGGATCCCGTTGAAGTGCTGATCCATATCCATCGACGGTTTATCGCTGTCTGGCTTACCGACGATGCGCGCCGGAACGCCAGCGGCAGTGGTATGCGGCGGTACCGGCTGTAGCACAACCGACCCCGCGCCAATCTTCGCTCCGCGTCCGACTTCGATATTGCCCAGGATTTTAGCGCCTGCGCCAATCATCACCCCTTCACGAATTTTCGGATGGCGATCGCCGCTGGTTTTACCGGTACCGCCCAGCGTAACGGATTGCAGGATCGACACGTCATCCTCAATCACCGCCGTTTCCCCGACGACAATGCCGGTGGCGTGATCGAGCATGATCCCGCGACCAATCTTAGCCGCCGGATGGATATCCACCTGGAAGGTCACGGAGACCTGGTTTTGAAGGAAGATAGCCAGCGCGCGGCGGCCCTCTTTCCATAACCAGTGACCGATGCGGTACGCCTGTAAGGCGTGAAAGCCTTTGAGATACAGCAGCGGCGTGGAATATTTATCGACGGCCGGATCACGCGTGCGCACGGCCTGAATATCACAGGCGGCAGAGGCGATCATCTCCGGATCTGCGGCGTAGGCCTCTTCCACCACTTCGCGGATGGCGATAGCAGGCATGATAGGGGAAGCCAGCTTATTGGCGAGCATATAGCTCAGGGCGCTGCCGAGATTTTCGTGCTTGAGTAGCGTCGCGTGATAGAAACTGGCCAGCATAGGCTCACAGTCTGCCAATGCTCGCGCTTCGGCTTTAATATTGTTCCAGACGATATCCAGTTCTTCACACGGCATTGCTTGCTCCAGACGATAGTTAATGACCAGCCAGTTCTGCGCTGGCTGGGTCATTCAGGTGACGATATTTCCCGGCTAATTGCTGCTGCGCTCGTCCTTGCGCGCACGACCTAATAAGGTCAATGCTGCCTCGCGCGCATTTTTTCCGCAATACAATACCTGATAAATTTCCTCGGTTATTGGCATTTCGACACCAAAACGGTGCGCCAATTCGCGAACTTCTTTGGTATTGCGATAGCCTTCAACCACCTGACCAATCTTCTCCTGCGCGCTTTTAACATCGCTGCCCTGTCCGAGCATCATGCCAAAGCGGCGGTTACGCGACTGGTTGTCGGTGCAGGTCAGCACCAGGTCGCCCAGGCCCGCCATCCCCATAAAGGTGGCCGGATCGGCACCCAGCGCTTCGCCAAGGCGGGACATTTCGGTCAGCCCGCGGGTGATCAGCGCCGTACGCGCATTCGCGCCGAAACCGATGCCGTCGGACATCCCGGCGCCAATAGCAATGACGTTCTTCACCGCACCGCCCAGCTGCACGCCGATAAAATCGGGGTTACTGTACACGCGGAAGCTCTTGCCGCAGTGCAGCAGCTGCTGGAGATCGTCGGAGAAGGCCTGGTCGGTGGATGCCAGCGAAATCGCTGTCGGCAGGCCAGCAGCCAGCTCTTTGGCAAAGGTCGGCCCGGAGATCACCGCCAGGGGGATCTCTGTACCCAGCGCTTCGCGGGCAACGTCCTGCAACAGACGTCCGGTTTCGGCTTCCAGCCCCTTCGTCGCCCACACTACGCGCGCATCCGCACGCATCAGCGGCTTAATCTGACGCAGCACTTCGCCAAACACATGGCTCGGCACCACAATCAGAATATTGCGGCTGGCGGCCAGCGCGGTCGCAAGGTCGCTTTCCAGATGCAGGGAATCAGGGAACGGAACGTCCGGGAGAAACGCGACGTTGCAGCGGTCGTGTTGCAACGTCGCGATATGTTTTGGATCGTGGCCCCACAGGACCACGTCGTGACCATTTCTTGCCAGCGTGATGGCAAGAGCGGTGCCGTAAGAGCCGGCACCGATCACAGTCATTGACGCATTAACAGTGCTCATCAGGCATCCTGATGTTGTTCGGCACCTTCGCCAGCCTGCTGTTGCAGGTAGTTCATGAACAGCGCATCAAAGTTCACTGGCGCAAGGTTCAGCTGTGGGAACGTACCGCGAGAAACCAGGCTGGTGATGCATTCACGTGCATACGGGAACAGGATGTTCGGGCAGTATGCACCCAGGCAATGCGCCATCTGGTTGCCTTCAATACCGCCGATGGAGAAGATGCCGCCCTGCTGTACTTCGCACAGGAATGCAGTTTCTTCGCCCAGAGAAGCGGTTACGGTTACACGCAGTACGACTTCATACACGTCATCCGCCAGCTGGGTGGATGCGGTATCCAGATCAAGTTTAACCTCTGGCTGCCAGTCTTTCTGGAAAACGTGCGGCGCATTTGGCGCTTCGAAAGAGACATCCTTAGTGTAGATGCGCTGGATCTGGAAAGTCATTTCGGTGTTGTTTTGTTCTGACATGGAAAAACCCTTTTTAATTGTCCTAAAGTCTCTTAGCGCAGCAGCGGATCGAGTCCACCACGCGCGTCGAGCGCATACAAGTCATCACAGCCGCCAATGTGCTGCGCATCAATAAAAATCTGTGGAACCGTCGTGCGGCCACTGCGTTGGATCATCTCTTCGCGTTTAATCGCGTCACCATCGATCGGCAGTTCCTTGAACGTTACGCCTTTGCTGGTCAGCAGCGCTTTCGCCCGGTGGCAGAACGGGCACGTTGCTTTGGTGTAGATCTCAATATTGGCCATCACTTAACTCCTTATTTGCCGCGCACTAAAGGAAGATTCTCCCCGCTCCAGCCGGAAATGCCTTCTTTCAGTACCGTTACGTTTTCAAAACCTGCTTTATGCAGTGCGTTGGCAGATTCCTGCGCCTGCATGCCGGTGCCGTCAACAACGATAATCGGCTGGGCTTTATGCTTCTCCAGCTCACCAATGTTGTTTGCTTTGATTTCCGCAGGCAGCAGGTTGATAGCACCTGCAATGTGGCCCTTACGGAAATCGTCGCGCTGACGCAGATCAACCACAACGGCGTCCTCTTTGTTGATCAGACGAGTCGCTTCACCGCGGGTGATCACCTTAATTTTAGACGTCAGTCCCTTAAATGTGGTGAACAGTACAGCGACCAGCAGGCCAATCCACGCGATGCTCAGGACCGGATGGCGGCTAACGAATTGCATAATTTCTTGCATGGGGGGTAACTACTCCCGACGTAGTGATTAAAAAAAACCAGGACAGGAGTATACCTGTGCGTTGTGGCAAATACAGCCAGCGACATAAAGCTAATCTATTTTCTGCGGCATGCCACGTAAAAAAAAGCCTCAAAATGTCCTGAGAACAGCATTGCCTCCACGCTTTCTTTGATCTTCTGCGGCTATTTTATCGATTCAGCTGTAGTAAAATTACGCAAAATTTTTGTCTCTTGAGCATGAGGTTGTCGCAATGTCGGTGTCTAAAAAACCTATGGTACTGGTGATTCTGGATGGCTATGGCTACCGTGAAGATCAACAGGATAATGCCATTTTCAACGCCAAAACCCCGGTTATGGATGCGCTATGGGCAAAACGTCCCCACACGCTGATTGATGCGTCTGGCCTGGAAGTGGGTCTGCCAGATCGCCAGATGGGTAACTCTGAAGTGGGTCACGTTAACCTTGGCGCGGGCCGTATCGTTTATCAGGACCTGACGCGTCTGGACGTTGAAATCAAAGAACGTACCTTCTTTGCCAACCCAACGCTCACCGGGGCGGTTGATAAAGCCGTTGCCGCAGGTAAAGCCGTTCACATTATGGGCCTGCTCTCTGCGGGCGGCGTTCACAGCCACGAAGATCACATCATGGCGATGGTAGAGCTGGCCGCCGAGCGCGGTGCAGAAAAAATCTATCTGCACGCGTTCCTGGATGGCCGTGATACGCCTCCGCGCAGCGCTAAAGGTTCTCTGGAAGCGTTTGAAAACAAATTCGCCGCGCTGGGCAAAGGCCGCGTGGCGTCCATCATTGGCCGTTACTATGCCATGGACCGCGACAACCGCTGGGATCGCGTAGAGCAGGCCTATGACCTGCTGACCCTGGCAAAAGGCGAGTTCCAGTACGCGACCGCCGTTGAAGGCCTGGAAGCCGCTTACGCGCGCGATGAAAACGACGAGTTCGTGAAGGCGACCGTTATTCGCGCTGAAGGCCAGGCCGATGCCGCCATGGAAGATGGCGATGCGCTGATCTTCATGAACTTCCGTGCTGACCGCGCGCGTGAAATCACCCGCGCCTTCGTCAACGCCGATTTCGACGGTTTCGCCCGTAAGAAGGTGGTGAAGATCGATTTCATCCAGCTGACCGAGTACGCAGCGGATATCAAAGCCCCTTGCGCTTATCCGCCCGCGTCGCTGGAAAATACCTTCGGTGAGTGGATGGCGAAAAACGATAAAACCCAGCTGCGTATTTCTGAAACTGAAAAGTATGCACACGTGACCTTCTTCTTTAACGGCGGCGTGGAAGAGCCGTTCAAAGGCGAAGACCGCATTCTGATTAACTCACCGAAAGTTGCGACGTACGATCTGCAGCCGGAGATGAGCTCCGCGGAGCTGACCGAAAAACTGGTGGCCGCGATCGAAAGCGGTAAATACGACACCATCATTTGTAACTACCCGAATGGCGATATGGTAGGCCACACCGGCGTGATGGAAGCCGCGGTGAAAGCGGTTGAAGCGCTGGATCGCTGCGTTGAGCAGGTTGCGAAAGCGGTCGAATCCGTAGGTGGCCAGCTGCTGATCACCGCCGACCACGGCAACGCGGAACAGATGCGCGATCCGGCAACGGGACAGGCGCATACCGCACATACCAACCTGCCTGTTCCGCTGATTTATGTAGGTGATAAATCAGTAAAAGCAGTGGAAGGCGGCAAGCTTTCCGACATCGCGCCAACCATGTTGTCGCTGATGGGTATGGAAATCCCTAAAGAGATGACTGGCAAGCCGCTGTTCATCGTGGAATAATCGCTCCCCATGAGGGGAAAGGCGATTTTTTCAATCACATGGGTCGTGAAGCCGCTTAGGTTATCAGTCAGACCTCTGCTTTACGCCAGCGCACTCAGCGCTGGCGTATTGCTGTGCGCCGCATCCGCCCACGCGGATGACCGCGACCAGCTTAAATCCATTCAGGCTGATATCGCCGCTAAAGAGCGCGCCGTACGCCAGCAGCAGCAGCAGCGTTCAGCCCTGCTTGCCCAGCTTAAAAAGCAGGAAGAGGCCATCTCCGCCGCCGCGCGTAAGCTGCGTGAAACGCAAAACATCCTTGCTCAGCTCAATAAGCAAATCGATGAAATGAACGCGTCGATTGCGAAACTGGAGCGTCAGCGTGACGCACAGGAGCGCAACCTTGCTGCACAGCTTGATGCCGCCTTCCGCCAGGGTGAGCACACCGGCCTACAGCTGATCCTCAGCGGTGAAGAGAGCCAGCGCGGGCAGCGCCTGCAAGCCTACTTTGGCTACCTGAACCAGGCGCGTCAGGAGACTATCGCGCAGCTCAAACAGACGCGCGAAGAGGTCACCATGCAAAAAGCCGAGCTGGAAGAGAAGCAGAGCCAGCAGCAGACGCTGCTCTACGAACAGCAGGCCCAGCAGGCGAAGCTTGAGCAGGCACGGAATGAACGTAAAAAGACGCTCGCCGGACTGGAGTCCTCTATTCAGGCAGGACAAAGCCAGTTGAGCGAAATGCGCGCCAACGAATCGAAGCTGCGTAACAGCATCGCCCGTGCGGAAGCCGCGGCCAAAGCGCGCGCTGAAAAAGAGGCGCGTGAAGCACAGGCCGTGCGTAATAAGCAGCAGGAAGCCTCCCGTAAAGGCACCACCTATAAGCCTACTGAAAATGAACGTTCCCTGATGTCGCGTACCGGCGGCCTCGGTTCACCTCGTGGCCAGGCCTACTGGCCCGTTCGCGGTACGATTCTGCATCGCTATGGCGAACAGTTGCAGGGTGAGCTACGTTGGAAGGGGATCGTTATCGGTGCGTCTGAAGGTAGCGAAGTGAAAGCCATCGCCGATGGTCGCGTTATTCTGGCCGACTGGCTGCAGGGTTACGGACTTGTGGTGGTGGTTGAACACGGTAAAGGCGACATGAGCCTTTACGGCTACAACCAGAGCGCGCTGGTCAGCGTCGGCACTCAGGTGCGCGCCGGCCAACCCATTGCCCTTGTGGGCAGCAGTGGCGGTCAGGGCCGCCCGTCACTCTATTTCGAAATTCGTCGCCAGGGTCAGGCGGTCAATCCACAGCCGTGGTTGGGAAGATAAGTTTTGCTTCAATTTCGTCGAATTATTCTCTCCGTCGTCAGCGCGCTGGCGCTGGCTGCACCGGTTTATGCAGGCAAACTCGCGATAGTGATCGATGACTTCGGTTATCGCCCACACTACGAAAATCAGGTGCTGGCGATGCCGTCAGCCATCTCCGTCGCCGTTCTTCCTAACGCGCCACATGCCCGTGAAATGGCGACGAAAGCCCACAATAGCGGCCATCAGGTCCTCATCCACCTGCCAATGGCACCGCTTAGCAAACAGCCGCTGGAAAAAGACACGCTTCGTCCGGATATGAGCAGCGACGAGATCGATCGCATCATCCGCGACGCCTACAACAAAGTGCCGTATGCCGTGGGCCTGAATAACCATATGGGCAGCGCGATGACCTCCAGCCTGTACGGCATGCTGAAAGTGATGCAGGCGCTGGAGCGTTACAATCTCTATTTCCTCGACAGCATGACCATCGGCAACAGCCAGGCAATGCGTGCCGCTCAGGGGACGGGCGTGAAGGTCATCAAGCGCAAGGTCTTCCTGGACGACTCCCAGAACGAGGCGGATATCCGCGTGCAGTTCAACCGTGCGGTACAGCTGGCGCGCCGTAACGGGTCGGCGATTGCCATCGGCCATCCGCATCCGTCTACCGTACGCGTGTTGCAGCAAATGCTGCCGACCTTACCTGCCGATATTACGCTGGTGCGTCCGGGCGATCTGCTCAATGAACCTCAGGTGGATACGTCTCGTCCGGGTAGCGCGCAGCCACCAGCAACACAACCGCGTAATCCGTTCCGCGGCGTGAAGCACTGCACGCTGAAACAGCCGCCTGAACCGGTGCATGCAACCCGCTTCTTCACGGTAATCAGCGAAAGCGTGAGCCAGAGTACGCTGGTGCAGTATTTCCAGCATCAGTGGCAGGGCTGGGGGAAAAAGTCGTAACTATCTAATAAGATGTGAATCCGTATGCTTTCGGGCTGCGGATTCCCCTTCATCCTGATGGCGATACCAGGCTTTGAAATATTTTAAAAAACTGTACAAGGTTGCATAGAGTCCCGTAACCACCCCAACTTTTCCCTGTCTCCATGCACCGCTAAATAAATACCATTTAAAGAAAGCACCAATAGCACTGACGATACCGCGTACGATTGAAGGTCTGGGTGCCTGATACTTTACCACTCGCGACGTATACGTATTTAACTTATCAAACACTTCATGCAGGGAATAAAAGGTATCGTGTCGAACATGACCCGGTATTCGCATCACCTGCCCTGCACCAACGGCTTTATCATCTACTGGTCGACTGTTAAATGTGACATAACGACGATTGAATAACCTCAAGGGATAGTCTGGGGAAGAAACCGGGTAGATTGTTCGGGTGCGCTCGCCTAACACATACCAGTAACGAGACAGACTCCACCCCCAGTCTGCTGGAGGTTCCTCTCTGGATTTTAGCGCGATGATATATTCCAGGGTATCTTCATCCAGTATTTCATCACTGTCCATGCATAAAACCCAATCGTTACTTGACCACGAAATGGCTATATTCATCTGTTCACCATGCATTGCATAGGGATGATAAATTGGTGAGATTCCATATTCTTCGAGAACAGATAACGTTTCATCATGGCTCCCGGAATCAACCACAACAATCTCATCCGCAATACGTATCAAAGGGGGTAAAACCTGATGTAACAAACGAGCAGAGTTGTACGTCAAAAGGCATACGGTTAGCTTGAACATATTGTCCCCTGATCTTAATCAATTCGATCATGAGAGGATAGCTTCAGCCATTACCACTGTCATATCCGGGTCTGAACCATAATTTTTATTTACAAAACGGTGCTGGCATTAGCGAGTAGGGGTGACGCACGTCAGAAACGGTATAAACCAGAGAGCATATAATTTAACTACTTGTTAAGTAACAATAAAATGATGCAAGCCACTCTCTGGCATCGCAATCATTCCTTTTGGCAGACGTTAAGATTATACTATCGTCAATATACTGCTTAAGTTGGTTTGGCGCGAACATGAAGAAAATTATTAGTTACCTAAAGGAAATTAACAGGCAACGAAACCATAAAACGAAAGAATTAAAAAGACGGTTAAAGCTACTTTCAGTAGCGCGCCAGCTCCATGATAAGCGGCAGGAAAAAATTGATGTTTCCCGTGTGAAGCGCATCCTTTTCCCTTTTGTAGACCTTGGAATTGGTGATGCTGTTTGCCACACCGGGACCTGGCATAGTTTAAAAGAGGCAGGGTATACGCTGCAGGTCATCGTCGAGGAACGAAATCGCGATTTATTCGAAAAAATGACGGATATTGATGAAGTTTATATTGTTGATATCAATAACATCGATGCAATGAACACCATCGAGACAGATTTAGTCATTAGCCATTACGCATGGATGAAAAGAAAAGAATTGTTCAATACGCTTCTCCTGCGTAAAGTGCATTATAAATATGCCGTTGGATTTGGCGGCTGGCTGGATAAGCCCTATAACTTAATGTTGCCAATTGATTCCGAGTTCCACATTACCCATCCTCAAAAAGAAATACTTAACATATTGAATGTTAAGCCTGAATTCCTTCGTTATTCGTTACCCGTTTTGCCGGAGCACGATGACTTTATTGACAGTTATCTGCAATCGCATTCTGGTAAAACGTGCGTTGTCCTCAACCCATTCGCAAGCGTTGCAGAGCGCAGCCTCTCGCCTTCACAGTTAGAAAAATTGGCGAATGAGATTACACAAAACCCAGATGTTCATGTGTTTATTATTGGCGAAGGTAAGAAACTTGCTGACCTCCACATTGAAAATAGCCAGGTCACCATTTGTCGTTTTAACTCGCTCTGGGATGCCATAACACTTATCAAAAAAGCCGATTTGATTGTCTCTGTAGATACAGCAATCGTACATATCGCCTGCGCCTTTGATAAAAAACTTATTGCTATCTATTTTTCCATGCTGCTGGATCATAATAAAAAATTCGAAGGCAATACCATTTTCGCGCCTGTTGGTAATAACTCAGAGCAGCTAATATTCGATAAACACCACAACAAACTTGATATCCAGTCTATTGCTGCAAAAGTACTCATCAAGCTTGGTTGCGAAAGAACTGCTGCATAAGTAAAAGGGGCCGTAGGCCCCTTTCTCATTATTTACCCCAGCTCAGAATCACTTTCCCTGATTGCCCGGAACGCATAGCGTCAAAGCCCTGCTGGAACTCATCGACAGAGAATCGATGGGTAATAATCGGGGACAGATCCAGGCCAGACTGAATTAATGCCGCCATCTTGTACCAGGTTTCGAACATTTCACGGCCATAGATGCCTTTAATGAACAGCCCCTTGAAGATCACTTTATTCCAGTCGATAGACATATCCGACGGCGGAATACCCAGCATCGCGATACGCCCGCCGTGGTTCATGGTGTCAAGCATGGTGCGGAACGCCGGTGGCGCACCGGACATCTCCAGACCCACGTCGAAGCCTTCAGTCATGCCCAGCTCTTCCATCACGTCGGTCAGGCTCTCCTTAGAGACGTCCACCGCGCGGGTAACGCCCATTTTACGTGCCAGCGACAGACGGTATTCGTTGACGTCGGTGATCACGACGTTACGCGCACCCACGTGCTTCGCCACCGCTGCCGCCATAATACCGATTGGGCCCGCACCGGAGACCAGCACGTCTTCACCCACCAGGTCGAAGGAGAGCGCCGTATGTACCGCATTGCCGAACGGGTCAAAGATTGAGGCCAGGTCGTCAGAGATATTGTCCGGAATTTTAAACGCGTTGAACGCCGGGATCACCAGATACTCCGCGAAGCAGCCCGGACGGTTTACGCCCACGCCGACGGTGTTGCGGCACAGGTGCGTACGACCACCGCGGCAGTTACGGCAGTGACCGCAGGTAATATGGCCTTCACCGGAGACGCGATCGCCGATGTTGAACCCTTTTACTTCCTGGCCGATGCCAACTACTTCACCCACATATTCATGGCCGACCACCATCGGGACAGGAATGGTTTTCTGTGACCACTGGTCCCAGTTGTAGATGTGAACGTCAGTACCGCAGATGGCGGTTTTACGAATTTTGATCAGCAGATCGTTATGACCGACTTCCGGCTCCGGCACGTCGGTCATCCAAATCCCTTCTTCCGCTTTCAGTTTGGATAACGCTTTCATCACACGTCCTCAGGCAATTACGCCCAGCTGTTTGCCGATGCGGGTAAAGGCTTCCACCGCACGTTCAATTTGTTCAGGCGAGTGCGCCGCAGACATCTGGGTGCGGATACGCGCCTGACCTTTTGGTACCACCGGGAAGAAGAACCCGGTCACGTAAATCCCTTCTTTCTGCAGCTCGCGAGCAAATTTCTGCGCGACGACCGCATCGCCCAGCATCACCGGAATGATCGCGTGGTCAGCACCGGCCAGGGTAAACCCTGCGGCGCTCATTTTTTCACGGAACAGACGGGCGTTGGACCACAGGCGGTCGCGCAGCTCAGCACCGGATTCCACCATCTCCAGCACTTTAATGGAGGCGGCCACGATCGCTGGCGCCAGGGAGTTGGAGAACAGATACGGGCGGGAGCGCTGACGCAGCCACTCAACCACCTCTTTACGCGCGGCGGTATAGCCGCCGGAAGCACCGCCAAGCGCTTTGCCCAGCGTACCGGTGATGATGTCCACGCGGCCCATCACGTCACAGTATTCGTGGGAGCCACGGCCATTTTCGCCCACAAAACCAACCGCGTGCGAGTCGTCTACCATCACCAGCGCGTCGTATTTGTCGGCCAGATCGCACACGCCCTTCAGGTTAGCGATCACGCCGTCCATAGAGAACACGCCATCGGTGGCGATGAGCACATGACGCGCGCCGGCTTCGCGGGCCTCTTTCAGGCGGGCTTCCAGCTCAACCATGTCGTTGTTGGCGTAGCGGAAACGCTTCGCTTTACACAGGCGGACGCCGTCGATAATAGAGGCGTGGTTCAGGGCGTCGGAGATAATTGCGTCTTCTGCGCCCAGCAGCGTCTCAAACAGACCGCCGTTGGCGTCGAAGCAGGAGGAGTAGAGGATCGCGTCTTCCATTCCAAGGAAGTTCGCCAGCTTTTGTTCAAGCTGCTTGTGGCTGTCCTGGGTGCCGCAGATAAAGCGCACGGAGGCCATGCCGAAGCCGTGGGTATCCATGCCGTTTTTCGCTGCGGCAATCAGCTCAGGGTGATTCGCAAGACCCAGGTAGTTGTTCGCACAAAAGTTGATCACATGGCTGCCGTCGGCAACGGTGATGTCCGCCTGCTGAGCAGACGTGATAATACGCTCTTCCTTGAACAACCCTTCCGCACGGGCGGTATCGAGGTCGCTGTTTAACTGTTTGTAAAAATCACCACGCATTGCAATTCTCCAGACTCGGCAAATTTCGGCACATATTACCCAAACCTATAGTTCATGACGAGATGACGCAGTATCTCTTCTCGTTTTTGCAGCATAAATCACGTGTACCCCTGCTGCATATCGGTGAATGGCTGAAGACCGGGCATTGTGATGATATGATAAAGACATTAGCGTCCGGGATTGTCCCCGGACTCAACACTTCAAAGGTTACAGTTATGATCATCGTTACCGGCGGCGCGGGCTTTATCGGCAGCAATATTGTTAAAGCTCTCAATGACAAAGGCATCACCGACATTCTGGTGGTGGATAACCTGAAAGACGGCACCAAGTTCGTCAACCTGGTGGATCTGAACATCGCTGATTATATGGATAAAGAGGACTTCCTTATCCAGATTATGGCAGGCGAAGAGTTCGGCGAGATCGAAGCCATCTTCCACGAAGGTGCATGCTCATCCACCACCGAGTGGGACGGCAAGTACATGATGGACAACAACTATCAGTACTCCAAAGAGATCCTGCACTACTGTCTGGAGCGTGAAATTCCGTTCCTGTACGCCTCCTCTGCGGCAACCTACGGCGGCCGCACCTCTGATTTCATCGAGTCCCGCGAATATGAGCAGCCGCTGAACGTTTACGGCTATTCCAAGTTCCTGTTTGATGAGTACGTGCGCCAGATCCTGCCTGAAGCGAACTCCCAGATTGTTGGCTTCCGCTACTTCAACGTTTACGGTCCGCGCGAAGGCCACAAAGGCAGCATGGCGAGCGTGGCGTTCCACCTGAACACCCAGCTGAATAATGGCGAAAGCCCGAAACTGTTTGAAGGCAGCGACGGCTTCAAGCGTGACTTCGTCTACGTAGGCGACGTGGCGGCCGTCAACCTGTGGTTCCTGGAAAATGGCGTATCCGGTATTTTCAACCTTGGCACAGGCCGCGCGGAATCCTTCCAGGCCGTGGCTGACGCAACGCTGGCATACCATAAAAAAGGCAGCATTGAGTATATTCCTTTCCCGGATAAGCTGAAGGGCCGCTACCAGGCGTTCACGCAGGCTGACCTGACCAACCTGCGTGCCGCAGGCTACGACAAGCCGTTCAAGACCGTTGCCGAAGGCGTAACGGAATACATGGCCTGGCTGAACCGCGACGCATAAGTATGAAAATTCTGGTGATCGGCCCGTCATGGGTGGGCGACATGATGATGTCGCAAAGTCTCTATCGCACGCTCAAGGCGCGTTATCCCCAGGCGATAATCGACGTGATGGCACCCGCGTGGTGCCGTCCGCTGTTATCGCGTATGCCAGAAGTGAACGAGGCGATCCCAATGCCGCTCGGCCACGGGGCGCTGGAAATTGGCGAGCGTCGCAGACTCGGCCATAGCCTGCGCGAAAAACGCTATGACCGTGCCTATGTGCTGCCTAACTCCTTCAAATCTGCCCTTGTGCCCTTCTTTGCTGGCGTGCCGCACCGTACCGGCTGGCGAGGCGAAATGCGCTACGGTTTGCTGAACGACGCCCGGGTGCTGGATAAAGAGGCGTGGCCGCTGATGGTTGAGCGCTATGTGGCGCTGGCCTATGACAAAGGCGTAATGCGCAGCGCGAAAGACCTGCCGCAGCCGCTGCTGTGGCCGCAGCTTCAGGTCAACGATGGGGAGAAATCCCATACCTGCAACGCGTTTGGCATGTCGTCCGAGCGTCCGATGATTGGTTTTTGCCCTGGTGCGGAATTTGGTCCGGCAAAACGCTGGCCGCACTATCACTACGCCGAACTGGCGAAACAGCTGATCGACGAAGGCTATCAGATTGTGCTGTTTGGCTCAGCGAAAGACCACGAGGCGGGCAATGAAATTCTCGCCGCGCTGAGCATCGATCAGCAGGCCTGGTGCCGGAACCTTGCGGGAGAAACGCAGCTTGAGCAGGCCGTAATTTTGATTGCCGCCTGTAAAGCCGTGGTCACTAACGATTCCGGTCTAATGCACGTCGCCGCCGCGCTGGACCGCCCGCTGGTCGCGCTGTATGGCCCCAGCAGCCCGGACTTCACGCCGCCTCTGTCACACAAAGCGCGCGTTATCCGGCTAATCACCGGCTACCATAAGGTTCGCAAAGGCGATGCCGCAGAGGGCTATCATCAGAGTCTGATCGACATCACGCCGCAGCGCGTTCTCGAAGAACTCAACGAACTGCTGTTGAGCGAAGAAGGATAACGGATGCGGGTATTGATCGTTAAAACCTCCTCGATGGGTGATGTTCTGCATACGCTGCCGTCGCTGACGGACGCCATGCGGGCCATTCCCGGCATCCGTTTTGACTGGGTGGTGGAAGAAGGCTTCGCGCAAATCCCCACCTGGCATGAGGCGGTCGATCGCGCGATCCCGGTGGCGATTCGCCGCTGGCGCAAAGCGTGGTTCTCCGCACCGATTAAAGCCGAACGTAAAGCCTTCCGCGAAGCGGTGCAGGCGCAGCGTTACGACGCGATCGTCGACGCCCAGGGGCTGGTCAAAAGCGCGGCGCTGGTGACGCGTCTGGCACACGGCCTAAAGCACGGTATGGACTGGCAAACCGCACGCGAACCGCTGGCGAGCCTTTTCTATAACCGTCGCCACCATATTGCGAAGCAGCAGCACGCCGTGGAGCGCACCCGCGAGCTGTTCGCGAAAAGCCTGGGCTATGCAAAACCTGAAGCCCAGGGTGACTACGCTATTGCACAGCATTTTTTGCGCGAGACGGAGCATGCCGAGCCGTATCTGGTGTTCCTGCATGCCACAACGCGCGACGATAAGCACTGGCCGGAAACGCACTGGCGAAGGCTGATTGAACTAATGCAACCTTGCGGTATCCATATTAAACTCCCGTGGGGCGCTGAACATGAGCGTCAGCGTGCGGAGCGTCTGGCCGCAGGCTTTACCCACGTCGAGGTTTTACCCAAACTTACGCTGGCGCAGGTTGCCGCGCAGCTGGCGGGCGCGAATGCCGTCGTTTCCGTGGATACGGGGCTAAGCCATCTAACCGCCGCACTGGATCGTCCTAATATCACGATTTTCGGCCCGACAGACCCCGGGCTGATCGGGGGTTACGGTAAAAACCAGCATCAGATGGTCAGCCCGACGCAACAAACGAAGGATATCAGCGCAGATGCTATTTTTTCATTTTTACAGGGCAGCCAGCTGCTTTCCAACAGGGATATTTAACCCATGAGTTACGTATTTCTGCTGATTTTACTCTTTCCGGTGAAGCTCTTCCGGAAGCTGTTTCGAAAAGACACGGGCAGGAACCTTGTCATTCAGACGGCCAAAATCGGTGACTTTATCAATGCGACGCCCCTCCTGGCACATCTGCAAAAAAGCGATGTGTTGATCAGCCGCAGCGTCGGCGCGCTGGCGAAGCATGACGAGAACATCGAGCAGATCTACTTCATCGAACAGCATAAGCGCAACCTGTGGCGTAAGCTCTGCTTCGCCTGCAGGATCATGAACCGTTACGATAATGTCTATCTGCTACAGCCGAATAGCGTGAATCTCTTTTTTGCCGCCGTCTGTAATGCAAAAAACAAACAATTTTTAAGCATTTACACCCGCAGATGGTATCACGGGATATTTTATCTCACCGCCGACGGTATCGTTGAGCACGGCAAAAAAACGCTATCAGTAACCAACTACCTGAAGCTGGCCGACCGTTCACTCACGTGGCAGGACTCTCCCAAACATGCCACAAAGCCGCTGTTTAAACCGGCGACCTATCCGGCCATTCTCGACAAACCTGACGTTATCCGCATCGGTATCAGTATTGCGGCAGGCAATAAAGCTAAAACGGTGCCGCCGGTTATCTGGAAGCGAATTGTCGATCGCCTAGCCGGCTTACCCTGCGAGTTTTATGTTTTCGGCGCCCCAAATGAACAGTCGTGGATGGACGATATCACCCGCCTTTACGGTGAGATCCCGAATTTTATCAATCTCATTGGTAAAATTTCGCTCGAAGAGCTTCCCTGGGCCATTTCGAAGATGGACTGCTATATCGCGTCTGATTCGGGGAATATTTACATTGCAGATGCTGTGGGCGTGCCGGTAATCATGTTATTTGGCCCATGCTGTCATTACGAGCAGCGTCCTCTCGGCGAGGTTCTGTTGATTGGTAACGATGAAAATATTAACTCTTACGTTTTTGAAACGCGTTACTACTTCAGCCAACCGAAAGAAGAGTTGTTTGCAGTAAGCGACGCGGATTTGGATAACATTGTGAGTTTATTAACGACCGTGAATAAAAATAAAAAAATAATTTCCTGAGGCGTAAAATGAACTCGTTGACCAAGCAACTGTATCGGTATACGCATAAGCGCAATATGCGACATAATGAAAATTTATGGCCCTTCGTTAAAATATCGCGTGCTGAAACCGGTGAAATATCAGAATTAAAGTATAAGGGACGCAGTATCGATCTGATCCCGCTCTCCTCACTTCACCATCGGTTCGATGGCGATATACTTATTGCGGCGACTGGCCCTTCAATCAAAGCTATCGATTTCAAGACTCTACCATCGACGGTAATCACGGCGGGCGTGAACGGTGCCTGGCACCTTCACCACGCGCTAAGTTTTTCTCTCTATTTCGTCGTTGATATGACGTTTATCGATCGTCAGACTGCATTATTGAAGCGTATTGTAAGCTGTAAAGATGTCATTCTCTTTACTACGGTTATGGGCATCGTTAAACTTATAGAGCGTTTTTCATACGACAAAATCCAGTGTGAATTATGCATCATTGAAGATATTTGTTATGAAACCTATAAACCCTCTATTAAGCAAGCTGATTTACGCGAGGTTCTAGCGGGCACGCCAGGTATCATATTTTCAGAGACACATCCTAATACAGCCTTTAGTTGTGATGTTCGTCACGGGGTCGTAGATGCCGGAACCGTGATGTATTGGGCTCTCCAGGTACTCTATTTTCTGGGCTTTAAAAAAATATATATTGCGGGGCTCGATATGAATAATTTCAATCAACCTCGCTTTTATGAAACCAATAGTACAATGTTACCAACTTTCCTTGATAAAAAGGTGAATAATATTGTCATTCCGGCGTTGATGCTGGCAAGTACTGTTTTCAAAAAAAATGAGATCACTGTCATCAATCTGTCTCCTCAAAGCGCAATACCTGACTCTGTTTTCCCCAGAAAGGATTTTACTGATGTCTTCAACTAATATTCAACGTTTTATATTCTATCCTTTTATGCTCTTTATCTTTTTGAGCATGATTTTTTGTGGCGTTTCAAAAGTAAATATTTTCTTTCACATTGCCCTTGCACTGTTTATCATCGCTATGATGATAAATCATGAGGTAAGAACGCGTTTTATTAGCGATCGTGACTTTCTACCCGCACTGGGCTTTACTGGTGCATTTTTATTATATTTCTCATTAACTAATTTTTGGGCTGATTCGTCCCACCTCAGGTCTGCGCTAACCCATTCATTTTATTTGTTTATTTTTATCTGCCTGTATCGTCAATGTGAACTACAGGACAGAAAAAAATATATCATAGGTGCAGCATATTTCGGCATTGTGGCTTTAACGATATTAACGCTAATTTATGTCAATAAAGAGCACATATTTCAAAACAGGCTATCGCGAGCTTTTCCTTTCTCTCCGGATAACGTAATTGATCTTGGAGGATACATGGCGCTGGGTATTTTATTGAGCGCCATACTGGTTCGTGAAACGCGTAACTTCTGGTTTTATATTCCAGTTCCTCTGCTTTTGGTCTGCTTGATTCTGACCCAAAGTCGAGGGCCACTCCTTTCACTTGTTGTCGCCGCGGTTGTCGCTTTCCTCTGTAAACCGAAATGGGATATTAAGCTGCTGACAGGTTCACTTATTCTACTGGCGATCATCGGTGCAAGCCTCTATTTTAGTGGCTCGCTCGATATGTTCTTCAAACGCGTAGAAGATTCTTCACGAGCAGGATCCGTCCGTTTCGGTATTTGGCAGCATGCTTTTGAAGTGGCAAAACAGAAAGCACTCTTCGGATGGGGTTTCAATAAAGAACTTCAGTTCATTAATGGTTTTGGTCAGCATGTTACCACGACGCATAGCCTCTATTTAGCAACCTTTCTAAAGGGAGGTGCGGTAGGACTGCTGCTGCTTTTAGGCATGATTTTATTTGCCGCCAGACAAAGCCTTCGCCACCTTGCAGCTAATCATAAAGCTGAAATCGCGGTTATCGTATTTGCGCTGATGTTCTACGTGACGCAGGGCATGTTTGTTATCAGCAACCCACGAGAATATTGGGTGTTGTTCTGGCTTCCTTTTGCCATTATTTTTAGTGCGCCGATAAAAACGGCGCTGCAAAAATAACGTTAAGGCGCCGATGTTTCGGCGCCTTTTTTATAAGAATAAAACTCCGCCAGCGTCATTCCCACCGTCTTATCTGATAACCAGCTAAACAGCTGCTCAAGATCCTGATACAGCCCTTCAATCGCGGCGTCATCTTTAAACGCAGGGCTTCCGCCAGGCATAAATTCCGACGAATGAAGCATAAACTCCACATAATCATTTCCCTGAGACAGGCATTGCTGCGCTACCTTAATCATCTCCTGGGCGTTACCGCCGGACGGGCGTAACCAGTTAACTGAAGGAGAGCGGTATTTACCGCGAAGACGATCGTAACCCTGCTTAAGCGAATTCAGCCATGCCGGATGTTTGTACTGGATGCTCATCGGCACTTCGAGTAAAGGGCTGTTTCCCGGACGGGAAATATCATCTGCATCTAAGAAGTAAGCGCGATCGGGGAAATGCTGGTAATTCGTTCCGCCACTTCCCTGAGGGGCGCCTTTCGCGTTACGCCAGTTCACGCGCGGCGTGACGGAGCAGTCGACCTGATAACCCAGTTCAATCAGCAGCCTGGCGTAACGGCTATCAAACGCCCAGCGCCCGGCGCGATGACTAAGCATTTTAGTCTGGAAGGTCTCTTCCAGTAAGCGGGTCATAAATACCACTTTCTCACGCATGACCTCGTCTGGAAACTCAATCAGATAAGGCTGCCAGCGCCAGTCATCACCGGTCAGATCGTGCTCAGGAGGGCTGTTCCAGGCATGGAGATGCATTCCCACCTCGCCCTGGCCCCGGGCGATTACATCTTTAGCGAACTCAATGAACACCGGCTCAACCGCCATCTCGTAGTTGGTCAGCCAGACGGGCTTGAAGCCGAAACGCTCACAAAGCGTCTGGAACCGTGCCAGATAGCGCGCATTTTTCGTTTTGATCACCCGGTGGTTTTGCCAGAGATTATCCCCTTCGGTATCGATCGTGATGATAAACGCCGGTTTTTTCATAATGAGCCCGCAAGACAAAATAGTTAGCGCTATGTTACGCACTCCCGAAAGCAGGAGTAAACCCTTCCAGGGAAATTCCTGACATTATGGAGAAAGAGTGCAAGTCGCTACCAGGTCTATTAGAATTGCCATTAGTACAACGCCGATAAGATGATGATGAATAACTTACCCGACACGCCTGATTTGCGCATTTTACTGATCAAACTTCGCCATCATGGCGACATGTTACTCACCACTCCCGTCATCAATTCGCTACGCCAAAAATGGCCAGAAGCCCAAATCGACGTGCTCCTGTATGAAGAGACGCGAGACATGCTCGCCGCGCATCCGGCAATCAATACGATTTATGGCATCGACCGTAAGTGGAAGCAACTGGGCACGCTGAAGCACCTGCAAAAAGAGTGGCAGTTGCTGCGTACGCTGCGCGCGCAGCATTACCATCTGGTGATTAATCTTGCCGATCAGTGGCGCAGCGCGATTGTCACCCGCCTCACGGGTGCCCCCGTTCGGCTCGGGTTTGCCTTTAACAAGCGCAACAATGCGTTCTGGCGTTTTTGTCATAGCGAACTGGTTTCTGTCGCCAGCCATCAGTCACTGCACACCGTTGAACAAAACCTTTCGATACTGGCACCGTTACCGGTTGTCGCCAAATCCGACGTCACCATGGCTTACCGCGCGGATGACTGGCACCATGCACAGCAAAAGCTAACGCAACAGGGTGTGGGAGAGCGCTACATCGTTATCCAGCCCACCTCACGCTGGTTCTTTAAGTGCTGGGATGAAGGGAAAATGGCGCAAACTATCGCCGCGCTGCAGCAGGACGGCCACACTGTCGTCCTGACGGCGGGACCGGATAAGAAAGAGCTGGCGATGGTAGACCGCATCCTTGCCGCCTCCCCGAAAACGGGTGTTGTTTCGCTGGCAGGACAGTTAACCCTGCGCCAGCTGGCCTCGCTCATCGACCACGCCAGCCTGTTCATTGGCGTTGACTCTGTTCCTATGCACATGGCCGCCGCCCTGCAGACGCCCTGCGTGGCGCTATTTGGCCCATCAAAATTGACGTTCTGGTCGCCATGGCAGGTAAACGGCGAGGTTATCTGGGCCGGGAATTACGGCCCGCTTCCCAACCCTGACGCCATTGATACGAAAACCACCGAACGCTATCTCGACGCCATTCCCGTTGATGCTGTCGTCTCTGCCGCAAGGAGATACCTGTGATGAAGCCTCATCGCCTGGCCATTGTGCGTCAAAAATATCGCCCGGATGGCGGAGCAGAACGTTTTGTCTCCAGGGCACTCGCTGCGCTGAGCAATCAGAACCTTGAGCTGAACGTCATCACCCGCGAGTGGCAAGGCGAAAAACAGGACGACTGGCATATTCATATCTGCGATCCCCGGAAATGGGGTCGCATCAGCCGCGAGCGCGGCTTTGCGCACGCCGCGCGCGCCCTGTGGCAACAGCAGCAGTTTGATATTGTACAGAGCCACGAGCGTATCCCGGGCTGCGATATTTACCGTGCCGGCGACGGAGTGCATCGTCGCTGGCTGCTACAGCGTACGCGTATACTTCCCGCCTGGCGCGCGAAGCTGCTTATGCACGATCGCTATCACCGCTACGTGATGAACGCGGAACGTGAAATGTATCAGGCTCCCGAGCTAAAGGCGGTTATCTGTAATGCGGAGATGATCAAGCGCGAAATCGTCGAAGACTTTGATATTGACGCAAAAAAGATACATGTGATTTATAATTCAATAGATTCCAGCCGCTTCGTTCCGGCAGAAGAGAGACAGCGCGCCGTACTGCGTCAGCAATTTGGGCTACCCGCCGATGCCGTCATTTTCTGCTTCGTGGGGTCAGGGTTTGAACGCAAGGGGCTGGCGAGCGCTATCCAGGCTATTGCAGGGACATCGGCATGGCTGATTGTGGTCGGTCAGGATAAAGCGGAAAGCCGCTATCGCGACCTCGCCCGTTCATTAGGCTGTGAGGGGCAAATCCGTTTCCTGGGGATGCAAAAAGAGACGCTGCCGTTTTATCAGCTTTCCGATGGTTTACTGCTGCCGACGCTGTATGATCCTTTCCCTAACGTCATACTTGAAGCAATGGCCTGTGGATTACCCGTCATTACGTCAGAGAGCTGCGGTGGGTCAGAATTTATTGAGCAAGGCCAGAACGGGTTTTACTGTGATGCACTTGATATCCGCACCCTGAAGGAGGCCGTCGTGTCCATTCCTTCTCTGGATAAGAATAACAATATGGGGCTTGCGGCGCGCGAACGCGTCAGAGAAGCAACGCCAGAAAAACTGTCAAGTCAGCTTATTTCGCTTTATCAAAAATTACTGGATTAATAATGCGCATCCTAATGATTATTGATGGTTTACCCGGTGGAGGAGCCGAAAAAACGGTTCTCACCCTCTCCAGCGGACTGACGGAACTGGGACATCAGGTTACCCTTTTCTCCCTGCGGAAGGTGTGCGACTACGCCATTCCGGAAGGCATCGATTTTCAGGTTGTGCAGGATACGTGTAAAAAACCCTGGCGCAAGCTGACAGAGATCCCGCGGCGCGCCCGCTTACTGGATCGCGCTATTGAGCGGGCTGAGCGCAGCGGTAAATTTGACGTGGTCTTCTCGCACCTCCATAAAACCGATCGTATAGTGGCGCACAGCCGGGTGCTGGATCGGGACAAGGTGTGGTTCTGCGTACACGGGATGTTCTCGTTCTCCTATTTACGCCATCGCAGCGGCCTTTCCCGCTGGTTCAAACATTCTAAAATTCGACATACCTATGAAAACCGCAACGTTGTCGCGGTATCCGGAGCCGTACTGCACGATCTCTCAGAGACGCTCGCTATTCCCCTGCGACGCAAAGCGGTGATCCATAACCCCTTTGATATTCCTGAAATTCAGCGTCTGGCAGAAGCGCCTTTTGAGATGCAGGGGCAGAGTTACATTATCCACGTTGGCCGTTTTCATGAGCACAAACGTCACGACCGCCTGCTGCGGGCGTTCGCGCTAAGCAAAATCGACACAACCCTGGTGATGATGGGCAACGGCTCCGCAACGAAAATAGACCAGCTCAGGCAGCTTGCCGCCGGGCTTGGCATTGAAAACAAGATCATTTTCCGCCCGTTCGAAGCCAATCCCTACCCGTGGATTAAAGGAGCACGCCTTTTAGTGTTAAGTTCCGACTGCGAAGGTTTTGGTAATGTACTCGTGGAGTCAATTATCTGTCAGACTCCACCGGTCAGTACAAACTGCCCCGGCGGCCCTGCTGAGATCCTCACCGGTCCCCTGGCCCGCGGTCTGACGGCGTTAACAGACGAATCACTGGCGAAAACGCTGGCAGAACTATATGCCTCTCCGCCGGTGGTTGATCGCGACACGATTGCCTCGTTCGGTATCAACGCCATTTGCCGGCAATACATTGCTTTGGTCGACACCCAAAAATAATCAGGTTTCATATGCAAAATTCAGCGCCATTATTAAGCGTGGTGGTTGCCGTTTATAACGGTGAAGCTTTTCTTGATCAGTTCTTTACCTGCCTTGTAAATCAAAACATCGACAGTATGGAAGTCATCATCGTCAATGACGGCTCCACCGACCGTTCGATGCAGATCGTCGATAACTGGCGCGAAAAGCTGCCGGATATGCAGGTCATTGAACAGCCTAATCAGGGCGTTTCCATCGCGCGTAATACCGGTCTGGCCGTAGCGACCGGCCGCTATCTCTCCTTCCCGGATATTGATGATGTTTTCAGACCCGGCATGTATCAGCGCCTGCTGGATATGGCCGTCACGCAGAATCTGGACGTCGCCACCTGCAACGGCAACTACGTCTGGGAAAATAACAAGAAATCGTCTCGCCCCATCTTCCCGGAAGACAAGCTCGCCTCAACGGGCGTTATGAATGGCGCGGCATGGCTAAAAAAGGCGCTGGACTCGCGTAAGTTCCTGCACGTCACCTGGCTGAATATCTATCGCCACGATTTCATTCGCCAGAACGGCTTCCGCTTCGAGCCCGGCCTGCGTCATCAGGATATTCCGTGGACTACCGAGGTGCTGCTTGCCGCGGAACGCGTTCAGTACACCAGCGAACGCTTTTATGACTACTACATTCACTCCGCTTCGGTATCGCACACTCCGGATAACGACGACACGCTTATTCGCTCAGCGCGTCATTACATGAAGATCCTGAAGATGCTCGATGCCATTAACCAGCGCTATCCGGATAAAGTGAAAAATATCCCTGCCTGCCACTGGCAAATCGCTAAAGAGGGGCTGGGGATTATTCATACCTTCGATAACATGAAGGATGAGGCGAAGAAAGCAATGATAATCAAAGAGTTCTTCGACACCGGGATCTGGAAGCTTATCTGGAAAAGTGCCAAAAGCCCGCGTTTGCGCTGGCGCCTGGGCCGACGCTACTTCCGTTTAAAACGGTATCTGGCATAAGAGATAGCTTTAGCACGCTTAAATGCTTAGAATTTCCCGGCCGAAACTAAAAAAACGGATAATCGCTTGGAATTGTTGTATACCGCCCTGCTCTACATCATTCAGCCACTGGTGTGGCTGCGACTGTTGCTTCGTAGCCGTAAAGCGCCTGCGTACCGTAAACGCTGGGCCGAACGCTATGGCTTCTGCCGCAATAAAGTCGCGCCGGACGGTATTCTGCTGCATTCCGTATCCGTCGGGGAAACGCTGGCGGCCATTCCGCTGGTGCGCGCCCTGCGCCACCGTTATCCGTCACTGCCGATCACCGTCACCACCATGACGCCGACGGGCTCAGAACGCGTGATGTCCGCATTCGGTAAAGATGTCCATCACGTCTACCTCCCGTACGATCTCCCCTGCGCCATGAACCGTTTCCTGAACACCGTTCGCCCCAAACTGGTGATCGTGATGGAAACCGAGCTGTGGCCGAACATGATTTCCGCCCTGCATGCCCGTAAAATTCCTTTAGTTATCGCGAACGCGCGTCTGTCAGAGCGTTCGGCGAAAGGCTACGGCAAGCTGGGTAAATTTATGCGTCGCCTGCTCAGCAAAATCACGCTGATCGCCGCGCAAAATGAAGAAGATGCCGCGCGCTTTATCGCCCTGGGCCTGAAACGCAACCAGCTTGCGGTAACGGGTAGCCTGAAATTCGATATTTCCGTCACGCCTGAACTCGCCGCCCGTGCGGTGACGCTGCGTCGACAGTGGGCGCCGCGCCGTCAGGTCTGGATTGCCACCAGCACCCACGACGGTGAAGAAGAGATTATTTTGCAGGCCCACCGCAAGCTGCTGGAAACCTTCCCGGACCTGCTGCTGATTCTGGTTCCTCGCCATCCGGAGCGTTTTAAAGATGCCCGCGAAATGGTGCAAAAAGGCGGTTTTAGCTTTACCCTGCGCAGCAGCGGCGAAATCCCCTCTGGCAGCACGCAGGTCGTCATTGGCGATACGATGGGTGAACTGATGCTGCTGTACGGCATTGCGGATCTCGCCTTTGTCGGCGGCAGCCTGGTAGAGCGCGGCGGTCATAACCCACTGGAACCGGCAGCACACGCCATTCCGGTGCTGATGGGACCGCACACGTTTAACTTCAAGGACATCTGCGCGAAATTGCAGCAGGCCGATGGCTTAATCACCGTCACCGACGCAGATTCGGTGGTCAAAGAGGTCTCCACCCTTCTGACCGACGAAGATTACCGCCTGTGGTACGGTCGTCATGCCGTTGAGGTTCTGCACCAGAACCAGGGCGCGCTGACCCGTCTGCTGCAGCTTCTGCAACCCTATCTGCCTCAGCGGAGCCACTAATGTCAACGCGTCTGTCGGTGGTGATGATCGCCAAAAACGCCGCCGACCTGCTTCCGGATTGCCTGGCGTCTGTAGCCTGGGCTGACGAGATAATCCTTCTTGACTCCGGCAGTACGGACAACACGCCAGACGTGGCCCGTGCAGCGGGTGCAAACGTCTATACCGACACCGACTGGCAGGGCTACGGCATTCAGCGTCAGCGCGCGCAGGGTTACGCCACGGGCGATTACGTGCTGATGATCGACACCGACGAGCGCGTCACCCCGGAACTCCGACAGGCCATTCAAACGGTACTTGCCGCTCCCCAGCCTGGCGCGGTCTACAGCATCGCGCGTCGTAACTATTTTCTTGGGCGCTTTATGCGCCACAGCGGCTGGTATCCAGACCGCGTGATGCGTCTCTACGAGCGCGAATGCTACCAGTACAACGACAGCCTGGTTCATGAGTCTCTGGCCTGTGACAACGCCAGGGTCATTCCCCTGACGGGCGATCTGCTTCACCTGACCTGTCGGGATTTCGCCAGCTTCCAGCGTAAACAGCTGAACTATGCCACCGCCTGGGCACAGGAGCGGCATGCGCGCGGCAAGAAGGCCTCGCTTACCGGGATCTTCACCCACACGCTGGGCGCGTTTCTGAAAACGCTGCTGCTGCGCGGCGGCGTGCTGGACGGCAAGCAGGGCTGGCTACTGGCGGTGGTGAATGCCCAGTATACTTTCAACAAATACACCGAGCTGTGGGCGCTGAACCACGGCTACTCAGAGAAAACGTGAGCCATGAGCACAAAAGCGATTTATCCGGGTACCTTCGATCCGATCACCAACGGTCATCTTGATATCATCACCCGTGCGGCGTGTATGTTCGACAAGGTCATTCTGGCTATTGCCGCCAGCCCCAGCAAAAAGCCAATGTTCGATCTGAACGAACGCGTGGCGCTGGCATCCGGGGCGATTGCGCACCTGCCGAACGTTGAGGTCGTCGGGTTCAGCGATTTGATGGCAAATTTTGCCCGCACCCAGCAGGCCAATATACTCATCCGCGGCTTACGTGCCGTGGCGGACTTCGAATATGAGATGCAGCTGGCGCACATGAACCGTCATCTGATGCCGGAGCTGGAGAGCGTGTTCCTGATGCCCTCCAAGGAGTGGTCTTTTATCTCTTCTTCACTGGTGAAAGAGGTCGCGCGCCATCACGGGGACGTTACCCACTTCCTGCCGGATAACGTCCACCAGGCGCTGATGGAAAAATTAAAGTAACGTTACTTCTGGCACTGACGGCAGTAAAACGTGGCGCGCTGGGCGTGCTTCGTGGCAATTATCGGCGTTCCGCAGGCTCTGCACGGTTCACCTTTACGGCCGTAGACCTGCAGCTCCTGCGCAAAATAGCCCGGCTTCCCGTCGCTTTGCAGGAAATCCTTCAGCGTCGTCCCGCCCTGCTCAATCGACCGCAGCAGCACCGCTTTAATGACGCTAACCAGCAGCTCGCACTCCTGCGCCGACAGCGAAGAGGCCAGCCGATCGGGATGGATCCCGGCGGCAAACAGCGATTCGCTGGCGTAAATATTCCCTACGCCCACCACCAGCCTGTTATCCATAAGCCAGGGCTTAACCGGAGTTTTCTTCCTGGCGCATTTCTCTTTGAGGTATTCCGCGTTAAACGCCTCTGAGAGCGGCTCTGGCCCGAGATGCGCCAGCACGTTGTGCCCTTCAAGCTCTTTGGCCCACAGCCATGCGCCAAAACGCCGTGGGTCGGTATAACGCAGCACTTTGCCGTTGCTCATCACCAGATCGACGTGGTCGTGCTTTTCCGCAGGCAGGTCCTCTGTGAGGATACGCAGGCTTCCCGACATGCCCAGATGGATGATGATCCAGCCGTCAGGCAGTTCCAGCAGCAGGTATTTAGCGCGGCGCTGGACGCTCAGGACGGGTTTGTCGCTTAGCGCATGGATCTCATCGGAAACCGGCCAGCGCAGACGCCCGTTGCGAACGACAGCATGCAGAATAGTCGCGCCGACCAGATGCGGCTCAATACCGCGGCGGCTGGTCTCTACCTCAGGTAATTCAGGCATGGTTCCTCCGTTGAGATGCAGAATGCAAAAAACCCCGCAGATGCGGGGTTTTTCAATACAAGGAGACTAAAATTATTTGATTTTAGCTTCTTTGTACAGTACGTGCTGGCGTACAACTGGATCGAATTTTTTCAGTTCCAGTTTTTCCGGCTTAGTACGTTTGTTCTTCGTGGTGGTGTAGAAGTGACCTGTACCAGCAGAAGAAACCAGCTTGATTTTCTCGCGAATACCTTTAGCCATGATTTATTTCCTCTTTAAGTACTTAGTACTTTTCGCCACGGGCACGCAGTTCGGACAGAACTGTATCGATGCCTTTCTTATCGATTACACGCATACCTTTAGCAGATACGCGCAGGGTGACAAAACGCTTCTCGCTCTCAACCCAGAAACGGTGAGAGTGCAGGTTCGGCAGGAAACGGCGTTTAGTCGCGTTCAGTGCGTGGGAACGGTTGTTACCGGTCACCGGACGCTTGCCAGTAACTTGGCAGACTCGGGACATGTCTATTCTCCAAAAATCAAATTAGCTCGAGCTTCGTATGGGGTATCGGCGCCTCGTCAGGCTTTACAGCCCGGTCATCGCATAGTTCTATTGAACCCTCGATTGCCAGGCCCAAATGCCAAACCCGAGATTCTCAAAGGTGGCGTAGTATACGCTGACTCGGCGGTGTGCTCAAGTCCCGAACAGACAAAGATCCCGATGGATCGCGAGAAAAGGCCTAAATCCAGCCGCGTTCGGCAAAAGATATGTACTCTCCGCGGCCAATTATCAGATGGTCCAGCACACGAATGTCCATGAATTGACAGCATTTGATAATACGTTCGGTAATAGCTTTGTCAGCTCTGCTTGGTTCTGCACAGCCAGAGGGGTGATTATGCGCGAGGATCACGCCGGCTGCATTCACTTTTATCGCTTCCCGCACAATTTCACGCGGATGCACCTCAACGTGGCTTAACGTCCCCGAAAAAAGGCGGGTATGTTTAATCACACGATTTTTGTTGTCGAGAAAGATCACCATAAAGATCTCCCGCTCCAGATCGGACAGCTGGCTTTGCAGAAATTCGCGGGTCATGTCAGGAGTAAGAATGGGGTCTTCCTCCTCCATACGCACGTTATAAAATCGTCGGGCAAGTTCTGCAATTCCCCGCAGCTGGGCATATTTCGCCACGCCGATGCCCTCTACGTGCGTAAATTCCGCCAGGTCCGCGGTCAGCAAACCATACAGTGAACCAAAATGGTCTATTAAATCCTTCGCCAGGGTAAAAACCGTTTTTCCCGGCGTGCCCGTGCGTAAAAAGAGCGCCAGCAGCTCGTCGTCTTTTAATAACGTGACGCCATGGCGCAGCATTTTTTCGCGCGGTAGCAGCAGTTCAGTCTCTTCCATGCCCGCCCTCCTTCTGTTTGCCACTATGCTGCCACAGGCACCTCCCGGGCTCGACGCTCGCGTTTCGTTCTTGCGTAACGCCTCGCAAAGTGAATAACGGACTTCATCACCCCGTTTTTGGGATTGTGATAAAATGCCCGCTCTCTGGTGAAACCCAACAGGAAAGAATCATGATGAGCCTGGCCGGTAAAAAAATCGTTCTTGGCGTAAGCGGCGGTATTGCTGCCTATAAAACGCCGGACCTGGTGCGCCGTTTGCGCGAGCGCGGGGCCGATGTGCGGGTCGCGATCACCGAAGGCGGCAAAGCCTTTATCACTCCGCTGAGCCTGCAGGCCGTATCGGGATACCCGGTATCCGACAGCCTTCTTGATCCGGCGGCCGAAGCCGCAATGGGCCACATTGAGCTGGGTAAATGGGCCGATCTGGTTATTCTTGCCCCCGCCACGGCGGATTTAATTGCCCGCGTGGCGGCAGGTATGGCGAACGATCTGGTTTCAACCATTTGCCTCGCCACCCCGGCGCCCGTCGCGGTCGTGCCCGCCATGAACCAGCAGATGTACCGCAACGCCGCTACCCGGCATAATCTGGAAACGCTGGCCTCGCGCGGCCTGCTGATCTGGGGCCCCGACAGCGGCAGCCAGGCCTGCGGCGACGTGGGTCCGGGCCGAATGCTCGACCCGCTAACGATTGTTGATATGGCCGCGGCCCATTTCTCGCCTGTCAACGATCTGCAACATCTCAACATCATGATTACCGCGGGTCCAACGCGCGAGCCGCTGGATCCGGTGCGTTACATTACTAACCACAGCTCCGGCAAAATGGGCTATGCGATTGCCGCCGCGGCGGCCAGGCGCGGTGCGAACGTCACGCTGGTGAGCGGCCCGGTGTCACTTACCGCGCCTGCGTCGGTGCAGCGTATTGATGTCACCACCGCACTGGAAATGGAAGCCGCCGTACAGGCGCATGCACAACAGCAGCATATTTTTATTGGCTGTGCTGCCGTGGCGGATTACCGGGCAGAAACCATTGCTGACGCCAAAATTAAAAAGCAAGGCGATGAATTAACGATAAAAATGGTCAAAAACCCGGATATCGTTGCCGGTGTGGCCGCGCTAAAAACGCATCGTCCTTACGTTGTTGGGTTTGCCGCCGAAACGAATAATGTGGAAGAATATGCCCGGCAAAAACGTACCCGCAAAAACCTCGATTTGATTTGCGCGAACGACGTATCGCTGTCCACGCAAGGATTTAACAGCGACAGCAACGCATTGCACCTTTTCTGGCAGGATGGAGATAAAGTCTTACCGCTTGAGCGCAAAGAACTCCTGGGCCAACAATTACTGGACGAGATCGTTACCCGTTATGATGAAAAAAATCGACGTTAAGATTCTGGACCCGCGCGTTGGCGAGCAATTTCCGCTGCCAACGTATGCCACCTCCGGCTCTGCCGGTCTTGACCTGCGCGCCTGTCTCGATGACGCCGTAGAACTGGCCCCGGGTGCAACTACCCTGATCCCGACCGGACTGGCGATCCACATTGCTGACCCGTCGCTGGCGGCGGTGATCCTGCCGCGCTCTGGCCTGGGCCATAAGCATGGCGTCGTGCTGGGTAACCTGGTTGGCCTGATTGACTCTGACTATCAGGGTCAGCTGATGGTATCCGTCTGGAACCGTGGCCAGGACAGCTTCACCATTGAACCGGGCGAGCGTATCGCGCAGATGGTATTTGTCCCGGTGGTGCAGGCAGAATTTAACCTGGTGGCAGACTTTGATGCTACCGACCGTGGCGAAGGCGGCTTCGGCCATTCCGGGCGCAAATAACCGCCCGACAGACACGCATTTCACAGCGCCATAATGCAATAACAAACCGCAAACGCCAGTTTGCGGTCGCTGTGTGGATGACGGCCTGACAAGTGCTTATTTTCAGGGGTATTTTGTAACATGGCAGAAAAACAAACCGCGAAAAGGAATCGTCGCGAAGAAATACTTCAATCTCTGGCTCTGATGCTTGAATCCAGCGACGGCAGTCAACGCATCACCACCGCAAAACTGGCGGCCTCTGTAGGCGTGTCAGAAGCGGCGCTGTATCGACATTTTCCGAGCAAAACCCGGATGTTCGACAGCCTGATCGAGTTTATCGAAGATAGCCTGATTACGCGCATCAACCTGATTCTGAAGGACGAAAAAGACACCAGCGCGCGTCTGCGTCTGATTGTGCTGCTGATTCTGGGCTTTGGTGAACGTAATCCGGGTTTGACCCGTATTCTGACCGGCCACGCGCTGATGTTCGAACAGGATCGCCTGCAGGGCCGTATAAACCAGCTTTTTGAGCGTATTGAAGCCCAGCTGCGCCAGGTGCTGCGCGAGAAGAAAATGCGTGAAGGCGAAGGTTACACCACGGATGAGACATTGCTGGCAAGTCAGATCCTGGCGTTTTGCGAAGGGATGCTCTCTCGTTTTGTGCGCAGCGAGTTTAAATACCGCCCAACGGACGATTTTGACGCCCGCTGGCCGTTAGTGGCTGCTCAGTTGCAGTAACCTCGCTGCCGGTTATCCGGTCTACAGAGTGCATTGCCCGATAAGCCTGACGCCATCGGGCAATGCAGTTACACCCCGTACGCTTCCCGATATGCCCGTACCGCCGCCAGATGATCTGCCATCTCAGGCTTCTCTTCCAGATACGCAATCAGGTCCTTCAGGGTGATAATCGACGTTACCCTGCAGCCGTAATCGCGTTCCACTTCCTGAATAGCGGAGATTTCGCCGCGCCCGCGCTCCTGACGATCGAGCGAAATCAGCACGCCCGCAAGCGTTGCGCCATTTGCCTGGATAATTTCCATTGATTCACGAATCGCGGTGCCTGCGGTGATCACGTCATCCACCAGCATCACGCGGCCCTGCAGCGCGCTGCCGACCAGATTGCCACCTTCACCGTGAGTTTTGGCCTCTTTACGGTTAAAGCAGTACGGCACGTCGCGGTCATGGTGCTCCGCCAGCGCCACTGCGGTGGTCGTCGCAATCGGAATGCCTTTGTAGGCAGGGCCAAACAGCAGGTCGAAATCAATCCCGGCATCCACCAGCGCTTCGGCATAGAAGCGGCCTAACAGTGCCAGATCGCGCCCGGTATTAAACAGCCCGGCGTTGAAGAAATAGGGGCTTTTACGCCCGGATTTCAGCGTAAACTCGCCAAACTTGAGTACCTGTTTGTTAAGCGCAAACTCAATAAACTGGCGCTGATACGATTTCATGGATTTGCTCCTTTGTCTTTTCTGTCTTACGGGCAAAAAAAAGGCGACTCATCGGTCGCCTTAAAATCAATTTTCTAACGCCGCTTTCTGCGTCGCTACAATAGATTCGATTCCCCCTCGGGCCAGCGCCAGCAGGGTAAGAAGCTCTTCATGGGTGAATGGCTCGCCTTCTGCCGTGCCCTGTACCTCAATGATGCGACCATCTTCGGTCATCACCACGTTCATGTCGGTTTCTGCGGCAGAATCTTCAACGTACTCCAGATCGCAAAGCGCTTCGCCGTTAACGATACCGACGGAAACCGCGGCAACCATCCCTTTCATCGGGTTGGTTTTCAGCTTACCGGCGGCCACCAGCTTGTTCAGCGCGTCTGCCAGCGCCACGCAGGCTCCGGTAATGGAGGCCGTACGCGTGCCGCCATCGGCCTGGATCACGTCGCAGTCCAGCGTGATGGTGAACTCACCCAGCGTTTTCAGATCAACTGCGGCGCGGAGCGCACGCGCGATCAGGCGCTGGATCTCCATGGTACGGCCGCCCTGCTTACCCTTCGCCGCTTCACGGGCATTACGGGTATGGGTTGCGCGCGGCAACATGCCGTATTCGGCGGTGATCCAACCCTGGCCCTGACCTTTCAGGAAGCGAGGCACGCCCTCTTCGATAGACGCGGTGCAAAGCACTTTGGTGTCACCAAACTCAACCAGCACGGAGCCTTCAGCGTGTTTTGTATAGTTACGGGTCAGGATGACGGGACGCACCTGATTGGCGCTACGACCTGATGGACGCATGATGGATTCTCCGGCTTGAAACGAATGTGGCTGCGCATTATACGGATAAAGGACGCTTATTCCTATCCTGAGAAGCCCCCGAAAGCTATAATCCCCCCATCTCTCCTTTAAAAACGGGAATGTCTATGATCCGCAGTATGACCGCCTACGCCCGGCGTGAAATCAAGGGTAGCTGGGGTAGCGCTACCTGGGAAATGCGCTCGGTAAACCAGCGCTATCTGGAAACATATTTCCGTATGCCGGAACAGTTCCGCAGCCTTGAGCCTGTGGTGCGTGAGCGTATCCGTACGCGTCTGACCCGCGGAAAGGTGGAATGTAACCTGCGCTTTGAGCCCGATGCCAGCGCGCAGGGCGAGCTGATCCTCAACGAAAAGCTGGCGAAACAGCTCGTGAATGCAGCGAACTGGGTCAAAATGCAAAGCGATGAAGGCGAGATCAACCCGGTTGATATTCTGCGCTGGCCTGGCGTAATGGCCGCAGGAGAGCAGGATCTGGACGCGATCGCCGCTGAAATCCTGGCGGCGCTCGACGGCACGCTGGATGACTTTATCGTGGCCCGCGAAACCGAAGGCCAGGCGCTGAAGGCGATGATTGAGCAGCGCCTTGAAGGCGTGAGCGCCGAAGTGGCGAAAGTTCGTGCCCATATGCCAGAAGTGCTGCAGTGGCAGCGCGAGCGCCTTGTCGCTAAGCTTGAAGAGGCCGAAGTCCAGCTCGAAAACAACCGGCTGGAGCAGGAGCTGGTGCTGATGGCACAGCGCGTGGACGTAGCTGAAGAGCTGGATCGTCTGGAAGCGCACGTTAAAGAGACCTACAACATTCTGAAGAAGAAAGAAGCCGTAGGCCGCCGCCTCGACTTTATGATGCAGGAGTTCAACCGCGAGTCGAACACGCTGGCGTCTAAGTCTATCAATGCCGAGGTGACCAATTCAGCGATTGAGCTGAAGGTTCTGATTGAGCAGATGCGCGAGCAGATCCAGAATATCGAGTAACGTACCGCGTATACTCGTTCATAAAAAAGACCATTGTAATTTATGGTCTTTTTTTTGGCGCATCGTCCGTCGCTCCCCTGGCCTTAAAAAATGCCTTTCTTGCGGATTTGCTTCATTTTTTCCGTTGGCGCATTCAGGGCATTCACGTCCAGCGTTTCCGTTAGCCCTTTTTTAGCCGTTTCGGCCTCGGCGGCCCGACCGGACATCCGTAGCTGTTGTAGCAGCACGTTTTGCTGGTCGAGCAGGGCCTTAAGCTGCGCCACTTCGCTATGTAACTGCTCCAGCGCCTGGCGTGAGGCTTCATCCGGCGCGCTCTGTCGCTGTAGTGCGTCCGACATCAGCGCGCGCATCTGTCGCAACTGTTGCTTGCTAAACTCACCGCTCGACGCGGGCGTTTCTGGCGCGGACGCCGTAGCGACTGGCAGGAGTTCGCCGCTTGCCAGCTCGCTGCACAGCGCCTCCAGAGTTAACGCTTCGCGCCCCAGCGACTCGGCAATATGGCTGCACAGCGGCGGGCTCAGCAGCTGTAGCTGTAGACCGGCAAGGTAAACGTTGCGATGGAAACGACGCATTTCCATGCTGATATCACCCGGGTTACTGCCCGCCTGGCTAAGCGCCTGATGCCACTTTTTCAGCTGTAGCATCGCGCGCAGGTCCGCGCGCGATTGCTCTGGCGACAAATGCAGCGATAGATCAACGCGGCGAATGCGCCTGTTACTCATCTTCGCCCACCTCGGCCATGCGCGGCTCGGCTACCGTCTCCACGCCGCTCTCGGCGTGATAGAGGCATATCTCGCGCGACAGCGCGCTCTGCGGGTTATCAATCGCAATCACCCGGTCGCCGAGCGTCGCATAGGCCTCGCGAACGGCGGATTCCACCAGGTGCGCACCGCCCCCGACCAGATAAACCCGGTTAGGGTTTTTGGCGAATTTCTTCGCTTCATAAGCCACCTGGTCACCCAACTCCTGGATCTTAATTTCCACCCGCTCCAGGATCTCTTCAATACGCGACTCATCGTTGATGACGCTTTTGACAAAATCCATATCGTGGCGGCGTTTAATCAGCTCATTCGCTACCAGATAGCTGGAGTCGCTGTCGGCCGCCGCCAGCAGCTTGCGGGTAGCGTCGGTCACCATCGCTACGCCAATCTCGTTGTTCCCGTAAATCGCGGAGACATCGTCGAACTCGCCGACAATAATCCCCATATCCAGCGTGGTGCCACCGCAGTCAATGACCAGCGAGCGGGTGAATTCGGTAACGCTGGAGTTCAGAAGATGCGAAAGCGCGGCGGGCAGGCTTTCCGGCATCACCTGAACATCGACGATACGGAACAGCTCACCTTTATTGAGAGAGATATCCCGCATCAGGTTACGGCGCTTAGCCTCAATGCGGCTTTCGTTGCGCTGGCAGTCATCCGGGTTATAGAACTGGGTAATCGGCAACGTGACGATCACCTCCACGTCACACGGCGTAATGCCGGTCAGCAGCAGCGCATGGTGTACCGCCAGCAGGTTAAGATCGTCATATTGATAGTCAATATGGGTGGTGGATAACGCCTTATCGGAGGTCGCATCATAGGTATATTTGGTGGTGCCGATGGTGTAGTTGTAGACCGACTGACCGCGCAGCAGTGCCGCACTTTTCCAGTCCTTGCGGAAGGAGTTCGGTGATACCATCGTCTTCAGCGTGCCGTTCTCAATCCAGCTAATTTTTACGTTTGTAGATCCATCATCAATGGCGAATTTCATACGGGTTACGGTCATGATTTTCTCAGTCCAAAAGGGAGTTTAGAGGTCAGGCCAGGCTACAGAACGCGCCGGGCACCCAAATAACGGGATTGCCAGAAATTGTCAGAAAGCTGGCTGATACGGATCTTCAGTCCGGTACGTGGCGCTTCAATAAAACGGCCATCACCGAGATACACACCAACGTGATCCGCGCCGGGTCGCTGGTTAATGTTGAAAAAGACGAGATCGCCACGCCGCAGCTTTTGCTGCTTGACGGGCTTCAGGGCGTTGTCCTGAAACATGCCGTTGGCGGTGCGCGGCAGCTTGCGATCCAGTACATGATTAAAGGCGTAGAAGACCAGCCCGCTACAGTCGAAGCCGTCGCTCGGGCTGTCGCCGCCCCACAGATAGGGTTTACCAAGCTGGCTCTCCAGGCGATGTATCACCGTTCGCAGCTTGATGAGCGTCTTTTGCGGGGAGCGCGTCGTCACTGCGCCATCCTGCACCTCATCCCAGAGCGCCTCGGAGCCGCCCAGGTTGCCAGGAGCCCAGCGGGCGTGCATCGCCAGCATCTCCCGATTTCGGGCGCGCTCGGCCTGCTGCCGCGCAATCTCGAGACGCTTCTGCTCTGGCGTCGGCGGCACCACGGCGACACGCTTTTTCGCTTTCGCCATCAGCCGCAGACGATTTTGCTTGCGCTTTTGCGCGTCACTGTGAGCGCTGGACTCCGGGATTTTTGCCTGTAAAGGGATTGCGCTGGCGTGCCCCGGCAACAACAGCAGCAGCAAAAAAAAGTAAAAAAAACGTACCTGGTGGGAGACAGTCCGCCCAGGTACAAATGCAGTGGTAAGGAGGAAAAGGTTCACAGCACAACAATCGGGTTAATGGTCTTGAGTGAGTTTTTCGGTCAGTGGCTTAATGACTTTTTCACCGTGCTGACCGAAAAATTGATACAGCGAATCACTGGCCGAGTGTGTCAACACCATGATTTCAATACGCCGGTTAGCCGAACTCAGCGGATGCTCAGGATCGAGCAGCATCTGGTCAGCCATGCCGCTGACCTGCAAAACTTTATTGGGATCCAGGCCGCTGCGGGTCAGCACCGAGCGCGCCTGCATGGCGCGCTCGCCGGAGAGATTCCAGTTGTTATAAAGCACCTGATCGCGAAAGCGCGTGGCATCGGTATGTCCCGTGATGATGATTTTGTTATTAATTTTGTTCAGTTCGGGCGCAAACTCGGTGAGCAAGCGCTTAAAGAATGGCGTCAGGATGGCGCTGCTGCGCTGGAACATCTCGCGTTTGCGATCGTCGGTGATGAGGATGCGCAGCCCCTGCGGCACAATCTCCATCTTCAGGTTGGCCTGTGCATCATAGGCCGAGGTGATCTTCATAATGATGCGCGCCAGATCCTCAATCTCGCTTTTAGACCGCGCGTTAACCTCTTTCAGGCTCTCCGTCTTCTCACTCTGAACCGCTGGCGTGACTTCTTTCTTCGCCTGCGTTTCAGGCCGATCTTTTTTTCTGGCGTGACGCGTGTCAAACAGCGAAATTTCGCCGCCGTTCCCCTCTTTTTGGGTGACAGGAGTTAACGTATTACCTTCAAAAATAGACTCGCCGTTCAGAAGCGAGACAATCTCTTTACGTTCCTCTTCCGTCACCGCGCCCATAATCCAAAGCACCATAAACAGCGCCATCATCGCCAGCGTAAAATCGGCGAAGGCAACCTTCCACGCGCCGCCGTGAAAAGCGTCATGGCTTTTGCGCGAGGAGCGTTTGATGATGGTGGTATGTCCTTTTTTGCTGTTACGCATCAGGATCCACCCGTCATCTGTTCTACCCAACCGTCAAGGGTGGCAAACGTAGGCTTGGAATCCATTGGCAGCATTTTGCGGCCCGCATCCACCGCCAGTAGCGTCGGCTTACCGGCCACGTGATTAACCAGCACCGTACGCACGCACTCCAGTACCGCGAGCTGTTTTTTTGTGCGCTGCTCCATCGCGTTCGCAACAGGATCCATTAAGCAATAGCAGAAGAAGACGCCGAGAAACGTCCCCACCAGCGCAGCGGCCACTTTCACCCCAATCACCGCAATGGAACCGTCGATGGACTGCATGGTAATGATGATGCCCAACACCGCGGCGCAGATACCGAAGCCCGGCATCGCTTCAGCGGTACGCTGCAGGGAGCGGGACGGCTGGAGAAGGTTCTCTTCCATGGCAACCAGCTCCTGCTCAAGAATGCCTTCCAGCTCGTGTTCGTTAATCTTGCCCATTGCCATCAGGCGGAAGTTATCCGAGATAAACGTCACCAGTGCCTTATCGTGCAGCATGAGCGGGTATCGCTGGAACAGCTCGCTGTTTTCTGGCGCCTCGATGTGCTCATCCAGCACCTTCAGGCCGCCGTCCTGCACCAGCTCCAGCAGCTCATATAACAGCATCAGCAGCTGGCGCTGATATTCACTGGTGTATTCGTTTTTGCGCATAATGCCGCGAAACTGGCGGTACATTTCCGACAGAACGGCGCGAGGGTTGGCAAGCACCATGGCGCCTAAGCCCGCGCCAAGAATGATGATAATTTCACCGGGCTGCCAGAAAGAGGCGAGATGGCCGCCGGACATGAGAAAGCCGCCAACCACGCAGCCCAGGATAATTACGATACCGAAGAATTTCTGCATACACCTTTCACTTCTGGAAAAAAGACTGAATTTTTTGGGCGATTTTTTTATTGAGCTGACACACTCTGGCTTCCGTTAAATCAAGAACCAGAGCGATTTCTTTCAGGCTCATCTCATGCTGGTAATAGAGCGTCATGATCAGCTGTTCACGCTCGTCCAGCGCTGCCAGCGCGCTGCGCAGCGTCCGGCTGGTGACGATTTCGTCCTCCAGCTTTCGGCTATCCAGCGCACCCGTCAGGGCGTCATTGCCTAACAGTTCATCCAGGCTCTCTATCGTTTTGGCGCAGTCCAGCAATAAATATTCCTGATACTCCTCCGCGGAGATGGACAGATGGCGGCTAATATCTTCAAACGTGGGCGTCCGCCCAAGCTGGCGCGCAATATCGCGGATACTGTCGTTTAGCTTGTGCGTTTTTTGCCGCAGACGACGGGGGCGCCAGTCCAGCAGACGCAGTTCGTCCAGTACCGCCCCGCGAATGCGCTGTACGGCGTAGGCGGCAAACTGGGCATCCGGATGCCCGTAGCGGCGCAGCGAGGTCAACAGCCCCATCAGGGCAATCTGCTCCATATCTTCCCGATCGATCACGCTGCTGGTCTGATACGAGAGCTGTTTGACCACTTTGTTGACCAGCGGCAAATACGCGCTGACATAGCGCGCTTCATCTGCCGCCGTCAGGGTGTCGCTGGCGATAAAGTCCATCATTTCCATTACGGCTTAACCGTCACTGGAAGACCATTTTGCTGATGATGACGTCCTCAAAGGGGACATCCATCTTCAGGCTTTTGAACCGTTCGACGTAGGCTGCCTGCAGCTTATCGTGCAGCTGGTTAACGCTCATTGCGCGCACGTCGTCGTAGTCGAGATCGGAAAGCAGGCTCACCGTGGCGCCACGCACCGCGGGGATCATGTCTCTCGCTTTACTCGCGTCTTCCGTACTGCTGGTCGCCAGGTTCAGCTCCAGCAACAGATAGCGTTCCGTGTCCCCGTTTCCTTTCAGGGTGATAACGACGTTTTTAATCTCCACAAACTCCACGGTCTCTTTGTCAGAACTGGTGAATATCCCGGATAAGAAACTGCTGCCTGTTGCTTCATCCATGCGCAGCAGATGAGTACCCACTACCGTCATTCCCGCCGCCAGCATGGCGGTGAAGAGCGCGATAACGAGGCCGAAAGAGAGTGTTTTTACGTTCATATAGTCTTGTCTTAAACCGTCAGTAGTACCGAGTCATCGCTGCGGAGATCCTGCGACTCCGTCGTGTGGGTCGCGATTTCCGCTCCCGCCAGGATGGCGTTATGCTGCCCGGTGAAGGATTGTCCTCTGCCCTGCTGCTGTCCCCCGGACTGGGATGACACCTGCACGTTGACCTGGACAAAATGTTGCTCCGTCAGGCTCTGACGAAGGTCGTTGCTCGTTTGCTGCAGGGCGCGATAGACCTCAGCATGGCTGGCGTTGATCTGCACCTGCACGCGTCCGCTTTCGACCTGCATGGAAATATCAATTTTGCCCATATCCGGCGGATCGAGGCGGATGGTGGCATGCTGGACCTGCTGCTTTACCTGCACCTGCAAACGCTCGCCCAGCGCACGCTGTAGCTGTTCACCCCAGCGCGAAGGCTCCGGATCCATTTTCAGGGTGGTGGTGGTCGTTGCCGGTGCGGCCGCCGGCGTGGCGGTAATATCGCTTGCCGGCAGCGGCGCAAAGGTGTTCGTCTGCGCCGCCGGAACCATCGCCGTTATCAGCGCTGGAGCGACGCTATGAAGAACGGGCTGCGGGCTCGCCGCGGAATCGGTGGGACTCGCCGGTGACGGCACCGGATACTGATGTGAAAGCGAGGCAGAGATGCCCATCGGCACTCCCTTCGCCGCTCCCTGCGTCACCCCCTGCGGATGCAGGTTTTTCAGCATGACATCATCGACGGGCTGCGCTTTACCGGGAAAGCCAGCAGAAGCGTGCACCGGAATCTGGCTGGTCATCAGCAGCGCTTCCAGCAGCTGCTGCTGCGCATCAGCCCTGAGCAGTGAATCTCCCGGCACCGGCTCGTTAGCGGTTTCCTCGTCATCGTCACTGCCTTGCGGGAGCGGCACCGCGCTTACGGCAATATCGCGTGTCGCCTTCCCCTGTCCGATCATGAGTGAATCAATCACGTTCAGCAGCGCGTCGTTGAACGCCGCCGGGGTTTGTGTGGTATGCGTTACCGCTTTCGGGCCTGCAATGGGTTCGGCCTGCATAGGCAGGCCAGAACCGTTAACCAGGCCCTGCGCCAGGTTGAGGATATCCATCAGCGCATTCCTTCATCGTCAGCAAACTGGGCATACGCGGCCGCCCCTTCACGATTGCGCATCGTCAGGTTAAGCTTGACGGCCAGCCTGTCGCTCTCTACCTGGCAGTAATCACGCGCCTGAAGGTGGATCTTTTTCAGGTTATCCAGCGCCTGTCGCTCGTCCACCTCCAGCGTTTTCCCCTGAATCGCGGTCAGTAGCTCGGCGATTTTGGCGTCAACGTTCATGACGGCGGACCAGTTATGATCCTCCGTCGCCTGGCGTAAACCCCGCGTCAGGGCCTGAATGACGTGCAGCATCCTCATGCCCCCTGGCCCATTCGCTGCCAGCCGTCCTGGATGTTGCCAAGGATCGTTTCCACTTCGTCAATGATGTCGACCGAGAGCTTATGGCTGGCGTCATACAGGCGATAAACGCAGTAGTCGTATAGGTTCGCCAGGCTCAGCGCCAGTTCGCCGCCCTTTTCAAAATCCAGCGCGCTGGTTAGCGCGTTGAGAATGTCGATGCACTTATTGATGCTCTGGGCCTTACGCTCGTAGCGACGGGCAACAATATGGCTTTTGGCACGAACAAGCTCATCCATCAGGCCGTTAAACAGCATCAGCACCAGCTGATGCGGATTCGCCGCCGAGGCCTGAATAGCCAGATCGGATTGTTGATACAGGCCGTAGCCTTCCTGATCATTTCCGTACATTGAAAGTCGGTTCCCTTAGAATTAAACAAACATGCTCATGGTGTTGTTCATCTGCGTCATGACTTTTTGCAGCTGCGTAAACTGCTTGTAGTAGCGGTTGTAAGAGGCGTCATAACGCAAGTTCATTTTTTCGGTTTTGGTATCGATGTCAGTTTTTTGCCGATCGAGGATTTCCTGGCGTCCCTTCAGCATGCCGCTGCTGGTGCTGAGGTATTTATCCAGCGATTTATCCATCGCCTTGAGCATGCCGTCGTTGCCGTTGAAGAACTGCGCGACGGTCTGCGGATCGTTTTTGAGCTGCTTCTCCAGCACGTCAGCATCGAGGGTGAGCTTGCCGTCTTTATCGGCGGAGATGCCGAACTTACTCATGTTCTGGTCACCAAAGGTGCCGCGCAGCAGATTGCCAATATCGGTGCCGAGCGAGGACATCGTTGCATCACCGGCAAACGCGCCGCGCTTTTCCGAGCTGCTGCCGCTTTTCGTCATGCCGGTGAGGGTATCGCGCAGGGTGTTGTAGGCATCGAGAAACGCCTGGATCTGGTTTTTCGTTTCGGTGTTATCGGTGTCGATCGAAATCACCAGCGGTTTGTTCTTTTCGGTAGTGCCGGTTAGCTTAATAGAGACGCCATCGACCAGATCGTCCAGGGTGTTGGAACTGCTGGCATACTGTCTGGTGGAATCGCCGAGCGTGAAGAGCGCGTCCTTTCCGTCAGTAATCGTTTGTTGGTCTGCAAAAATATCCTGGCCGGCAGACATGCCGCTGGTATCCATCTCGATTTTGTACTTCGCGCCACTCTGGTCACTGCTCAGCATGAGCGAGACTTTGCCGTCAATTCGCATCAGTGAAGCGGTAACTCCGTTCTGCCCGCTGGCCGCCGTGGTGGAAGTGGGATCCGACGCGCTCGGGAAGTCAGTTTTATTAATCGCATCGGCAAAATCAGCAAGGCTGTCCAGACCATCCATATCAATCTCCATGCTCTCGCCATTGAGATTGATCTTCAGGGTTCCGCTCGCATTTTTAATCGCGTCATCGTCCAGCTTGTCGAAACTGATCTGCTGAGCGGTCGCCAGTTGGGTGACGTTCAGGCTGTAGGTCCCTTTACGCGCGCTGGCACTGGCGTTAATCGTCGCAATCCCCTCCTGGTTCATGGTGGCGATATTTTTCAGGACGCTGGCGCTGCTGGAATTCAGGGCATTAATTGACGTGCGGAACGTCGTTAGCGCGGTACGCAGCGACGAAAGGGCTGACGACTGGGCTTCATAGGTTTTTGTCTGGGTGGCAATCGCGTTTTGCAGTGCAAGGACGTCGTAGGTCGCCAGTGTTGTCGCCATCTGTTTTGGATCGAAATCAGACATTATTGGTTCTCCTGGCACGCAAATATAGTTCGGTATGCTTCAAACATAGCAACTATCGTGCCAATTTTTTATTAGTGATTTTTCAGGTAGTTATGCACAAGCTGGAAGGGGGGCTTCCGCTTTTTCCGCCTGGGGGAAAGGCGAAGCCGGATACAAAAACACCGCCATACAGCGGTGTTTTTTCAGCTTTTATCCAGAGTGGATTAGCCCAGCAGATTCATTACCATGCCGGACATGCTGTTGGACTGCTTCAGCATGGACATACTGGTTTGCGCCAGCATCTGGTTACGGGTCATGCTTGACGCTTCGGAGGCCATGTCTGCATCGCGGATATTGCTCAGCGCCAGATCGGTGTTGTCTTTCATGTTCGCCAGGTTCGCCGCCGTGTGGCTCAGACGGTTAATGCTCGCACCCATTTTGGAACGAACGGCACCGACTTGATCCAGAGTCGTTTCCAGCGAGCTCATCAGAGCTTTTGCACTTTCGGCGTCCGTCAGTTCAAGCTTACCGCTGGCGTTTACTGCACTAGCCGTGCCCTGAATAGTTGAGAACAGACCACCAGAGGTAGTCAGCGCGCCTGCGCCGCTAGCGCCGAGTTCAGCAGACAGGTTAATCTTCATGGTTTCATCAGTAGAAGAACCGATCTGGAAGTTCAGCTCTTTAGCGAACTTACCGGATGCGCCGAACAGTTTGTCACCCGCGTAAGAGGTGTTGTTCATGATGTTGCCCAGCTCAGCGTTCAGGTCGTTCAGCTCGGAGTTGATCGCGTCACGGTCTTTCTGAGTGTTGGTGTCGTTCGCTGCCTGCGTTGCGAGGTCTTTCATGCGGTACATGATGTTGCTCACTTCATCGAACGCCCCTTCAGAGGTTTGCAGCAGCGCGGTCGCATCGGCGATGTTACGCTTTGCAACGTCCATACCGTTGGTCTGGCCCTGCAGACGGGTCGCGATCTGCAGACCTGCCGCATCGTCAGCAGCGGAGTTAATGCGTTTACCGGTACCCAGGCGCTCCATTGCGGTGGACAGCATGTTGTTGGCTTTATTCATCGCATTGGTAGATGCCATGGAGGAAGAGCTGGTAAAGATAGAGAATGACATAAGGATTCCTTTTTCGTCCTGGTGATACAGATGGTGTATTCAGTAAAGACGACACGGCAGGCGCGAAGATTAAATCAACGATTACCGAATGCTTATTTTTTACGCAGGCATAGAAATAGCAGCTTGATTTCTAAGGATTAAAAATTGCTAAAAGGCTCACGCCACCGATCTTTTTTCATCGCGACTTTTCACCGGCAGGACAGGGGCATTTTGGCACCTTTATTAATAATATTTAATATAAAAAGTAACGTTCTTATTTATCCGGTTTCATTCGGAAACAAATATAAAAGCTTTATTAAAGCGGCCAAAAATCCAATAAATTAAATGGGAATTATTATTTTTTTAAGTTCGCCACAGAAACAATGATCATTATCAAACAGATCACACCAATAACACAACACCTTCACTTTTTAATCATCTAAATAACATAAGTTTTATTTAATGATTCTTGTTAACCATAAAACAAACTGCTTCATTTCTTCCTGCTCGCTGAGTTAAAAATGGTGTTGCGCATCACATTTTAATCGCGTAAAAAGAGGGCAGGAAACGATCATTCCTTCCCTTATGGGCGTAAAACAGATGAAAACCTTCCCGCTGTAGCATAAAATCGAGCAACAACAGGGAAGACTACGTCCTCTTTTAATCTCCGCAGGCATGCGGCATTCATTAAGAATTCTAAATGGAGTTAACAACTCAATCGGATAACCTCTGATCCCTCCGGGTGTTCAACAGGTTATCGCCATAATAATGGGGTGGTTGAATCCATAACATATAAATGAATAAACGTTATTGCTCCGTAAATAATTGGCTGGTTGACGTCGCTTCAGGCTCTATTCTCCATTTAACCACAGGGGAACGAAAGCGCCTGGGTGAATATCAGCTCAAGCTGCTGGATATTCTGGTTCAGGATGCGGGTAAAATATTTACCCGCGAAGAGTTAACGACCCTGGTCTGGGAACGCCGGGTCATCGGCAATAATAGCTTGCCGAATGCCATTCACGCTTTGCGTACCGCATTAGAGGATGATGGTAAAAACCAGCGCATCATCAAGACTATTCCGCGCAAGGGCTATCTGATTGAGCCCGAGTATTGTCGTCAGATCGAAACCGATGAGCCTTGCGATGGGGAAGATGCAGAGGCTGACGTTCCGCCTGTCGAGGCGTCGCTTAACGCTGAGCCTCTGGCTGAACCGGAGCAGCATGAAGGTAACGACGATCCTGCACCGGTAATGGAGCCCGTCCCGGTGCTGAAGCCGGAAAGGCGTCGTCATGGCATCGTTAGCTTTTTACTGGTGATGGCCGCCACCGCCCTCTTTACGGCAGCCGCCTGCTGGTACCTGCTGGGCGGCTACAGCGAACATCTGGTTTCACGGGAGATCCAGCCGGGCGTTTACAGCAATATCCACATTTACGCCGTCGAAACGGCAGGCGATCCGCCCTATATCTCCGTGAATCTGTACGGCAAGTTAAAAGACTCGCTGTATGCCATCAACCAGCAGATCCAGATGCAGTCCGCTACGATGCAGATCTTCTTTCACAGCACCAATTCGTCGCTGAACTACAGCTTCACGCTGTCCAATAAATGCGACAATAAACAGCTGGCGATGTCCATTTACCACTGGCGTACCGATACGGACCAACTCAACAACCTGATCCTGCGAGAAACCCGAAGGAAGCTTCATGAACTGGCTACGTGCAAAACGCCTTAACGTGGCGATCGTCATCGCCATTCTGGCGACGCTCGTCGTTCTGGCGTTTAAGTATTTCACCACGACCTCAACGCTACAGTACGGCAATGTGGAAGATGACTTCCAGATGGGCTTTTACGACCTGATGTCACAGCAAAAAGAGATTTACGATGTGAGCCTGAAAACCACGCGCGGCGTACTGATGGCCAATATCACCAGCCCGGACGACAACCGCTTTGTCCTGAAGGGAAAGTTTACGCCGACGCAGAAAAAACACGGGCGAATCTACTTTACGCTCACCCCAATTTACTACAGCACCGAGCAGAAGGGGCTAATGATAGATGGCCTCGTCGACCAGCTCATGTACTCCAACTACTGGATGGAGCCGCTCTCTTTTAATCACAAGTCGCTGGTGGTGGGACAAAACGGCGCGATATTCCTCTACCCGGCGTCCCGATGACGTGGCTGTCCGGCATTAATGGCCCTTAGCCCAGCAGGTTTTTAACCGTTGCCAGCCGGACGTTGGCCTGAGCACCCAGCGCCTGCGACAGCTGGCTAAAACTGTCGGCGCTGCGAGCCAGCCCCTCACCCAGGCTGCGTGAAGCGTGCAGCGCCTGCTGTGAGCTGTACACCGTCGCCATATCGTTTATACGGGCGCTGACGCGGTCCTGCTGCTGACGCAGTTTGCTGCGCTGGCTGGTGATGTGATTAAGGGTATCCTGCAACTTCATTTGCCCCTCTCGCTCCCGCCGCGCGGAGAGCGCCATCATCTCATCGCTGTTCGCGCTTTCCGCCTGCGGGGCCAGCAGGGTGAAGGCATCGGCTGGATAGAGTTTACCTTCGCCACGCACCGAAAAGTGCTGCTTCACCTGCTCCCACCTGCTCTCATCAACGCTGAACAGCAGCTGGCCGCTGTCCGTCTGGCTGGCATGGATCCCTAAGCGCCCCAGACCCACATTCAGCTTTGTCAGCGTCTGTCGCGGCGTCGCCTCTTCCGGCAGCGCAACGGCGGCCATCTCCCGTCGGGTGCCTCCAAGCGCGAAGATCAGCGTTTCCCCAGCCGGGAACTGCACTAATTTTTCGCTGCCCGGCAGGGCGAAATTAACCGCGTTCTTCTTCTCCAGCGAGGCGTTGAGATGGCGATCGATCGTACCGCCGGAAAGCTGCATACGGCGTGAAAGGTGCTTTTGCAGCGCAGCAGCCTGCACGCTGGCATCCCCGCTGCGGCCGGAAGTCTGGCGCAGCTGGAGCAGCTGCGTTTCGGTTTTCGCCAGATAGCTGTCCGCCTGCTGCACGGCGGTCAGCTGCTGATTGAGCTGTACGTTATAGCGCATCGGCCGGCGCGACAGCAGTGCGGATTCAGGAAATGAATGACGGGTAAATTCAGCGTCGGGCAAATGTACCCGCCCGACGGTCTGCGGTGCATCGATATTCCCGCGCCCGGCGGGTGCCGGTGCGCTGGAGAGCGGTGAGGATGTTTTTAAACCGACTTGCATATCATTTTACAACATACTGAAAAGATTGAGATTGCTGACCATGCTGTAGGCCTTATACGAGATCTGGACCGAGGTATTGTACAGCTGGAGTTTCGTGTAAGACTCCGCCGTCGGAGCCTCATTAAGGTCAGTTTCTAGCTGGCCGTTCGACAGGCTGACGTCGGTATGCGCATCGTTAATCAGCGTCAGGCGGTTCTGACGGCCACCGAGATCGGTAAACAGCGCCCCCAGGCTATCGCTGGTCGTCTGGGTCATATCGATCATCGCCGTCAGGTCGTCCTGGTAATCCGTCAGGCTGGCGTTCGGATCCTGCATTTTCTCACTCAGCGCTTTGAGCTTGTTCAGCATATCCAGATCGTTGCCCGAGCTGGAAAACGCGTGGGAAATATTGGTGTTTTCGGTAATGCTGACGCCGTTTGCCACCGTGGTTTCACGGGACTTCTCGTTGCCGCCAAAGACGTACTGGCCGTTGGCGTCCAGCGTTACGGTTTTGCTGTCGGTCATGGTGCCGGAGAACAGGTAGCTCCCGTTTTCGTTTTTACTGTTCATCGTCGCCACCAGCGAGTCCAGCATAGATCCCAGCTCCGCACCGTAGCTCGCCAGATCTTTCTGACTCAGCGAACCGTTATTGGCCAGCTTAAGCTTATCGCTCACGGACAGCACCTGGTTGCTGAGGGCGGTAATATGGGATTCCTGCACCGACAGCGCGCCGCTCAGGCTGGTGATGTTACTTTGATACTGCTTAATCGCCGACTGCTCGCGGCTAAGCTGTACCAGACGGCTGGCAATAACCGGATCGTCTGACGGCACGTTAACGCGCTTTTGTGTCATCAGCTGTTCCTGCAGCTTGCCCATCTGGGTGCCATTGATACCCATCTGCGACATCATGGCGTTATAGAGATAAAGGCTGCTTACTCGCATATATCAGATTCCGTGGTTGCGCTTAAAACATGCTTAGCAGATCGCTAAACACCTGGTTGCCGGTGGAAATCACCTTCATGCTCGCCTGATACGCCTGCATGTAGGCCTGCAGGTTCATCGCCTCCTGATCCTGATTCACGCCACTCAGTTTATCGCGCTGCGTTTGCGCATCATCCCTTACCGCGACGGCCGCATCCATTTCGGTTTTACTCTGCTTGCTGGCGATACCGATGGTCGAGATAATGGCCGCCGCCCCTTCGCTCAGGCTCATGTTGCCCAGGCCCGGGATATCGGTTTTCTGGTTTTTCAGCTCAAGCAGGGCGTTAAGGTTGTCGCCATTGCCCGGCTCTTTCGGATCGCCGGAGAGCGCCAGCTCGTCGGGAGACAAATCGTTCACCTGCAGGATACCCGCCGGGTTCGTTGCGTCGAACGTAAACAGCGGTTTCCCCTGCTGGCCGTTCAGGTCGTAACCCTTCTCCAGCTGCGCGTTGAACATGTCTGCCATCGCTTTCGCCATGCCCTGCACGGCGTCGCTCATCTGCCCCAGCGTACCGGTTTCATAGTCGTAGAGGGCGCCCAGCTGGCCGCCGGTTGACGGGTTCAGGGAAAATTCGCTGTTCGAAAATTTCAGCGTCAACGTGGTATTGCCGTTGCTGTCCTTACCGGTGCTCAGCGTGCCCGCCGTCTTGCCGCTCACCAGCGGCTGACCGTTGCTTAACGAGACGGTATAGCCGCTGCTGTCGTCGGTCACTTTGACGTCCGCCATCGAGCTCAGCGTCTTCACCAGCTCGTCACGCTGATCGCGCAGTACGCTGCTGTTACCGCCCGTGGAATCCATCGCAGCAATCTTCTTGTTGTACTCGGCAATGTTGCCGCTCAGGGTGTTGATTTGATCAACCATCGCCCCACGCTGCGTGTTGATGGACTCTTTCTGGCTGGAGATAAAATTGTTCATGCTGTTGAAGCGGGTAGAGAACGTTTTTGCCTGGTTCAACAGCTGCTGGCGCAGCGCCTGAGATTCCGGCTGCTGCGTCAGGGCGCTCAGGGCGCTGACAAAATCATCCAGACCCGTTCCGAGGCTCGTCGAGTCGGTACCGATCACCTTCTCCAGAGAGCTGATGTACTCATTACCCATGCTGTAGTAGCTGGCTTTGGTGTTGGTCTGCCAGACCTGGTTCACCAGGTACTGGCTGGAGATGCGGCGGATGCTGTCAACCTGTACGCCATTGCCCGGCGAGAGCCCGGCCTCGCCCATCGGGCCGATGGCGCTCTGAACAATTCCCTGACGGGTATAGCCTGCCGTCAGCACATTATTCGCGTTCATCGACGAGACGAGCATCCCCATGTTAGCCGCCTGCAGTCCGCTGTAGGCGATATCAAACATACTCATGGCTTACTCCTGTCCTTCGGTTCTGTGGAACGACACCGTATGACGTTCCTGCGATTGTCCCTGTAAAGCGGCCGCTTCCACCTGATTCTTAAGCGGGGCCGTCACCTGCGGGGAAAGCTGGTTAATAATCATCTGAGCGATGCCGGTGCTGCGCTGGGAGGCCAGCTCTGACGCCATTTTGTCATCATAGAAATCACGCATCATGCGCTGCTGTTTGCTGTTGAAGGGGTTATCTTCCCCCAGCACGTCGGAGGCCTTACGCATTTGCGATAGCATGGCGCGCAGCATCAGCGCCTCAAACTGCCCGGCGGCCTGTTCGAGCGTTTGCGGCTTTACCTGGCCGGTAATATCACCCGGCAGAATAGCGGCTTGTCGGTTAATCGAATTCAGCATTACATCACCACCAGTTCAGCATCCAGCGCCCCGGCTTCGTGCAGCGCCTGCAGGATAGCCATCGTGTCATCCGGGGCTGCCCCCAGGCTGTTAAGGGTATTGACGATACTGCGCAGGCTGGTTCCGGCTGAGATGGTCACCATCTGCCCACGTCCACGATTAACGTCAACGTCGCTCTGCGGGGTCACCACCGTCTGTCCACGGCCAAAGGCATTGGGCTGGCTGACGTTTGCGGATTCGCGAATGGTGACCGTCAGATTGCCGTGAGAAACCGCCGCGGCGCGGACGATCACCCCATCGCCGATCACCACCGTGCCGGTCCGGGCGTTAAACACCACCCGCGGCGGCTGCTTGCCGGCGTTGATCTGGACATCTTCAAGCGACGACATAAAAGCCACCCGCTCGCCCGCCCCCATTGGGGCACGCACGGAGACATTGGTGGCGCTCTGGGCCGTCGCCGTTCCTGCCCCAAACGCGTTATTCAGCGCTACCGCTACCGCGTTGGCGGTTTTAAAGCTCGGCCGCTTGAGGTTCAGCATCACCGTCGGCTCCTGCTGGAAATCGCTCGGGATTTCACGTTCCACCGAACCGCCGTTCGGTACGCGGCCTACCGTTGGCGTATTGATGGTAACGCTGGAGCCGCTATTGCCTTCCGCCTTCACGCCGCCCACGACCACATTACCCTGCGCCAGGGCATACACCTCACCGTCGGCACCGCGAAGCTGAGTCAGGAGCAGCGTTCCACCGCGCAGGCTTTTGGCATCGCCGATGGAAGAGACGGTGACGTCAATGGTTTGACCGAGCGAGTAGCCCGGCGGCAGCGTGGCGCTAATGGCGACGGCCGCGACGTTTTTCACCTTCGGGTCAATTTTGGCCGGCAGCTGGACACCAAACTGGCGCAGCATATTGGTGACCGACTGGCTGGTGAACTTCACCTGGTTTTTATCCCCGGTTCCGTCCAGACCCACTACCAGGCTATAGCCGATCAGCTGGTTACCACGTACCCCCTGAATGTCCACCACATCGCGCAAAGGCTGGGCAGCAACGCCAAGGCTGTACAGGCACAGGAGCAGTAAAATTCGTCTAAACACGCTCGACTCCGTCAGATAGGGAACAGGGGATGATTAAAGAAGCGCACCAGCCAGCCGGCCGCGTTTGCATCACTCAGCGCGCCGCGTCCGGCGTAGGAGATACGCGCGTTGGCGATACGCTGTGAGGAGACGGAGTTATCGCGCTCAATATCGTCGGCTCTTACGAGGCCGGTTACCCGCATGTACTCATCTCCCTGATTGAGGGTGAGCCATTTTTCGCCGCGGATTGCCAGCACGCCGTTGGGCAAGACTTTATAAACCGCCACGGTGATCGCTCCGCGCAGGCTGTTTTGCTGCTGCGACGTGGCGCTACCGTTGAAGTTACGGTTACCATCTACCGACCCGGACAGCTTATCCACCGAGTGGCCAAAGGCCTCCGGGATGCCGAGCGAGACGTCATTCTTCTTGCCAAAGTTCGTTCGCGCCTGCTTGCTCGCCTGGGTAGATTCGTCCAGCTTTACGGTCAGGATGTCGCCGATACGATAGGCTCGGCGATCCTGAATAAGCGACCAGTTATAGCCGCTGTTATAGACCCCACCGCCGCGAACATGCGTATCCGGCATGGCGAAGTCTTCCGGTGGCGCATACGCCGCATCGTCTTTGTGTACCAACAGCGCCGGGCTTTCACAGCCCAGCAGCATGAATGCCAGTAAACCTATCGCTACCTGCTTTTTCATCTCTTTCACTTTACCGCTCTGCCGTTACATCGACTGCGTGACAAACTTCAGCATGTCGTCAGCGGCAGAAACCATTTTGGCGTTCATTTCATAGGCGCGCTGGACGGTGATCATATCGACCATCTCCTCAACAACCTGCACGTTGGAGCCTTCCAGCGAACCCTGTTCCAGCTGGCCAAACGCCTCTTCACCGGGTACGCCTTCCACCGCTTCACCGCTGGCGGCCGTTTCTCGATAGAGGTTGCCGCCGACAGCCTCGAGACCGGCCGGATTGACAAAATTCACCAGCGTCAGCTGCCCCAGTTCAATCGGATCGGTTTCACCCGCGACCGTCGCGGTGATGGTGCCGTCTTTGCCGATCTGAATATCCTTCACGTTATCCGGCAGTTCGATTTGCGGGATCAGCGGCAGCCCCTGCGCGTTTGTCAGCACGCCTTCAGGCGATTTTTGCAGGTTACCGGCGCGGGTATAGGCGATATCACCGTTGGCCGTTTCCACCTGGAAAAAGCCCTGCCCGGTAATCGCCACGTCCAGGCTCTGCCCGGTGTTCTGGATGTTGCCGACGGTGAACTCTTTCTGGGTACCGACAATCTTGACGCCGGTACCGAACTGGATGCCCGTCGGTGAGATAGTGTCCTGATCGAGCTGGCCGCCCGGGGTGCGCTGATTCTGGTAGAACAGATCGGCGAACATGGCGCGGTCACGTTTAAAACTGGTGGTATTGACGTTCGCCAGGTTGTTGGAGATGGCGGTCATTTTGGCGTCCTGCGCCGCTAGCCCAGTTTTACTGATCCATAAAGCGGGATTCATCAGTATTCCTCAAATGTGTTGTCAGGTGCCGCGAATCAGGCGGTTACCGGCGTTTGCGAGATCTTCAGCGGCTTTCATCATCTTGATCTGCGCTTCAAACTGGCGATTGAGCGCAATGCTGGAGACCATTTCGTTGATGGCCGACACGTTGGCGGATTCAAGATGTCCGGCGGCCACCTTCACCTCTTCGTCACGCGGATTAAACGCCGCGCTGGTGATCAAGAAACCGGCTTCGTTTTTGCTAAGCTCGCTGGCGGGGATATTCACCAGCTTCACGCGGTCAATATCCATCGGGGCGGCGATGTCGCCGTCCTCCGGCACGATGGTGATTACCCCATCCTCGCCGATTGAGAGGGAGGAGTAAGGCGGCAGCACGATCGGGCCGTTATCGCCCTCCAGCGGCAGGCCGCTGACTGACAGCTCGCCATCAGCGTTGATGTCGATTTGGCCGTTACGCGTATAGACCTCGCGAGTGCCGCTGCGCAGCGTAATCAGGCCGTCGCCCTTCACGGCAATATCCAGGTCACGCCCGGTTTCGCGCATGGCTCCCGGCGTCATATCGACGCCGCCCTGAGTGGGCTGCGCCAGATAACGCGAGGCATAACCCTCGCCGCCGATCTGCTGCGTGAGCGCTTTGTCGAGATCGCTACGAAACCCCTGGGTATTAACGTTCGCCAGGTTATTCGCGTGGATTTCCTGCTGCGTCAGGTTTCGCGAGGCGCCGCTGACGGCGGTGAACAGTAGGCGATCCATCGATTACACCGCCTGGAAGAGCGAGGTCATCATGCTGTCGTTGGTGCTGATCACCTTGGTATTCGCCTGATAGTTTCGCTGGGCGGTCATCAGCCCGACCAGTTCGGCGGTCAGATCGACGTTTGACGACTCCAGCGCCCCGGAAACAACAGAACCCAGCAGGCCGGTACCCGGCGTGCCGGTCAGCGGCGCGCCAGAGCTGGCGGTTTGTGACCAGGTTGTACCGTCCTGCGCGGACAGGCCGTTCGGATTAGCGAAGTTCGCCAGCACCAGCTGCCCCTGCAGCAAACGCTCGCCGTTAGAGAAGGTGGCATAAACGCAGCCGTCCTGATCGATTGCCTGGCCCGTGCGTTCGCCGGAGGCATAGCCGTCGCCTTTGTTTTTGCTGACGGAGAAATCAGAACCATACTGGCTGGTGCCGCCGTAGGTCATGTCAAGCGTAATGGGATTAGCGCCCGCAACATCTGCGGTCAGCGTGACTGCTCCGCTCGGATCGGTAAGCACGCCCTGGCTGTTGAAGGTCAGCTTCTGTACCTGCTCCGTACCGCCGCTGGTCACCGGCGTATCGTCCATGTAGTAGTGCACTTCCCAGGCGTTTTCGCCGGTTTTCACGAAGTACTGGTTCAGGGTGTGCTCACGGCCCAGCGAGTCATAAACCTGAGTGGTGTAGGAGTTGTTATAGGAGGTGTTGTCTTTAGGATTGAATGGCGTAGTGGCCGGAACGTCCGCGCGCGCGTCCATGTTGGCGGTAAAAGCGATACTTTCCGTCGCTTTTGCCGGAATCGAACCGCTGCTGATCGTCAGGTTGCCGATAGTGCCCACCTGGAGCGTACCGCTGGCATCGACAGGATAACCCTGAAGATACATCCCCTTGTTGTTGACAAGATGACCGTTGCTGTCGGTGCCGAAGTAGCCCGCGCGGGTATAGGCGGTAGTACCTGCGCTATCGCGAACCATAAAAAAGCCATTACCGTTGATGGCCAGATCCAGCGCGGTACCGGTGGAAGTAATACTTCCCCCTTTGGTAATGCTCTGGGTAACGGCAGTTACGCCCACGCCCAGCGGCTGGCTTTCCGCGTACAGCGCGGAAAACTCCGCACGCCCGGATTTAAACCCCACGGTACCGGAGTTGGCAATGTTGTTAGAGATAGCACTCAGCTGCTCGGTAATCGCATTCAGACCGGACGTTGCAATACTAAAGCTCATAATCGTTCCTGTTTAATTAATATCCTGATTCACTTCAGGCTTTGTTCCTGGAGGCAGTGCCAAACTGGCTGATGTTGTTGTAGGCGACCTCGCCAAGACCGTCGATATTGAGTACCGTCGGGCTACCGTCGAGAGGAATGCGCACGTTGTTTACCACCCCGCCCATTTCGAGCGGCACTTTCTCTTCACCGGTATCGGTCACCACGCTCAGGGTGTATTTGCCTTCGCTCAGCCCCAGCGCTTCCGGGTCGAAGGTGAAATCCACCTGTCCCGCTTCCTGCTTGCCCAGCTCAATTTTGTGTTCAATGCCGGCGGCATCTTTGGCAATCACCGTCACCACGCCGGCGGCGTGCTCCAGCGTCAGACGTCCGTCAAGCACGCTCTCGCCATCGCTGTTCACCGAATCGGTCTGCACCATCACGTGCTGTCCCACCAGGTTGCCGGTAGTCAGCGTTTGCAGGTTGTCCATCAGCACGGAATTGTTCGCCATCAGCTGCGACATGGTTTCCATTGATTGCACCTGGGTAAGCTGGGCCAGCTGGCTCACGTACTCGGTACCGTCGGTAGGGTTGAGCGGATCCTGGTTCTGGATCTGCGCGACCAGAAGCTGCATAAACATGGTGTTCATGCCGGAAGCGGACTGGTTGCTGGCAATGCCGTCCGTTGTACTGCCGGAACGGCTTTTGGCGTAGGCGCCGTCTACGTTCATATCCATGCTTATGCTTCTCCAAGTCGCAGCAGGCTTTGCTGCATGCTTTTCACACTGTTCAGCACATCCACGTTGGTTTCAAAACCGCGTGATGCCGACATCATATCCGCCATCTCTTCCACCACGTTGACGTCCGGGTAGTAGACATAGCCGTCGGGATTGGCCATCGGGTTGTGCGGTTCATAGCGCTGTACCGCGTTACCGGTCTCAACGACGTCCATCACCTGCACGCGCGCACCGGTTAAGGCCTGATGGTTCATCAACTCGTCATTTTTATACACCGCAGCAAATACCGGACGGCGCGCTTTATAGGTGCCGTCTTCGGTAGCAGAGGCGGTTTCTGCGTTGGCGAGATTACTGGCGATGGTATTAAGACGAACGGTTTGCGCCGTCATCGCCGATCCCGAAACGCGATAAATATCCGAAAAAGCCATATTTCGTGGTTACCTGCGTTGGGTTACTTACCGTCAATGGCCTTTTTAAGGCCAGTGAACTTCATGTTTAAAAAGGCAAGGCTCATCTGATAGTCCTGGGTGTTCTTCGCGAACTCCGCCTGCTCGACGTTCAGTGAAACGGTATTGCCGTCGGAAGACGGTTGGTAAGGCACCCGATACATCTCGTGCGGGGCAGACGAAAAGGAAAAACTCGACCGTGAACGTTGCATCTCGGAGGCAAAATCAATATCTTTAGCCTGGAAGTTAGGGGTATCAACGTTTGCCAGATTGGCTGAAAGCAGCTCTGCTCGGGAAAGTCGAAGTGCTACAGCCTGTGGATGAACGCCCAATGCTTTGTCAAAAGTAATACTCACAATTCACACCCTCGTGATGCTTAAACCTGCATGCTCTGCGTTTTCATAGCAACTTTCATGCCAAGGTTTTAAGATTATGATTTACAATGTTTTTACTCTTTTTTTAAGCGTCAGGGTGAAACGGTATTTCCGCTTTCTGATGGCGTTTTTCCTGCTGTCGTTTTCAGTTATCGCGCTGGCCGATGTCGCCCCTGCCATCAGCGCCCGCAAGCAAGTTTTTGCCACCGTCCAGCACCACGCGTCGGATCTCATTCGCCAGGAGGCAAAGCGCCGTCGCTGGCCTGACTATCAGGCGAAAATGAATCTGTTTATTCCTGGTGAAGTATCACAGTACGCGGCATGCCCTGAAAAACTGGCCGTTTCTCTTCCCGGCGGGGACCGCCTTGACATCAATCGCCTGCGCTTTGACGTGCGCTGCGCGGGCCCCGGAGGCTGGGATATTCCGGTTACCGTAAAGCCAGATATTTACCTGCCGGCAATCGTCGCCAGCGCCACGCTGGAACGCGGTCACGTCATCACTCCCGACAGCATCGCCATTAAAAAGCTCAACGTCAGCAATATGCGCGGTGAATATCTGACCCAGCCAGACGACATCATCGGGATGACCGTCAGGCGCCGCATACGGGATCGGCAGGCAATTACGCTTCAACAGCTGGAAGCGCCGCTGCTGGTAGAGCGCGGCCAGCGCGTGCTGATGATTGCCGGACAAAACGGCGTGGAAGCCAGAACGATGGGTGAGGCCATGAAGAAGGGACGCAAAGGCGAGATCATTAAGGTCAAAAACGAGACCAGCGGACGGATCGTCAGCGCTATTGTTGCCGACGTTGGCGTGGTGAATATGGTGTATGCCAGCGGCAGGTAAAAAACTTACCTCCCTGTTTAAGTTACCGCACGCCATAGCCGCTCTTTACACATAACGGTACAGGAAGCAGGACTTCCGCAGGGCAAGGTTCATACGCAACCAGAACAGACGATAGGTAAAAGGGCAAAGCGATGAAAGTAGCAGCACCGCAGTACAACCTGACCACTGCAATTAATAAAGCCAGCAGCGCGGAACAAACGTGCACCGTGGCGCAGGAGGGTACCCGCGTGATGCGCAGCGCCGCCATCGATCCGGTCCTGGGCGATGCGCAGACGCAGTTAAGCACGCTGCCAGAAGTGGACATGGCGCGTGTCGCCGAAATGAAGGAAGCCATTAGCAGCGGCAAAATCAGCATCAATATTGATTCGCTGGCCGAGGCGATGCAGAAGTATTTCCAGAGGTAATTATGACCAACGCCGCCCAGCGCGTTAAAACCCTGATTCAGGATATGGCGGAAGATCGCAAGCACTACAGCGCCCTGACCGCCCTGCTCGACACACAGCGCCGCCATATTGTCGCCCGCGATAGCGCGGCGCTGGAAACGCTCAACGCGCAGCTGATGGCGATTTACCAGCAGCTATCAAAAAATAGCCAACAGCGCTATAAGCTTTTGAACGAACTGGGCATCACTCCGAATGCCGAAGGCATAAAATCGCTGATCGCCCGCCTGCCCGCCACTCACCGGCCAACCGTTTCAGCCCTCTGGAAAGGTCTCCAGCAGCAGGCTACCGCCTGTCAGCGCGCCAACGACTACAACGGTACGCTGATAAATATGCAGCAGGAGATCCTGGGGAATTTGCTGAACAGCAGCACGCCGGAGAACTGGTTGTATCAGGAGGGGTGAAGCCCCTGCTTTTTTATTTTGCATTTCCCTCTGAGTATTTCGAATGCCAACATCCACCATGCTTCGCCAGTTAGTCGCAGTCCATGCAAAAGCCTTTCATTCATTACTAAAATTCGGCCATCCACCAGCCGAATGCATCGGCGATGTCCGGAAAATTTTAGGTATCCAGCATGTAGATGAATTCGTTGAGCATAACGATTCGCTACTCGCGAAACAGTTTGATTTTCTTCTGGTGCAGGCGGGTAGAGAAAGTCTGGAATTATTAAAGACATGGCTGGACAAGGTGCCCGCGCGCAGCGATTTGCTTCTCTGTGGTGCCAATGAGGATCGGTTTGCCCAGGCCGCTTACTGGCTCGGCCGCAAAGGTTACCGGTGCGTATGTCAGTCCGCGAATGGCAACGATTTCTATTTCACCGTACTGCCAGGTTCACGCCAGCATATTGTGATGACCGCCACTGCCGACAATTACCACTTCGCCAATCCGCTGATCGACCTTGCCCGTCAGGAAGGCCATCTGGTGACGCCGCTATCGCTCAATGGGTTAACCGTGGAAATGCTGCAAGGCTGGCTGCAACACTGCGATGTTGCCTGGTTTGAGTGGGGAGATAGCGCGGCGATAGCCGCCAGCCGCTTGCAAAAAACCTGCCGCATGGTTTGCAGGATCCATCGTTATGAGTTGTACGATAACGCTTTTTTAGACGCCAACTGGCATATTTTTGACGAAGTTATTTTCGTTTCAGAGGCCATGAAAAGGCGATTTGTTACGCTACTGGGCGATAAGCTCCCTCCTACCTTGCTCTTAACGGTCATCGGCAATTTAACCAATCACCAGCCCGTCGCCACGCTGCCGAAGGCCAAACGCGATCCCTTCCAAATTGGCTGCGTTACGCGCTTTGTTGGGGCAAAAAATCTCTTTCAGTTAATTCATGTAATGCAAATGCTGATCAAACGCGATACACGCTATCGCCTTGCGATCGTTGGACGCGTGGAGGATCGCTGTCTCTATGAATCCTTCAAAGAGATCCTGGAACAGACGGGAATGGCCAAATACATCCGGATTGAAAGTCCGCTCCCTGCCAATAAAATGGCGCAATGGTATAGCCGCAAATCGTATCTGCTCTCTACGAGTTACATCGAATCTCAAGGGATGGCGATTTTTGAAGCGATGCTGGCGGGCGTCAAACCCGTTGTCTTTGCGGCAACCGGCGGATTACAAGAATACCTCCCCGCAGAGTGGTGCTTTACAAACCTGGATGAAGCGGTGGAACAGTTACTAACGCCGCCGGCGTCTGCCGATTTTTACGCACAACGGGCGGTGGAGCTGCTCAATCAGCAAAGCGTTGCCAGCGCATATCGACAGCGCTGGACGCCAGACGCGCCAATGTACCGTTTCACCATTATCATTCCATGCTACAACCGGCAGGAAATGATCGTATCGGCAATCGCCTCCGCGCTCAATGTAGACTACCCGCATTTTGACGTCCTGGTCGTCGATGACGGCTCCAGCGATGACACGTTAGCATGTATTGCTGACACTTTTGATGACCCGCGTCTTCGCGCGATCGCGAAAACGCACACTAACGCACCGGATACCCGCAACCTGGGTATACAGCACGCTCAAGGTGAGTTCATCGTCTGGCTGGACAGCGATGATATCCTGCACCGTTCAACGCTGCGCCACTATGACGCGCTGCTCAGACGCTGGCCAACATCCGATATTATTTCCTGTGGTATCAGCCAGTTTGGCAGCACGCAGAAACGCTTTTACCGAAACGAACAGGCATTACCTCCTGCGAATCTGTTATCACAAATTGTATGGGGATGCCCGATTACCAATCCTGGCTGCTGCGTAAGAAAAACGGTCTATGACACCGTTGGCGGCTACGACGAAAATTTTCTGCGCGCGCATGACTACGAATTCTGGTCACGTGCATTAGGCAGCGCAAACGTACTGTTTACGGCCCGGAATAACGTACAGTATCGCCTGCATGGTAATAACCTGACGGGAATGGGTGGACCCGTTGATCAAACCTACGAATATCGCATTTTCACCCGTATTATCGCGCGTTACCCGGTCAGCTTGCTTTTTCCGGGAATATCGTCCGGGCAGGCAAAAAAAATCATCGCCCAACTCCATGAGCAGCGAGAAAAATTGTGTGGGCTGGAAAATCTGGCAATTGTCATTCCCGCAATGGGCGAACAACTGGAAAAACTGGATTCGGCGTTTTTGGCGCTGGGTAAGCAACAGGATCGCGCTTTTACCACCTGGGTGGTCTCCGATCACGACCTCAGCTTCCTCTCAGTGCCGACACTGCGACATGAACGATACGATCCACAAGCGATAGTTCGGGAGCTTACGGCCCAGTGCCCCACATGCTACAGCTATGTCTATGCTTTGCAGCCCGACGAAACGTTAACATCAGATGCGATTAGCCAGCTCAAATTACACATCCTGACAAAGACTCATGCGTTGCCGACAGGGTTTATTTGCCTGCGCACCGCTCCACAGGTATTACTATGAACAAAATAATGGCTTTGCCACTCGCTGAAAAACTCACTCAGCTATTTACGCTGGCCGATGAAGAAAATTTTGATAATTTTTCGTTTACTTTCCTGGAAGAAACAATTTCTGTTTTCCATTTAAAACAAGATTTTATCCCTCAGCAAATCCAGAAGCATCGTAGCTTTTACGAAGCTGAATTTTTGCAAACGCTCAGCTTTTTCTGGGATCGTAAGGGGCTAGTATTTGATATCGGCGCAAATATTGGTAACCACAGCCTGTGGTTTTCCAAAATAATGGGGGCCAGGGTCTGGGCGTTTGAACCGGTTGAAGTCAATGCCCTTATTCACTGCGTAAATATGGAGATGAATCATGTGAAGGATTCTGTTCGTTTGTTCCATATCGCCCTGGATAATCAGGAGGGTGAACTGGCAATAGGAATGACGCAGCAGAAGAATATGGGCACCTGGTCAATCCACGGTGGAGATGAGGATAACTGTATTAAGGTACGCGTTACCCCCCTTGACCGTTTGCTGGAACAGACGCATCCGGAGCAGCCAGTATCGTTGATCAAAATTGATGTTGAGGGTATGGAGCTCAACGTCCTCAAAGGTGCCTGTGAAACGCTACAGCGTTTTCAACCTGTGCTGGCGCTGGAGTGCGCCACGCTGGATGAATTAGGCGAGCTGGAAGCGCTGATCGCCCCCTGGGGTTATTTCCCAATCGAGGTGATGAATTATACGCCCACGTTTATCTGGCTGAATAAATACAACGCTCTGCATATGGAAAAACTCAGCGAGTACGTGCGTCACCAGACTCTTCTGAAACGTCATACCCGCTATGCATGACGTTAGCCCTCAGTTTAAATACTGAGGGCTTCCTGCAATAACGTGCTTATACTGCTCTTCCCTTTTCTTTTTTAGGAAGTAAGAAGAAATGCTGTTTAATTTACAACAGCGACAGCCCGCACAGCAGGCTGTAATCCGCCGTATTTGCCGCGTCGGTCGCAAATGGATTCTCCTGCTGCCAGCCGCGTAGCGCACCGATCAGCAGCGCCGCGTCGTCCTGACCAAACGCGCCCTGCTCGGCGCGCATGGCGCACAGCATTTTGAGATGGAAGAACTGTCGCGCCAGCCCCAGCAGGGCTTCGCCATAGTTGCTGCAGTTCACGCCAGGGAACACATCGTTATACAGCGGATAAATCAATACATTGCGAAGGATGTGTGGCTGCTCGTTAAACAGGTTGATATCCGCCCATACCGCTTCCAGCGTTTGCAGACGTTCCGCCAGGCGCGAAGGCTGCATGATCGACAGCTCGCTCAGCTTCAGCGCCATACCCATCTTCTCCACCATCGGCAGGTTGAGATTAAGGCGCAGGGTGCCCATCTCTTTCAGCGTGGCCACGCGGTTCTCAATAATCGGGGGCAGCATCGCGAATTGCTGCGTTAACACCCCCTGCTCCGCCAGCGCGGACAGCTGTTCTCCCATATTTACCAGCAGTGCCGGGTCGCACTCACCGTTATCCCGATATTGCTGCGCTTTACTGAGCAGCACGCCAATGCTGTACAGACTCACTTCCAGCGCCAGCGCCGGATGAATGGCGAGGTTAACGCACTGCTGATTGAGGGTCTCGCTCCATGGAGAGAGCATCTCTTCGCCCTGCGCTGCCCTCTGCGTGGTATGCAAAATAAACGCGTCCGGATTGAACAGCATCTCTTTGGCCGCCGTTTCACAAACGATATCCAGGCTCTCACGCTGCTGGTTTTTCATCTTCACGCTGATATGCGGCCAGCCCTCATCGCCGTTCCGGCAGGCCGGGCATTCACACGCGGTCTCGCGCGCATCAAAACGTGACACAAATTCAGGTTGGTAGTGTTCAGTCAGTTCCATGTTCGTTCTCTTTCGGGCTGTCGCGGGTTAACGGTGTTTACGGAAGAACCAGTGCGTACAGTCAACAGGCTCGCCGCTTTTGGGGTCCGGGTAGTGTTGCAGGAAGGCGAAGCTTGGGCTGAATCCCAGCCACAGCGCGTTTTTGCTCATTAATACTGCCCAGCAGCGATCGATGCTGACGCTCTGCTCCATCGCCTGACGATAGGCATCCAGCAGCACAGGGTAGTAATCGGCATTCACCGCACAGGCGCACGCGCAGCCCGCATTAAAGATACGCGCCACTCCTTTTAAAGATCGGGTTGGCGTGAAGTTTTCATAACGTCCACCCAGCAGCAGCACCTGCCAGTCCAGCTGGTCCAGGCCATCGAGCAGTTTGTTGACGTTCTGAATCGCATTCTCTTTTCTGACAAAGCGCAGCCCGGCATCCAGCAGCAGCACGTTTTTCCAGCCCTGCTGTTGGGCATGGGACAGCACCTGCATATGGGTTGCCAGTTCGGCGGCCTCCGGCGTTCCCGTCTGCACTTTTGCCACCGGCCAGATTTGTCCGGCTTCCACCCCCAGCGCCAGCAGCGCTTCACATCGCGTCGGCAGCGTTGCTTCCTGCTGCGGGTCATACAGAACGGCGATTTTCTCGAATACCGACCAGTTCACCCGCGTATTGAGCGGCGCGGTGCTAAGCCGGCGGTAGTGCGCCAGCAGGTTGGGATCGCTGACAAAGTCCTCCAGCGTAAGATCGACCGGCGTTGAGCTATCGAGAATGAAATCTTTGTCGTAGGTATTGCTGCTGTGCGAAATACAGAGGATGGTTCGCTTCGGGTCAATCTGCTGCACCGGCGTGGTGAAATTATTCAGGAATCCCACCTCTTCCGCCTGCATCGCTTCATCATCATAACGATGATTTTTCAGGAGGTTACGATGATAGCCGAACGTGCCGTTCAGGGCGTGGCGGGCCCCGAAGGAGTGGGTCAGATAGATTTTATCCAGATGGCTGTACCAGATATAAATTTGGTCGCTGCCGGAAAACAGCGCCCGGTGGGTCTGCATCTGCGCCACCTGATGGGAAATCTTATCCGGCGCATAATAGTCATCATCATCGAAACAGATGATGTATTCACCCTTCGCCAGCGCGTTGAGCCGGTTACGTTTATTGCCCAGCGTCAGCCGCTCCGGGCTGTGGATATACCGTACGTTCGGCTGCGACGGATCGACCATCATATCGATGAGATCGGCGTTGCTGGCCGGCGAATCGTCGAGGATCACCAGTTCGCGCCTGTCCGCCGGGTAGTCCTGGTACTGCCAGATATAGAGCAGATAGGGCAAAAACTCGCGGCGGTTGTAGGTCGGGCAGATAACGCTGACAAACGGCGTCGACCGCGGCTGCGAACGCTGCTGGCGAGCCAGCAGGGCTGAGATCAGGGAAGACTGAGTGTTTTTAGAGGTTGTGGTCATAACATTTATCGTTGGCGAGCGGCGGCCTGCCGTTGGCGCAGCCAGCACTGAACAGAAACAGAATCGGTTACTTTTTGATCGCGTCGGCTTAACGCCATCCGCTGGTCGCTGCGTTTGGCATCCAGCACCATCGCAAGGCTTTTTTCCCGCTTTGCTTCGGCCAGCAGGTTATCCTGAATCTTTGCCGCTTCCAGCGAAGCCAGCGCCTGCTCCTGCTTCTGCCAGTCGATAACCCGCTGAATATTTTGCTTATATTTTGACTGGTTGATCATCAGCACGGCGTTGTTCGCGCTCTGCGTGACGAGGCCTGATGCCAGCGAGGTCAATGCATCAATGTTCTTCTCAAAGCGCTGGCAGAGCTGTTTTTGCGAGGCCAGCTTTACGGTCAGGTCATCAACCGCGCGAGTACGCATCAGCTGTAGCTGTTCCAGTGTCGAAATGAGTTTGCTCATCGGTTATCCTGCCTGCGCCAGCGCACACAAATCCGTTACGGTGGCGTCAATCAACGCCGCGTCGTGCACTTCCTGCTGTAAAAAATGCGTGATGGCCGGAGAAAGGCGTACCGCTTTATCCGCCAGCGGATCGGCCCCCGCGACATAGCCGCCCAGCGGTATCAACGGCTTAATATTCTGGTATTCGGCGTACAGCTGCTTAAGGGTACGCGCGGCGAGCTGGTGCTCACGGGTCGTCACCTGGCTCATGCAGCGGCTGATCGACTGGCCGATGTCGATGGCCGGATAGTGCCCAGCCTCCGCCAGATGGCGCGACAACACGATATGTCCATCAAGCACCGCGCGCGCGCAGTCAACGATGGGATCCTGCTGATCGTCCCCCTCCGCCAGCACGGTATAAATCGCCGTCATCGATCCGTTACTCCCGCTGTTACCGGCGCTTTCGACCAGGCGGGGGATCATGCTGAACGCGGAGGGTGGATACCCTTTCGTTGCGGGCGGCTCGCCGAGCGAGAGGGCTATCTCGCGCTGGGCCATGGCGTAGCGGGTCAGGGAATCTACCAGCAGCAGCACATCTTTGCCCTTGTCGCGATAGTAACTGGCGATGGTATGGCACAGCTCGGTGGCCTTGATGCGCATCAGCGGCGACTCATCCGCCGGTGCGGCGACGATCACCGACTTTGCCAGGCCTTCAGCCTGGAGCGAATTCTCAATAAATTCTTTAACCTCACGTCCACGCTCGCCAATCAGCCCCACGACCACCACTTCGGCCTGGGTATAGCGGGTGATCATCCCCAGCAGGACGCTTTTGCCCACCCCACTGCCCGCCATAAGCCCTACGCGCTGGCCTTTACCAACGGTCAGCAGGCCGTTGATCGCCCGCACGCCCACGTCCAGCGGTGTTTCAACCGGCTGCCGTCGGAGTGGGTGGATCTGCGGCAGTTGCTGTGGCAGCAGCGTGTCACCGGTCAGCTTGCCCTTATCGTCCAGCGGTTCACCGAGGCCGTTAACAACGCGGCCAAGCCACTGGTCACCCACCATCACCCCTTCGCTTTTACCGGCAGGGAAGACGCGCGCCCCGGCAATCAGTCCGGACGGCTGTTTGAACGGCATCAGGTAGGTAACCTCACGGTCAAATCCCACCACCTGGGCTTCCATCATCTCTTGCTCAACGCTTTCTACGTAGCACAGCTGGCCTATCGCCAGTCGACAGCCCACGCACTCCAGCAGAATGCCGTTCACCCGCACCAGACGGCCCGCGACGCGTGCCAGGTCAATCTCCTCGATGGAGCGTAACGCCTGTTCGAAATCAAGGCTGCTCATGGGATGCGTCCGGCAACAGGTTGTCTTTCAGCACCGCCACGCACTGGTCGAGACGATGCTGGCAGCCCACATCCATTTCGGTGGTCTCGGTGATCACGCGGCATTCGCCTGGCTCCAGCGCCGGGTCGGCGGTCAGCCCCCACTCACGCGCTTTTTCCGGCTCCGCTTCGCTGATGCGGCGGAACTCTTCGCTGTTCAGCACCACGCGCATCTGCTCTGGCGGCTGCGGCAGGCTGGTCAGCGCCTCTTCCACCAGCGCTAGCAGCTGGGTCGGGTGCAGCGCCAGCTCGCAGCGGATCACCTGGCGGGTTACTTTCTCCACCAGCTGCATTAACTCTTCACGACGGCGCTGTTCATAGCTTTCGAGGAAACGCTGCACGTCGGCGGTGAGGCGTTCAAACGGCGCCGCCGCCTCCAGAAACTGCTGGCGAGCCTGCTGCTTACCTTCCGCCAGGCCTTTGCGCATCCCTTCGTCGAAGCCGAGGCGCACCCCTTCCTGGTAGCCCTCCTGCTTGCCCTCTTCCATGCCCTGGGCAAAGCCCTGATTCATGCCTTCGCGGAAGCCGGCTTCGCTCTGCCGCTGATGCTCGCCGGGATCCTGCATGACGGACGCCTCGCTCTCGCCGTCCGCGTGCGGCGTCGCCCGGCGTTTGCGCAGCGGGGGGAATTTATGCAGCCGGGGTTTAACCACCGCCTGACGCCGGGAGGTCAGTGCCTCGAGCGCGGGACTCCTTTTCTTGAACATGGTTTATTCCACCGTCTGTTCGGCGAAGAGCTGCACCTGAATCTCACCCTCTTCCACCAGCTGACGCAGGGTCTGCATAATCTCTTTTCGCACCTGCTCAATACGGCTGACCGGCACGGGGCCCAGGCGGCTGGTGGTGCTTTGCAGCAGGGTCACCTGACGCTTCGGCATGACGTTGAAAATCGCCTGGCGCAGCACCGGCTCGGTGCCCTTCAGCGCCACGGCCCACTCTTCAATCGGCACTTCTTCCATCAGGCGCTGCAGCGTGGCTGGCGTCTGGCGGCTGAGAATGAAGAACTCGTACATTTCGTCCTGCAAATCGTCGACCACGCTTTCGTCGCGCTCGCGCAGCAGCTCCAGCAGCTCCTGCTGGTTGCTGGGAATACGGTTGACGATATTGGCGGCGTGCTTGATGCCCGCCACCTTAGAACCATGCTCCGAAAGCACCGCGATACCGCGATCGATCAGGCGATCGAGCTCGTCGATTACGTCGCGGTTAACATCGTCGAGCCGGGCAACGCGGTATATGATTTCATCCTGACGTTCGCGCGGCAGCACGCTCAGCACGCTGGCGGCGATGTCTGGCGGCAGGAAAGCGAGGAAAACCGCCTGCAGCTGCAGGTGCTCCTGATCGATCAGCGCCGCCAGCTGGGGAATATCAACCCACTGCAGGCGCGCCATGCGGTAGCGGATCTCATCGCCGTAAATACCGTTAATGACGCTGCGGGCAATTTCACCCCCCAGCGCCTTTTCCAGAATGCTGCGCAGGTAGGAGCGCGACGCGCCGTTGATGCCGCTCTGCTCGCTGTAGTCGGAAAAGAAATTGTTCATCGCCTGACGCGCCTGGCTCACCTTCACGTCATGCAGACGCGCCATGGTTTCACTCAGCAAAACCACCTCTTCACGGGTGAGTTTCTGCATAACCTGCGCAGCGGCCTCTTCGCCCACGCTCATCAGCAAGATCGCCGCCTGCTCCAGGCGGCTACGCCCTTTGGCGTTACTGGTCCGGTTTGCTGTTGCTTCGGTCATTGCTGTTAATCCATTGTTTCAGAACTTCTGCCACGCGCTCTGTTTCGCTCTGGGCCAGAACCTGGAGATACTCCACCTTGGTTTCCAGGCCGGAGCTTTGCGGCGGCAGCAGATCGTCATTATTGTTAAAGCCCGCTTTCGACAGCGTGGAAAGCCCGTTTTCCGACGCAGGAGAATCGTCTGTCAGCAGCATTGAATCGTCCTGCTCGACCGCGTTTACCACGCGCTCGCGGCGTCCCAATCGCTGGGCCAGCGGCCGCACGCCGAACAGCAGCGTCAGCAGAAGCAGCAGGCCAATACCGCCGTTCTGCGCCCAGTACTGCATATCCGGATCTTTCCACCATTTCCCGACTACCGGGTCCTGGCTGACCGGAGGGGTAAAGGTCAGCACGTCCAGGGTTAACGCATCACCGCGCTGTTTATCGATCCCGGCGGCGCTTTCTACCAGGCGGGTAATTGAGGTCAGCTGCTCGGGCGTGATCTTAGCCAGCGCGGGTGCGCTCTGGTTCAACGCCACGGCCACGCTCAGCTTCTCCAGCTTATAGCCGGGGTAGCGGATATGGCGGATGTCGCGGTCGAACGCATACTTGCGCTGCTCCTGGCTACGGTTGCTCAGGGAACGCGGATCGCGGGTGGTTGTTTCCGTCGTATTCGTCGCGGCAGGCGCTGCCTGACCCGCGGCCTGAGCCGCTGCCGCCTGTGGATTTTGGTTCACCGGACGGTTGCTTAGCGAGCCGGGGATACCAAACGCCATTTCGTTGGTGCTGTTTTCGTGGCTTATCTGCTCATCGCTCACGCGCGGATCTTTGCCCAGCCGCTCCTGCGTCTCTTCAACGCGGCTCAAATCCACGGTCGGGGCAACGCTGATGCGGAAGTTCCCCTCGCCCACCAGGGAGGTCAGCAGCGTGGTGATGTTCTTGCGGGTATCCTCGCGGATGTGCTGCACAACCTCGTTGCCGGGACGTTTGCCCTCAGGGCCTTCAATACCGTCTGAGAGCAGGTTACCCGCCTGGTCAACCACGCGTACGCTGCCTGCGGACATGCCCGGCACGGAGCCGGAGACCAGCTGCACAATCGAGGCCACCTGCTGTTCATCCAGCCGTTTGCCGTAGCGCAGCTGCACGATCACCGACGCGCTGCTGTTCGGCTTGTTGGTCAGAACAAACGAGCTGGACTCGCTCAGGCCGAGATGCACGCGGGCGTGTTCCACCGGATCCAGCGCCATGATGCTCTTCGCCAGCTCGCCTTCCAGGCTGCGCTTATAGCGCACGTTCTGAATAAACTGGCTGCTGCCGAGCATCTCTTCTTTATCCATCAGCTCGTAGCCGTCCGGCGTCGCGGCGCTAATACCTTTCGCCGCCAGCGCCATACGCGCCTGCGGCAGCTTACCTTCACTGACCAGGATCTGGCCGTTATCGGGGTTAACGCGATAAGGAATGTTTTCTGCACCCAACACTTCCACCACCTGCGAAACAGGGATCTGTTCCTGCGCGCCGTACAGGGCTACATAGCCCTGATTGTGGTTCCACAGCGAGGCGACGATCCCGAGCGCCAGCACGGCGCCACCGGCAATCGCCAGCAGTTTAGGTGCGTTAGTGCCGGAGGGCAGAGAGAGCGCGGGGAGACGAGCTTTGATTTTGTTTAACACGGTACAAACCTTACAGCGAGATGTTCATCACTTCGTCCAGCGCGCTGTTGAGCTTATTGCGCACCTGCATCATGGCCGAAAAGGCCACGCTGGCTTTCTGGCTCTCAATCATTGCGCCGGCTAAGTCGTCGCTTTGCCCCATATCGATTGCGGTTTGCTTTGCGCTGGCGCTGTGCTGCAATGCATCGACGTTATCGATAGCGCTGTTCAGCACGCGCGCGAAAGAGACCGGCGCCGTACGGGTAAACGCGTCGCCGGCCGGCGCTATCGTGGGGGAAAGGTTAACCGCGCCGGAAGAGGCCAGCGAGGCCGTGCGCTGCATACGATCCAGAAGCGCCTGTTGCGCGCTGTTAATACCTGCGGCAGCTATTTTGTCCATGATTTTTTCCTTTCTGGCCTCAGGAATAACATTCAATATCAATACCTTCGTCACGCATGGACGCAAGGCGATAACGCAGCGCGCGAGGCGTAATGCCAAGGAACGCTGCCGTTTTAGATTTGTTGCCTTTGTGGCGTTTTAACAGGTCGATGATGTACTGATATTCCGCCATGCGGCCGTGCAGCTTAACGTCGCGTATGGCTGAGCTGTTGTCCTGCTCCCGATAGGCGGGCATCACCCCGACAGCCGGGTTTGCCGGCAGGGGTGCGCACGCAACCAGCCCGAGATCGGCGGCTTTGATTTCATCACCGTTGCCGAGGATCATGCCCCGCTGGATCACGTTCTCAAGTTCACGCACATTGCCCGGCCAGTCATAGTTCAGCAGCGCGTGGCGGGCATCGTCGCTCAGACGAACATTGCCCTTGTGGAAGGCGCGATATTTGGTAATAAAACGCTGAACCAACGGCAAAATATCCTGCTTGCGTTCGCGCAGCGGCGTAATATGGATCGGCACGACCGAAATACGGTAAAACAGATCCTGACGAAAACGGCCTTCGGCGATTTCCTGTTGCAGATCTTTATTGGTGGAGGCAATCAGACGAATATCGAGAGGAATACGCTTATGGCTTCCCAGACGTTCAACTTCCTGCTCCTGCAATACGCGTAATAACTTTGCCTGTAGTGATAAAGGCATATCGCCAATTTCATCCAGCAGCAGCGTTCCGCCATTAGCCTGCTCGAACTTTCCGGCCACGCTGGCGACCGCCCCGGTAAATGCCCCTTTTTCATAGCCGAATAAAATGGCTTCCAGCATGCTTTCCGGGATCGCGGCACAATTAACGCCAACATATGGCGCACCATTGGCGCAGGCATGCTCATGAATATATTTGGCGACGCACTCTTTACCTGTTCCCGTCTCGCCGGTGACCAAGACTGACACATTATATTTAGCAACGCGGCGGGCTAATGACATCACACCCACACTGGCAGGGGAAACGGCAATAAACCCCTCTCCATTACGGTCTTCACGTTCAATGATAATGTTCATGCTGGAGTACCATTAAAAGAACTTAAAAACAAGAATTCGCCACGCCTTTATTAACATCCACAATTGTCCTTCCATTGCTGGATGGATAATTAAAACGTTTAAACAATGTTAAAAAAGATTAGAACTTAGATTTATTATCCCGAGGAAAGGAATCTTCCTGGAAAATATGTTGCCTAGTATACGCACCACCTAAGAATTGTCTTATCTTTAATGCATATTAAAAAATTAACCATTTAAATTCATGTAGTTACGAATAACATTAATCTACTTTCAACCGGAAAAATAATGGATTAATAAACCACGCACTCTTGCAATAAAATGAAGAGAAAGGTCTAATTCTCAGCCTGAATAAAAAGGCATATGGGTTTTCGACAGGCAACGCGCCTTTGGTGTCAGTGATAAGCGTCACAACGATTTCAAAACTCAAATGCTGGCAGAAGAAATTTTCGTGATGGGTCATACAGGTCTTCACCCTTACGTTATGGTCATACCAGGAATTGTTATCAAAGCGGAATAAACATGTACCCTGCTTCAGAACGAATCAGAATCCACCAGCAGAATAACCTTCCTGATCTGGTAAAGCTTGATGTGAGTAAACTCGGCCGACCATGGCATAAGCTACCTAAGTTAATGAATGATAGCTTTGATATTCTTGATGCACGCCTGAGTATTTACTTTCTGAAAAAACTACGGGTTAATGCCGCGCTTGAATCAATGACCTTTGTCATTGATAAGCATTATAAGAATGCACAGATATTCTCTACGCCTTACGGGAATATCGGTTTTGTTATTGACCGTATTTTATTACTTAACGTGCTTCATGATTATTACGGCCTGAGTAAAGATACCAATCAGATAGCGCCCGATGAGTCATTACCGATAACCAAAACGGAAGAACGCCTTAAAAGTAAGCTGGGGCAAGAGCTCACGTCGCTGATTATCTGCAAAGAAACCTTTGGCGAAGATCTGGATATCAAAGTGGATTATTCCGCCGTCATTAATCAGTGGACCTGGGGCATCACCTTTACTCTGGCCGGCTATAGCCACGGCAGTTTTACCGTCCTGCTGGACAATCATCACGTCGATCAGATGCTCGCCACGCTGCGCACGCCGGATCTTCACGCGCGGGCCACTGAGAAAAGCGTGACCCTAAGCCCGGCCCAGATCGAACGCCTGTTCGACAGCCTGCCGCTGAAGCTGACCGGCCGCCTCGCCAGCCTGAACCTGACCGTCGCGCAGATTGCCGACATCAAACCCGGGGACATTATTCCGATCGCAATTAACGAACCGGTGCCGGTTTTTATCGGTAAAGAACAGATTTTTGAAGCCGCAATCGCCGAAGATCGCAGCAAGCTTTTCTTATGCGATATCCATGACAAGACAACCGAGAAGCACTATGAGTGATTTGCAACATGAGCTGAGCCAGTCTCTGGACCTGGACGACCTGAACCTGAGCGATATGCCGCAGGAAGAGACCGTTGAAGGCAATATCCGCCTTGATATTCAGCCTGAAATCCGCCATGCGCCACAAACCGACGAACGCCGCATGGCGCTGTTCAGCCGCATTCCGGTCACGCTTACCCTGGAAGTATCCTCCGTGGATATCTCGCTGGCTGAACTGATGTCGGTGAATAGCGATTCCGTGATCGAGCTGGACAAAATGGCCGGTGAGCCGCTGGATATTAAAGTGAACGGCATTGCCTTCGGCAAAGCGGAAGTGGTGGTCCTGAATGACAAATACGGCCTGCGCATTATCGAGTTCAATGCAAAAGAACTGGGCGAGCTCACCCGATGAACCGCACGTTTTACCGCAATGGCTTGACGCTGCTGCTGGTGGCTGGCCTGCTGTTTGCTCCACCCGCTCTGGCGGCTAATGGCGATATCACGCTGTTTAGCACTACGCCGAACGGCGCAGGACAGGATTACAATGTCAAAATTGAAATCCTCATTCTGATGACCCTGCTCGGCCTGCTGCCGATCATGGTGCTGATGATGACCTGCTTTACCCGCTTTATCATCGTGCTGGCGATCCTGCGTCAGGCGCTGGGCCTGCAGCAGAGTCCGCCCAACAAGATCCTTACCGGCATTGCGCTGGCCCTGACGCTGCTGGTGATGCGTCCGGTATGGACCACGATTTACGCCGATGCCGTCGAGCCGTTCCAGAATGACCAGATCACCCTTAAGCAGGCGCTGGTTAACGCCGAAGCGCCGCTGAAGAAGTACATGCTGGCACAAACTAATACCAAAGCGATGGCGCAGATCATGACCATCGCCGGGGTTGAAGGCGATGCCCGCGAGCAGGATTTGACCATCGTCACCCCGGCCTATCTGCTGAGCGAGCTTAAAACGGCCTTCCAGATCGGCTTTATGATCTACATCCCTTTCCTGGTTATCGACCTGATCGTCGCCAGTATCCTGATGGCGATGGGGATGATGATGCTGTCGCCGCTTATCGTCTCGCTGCCGTTTAAGCTGATGCTGTTCGTGCTGTGCGACGGCTGGACGCTTATCGTAGGCACGCTCACCTCCAGCGTGCAGGGGCTGTAGCGATGATGAACATGGACACGGCGGGCGACATCATGGCCTCCGGCATCCACCTGGTGCTGGTGATCTCCGCCGTGGCGATTATTCCCAGCCTGATTGTCGGCCTGTGCGTCAGTATTTTTCAGGCCACGACCCAGATTAACGAACAAACGCTGAGCTTCCTGCCGCGGCTGGTCGTGACGCTGGGCGTACTGATTTTTGCCGGGAAATGGATGCTGACCCAGCTGGTGGATTATACCGTCCAGATTTTTCATCAGGCGGCGGCGCTGGTGGGTTAACGCGTAATGGGAATCGATATTCAGGCGCTGTTGACGCCGATAATGGCGCTGGTTCTGCCCTTCTTCCGCATTCTCGCCTTTTTACAATTTGCGCCGGTACTCGATAACCGCGTCTTTTCACGACGCATCAAAATCGGGACCGCGCTGGCGCTGGCCATCATCATTACGCCTATGCTGCACCATAACGTGGTGCTTAACGAACTGCTATCCATGCGCAGCATACTGCTGATTGGCGAACAGCTGCTGTGGGGATTTCTCTTCGCCACGGGGCTGCAGCTGGTATTCGTCGCGCTACAGACGGCGGGGCATATTCTGTCGATGAATATGGGGCTCGGGATGGCGATGATGAACGACCCCGTTAACGGCAGCTCCACCACGGTTATCTCGCAAATTATCTATATCTTCTGCGGACTGCTGTTTTTCATTATGGACGGCCATTTATTACTGGTCACCATTCTGTTCAAAGGCTTCAGCTACTGGCCCATCGGGCAGGCCATTAACCAGCCGTCGCTGATGCTGGTCGTGCAGGGGCTGGGCTGGATTATGGCTTCCGCCACGCTGATTGCGCTGCCAACCACCTTCGTGATGCTGATCGTCCAGGGCGGATTCGGCCTGCTCAACCGGGTGTCGCCGACGCTTAACCTGTTCTCCCTTGGTTTCCCTATCAGCATGCTGTTTGGGCTGCTGTGTATCTCAATGCTGGTGACCAACATTCCGGATCACTACCTCAATCTGACCAATGAAATTCTGGCGAAACTTGACGCCATAAGGGTTCAGTAATGGCCTCTGGCGGCGATAAGAGCGAAAAACCTACCCCCGGGAAGCTGCGCAAAGCGCGGGAAAAGGGTGACATTCCCCGCTCAAAAGATTTGACGATGGCGGTCGGCCTGCTGGCGTCCTTTTTCACTCTGTCGGCGTTTTTACCTTATTACCACCAGCTCATCGGCGAGTCATTCGCCGCCGCCGGCACAATGGCGCAAGACCTCGATAACCCGACCATTCTGAACCAGTTTCTGATGCTCAATCTGAGCGTGTTGCTGCGTTTTATCGCCACGCTAACCCCCATTCCGCTGGCCTGCATCGTCGCCAGCCTGGTGCCGGGCGGCTGGTTATTTACGCCAGCGAAGCTCAAGCCGGACTTTAAAAAACTCAGCCCCATAAGCGGCGTCAAGCGTATGTTTTCCGCCAGCCATTACACGGAAGTCGGCAAAATGCTGCTGAAATGCGCGACTATTCTGGCCGTGCTTTACACCATGGTTCATAGCCAGATGAGCGAGCTGCTGCACCTGCAACGGCTGTATCTGAACCAGGCAATTGGCTATGGATTCACCATTTTCCATCACGTTGTCAGCTACTTTGTCGCCGTTATCGTCATTTTCGCCCTGCTTGATGTGCCCCTGAGCAAATTCATGTTTACCAAAAAAATGCGCATGACTAAGCAAGAGGTGAAAGAGGAGTACAAAAATAATGACGGGAACCCGCAGATTAAGGGGCGAATTCGCCAGCTACAGCGCCAGATGGCAATGGGACAGATTTCGCGCACCGTGCCCACCGCCGACGTCATTATCACTAACCCGACCCACTACGCGGTGGCATTGAAGTACGACCCGCAGAAGGCAGAAGCGCCCTACATCGTCGCTAAGGGGATTGATGACGTAGCGCTGTGGATCCGTGAGGTGGGAGCCAGTCACAGCATCGAAGTGGTGGAGTTCCCGCCGCTGGCGCGCGCGGTGTACTACACCACCCGGGTGAATCAACAAATTCCGGCGCAGCTGTTTCGCGCCATCGCTCACGTGCTGACCTACGTCATGCAGCTCAAATCCTGGCGCGAAGGCCGCGTTGAGCAAAAACCCCGCCTGAACAGGCAAATAGATATTCCTCAAGAGGTATTAAAATCCAATGGATAACAGTAAGTTGCACAACGTGCTGAGCGTGCTCCGCAAGGGGCAAGTCGCGGTACCTGTCCTGCTTCTCTGCGTGCTGGCGATGGTTATCCTGCCGCTGTCGCCGCTGATGCTGGACATCCTGTTTACGTTCAATATCGTGCTGGCGGTCATCGTGCTGCTGGTGGCGGTAAACATGCAGCGCCCACTGGATTTTGCCGTTTTCCCGACCCTGCTGCTGATCACCACGCTGATGCGCCTGACGCTGAACGTGGCGTCGACGCGCGTCGTGTTGCTGAACGGGCATCTGGGCGAGGGGGCGGCCGGTAAGGTGATCGAGGCCTTCGGCCAGGTGGTGATTGGCGGCGATTTCGTCGTCGGCTTCGTCGTATTTATCATCCTGATGATCATTAACTTCGTGGTGGTCACCAAAGGGGCGGAACGTATTTCAGAAGTCTCCGCGCGCTTTACGCTGGACGCGCTGCCGGGCAAACAGATGGCGATTGACGCCGACATGAATGCCGGGCTTATCAATCAGCAGCAGGCACGGAACCGTCGACAGGAGGTGGCGAAGGAAGCAGACTTCTACGGCGCGATGGACGGTGCGTCGAAGTTCGTTCGCGGCGACGCCATCGCCGGGATTATGGTGCTGATCATCAACGTGATCGGCGGTATCTGTATCGGTATCTTTAAATACGATCTCGACGCCAGCCACGCCTTCCGCCAGTACGTGCTGCTGACGATTGGTGACGGCCTGGTCGCCCAAATCCCGTCGCTGCTGCTGGCAACCGCTGCCGCCATCATCGTTACCCGCGTCAGTGAAGGTAACGACATCAGCGATGAAATTAAAAGCCAGCTGCTCTCCAGACCGAGGGTGCTCTACACCGCCGCGTTCGTCATGTTTATTCTTGCGATCGTGCCGGGGATGCCCCACGTTGCCTTCCTGAGCTTTACGGCGCTGCTGCTGTTTGCCGCCTGGCGACAAAGCAAAGCAGTGCAGCCTGCGCCAAAAGAGACGGATATGGAGGCGATTGGCGACGCGCTGGCACCCGACGCCAACCCGCCGATTACCTGGGACAGTATTCCGCTCGTGGAACCGATTGGCCTGAACCTCGGCTATAAGCTGGTCTCCATGGTCGATGAATCCAAAGGCAGCCCGCTGTCGCTGCGCGTGCGCGGGGTTCGCCAGGTGATCTCCGAACTGTGCGGCGTGCTTTTGCCCGAAATCCGCATCCGCGAAAATTTCCGCCTCAAGCCTGCTCAGTACGCTATTCACATTAACGGCATCCGCACGGCGATGGGGGACGTTAACGCCGAAAAGCTGATGGCCATACCCGGAACAGAGCTTTATGGGGAAATCGATGGGGTGCTGGACACCGATCCGGCCTACGGTATGGCAATTGTATGGATTGACCCGGAGCAGAAGGCTAAAGCGCTGAATCTGGGCTACCAGGTCGTCGACTGCGCAAGCGTAGTGGCTACGCATATTAATAAAGTTGCCCGTGAACATCTGCCGGAGCTGTTTAATTACGATGACATCACCCATCTGCATGCCCGCCTGGCACAGCAGGCGCCGAAGCTGGCAGAAGATTTAAACGCCGCGCTAAACTATAGTCAGCTGCTGCGCATTTACCGCCAGCTGCTGCTGGAGCAGGTGTCGCTCAAGGATATTGTCACCATCGCCTCGACGCTACTTGAAAGCTCGGCGGTTACCAAAGATCCGATATTACTTACGTCAGACGTGCGTTACGCGCTGCGTCGCGCCATCGTCCACAGCATCAATGGCGATCGTCCGCAGCTTGCGGCCTACACCATTGATAGCCAGCTGGAAAATATGCTGTTGAGCGCGCTCAACCAGGCTCAGCAGGCAGGAAAAGTGGCGCTGGACAGCTTCCCGGTCGATCCAAACATTCTGACGCAGCTGCAAAATACGATGCCGATGATTTACGAGCAGATGAAAGCGAAAGGCCTGCCGCCGCTGCTGCTGGTCACCCCGCAGCTGCGTCCGGTCATTTCACGTTACGGCAGATTGTTTGCCAGCGGCCTACACGTGCTTTCCTATAATGAAGTGCCGGACGACGCCGATCTGAACGTGGTGGGGACCCTCGCCTGATTTATTGCGCCAAATAACGCAGCTTCCACTCCGCCAGGGTACGCGGCATTTTGACGGCGTCGTTGCCCTGGGTACTGAAGTAAGAAAACGTTAGCTTACCTTTGCCGTTCGGTTCGATCCGCGCCGCCCAGATGTCGTGGGCGGTGTACATAATGATTGCCGTACGGGTATTCGCGGCACCGCGGACCCACATTGATACCACCGTTGCGCCAACGTTATCCATATCATCCTGATAAATATAGATATTAGCGGTATCAACGAATTTTTGATAATCGTCACCCACCAGCGCGCGGAAACGTTCGTCCACCTCCGCATTTGGGAAGATTTCCAGGGTACGCAGCGTCGCTTTCGGCCGCGGATCCTGCTCTGACTTCAGGTAGCGCCCATCGATAAATGCCCCGCTCGGCATTAAGAGGCGACAGCCCCAGTCCGCGTTGCTGTAGGCCTGTATTGCGCCGCTAATTCGCGGAATAAATAGCACCTTACAATGTTTGCTATCGACCATATTATCGATCAGCACCATGCCGTTTATTTTTCGGGCTTCGGCGGTGAACTCATCTTTATTCAGTCCCGCCCAGATGCGTATATCGGCGACGATGGACCAGTCCGCGCTATGGCTGAACTGGATCACCCCACCGCTGACGTTGGCCGCACTGGTATTCCACCAGCGCCCCTCCCAGGAGAAGCCAGACGGCACGTCGGCTATCCGGCTGATTCCGCTATAGTAGGCCCGCTCAATGCAGTCGTCCGAGGCGCACTCACCGAGCGATTTTTCCCACTCCTCAAACTCCTGATGCACCCGACCGGCATCGCGAGCGACCAGCATCGCCCGGTAGACGTTGGTCATGGTGTCATCCAGCCAGTGAAGATTAGCATTATTACAGACCGTATTCTGGAGCGGAGTAACGGCACGCTGGCAATTCACCGCGTAAACACTGGTGCTCGTTAGTGCAGCTGCAAAAATAAGATATTTAATCAAACACTTAACCATTAGGATGTTTTTTAATCAAAAAGGGCGCATATTTTGTCTAAAACATTTTTTTAATGCAATAAAACGTTATAAATAATTCACAAAATCAATATTTAAATATTTGTTTTTAATGTTGCTCAATTTTGTCATTTATTTATTTTATAAACGCAATATCGACTATTTTGTTATAAAGAATAATCGTCGGTAAAGTAAGTGCCCTTACAGGGCTTTTCTTGAGCATGTTACGATCTCGCCAAACCCTGCGCAGCAGAATGCTGCAACGGACTGCTTTCACGCTTTAGCTTTTTTAAGGTTAAACCCAACCTTGCGCTGCTAACAACCCAGATGAATCTCAATAATTTATCTAATAAAAACAATGCATTAAACTTACAAAATATTACACCTGCTCATTATTATTTCTTATCCGAAATGAATCACTTTAGAAAATTTCAATCGTGATCTTACGCACAAATCGCTAACCTCCACGCCTTCATACCGGAGGTTTTATGCTGCTTCACGTTCTTTATCTTATTGGCATTACCGCAGAAGCCATGACCGGCGCGCTCGCCGCCGGACGTCGCCGTATGGATACCTTCGGCGTGATCATTATTGCCACTGCCACCGCGCTGGGCGGCGGGTCCGTGCGCGATATCCTGCTTGGTCATTATCCGCTCGGCTGGGTCAAAAACCCTGAATACGTCATTATCGTCGCGACTGCCGCCGTATTGACCACCATCGTGGCACCCGTCATGCCTCACCTGCGCCGCCTGTTCCTGGTGCTGGATGCGCTTGGGCTTATCGTCTTTTCTATTATTGGCGCGCAAATCGCGCTCGATATGGGGGAAGGCCCGGTGATCGCCACCATCGCAGCCGTAATAACGGGCGTGTTTGGCGGCGTGCTGCGCGATATGTTCTGCAAACGCATTCCTCTGGTCTTTCAGAAGGAGCTGTATGCTGGCATCTCCTTTGCCGCCGCGGTGCTCTATGTTGCCTTACAGCACTATGTAACCAATCACGACGTGGTGGTTATCTCCACGCTGCTGTTTGGGTTTACCGCGCGTATGCTCGCGTTGCGCCTGAAGCTCGGCCTGCCCGTTTTTCACTACAAGCACAACGCGCATTAAATTCAGAACCCGTTAATGTGCTGCTCAGCCAGCCACCTTGCCAGACCGTCAACGGGAGGCGCATGCAGCCAGCTCACGATCTGCTGCGCCTTCTCTTCACCTGTTCCCGGCAAAGCCTGCCAGTCAGCGGTGCTCCGCTGATTAAGCGCCTGCCACGACGCCGCCCCAACCGCATTCAGCGTGGCTTTTGTCAGCGGGATCCCCATCGCTGTGACCCAGCGAATAAAGGGTTGTTTGCGCACCCGATTAAAACGATGCCAGAGCGATAGCCCGCGCCCGGCGGAAAAGCCCGGCGTGGACTGTAGCTGTTCCTGCGTCAGTGTTAACCACGAAAAAATATGCTCGAAACGATGCGTCTGATGAAGCGTCCGCCAGCCCGCCTCGCCTAACCCCTCGATCCCCAGCCCCTGCTTCGAGCTAAGCCACGTCAGCCGGGCAAAGAACTGCTCCATACACGCCGGTGAGGCATAAAAACAGGTCAGTGAATGGTACTGCGGGGCCGGAGGTTCCGGTTTTTTCCTGTCCGCTCCCCGCCAGACAACCCGATCGAACCGGGGGATCCCCTGTCCGGCAAGGCTTATCAGAACCTGATCGCCGGGAACAACGTCCAGCCGCTGCCAGCGGGCAACCGACCCCAGGCTCACCCGCCGCACCTGTTTATCATCAAGCTTTACCGGATCCAGCTCGGCTACCACGGACACCTTACCCGTTCGCCCGACGCCAAACTGTATCCCTCGCACCTCAGCAACCTGAGCGACAGGCGTATATTTCCATGCGACAACCCAGCGCCCTTCACCGGGCAACCAACCGTCGCCCGCGGGTTCATCCGCTGAGCGCACCACAATGCCGTCCGTGGCAAAGGGCAGTGCTGCTGTATGCCATGCTGAACGCTGCGCTTCGACCGCATCCACAGACGCGGCGGGCAGCGTATAACGCGCCGTCAGGGCGAACCCGGCTTTTGACAACGCATCCAGAGAGGCCTGCATCTCTTTCGGTCCATCCGGCCAGGCCCAGATAAACACGCCTATTTGTCTGAGCAGCGCGCTATCGTTTTGACGCATCATGGCGCCCGCCACTTTTGCCCGCATGTTCATTCCCCCCATCTGACGCTGGATGTGGTTTTCACGGATCCAGAACAGTTCGCCCTGTAAGACGCTGTTTGCCAGGGGGCCGGACAGGTTTTGCGGAACAGAGGGGATCGAGCGAACCTGCGCCGTCCAGTCTTCGCCTTTTACACCGTTGCCACGGCTAATGGCCCGGGCAAGCTTCCCGCTCTGGTACACCAGCGTCACAGCCACGCCATCCACCTTGGGCTGCATCCAGAGATGCTGCCGGGCTTGCATCCACCGGCCGAGCTCAGCCTTACCGGCAACCTTATGCACGCCCGTATGCGCAACCGGGTGTTTCACACTGCCCGTAAGAGGGGGCAGCTTCTCCCCGGCAGAGGCATGACCAAAACAGTGCTGCCACTGATTCAACCGCGCGTTAAGCTGGTCGTACACGCCGTCATCAACGTCACTTTTTCCCTGCTTCCAGTAAGCATCGTCCCAGCGTTTGATCTGCGCGCTCAACGCTGCAATTTCCTTCTCTGCTTTTGCCTGCGACCATACCGGGCACACCGCTGACCCGGTGCCACACCACAACAGCGCTAACCCGCTTATCCATCGCCACATCATTACCCCTCCTTTGCGTTGGAGGAGGTATAACCCGGCGTTGAAAACTACGCGAATGGCAACGTTACGCTTTGCGAGGCGTTATCCAGCGTTTATTTTTATTGCTGCAAAACGCAGATAAAACCTGAAAACGGCACGCAAAAATCAATAATCCAGGGGAAAAAGTGTGACAAAGGCTACGTCACACAGCGGCGACGTGTATAATAAGCCCGTATGTAGGACTTCTTCGCTAACACATACAAAAGACTCTCATGGCTCAAGGCACGCTTTATATTGTTTCTGCCCCTAGTGGCGCGGGTAAATCCAGCCTTATTCAGGCACTGTTAAAAACCCAACCGCTGTACGATACACAGGTTTCTGTTTCTCACACCACGCGGGCACCGCGTCCGGGTGAGGTGCACGGTGAACACTATTTCTTTGTAAATCACGACGAATTCAGAGCGATGATTGCCAGAGACGCGTTTCTTGAACACGCGGAAGTTTTCGGTAACTACTACGGAACCTCGCGTGAAACCATTGAGCAGGTTCTGGCTACGGGCGTGAACGTGTTCCTGGATATCGACTGGCAGGGCGCGCAGCAAATTCGTAAGAAAATGCCTGATTCGCGCAGTATCTTTATTTTACCGCCATCGAAAGATGAACTGGATCGCCGCCTGCGTGGCCGCGGTCAGGACAGCGAAGAAGTTATCGCGAAGCGTATGGCACAGGCTGTTGCAGAAATGAGTCATTACGCGGAATATGATTACCTTATTGTGAATGATGATTTTGATGCCGCGCTGAGCGATCTCAAAACTATCCTTCGCGCAGAACGTCTGCGTATGAGCCGCCAGAAGCAGCGACATGACGCATTAATCACCAAACTGTTGGCAGACTGAACCCACTTTCAGTATCATGCCCAGTCATTTCTTCACCTGTGGAGCATTTTAAGTATGGCACGCGTAACTGTTCAGGACGCTGTAGAGAAAATTGGTAACCGTTTTGACCTGGTACTGGTCGCCGCGCGTCGCGCTCGTCAGATGCAGGTAGGCGGTAAAGATCCGCTGGTACCGGAAGAAAACGATAAAACCACCGTTATTGCACTTCGCGAAATCGAAGAAGGTCTGATCAACAACCAGATCCTCGACGTGCGTGAGCGCCAGGAGCAGCAAGAGCAGGAAGCCGCAGAACTGCAGGCCGTAACCGCCATTGCTGAAGGTCGTCGTTAATTAAACCTGCGGGTCGCCCTTGTATCTGTTTGAAAGCCTGAATCAACTGATTCAAACCTACCTGCCTGAAGACCAGATTAAGCGTCTTCAGCAGGCGTATCTCGTTGCACGTGACGCTCACGAGGGCCAGACACGTTCAAGCGGTGAACCCTACATCACGCACCCGGTGGCGGTGGCCTGCATTCTGGCCGAGATGAAACTCGACTACGAAACGCTGATGGCCGCCCTGCTGCATGACGTGATCGAAGATACCCCTGCCACATACCAGGATATGGAACAGCTGTTTGGCAAAAGCGTTGCCGAGCTGGTGGAGGGGGTCTCTAAGCTTGATAAGCTGAAATTCCGCGACAAGAAAGAGGCGCAAGCCGAAAACTTTCGCAAGATGATCATGGCGATGGTGCAGGATATCCGCGTCATTCTCATCAAGCTCGCTGACCGTACCCACAACATGCGCACGCTGGGCTCACTTCGCCCGGATAAACGTCGCCGCATCGCCCGTGAAACCCTCGAAATCTACAGTCCGCTGGCGCACCGTTTAGGTATTCACCACATTAAAACCGAGCTGGAAGAGCTGGGTTTTGAAGCGTTATACCCAAACCGCTATCGCGTGATTAAAGAGGTGGTGAAAGCCGCACGAGGCAACCGTAAAGAGATGATTCAAAAAATCCTCTCTGAAATCGAAGGGCGCTTGCAGGAAGCCGGCATTCCGTGCCGCGTCAGCGGTCGCGAAAAACATTTGTACTCTATCTACTGCAAAATGGTGCTCAAAGAGCAGCGTTTTCACTCGATCATGGATATTTACGCATTCCGCGTAATCGTCCACGACTCGGACACCTGCTACCGCGTGCTGGGGCAGATGCATAGCCTGTACAAGCCACGTCCGGGGCGCGTCAAAGATTACATCGCCATTCCAAAAGCGAACGGATACCAGTCTTTGCACACCTCGATGATTGGCCCGCACGGCGTTCCGGTTGAGGTGCAAATTCGTACCGAAGACATGGATCAGATGGCGGAGATGGGCGTCGCGGCACACTGGGCTTATAAAGAGCACGGTGGCGAAAGCAGCACTACCGCGCAAATCCGCGCTCAGCGCTGGATGCAGAGCCTGCTGGAGCTACAGCAAAGCGCAGGCAGCTCGTTTGAATTTATCGAGAGCGTTAAATCCGATCTCTTCCCGGATGAGATTTACGTTTTCACACCTGAAGGGCGCATTGTCGAACTGCCTGCGGGTGCGACACCGGTGGACTTCGCTTACGCCGTGCATACCGATATCGGCCATGCCTGCGTGGGTGCCCGCGTCGACAGACAGCCTTATCCGCTGTCTCAGCCGCTCTTCAGCGGGCAAACGGTAGAGATCATCACCGCGCCGGGCGCCCGTCCTAACGCAGCCTGGCTGAACTTTGTCGTGAGCTCTAAAGCGCGTGCGAAAATCCGCCAGCTGCTGAAAAACCTCAAGCGCGACGACTCCGTCAGCCTGGGGCGTCGTCTGCTTAACCACGCCCTGGGTGGCAGCCGCAAGCTGGCTGAGATCCCGCCAGAGAATATTCAGCATGAGCTGGAGCGCATGAAGCTCGCCTCGCTGGATGACCTGCTGGCAGAGATCGGCCTCGGCAACGCCATGAGCGTGGTGGTGGCCAAGAACCTGCAACAAGGCGAAACGACAGCCGTTCCTGCCACCGCGCAAAATCATGGCCATCTGCCGATCAAAGGCGCTGACGGGGTGCTGATCACCTTCGCCAAATGCTGCCGTCCGATCCCTGGCGACCCAATTATTGCGCACGTCAGCCCGGGTAAAGGGCTGGTGATCCACCACGAATCCTGCCGTAACATCCGTGGCTACCAGAAAGAGCCAGAGAAGTTCATGGCGGTCGAGTGGGATAAAGAGACGGCGCAGGAATTTATTACCGAAATCAAGGTGGATATGTTCAACCACCAGGGCGCACTGGCAAACCTGACGGCAGCGATCAACACGGCCTCGTCCAATATTCAGAGCCTGAATACGGAAGAGAAAGACGGCCGCGTTTACAGCGCCTTTATTCGCCTGACCGCCCGTGACCGCGTGCATCTGGCGAATATTATGCGCAAGATCCGCGTAATGCCGGACGTCATTAAAGTCACCCGTAACCGAAACTAGCATTATGAATTCAAAACGTTACGAGCGAATCTGCGAAATGCTCGCCAGGCGTCAGCCTGATCTGACTGTCTGCATGGAGCAGGTCCATAAACCTCATAACGTCTCTGCTATCGTTCGCACCGCAGATGCCGTCGGCGTACATGAAGTACACGCCGTCTGGCCGGGCGCACGCATGCGCACCATGGCCTCGACTGCCGCAGGCAGTAACAGCTGGGTATCCGTGAAAACTCACCAGACCATTGGTGAAGCGGTCTCGCACCTGAAGGGGCGCGGCATGCAGGTTCTGGCAACCAACCTCTCCGACAAAGCCGTAGATTTCCGTGAGATCGACTACACCCGCCCGACCTGCATTTTGATGGGTCAGGAGAAAACGGGGATCACCCAGGAAGCGCTGGATTTGGCAGATCGGGACATCATCATCCCGATGATCGGCATGGTCCAGTCACTGAACGTGTCGGTCGCCTCTGCGCTTATTCTGTATGAGGCACAGCGCCAGCGTCAAAACGCCGGCATGTACGAGCGCAGCAACAGCATGCTGCCGGAAGATGAACAGCAGCGCCTGCTGTTTGAAGGTGGCTATCCGGTGCTGGCTCGCGTTGCGAAGCAGAAAAAATTGCCTTACCCCCACGTCAACGCGCAGGGCGAAATTGAAGCCGATGCCGAGTGGTGGTCTACCATGCAGTACGCCGGGTAAACCATGAAAGGCCGCCTGCTGGACGCCATCCCGCTCAACAGCCTGACGGGCGTGGGCGCGGCACAAAGCAGCAAACTGGCGAAGATTGGCCTGCACACCGTGCAGGATCTCCTGCTCCACCTCCCCCTGCGTTACGAAGATCGTACCCAGCTTTATAAAATTGGCGATCTGCTGCCCGCGATTTACGCCACCGTTGAAGGCGAAGTGCTGAACTGCAATATCACCTTTGGTGGACGCAGGATGATGACCTGTCAGATCAGCGACGGGACCGGCATTCTCACCATGCGCTTTTTCAACTTCAGCGCGGCGATGAAAAACAGCCTTGCCGCAGGCCGACGCGTGCTCGCGTACGGTGAAGCCAAACGTGGTAAATACGGTGCGGAGATGATCCACCCGGAATACCGCATACAGGGCGATCTCAGCTCGCCAGAGCTGCAGGAGACGCTCACGCCGGTCTATCCGACCACCGAGGGCGTTAAGCAGGCAACGTTGCGCAAGCTCACCGATCAGGCGCTGGAGCTGCTCGATACCTGCGCCATTTCCGAGCTGCTGCCCCCGGAGCTGGCGCAAGGCATGATGAGCCTGCCGGAAGCGCTGCGCACCCTGCACCGTCCGCCGCCGACGCTTCAGCTCATAGACTTAGAAAGCGGTAAACACCCCGCGCAGCGGCGTCTTATCCTTGAGGAGCTACTGGCTCATAACCTGAGCATGCTGGCACTGCGCGCCGGTGCGCAGCGTTTCCACGCTCAGCCTTTAGGCCAGCGTGATGAACTCAAAGATAAGCTGCTGGCCTCACTCCCGTTTAAACCCACCGGCGCACAGGCGCGGGTTACCACCGAGATTGAACGCGATATGGCGCTCGACGTGCCGATGATGCGCCTGGTGCAGGGCGACGTGGGTTCCGGTAAAACGCTGGTTGCAGCGCTGGCCGCGCTACGCGCCATCGCCCACGGCAGGCAGGTGGCGCTGATGGCACCGACTGAGCTGCTTGCCGAGCAGCACGCCAGTAATTTCCGCAGCTGGTTCGCGCCGCTGGGCATCGAAGTGGGCTGGCTGGCCGGGAAACAGAAGGGCAAAGCGCGCCTTGCGCAGCAGGAGGCGATAGCCAGCGGGCAGGTGCAGATGGTTGTCGGTACGCACGCCATTTTCCAGGAACAGGTGCAGTTCAACGGCTTGGCGCTGGTCATTATCGACGAGCAACACCGCTTTGGCGTGCATCAGCGTCTGGCGCTGTGGGAGAAAGGTTTGCAGCAGGGCTTCCACCCGCATCAGCTGATCATGACCGCCACGCCTATCCCGCGCACCCTGGCAATGACGGCCTACGCCGATCTGGATACCTCCACCATCGATGAACTGCCGCCGGGCCGTACGCCGGTGACCACGGTCGCCATACCGGGCACGCGCCGCAGCGACATCATTGACCGGGTGCGCAACGCCTGCACCCAGGAAGGCCGTCAGGCGTACTGGGTCTGCACCCTGATTGAAGAGTCTGAGCTTCTGGAAGCGCAGGCTGCCGAAGCCACGTGGGAAGAGCTAAAGCTCGCCCTGCCGGAGCTGAACGTCGGTCTTGTTCACGGCCGCATGAAGCCCGCCGAGAAACAGGCGGTAATGCAGTCGTTCAAGCAGGGCGAGCTGCATTTACTTGTTGCGACAACGGTCATCGAGGTAGGTGTGGACGTGCCAAACTCCAGCCTGATGATTATCGAGAACCCGGAGCGTCTGGGCCTGGCGCAGCTCCACCAGCTGCGGGGCCGCGTGGGGCGTGGCGCGATCGCCTCCCACTGCGTCCTGCTCTACAAAGCACCGCTGTCGAAAACCGCGCAGATGCGTTTGCAGGTATTACGCGACAGCAACGACGGCTTCGTGATTGCGCAAAAAGATCTGGAGATCCGCGGCCCGGGCGAACTGCTGGGCACGCGTCAGACGGGTAATGCCGAGTTTAAAGTGGCAGATTTGCTGCGCGATCAGGCCATGATCCCCGAGGTTCAGCGCCTGGCGCGCTATATTCATGAACGCTACCCCGAACAGGCGGCAGCGTTAATCGAGCGCTGGATGCCGGAAACCGAACGGTATTCCAACGCCTGACGATCAGCCAAACATCGGCAGCATCAGGTACAGCTTAATGACCAGCGCGTTGACGATATCAATGAAGAACGCGCCAACCATCGGGACCACCAGAAACGCCATGTGTGACGGGCCGAATCGTTCAGTGATCGCCTGCATGTTGGCGATGGCCGTAGGCGTTGCCCCCAGCCCAAACCCACAGTGACCCGCTGCCAGTACCGCCGCATCATAGTTTTTGCCCATCATGCGCCAGGTGACAAAGATGGCATACAGCGCCATAAACACGGCCTGAACCGCCAGAATCGCCACCATCGGCAGCGCCAGCGACGCCAGCTCCCACAGCTTGAGGCTCATCAGCGCCATCGCCAGGAACAGCGACAGACTGACGTTACCCAGCACGGACACCGCGCGTTCAAAGACGCGGTAGAAGCCCATCTGCGCCAGACCGTTGCTCAGGATCACCCCGATAAACAGCACGCAAACGAACGTTGGCAACTCGAAGGCCGTTCCCGCCAGCCATTGCGCAACGATTTTGCCCACGGTGAGGCAGATCGCAATCATGGCGATGGTTTCAATCATCACCAGCGAGGTGATGCTGCGGCCAACGTCCGGTTTTTCGAACGCCGTTGGCACCATTTCATCATCCGGTCTGCCTTCCGGCGTGGTGGAGTGCTTCACCAGGTAACGCGCTACCGGGCCGCCAATCAGGCCGCCAAGCACCAGACCAAAGGTCGCGCAGGCCATCGCCACTTCCGTTGCGTTTTCAAAGCCATAGCGTTCGATAAACAGCTTGCTCCACGCCGCCCCCGTGCCGTGGCCGCCTGACAGGGTGATTGAGCCCGCCAGCAGACCCATCAGCGGATCCAGCCCCAGCAACGACGCCATACCGATGCCGATGGCGTTTTGCATCAGCAGCAGCCCAACCACGACAATCAGGAACACGCCCAGCACCTTGCCGCCCGAGCGCAGGCTCGCCAGGTTGGCGTTGAGGCCGATAGTGGCAAAGAAGGCCAGCATCAGCGGATCTTTGAGGGACATGTCAAAATCGATTTCCCAGCCCATGCTTTTTTTCAGCACCAGCAGGGCCAGCGCCACCAGCAACCCGCCGGCGACAGGTTCAGGAATGGTGTACTTTTTCAGAAAGGAAACACTGTGTACCAGCTTGCGACCAAGCAGAAGAACCAGCGTTGCGGCAACAAGGGTCGACAACGTATCGAGATGAATCATAAGAGGCTCCTGTTATGCGCGTATTCCATACACACGCGGCGTTATCCTGGGCCGGGTTATGCTCGTCATGAGCCACCGGCGCGAAAAGTGTAATTTTTTTTCCCTCTGCGTTGTAGAAAACCTGCTCACACCGGCAGATTTTCTCTCTTTTTTTTGCTGGCAATCGTTTGCTTTTACCAGGTGGTCAGATAAAATGCCCGCTTTTCCACCGTGGGATTGCCGCCGATGTCTGTTAATACTCTGGAGTCTTCTGATGCGCAACCGATTGCGCAGAAGCAAAACAGCGAACTGATTTACCGCCTTGAAGATCGTCCCCCGCTGCCACAAACCCTGTTTGCCGCCTGCCAGCACCTGCTGGCGATGTTCGTTGCGGTCATCACGCCTGCTCTGCTGATTTGTCAGGCGCTGGGATTACCGGCACAGGATACGCAACATATCATCAGTATGTCTCTGTTCGCTTCCGGCGTGGCCTCCATTATTCAAATTAAAGCATGGGGTCCGGTGGGTTCGGGTTTATTGTCGATTCAGGGCACCAGCTTCAACTTCGTGGCGCCGCTGATCATGGGCGGTACGGCACTGAAAACCGGCGGCGCAGATGTCCCGACGATGATGGCAGCGCTGTTCGGCACCCTGATGCTGGCAAGCTGCACAGAGATGATTATTTCCCGCGTGCTGCACCTGGCGCGCCGCGTGATCACCCCGCTGGTCTCCGGCGTGGTGGTGATGATTATCGGCCTGTCGCTGATTCAGGTGGGCCTGACCTCCATCGGAGGCGGCTACGCGGCAATGAGCGACCATACCTTTGGCGCCCCGAAAAACCTGCTGCTGGCTGGCGTCGTGCTGGCGATCATTATTCTGCTTAACCGCCAGCGTAACCCTTACCTGCGCGTTGCGTCGCTGGTGATCGCCATGGCGGCCGGTTACCTGCTCGCATGGGCGCTGGGTATGTTGCCTGAAAACACCGCGCCAGCGAACGCGGCGCTGATAACCGTCCCTACCCCGCTCTATTACGGCCTGGGCATTGACTGGAGCCTGCTGCTGCCGCTGATGCTGGTCTTTATGATCACCTCGCTGGAGACCATTGGCGATATCACTGCCACCTCCGACGTTTCCGAGCAGCCGGTGTCTGGCCCGCTGTATATGAAACGCCTGAAAGGCGGCGTGCTGGCAAACGGCCTGAACTCCTTCGTCTCTGCGGTGTTCAACACCTTCCCGAACTCCTGCTTCGGCCAGAACAACGGCGTGATCCAGCTGACCGGCGTCGCCAGCCGCTACGTTGGCTTCGTGGTGGCGCTGATGCTGGTCGTTCTCGGCCTGTTCCCGGCGGTGAGCGGATTCGTGCAGCACATCCCTGAGCCGGTCCTGGGTGGCGCGACGCTGGTCATGTTTGGCACCATCGCCGCCTCCGGCGTGCGTATCGTTTCACGCGAGCCGCTGAACCGCCGCGCAATCATGATTATCGCGCTGTCTCTCGCCGTGGGTCTTGGCGTGTCCCAGCAGCCAATGATTCTGCAGTTTGCCCCGGACTGGGTGAAGAACCTGCTCTCCTCCGGCATTGCCGCGGGCGGCATCACGGCTATCGTGCTGAACCTCGTATTCCCGCCTGAAAAGAACTGATCCTCCTCACGGCAGGCTGTCAATGCCTGCCGTGACATCTCTTTACACCATTCCCGCCTTGAGCATTGCGCATAAATCGTGCATAACTCCTCTATATGCGTTTCGCGGGAGGGAAGACCATGAAATTTATTGGAAAGCTGCTCATCTATCTTCTGGTAGCCCTGCTTATTGTAGTGCTCGCCTTCTATTTTCTGCTCCAGACCCGCTGGGGCGCGTCGCAGGCTAGTAGCTGGATCACGGTGAATACCGATTACGAGCTCAGCTTCGACCAGATGGATCACCGGTTTTCATCCCCTTCCCACATCCTTCTGGAAAACGTCACCTTCGGACGCGATGGCCAACCGGCCACGCTGGTCGCCAAAACGGTGGACATTGGCTTAAGCAGCCGTCAAATCACCGACCCGCTGCATATGGACACCATCACCCTGTCTGATGGCACGCTGAATTTATCGCCGCAGACTGCACCGCTGCCGTTCCAGGCCGACCGTCTGCAGCTCAACAACATGGCCTTTAACAGCCCGAATACGGCGTGGGATCTGAGTGCGCAAAAGGTCACCGGCGGCGTCAGCCCGTGGCAGCCAGAGGCGGGGAACGTGCTGGGGAAAAAGGCGCAAATCCAGATGAGCGCCGGCTCGCTCACCCTCAACGGCATACCGGCCAACAACGTGCTGATCCAGGGGCAACTCAACGGTAATGAGGTGGCGCTGAACACTATCGGTGCCGATATGGCGCGCGGCTCGCTTACGGGCTCGGCCCTGCGTAACGCCGACGGCAGCTGGGTAATTAATACCCTGCGTCTGAACGAGATCCGCCTGCAAAGCGATAAACCGCTGCTGGATTTCTTCGCACCTCTCGCCACGCTGCCTTCGTTACGGATCGGGCGGCTGGACGTGACCGATGCCCGCCTGCAGGGGCCTGACTGGGCGGTGACCGACCTGGATTTGAGCCTGCGCAACCTGACGCTGAGCAAAGGCGACTGGCAAAGCCAGGAGGGTCGCTTATCCATGAATGCCAGCGAATTTATCTACGGCTCGCTGCACCTGTACGACCCGATTATGAATGCGGAATTCTCTCCGCAGGGTATGGCGCTGCGCCAGTTCACCTCCCGCTGGGAAGGCGGTATGGTGCGCACGTCCGGTAACTGGCTGCGCGAGGGTAAAGCCCTGGTGCTGGATGATGTCGCCGTTGCCGGGCTGGAGTATACGCTTCCGGAAAACTGGAAAACGTTGTGGATGGATCCGCTGCCGGCGTGGCTGAACAGCGTGACGCTGAAAAAATTCGGCCTGAGCCGCAATCTGGTGATCGACATCGATCCTGCTTTCCCGTGGCAGATCACCTCCCTCGACGGTTACGGCGCTAACCTGCAGCTGGCGAAAGACCGTAAGTGGGGCGTATGGGGCGGCAGTGCGACCCTGAACGGCGCGGCGGCAACCTTTAACCGCGTCGATGTGCGCCGCCCGTCGCTCGCGCTGAACGCCAACGCCGCGACGGTGAATATTACTGACCTGAGCGCGTTTACCGAGAAAGGGATCCTGGAGGCGACCGCCACGGTTTCACAGCTGCCGCAGCGGCAGACCACCGTTAGCCTGAACGGGCGCGGCGTGCCGCTCAGCGTGTTGCAGCAGTGGGGCTGGCCAGCCCTGCCGATTGCGGGTGACGGCAATATTCAGATGACCGCCAGCGGTAGCGTGCAGGCGAATGCGCCCTTGAAGCCAACGGTGAACGGCAAGCTGAGCGCGGTGAATATGGATAAACAGCAGGTGCAGCAGACGATGACGGGTGGTGTGGTATCGACACTACCCTCACCCCAGCCCTCTCCCTGAAAGGGAGAGGGAGCAAACCATTCCCTCGCCCCTTTGGGGAGAGGGTTAGGGTGAGGGGGAATTAAAGGTGCACCATCACCTCATCCCCCTCCGGTTTCACCACCACGCCCCACTCGCTGCCCGCGTGCGTTCCGCCCTTCACGCCGCCTACCTTATGCACGTTGCGCAAGCATACCGACCAGTTCCGCGCTTCACCCGCACCGGTAAGGGTCACGGTGTCGCCCTGGCGTGACGCCTTCAGCGTAAATACCACCGAACCGTCCGCCGCAGGCACTTCGCTTACCGCCGTTGCGCCATCGCTCAGGTTAAACAGCTGGAAGGCCGTCCCCTCGTTCCACGCGTAGTCCGGTTTCTGGCTATTGTTGCCCAGCGCCAGCAGCGTGTTGTCGCGCACATACACCGGCAGGCTCTGGAAATCGTGCTGCTGCTTATGCCAGCGGCTGCCCTCAACGTCGTCGTTATGCCACAGGTGCGTCCAGCGGCCTTCCGGCAGATAGAACTGCACGTCGCCCGCCTCGGAGAACACCGGCGCCACCATCACGGAATCCCCCATCATGTACTGCCGGTCAAGGTAATCGCACGCCGGATCGTCCGGGAACTCCAGCATCATCGCGCGCAGCATCGGCGTACCGCACTCGCGAGCCAGCGCCGCCTGACGGTACAGGTAAGGCATCATCCGGCATTTCAGCTGCGTGAAGTAGCGCACCACGTCGCAGGACTCGTCATCGTACGCCCACGGCACCCGGTAGGATTTGCTGCCGTGCAGGCGGCTGTGGCTGGAGAGCAGCCCGAACGCGCACCAGCGTTTGTAGACGTGCGCCGGGGCGGTGTTTTCGAATCCGCCGATATCGTGACTCCAGAACCCGAAGCCGGACAGGCCAATCGACAGCCCGCCGCGCAGGCTTTCCGCCATGGATTCGTAGTTGGCGTAGCAGTCCCCACCCCAGTGCACCGGGAACTGCTGCGCGCCGACGGAGGCAGAACGGGCAAACAGCACCGCCTCCTCTTCGCCCACCGTCTCTTTCAGCACGTTCCACACCAGTTCGTTGTAGATGTAGGCGTAATGGTTATGCATTTTCTGCGGATCGGACCCGTCGAACCACCGGACATCCGTCGGGATCCGCTCGCCAAAGTCGGTTTTGAAGCAGTCAACGCCGATATCCACCAGGCCTTTCAGCTTATCGGCATACCACCGGCGCGCTTCCGGGTTGGTGAAGTCGTAAATCGCGAGCCCAGGCTGCCATTTGTCCCACTGCCACAGGGAGCCGTCCGGCCGCTTAAGCAGGTAGCCCTTCGCTTTCAGCTCCTGAAATACCGGCGATTTCTGGCCGATATACGGGTTAATCCACACGCAGACCTTCAGCCCTTTCTCCTTCAGGCGGCGGATCATCCCTTCCGGGTCCGGGAAGGTCACCGGGTCCCACTCGAAGTCGCACCACTGGAAGGCCTTCATCCAGAAGCAGTCGAAGTGGAAAACGTGCAGCGGCAGGTCGCGCTCGGCCATGCCGTCGATGAAGCTGTTTACCGTCGCTTCGTCGTAGTTGGTGGTGAACGAGGTGGTCAGCCACAGGCCGAACGACCACGCCGGCGGCAGCGCCGGACGCCCGGTGAACTGCGTATAGCGGTTCAGCACCTCTTTCGGCGTGGGACCGTCGATCACGAAATACTCAAGATATTCCCCTTCCACGCTGAACTGCACTTTGGATACTTTCTCCGAGCCGATTTCAAACGAGACGTTTTCCGGATGGTTCACCAGCACGCCGTAGCCGCGGTTGGTCAGGTAGAACGGGATATTTTTGTAGGACTGCTCGGTGCTGGTGCCGCCGTCGCGGTTCCAGGTATCTACCGTCTGGCCGTTGCGCACCAGCGCGGTAAAGCGTTCGCCCAGGCCGTAAACCGTTTCCCCCACGCCCAGATCCAGACGTTCAAACACGTAATTGCGATCGGTATTGGTATCCTGCACGTAACCGTTGTTTTTCAGCTGGCTGCCGGTCATGCGCTGGCCGTTGCGCAGGAAATCCAGCGCCCAGAACTCGCCTTTGGTAACGCGCACGCTGACGCTGCCGCTTTTCAGCTCGGCAAAGTCGGCGTTGTTTTCAATCTCTACCTCTACGTCCTTCAGCACGTTGAGCGGATAGTGCGGGCCGTTGTTCAGCGCGCCCTGGAAGTGCTCGATGCGCACCCCGACAATGCCTTCCTGCGGAGCAAACAGGCGCACCGTGAACATCAACGTGTCGAGCTGCCAGGTGCGTTCGCGCACGTCACGCGGGGCGACATACGCCACCAGGTCATTGCCCTGCCGCTCTACGTCGAACACCTGAACCGGATACGTCACGTTCAGCCCCGGTTGAATAAGCCAGTTTCCATCACTGATTTTCATGCTTTCGTCCTCTTAGTTCTGTAATTCTTTGCCGGTCGGCAGGTTTTCAAACTCCTGCTGATTGCGGCGCGCACCGTGTGCCAGCTCGCTCAGGATTTTGGTCAGGAAGGGGGTTTTCAGCGTGTAGTAGCGTTTGGCGATAATGGCGCTCAGCACGTAGCAGATCGCCGGCGCCAGCGTAAACAGGCCGATAATGATGCTGATGGTCGTGCTGTTCTGCGTACTGGCTGCCGCGTCGTAGCCGCCGCCGGCCAGCATCCAGCCGATTGTCGCGCCGCCCAGCGCGAGGCCGAGCTTCAGCACGAACAGCGTGCCCGCAAAGCTGATGCCGGTCAGGCGTTTGCCGTTGGTCCATTCGCCGTAGTCGACGGTATCGGACATCATCACCCACTGAATCGGCGTCACCAGCTGGTGCAGCACGCCGATGACGAAGATAAAAGCGAACATCAGCACCGTGGCATGCATCGGCACGAAGAACATCGCGACGCTGACCACGGCCAGCGCGGCGTTGGTCCACCAGAAGATGCTGACCTTGCACTTCCAGTCGGTGAGCGGTTTCGCCAGCGCGGAGCCGATCAGGTTGCCGACGCAGTAGGTGGTGAGGAACGCGACGAACACCTCCGGCGAGCCCATTATCCAGGTACAGTAGTACATCATCGCCCCGCCGCGCACGCAGACGGCGAGAATGTTGAGGATGGTCAGCATGCCGACGATGCGCCACTGGTCGTTGTGCCAGATGTCGCGCAGGTCTTCACGCATGGAGGTGGTGCTCGGCGGCACCTGGATGCGCTCTTTGGTGGTGAAGAAGCAGAACGCCAGCATCAGGAACGCGACCACCGACAGCACGGCGATCCCGCCCTGGAAGCCGAACGCTTTATCGTCTCCGCCGATCAGATTTACCAGCGGCATCATCAGCACCGTGGAGAGCATGCCGCCCGCCGTCGCCAGCACAAAGCGCCAGGATTGCAGGGAGATGCGCTGCGTCGGGTCGTTGGTGATCACCCCGCCCAGCGCGCAGTAAGGGATATTGACCACGGTGTAGAGCAGGGTCAGCAGCGTGTAGGTAATGGCGGCGTAAACCATTTTGCCGTTGAGGCTGAGGTCCGGCGTGGTGTAGGCCAGCACGCAGACGATGCCGAACGGGATAGCGCCGAACAAAATCCACGGGCGGAACTTGCCCCAGCGGCTGCGGGTGCGGTCGGCAATCAGCCCCATGCAGGGGTCGGAGATTGCGTCCAGCGCACGCGCCAGCAGGAACATGGTGCCGACAAACCCGGCGGGAATGCCGAAAATATCGGTGTAAAAAAACATCATGTACAGCATGACGTTATCAAAAATGATATGGCTGGCGGCGTCTCCCATGCCGTAGCCAATCTTCTCTTTTACTGACAATACTTCGCTCATCTTCTTATCCTTCACGCTGTAGGGGGCGCTGAGACCGGTTGCATTGGTTTTAAACCATTGTTTCAGATGCGAGTATTGCGTTTTCTGGTTAGCAGATTACGTTTCTTGTTTTTTGTGATCGGGATAAAAGTTGATGAGCACGAAATGCTAACCTGAGGATTTTCTTAAGAATTAACTGAAACAGGGGGATTCAGGTCAAAAGAGAGGTGAAAAAAGTGGTGTGGGGTATGTGGTAAATGTCTGAAAGTAGCTATAATGCGCCCCGCCTCCATGTAGCAATCGAGGCGCGGAAGATCGTCATCTCCGGTGAGGTGGCTGGACTTCAAATCCAGTTGGGGACGCCAGCGTTCCCGGGCAGGTTCGACTCCTGTGATCTTCCGCCAAAATCTAATTATTTCTTGTGAAAGAAATCTCACCTTTTATTAATTCAAAGTAGTATTTTAAGTTTTTTGCTAGTTGAGTTTTATGAGGTTCCAGAGCTTTATTAGCAATCTGATAAGTTAACTTTTCAACTTTCTCAAGCCAACTATACTCGCTTTCTAAATGCTTGTTATATTTGTCTCTAGTATATCGAGCAAGCAAAGCAGACATTAGTTTATTATTACACTTCCAGTCATCAATAATAATATAAGAAAAATATCCGGGTGGTATCAAGTGTAAGAAAGCTACTCCACCATAGTTGCCATCATCTATACCATATTCATATAAAGATGAATATTTATTAGTGCTTAAAGAAAAAGAATGTAACAGATCTGGATATGTCTTTTTTAGTGAATCATTTAAACGATAATGAACAGCCCCCTTCAGATAGCATCTAATCTCTTTGAAAGTATTTTTTTCCGACGAAATAAAGCCTAAGCCATAAACTGAACTATAATTATCGCTAAAAAAAGAAATCTTCGGCAGAAGCAATTTTCGTTTTTTTATCTCATCAATATAGTTATAGAAAAAAGCCTTAATATCTTCACCTGAAGTTAAACTAATGTCATTATTTTCTTCCAAACTTAATACTATGCCAACAACATGCATAATTACTTCTGGCTCAATAATTTCACATTTTTCAAGTTGTTTTTTAAGACCTTTCTGCGCGAATAAAAATCTTGTTCTAGTAAGATCACTCCAACTCCATAACTCTCTCCAGAATTGGCGAGCATTATCGTTAATAAATAATGGATGCTGCGATAAATAACATTTTATGTTATTAATATCAATTACTCCACTCGAATACAAGAAAGCAATTGTTTTGTATGGGATAACTGGATCAAACCAATCCAATGATTTATATTTATCAATAGTGTTAATAACCCCATTTGTTTTTGTTTTAGATAACGCATGAATTAAAGAGTTTGTTGGTAAGTCAATGACTTCCTCATATGTTATACGCCCTGATCTAATTTCTATTCCTAGAGCTAACATTGAGGACAACAATTTATCAGCAGCAATAGTTGAAGTTTGGAAATAATCACAAAAAAGTGAAATTAACCTTTCATAATCATCAAATATAGCCCTTACACTTCTAAAATTTACACTGCCGGACATTTTTATAATATCGTTTATTAAATCTTTGTTCTTTTTAATATAACTACGTGCTAATTCATTATTGATTTGTTGACTAAAAACCTCTATCACTTGTTCAATAGAAGGAGTTAATGATAACGTCTTTCCTACAACCTTTTCTTTAATTATTACATATTGTTCTTTTTGCTCATTTGTGAAATCATTTTCACTTGCTATAATTATAACCTTGCATGCTTTATGTTCCACAAAGGAATTTATATAGCCCAATACACTTTGAATTGGAATCAAACATCTTTCTAGATCATCAAATATTAAAATTCTTTTATCTACATTTAAAATGAAGTCTTTTATTATATATTTTGCATCTGTGTCTTTTGTAACATCAGTTCCTGCAACAGCATTTATTACTCTAGAAATAAAAAATCCTATTGCCTTAAATACTTTTGAAGATAATTTTGGATGTACTTGAAAGAATAATCGCTCTGTTATTTCTGCGTTGGTGATTAATCCATTCAAGCTAATGTAAAGGGGATTGGATTTATATTTGCTATTAACTAAAACACAATTTTTAATGAAGTGAGTTTTTCCACTACCCCATGGTCCAACAAGTTGTACAGCATAGTCTGTATTATTTTTTTCAGAAAGATAATAATTTAAATAATTTATAACATTGTCATTTAATTCTTCATTTTCATTGAATGCCATACATAGTATCTCGTTTAATATGGGGTTTTCCCAAGCCTAGCTATTTCTTTACGCCCTAGGCTTTTCAACCAATTACCCAAACTCATTCCGTCAGCTTTCGCAGCTTCTTCAAACTGTGCCTTCAACTCCGGCGTAATGCGAATCTGAAAAGTTGGTGCTTTTCCGGATTTAGATTTGTTAGGGTCGCGTTTAGCTGTTGACATGTACGTACCTACTAGAGCAAGATAACCTCATTGAGGTACGTACCTTAGCATACAAAAACCTCAAATTGAAACGCCCTCGTCGGGTACTCGCAATACCGGACGAGAGCTAACCTCACCAACTATCAAGGAGTTGATTATGGCTGACTCTCATTCTACCCCAGACACAGACCAATCCGGAACCGAGCGTTCGTTAATTGTGGGATACCGCCCGAATGTTTTCGACAAATCCACGCCAAAAATCATCCTTTCCGGCAAGTGGCTACGCGCCGCAGGTTTTGATACCGGACAGCAGGTCACGATAAAAGTCATGAAAGGATGCATCGTTCTGGTGGCGTATAACGAGCAGGAGCAGAGGTTGCAGGACGATTATAAACGTACGAAGGCAAAGCTTATTGAGATAGAGGATGCGCTTGCAGCGATCCAAATTCCGCATGCTGGAAAGCGCCTCGCAAAATCAAATACAAACCAACTGGCTTAGCGGCTGTTTCTGGCATACTACGAGATTACAGGCATCAACCTTATGAAGCGGAGGCAGCATGGCATGACATATGAAGAATTAATCAATTCACCAGCCGGTGAGTTCGTCATGTTTGCCAGCAAGGATGGAAAAGTTCGCATTGAATGCCGCTTCGAAAGCGATACTTTGTGGCTCTCGCAGGCCACGATCTGTGAGTTATACGGCAAAGCCAAAGCAACGATCAGCGGGCATATCAAGAATGTTTTTGATGAGGGCGAGCTGGTCGAAAATTCAGTTGTTCGGTTTTACCGGACAACTGCCAGCGATGGTAAAGTCTATAACGTTCAATATTTTATCCTGCCCGTCATTCTCACCATCGGCTATCGTCGGCTTATTAAAATGGGATAAGCAGGCTAAGCGATAATTCCAGAACATGTTCGTTATTTAATGATATTCATCATTTTGATACTTGATACATTTTTTAGTCATTATTGTTCTTACAACGGAAGAACAACTATAAATCAACCTTATGCTTTTTAATATCAATTCACACCACATATATCTCGCGACGATAGCTTTCTTTTTAAGCAGGAAAATTTTTCAGTATTCCCATTTTGAAATGTAAGTCACAAATTCAGATATTAATGAAGAGTAGTTTCCTTCAGTCTATAAAAGGAGATTGAGATGGCAATACCTGTTTACTTATGGCTTGAGGATGATTCAGGCCGGAGAATTGAAGGATCTGTCGACGTAAAAGATCGCGAAGGTTCAATAGAAGTGATTGAATTTATGCACTCTGTTGAACAACCTATCGATAAGTTTTCCGGGAAAATAACAGCAAAACGCATCTGTAGTACCTATGCATTCATGAAAGAGATTGATTCATCATCCTCTTATCTCTACAACGCCTTGACCACTGGACAAACGCTAAAAAAAGCAGAATTTTTATTCTACAGGATCAACTATAACGGGCTAGAGGAGGCCTACTTTAAGACTACATTAGAAAATGCAAGAGTAGTTCAAATTGAACCTATCATGTTTGATATTAAACACCCAAAAAATGAACGCTATACACACCATGAATATGTTGATCTGACATACGAAAAAATAACGTGGCACTATATTGATGGAAACATCATTCATACTGACACATGGAAAGAACGCGCTTAAGGAGAAAGTATGTCCTGGGAATATGATGTAAAAGAGCATAAATTTTACCTGGATGGTGTATATCAGTTTGATGCGGATTATGCAGGAGCAAGTGGTTACAAAAACGATCCTTCGCAAGAATGTGTAAAAAACAGCGGTCCCCTTCCCAGGGGAACCTACACAATCGGTTCACCCCATAATTCAGCGCACACTGGAAAATATACTCTCAGCCTTACGCCTTACTCGACAAATGATATGTGCGGCAGGGATGCATTTAAGATTCATGGTAAAAGCAGTTTGCATCCTGATGATTCTTCAGAGGGCTGCATCATTGCTCCTCTAAGTGCCAGGAGGAGTATCTGGAAAAGCAACGATACGGTACTGATTGTCAAATGAAGCGTTTATTTTGTTTATTGCCATTACTCGTCGCAGTCAACACACATGCCTTAGCAGCTGAAATGACCGGCTTTGCTACCCAGTACTACGACGAAGGCGGAACGCTGGCAGAAATTTCAACAACAATGTCCCTCTCCCCCACCATTACCATCGGTAAGACAACCGTTCAGATGGAGGTAACCCATCTGGAAGATATCTCCAGCACTGCAGTTCAGAAAGGCAATTCCGCACGCTGGGTCTGCCTTCATGACGACGATGGAACGAATTACTGGTTCATTTCTGATAGCGAAATGGGTGCAGGATTGCTAACTGCGCTAGCTATAGCCCAGGATGGCATCCATAGCGAGTGTGCGAAAACAACGGAGCCTATCAAAGTCTCAGTCGCTCATCTTCAATTGTTAAATGCGACGTATGAGAACTTAGTCGAATTGTTCGGCAAGAAAGAGATCGCCAAAAACAACGCGATGCTTTTTTATCAGGAGACGCCAGTACAGAATGGATTCACCCAGAGTAATACTGTCTCTTATTACTTCGATGGCGAAAAAGTGCGTGGCGTAATCATCGGGCAAATTACCAGTAACTAGCTTGCAGGCTCCCTCTTCGCAGGTAGAGGGAGTGAAGGCTATTCACCCAACCGCATATGCAGCAGCGGAAACGGATTCCCCTGCCCATCAACCTCCGAGCGCCCGACCTGCTCAAACCCCATATGGCGATAAAATGCCACGCCCTGCGGGTTCTGCTCATTCACATCTACTTCGTTTACGCCAAACTCTGCGATGGCGTATTGCAACAGCAATTTCCCAATGCCCTTTCCCCGGCTTGCATCATCAACAAACAGCATTTCAATACGATTTTCATCCACGCCTAAAAAACCGTGAATAACGCCTGCGTCATCGCGGGCCATCACGACTGTGAGGTTTGGCAGATACGCGTTCAGCAATAGCGGGCGCAGCGCCGCAATATCGCTTTCCTGTAAAAAGAGATGGGTGGCGCGAACGGAGGATTCCCAGATCGCGACCAGACGTTCGTAGTGTGTGGTTTGTGCGGTTTCTATTTTCATGGGGGGATCATTATAGAGCGCTGGGATGAAATCAAGTCTCCAGGAGCATACTGGCATTTAACTGATGTTAACTCTTCCAGGACGTCTGAAAGTCGAGAGCGCTTCATGAACGGAGGAACAGTAAATATTGTTGCGGCTTGTTCCCCCTCACCCTCAAGGGAGAGGGAACTGGACGCGCTACGCTTTTATCTCATTCAAGCGGCATGCTCGCCCAGCTCTACCAATGTGATAACGGAAGTCTATCCAGGCAAGCCAGAAATAACCTACGAAGAAAGCGCGAAACCGGGGCATTAGCTCTGCGACGTGCGCCATACGCCAGGCGTACAGCCGTACTCTGTCTGGAAATGGCGAATAAAGTGCGCACAGTCGCTGAACCCCATCCGTTCTGCAATCTCGGTAACGCTTTGCTGTGAATTTTTAAGCAGCCAGCAGGCATACCGTAGCCTGGCGCTACGGATAAACTCACGGGTCGTTTTACCAAACTCGGCGTTAAATAGGCGGTTGAGCTGGCGCTCGCTTAAGGCCACTTCGCTGGCCAGCCCGGCGGTGGTCAGGGGCCGGGTCAGAAACTGTTCAATTAGCATGACGGCGCGACGCAGCCGCGAGTCCGGTATCAGGGCAATGTTCGCCGGGCGGGGCGTGGCCATTTCATGCGGAACGAGCGACAAACGCTGACAGGTGGTGCTGGCGAGCTCTTTTCCGGCATGCGCGCGGATGAGCTCCGTGGCAAGCGTAAGGGTCGAAATGCCGCCCGGGCAGGTCAGCACGTCGCCATCATCAATGAAATCAAACCCCTGCTCGGCATATACCTGTGGGAAAGACTGTCGGAATGTGTCCAGATGAAAAGGATGTATCGAGGCTCTTCGTTCGTTGAGCAACCCCTCCTGCGCCAGCACAAAACTGCCGGTGCCAATGCCAATGAGCGGCACTCCGGCATGGTGGGCATGCGCCAGATACGCTTTATCCCCCCGATAGCCTAAGTCCAGATACTGTAGTTCACCGCCAATCACCGCAATATAATTAAATCGTTCGGGTGGTGCATGGGGGGAGTCAGGCCTCATGATTATCCCCGCATTGCTGGGGATGGGGATGTCGGGAAATTCGCTTATCAAACTGATTCTGAATGCTATTTTATCCTGCGCTTTCTCGGCATAACGCAGCGCCTCCAGCAATCCCGAAACTGCCAGGAGTGAATAGCGAGGCCACAGTATCAACCCAATATGAAGCGGCTTTCCCGGCGCTGATTTTCCGCTGCCGGCTGGATCAAATATGTTTTTCATTTACTTGCCAAATTTAAAATTAATTACATTATCGCAACACAATATGTCGCATTTTATATTCTTAAGATAATTCTATAATTTTAAATTAAGCATAAATGAGTGTGGGAGAATTTATAGTCTTTTTTTACGGCTATCATTCTTTTTTTGAACCCCGACACACATATGTCGGCAATGTTCCTAAGGTAAAGATATAGTTACCGTTATGTTGTTCATTGATACGCATATAAATACTTTTCCCCGGATAGACGAAAAATTGCGGTAAATATTCTTCCAGCCAGCTATCTTCGACATTATCATCCGGGAAAATCATATTCTTATCTGACGTCAGCAAATAGAGGTGATCCTTTCGCTCCACCTGAAATGAAATTTTCCGATCGATAATTTTATTCGGATCGTTCTGCGACCGGGCGTTCATGCTCAGGGTGCCGAATTTGCCGTCGAAGGTATAGTTCAGCCAGACCCCTAACGTCTCATCCGGATGGTGCTGAAACAGGTTCGCCTGGCATGTAAAAGGGTGGACGTAGGATCGGTGCCACAGGTAATAGCCCGTCATTACCCCCATCGTAACGAGGCAGGTCGCGAGGATGTACAGCATCTGCTTAAAACGAGTCATGCTAGCTGTCCTTAAGAAAATAATCAGATATACAGCGGTTGGGTTCCTTCATAGGCCGATCGCAGCGAATAACGGAAGCGCGGGGAAGCAGCGCGTACCAGCTGATATAAACCCACGGGTACTGCGCGCAGTCAGCCTTAAAGGGTTCCACGTAAGCCAGCGCAGAGGCGCGCTCGTTCTGAGTCTGAATATCGTTAGCCAGATAGACGCGACAGGCCCCGATGGAGGCCGCAAAATGGTAATCCTCAACGAAGCGGTTTTCCGTTGCGCTCATGTAGCCCGTCACGCCTGCACCGGCCAGTATGATAAGCAGCATTCCCAGAACCACAGCCGCCCAGCGGGTAGGCTTCACAGAGACGGGGGCTGCTGGCTCCGCAGCCTCCAGAGAAGGCGCTGACGGTTCCTCGGGCTCGAGTACCTCAGAACACTTTTCATCTGCTGCCGGAGCCGCGCCGGGCAAAGGTTCTCTGATGGCGATCTGCGTATCGCTTGCCAGCGTCAACCCAATACGGGGGATCGTGACGATAGGATCGGTTTCAAAACCAATCTTTTTTAACCCTTTGCGCAGAATTGAAATGTTCTGGTAATAGGTATTGGGAGAGACGAGCATGCCACGGCTTTGCCAGACGATATCAAGGAATTCCTGTTGAGTAACAATCGACCCCGCTCTGTCGATTAATAACAGCAGGCACCGGCCTGCTGGCGAATTTAACACGACCACACGGTCAGGATTGTTGATATCACGTAACGTGCTGGCCGCAGGATGAAATTCGACGATATTATTAATTATGTAATGCTTATGCATAGGGGCTGTATGAATTCTCCGGTTAACGCATAGTGAACCTGAATCACCGTATGACTGAGAAGACAACCTCGTCGTGTTTAATGTGAACGATAAACAGCAGGCTGTATATCTCAGCAATTGGCGAAAAATCTTAATTCATATTACCCTCCTGCAGCTTCACTGAACCTGCATAAGAACGCAGCCCTTGCACGATGCGGCTTACGGGGTTGAGACATAAGCCATGACCCTGTTTTCTGAACTTTTATGAAGCGACATTTCGCCTCCCGAATTATCCTGAATCAGTAAATTACTCGTTAATCATGATCCCTCCTCCTGAACCGTTCCAGACACCCTTGACATTGACAAAAACATACACAAAAAAAGATTGTACGCCGCGGACAAGCATGTCCAAAATATTCAGAAACGTGAAACCTCATCTTTTCTTAACCTCTTAACTATCAACCATTTTGCGCTTATCCGCCTATATTTTGTGCATCAATGCATCAGTTTTTACCGATGATAACGCTCGTAAATTGTTATGCCCCGTCAGTAACTTCACACCCGCACTGACACCAGCAGACAAAACCCTTACAAAACATTTATCAAAGCTAAATTTTCATGAAAAACAGCGGTTATCATAATTTACAGAAAGCAAAGCGGAATTAGGCCAATCAGAGGAAACGTCGTAACCGGCCTCGATCGTAGCAATTAATACAAATTTAGATTAATTCAGATTACCTCTTTATTGGCCGTCGTATAGTAGGCCTACACTATGCAATGCGTCATTGCTTCGAGAATACTGGCGATAACACGGTAAATAATTCGCCTGATTACTATTATAAATCGAGGGAATAATATGACGAATACAACCCAGACAACACAGCATATTACTATTGCCTTGATGGGTGGCGATCGTTATGCAAGAAACGGTATTAAAACGCTATTAAGAAGCATTAATAACGATCTTCAAATCAATATCATTGAAGGGGGTTATGAGCAGCTTGATAACGTGCTGTCGTTGACGCGCCTCGATATCTTATTTATATCCGGCGCAGAGAAATACCATACGGGATATGGCTCGCTGAAATATTTAAAAAAAATTAAGGCCATGCATCCCGACGTAATTATCTGCCTGTATTCAACGTCTGCCCATTCGCTGTTATGGGTCCGGGAAAATATTGATGCCTATATCTCGCTACAAAACACGGTTTATCAGTGGCGAAGCAAGTTAGCAAAGATGGTGGATAAACATTATCGACCGCAAAAGCAGCCAGCGGCGTTATCGCTGACGCCAGGAGAAAGGAGGGTATTAAAGGAACTCAGGAACGGACTGGATATACGTTACATCGCAGAACTGGAGAAACTTTCATATCGCCGGGTGAGCGCCTTAAAAAGCTCAGCGATACGAAAACTCGGGCTCAGGAATAAGACAGATTTGCTGGTCTTTTTAACCAGTTAGACCTGCCGCTTTCAGAGCAAATCTCGTAATAAAAAAAATGAAGGAATAGTGAAATGAAAGCACGTATGACAAGCACTTCTCTGCTGGCATTAACCATCGCCGCCCTGCTGCCAGCAGGCTCTGCACTTGCCGCCACCACCAGCGGCGGCACGGTTAACTTTAGCGGGAAAGTGGTGACCTCTGCCTGTGCCATCAGCGCCGGTAGCGCCAATATTGACGTCGACATGGGTGAAGTGCGTACCGCAACGCTTGCTGCGGCAGGCAGCGAAGCCAGTACCGCGAAGGCCTTCTCCATCACGCTGGAAGACTGTGAAATCGCCGATACCTCAGCCTCCACGCCAGAAAACCCGATTGCCGCAACGACCGTGGCCGTCACCTTTACCGGTACGCCGGACACTACGGATACCAATAGCCTGGCGGCAGGGATAAACGGCGGTGCCGGGTCGGCGCAGCATGTCGCTATTCGACTTTACGACGAACAGGGCAACGTGGTGAGGCTGGGTGAGCCCGCGGCCGCGATCCCGCTGCGTAAAGGAGAAAACACCCTGAACTTCAGCGCGAAGTATTACTCCCCGCAGGGCGGAGCCACGGCGGGTGATGCCAGCGCTGTCGCCACCTACACCGTTACCTATTCGTGACCTTCAGGCCCGGCCTGCTGGCCGGGCCTGACTCAGCTTTCAGGAGACGCACTATGCGCGTAAACACATGGATTTGCCTGGCTGGAACGTTATGTTCAACCGCCGCGTATGCCGGCGGCGTGGGATTAGGCGCAACGCGACTGGTCTACTCCGGCGCGGCAGCGCAGACAATGCTGCAGGTGAGAAATACCCATCCTGACGCCACGTTCCTGATCCAGTCGTGGATGGAGGACGAAAAAGGCAGCCGTACCCGCGATTTCGTCATCACGCCTCCGCTGTACGTCATGAAGCCCGCCAGCGAAAGCGCGGTGAAAATTATGTTCAACGGCAACGCCCTGCCTGCCGATCGCGAAACGCTTTACTGGATGACGGTTAAAGCTATCCCACAGCAGGTAAAAAACGGCTCCGGCAACTCGCTGCAATTTGCGTCGGCCAACCGCATCAAGGTTTTTTATCGCCCGGAAGGGCTGGCTGAAGGCGTTGGTGATGGCTGGAAAAAGCTGGCCGGTGCGTATCGCGCGGGGAAGGTCACGCTTACCAACCCGACGCCGTACTACCTCACCACCATTAACGTGAAAATCGACGGCAGGCCGGTGAAGCCCGTCATGGTGCCGCCGAAGGCCAGCGTGACGCTGGCGGAAACCTTCAGCCACGCGAGCAGCATGAGCTATCAGACCATTAACGATTATGGGGCATGGACGCCTGCGACCCGCACCACGTTATCCCAATAATAAAAACAGTAAGGCGTGACCACATGAAAACAAAAATCCTGTGCGCCACGGTAATCGCCCTGGTGATTCGGCAAGCCGCGGCTGCTGAAAGCGAGCTGCAGTTTAACCCCGCGTTTCTCAACGGCGAGAGCGCAAACGGCGCCGATCTCGCCTGGGTGAACGCCGGCAGCGCGCTGCCTCCGGGCGATTACAACCTCAACGTGTATATCAACACCCGGTACGCCTTCACAGGGAATGTCACGTTCCGCGCTGCTGAAAACAGATCGGGCGAAGCTCTGCCGTGCCTTACGCCAGAGCAGTTCGCCGCGCTTGGGATTGAAAGCCGTCAGGAAAAAGGGGATGCGCCTTTGCCTGCCCGGGGCTGCATTTTTGTCACCCGGTCAGTTGCCGATGCCCGGTTCGATTTTGACCAGAAGACCCTCACCCTCAGCTTCACCGTGCCGCAAAGCGCGATGCGCAACGTGCCGCGCGGGTACGTCAGCCCCGAGAGCTGGGAATCAGGAATCCCTGCCGCATGGCTGAACTACGTGGTCAACGGCGCGAATAATGAATACCGGGGCGAGACGCGCACCCGGGAACAGCAGCTGTTCGTCAGCCTCAACAGCGGCGCCAACCTTGGCGCATGGCGGCTGCGTGATTTCACCACGTGGACCAAAGAGGGTAACGAACTGACCCACGTGCAGACCTGGCTACAGCGGGATATCCGCGCCCTGCGCGCTCAGATCTATGCGGGGGAAACGTACACCTCGTCGCAGGTGTTCGACGCCGTTGGCCTGCGTGGGGTAGCCCTGAAGACCGATGACAATATGCTGCCCGCCAGCCTGAGCGGGTACGCCCCTGAAGTGCGCGGCATCGCGCGCAGCAACGCCACGGTGACGGTTCGCCAGAACGGCAACATCATCTATCAAACCTCCGTTCCGCCGGGGGCCTTTGTGCTGAAAGATCTCTATCCGACCTCTTCCGGCGGCGATCTCACGGTCACCATTCAGGAGAGCGACGGCAGCCAGACGCGGTACTCCCTGCCCTTTGCCAGCGTGCCAAATCTGGTGCGTAACGGTCAGGTGAAGTATGCCCTGGGAGCGGGGAATTACCGTCCGGTGGGCAATCAGATCTCGCCCTCCTTCGCCCAGGGCGAGCTGTTTTTGGGCTGGCGATATGGCCTCACGCTTTATGGCGGAGCGCAGTTTTCCGATCGCTATCGCGGCCTGGCCTTCGGTATTGGGCAGAACCTCGGCCGCTTTGGCGCGTACTCTCTCGATCTGACCCATGCCAGGAGCCAGCTTGCCGATAATCAGCGCTACACCGGCGATTCGGTACGCCTGCGGTACAGCAAGCTGCTGAACAATACCGGTACGCGGATCAACTTCTTTTCGCTGCGGTACTCAACGGAAGGGTTTTATACCCTCAGCGATACCGCGTGGAAGAGCATGGCGGGGGGAGCGCCGAAGCAGACCGTGGAAGCGGATGGCACCGTCACCACCCACTACGATTCGGTGTACAACCTGCATATGGCGCGTAAAGCCAAAAACCAGCTGCTGGTGTCGCAGCCGATGGGCGAGTACGGCTCGCTGTCGCTGTCATGGGATCAACAAACCTACTGGAACACGTCGAAAACCACGCAAAGTTTGCAGTTCGCGTGGAACGCTACGTTTCGTAACCTGTCGCTTGGCATCAGCGCTCAGCGAAGCTCGAGCCTGTACGACAGCAGGAAAGATAACCTCCTGGCGCTGTCCCTTTCGGTACCGCTGGGCAACCCGGCGCTGTCGACGCGTCTTCGCTTTACCGCCACCCATGCGGACCCGGCCGGCACTACCGCCAGTACAGGCGTGAGCGGATATCTGCCGGGGCAGGAGAACCTCTTTTATAGCGTCAACCAGCGCTACAGCGCGCAGCAGCACTACGGCGGCGATGCCGCGCTGCAGTATGAAGGCGCATGGGGAGACTATAACCTGGGCTACAGCTACGCCGGCGACTCCCGCAACCTCAGCTACGGAATGAGCGGCGGCGCGGTACTGCATGAAGATGGTCTGACGCTAAGCCAGCCGCTCGGGAACACCAATATTCTGGTGAAAGCGCCGGGAGCCGGCAACGTCACCGTGCTCAACCACAGGGGCATTAAAACCGACAGCCGGGGCTATGCGGTGATCCCCTACGCCACGCCGTACCGCGTCAATCAAGTTGCGCTGGATGTCACAACCGTTGGCAGCGACGTGGAGCTGGAGAACGCCATCGTCAACAAAACGCCGACCGACGGGGCGCTGGTTCGCGCCACCCTCACCACGCGTCAGGGGGCTAAAGCGATGCTGATCGTGCGTCATGCGAAGGACGTGCTCCCGTTCGGCGCGCTGGTCTCATCAGAGGATAACTACGCCAGCGGTATCGTCGGCGATGGCGGCAGCCTGTATCTGACCGGCCTGTCAGCAAAAGGAACCTTAAGCGCCGCGTGGGGACGCGGCAGCGGCCAGCGCTGCACCATTCACTACGCGCTGAACGCGCAGAATTATAACGCCCGCACCGGGCTTTATTCACAGGAGGTGGTATGTCAGTAACCGTCCGGTTTATTTATCTGGCCCTGCTGCTGCCGATCGCCGTTCCGGTGCGCGGCTATGACGTGCTGGTCTCCGTTACCGGCAGCGTCATCGGTAATACCTGCATCGTCGCGGAAGCGTCGAAGGAGCAAAACGTGCCGCTGGGCACTCCCGGCATCAAACAGTTCAGCGAGACGGGCGCGGTCAGCAACGTCAAAACGCCCTTCGCGCTCAGGCTTGAGGAGTGCGGGCCGACCTTTGCCGGAGTAAAAATTCGCTTCAGCGGCAGCCCGGATAGCGAGAACCCGCAGCTGTTGAAGATTGCCGACGGCGGCGCGACCGGCGTGGCGGTGCAGATCCTCGACCGCGACGGCGTACCGATCCCGCTGGACACGCAAACCCGCACCTACGGCGCGGCGGGCGATGAGAGCGTGAACATGACGTTTTATGCACGGCTGGTCGCGACCGGCGCCCCCGTAACGGTCGGCGACGTTTCCGCCGTGGCTACCTGGACTACGGAGTATCAATAATGCGTATTTTTCTGACGATCGGCTGGCTGCTGGCGTCGACCAGCGCGCTCGCAATGGAGTGGAAATCAGATATCGTGCTGTCGCCCCAGCCGATGACCTACAGCGGCCCGGCAGACTCCATCACGCCGGGTAAAATCATCGGCTCAACGTGGAGCGCCACGGCGAATGTCCAGGAGGTCTTCTGGTGTGGACTGGTGTTTACCTGCAATAAAGGCACGCTGGAGCCGGGAAGTAGCGCCATATCAAGCGGCATGACGGTTACCCTGGACGGGGTAAATTACACCATTTTTGAAACCGGCGTGCCCGGCGTGGGGTACATCATCGGGCTGAAGGACTTCAACGGTACCACCTGGGTACCGCTGCAAACCGGCGTCACCCAGAGCTATCCCGCAGACGGCACCAACGGCTATGCCACCTCTTTGGGCTGGTCGGCAAAAGTGACCTTTATCAAGACCGGTACCGCCCTGAAATCCGGCGTTTATCAGACCGGCACCCTCAACGCGGCGATCCTGACGGCTTACAACAACGAAGTGAAAACCGCGCAGGTGATCATCAACCCTACCACCATCACGGTGACGGCAAGCGGCTGCACGGTGGGGGCAAAAAGCGCCAACGTTGAGCTGGGCGCCATTGACGTCCATACCCTGCCCGTGGTTGGCAGCACCTCGCCGTCGGGGGAATTTACCGTCAGCCTGAGCTGCGATGAGAACGTGGCGGTTAACGCCGTCATGACCGATCAGACCACGCCGTCCAACACCTCATCGGTCGTGTCGTTGACCGGGGACTCCACGGCCTCCGGCATCGGGGTGCAGTTTTACTATAACGGCTCCGGGCCGCTGGCGATGGGGCCGGACAGCTCGGCCGCGGGCACGGTGGGGCAGTTTTATATCCAGACCACCGGTGCGGCACAAACGCTGTCGCTGCCGTTCCAGGCGCAGTATATCCGAACCGGAGAACTGGTCCCCGGCTCGGCTAACGCGCTGGCGAGCATCACCTTTTCGTATCAGTAGGCTTAGTGCTTAACCCACACCAGCTGATCGACCCGGAAGCCCAGACCGCGTGCGGTATTCAGGTAGTCCTGTTTTACCGCATCCGGGATGGTCGGGGTGCGCGATAAAATCCACAGGTAGTCGCGGTTCGGGCCGCTGACCAGCGCATACTGGTACTTATCGTCCAGCCTGATCACGTTATAGCCGCCGTAGAACGGGCCGAAGAACGATACCTTCAGCGCGGCCGTGGTCGGCTCGCCGGTAAAGTAAGCTTTACCTTCGCTCTCGTTCCACTTGTTCTTCACCGGATCGTAGCCGCGGTTAAGCACGCTGATGCCGCCGTCGCTGCGCTTGCCGTAAGTCGCAGTGACCTGTTCCAGACCGCGCTCGAAGCGGTTTTCCAGTCGGGCGACTTCATACCATTTGCCGAGATAGCGGCTGGCATCGAAGCCTGAGATGGGCTGCACGCCTTTCGGCGGCGTGGGAGATTTACAGGCAACCAGCGTCAGCGCAATGGCGACACCGGTAACAACAGGCCATAGCCTCATGAGAGCTCCTTTCTTTTACGCGGTTGGAAGTTAAGTGTAGTGCACCGGTGCGGTGCTTCATCTCATCATCAAATATTCGTAGTATATTGAGATTATTCCTTCTCTTCGGATGCAGACATGGCTTACTCCATCGGCGAATTCGCCAGACTCAGCGGCATCACCGCCACCACGCTGCGGGCGTGGCAGCGCCGCTATGGTTTACTCAAGCCAGAGCGCACGGACGGCGGCCATCGCCAGTACAGCGACGAGGACGTTCAGCAGGCGTTAAAAATCCTCGACTGGGTGAAAAAAGGCGTCCCCATCGGCCAGGTAAAATCGCTGCTGGAGCGCCCCGTCCCGCGTCGCGCCAATAACTGGCAAACCCTGCAACAGACCATGATGCAAAAATTGCAGGAGGGAAAAATCGAATCCCTGCGTCAGATGATTTACGACGCCGGACGCGAATACCCTCGGCCGGAGCTGGTGGCTAACGTGCTGCGTCCGTTGCGCAGCCAGATATCAGCCAACGTTGCCGCCGCCATGACCCTGCGCGAGATCCTCGACGGGATTATCATCGCCTACACCTCGTTTTGCCTTGAGGGCGACAAAAAAGCGCCGGGCGATAACGTTCTCATCAGCGGCTGGTACCTCAACGACCCGTGTGAAATCTGGCTCGAAGCGTTAACGCGCACCGGCCAGGGCCACCGCATCGACATCCTGCCGGTTCCCCCTGCCGCGCTGGCGCCGGAAATTTTCCCGGATCGCAAATGGCTGCTGGTTACCAGCGGCAAACTCACCGCCGCGCGGAAAAAACAGGTCGCGCAGTGGCAACAGCAGGTTTCCCTTGAGGTAATTATCCTCTGATTATTTTCTGCTGTGGCAAACTTCACGAAAAGTTGAATATTTTTCCGCGCAGCGAGTGCTAACGTTTTCCTGTCACCCATTACACACAACAGGAAAACGCGATGAAAAAAACACTCCCACTGCTAATGCTCTCTACCCTGGCCTTCGCCCCTGCCGCCTTCAGCGCCCCGGCAGGCACGCTCAGCGTGCACGTCCTTGACCAGCAAACCGGTATGCCGCCATCGGACGTTACCGTCACGCTTGAGAAGCAGCAGCAGGACAAGTGGACCCCGATTGCCAGCGGTAAAACCGACCACGACGGCCGTATCAAATCACTCTATCCGCAGGATCGGGATATGGAGCCAGGCGTGTATAAAGTGACCTTCAAAACCGCCGATTACTTCCACGGTAAAAAGCTGGAAACGTTCTTCCCGGAAGTTCCGGTTCTGTTCACCGTGACGCGTACTAACGAAAAGCTGCACATCCCGCTTCTGCTCAGCCAGTACGGTTACTCGACCTACAAGGGCAGCTAATTACCTTTGATTTTAAAGGCTATTAAAAAATAATTCCGCCAATACTTGGACAAATACGCATTGTTGTGTAACTTTTAGATATGAGATCGGGAGGTGCACACCATGACAACAAAACCTGTGCTGGGTATTAGCGGATGTTTGACCGGCTCCGCCGTTCGCTTTGACGGCGGGCATAAGCGTATGGGCTTTGTAATGGACGAGCTGGCCCAGTGGGTCACTTTCCGGCCCGTTTGCCCCGAGATGGCCATCGGTCTGCCTACGCCTCGTCCGGCGCTGCGCCTGATCATGACCACTAGCGGCGAGACAGAAATGCGTTTTAGCAAAGCGCCGCACGATGACGTTACGCAGAAAATGGCCGACTTCACGCGCGATTATCTGCCAAAAATCGGCGATTTGTCCGGTTTTATCGTCTGTGCAAAATCACCGAGCTGCGGCATGGAGCGCGTGCGGCTGTATGATGAAAACGGCAACCGGGGCCGCAAGGAGGGCGTCGGGCTGTTCACCGCCGCTCTCCTTGAATCCTGGCCGTGGCTGCCCGTGGAGGAGGATGGTCGACTGCACGATCCGGTGCTGCGGGAAAACTTTGTTGAGCGCGTCTTCGCCCTCCACGAGCTGAACGTGCTGCGTAAAAATGGCCTGACGCGCCGCGCGCTGCTGGACTTCCACAGCCGCTATAAGCTTCAGCTTCTGGCGCATCATCAGGCAGGCTACCGTGAAATTGGCCCGTTTGTGGCATCGCTGCACGAGTGGGACGATCTGGACGCGTTTTTCGTGGCGTATCGCGAAAAGCTGATGACGATCCTGAAAAAGCCCGCGTCGCGGAAAAATCACACTAACGTGCTGATGCACATTCAGGGCTATTTCCGTAACCAGCTGAACAGCCGCCAGCGCGGTGAGCTGCGTGACGTGATCCTGCACTACCGCGACGGACTGCTGCCGATCCTCGCGCCGCTGACGCTGCTGAAACATTATCTGGCCGAATACCCTGACCGGTATCTGATGACGCAAAACTACTTTGATCCCTATCCTGATGATTTGGGTCTGCGTCTGGCCGTAACCTGATAATAAAGAAGCGAAGGCCCCGTTGACCCACAGAGGCCCAAAGCCGTACCCCGTTTAGACGACACCTCATTGTCGTCTTTTTTTTGCACTCCGCGCAAAACACTGTAACTATATACAGGTTAAGACAGCACCGCGGAGTAAACCGATGATCAACACCCTGCATATTCAAAACTACCGCTCGATTCGCGACATGTCGCTGGAGCTGGAACAGCTCAACATTGTTTTCGGCCCCAACGGCACCGGGAAATCCAATATTTATAAGGCCATTTACCTGATGCACAGCGCGGCGCAGGGGCAATTTTCCCAGGCACTGGCGAACGAGGGGGGCATTTTGAAGGTGTTCTGGGCGGGTCAAACCCGTAGCGATCGGCTGCGGCGCATGAACCTGGCGGTGGAAACCGAAACCTATGAGTACGAACTCCAGGTCGGGTTTGTGGAAAAGCTGCCTTACCCCTCGCAGTTTCAGCTCGATCCGGTGATCAAAGAGGAGTCTATCTGGCTGAGCGGCCAGCACCGTCGCCCGTCGTCACAGCTGATGAAGCGCAGAAATCAGGCGGTCTTTCTCAATAACGTTCATCATGAAAAAGTGACCCACAGCGGCACGCTGTATGAGAACGAATCCGTATTCGGGCAGCTCGGTGAACCGCACCTCTACCCGGAAGTGTCGCAGATGCGCGAGTCCCTGCGTAACTGGCGCTTTTATCATGAGTTTTCCGTCTCATCCGGCTCGGCGATCCGCGCGCCGCAGGTGGGCTTTCGCTCCCCGGTGCTGGCCAGCGACGGCGCGAACCTTGCCGCCGCGTTTCAGACCATTGTCGAAATCGGCGACGAACTGCTGCTGATGCGCATCCTCGACCAGGCCTTCCCCGGCTGTGTGTTTTACAGCGACAACACCGGCGGACGCTTTCGCATGATGATGCAGCGCGAGGGCTTAAGCCGCCCGCTGGAACCGGCAGAGTTCTCCGACGGCACCCTGCGCTTCCTGTGCCTGGCGGTGGCGTTACTCAGCCCGCGTCCACCGGCCTTTATCGCCCTCAACGAGCCGGAAAACAGCCTGCACCCGCAGATGCTGCCCGCGCTGGCAAGCCTCATTGCCGAGGCCAGCCGCTACTCGCAGATCTGGCTCACCAGCCACTCGCCGCAGCTGGCACAGCTAATTGAAAAGCACCGGTCGTTTTCGCTGTATCAGCTGTCGATGGTGGAGGGCGAAACGCGGATGGAGTGGTTGGGGTAGTTGCCAGGTGACGTTACGTTTACCTGGCCTACAGGCGAGTGCGGAACGTCTTACGCCACTCCGCCGGGCTGACGCCAAAGCGCGCCTTAAACTGCTGCCGGTACGTCACCGCTGATAAAAACCCCACCTGCTCGGCGACGTTTTCGATGGGCAGATTGCCGGACTCCAGCAGGATCTGGCTGCGCCGCAGGCGCTCGGCGGTAAGCCAGTCGGCCACGCTCATCCCCGTGGCCTTGCTGAAATGGCGGGTTAGCGTCCGGCGGCTCATCGAGACGATTTCCGCCAGCGAATCCAGATTGTGCGGTTCGGCAATGTGCTGCTGGAGGTAGTCAATCAGACAGTTGATCCGCCCGTCGCGGGTATCCTTCGGCACCGGCTGCGCAATAAACTGCGCCTGCCCGCCCTCGCGGTGCGGCGGCACGATCATCCGGCGGGCAATCTGATTGGCGACCACGCTGCCAAAGCGCTGGCGGATGATATACAAACAGCAGTCCAGCGCGGCGGCGGTACCCGCTGAGGTAATAATATTGCCGTCAGCAACATAGAGGGCGTTGATATCCAGCCGGACCTGCGGAAAGAGCGACTGAAACTGGCGTTCAAACTCCCAGTGGGTGGCGGCCCGCTTGCCATCAAGGATGCCCGCATAGCCCAGCACGAACGCGCCCAGGCACAGCCCGACGATTTCTGCCCCGTTGTTTCGGGCCTGAATCAGGCTGTCGATCAAGGCCTGGGGCGGACGTTCAAGAACGTGCTGCCAGTAAGGCACCACCACGATATCCGCTTGCCCCAGGGCAGTAAAATCCTGCGTCGCATTCAGTGCAAAACCGTCATTTGAGGTCAACATGCCGGGTTTTTCGGCGCAAATTGTCACGTTAAAGCGCTTTTCACCCGACACCGTATCGCCGAACAGAATGCAGGGAACGGAGTAGTGGAACGGGCTAAACCCGTCCACCGCGACGATAGCAACGTTGATGAGTGGCATCTGTCTCTCCTTTCCTTTCAGAGGCTCAGAATATAACGGTTTCGCCGTCCTGGGGAATGCTTACCGCGTCACCGATCTGATTGGCTTCAGCGTACTCGCGCAGCGCGCGGCGGGTCAGCAGGCAATGGTTAATGGCCTCCATATGGGTCGCCACAATTTTCGCCTGAGGCAGCAGGAAATGCACGTTAAGCAGGTCTTCCTGCCCCATGATGATCGGCCCGAAGCCGATGACGTGGGCATAACCGGCGTTGAGCACGACGACATCCGGCTGGTGCTTTTGCAGATCGGCCGCAACCTCATCGCGCCAGATCGTATCTCCGGCAATATAGAGCGTTTTTTCGTCGGGATGGCGTAATACCACTCCGCAGGCTTCGCCCAGCCGTTCCGCCAGCTCCGGAACGGCGTAGGCGCGATCGGTTCCGTGCTGGCCGCCGTGGGTTTTCGCTACGCGGATATCGCCAAACGACGTTTCATCGGTCATGACCGTCAGGTTGTTAAATCCCTGGCCGCGCAGCAGCGCGGCGTCGCTATCATTTTGCACGTAGATCGGCTTATCTTTGGCGATCAGCTCAACGGCGTGCCGATCCCAGTGATCGTCATGGGTATGGGTGACGATCACGGCGTCGGCATCCAGCAGCGTATGAACGTCGACCGGAAGCTCGACCATCGGGTTGCGAATATCCGCGCGCGCCGTGCCGGGAAAGCCCGGATAAGCGCCCTTCGGGGCCAGCATCGGATCGATTAAAAAACGTTTTCCCGCATAGGTAATCAGCTGGGTGGCATTGCGTATTTGGGTGATGTTCATGGGCTATCCTCCGGTTGGTATGAGAAGGAGAATAGCCGCATGCTGTCGTTTAAAATGTGGGTTACAGGGCGATGATCGATGAAATCGGGTCAATCGATAAACCGCTTGCGCACCCTTTCCAGCGGAGCAATCAGCAGATTGATAAGCGGCTTACGATCGATAACGATATCGGCGTTAACCGTCATCCCGCCCATCAGCATGCGCTTTTTCTTGTCCGGATCGGTAAACCAGGAGGGAACGCGCACTTTGGCCAGGTAGTAGTTTTGCCCTTCCTGCAGCGGGATCAGCGCCGAATGGGCATCAATGTTTACCTCATAGAAATCGGACAGCGTTGCCTCCACCGATCCGTATTTGTCCACGGGCCAGGAGTCAAAGCGCAGCTTGACCTTATCGCCTTTCGCCACGCGCCCCACCCCCGTTGCCGGAACATAAAGGTACCCCTCCATCGTGGCCGCGGTATTTTTACGGATCACCACCACCACCTCGCTGTTTTGCGTAATGGCCCGGCCGGGCGGGAAGTTTATCGCCACCACGTAGCCATCCGCAGGGGCAAGCATGGCCATGGTCGAACTGCCCCGGCTGGACAGGTTACGGTCGATTTCGCTGATGCGGTTTTTCACGTACAGCTGCTCCTCGCTCAGGGAGTCGATTTGCGACTGGGTGCTGTCGGTCAGGCTGGTTTTGCGCGCCTCAAGCTCAAGGATCGTGCTCTCCTCCAGCGTCAGGTTGAGCTGCGCGTTGAGCACATCGTTGTGGCTTTTATCGAGGTCCACTTTAGAAACATAGCCCTTTCCGGAGACAGATTTCCACGCCTGGTAGGTGTCGGTGCTGTTTTTAAGCAGCGCGCGCAGCTTTTTCACCTTATCGCGGGAAACGGCTATCTGCCGGTCGGTAAGGCTCAGCTGCTGGGCCAGGTTTTTGCGGTACGACGCAATAGAATCCTCAATAGCCTGAATGCGCTGCTCGCTGCGCTTTTTCTCGGCTTCCATCTGCTGGCGGTCAAACTGCACCACCGAGCCCTGCTTGCCGCCGTAGTCCTGCGACACGGTGAACAGCGGATCGTTTTCCTTCACGTACTGGCCCGGGCGCACGGCAAAATCAACCAGCGTACCGGACTCCCGGGCGCGCACTTCGACATCGCCCTGAGCCGGGATCAGCACCCCGCGAGCCAGCGTGGTTTCCGAAAAATTAAAGACAATCGCAAAGACCAGCAGGCAGAGAAAAAAGGAGATGAACAGCGCCAGCACGGTTTTCAGCCGCGGCGCGTTGATGTGGTAACTTTTTGAGAAGTGGTGCGGGATCAGCGCCCGACGCTGTCGGCTTCGGTTTTTTAATTTCACGATATGTCATCCATGATAAATCACTGAAAGATCGTCCCATGCACTCCAGAGCGTGGGGGTTTTGTGCAGCGCGTTTAGCGTGTCGGTGGCCGCCTGACGGTAATCCTCCGGCGCATACGCCTGGCTTTCCAGCCCAAATTCCGCCGAGTGCAGCGAGCAGACGGGCAGAAGCGTGCGGATACGGTAGCCATAGCGCGATAAAAAGCGCGTTGAGACATCCGTTAACCCTGCCTTTTGATCGCCCGCCTGAGTCGTAAACAGCGGCGCGTCCGGCAGGCGTTCGTCCATCAGCAGCACCGTCACCAGGCGATGGGGGGCGAAAAACGAACCGGCGCGCCGTTCTTCATGTGCCGCCATGAGCTTATGCAGCGCGGGGTGGCGGGTAATTAACTGAAAGCGTACATCCTCTGGCGCGGTGGCGAGCAGCGCATCCACGATCAGACCAAAGCCCGCCCAGCGCATCCCCAGAAGCAGGGTGCGGGGCGAGCTGTAGAACGCCTGCGCCTGCGTCCACTGCGCGACATAGGCGTGCAGATCGAAGCGGACGTTGCGTCGCCATAGCGCGGGCGGAAAGATCTGCTCCACAAAGTTAAAACCGCTCAGCTCATGGGCGTTCTGGTGCAGGAAATCAGCCGGGACGTCGGCCTCCGGGCAGCGCATAAACTGGCTATAGTTTTGGGCGATCCGGTTTGCCAGTAGGGTGCGCCCGGCCTGACGCGCGCAGAGTCGGGCATAGAGGCGCGGCAGAAACATCATTGCTCACTCTCCCGCAGGGTTCCGTTTTCCATGGTATAGAGACGCCCGTGGCAGCCCACCACATCCGGCGAGTGGGTGACAAACACCAGGCCAATCCCCAGGCTTCGCAGGTTCGCCAGCACCTTTTGCGCGGTCGTCTTATCCAGGTTCGCCGTCACTTCGTCGCAGAGCAGCAGCTTCGGCTGGCTGTACAGGGCGCGCGCCAGAACCAGCCGCTGCATCTCTCCGGCGGAGAAAAAGGTGTTCCCCGGCAGCATTTCCGTTTCGTAGCCGTGCGGCAGGCGGGCAACGACGTGGTCCACCTCAGCCAGCCGGCACGCGGCAATGACCCGATCTTTATCCGGCGCGCTGTCAAAGCAGGCGATGTTGTCCAGAATCGAGCCGGTGAAGAGAATATCGTCCGCATGTACGATGCGGATATGCTGGCGCAGCGAGGAGAGATCGCACTCCTCAACGGGGATCTTATTGATCCGCAGCGTGCCTGACGACGCCAGCAGCATGCCGGAGATCAAACGCAGCAGCGTGGTTTTCCCCGACCCGCTCTGACCAACAATGACCGCCTCTTCGCCCTGCTGCAGGGTCATGTTGATATGCTGTAGCGTGGCCTCCCGGCCAGGATAGGCAAACGACACGTCCTCAAACTGCAGACAGACCGGCGAGGTCACTATCCGCTTACCAAACTGGCTGGTCTCTGAAGGGGCGAACAGCAGGTCGCCCACGCGATCCAGCGGCCCCTTCAGGGCATTTTTGTCCAGCAGCTTTTGCGCCACCTGCACCATGGCGTCTGAAAAATAGCGTTTGTAGCTGATGTAGGCGTACAGCATCCCGATACTCATCTGCCCTTCCAGAATCAGCCACGCGCCAAAGCACACCACCAGCAGCTGTTCGGCATTGATCACCAGCAGCGAGGCCACGTCAAAGCGGGCCAGCAGCCGCTCTTTTCGCATCAGCCCGGCAATGTGTTCGCGCTGGGATTTATCCATCACCGCGTCCCGGGCCTGCTCCATGTTGTTCGCCTTGAGCGTGATGATCCCTTTCTGCGTCTCCACCAGCAGGGATTCATACTGGGCGGTGCGCTCGATGGAGTCATCCACCGCGCGCTGGTAAGGGCCAATCAGCGAAAAGCGGATCAGGAAAAACACGCCCATCAGCAGCATCGTCAGCACCGCAATTTTGACGTTGTAGAGCAGCATAAACAGCAGGCTGGTGACGGCGATCAGGCTGGAAAAGAGAATTTGCACGTAGCCATTGCTGATGAACTCCGCGCAGGCGTGGAGTGATTTTTCAATGGCCAGCACGATGCCCGGCGGACGCGAGCGGAACCAGCTGGTCTGGGTGCGTAGCATGTAGTGCCGCACGGACTGGCTCAAGTCGTCATAGGCAATGTTACGCATCAGGATCTCAAGCAGCTGCTTGAGGAATTTACCGATGACTTCAAAGATAAAGACGATAGCGAAGATAGCGGTGAGCAATATCACCAGATCGCTGTCGCTGCGGGAAATAGCCTCATCCATGATCAGCTGTACGTAGGTGGGGCTCGCCAGCATGGTGATGAGGGTAAAGATACAGAGCACAAACAGCAGCAGCTGGCGCTGGAACAGGCTCGGAGATTTATTGGCCAGGCGCCCGAGGGTCAGCTTTTCATCCGGAGATTTCTTTTCGAAACACGGCGTGGGCTTAAGCTCAAGGACATAGCCGGAAAAGAGTTTTTCCGCCTCTTTCAGACGGTAGCGGCGCACGCCGCTGGCGGGATCGTGGACGGTCACGCTGCGGCTGTCGATCTTCACGATCACCACGAAATGGTTACCGCGCCAGAAGGCGATGAGCGGCAGCTCAGACGTTTCTATTTCAGTGATTTCGCCTTTTAGCACCCGGCCGGACATATTTTTATCGCTGGCAAGGGTCATCAATTCCGCCATTGAGGTTCCCGCATCGGCGGAAACGGAAATCTCCCGGCGAAGCTGGCTGACAGAGACATGGTGCTCGTAGTGCCCCAGCACCATCGCCAGGCAGGCCAGCCCACATTCGGTAAATTCATGCTGGCGAATAACAGGAGTCTTACCCTGTTTTTTATACTGAAAGAGCGAAAACATAATTATCCGTGGCTGAAATAAAAAAATGGCCCGGCAATGCGGGCCATGCGTACAACGTTCTTCACGCTTATGCGCTGAAGAAACCGCCGATGAAGCCGCCCACCAGGCCGAATACGCCGCCGATGGTGCCGCCCAGCGCGCCTAACATCTGGCTGCCCGCGTTATAGCCTGCGCTTGCGCCCTGAATAGCGGCCGCAAACGGATCCCAACCACCGATGATGTCCTGTGCTTTTTTGAAATCGATAACTTGCATGATACTTTTCCTGTAAACGTGAATTAGTTGTAGCTACCAACCAGCGCGCCCAGGAAGCCCATTGCGCCACCCAGAATTCCGCCAACCACACCGCCAACCATGCCCATGATGCTCGCGCCGGTGTCGTAACCCAGCTGTGCACCCTTAACCAGACCAGCGAACGGGTTTAACGCGCCACCGATAATATCTTTCGCTTCTACGAATGAAATCGCTTTCATTTTTTTCTCCTGTAGTTATGGATCTTTAGCGTATTGCTAAAGGCTAATTTCCTTTTATGAAGGAAAGCGGTTGCTACGGGCAGGTGGTAAGCGGAATGATTTTATTTCCATAAATAATCATCCGCTTTGCGGCCTGTCCGGCATTATCTATTTCCAGCCGGTGTCCCGGAGGGATATATTTTGAATTGTTATATTGCGTGCTGCATCCGACCGAGGAAACATATTTGAAATAGGTATTCCCGGTATTACTCACCACCCCGTTGCTAAACGCATAATCAAAATGTCGGGTCCAGGGACGAACAATCAAAATCGCCTCAAGCGAGACCACCACATCCGACTGGATGCGCTGGCCTTTGCGCGTGACAACCTTTGCCTGGAGCGGCGTCTCGGTGAATTTTACGCGATAATATCGCTCTTTATTGTCGTGCGGGCCGGTATAGTAAAATTTAAACCCTGCCCGCTCGCCGCTCCCCAACGTTAATTGCTTTGGCGAATACATGACTTCGCCATCTTTTATTTCAGTCTCTTTTCCCTTCTCTTTGGGAACGTCTACCTGGATAAGCGAGACGGTATAATTCTGGCGCTCGCTGGTATCATTTTTTATGGGCTGAAAAACAACTTCTTTCTCAGGCAGAAAATCAATATTCAGACTTTCGATAATTAAAGCATTTGCCCCTGTGGAAATGAAGCAATTTATTGCAAAAATAGCCAGGAATTTTGCAGTCATGGTTGATTAATTCCAGGATGCACTAACATCTATTCTTCCCTGCGCGGTAACTTCGCCAAACCAGCTATTTCCGTCGTAGGTGGTTTTCGAGACCGGGTTGTCCATAACAAACTGCAACACCAGCGGCGTTTTCCATAGCCACATATCGGTCACGCCGGAGCTCATTTTGTCCCACTCTTCCGGGTGCGTAGCAGGCGCGGGGATCGGCAGCACTTCGCCCTTACAGTTATGCGCCATGCTCGCCTGGCTTTTCCCCACCAGCACGTTGCCCGGAATGGGAACCGTAAAACCGTTGCCGCTGAAGGCGCAGTAGTCCACCCCGTTCAGGCTTTGGGTTGGCCCGGTTACTTTTACCGTCACCGCGATCGCCGCATCTTTTTGCGCGCCGCTGTAGGTGATGGTGTAGGGGATCTCAATCGGCGTTTCGCCTATGGTGCCTTTTCCGGAGCCGCCCAGACCGTCAGGATCGAGGGTGTAGTCCGGGTTATCGGGCACAATTTCCAGACCCGGCTCGATAGGGTTAATCACCAGTCCGCCGCCGGGCTGGAAGCAAAAGTCCGCCGCCAGCGAGCTGTTGCCTGGCGTCAGGCACAGGCTGACGATATTGCCGATGCTGCTGCCGTCCCCCGCCTGCGCCACGCTCAAAATCAACGCCTTTGGCAAAAAGATCTTAAGGTACGCTTTGCCGCCGTTTTTCTGCGGCGCCGCGAGGAACGTGTTCGCCAGCACGCGCGTATCGCTCAGGATGCCGCCGGAGATGCTGTACCAGGTGTTTTCATCGAAGGTCAGCTCTGCGGCAAGCCCGGTACCGCCGTTCATGTGCGTTTGCAGCACGCTGTTTACGCGGGAGGAGGTGAGCGCCAGCCCCCCGTTGTAGCCGGAGATATCTTCACCAATAAAGGTGTACTCGAGCAGGTCGCACAGCACGCCAGACACCGTGTTACGCGTGTATTTTGTGCAGGTGGCCCCCGTCGATCCGTCGATAATCGTCACTTCGCCGCTGATCGGGTCAATCCCCAGGTTAAGCGCCCTGGAGTTAGTCATCGTCAGCGTGCCCACCTTGTGAAGCGTATTGGTGGTGGTGACCTTGTTGATGGAGCTGATTTGCGGCGTGGAGGTGATGGTCACCTCATCGCCTGGCGCGGCGTTGAGCAGATAGTTGAAGAACGGATCGCCCAATACCCAGCGGCCGTAAGACGTGCCGGGCTCCATCACCGGAGGCTTCACCACCATCGACGTGTCGGTATAGCTGGTCGTCGGGGTGTAGCCCGCGGTGCCGCAGGACGAACACGCTGTCCCCTTAAAGAACGGCGAGGCGCTTGAGCCGGTCACCGAAAAGTCGATGGTCAGCGCGCTGCCTGCCGGACCGTTGAAGCTGTTGTCCGGTATGTAGGTGGCGATCCCGTTATTCGTTTTCGCGCTCAGCGTCGGCCACTCGCGCGAACCGTGTAAAAACGCGGTCGAGGTGCTGTTAAGGCTAAACAGCCCGGCGCTGTTTCCCGTGCCGTCGTTATCCGGGTTATTGATGGCGAAGTAGGGCAACTCCTGCGCACAGGCCGCCGCGCTCATCAGCAGCAAATTAAGAGCGAATATCTTTTTCATCGTCACGTTCCAGCGTTCCTTTTGCTTCCTGCCAGACGAAATCGCCTTTATTACAGGAGATGTCCCCGAGCCACAGCGCGCCGCGGTTAGACTCAATATCCAGACGCACCTCGCAGACGCTATCGTCCGGTGTGGCAATACTCAGGACAGGGTTGTTCTTATCAACGTCAATCACAAAGCGTCCGTCGTTTTCCGTACGGGTCAGACCGACGTGGTTTTTGATTTGCGTGGCGCCAATCGGGTTACCGTTTGCATCAACGAGACGACCAAACAGGGTGACGATTTTCTTCACCTGCGGCTTCATCACCACCGTATTGCCCGGATAGACGGTGATATGGCGACGCGCGTTCGCGCCAATCTCATAGCTTTCCGTACCGGTTTCACTGTTCATCACCTCCAGGTCATAAGCCTGGTATGCCGGCAGCGACAGCCAGGTTTTATCCCCTTTGATGCGTTCCGCACGCCCATTAAGCTTCAGCGTCAGGGCTTCATCCGACTTAAGGCCGGTGCTGACGATCACCCCTGCGCTTTCGGTGCCTTTCCCGGCGGCGATCGCCTCTTTGGACCAGCCCACGCTGCCGTCGCTGGTCAGCGTGGAGTTCCAGCCTTTGCTCATGCCGCTCTGGACGCTAAGAATGTTGCTGTTCCACGGCGTGTCGAAATTCACGCTGCCGCCGCCGCTTACGCTGCGATCCTGGCGGCTGTTGAAGGCCTTCGAGACGTTGGCCGTGGCCGACTTCAGGTAATCGCCCTCAAACTGGCGGCTGGCGCTGACGTTCAGCGCCGTACCGGTATCACGATTGTGGGAGACCCCAACCGATACGGTGTTTCCGATCGGTATGGCGAAATCGAGCATCACATAACGATCTTTCTCCTCGTAATAGCCGTCGTATTTGTTCCGCGACATCCCCACGCGCAGGCGCGCCGTGCCGTAGCGACCGGCGTAAAGCCCCTGGGAGTAATCCAGCTGGTAGCGTTTATAGCGATAAAGGTCGTCTTCCTGGCGCATCACGCTCAGGTTGCCCGCAGAGGGCAACCCGAACGACGGCAGGCTGAACGAGGCGCCCCAGGTGTTGCCCTTGCTCTCATAGATGTCGAGGAACTTCCCGCTGGAGAGCTGTTCATGGGAGTACCAGACCGAACCGATCTGCCACGGCAGGCTGAGGTTCGCGCCGTAGTTGGCGCGGTACGTCCCGTCGGACGCGGCCATGGTCTGGGTATTAACCGAGAAATAGCCCGTCAGGTTCAGGGAGGCCCACATCTCGCCGACGATGTGTTCCCGCATCATGTAGGTGGAGGCATTCCAGTCGACCATCCCGCTGCGCTTGCTGAACGAGGCCCCCACCAGCGACATGGTGTCTTTATGTTTGGTGTCGTAATCGTAGTAGTACGTGTTGTCCTGCTCGTTTTTGCGCTTCGCGTATTTTTTATAGTTAACGACGGACTTATCGCGGCTATACATCCCGCCCCACATCTGCCAGCGCAGCGTTTCCGACACGTTGCTGGAGAACGGCTTATTTACGGTGTACATGCTGCGCGACACGGTGCGGCTGCCGCTTACCACTTCGACTTCGATGCTGTAGATCCCGTAGGGCAGGCTGCTGGTGTCAATTTCATGGTTGCCGACGTCAAAGCGCTGGATGCCGATAAGCTGCCCGTCCCGACGAATGCGGGCCTCGCCCGCCGTAGGGAAGTAGACCACTACCGGCGTCAGGGAGAGCGTGTTATCGCGCTTGCGCGAGTTGGCCTGGTTACCCATGGAGACGCCATAGACCTCACCGCCGGAAATACCGCTGACGCTTGCCAGGGACTGCATTGCCCAGCCGTTCAGCATGCCTGCGGCGTAGCGCATCCCCTGATAATCGCGCTCCCACATGACCGCGTTCATCTGGGTGTCGCTGCTGCTCTCGTTGACGTAGCCAGAGCCGTCGATCAGCAGGTGATCGACGCCCATCGAGATCCAGTTTTTGGCATTCAGATAGCCGGATGACCAGCTTTCGCCGTAGCCGCTCTCGGTGTGATACGCCCCAAGGTTGTAGGAGAATGTCCCGCTCAGGTCGTCGGACGTCGGGGCATCAGTATCCACCTCACGCGGACGAATATTCACCCCGTAGTCGCTCTTCGACAGGTTCAGCAGCAGGCGCATTTTTTTCTGATCCAGCTGGAACGCTGAACCCGCGCTTACCGGAATGCGCATCTGGTCATCAAACTGCTTATCGTTAATGCTTTGCAGCAGCGTCCGCATCTCTTTTGAGAGGCGGATGCCGTTATCAGACTCCTGAACCTGAACGTCCCTCAGCCCCAGCTTGCGATCTTTAGCAAAGAGCGTCACGTCACCGATACGCACGTATTCGCTCGCCGTGCCTTCGCGATTCCCTTGTTGCGCTGCATGAGGACGCGCATTCACCAGATAGACGGGAATTTTGATCCCCTGCTCCAGCAATCCATAAAGCGAGTCGGGAAAACGGTAATTAGCGATAACCACGGAGCTTGAGGCTGCGTACGCGAGCGCGGGCAGCGTGCCGGATGCGCAAGCCATCATTACCGGCAACACTAATTTATTTTTCACCATGCATCCTTACTTAACAGGAATGAACTGTTTCAGGTCCCATATTCCGAGATGAAAATGGTTATCCGTAATGTTGATATCCTCGATAGCGCGCGAGGTTTCCGGCATCAGGTAGAAGTTTTTGGTACACGGCGTTGTCGGGGATTCCGGATTCGGCTTCAGGCAGGTCCCGGTCGCGTTGACGCGAAAAGAGGTGTTACCTTTATTGGTTATTTTTCCCGCCACGTAGACGAAATCGATTTTCTTATCCCGGGGCTGTACCACCAGAATGGTGCTCACCACCGCGCGCGTCATGCCCGTGCCGTATTTTGGCGAACCGTTGTCCACCTCTTCGCTCACCCCCTCATCCGTGAAGGTGATACGGTAGTAACGCTCTTTATTGTCGGCATTACCGTGATAGTAAAATTTGACAATATTGCTGGTACCGGCGGGCATCACCATGCGTGTCGGCGTCAGCAACAGCTCGTCTACTTTCTCCGGGTTAATCACAACACCTTCATCCATCGGGCTGCTGATCCGCTGTGCGCGAACAGAAACAATACGCACGCTGTCTGCTTCGTTTTTTATTTCCTTGGCGGTGGAGTCAGCGTTCGCTGGAATAATGGTGGTGACTTTTCCCACATTAATGGCCAGCGCGGAGGAAGAAATAAACAATAAAAATAAGAAGGCGGATTTGAGGTTAAACATGCTATTTCCCTAAACAGGGGCTTGCGCCCCTGGATCGATCAGGCCTTAGCCCCAGGTTGCGCGGAACGCAACAGAAACGGTACCTTCCCACAGGCTGTTGGTCAGGTCTTTGAACTCTTTCGCGGTACCCGCGTTGTCCTGAGCGGAGTCAACGTAGAAGACGAATTTGTCCTGTCCGGTGATTTCGGTATCAGCCACAGCGCCAGCGCTGGTGGTCAGGTTCCACAGGCCAGAAGACACGCCGGTGTTGGAAGAGGAATCAACCAGCGTGGTCCATGAGGTAGATTTTGCGCCCACGGTGCCACCGATAGAGCCCAGGTCGTTACCGCCCCAACGCGCGCCCACTTTCAGCTTGGTCGCCTCACCGCCCACGCTGAACAGGGTGTTGTTTGAATCGTCGAGGATAGCTTCGAGCTTAAAGCTGGTCGCCGTAGAGTGATCGCCACGGATAGCCACGTCAAAAAGACCGGTATCGGTGTTGAAAGATTTGGTATTGGCGCTGTAAACAAAGTTCAAAGCACGCGTTGGCGTAACCACCAGATCGGATTCGCTGTCTTTGGTTGCGGTTGCCTGCCAGGTGGCAGAAGCGGTCGTTTCTGCAGCATTAACTGCACTCAGGGCAGAAACAGACAGCAGGGAGCCCAGAACGATAGCGTTCAGTTTGTTCATTTATTTAGTCCTTCAAAAAAGAATCCACATGTATAAAAAGGGGAGCCCCTTTTTCGAGGCGGAGTATAGACAGCCGCAAAATAACGAGGCAATACAGAAAAATTCACTCAGCGATAAGCAACAATAAAAAGAGAAATAAATTCCCCGTATCTTATTGTTACATATTGAGTAAATTAGTCTTTTTTTTGGCGATAGATAAATATCGATTTTTTCATCGAAGCGAAATATCAGGATGTTGGCACGGCCACGCACATCATTACAGGTAAAACCAGCCCCTTAATTAACCACGCTTGTTTTTTGACGCTGGTAATATAGAAGAAGTTGATATTATCAAGTAACATTTCGTTTACAACACCGTCGGGTGCCATATCGTCTTCAGATTTATTCAGCTTTTTATCCTTGATATAAAAAATATTACTTCCGTCGACCTTTTCCACGCTGAGCGTGTAATTCCTGTCGATCAGATAGCTTTTGCCCTCTTTCTTCAGTACGCCTTTATGGATAACCGTCACCATATCTTTACTGTTAAACAAGAAGAGCGTGGTTAATGACATATCGGTTGAATCACCCGTGGAATAGGTTTTCCAGGAAATCGTATCTGACTGGCAGCCAAATCCTTCGTCCTGGGTTCTCGTTAAATAGACCCATACCAGCGTGATAACAGACAGCAGTAGTACGATACCGAACATTACACTCATTTTAGTCCTTGACATATTTTAACTCCCGGTCAGGCTTCTGTAAGAAATGCAATTCTTATAATCGTCGATACTGTCCTGTTGATAACAGATAGCCAGAAAATAATTTTCCATCTGCGACTTTTTAAACCTGGAATAGTAAGCGTCCGCAACTTGATGCTGGCAGTCGATATGCTGCTTCGCAATGACCTCTTTTACGTGATTAAAGTAGTGCTGTCGCGGCTGGAACATATTCTTATCGATTAGGTATACCGTACACCGGTCCACTTTACCGAGCAGATGCATATCAGAATCATTCATGCTGTCGGCATAGGACACGCGCTGGTGCAGCAGAAATATGACGGCGCCGATAACCAGCACCAGCACCAGCACCAGCATGCCCAGCGAAATTAAGAGCGCGGGCATCGTTATTATTCGCTTAGGCGGATCCGCATCTTTCTTATGCAGTAAAGCGTCGTTCACTTCAGATGCAGATTGTTCGTTAAGAGCGGGAACAACCGGCGGCCTGACCGTGTGATGCTCAATATGCGCGGCAAGGCTGAAGCCCTTGCCGCGTATGGTTTTTATCAGTAAAGGATCGCACCCTAACGTACGAAAGGCTTTTCTGATTTCACTTATGGCAACATTCAGGCTCACTGAAGAGCCGGAGAAACCGTGATCCTCCCAAACCTTTTTTATCAGGTCGTCTCTGTCGAGCGTTTTACCATTATTGATAATAAGTTCATAAAGCAGACGTCCCGCCTGGTTAGATAACTTAATGGAAGACTCCTCTTCTCCATTAATCATGATCATGCCGGTGTCTACTTCATAAAGCATTGTGAGATCAATGAGATACTTCATATTATTATTACGCCATTGTTAAATTTTTGTGCATTTGCCAGGCAATAATAAGTCTAAAGTTTGTGTGGTCAAGTCGCGTGATATTAATTGAGAGACGAATTCATAAAGCTTCATTAATTAACGATTATTAAATCATTAATAAATTTCTTCCAACATGAACATTTAGGTTAAAACTTTAAGAAAAACGAATCCTCAAGATTATAATCTTAAATATTAGAATATGTTGGAATAATGTTTCGCTATGTACATTTTTAGTGCAACATAATATCGTCAAAGCATCCTCCCGAGTCGCTAAGCGTCTGGCCGGTGTGTCAGGGAGATGTGCAGCCGATGAACATTCTTTTTAAATAAAACAAATCTTTATGGAGTTTATCATGTTCAAATCGATCATGACCGTATCTATGCTGGCCGCAGCAATCGCTTCTACCAGCGCTGTGGCTGCAGACAATTCTGCGGGTGGTGTCATTAACTTTACCGGCGCAATTACCGATACAACCTGTACCATTAACGGCGGAAAAAGCGCGGACTTCACCGTTGCGCTTTCTCCTATTTCGGTAAAAGATGCCGGCACGACGGTTGGCCTGATCACTAAAAATAAAAAATCCATCGCGCTGACGTTCTCAGGTTGTTCACCTGCCGCGGGCACCACCGGCACGCCGCTGAAAGTCTATTTCTCAAGCGCGGATAATATCTCTACCGACGGCAAATACCTGCTGAATAACACGGTTAACGAAAACGATACCAGCGTTGCGCGTAACGTTGGTTTTGCGTTAGTGAAGCCAGGGTCGTCTACGCCTATTGCCCTGAACCAGGCTTACACCACCGATATTATGGGTACGGCGACCGCGCCGGATTCTGAAACCCTGACGCTGGACGTTTATTACTACAAAACCAACGCGGCTGCCGCAACGGTGGGTGAATTAAGCTCCAACGTTACCTATACCATTTCCTACCTGTAATATTAATTATTCAGGCTCTGTTTTCGCAGAGCCTGTATTGAAGGTTGCAATCATGCGTAAGGCAATTTTGCTGGCAGGCCTGCTGCTCAGCACGGGTCACTCATGGGCCAATATTGTCATTAATGGCACCCGTGTCCTTTATCCAGAAAATAATAAAGAGGTAATTGTCCAGTTAATGAATACGGGCGATGCGCCCGCTCTGGTACAGTCCTGGATAGACGATGGCGATATTAATTCAACGCCGGAAACAGCAAACGTGCCGTTTCTGCTTTCGCCACCGGTAATAAAGGTCAGCGAACATAATGGTCAACAGCTTCGCATTAAGAAGCTTCCGTCCAGCTTGCCTGCGGATCGCGAATCCGTCTTTTTCCTGAACGTTCTCGACATTCCGCCAAAGCCTGAAAATTTGCAAAATCAGAATACCGTACAGCTGGCCATTAAATCACGCATCAAGCTGTTTTATCGGCCCGCTGCGCTCAACGGCACGCTGGAAGACGCGGTGGCAAAACTGACGCTCGCCGCCGACGGGGATCGCTTCCGCATTACGAATAACAGTCCGTACCATATTACCGTCGCCAATATTTCACTGGGTAAAACGAAATTACTCCAGGAGTCCCCGATGGTTTCCCCGTTCGGGCAGCTGACGGTTACCGCAAAGCAGACGGTTAAGCGCGGACAGCGCTTCCAGCTGATGTATGTAGACGATCTCGGCGCGTATAAAACCCGGACTATCACCAGTCAGTGATCGGAAAGACTCACCATGAAAATGAAACAAAACAGACTCTGTCTGCTGGCAGTCTGCTCGCTTCTGCTTACGCATAAATCAGGGGCCGTCTCGTTTGATCCCTCCCTGCTTGCTGGCGCATCCGGTGAGTCCGATCTGTCTCGCTTTTCCGAAAACAACGTCATGCCTGCCGGCAATCAGGAGATGGACATCTACGTGAACGGCAGCTGGAAGGGGCGATATACCGTGGTCTACGGCGAGCAGCGTGATGACATCCGCCTCGCCTGGAAAGATGCCCGGACGCTTGGCATCAACACCGCGTCCGTTCCCGCGCCCGCCATTGCTAATGGACAGGTCCAGCTGCGCGATTTGGTTCAGGGCGGCGACGTGAAAACCGATACCGGCACCCTGAGCCTGGCGCTCACCGTTCCCCAGGCGGCGGTACTACATACTGAAGAAGGGTACATTGCCCCGCAGTTCTGGGATGAGGGGATACCGGCGCTGATGCTGTCGTGGAACACGACCTGGTACAACACCCGCGCGAAGGGCGCAGCGAAAGATACAAACGATGATTTTTATGCCGGGCTGGATTCCGGCGCAAACCTGTTCGGCTGGCAGTTTCGCGACAGCAGCACCTGGCGGAAAACGGCCAGCGGAGAGAGCAACTGGCAGAACAATACCCGCTATCTGCGCCGTCCCCTGGCCTCGCTGAAGTCCAACCTGACGCTGGGTGATTTTTATATTCCGGGCGATCTGTTTGATTCGCTTCGCGTGCGCGGCGCGTCGCTGGCATCGGACATGAAGATGCGCCCAAATTCACAGCAGGGATTTTCGCCGGTGGTTCACGGCGTTGCGCGGACTAACGCCCTGGTGAAGGTTATCCAGAACGGCAACGTGATCTATCAGGAAAACGTTCCGCCGGGCCAGTTTACGCTCGACAGCATTCAGCCTACCGGTTCCGCGGGCGATCTGCTGGTCGTGGTACGCGAAGCCGATGGTTCCCGGCAGTCCTTCACGGTGCCGTTTTCCGCCGTGCCCGGCATGCTAAAAGAGGGCGTGAGCCAGTACAGCGTGGTGGCGGGCAAGGTGCATCAGAACACGCTCGACGCCGAACCCGCCTTTCTGCAGGCCACGCTGCGCTACGGGTTTAACAACCTCATCACCGGGTATACCGGGACGATTTTTAGCGATAACTACCAGGCCGGGCTTGTCGGTACCGGGTGGAACCTTCCCTTTGGTGCCGTCTCGTTCGACGTCACCCACGCAAAAACGACCCTACAGGATCGCTCCAGCAGCGGTCAGAGCTATCGCGTGTCGTACAGCAAATTTATCGATACCACCGCCACCAACTTCACGCTGGCGGCCTATCGCTATTCCACTAAAGGCTATTACAGCTTCAGCGACGCGCTCTATTCACGTGAAGGTTATCAGCGCCTGAGAGCGCAGTACGACAATTACGAAGAGCGGTTTGGCGTTGCGCCCGACATGTCGCTGAGCACCTGGGATGCCCTGCGCGCGGCGCAGCCCAAAAACACCTTCACGCTTAACCTTAACCAGCGACTGCTCGATAACTGGGGCACGGTGTTTATCTCCGGCACGCAGCGCGATTACTGGAATTCGCAGCAAACCTCACGCGAATATCAGATGGGCTATTCCAACGCGATTGGCCGCGCCAGCTACACCGTATCGGCCAGCCGGGTACGTAATAATGATAGCGAACAAGAGACCCGCGTTTACCTCTCCCTCAGCCTGCCGTTCTCGCTGTTTGATAACAATGCGTGGATCACCTCCAGCCTGACGGCCAGCGATTCGCATTACGAGCAGAGCAATATCAGCATGAGCGGAAACGCGATGGCGTCGAACCGCCTGAGCTATACCCTCTCCGGCAGCAACGCGCGCGGTGGGAAAAACGCGGCGAGCGTGAACGCGGCGTATCGTTCTAACTTTGCGACGCTGGGCGGCTCTTACAGCGAATCTTCCGACTATCGCCAGACCGGGCTCAGCGGGCGCGGAAGCCTGGTGGCCTTCCCGTGGCACGTTCTCGCCTCAAACGAAACCGGCACAACCATGACTATTGTGGATGCGCCTAAGGCCGAGGGGCTGATGGTGAACGGCGATGAAAGTATTGTGACCAACCGCGACGGCGTGGCGCTGGTGCCTTACGCCACCCCGTATCGTAAAAACGCCATTACGTTAACTGAAACGGAAAACAGCGCTGGCGCGGAAGTGATCGGCAACATGGCGAACGTGGCTCCCTACGACGGGGCGGTGAGCTATGTCCGCTTTGAAACCGACAAACGCCAGTCGTGGGTGCTTCGCGCGGCGCGTGCCGACGGTAAGCCCCTGCCATTCGGGACCGAAGTCCTGGACGAGCACGGTGGATCCGTCGGGTATGTCGGCCAGGCCAGCGTGCTTTATATCCGCGCTGAACAGCCGCCACGCGCGCTCAACGTGCATCTTCGCGGCGGTAAATGCGAAATTTCCGCGCCGGCATGGGGGCTGGACGGCCCGCCATCGGTCTGCCAATAATTACGGATTATCAATATGATACGTTTATTTGTTTTCCTGCTTCTTTCCAGTATCAGCGGGTTGAGCTATGCCACCTGCTCCGGCAGCAGCATCGTCTATGGCACGCCCATTTCGGTCGATTTATCGGATAAGCTGAGCCCCGCCACGCCGACCTGGACCGGAAGCTTTACCACGCAGTACAGCGGCACCTTCAACTGCACGACGGGCAACAGCCAGTTTTCATACACGCCTATCCTGTCGACCGACAGCCAATACGCCACCATACTCGGGTTCAGCAATAACAAGTATATGGTGCGGGCGGAGATCACCAATCCTCCGGCCAATAAAACGCTGGCCGCCAGCGGAAGCCATACGGCGGCCGAGCTGAACACGCCGTTTACGGTTCGCTTCACCCTCGTTAGCCAGAGCGGCACCACGCTTACGGGCGATACGGCGAACATGAGCGACGTTCTGTTCGTCAGCGATATGAGCGGATTGTCGTTTCTGGAAATCGTCCTCTGGCCAATCAATCAGGTCATCAAAATCGCCCAGTGGTTATTCAGCGGGTTCAAGTGGCCTTACGACAATCGCGATATGTTCGGTCAGCCGATGATCATCAAATATGCGCCGAAGCTGACCACCTGTTCGTTTGATAACGCGGGACTGACCGTGGCGCTTCCGACGCTCGGCATTCCCCAACTCAGCGCATCCTCCCAGCCGGGGCTGACGCCTTTTTCACTCAACATGAGCTGCCAGAACGTGGGGGTTAACGGGAATTCCGACCGGACAATCGAGATGTTCCTCTCCAGCACGCAGCTGCTGTCAACCGACAATTCGGTGCTGATTGACGGCAGCAGCGGCGCGGCGCAGGGCGTTGGGCTACGGCTGATCAAACGTGATGCCCCACAAACGCCGGTCGCCTTCTCCACCTCCACCACCAGCCGCGGTAACGCCACGATGCTTTTCAGCGTGGCGGCCGGCGCGGCCCTGAGCGAACATTTCACTATACCTATGGCGGCGTACTATTACGCGTGGGCACCCGCTCAGTTAGGCCAGGGCAAGATCAATACCTCGGCTACGCTGAATATTATCTATCCCTGACGGGACCCGTGCGGGCAGGCTACTCCTCCATTTTTCCAACCGTATGCAGATACTTAATCAGTTCGCTATGGTTGGAAAGATTCAGCTTTTTCATCGCATTGTGCTTCTGCGTGGCAATAGTGCTGACGGAGCGGTTGCGGTGACGGGCAATTTCAGTCGTTGAAAAACCCTCCACGATAAGATGAAGTACCTCCCACTCTCTGGCTGAAAGAATGGAACGCGATCGCGAACCTGCCCGCATTGCCTGCCTGAGCCAGGAAGAGATCAGCGGTTTTGGCATTTCCGTCATGAGTAACGCGGGTATCTCCTTCTTCAGTTCTGAAAACTCATCCTGCTGGCTGATGGTCAGCTCAAATTTCATCTGTAGCACTTTTTTTAACAGCCCGTACGGCAGTTCGGGCACCAGAAGCACCCGCCTGACGTTATGCGTTTTGCATAAGGCGGTGAAACGGCTGCTGACTTCAGTGCTCCACTCCTTATGATTCAGCAGATAATTAAATTCGGTTAAAAAAATATCCACACCATTATCAGCAACGGCTGCCAGTGCCTGTTCAGTGGAATCGACCAGATTAATTTTCAACACGTAATCGGGTAAAAGGTCATGCAGCGCCTGGAATATTATCTCTTTAAAGATATTTATTTTGTAAAACACCATTACTCTTACGATACGTTCAGTATTAATCATGTCATTTCTAAATTATCGTGACCGGAGGAAAAGGATAATAGTTTATGTCCTCACCACTCTCAACCTCTACGCGCCAGGATTTTATCCTTCTCGTGACTAAAATTCTGAACGAGTACATTAAATTTATAGAAAATATTCTATTTTATTCTGCAAGCTTCTCACGCCTGAATGGCCAGACCTGCAAATAATCCTGCCGGGATCACAGAACCACGTACAAGGACGGTATCAAAACCGTTGAAAAACCGTGAGTTAGACACATTAAAAACCACCCCAATGGTTATTAAGCTCTAATTTTCAGAATAAAAAGCTGCCGTGAATATTATTAGAAGATTAAAACAATTACATTTATCATTAAAACCGTTTTTCAATTTTATCTTTTGTTAATAACAGGCAGTAGCTTTACTCAACAGTTTGTATTGGCTTACATTGATGCCATCGCACAACACTATTTAAACGGTGTTCACTACTCTTTGTGTAATAAGAAATTGCGCGTCCGCCAGTTTCTCTTATACGGACTGTTTACTCAGCGAAAGGAGAATGCCAATGCAAAATAAAAAAACAATTCATGTTGCTGTTGTCGACAGCTGCGAATTCACGATGATTGGCCTGCAATCGCTTGGAAAGCGTGAGCCTGATGAAAAGCACGATGTTATTTTCCATGGATTCACCCATATCGAAGAGCTTGCAAATTGCGAACAGCTTTTTGATATCATCATTTATGATCCATTGAATACGCGTCATTTCAGGGTGACAACCAATGACGACATTCTCTGTATTAAACAACAGCAAAAAACGGCGAAGATCTATATTTATTCGCTGTCTGCGGGCTATTTAAAATTCAAGCACGTTGATGGCGTCATCAGCAAAAGGGTTTCCCTGGGCGATATCAAAGCGCTGTGGCAAATACTGATGAGCCAGACGCCGCAGGAATCGGGCCGCTATAACGTCGGCATGACAACCCGTTTACGCACGCCGGCAAGGCTGTCCAGCGAGGAAGCCAGCGTACTGCGCGGCTACTCCTGTAATCTTAAAACCAAGCAAATTGCCCGGCAGCTGGGCTGCAACGTCAGGCTCGTTTATTTCTATAAAAACAATGCCATGAATAAGCTAAAAGCTGTGCGCGGCCCGTCTTTTTATCAAAGCATTCGCTGGATCCTGAATTAAGTGTGTGACCGTGTGTCGTTTGCCTTTTGTTCCCGCGTCTGCGGGAACCTTTTTTGTTTCTGAAGGCTGCTCCATGTATACCGTTCTTCCCTCCCCCGTATTGCAACGTATCTCAGGGCTGCGATTCCAGCCGCTTGTCGATCTCCGGTCGGGACAGGTTGTTGCGCATGAAGTTCTCGTGGAGATCCCGAACGTCAATCTTGAGGTGTTGTTTGCCTCGCTGCCTTCGCGCAGCGCGCTGCAAATCTTCTTCTGGCAGGCCAGCACCCTTTTACAGATACCCGGCCGGGACGCCTACTGGCTTAACCTCCCGGCAGAACATCTTCTCGACGAACGCGCCATCCGGCTATTGCTCGCGTTACGTCATCAGCAGCGGTTAACGATTGAAATTCAGGATCCCCTTGCCCCCACGCGGCTGAGTGAGGCGGAGCAACGTCGCCTCTGCGCCACGCTTGTTCGGCTAAAAGAGGCGGGCTGGAAAATCTGGCTGGACGATCTGACCCGGGACCTGGCAGAGGAGTACCGGCGCCTCGCCCTTCCGCTGGACGGCGTGAAGATCGACCGCTCAGCGCTGAGCGGTGATGCACCGCTTGCCCCGCTGGTGAAGGACATCAGGGCCAGTATCGCTCGGTCTGTACTTATTGAAGGCATTGAGAACTCGCGGGATCTGGAGCGCGCCCGCGCGTCCGGTGCGCAGCTTGGACAGGGTTTTCTGTGGCCCGAGGGCCGAACGGACGCCAGCGTAACGCGATGAAGGCCAGCGGATCGCGGGCCTTCAACTCGCGCATTACCAGCCCGGCACCGCTCCGCCGTTGAAAATCGTCTCTGCCGCTTTTGCCACTTCAGGCGACTGATAGGACTGAATAAACGCCTTCACGTTCCCGGCATCTTTGTTGTCTTCACGCGTGACGATGATGTTCACGTAAGGCGAGTTTTTATCTTCAATAAAGACGCTGTCATGCACCGGAGAAAGCCCGGTTTGCTGGAGATAGGTGGTGCTGATGATGGCCACATCCACCTTCGGATCGTCCAGCACGCGCGGCAGCTGCGCCCCTTCCAGTTCCATAATTTTCAGGCGCTTAGGATTCGCGGTAATATCCAGCGCCGTCGGCAGCAGGCCCACGTCCGGCTTCAGGCTAATCAGCTTCTCTTTTTGCAGCAGCAGCAGCGCGCGGCCAAGGTTTGTCGGATCGTTGGGAATGGCAATGGTTGCGCCGTCCTTCAGTTCAGAAACCGATTTAATCTTGCGGGAATAGCCTGCCATTGGAAAGACAAAGGTGTTCGCCACGGCAACCAGCCTGTAGTTATGCGCCTTATTATCTTCCGCGAGGAACGGGCGATGCTGAAAGACGTTGGCATCCAGTTCCCCCTGACTGGTGGCATCGTTGGGCAGCAGCGAGCCGCTAAAGCCTACCAGCTCAACGTCCAGACCGTATTTCTCTTTCGCCACCTTTTTGGCGACTTCCGCCACGTCCTGTTCGGCGCCGTTAATTACGCCAACCTTAATGTGTCTGGCATCACTGCTGCTTTGATCGCAGCCCGCGAGCAGCAGGCCAGTCAGGAGAAGCGCACCCAGTCGAAGTTTCACGAGACAGTTCCTTTTGATAAACGTTTTAAAGACTATATCGACAACGAGGCGGCAGGCTAAAAAACGAAAAGGAATCAGTAAGAGGGATAAGTTATATGTGTTTTTGCAACGTATTAGGAAGGATGCAGGCCCGGTAAGCGTAGCGCCTCCGGGCGATGACGCTTACGAAGCTACCGTCCAGTCTTCTACGGTAAGGTTTTGCACCATCCCGAACGCGCGGTCGTTCGTAACAATCGTTGTGCCACGGCTGATGGCATGTGCCGCAATAAGCTGATCCAAATCGCCCATTACTTTCCCTTTTTTTTCCATTGCTGCACGAAGTTCACCGTAGGTGGCCGCAGCTGCGCTATCCCAGTCGCAGATAGTGATGGTTTTAAGAAATTCCATTATGGTTTCGTGCAGCTTGTTGAATTGCTTTTTGGCTACGCCATAAAGCAATTCAGCCTCCGTTACGCTTGAAATACACATCTTTTCAGGCGTGATGTGCGAATATCGGTTTACAACCTCAGGATGCTGCCTCACCAGATGGCTTACGATGTTAGTGTCCAGCATATGCAGCATCTTCTACAGCCCTTCGAGAGGATCTCTTGTCGTATAGCTTTGATTGCGCTCCTCTTTACTCAGAAAAGAATCAGGCACATGCGTTTGTTTGAGCATACGCAAAAAGTTATCCCTGTGCCGTTCTTTCTCAGACCTCGCCGTCAAAACCACATTCCCCTCTGCATCCCGTTTGATGTAAACACTCTCCGTTTCAAACGCAAATTCCGCCGGCAAGACCACGACCTGGTTTCGCCCTTTTTTAACGAGTTTCGCTGTGCGCTCCATGGCAACCTCTGTAGGTTTATTGACCAGCCCACAGCATGCGCTAACGTCCCGGGAGGCGACAAGGGAGACATCTCAAATTCAGAAAGCGACTCGCAATAATTAGCGGTATCGCTAACGTTACTGGTGCTTGCGCAGCGGCGCCACGCGCTGGCCGTGATGGGCAACGGCATCGGCGGCTAAAGGTTTTTCGTCAGATAGTGTCTTTGCATCCCCTCATAAGGGTAGTCCTGCAATGACATTTGTAGACGGTAGCCCTGTTTCTCATAGAACGGACGCGCCTGGAAGCTGACCGTATCCACCAGCGCATGCCTGCATCCTTTGCGGCGGGCGTCGTCTTCGGCCGCTTTGATAAGCTGGCTGCCAACGCCGGAACCGCGCACGCTCTCGCTGACCCACAGATAATCAATATTCAGCCAGTCGCCTTTACGCACGCCGATCAGCCCACCCAGCATGACGCCGCTGTCGTCTCGCACATAAACGCCTGTATCGCCGCTAAAGTTCGAGAGATCTAAAAACTGCGCGTTATAGGCGCGCAGCCCCGTTAATAATTCTTCTTTTTCTTCGGAAGTAACGTTATCTGTAATACTCAGGTGCATAATACTCTCCTTATTTTCAGCGCAATCTGAATATCTCACAGTTTAAAGTTCATAAAAACTCCTTATTTTCTCCATTGTTTATACCAGGAAATATTTATTCAATATGTAAATAAAAAAAGCCTTTCCAATAGACTCCGGAAACGTATAATGAGAACGATCATTCTCACTTTTACACGGTAGCACACGATGAGCACAACGCTGGAAGAACGACAAAAACTGCGCCAGGACGAGATCATCACCGCCGCGCGCCGCTGCTTTCGCGACAGCGGGTTTCACGCGGCCAGCATGTCGCAGATCGCCAGCGAGGCGAAGCTCAGCGTCGGGCAGATTTACCGCTATTTCAGTAACAAAGACGCGATTATTGAAGAGATGATCCGCCGTATCATCGACTCGCGCATCCAGGAGATGCAGGGTAAAACGCTGGTAGAGGGGATGCCGCAGGCACTTGCCTGGCGACAGACGCTCAACGAAGACGACGATGCGCTAATGCTTGAAATGTCCGCCGAGGCCACGCGAAATCCTCATGTTGCCGCCATGCTGACAGAAGCCGAATCACGTATGTTCGCCAACGCCTGTGGGCACCTGAAAAAGCAGTTTCCCCACCTGAGCGATGAACATATTCGCTGCTGCGTGGAGATTACCGCCGTGATGATCGAAGGCACCATTTATCGTCGGCTCACGCCGTTAAAAGTACCGTCAGAACAATTAGAGCCGATTTATCAGAATATTTTAAATATGCTTTTCTCTGCGAAGTAATCGCATGTGAATAATTAAACGAGATAAGTAATTTCTCGTTTTTAACATTTCTGGCTTAGCCAGAGATGCGGTATCGCTGTGCCTTTAAATAGCCCTCCTCCCTGTTAAGCATTTAACAGGGCAGGCTTCGTTCACCCTGGAAAAAGATTATGAAAACCATAACAACCTCCATCGCAGCATTACTCCTCCTGACCGGGTGCGATAATGCACAAACGTCTGCTCACCAGCATCCTCTACCGGAAGTGGGGATTGTCACGCTCATGAGCCAGCCCGTGTCCGTGGTCAGCGAGCTGACCGGCCGCACTACCGCCGCGATGAGCGCCGAAGTGCGCCCGCAGGTGGGCGGCATTATCCAGAAGCGGCTTTTTACCGAAGGCGATACCGTCAAAGCCGGGCAGGCGCTGTATCAAATCGATCCTGCCAGCTACCGCGCCGCTTACGATGAAGCCGCCGCCGCACTGAAGCAGGCGCAGGCGCTGGTCCAGGCCGACTGCCAGAAAGCCCAGCGCTATGCGCAGCTGGTGAAAGACGACGGCGTATCGCGTCAGGATGCGGAAGACGCTAAATCCACCTGCGCGCAGGACAAGGCCAGCGTCGCGTCAAAGAAGGCCGCGCAGGAGAGCGCGCGCATTAACCTCAGCTGGACCACCATCACCGCACCGATTGCCGGACGCATCGGGATCTCGTCCGTTACCCCCGGCGCGCTGGTAACGGCCCAGCAGGAAACCGCGCTGGCGACCATTCGCGGGCTGGACAGCATGTACGTTGATTTAACCCGCTCCAGCGCCGACCTGCTGCGATTACGCAAGCAAACTCTCGCCAGCAACAGCGATACGCTAAGCGTGTCCTTAATTCTCGAAGACGGCAGCACCTACAGCGAAAAGGGCCGCCTGGCGCTGACCGAAGTGGCAGTGGATGAGTCTACCGGCTCGGTTACCCTGCGCGCCGTCTTCCCGAACCCGCAGCACCAGCTTCTGCCGGGCATGTTCGTCCGCGCCAGAGTGGATGAAGGCATCATGAACGACGCGATCCTCGCGCCGCAGCAGGGCATCACCCGCGACGCCAAAGGCACCGCCACCGCGCTGGTAGTGAACGCCAGCAACAAGGTAGAGCAGCGCCAGCTCGAAACGGGCGAGACCTACGGCGACAAATGGCTGGTGCTGAGCGGCCTGAAGGCCGGTGACAGGCTGATAGTGGAAGGCACCGACAAAGTCACCGCCGGGCAGGAAGTGAAGGCCGAAGAGATGAAAAACGCCGGAGGGAACGCCTGATGTTTTCCCGTTTCTTCGTGCGTCGCCCGGTTTTTGCCTGGGTGATCGCCATTCTCATCATGCTCGCCGGTGTGCTGGCGATCCGCACGCTGCCGGTAGCGCAGTACCCGGACGTCGCCCCGCCGTCGATCAAAATCTCTGCCACCTACACCGGCGCCTCCGCGCAGACGCTGGAGAACAGCGTAACGCAGGTGATCGAGCAGCAGCTCACCGGGCTGGATAACCTGCTCTACTTCACCTCTACCAGCAGTTCGGACGGGTCGGTGAGCATCTCCGTCACCTTCGAGCAGGGAACTGACCCGGACACCGCGCAGGTGCAGGTACAAAACAAAGTCCAGCAGGCGGAATCGCGCCTGCCGACCGAGGTGCAGCAGTCCGGGATCACCGTTGAAAAGTCCCAGAGCAACTTTCTGCTGATCATGGGCGTGTATGACAAAACCGACACCGCCAGCAGCTCGGACATCGCCGACTGGCTGGTGAGCAATATGCAGGATCCGCTGGCGCGCGTGGAGGGCGTTGGCAGCCTGCAGGTGTTTGGCGCGGAATACGCGATGCGTATCTGGCTCGATCCGGCAAAACTGGCCTCTTACTCGCTGATGCCTTCAGACGTGCAGAGCGCAATTGAAGCGCAAAACGTGCAGGTCTCCGCCGGTAAGATCGGCGCGCTGCCCTCGTCGAACGCCCAGCAGCTGACCGCCACCGTGCGCGCCCAGTCGCGCCTGCAGACGGTCGATCAGTTTAAAAACATCATCGTGAAGAGCCAGTCCAGCGGTGCGGTGGTGCGCATCAGCGATGTCGCTCGCGTGGAGATGGGCAGCGAGGATTACACCTCCACCGCGAAGCTGAACGGCCACCCGGCGGCGGGTATGGCGGTGATGCTTTCACCTGGTGCGAACGCGCTCAACACCGCGACGGCGGTGAAGGATAAAATCGCCGAGTTCAAAAAGTCGATGCCGGAAGGCTACGACGTGGCCTACCCGAAGGACAGCACCGAGTTCATTAAGATCTCGGTTGAAGACGTCATTCAGACCCTGTTTGAAGCCATTATCCTCGTGGTCGTGGTGATGTACCTGTTCCTGCAAAACATCCGCGCCACGCTGATCCCGGCGCTGGCCGTTCCGGTGGTTCTGCTGGGCACCTTCGGCGTGCTGGCGCTGTTCGGTTACTCCATTAACACCCTGACGCTGTTTGCAATGGTGCTGGCCATCGGTCTGCTGGTGGATGACGCCATCGTGGTGGTGGAAAACGTCGAGCGTATTATGCGCGACGAAGGGCTGCCCGCCCGGGAGGCCACCGAAAAATCGATGGGCGAAATCTCCGGCGCGCTGATCGCCATTGCGCTGGTGCTCTCTGCGGTATTCCTGCCGATGGCCTTTTTCGGCGGCTCGACCGGGGTAATTTACCGTCAGTTCTCGGTCACCATTATTTCGGCGATGTTCCTCTCCGTAGTCGTGGCGTTGACCCTGACGCCCGCGCTGTGCGGCTCAATTCTGAGACACTCGCCTCAGCACAAGAAAGGTTTCTTCGGCGCGTTTAACCGCTTCTACAGCAGGACCGAGCAAGGCTATCAGAACAAGGTGCTGCGCGCCCTGCGACGCTCCGGCGGCATGCTGGTCATCTACGCTCTGCTCTGCGGCGCCATGGGCTTCGCCATGCTGAAGCTGCCGGGCAGCTTCCTGCCGACGGAAGACCAGGGCGAAATCATGGTGCAGTACACTCTCCCAGCCGGCGCAACGGCGGTACGTACTGCCGAAGTTAGCCGTCAGGTGCGAGAGTGGTTTCTCACCAAAGAGAAAGCCAACACCAACGTTATCTTCACCATTGAGGGCTTCAGCTTCAGCGGCAGCGGCCAGAACGCCGGGATGGCGTTTGTCTCCCTGAAAAACTGGTCCGAACGTAAGGGTGATGAAAACACCGCCCAGGCCATTGCCCTGCGCGCCACGCAGGAGCTGAGCGCCATCCGCGATGCCACTATATTTGCGATGACGCCGCCAGCGGTAGACGGCCTTGGCCAGAGTAACGGCTTTACCTTTGAGCTCATGGCTAGCGGCGGCACCGACCGTGACACGCTGCTGAAAATGCGTAATCAGCTGATTGCCAGGGCTAATCAGGACAGCTCGCTGCACGCGGTGCGCGCCAACGATCTGCCGCAGATGCCGCAGCTTCAGGTCGATATTGATAACAACAAAGCGGTGTCGCTGGGGCTTTCCCTGAGCGACGTCACCGATACCCTCTCCAGCGCCTGGGGCGGTACCTACGTGAACGACTTTATCGATCGCGGCCGCGTCAAGAAGGTCTACATCCAGGGCGACAGCGACTATCGCGCCGTCCCGTCGGATCTTAACAAATGGTACGTGCGCGGCAGCGACAGCACCATGACCCCGTTCTCCGCCTTCGCTACCACGCGCTGGGAGTACGGTCCGGAAAGCCTGGTGCGCTACAACGGCTCGGCGGCATATGAGATTCAGGGCGAAAACGCCAGCGGGGCCAGCTCCGGCACGGCAATGAGCAAAATGGAGCAGCTGGCAAACAGTCTGCCGTCCGGCAGCACCTGGGCCTGGAGCGGTTTGTCCTTACAGGAGAAACTGGCGAGCGGCCAGGCGATGAGCCTCTACGCCCTTTCCATCCTCGTGGTGTTCCTGTGTCTGGCGGCGCTGTATGAGAGCTGGTCAGTACCGATTTCGGTCATCCTGGTGATCCCGCTTGGCGTGCTGGGCGCGGCCGTGGCCGCCTCCCTGCGCGGCCTGAACAACGACGTCTACTTCCAGGTGGCGCTGCTGACCACCATCGGCCTGTCGTCGAAGAACGCCATCCTGATTGTTGAATTTGCCGAAGCCAAAGTCGCCGAAGGTTACTCCCTGACGCGCGCCGCCCTGCGTGCCGCCCAGACGCGTCTGCGTCCCATCATCATGACCTCGCTGGCGTTTATTGCAGGCGTAACGCCGCTGGCGATTGCCACCGGCGCGGGGGCCAACAGCCGCGTGGCGATCGGTACCGGCATTATCGGCGGAACGCTGGCCGCGACGCTGCTGGCGATCTTCTTCGTTCCCTTATTCTTCGTACTGGTGAAACGTCTGTTCTCCGGTAAGCACGCAAACCGGAGGTCATAATGTTTCGTGTAACCGTATTAACGTTAGCGCTGCTGAGCGCAGGCTGCGTGTCTTTAGATCCAACGTATCAGCGCCCGAACGCTCCCGTTCCGGCAACCTTGCCCGGCGCGCACGGCGAAGCCAACGCCGTGGTAAGCCAGTGGCAGGAGGTGATGAACGATGCGCGGCTGAAAAGCGTGGTAACGATGGCGCTGAACAGCAACCGCGACGTGCAAAAAGCGATTGCCGATATCGACGCCGCCCGCGCCCAGTATGGCGAAACGCGCTCGTCTCTCTTCCCGACGGTGGACGCAGGCCTGAGCCACACCCGCAGCCGCACGCTGGCAAGCGGCGTCGCCACAAGCGACGAGGCCAACGGCGCGGTCTCCAGCTTCGAGCTGGATCTGTTTGGCCGTAACCAGAGCCTCTCCCGCGCCTCGCGTGAAACCTGGCTTGCCAGCGAGTTCACCGCCCAGAACACGCGCCTGACGATGGTCAGCGAGCTGACCACCGCCTGGGTGACGCTGGCGGCGGATAACAGCAACCTGGCGCTGGCGAAATCCACCATGGAGAGCGCAGCGAACTCGCTCAGGATCGTGAAGCGCCAGCAGGAGGTGGGCGTGGCGGCCGCCACGGACGTCAGCGAGGCGATGGCGGTTTACCAGCAGGCGCGCGCCAGCGTGGCGAGCTACCAGACGCTGGTGATGCAGGATAAAAATGCCCTCAACCTGCTGGCGGGCGATACGGTGCCGGACAACCTGCTGCCCGGCACGCTGGAAAGCCTGGGCGACAACGCCATCACGCTGATCCCGGCGGGGGTCAGCTCCAGCGCGCTGCTGCGTCGTCCGGATATTCAGGAGGCGGAACATAACCTGCTGAGCGCCAACGCCAGTATCGGCGCGGCGCGAGCCAACTTCTTCCCGTCGATTTCGCTCACCGCCAGCGCGGGCGTCGGCAGCGATTCGCTGTCATCCCTGTTCAGCCACGGCATGAAGGTCTGGTCGTTCGCGCCGTCCATCACCCTGCCGCTGTTTAGCGGTGGAAACAATATGGCACAGCTGCGCTACGCGGAAGCAGAGAAGAAGGGGCTGATCGCCACCTATGAGAAGACCATCCAGAGCGCGTTTAAGGACGTGGCCGACGCGCTGGCGCGCCGTGAAACCCTGAGCGAGCAGCTGGATGCCCAGCGTGAATACGTGGCGGCGGAGCAAAAAACGCTGGACGTGGCGACCCGCAGCTATAAGGCGGGCGCCGGGGATTATCTGACGGTGCTCACCGCGCAGCGGTCGCTGTGGTCGGCGCAGGAATCACTGATTGCCTTACGGCAAACCGACCTGGAAAACCGCATCACGCTGTGGCAGTCGCTGGGCGGCGGGATTGAATAAACCGGATACGCGGCGAGTGGATTATATGGAGGATTATTGAGTTTTCGCCGGGTGGCGCTGCGCTTACCCGGCCTACATCACACGTTTAACGTTTCCGCACGTCCGGAATAATTAAATCCCCACGCAGCACGTAAGACCCCAGCATCTGCGTTTTTTGATTCAGCCAGGTCACGATGCGCGCCGCCATGGCGTCCATGGAATACTCGATAGCCGGGATCACCGGAATTCCCGGCAGATGCAGCGACCCGGCCAGGCTAAACACCATGATGTCTTCCGGTACCGATTTATTAAACGCCTGAAGCTGCGGGATCACCCTCTGGGCTTCCTGCTCGTCCGCCACCAGCAGCGCGTTGAAGTTCAGCGTCGACGCGTTGTTGAGCAACTCCTGAAGCGCAACGGACGACGAGGTTGCGTCCATGAACACGAGGTTGCGATTAAAGGGCAGGAAGTTCTTCTCCAGCGCATGTTTGTAACCGAGCAGCACCTGGTCGGCAAACCCGCTGCCGTGGGGGTGGATCAGCGCAATCTGGCGACGCCCCTGGCTGGTGAGGTAGTTACACGCCGTTTCAGCAGCGAAAGCGTGATCGAACTGGATGCTGTTGGCGTTATCGGCTTCCATACAGTCGACCAGAATGACGTTGTCCATGTCGACGTCCAGCGGGAAACGCGCGCCAATGACCAGGATGTCATCGCAGAGCCCGCAGGAGAGCTCTTCAAGGGCGTTCATCACTTCCGTTTTGGTGTGCGCGAAACGCAGCAGCAGGTGTTTTTGATGCTGGCTGAGGTGTTTTTCCAGCGCATACAGGTAACCGGTGGTCTGGTTAATATTTTCCTGCGCGCAAATCACCCCAATGCACCCCGTCGACTGACTGAGCAGCGACTGCGCAATCACGTTAGGACGATAGTTCAGCTCATCCACCGCTTTCAGCACGGCCTGACGGCTGGCCTCTTTTACGCCACGTGACCCACTCAACACTCGCGATACCGTGGCTTTAGACACCCCGGCCAGACGTGATACATCATTGATTGTCGACATCTTTTTCCCCTGGCAGGCCATCCTCGCGCCTGCAAATTCCATAACCGCTACGGCTCACATTATAGCCAGAACGGAGTATATCCGTTTCCGTTTTCCATGGAAACCGATTTTCCGTTTCCACTCAAATTGACGTTAAAACAGCCAAATTATGTGACCCACATCCGGTTAATTAGCGTCATAAGTAGTGGATATTGATGGTTGTCACACTTCTGTCTTTTATGAATGGAAACCGGTTTCCGTATCATGTCCAATCATCCTCGCAATAACTTTTTACATTTTGAGGATGGTTGTCGATGTTCAAGATAATGCTGTGCTGTTCTGCCGGGATGTCCACCAGCCTGCTGGTCAGCAAAATGATCGATGTTGCTAAAGAGCGGGGCTTGCCCGTGAAGATTGATGCGTACGGCGTGTCCGAATTTGATACGCAGTTTCCGCAATACCAGGTGGTTCTTCTCGGACCGCAGGTGAAATACATGTTAAAGACACTCTCAGACAAGGCGGCGACGCAGGGTATTCCGGTGCAGCCCATCGACATGATGGACTACGGCATGCAGCGTGGCGATAAAGTACTGGACTATGCTCTGTCGCTCATCGAAGCGGCACACTAAAAGGTGTTCACATGAGTTCGTTATATCAATCCATGGTCGCGGTTATTGAGCAGTCAATTACCCCGCTGGCCGCAAAGCTTGGCCAGCAAAAGTATGTGATTGCCATCCGCGACGGCTTTACCGCCGCGCTGCCGTTTATGATCATCGGCTCGTTTATGCTGGTGTTCATCTTCCCGCCGTTCTCGGCGGATACCACCAACAGCTTCGCCCGCGGCTGGCTGGACTTCTCCGAGACCTACCGCGAGCAGCTGATGCTGCCGTTTAACCTCAGCATGGGCGTCATGACCTTCTTCATTTCGGTGGGGATTGGGGCGAGCCTGGGGCGCCAGTTTAACCTCGACCCGGTGATGTCTGGCCTGCTGGCTTTTATGGCCTTCCTGCTGGTCGCCGCACCGTATGCCGACGGTAAGATCTCAACGCAGTATCTGTCCGGCCAGGGCATCTTCACCGCGCTGATTACCGCTATCTACTCCACCCGCGTCTATGCGTGGCTGAAGCAGAACAACGTGACCATCCGCCTGCCGAAAGAGGTGCCGACCGGCGTGGCGCGTTCGTTCGAGATCCTGATTCCGGTAATGGTGGTGATCGGCACGCTGCATCCGCTGAACCTGTTCATTGAAGCGCAAACCGGAATGATTATCCCGCAGGCGATCATGCACCTGCTGGAGCCGCTGGTGTCTGCGTCAGACTCCCTGCCCGCGATCCTGCTCTCCGTGCTGCTGTGCCAGATCTTCTGGTTCGCCGGTATTCACGGGTCGCTGATTGTCACCGGCATCATGAACCCGTTCTGGATGGCGAACCTCTCTGCTAACCAGGCGGCGCTGGCCGCTGGCGCAGCGCTCCCGCACGTTTATCTGCAAGGCTTCTGGGATCACTACCTGCTGATTGGCGGCGTAGGCTCCACGCTGCCGCTGGCGTTCCTGCTGCTGCGCAGCCGCGCCACGCACCTGCGCACCATCGGCAAAATGGGCGTCGTGCCCAGCTTCTTTAACATTAACGAACCGATTCTGTTTGGCGCGCCGATCATCATGAACCCGATGCTGTTTATCCCGTTCGTGTTCGTTCCGCTGGTCAACGCCTGCCTGGCGTACGGCGCAACAAAGCTCGGCTGGCTGGCGCAGGTCGTGTCGTTAACGCCGTGGACCACGCCCGCGCCGATTGGCGCCTCGTGGGCGGCAAACTGGGCGCTCAGCCCGGTGATTATGTGCCTGGTGTGTATGGTGATGTCCGCACTGATGTACCTGCCGTTCCTGCGCGCCTATGAGCGTACGCTGATGAAAAACGAAGAGCAGAAAGCCCAGGCAACCGTCGGTGCAGCTGAAACCGTAAGCCAATAAGTCAAAGAGGAAAGGACATGAAATACGCATTTCCCGATAATTTCTGGTGGGGCAGCGCAAGCTCCGCGCTCCAGACCGAAGGGACACGAGAGGGCGAAACCACGTGGGATTACTGGTTTGCCCGCGAGCCGAACCGTTTTCACAACGGCGTGGGGCCGCAGCACACCTCCACGTTTTATCAGCACTGGAAAACGGATATTCAGCTGTTAAAGCAGCTGAACCACAACAGCTTTCGTACCTCGATTAGCTGGGCGCGCCTGATCCCCGACGGTATCGGTGAAGTGAACCCGGAAGCGGTCGATTTTTACAATCAGGTCATTGATGAGCTGAATGAACAGGGCATCACGCCGTTTATTACCCTGTTCCATTTCGACATGCCGATGGCGATGCAGGAGATCGGCGGCTGGGAAAACCGCGACGTGGTAAACGCTTACGCCCGCTATGCGCAGATTTGCTTCGAGCTGTTTGGCGATCGCGTGCTGCACTGGTTTACCTTCAACGAGCCAATTGTGCCGGTTGAGGGCGGTTATCTGTACGATTTTCACTATCCGAACGTGGTGGATTTTCGTCGGGCAGCGACCGTGGCCTATCACACCGTATTGGCCCATGCGAAGGCCGTTCAGGCCTACCGCGCCGGGCATTACGCGGGGGAGATCGGCATCGTACTGAACCTGACGCCATCCTATCCGCGCTCGCAGAACCCGGCGGACGTGAAGGCGGCGCACATCGCGGACCTGATGTTTAACCGCAGCTTCCTGGACCCGGTCCTGCGCGGGGAATACCCGGCAGACCTGGTGGCGCTGCTGAAATCCTACGATCAATTACCCGCCTGTAAACCGGAAGACGGTTTCCTGATTGCGGAGGGGAAAATCGACCTGCTCGGCGTGAACTACTATCAGCCGCGTCGCGTGAAGTGTCGCGACAGCGCGGTAAACCCGCAGGCACCGTTTATGCCGGAGTGGTTCTTCGATAATTACGAGATGCCGGGCCGCAAGATGAACCCGTACCGCGGCTGGGAAATATACGAGCCGGGTATTTACGATATTCTGGTTAACCTGCGCGACAATTACGGCAACCCGCGCTGCTTTATTTCCGAAAACGGCATGGGCGTCGAAAATGAGCAGCGCTTTATTGAAAATGGTCAGATTAACGATCGGTACCGCATCGATTTTATTTCCGGGCATTTAGCGTGGCTGCATAAAGGCATTAGCGAAGGCTGCAATTGCCTTGGCTACCATATGTGGACGTTTATTGATAACTGGTCATGGTGTAATGCCTATAAAAACCGCTACGGTTTTATCCAGCTCGATCTGGAGACGCAGCAGCGCACCATAAAGAAAAGCGGAGAGTGGTTTGCCGCCACCGCCTTAAATAATAGCTTTGATAAAGAGTAACCATGATGATCGCACTAGAAGAAGCCGTAATGGAAATTATCGTCAACGCCGGTCAGTCCCGCAGCCTGTGCTTTGAAGCCCTGCACGCGGCGCGCCAGGGCAACCTTGACGAAGCCAAAAGCCTGCTGCGCGAAGCCGACGGCTACGCGCGCCAGGCGCATAAGATGCAGACCAAACTGATCGAGCAGGACGCGGGCGAAGCCCGCCAGCCGATGACGTTAATCATGGTGCACGCGCAGGATCATTTAATGAACTCCCTGCTGGCGCGTGAATTATCCGAAGAGATTATTCATTTATATCAGAGATAGCCTATGACGAAATAACGTTACCGTAAGACCTCCGTACCTGAAAATATAAATCACTCTGTTTCTGATGATAGCGACATATTCTGTCTAATCGGAACGAGAGGATTATTGTCTGAATAAAATGTAAATTAATAGAGACGACAATGAAAAACAGTAAAAAACTTCCATTAACCATGGCGGTTATCGCCGCGCTTTGCCCAATTTCCGTGCTCGCACAAGAATTCACGCAGGAGCAAATCGACGCCATTGTGGCGAAAGCGGTGGATAAAGCGCTGGCCGAACGGCAGGCGAAAATGGACGCGGCGATCGCGAAAAAAGCAGACGTGGTAACGGAACCGCAAAGCGCGGCGCAGTCCCCGGATATGGCGATCCCGTTCGGGGTTAAATTTACCGGCTACGCCCGCTACGGCGCGCACTTCCAGGCCGCCGATCAGAAATACGTGGCGGTAGACGGCTCCTACAACGGCGCCTCCGCGATTGGTCGTCTGGGTAACGAAGGCAACGGCGGTGAATTCCAGCTCTCCAAGGCCTTCAAGGGTGAAAACGGCGCCATCTGGGACATCAACGTGATGATCGACCACTGGGGTGACGAAGTTAACCTGAAAAAAGCCTACGCCGGGGTGACCAACATTATGGCCTCCAACCCGAACGCCTACTTCTGGGCCGGTCGGGACTTCCACCAGCGTCCGCAGCAGGGCATTAACGATTACTTCTGGATGAACCACGACGGCCAGGGCGCCGGGGTGAAAAACTTCGATATCGGCGGCGTGCAGTTTGACGTCGCTGCCGTGGCGGCGGTGGAATCCTGTAGCCCGGAGGTGATGGAGGACGAAGCGAACCCGTCGCGCATCACCTGTACCGGCGGTTCCGGCACGGGCGATAAAGGCAACTACGCCGCCACCTCTAAAATCCACGGCATGAAGCTCGGCCCCATCGACATGGAGCTTTACGCCAACTACGGCTTCGACTCTAAGGCGATCGAGAGCGACGAGCGCCTGAATGCCTGGCAGGGGGGCGTGGTGCTAAGCCACACCAACGACAGCGGCGTGAACAAAGTGATCGCCCGCTACTCTGATAACGCGGACAACAGCGTCTTCAACAAGACCGAGGATCTGACCACGGTCTACGCCAGCTTCGAAGGGCTGTATAAATTCACCCAGGCCACGCAGGTGGAGTACATTCTCGCCTTCCACGACTATGACAACAGCCGCGATGACGCCGACAATCGTAAGAACTACAACGCGATTGTGCGCCCGATGCACTGGTGGAACGACGTTCACTCCACCTGGCTGGAAGCGGGCTGGCAGCACGTTGACTACGATAACGGCGGCGACAACAAGGGCTGGAAGCTGACCCTGTCCCAGAACATGTCTATCGCCATGGGGCCGGAGTTCCGTCCGATGCTGCGCTTCTACGTGACCGGCGGCAAGGTAGATAACGAACGCACCGCGCGCGTGAACAACACCAAAGACGAAACGCTCGACGACTTCAACGTCGGCGCGATGTGGGAGGCGTGGTTCTAAGCAAGGTAGAAGCAAAACGGTGTTTCCCCCTCTCCCCGTGGGAGAGGGTCGGGGTGAGGGCATCAGGCCGCACACAACCATGCTATGCTGTTGGCCAATTAACGACAACATCGCAGGGGAGAACATGGGGTCCACACGTAAAGGGATGCTAAACGTCCTGATCGCCGCCGTTTTATGGGGCAGTTCCGGGGTTTGCGCGCAGTACATCATGGAGAAAAGCCACATTTCTTCGCCCTATCTGACCATGATTCGCCTGCTGTTTACCGGCGTGATCCTACTGACGCTTTCCTTCGTTCACGGCGACAAGATTTTTTCGGTCATCAAAAACCGTAAAGACGCCATCAGCCTGCTGTTTTTCTCGCTGGTCGGCGCGCTTACCGTGCAGCTCACCTTCCTGCTGACGATAGAAAAATCCAACGCCGCTACGGCGACCGTGCTCCAGTTCCTGTCGCCAACCATCATCGTGGCGTGGTTCGCCCTGGCGCGGAAGAAGCGTCCCGGCGTGTTTGTCCTGTCGGCGATTTTGACGTCGCTGGTCGGCACCTTCCTGCTGGTCACCCACGGCGACCCAACCTCGCTCTCCATCTCGCCTGCCGCGCTGTTCTTCGGTATCGCCTCGGCCTTTGCCGCCGCGTTTTATACCACCTATCCGTCAACGCTTATCGCCCGCTACGGCACGCTGCCGATTGTCGGCTGGAGTATGTTGATCGCCGGCTTAACGCTGACGCCGTTCTACGCCGGACGCGGCACCGCGTTTGTTATTGACGGCAGCCTGCTGCTGGCGTTTTTCTACCTGGTGGTGATTGGCACCGCGCTGACGTTCAGCCTGTACCTGAAAGGCGCGCAGATGATCGGCGGGCCGAAGGCGAGCATTCTGAGCTGCGCCGAGCCGCTAAGCAGCGCGCTGCTGTCGGTGATTTTACTGGGCGTGGCGTTTACCCTTCCGGACTGGCTGGGCACGCTGCTGATCGTGTCGTCGGTAGTGTTGATTTCGATGGATTCGAGAAGACGGGTTCAGACATCGGCATAAGCGAATGTCCCCTCACCCTAACCCTCTCCCCATAGGGGAGAGGGGACGGCTCGGTGCAGTCTTTTCACCCTCGCCCCTTTGGGGAGAGGGCCGGGGTGAGGGGGGAATTTACGACTTCGCCTTCACCTTCCCCGCCACCAGCAGCGCGGTCAGCAGCATCAGCGTACCGGAAATGACCAGCGGAGACGTCAGCCCCAGGTGGTCAAGCGCAACGCCGCCCACTGCCGCACCGCAGGTGTTCGCCAGCTGGATCACCGCCACCTGAATCGACCCGGCTTTTTCCGCCTGATCGGCAAGCGAGCGGGTGATCCACGTCGACCAGCCCACCGGCACCAGCGCAAACGCAAAACCCCAGATAATCGCGATGGCAGACGCCACCCACTTATCGCTGCCCCACAGCACCAGCACCGCCGCGCTGATCGCCAGCACCAGCGGCGCACCCGCCAGCGCCACCTTCAGCGAGCGCTTCAGGAACTGAGACGACAGCGTGGTACCAACAAAGCTGGCGATACCGAAGCTCAACAGCACCAGCGTCAGGCCGTCCACGTCAAAGCCCGCCATGGTCATATACACCGGGCGAATATAGGTAAAGAAGGCAAACTGCCCGGCAAAGGCCATGAAGATGGCGGTCATCCCCGCCAGCACGCCCGGCCGTTTAAGCAGGCTGAACATGTTCTGTTTGTGGTGCGCCGCCTCACCCGGCAGGGACGGCAGCGCCTTCCACACCCAGATAATGCACAGCACGCCCATCACCGCCGCCGCGTTAAAGACGTTACGCCAGCCGATAATCCCGCCGAGGAAGCTGCCCAGCGGCGCGGCAATCACCAGCGCGATGGAGACCGCACCGAAGATAACGGACAGCGCTTTCGGCACGGTGCGCGCGGGCACCAGGCGCATGGTCAGCGAGGCCGACATCGCCCAGAAGCCGCCAAGCCCAAGACCCAGACAGGCACGACCCAGCAGCAGCAGGGTGAAGCTTTCAGCGAAGGAGACCAGCAGGCAGGAGAGCGTCAGCAGCACGCTGAACAGAATGACCACTTTACGGCGGTCGATGGTGCCGATCGCCTGGGTGATAAACAGGCTGGCGAACATCGCTACAAACGCGGTGACGGTGACAGACTGCCCCGCCACGCCTTCGGAAATGCCCAGATCCTGCGCCATCGGCGTCAGCAGGCTGACCGGCAGAAACTCAACGGTAATCAGGCAGGCTACGCAAAACGCCACGGAGAAAACCGCCGACCAGTTGGGGCGTGAAACCTCTTTGGCCTGCGGCGGGGTCGTGGGCTGGATATGTTCTGTCATGGCGTCACCTGAAGATAAAAACGTGCGGAAAAGTCGCGCAGTTTATCATCAAAAGTGTGACGAATTTAACGTTTCGACAACTTTTCTTGCATCGCTGCATTCGCCAGCCCGACGATCCACTCCTGGTGCCCGTTGATCATCGGATTCGGCACGGTGCGAGCAAGTTCCTGTGCAGGAACGCCTTTCTGCGACTCCTGAGTCAGAATACGGACGCGGTTTCCCGGCAAGTCCTCAAACAGCCAGGCGTGGATCACATCCAGACGCGAGCTGGCATCGCCCTCCACCCAGCCGTGCCAGGCGATCCGTGCGGCTTCGCCGTCAACGGGCGGAACATACTCCGTGACCTGCGCCTCAACCGGGAAGCCAAAGGTCGTGAAGCGGAAGCGGGCGCTGGCGCTCAGTTCCGGACCGCTGCCGTCGTGAAAACGAATATCTTCGGCGTTGCTGTAGTAGTTCGGCCACAGGGTGGTGTCGTTAAGCTGCGCCCAAATCTCTTTTGCGCTCAGCCCGGCGACGATGATTTCGTTGGATGCAAAGTTATCGGTTGTGCCTGGCAGGTAGTCGTTTGGCCAGATAATGGCGGATTGTTTCATGGTTCACCTCATCAGCGAGTGGATGAAGTGATGGTGCGCCTGCGGCAGATATAAATCTAATGACGATGCTTTATACTCTTCATCACGTTTCGTGATATCAGTGCAGATAAAACACGCCCTCTTCCGGGAGGAAAAGCTGGTTATAGCGCAGCTGGAAGGCGTTAAGCTCCTGCGGATCGGGCTCTATCTCGCGCATGAAGCCGAGCGCGAGGCGGATTTGCGCATCGGTGATCGGTGCGGCCAGGCGGGCTTTACGCAGCATGCGGTGCCAGGTATGCAGATTCTCCTCGCTCCCGTCGACGATGCAGACCTGCCAGATAAGCAGGACCTGGGCGGCGTTTTGCAGGTGCGCTTCGTCTGGGCGCTCAAGGTAGCGGATAAACTCATTGCCCGGCGTTTTACCGAACTGGTCGATCATCGACTCGACCGGCATCGGGGTGATACCCAGCCGTTCGCTTAAACGTTTGATGGCGCGGCGGGAATCCGAGGTCAGGACGCGAAACCCAACCACAAACACCACGGCAAGCGTTGCCAGCATTATCCAGACCATGCGTTCTCCTTAGACTAGCCGCCCATCATAGCGGGAAACGCAACGCGTCGACAGCGGGCAGCGCCATAATAGTGAACGGAAAAGAGGTAGCAAAACACCATGAAAGCGGATCTGCGCACGCTGGATCTAAACCTGCTGAAAACGCTCGACGCTCTGCTGGATGAACGCAGCGTCACCCGCGCGGCGGCGCGTCTTGCTCTGACCCAGCCCGCCGTGAGCGGCATGCTCAACCGCCTGCGGGACTACTTCGACGATCCGCTCTTTATCCGCGCCCCGCACGGCATGGTGCCAACCACGCGCGCGGAAGCGCTGGCCGCTCCGGTGAAGCGCATTCTCGCGGATATCGACGTGCTGCTTCAGCCCGTTGCCTTTGACCCTAATACCGCTCGCCTCACCTTCACTCTTGCCGCTACGGATTATGCACTTCGGGCGGTTGTCGTGCCGTTTATCGCCGCCCTTAAAACACAGGCGCCTGGCATACGCGTGCGCGTGGTGCCCGTTACCCCCGGTAGCCTTGTCAGCCAGCTTGAGCAGGGCGCTATTGACGTAGCGCTTATCACTCCCCACACCACGCCCGATGAGCTTCACAGCCGTGCGCTTTATGATGAACGGTACGTATGCATGATGCGCGCCGACCATCCAAACGCCGGAGAGCCAATGACGTTAGAGCGATTTTGCGCCCTTGAGCATGTGCTGGTCTCTTACGAGGGAGACGGCTTTCGCGGGGTAACCGATAGCGCGCTGGAGAAAATTGGCCGGACGCGGCACGTGGGACTCTCGGTGAGCCACTTTTTGGTTCTGCCGGACGTGCTGGCCCTCAGCGATATGATTGCCGTCGTGCCGTCACGCATCGCGGAAAATCAGACGGGAATGTTCATCTGCGAGACGCCAGTTCCCGTGCCAGGCTTTACCAAAAGCATGGCCTGGCACGGCAGAACGCACCGCAATCCCGCGCAGGCGTGGCTGCGCGGGCTGTTACTGCAAACCAGTCAGCGGGCCTGAAGCCCCTTAAGCAGCGCCTCGTGGAAGCGCTCAGGATCCTGCATCTGCGGCGCGTGGCCCATGTCGTTAAATTCCACCAGCGTCGCGTGCGGGATGCGCTTCGCCGTCTCCTTCCCCAGCACCGCATAGTTGCCGAGCGTTTTGCGGATCTCAGGCGGGGCGAGATCTTTCCCGATGGCGGTGTTGTCCTTCGTGCCGATCATCAATAATACCGGCATGCTGAGTTCGCTAAATTCGTAGATCACCGGCTGGGTGTAGATCATGTCGTAGAGCAGCGCCGAGTTCCAGGCCACACGTTCTTTTCCCGGCCCGTTGTTCAGCCCGGCGAGCATGGTGACCCAACGCTCGTACTCCGGCTTCCACTCTCCGGCGTAGTAGGTATTTTTCTCGTACTGACGAATGCCGTCGGCGCTGACCTTCAGCTCGCGCTGGTACCACTGGTCGACCGTAATATGCGGCACGCCGCGCGCTTTCCAGTCCTCCAGGCCTATCGGGTTGACCATCACCAGCTGCTCCACCTGCTGCGGCCACATCAGCGCGTAGCGGGTCGCCAGCATGCCGCCGGTCGAGTGGCCGATAACCGTCACGCGATCGACGCCGAGGGTTTTCAGCAAGGCGTGGGTGTTATCCGCCAGCTGCTGGAAGGTGTACTGATACCGCTCCGGCTTGGTGGATTTACAGAAGCCGATCTGGTCGGGGGCGATCACCCGATATCCGCTCGCCGACAGCGCGCGGATGGTGCCGTCCCAGGTGCCGGCGCAGAAGTTTTTGCCGTGCATCAGCACCGCGGTGCGGCCGTTGGGCTTTTCCGGCTTCACGTCCAGATAAGCCATATCCAGAGACTGGTTTTGCGAGGTAAACGTAAAGTGTTTTACCGGCCAGCCGTAGTCGAAACCTTCCAGCTTCTCGCCGTAGGTAGGGGCATCCGCAGCCAATGCGGGGGCTGACAGCGCCACCAGCAGCGCCAGGCAGGATAATCGTCGGGTCAACATGCAAGCTCTCCAATAGCAAAAAGGGCTAAGGCTGCGCGAAAGGCGGCAGCAAAAACACTGTAGAGCAAGGAGAGGAATGGGTGTGTAAAGCGGGGTAAAGACTGGAGATTCAAAACAAAAAAGCCCGGCATCACACGCCGGGCAAAGAAGTTACCTGCACACTCAGGCCGCTTTTAATTTCTGCGCACGATTTTCACGGCGAATTTTACGTTCTTCCAGCACCGCCACCATCGCCATCAGGACGATACAGCCAATCGCTGCCGCATCCAGCGCCGCGAAGGTGCCCGCCCAGCCGGTGAGGCCGAAAATCGGCGTGCCGTCGGCGATCATCCCCAGGCCCAGCTTGGCAAAGCTGTCGCCGATCAGGTAGGCGAAGGTGCCTTTGATCCCGTCGGCGGCGCCGATCGCTTTTTTCGGGACGAAGCCGACCGCCGCCACGCCAATCAGCAGCTGCGGGCCAAACACCAGGAAGCCGAGCGCGAACAGGGACGCCAGGTAGACGTACTGGTTGCTGGCGTGCTGGTACACGCCGAGCGTGGCGATAATCAGCGCCAGCGCAACGCAGGCCACCAGCGCGCGACGGCCGTTGGCGAGATCCGAGAGCCAGCCCCACAGCAGGGTGCCGACCAGCGCGCCCACTTCGAACAGGGTGAAGCCCTGAATCGCCACCTCTTTCGAAAGCTTCAGCTCCTGGAAGGCATACACGGTTGACCACTGGTCGATGCCGATGCGCACCACGTACAGGAAGATATTTGAGAAGCACAGCAGCCAGATCACTTTGTTTTTCAGCACGTACTCAACAAAGATCTGCCATTTGGACATCTCGTTCTCTTCAGTCTCTTTGTCCTCTTCGCTGATCTCCTCACCGAACAGCTCTTCGGCTTTGCCGAGGCCGTAAGATTCCGGGGAGTCGCTGCCGTAGCGCAGGCCGATAAAGCCAACGATCAGGGCGATAATCGACGGGAAGATAAACATGCCGATCACGTGGCCGTCGAACAGGACGTTCGCGCCGAACAGCGCCACGCCTGCCGCACCGGCACCGCCGAGGTTGTGGGAGATATTCCACAGGCCGAGGTACGAACCGCGCTTGCGCCGCGGGGTCCATTTGGTGATGGTGGAGTAGCTGCACGACCCGCCGGTACTCTGGAAGAAACCGCTCAGGGCGTAGAAGGCGATCATCAGGAACAGGCTAACGGAGCCTGCGCCCATGCTGGCGCTGAAGCCAAGCATACAGATGGCGGAGAGGATCAGCATAAACGGCAGGAACTGCTTGGTGTTTTTGCCGTCCGCGTAGTAGGACACAACCGTTTTCCCCACCCCGTAGGTGATGGAGAAGCCCAGGCCAATCATCCCCAGCTGCGTCATGCTCAGCCCGTAGGTCGAGATCATGTCGTTCTGGGCGATATTAAAATTCTTGCGGATCAGGTACATGGTCAGGTAGCCGATAAAGACCACCAGATAAGACTGCATGAACGGTTTGAACCACATCTTGCGCCGCACGTCGAGCGGCAGATCCAGGGTCGGCTTGCGCACCTGATTGAGGAAGGCCAGCATGGTTGGTTTACTCCTGAGCTGATTTTTACCGCATTGTAAAAATCAGCCGGGAGAGATGCCTGAGACAGCGTCCAGGTAAAACCGGGAAAATGTCTTAGTTTTGCGCCACCCGGCATCAAAAGGTGAAGCGCATCACATCACGCTGGCTTCACGCGGCGCCTGCGCATGCAAAAACGGCAGCAGCAGCAGGGCCGAAATCCCCGCCGCGATGGCGATCACCGCGAAGAATCCGCTCCAGTGCCAGATGTCGATTATCCGCGCCAGCGGCCAGCCGGAGAGCGACGCCCCCAGGTAGGCGAACAGGCCGACAAAGCCCGTCGCCGCCCCTGCCGCCTCTTTGTGCGAACACTCCGCCGCCGCCATGCCGATCAGCATCTGCGGGCCGAACACGAAGAAGCCGGTGGTGAAGAAGCACGCCGCCTGCATCACGTAGCTGGCGAACGGCATCAGCCACAGCGAGCCGACGGAGAGCAGGATCCCGGCGGCAAAAATGAGGTTCATCGGGCCGCGGTTGCCGTTGAAGAGCTTATCCGAGCCCCAGCCCGCCACCAGCGCGCCGATAAACCCGCCCAGCTCGAACATGGTCACCGCCGAGTTGGCGGTCACCAGATCCACACCCAGCGTCTCGGACATGTACAAATTGCCCCAGTCGTTGATGGCCGCGCGCACCACGTAGACCAGCACGTAGCAGAGCGACAGCAGCCAGATGTACGGGTTTTTCAGCACGTATTTGGTAAGGATCTCCTTGCGGGACAGCCCCGCCCCCTCCTGCTGCTGGGCAATCTCCATCTCGTCGTGCCGCCAGTCGCCTACCGGCGGAAGCCCCACGGTTTGCGGCCTGTCGCGCAGCCGCCAGCAGAGGAACAGCCCGGCGAGGATCGCGAGACAGCCGGCAATCATCATCCCCGCGCGCCAGCCGTAGTGCAGCGCCGCGGCACCGACCACCATCGGGATCAGCGCCCCGCCGACGTTATGCGCGGTGTTCCAGATGGCCCACCAGCCGCCGCGCTCGTTGCGCGAGTACCAGGCGGTGAGCAGGCGGGCACACACCGGCGCGCCCCATCCCTGGAAAAAGGCGTTCAGCGCCCACAGCAGGGCAAAGGCCCACAGCGAGGTGGAGAAGCCAAACAGGATGTTCACCACGCCGGTGGCGATCAGCCCGAATCCCATAAAATAGCGCGCGTTGGAGCGGTCGCTGACGATGCCGGAAAGGAATTTCGACAGCCCGTAGGTGATATAAAACAGCGTCGCCAGCAGGCCGATATCGGTGCGCGCCATCACGCCGCTGGCGAGGATCTCCGGCGCGGCGGCGTTGAAGCTTTTGCGGGTGAAGTAGAACAGCGCGTAGCCGAGCCAGATAGTGACGAGGATATGGCGTCGCCAGTAGCGGTAGCGGGCGTCGATTTCCGCCTTATCGCGTATCGGGGCTGCGTCGACAGGGGTGTTAAACATGATGACTCCGAAGCGGCAAGCTGACGCTGACGCGCGTCCCGTGGGTGCAGGAGATGTTCAGCGTGCCGCCCAGCGCCTTGACGCGCTCGCGCATGCCCGCCAGGCCAAATCCCTGCTGGCCGGAGCCCGGCGGCAGGCCGCAGCCGTCGTCTTCAATCACCAGCATCAGGCGCTCGTCCTGCTGCCAGCCCTGTATCGTCACCGCGCTGGCGCTGGCGTGTTTAACGATATTGTTCAGCCCTTCCTGACAGACGCGGAACAGGGTTACGCGCTGGCCTTCGCTCAGCGCAGGTTCATCAATGCGCCAGTCGAGGTGGCTGACGATCCCGCGGCTTTCCAGCTCCATCTCGCGCATCAGGGAGCGCACCGCCTGCGCCAGCGAAAGATCGTCGAGCTGGCGCGGGCGCAGCCGCCCTAACAGCCGGCGCACCGAGTCATACACGCCTAACGAAAGCTGTTCGATATGCGCCCCGCCCTGCTTCACGCCCGCGTTTTCCGCCGCCAGACGCTGGACGATGCCCGCCTGCGTGCGGATGGCGGTAATGGTCTGGCCGATATCATCGTGCAGCTCGCGCGCCACCTCCTGCCGCACGCTCTCTTCGGTCTCCAGCAGGCGTTCAGCCAGACGACGGTTGCGCGCCAGCTCGGTTTGCAGGGAGAGGTTCAGCTCGCGCAGACGCTGAATGCCCGCCCCGAGCAGCAGCCCGGTCAGGCTTTGCGCCAGCAGCGAGAGCAGTAAATCCACCGGATGGTCGTGCCAGGTCTGGCTGGCGATCAGCGCGATGGCGTTCATCAGGGTCGCAATCAGCGCTCCCTGCCAGCCGTAGTGCCAGGCAAGGGCAACGATCGGCAGCGCCAGACAAAACGGCGTGAAGCGCGATAGTTCAGCGGGCAGGCCAAGCTGTAGCCAGAGGCTAACCACAAACAGCAGCAGATACCAGATGAGGTGCCGGGCGCGCCAGTTGACGGGCTGTGACACCAGCGCCGGGCCGAGCGGCTGCCAGACGGTGCTGGTGAGGTAGTGCCAGAAAACCAGACAGGTCGGTGCCAGCGTCAGGCCGCCGGTCAGGGTCAGCAGCAGGGCGTTGAGCATCTCCTTGTCGCCCACCCACGGCAGGGACTGCAGCAGCGCGGCGGCAATTAGCGCCGCACCCTGACGCAGCAGCGTGCGCCAGTCGCGCTGGTGGCGGTAGCGGGAGATAAGCGCAACCGGGAGGAGCGTGAGCACGCTCCCGATCGTCAATAACGGCAGATGCGCCAGCGCCACCTCCCGCGCCAGCCAGATCAGCATCAGCCACTCCGCGCCAAGCAGCACCGGCCAGTAGCCGCGCGGGCATTGCAGCATTAATCCAAGACGCAGGCCGAAGGGGAACAGCAGCACCGCCAGCTCCGGGCGCTCCACCAGATGCAGGCTGATGCTCCACAGGCAAAACCACGCGGCGGAGAAGATAAAAAAGCTGGCAACGACGGCGATCAGCCGCGAAATCAGCGGGTTCATTGCCAGCCGTCAAACATGCGGCGCGCCAGCTCAACGTCGTTGCTGACGTTCAGTTTTTCCATCAGGTTGGCGCGGTGAACGTGAACGGTTTTTGGCGACAGGCCAAGCTCTACGGCAATCTCTTTCACCGTCATCCCCTGGGCAAGCTTTTCCGCCACCTGACGCTCGCGTTTTGTCAGCGGATCCTGCCGTCCGGCCGCCAGCTTGATGGCGATATCCGGCGTCAGGTAGCAGCCGCCGGTAGAGACGGTGCGCACGGCGGCAATCAGCTCGTCCGGGCTACAGCGTTTGGAAAGGAACCCGCGCGCGCCCGCGTTGAGCGCCTGCTCCACCAGCGCCGGGCTGTCGTGAACCGAGAGCATGATGGTCGCCATCCCTTTTGGCAGCTGGCTTAACAGCTCCAGCCCGGAAAGATCCGGCATGGAGATATCGCAGATACACACCTGTACCCCGCGCCCCGGCAGGCCCGCCAGCGCCTCGCGCCCGGAGCCGAACTCGGCCACCACCTGAAAATCCGGTTCGAGGTTTAAAAGCTGGGCAAATCCGGAGCGGACGATTAGGTGATCGTCGATAAGGGCGATGGTGGTCATGGCGCGTTCCTGGCGGGCGGATAAAAAAACGCGCTTACCTTAACGATAAGCGCGCGGGTGTTCAAGCAATGAGCGATTTATTCGAAGAACACCGCAATTTTGTTAAACATGGTGGGATCGGACTGGTTGCGCGCCACTCTGGTGACGTCTTCCAGCTTGTCGATCTGCGCCATCATCTGCTCCAGACGCTGGTCATCGTTGACCAGCAGCCAGATGCGGCTGTGCTCGCTGCCCTGAATCGGCAGACAGAGAATGCCTTCCACGTTAAACGCGCGGCGGGCAAAAAGCCCGCAGACGTGCGTCATGACGCCAGGGTGGTTGCGGACGGTGAGTTCCAGAATGACGTTTTCATGTTGTTTCTGCATGGCTTATTCCCCCACCATCTCAGTATTTGCCGCACCCGGCGGCACCATCGGATACACTTTTTGCTGCGCGTCGATACGCACGTGGATCAGCGCCGGGCCAGGGCGGGAGATCGCCGCCTGCAGCGCCGCGTGGGCGTCCTCTTCCGCGTTCAGATCGCAGGTATGCAGGCCAAAACCGGCGGCAATCTGCATAAAGTTGATCGTCCCCGGATAGGTCGCGGCAAACACGCCCTGCTTGTAGAACAGGCTCTGCTGCTGGTGCACCAGCCCCAGCGCCTCGTTGTTCATCAGGATGATTTTGACGTCCAGCTGGTTTTCCGCCGCGGTGGCCATCTCCTGAATGTTCATCATCAGGCTGCCGTCGCCGGAGAAGCAGATCACCTTGCGGTCAGGGTTGGCGAGCGCCGCACCCACGGCGGCAGGCAGGCCAAAGCCCATGGTGCCGAGGCCGCCAGAGGTCAGCCACTGGCGCGGGCGGTTCAGCGGATAGGCCTGCGCGGTCCACATCTGGTGTTGCCCCACATCGGTGGTAATAATCGCGCTGTCGTCCACGCAGGCGGCCACGGCGTTAATCAGCCCGTAGTGGCTCAGCGGGTCGCCTTCGGACGGGATGGCGCCCGGGAACTCGCGCTGCAGATCGGCCACCAGCTGACGCCAGTCGGCGCGGTCAGTTGCGTCCGTTTGCGGAATCAGCTGCGCCAGCACTTCCGCTACGTCACCCTGAATCGCCACGTGCGGCTGCTTGATTTTACCCAGCTCGGCGCGGTCGATATCCACGTGAATGATTTTGGCGTTCGGGCAGAACTGCTCGGTTTTGCCGATCGCCCGGTCATCAAAACGCGCGCCCATAACGATCAGCAAATCCGCTTCTTGCAGGATGTAGTTGGTGCTGCGCGCCCCGTGCATGCCCAGCATCCCCAGAGAAAGCGGGTGCGCTTTGGGCAGCATGCCCAGCGCCATCAGGGTCATGGTGGTGGGCAGGTTAGCTTTTTCAGCGAACTGACGGATTTCATCCGCGGCGTTGATTGCCCCGCCGCCCAGATAGAGCACCGGACGTTTGGCTGCGTTAATCATGGCGGCGGCGTCGCTCACGCTCTCAGCGCTGAATTCGGGCGCGGGCGCGCGGTCGCCCGGCTCCGGCAGCACGTCGATCTCAATTTCTGCGGTCTGGACATCCTTAGGAATGTCTATCCACACCGGGCCCGGGCGGCCAGACTGCGCAATGCGGAACGCATCGCTGATAACCTGAGGAAGCTCGCTGATATCGCGAACTAAATAGTTATGTTTGGTGATGGGGATAGAGATGCCGTAGGTATCCACTTCCTGGAACGCGTCGGTACCGATCATCGAGGACGGCACCTGACCGGTAATGCAGATCAGCGGAATGGAGTCGAGCCGCGCGTCGGCGATGGCGGTCACCAGGTTGGTTGCGCCCGGCCCGCTACAGGCCATGCAGACCGCCGGTTTGCCCTGCGTACGCGCCATGCCCTGAGCGATAAAGCCTGCCCCCTGCTCGTGGCGCGCCAGCACGTGGCGGATCTGCGTGCTCTGGCTTAACGCATCGTACAGCGGCAGCACCGTGCCGCCAGGGATGCCCGCAACCGTGGTAATGCCCTGTCGTTCCAGTAAATGAACAATCAGCTGCGCGCCTGTAAAGCGCGTCTTTGAGGATGTTGTGCCCGAACTTGCCATGCTCCAGTCCTTTTATGGGCCGACTTTCCGGGGAGGGGTCCTAAACGAAAAACCCCGCCCGGTTTGCGCCGGCGGGGTTTTGGATTCGTGTGTTGATCCAGTCCCTACGGCGCATTGCCGACGACCACCACCACACGCACGACGACCACTGCGGCTGGTTGCGCAGTTTTTAGTAGGGTCGCGGTGTTCATGGATGCAGTCATGGGGGACCTGTGTTTGGAATCATTGATTGAATTTATACAAACACAGGTTTTCGTACGTGACAATGGAAATATTTTCATCTGCGCAAAAATGCGTCAGGGATCACGTTTCGTTTGATGAGGGATGAAAACAAAAAACCCCGCCTAAGCGAGGTTTTTTTCAGGGTTTTGCGGTTGGTCGCCGCAGAACACACTGTGTTACGTCAACGCAAAAAGTATACGCGATCGAACACGAACGCGCAATTCCGGCACGGATTTTGACGTTTTTGAGTATGGATTGCCTTCCACATTTTGTCCACAAAATACTGTTCATGCATACAGTATTTATCTATACTGAGTATGTTCGCAGTGAGCGAGGGGGCCGCAGTTCTACCGGCGCAACGAAGTCCTGGCTGAAACGGGTGGTGCCGTCAGTGCCTTAACCCCTGAAGTGAGCACACTGTGTTACGTCAATCCAGGTGCTGGCCACAGGCGGCGGAAAGGTACGCCAGCATCGTGCTCCTTTTAACCAAAAGGAGACGCGTATGAGCGTCGTGGATATGGTGATACTTATCCTCAAACTCATTGTTGCTGTACTGCAACTGCTTGATGCTGTCCTGAAATTCATTCGGTGATTCAGGTTCAAGTCGCACCTGAGAGGGGCGGGCAACCGCCCCTCTTTAATAACGAGGGAATGCTATGTCGCGTCTGTTAATTGAGCCTGTCACACCGGACGAGCCGGGGTATATTGCCCTGAAGGCCGAGAGTATCGCCTTAAATTTCAGCATGCTGCGCAGGCTGGAAGAGAACTGGCAGCGTGGAGAAAATCGTTTTAACGCGCCGGGCGAAAAGCTGCTGGGCGCGTTTCTCAACGGCAGGCTGGTGGGCGTGTGCGGCCTTAACCGCGATCCGTTCAGCCAGCAGCCGCGCGCCGGACGCATTCGGCATCTCTACGTCAGCGAGAAGTGCCGCGGGATGGGGATTGGTAAACAGCTTTTAGCCGTGGTGATGGCCGACGCCAGCATCTGGTTTGATTTTCTGAATACCCATGCGCCGGACGCTGCGTTCGGGTTCTATCACCGGGCGGGTTTTACGCTGGTCTCGGACGAACCCCGGGTAACGCACCGCCTGTTTTGCGCGGTGTAGACGGGTAGCAGCATCGACGGGTGAATGTTACAGTTGGATGACATTTCGCCATCCGGTACGCCATGACCATCACCGTTTTCTGCATTCTGCTGTTCGCCGCACTGCTGCATGCCAGCTGGAACGCCATTGTTAAAGCCGGAACGGACAAGCTCTATTCCGCCATTAGCGTCAGCGGCTCCGCCGCGCTTATTGCCCTGATTTTACTGCCCTTCTCTGCGCAGCCTTCCGCCGCCAGCTGGCCATATTTGTTCGTCTCCTGCGCCTTACAGGTGGTGTATACGGTTCTGGTGGCAAAAACCTATCAGGTCTCCGACATGAGCCAGACCTATCCGCTGATGCGCGGCACCGCGCCGCTGCTGGTGGCGCTGGCCAGCGTGCTGATGCTCGGGGATAGCCTCTCCTGGCTCGCCTGGAGCGGTATTGGCACGATCTGCCTTTCTATTCTGGCGATGTCGATGCACGGGCGCGTGCAGTCACGCAAGGGGATCTGGCTTGCCCTGCTGAACGCCTGTTTTATCGCCGGGTATACGCTGGTGGACGGTACCGGGGTGCGGTTAGCGGATTCCGCGCTGGGCTACACGCTCTGGACCTTCTTCATGAACGGCGCCTGCCTGCTGGGCTGGGCGATGGTGGCGCGCCGCCGTGAAGCGTCCGGCTACCTGCGCCTGCACTGGAAAAAAGGATTGCCCGGCGGCGTTGCCACCATGGGCTCTTACGGCCTGGCGCTCTGGGCGATGACGCAGGCGCCGCTGGCCGTGGTCGCGGCGCTGCGTGAAACCTCGATTCTCTTCGGCACAGCCATTGCATTTGTGCTTTTAAAAGAGAAGGTTAGCGGCCTGCGCGTCGCGGCCGCGCTGGGAATTGCCGCTGGCGCGATCCTGCTGCGCCTCGCGTAATCCACTGGCAACATTAGTTGCCGATATTGTTTACAAATCCTGCCTTTTCCGCTTTTCCCATTCACCACGACAATGCTTAAATTGTCATCCCTCTGTGGTAGATTCCTCGCGCATTTATGGGAATGCGTAGTCACTTATTCTTCTTTTCTCTCTTTTGGCAAAAGTATTCAGCGACATGAAAAAGCAACGGAACGTGAACTTATTGTTGATGCTGGTGTTACTCGTGGCCGTCGGTCAGATGGCGCAAACGATCTACATTCCGGCTATTGCCGATATGGCAAAAGACCTGAACGTTCGCGAAGGCGCGGTTCAGAGCGTGATGGCAGCCTACCTGCTGACCTACGGCGTTTCGCAACTCATCTACGGCCCGCTCTCCGATCGCGTCGGGCGCCGCCCGGTGATCCTGGTGGGTATGAGCATTTTCATGGTGGCGACGGTGATTGCCATTGCTACCCATAGCCTGACCGTACTGATTGCCGCCAGCGCCCTTCAGGGCGTGGGCACGGGCGTCGGCGGAGTCATGGCGCGTACCCTGCCGCGCGATATGTACCAGGGCACCCAGCTTCGTCACGCCAACAGCCTGTTAAACATGGGCATTCTGGTCAGCCCGCTCCTCGCGCCGCTGATTGGGGGGCTGCTTGATACCGTATGGTCCTGGCGCGCCTGCTACGCCTTCCTGCTGGTGCTGTGCGTGATTGTCACCTTCAGCATGGCGCGCTGGATGCCGGAAACGCGGCCGCAGGACGCGCCGCGCACCCGGCTCATCACCAGCTACAAAACGCTGTTCGGCAACGGGGCGTTTACGTGCTACCTGCTGATGCTGATCGGCGGACTGGCGGGTATCGCGGTATTCGAGGCCTGCTCCGGCGTGCTGCTGGGGGCGGGTCTGGGCCTGAGCAGCATGGTGGTAAGCATTCTGTTTATTCTGCCGATCCCGGCGGCGTTCTTCGGAGCATGGTTCGCCGGTCGCCCGAACAAGCGCTTCTCCACGCTGATGTGGCAATCGGTCATTAGCTGCCTGCTGGCCGGGCTGATGATGTGGATCCCGGGGCTGTTTGACGTCATGTCGGTCTGGACGCTACTCGTCCCGGCGGCGCTGTTCTTCTTCGGCGCGGGCATGCTGTTCCCGCTCGCCACCAGCGGCGCGATGGAGCCGTTCCCGTTCCTGGCGGGCACCGCGGGCGCGCTGGTGGGCGGTTTGCAGAACATCGGTTCCGGCGCGCTGGCCTGGCTGTCGGCGATGATGCCGCAGACCGGGCAGGCTAGTTTAGGTTTGCTGATGACCCTGATGGGGCTGCTGATTTTGCTATGCTGGCTGCCGCTGGCGTCGCGTGTTTCACATCACGAGCAGCCGGTTTAACCGCACGATGGCCCGGCTTCTCGCCGGGCTTTTCACAGACGGGCGCAATCATCGCCTGTAATAACGGCTCTGGCGCAGGCCGCCAGGCACCCTCTTCCCCGTCGTAAAACTGGACATCGGCGTTCAGCGCATACGGAATTTTCGCCTGCTGCAGCTCGCAGGCCATAAACGTTGCGAACGCCATTTGCGAGGCGGTTGGCGTCAGGCTTTGTGATTCTCCCACGCCCCAGCCGCCAACCCAGCTGACGTGCCCGGTTTTTTGCTGCCAGCGCAGCGCGGTAGTGATGCGGTTACGGATCGCCGCTTTCTCCGCCGCCGTGCCGGAGGTCCACGGGTATCTACCGTTAATTTTTAGCGGCCCCCACGGAAAGATATGCCACTCCGCCAGCAGATAGCTCTGGCTATGGGCAGGCAGCTTCAGGCTGGATAAATCCTCCGGCGCGGCGCGCAGGCGCGGTGCGATGAAGATCATGCGCTGCGGGTCGATGTCGTGGATTGCCTTAATGCTTTTTTCATAGACGCGGTTTAACGACGCGAGGTTGTGGTTCAGCCTGTCGGTTGGCTCGTAAATGAGGTCAAAACCGAGCAGCGGGTAGCTGTGGCTAAAATAGTGCGCCACGGCAATCCACCAGCCGATCGTCTCTTTCTCGGTATCGGCTTTCGGGTCATTTTTATATCCATCGGCCTGATAAGCAACGATTGGGATCACGCCGTACTGCCTGCAGGCCTCCACCAGCTTGCGCAGGTGAATCAGCCGCGCTTCCGTCGGCTCGCCCGCCACACGAATACGCACGTGCGTTATGCCCTTCGCCCGAAAATCGCGGACCACCAGCGGGTCGAACTCGCGGATGCCGCGCTCGGTGCGCGCCCAGTCCACGTCCATCCCCACGCCCAGCAACTGCGCGTATCGGGCAGCCGTGAGGGGCGGCTCAGCGGCACAGGCCCAGCCGGAAGCGATCGCTAACAGGGTGACAATGAAAGCCTTTAGCACGGTTTATCCAGGACACATCAATAGCATTACCTGTATTTAGCACGCTTTTTCACATTTGGTGTAGCGCCAAAGCGTAATAATTCTTCAGCCTGCCTGCTCCCTCAGCCAGCCGATAAAGGCATCGATTTTCGGCCACTGGCGGCCGGTAAGCGTGGAGATGTAATAGTGCTGATGGCATTTGAGAGCCTTGCTGCCAAACGGGGCGATGAGCTCGCCCCGCTCAAGCCGCTTTTGCACCAGCCGCTTTCTGCCCATCGCCACGCCCAGGTGATTAACGGCCGCGATAATCGCTAAGTCTGAGCGATCGAAACCCATCCCCGACGATGGCGGCATATTCACCGCAAAATGCTGCGCCCAGCTTAGCCACTCATCCGTGCCGGTATCATTGCTCCAGGCCTGACGGTCATGCAGCAGCGTGCAGTGGCCGAGCTGCGCGGGGTTTTCCAGCAGCGCATGCTCGCGGGCGTAGGTCGGCGAGCAGACGGGCAAAATCTCTTCGTCCATCAAAAAGTGATGGGAGACGTGGTTTGGCGGCGTATCGTCGAAGTAGAGCGCCAGATCGATCCCCGTTCGCTGCATGTTAACGTAATCATTGCCGGTCAGGACGGTGAGCGAAATCGACGGGTAGCGGCGGGTAAAGTCGCCCAGCATGGGTACCAGCCAGCACTGGGCGATGGACGGCCGTGAATAGACCGTCAGCGTGCCGGAGAGCGCCTGGTTTTTAATATCCAGGATCTCCTGATTCAGGGTGTCGAGGGACGATTTAAGGGTCCAGTAAACGCGCTTTCCCTCCTGCGTCAGCTCCACCTTACGGTGCGAGCGGATAAACAGCTGAATGCCCAGCTCCTCTTCCAGCAGGCTGATGCGGTGGCTCACCGCGCTGGGTGTCAGGGACAGCTCAGCGGCTGCCAGCGCAAAAGATTCATACCGGGCCGCCGCTTCAAAGGTGTGCATTTTTGACAGCTGCCAGCCGTTTAGCCGTCGCTTATCTTCCTCCATCGCCCTCATCTCTTCGTGGTTGGTTCAATCTGGTTCACCTGAAACGCAATTTATATCATTTGTCAGTATGCCTCTTTTTTTTGCTTAATACCGGATGAAACCCCTTGCGAAGAGATGGACGATGAAAAGCGCAACGATCAACGCGTTAACCGCACAGTTTCCTCTGGTTGAGGACCTGATTGCCCTGAAAGAGACCACCTGGCTTAACCCGAGCACCACCACGCTTGCCGAAGGGTTGCCCTACGTCGGGCTGACCAAAGCCGACGTGGACGACGCGCACGCTCGCCTTAACCGCTTTGCGCCGTATCTGGCGAAAGCCTTCCCGGAGACGGCCGCCACGAAGGGGATTATTGAATCTGAGCTGGTTGCCATTCCGGCAATGCAGGCGCGGCTGGAGAAAGAATCTGGCAAATCCGTTCCCGGCACGCTGCTGCTGAAAAAAGACAGCCACCTGCCGATCTCCGGCTCGATTAAAGCGCGCGGCGGCATTTATGAGGTGCTGGCCCACGCGGAGAAGCTGGCGCTGGAAGCCGGGTTGCTGAGCGTGGAAGACGATTACAGCATCCTGCTGGAGCCGCGCTTTAAGGACTTCTTCAGCCAGTACAGCGTTGCGGTAGGCTCAACCGGCAACCTGGGGATGTCCATCGGGATCATGAGCGCGCGCATTGGCTTTAGGGTGACGGTGCATATGTCTGCCGACGCCCGCGAGTGGAAGAAGGCCAGGCTGCGCGGCCACGGCGTGACCGTCGTGGAGTACGAGCAGGATTACGGCGTGGCGGTGGAGCAGGGTCGTAAAGCAGCGGAAAGCGATCCGAACTGCTTCTTTATTGACGATGAGAATTCACGCACCCTGTTCCTGGGCTATTCGGTGGCGGGCGAGCGCCTGAAGGCGCAGTTTGCCGCACAGGGGCGCGTGGTGGATGCGGAGCATCCGCTGAACGTCTATCTGCCGTGCGGCGTTGGCGGCGGCCCGGGCGGCGTGGCGTTTGGCCTTAAGCTGGCTTTTGGCGATAATGTGCACTGCTTCTTTGCCGAGCCGACCCACTCGCCGTGCATGCTGCTGGGGGTTTATACCGGCCTGCATGACGAGATCGCCGTGCAGGATCTGGGTATCGACAACGTCACGGCGGCTGACGGGCTGGCGGTAGGTCGGGCGTCCGGCTTTGTCGGCCGCGCGATGGAGCGCCTGCTTGACGGGTTCTATACCCTGTCCGATCAAAGCATGTACGACATGCTCGGCTGGCTGGCACAGGAGGAGGGGATCCGTCTGGAGCCGTCGGCGCTGGCGGGGATGGCCGGGCCGCTGCGCGTGCAGTCTGATGCCGGCGTTACCCACCTGGTATGGGCAACCGGCGGCGGCATGGTGCCGGAAGATGAGATGGCGAAATATTTAGCAAAAGGCCGATAATTGCAGGCCCGGTAAGGCGTAACCGCCGGGCTTACAGGCTCACTATTTGCTGAATATGCGTCACCGCAAACAGCAGCGACAGCAACAATACCGCCAGCGCGATCAGGAACTTGTCCCGCACGGCTTTCGGCTGCACAAAATCGCTCTGCGCCACATCCATCAGGTTACGGCTGCGGGTGTAGCGCCATAAAATGAGGGCCACCAGCGCCAGCACCACCAGCGCGATCCAGAATGGCCCTCCCGTGCGGTGCCAGTTATGCTTTATCGCCAGGGCGATGAGCGCGCCATATCCCAGCAGGGTCCGCAACCACGCGAGCGAGGTACGCTCCGGCTGCAGGCCGGGATCGGCTTCGCGGCGCGCTTTGCGGCTATCCGGCATAGAACACCAGCACCATCACTACGCCAGCGACGGCCAGCAGTATCGTACTGATGATGAGCAGGCCTCGCGTATAGGGGAGATCCTGCTTCAGACGCATCGCCTTTTCATTTCGCAGCCAGCGCAAATAGCCATAAATCGCCAGTACGCCCGCAAACAGGCACAGCAGCAGGGCGAGTACTTCGCGGATCGCCGGGGTAGCAAAATCGGGAGCGAGCTGGTCAAGCCCAACGCCTGCGGCCAGAAAGCCCAGCGCCGTGCGGATCCACGCTAAAAAGGTACGCTCGTTTGCCAGAGAGAAGCGATAGTCCGGTGCTTCACCGAGGCGGGAAAGTTTCATGAAGGCTCCTTGTCTTGCTGCGGGCAGGCTTCAGCATAGCGTAAAATGGCAGGGACAAGGAGACCGGCATCGGGCGATGCCGGTCAGCGAAACTAGCCTATTCCCCAGAACAGCACCGCCAGTAGCTGCGGGGTGATGATGCGCAGGAACATCACCAGCGGATAAACCGTGGCATACGACAGCGCCGCCGCGCCGCTGGTGGCGTGCAGATTATTTGCAAAAGCCAGCGCGGGCGGGTCGGTCATCGAGCCCGCCAGCATGCCGCACAGCGTCAGATAGTTCATTTTAGCGAACATTCGCGCCAGTATCCCGACCGTTAGCAGCGGGATAGCGGTGATAAAAATGCCGTATCCTACCCAGCTGATCCCGTCGCCGTTCACCAGGGTATCAACAAAATCGCCGCCCGATTTCAGCCCAACCACCGCCAGGAACAGCACGATGCCTAACTCCCGCAGCGCCAGGTTAGCGCTCGGGGGCATAAACCAGTAAAGCTTACCGATGGAGCCGATACGCCCAAGGATCAGCGCCATTATCAGCGGTCCGCCCGCCAGACCCAGCTTGAGCGCGACCGGGAAGCCGGGCACGTACAGCGGAATGGAGCCAAGCATGACGCCAAGCCCGACGCCGATAAATACCGGCAGCATCTGCACCTGCTGAAGCTTCTGCTGCGCGTTGCCCACCATGTCCGCCACCGCATCAATGGAGGCCGGACGCCCGACCAGGTTGAGAATATCACCAAACTGCAGGCTGGCATCCTGGCTTGCGACCAGCTCGACGCCGGCGCGATTAAGCCGGGAGATCACGACGTCATAGCGCTCTTTTACCTGCAAATCGCGGATTTTCTTGCCTAATACTTTCTCGTTTGTGACCACCACGCGCTCCACGCGCATGTCCGTACCGCGGGTGGAGAGCGAGGTATCCACCTCCTGGCCAATCACTAGCCGTGCGTTGTTTAAATCCGCCGGCTGTCCTACCAGGTGCAGGAGGTCGCCGTGCTGAATAAGGGTGCCGGGCGAGGGCACCATCAGCGTTTCATCGCGTTTCAGCCGCGAGCAAATAATGGTTGCGCTGTTCAGGATGGGTACGTCCTGAATCGCCATATTATTGAGGTTAGGGTTTTCGACGCGGATGTTTATGGTTTTGATCAGCGTATGGCCGTTGGTCAGCGTGCTTTCATGGTCCTTTGCCTCCTGCTCAACGTTAACGCGGAACAGCACGCGCACCAGCCACATCGAGAGCAAAATGCCGCAGATGCCGAACGGATAGGCCATGGCGTAGCTCATGCCCATCTGATCGACGACGTCGAAAGGGATACCCAAATCGCGCAGAATTTGCTGCCCCGCCCCGAGCGCGGGCGTGTTGGTGACGGCCCCGGAGAAGATGCCCAGCACCACGGGCAGCGGGATGGCGAAGAGCTTATGCAGAATGGCGGTGACCAGCCCACCCATCACGACAATGCCGAAAGCAAAGAGGTTGAGCCGTAAACCGGAGACGCGCAGCGAAGCGAAGAAACCCGGGCCCACCTGAATGCCGATGGTATACACAAAGAGGATCAGGCCGAACTCCTGGATGAAATGCAGCATATCGGCGCTGAGCACCCACCCAAGCTGGTCGGCAAAATGGCCGACGAAAATCCCGCCAAACAGCACTCCTCCGATGCCAAACCCGACGCCGCGGATTTTGATATTTCCCAGCCACAGCCCCACTACCGCGACAAGGGCCAACACGCTGACGGTTAACGCGATATCACTCATGATCCACTTCCTGTGTATAACCATAGGTATACTAAGGATTCTCTCAGAGCTGGCGGCGGCTGTATGGGCGATGGCGCACAAAAAAGCCCTGCCGGGGCAGGGCTTTAACTTTTCACCCTCTCCCTGGGGGAGAGGGTTAGTGTGACACAGCTATTAGCTGTTCAGCGCCGGACGCTCGCTAATGGCGATGCGCTGGGGCGCAATGGCTTCCGGCACGTTACGGGTAAGATCGATGTTCAGCAGCCCGTTAGTGAACGTCGCGCCAGAAACTTCCATATGGTCTGCCAGGGTAAAGCTCAGGCTAAACGGCTGAGTTACCAGCCCCTGGTGCAGCCATTTGGTCTCGGTTTCCGGTTTTTCCGGCGACCCTTTCACGGTCAGGCGCGTACCCTCAAGCTGAATGTCGAGATCTTCCTGACGGAATCCGGCCAGCGCAAGCGTGATGCGGTAGTGGTTATCGTCGCTTTTTTCGATGTTGTACGGCGGAAACGTCTGCTGTTCGGTCGCGCTTTGCAGGGCGTTAGCCAGTTTGTCAAAACCAATCCACTGACGCAGCAGAGGGGAAAAATCATAGTTACGCATACTAAATCTCCTTCTGAGAAGCGAGTTCGGCACAGTTTAATTTTGTGCACAATTGTTCCTGCAAATCCTTATGGATTCGCATATGCTCCCGTTACGGCAAGCAGTTTCAGATGGGCCGCTTTCGCGACCCGCACAATTAGTTGATTTCGATACGGCGCGGTTTTTTCTCTTCCGGAATCACACGTTCCAGTTCGATAAACAGCAGGCCGTTGACCAGGTTCGCGCCCTTAACGTGAATGTTTTCGGCGAGCTGGAACTTGCGTTCAAAGTTGCGCTCGGCAATGCCCTGGTAAAGGTAGGTACGTTCTTTCTGCTCGGCCGTATGGGAGCCTTTCACCACCAGCAGGTTATCCTGCGCGGTGATCTCCAGTTCGCTCTCTGCGAAACCGGCAACAGCGATCGCGATGCGATAGTGGTTTTCGTCAACCAGTTCAACGTTGTAGGGAGGATAGCCGTTGCTCTGGCTCTGATTGTTTTCTAAATGGTTGAACAGGCGATCGAAACCAATGGCAGAACGGTATAGCGGAGAGAGATCGAAATTACGCATAGATTAAAACTCCTGAAATCAGCGAGAAAATGTAGCCTTCCACCATGGACAGGCTTCTGTTTCCCCGAACACCCATCAGGCGTGTTCGTTATCGGGTTACATTCTTAAAATGGGTCTGGTTACGGGCTTTTCAAGCGTATTTATGTGAGATTTTTTTGCACTTTGCTGGTTGTCGCATAGACTCAGGGGCAACAGCACAAAGGGTTAAATTGCGATGGCCTCCACAGTGCGGACGTTTTGCGCTGTCCATTTTGTACCAGCCTCGCTATAACCCTGAGTTGCAGGTCAATGCCGTGCTAATAATGATGACTGAGTGATGATGAGAAATGTTCTGATTAAGCTGGCGACGTTCAGCGGGGTTGTTTTACTTTGCGGGTGTTCGAGCGTGATGTCTCACACCGGCGGTAAAGAAGGAACATATCCAGGGACGCGCGCCAGCGCCGCAATGATCTCTGACGATGAGACGAACTGGGGCACCAAATCTCTGGCGATTCTTGATATGCCATTTACTGCGGTTGCCGATACGCTTCTGCTGCCGTGGGACATGTTCCGCACCGACAGCTCCGTGCGCTCGCGCGTGGAGAAAAGCGAGCAGGAAAATCTGGCGACCAACTCCGTCATTCCGCCCGCCGCGATGCCTCCACGCTAGTCCCGTGCGGTTTCCGTTAGCCACAGCTGGCGGAAACCCGCTTTATCCTCCATCCACGCAATAAAACGCCCGTCCGGCGAAAACACGACGGCGTCAGCAGACGGCGGGTTGCCATGATCGGACGTCAAAAACGTGACCTCACCGGTCCGCGCATCGCAGCAGGCAACGCGGCCTTCAAGCACAAAACCCAGCGCGTTGCCGGAAGGATGCCAGTTGAACGCCGACTGAATATCGCTCTCATTGTGGGTTAACTGGCGCGGCTCGCCGCCCTCAGGTGCGATAAGCCACAGCTGCACAACGCCGCTATCGTCGCGCATTAAAAACGCAATCTGCGTCCCCTGCGGGTTGCTGCGCACCCAGTGGCGCGGCACGTTAACCAGCCCCGGATACGCCTTCTGATGGGTGAAGGTTAAGCGGCGCTGCAGCACGTCAGCAGGCGGTGCTGGCATCGTCTCTGGCGTACCCTGCAATGGCGCATCGCCCGCCCGCTTCCAGCCCTGCTCGTCCTGGGGCAGATCGACAATAAACAGTTCGGGTACCTTTTCGCCTTTCGCAGACAGGGTATCGCCAATAAACGCCAGCCTGCCGTTGCCCACCCAGCCCTCTTCATAGGCGCGGCCGATCTCATCGCTGCCCGGTTTTGGATCCGGCGTGGTGCGGCTCACCAGCACGCTCCAGAATGTGCCGGCATATTCCCGCGGATGGTTCCCCTGCGGGTGCACCGGGCCAAAAGGCGTTGCCACCCCGACGTTACGCAAATCCAGCTTCGGATCGCGCTCGTGCAGCACGTGGTCGTTATAGGTAAAGCTGACGAACTGCCCGTTCGGGCTGAAGACGTGGACGTGACTGCCGCCGCGCAGCGCGCCGGCCGTGTAAGGCGCGGTGATATCCATCGCATCAAGGTTGCTCACCAGGCCATTGTGCGCAATCACCCCCTGACGATGATGAAAATCATACTGCCACTCTGCGTCCGGTTTTTTCGGGCCGTGGATAAAAACGTATTTCTCCTGTGCCGGATGAACGGTCACCACGCCAACGTGCGCGCCGTCAGTGGCCCGGTAGATCACGTCAACCTCGCCCGTAAAGACGTTTACCCGCTCGATGGTTTCACCGGTGAACGACGCGCCTGACGGGCGCACATCATAAGCAAGCCACTGGCTGTCCGGTGTCCAGGTATTGATATTGGTGAGCTGGTGGTTGCGGGAAGCGAAGGTGATTTGTTTCATGGACGTACCCTGATGCGCGGTTTTCGCATCAGGGTAAAACATCCGAAGGGATTAGCCTACTCGTTTCACGTCGCCCACCAGCAGGATATAGGAGAGCGCCCCGATCAGCGCCACGGCGGAGATGTAGACCAGAGCCGGACCAAAGCCATAGTCCTGCGCCAGGTAGCCGATGACCAGCGGCACGGTGATCCCGCCCAGCCCGCCTACGAAGTTGAACACGCCCCCGGTCAGGCCGATCAGACGCATCGGCGCCAGAGACGACACCAGCGACCAGGTGATGGAGGCAAAACCGTTTCCGAAGAACGCCACCGCCATCAGGGTCATAATCCATACCGGATCGTTGGTGTAGTTAGCGCCCATGATGCAGGTAGAGATCAGCAGCCCGCAGATAATCGGCGTTTTGCGCGCAACGCCCAGTGAGAAACCTTTTTTCACCAGCTTGTCCGCCAGCCAGCCCGAAAGCAGCACCCCGAAGAAGGCCGCCAGGAACGGTACGGTCGTCATAAAACCCGCCTTCAGCGCGGTAATCCCCTTCTCCTGGGTCAGGTAGTTCGGGAACCAGGTGAGGAAGAACCACAGCGTCGACGTGACCGCAAACTGGCCCAGATACACGCCCACCAGCTTACGATGGAAGACCAGCTTCCAGTCCGCGCGGGTTAGCGGCTGACGCGCCTCTTTTTTCACCGGGGCATCGCCGTCCACCAGACCGCCACCGTCGCGGATGTAGTCCAGCTCGGCTTTGGTGATGCTTTTGGTCAGACGCGGCGGCTGATAGACCTTAAACCAGATAAGCGACCAGATAATGCCGATCCCGCCGGTGACGATAAACACCCAGTGCCAGCTCAGCAGCTCCTGGATCCAGATTAGCAGCGGCGTCAGGAACGCCAGGCCAACAAACTGCCCGGAGGTGTAGAAGCCCACGGCAGAGGCACGCTCATGCTCCGGGAACCAGCTGGTCACCATGCGGTTGTTGGTCGGGAACGCTGGCGCTTCAAACACCCCGGTGATGGCGCGCAGGCCAATCAGCGACATCAGCCCGGTCGCGAAGCCCTGGAACAGGGTCGCCACGGACCAGCCTAAAATGGCGATAAAGTAGGTCAGGCGCGACCCCACGCGGTCAAGGAACCAGCCGCCGGGGATCTGGCAGAGCGTATAAAGCCAGGCAAACGCCGAAAAGACATAGCCCATTTCCGCTTTGGTGATCCCAAACTCTTCCTGAATATGGGCCGATGCCACGGCAAGGTTGGCGCGATCTACATAGCAAATGACCACGGTAATAAAAATCATAATTAGCGTCAGGTAGCGGCGACGCCCGGTCTTTGTAGCAGTAACTGGAATATCCATCGCAATCTGTCTCCAGATTTTGGGCATAGCGAAGCCGCTCACCATGCCCTGTAATTTACAGAGGGTGTATTTGGTTTTTTTAATTAAAAACGTAAACAGAATGCGCTAAGTAATTCGTGCTGGGGTAAGAAAACGCAGCCAACGCATCACCAGCGCGAAGTATGACGCGCATTTACCATTCCGCTACGCTTCCATCCTCATGGCGCCACAGCGGGTTACGCCAGTCCGGCGTATTTTTACTCAGCTCAATGACTTTGGCTTCGTCAACTTCCACGCCAAGGCCCGGCTTCGTTAACGGTTTAAAGAAACCGCCTTCCATGCTGAAGTCTTCTTTGTTTTTCACAAAGTCGAGCAGCTCCGCGCCCTTGTTATAGTGAATACCCATGCTTTGCTCCTGGAACACCGCATTACGGGAGACAAAGTCGACGTGCAGGCAGGCCGCCAGCGCAATCGGCCCGAGCGGACAGTGCGGCGCCAGCGCAACATCGTAGGCTTCCGCCATGCCGGCAATTTTGTAGCATTCGGTGATGCCGCCCGCATGGGAGAGATCCGGCTGCAGGATCGCAACGCCGCCCGCCTCCAGCACGCGTTTAAACTCGAAGCGCGAGAACATGCGTTCACCCGCCGCGATTGGAATGTGCGTCTGTTCTGCCAGTTTCGGGTAGTACTCTGCCTGCTCGGCCAGCACCGGCTCTTCGATAAACAGCGGGCGGTACGGCTCCAGCTCTTTGATCAGCACCTTAGCCATCGGCGCGCTGACGCGTCCGTGGAAGTCCAGGCCAAACTCAATCTCGTTGCCGAAGGCCTCGCGGATTTGCGCCACGGTATTCACCGCCCGGTCTACGGCGCGGGAGTTATCGACAATCCCCATCTCTTCGCAGCCGTTGAGCTTAAAGGTATCGAACCCGATGCCGCGCAGCTTGTGTATACCGTCGATCACCTCTGCCGGACGGTCGCCGCCTACCCAGCTGTAGGCCTTGATTTTGTCGCGCACCAGGCCGCCCATCAGCTGCCAGACCGGGGCATTCAGCACTTTGCCTTTGATATCCCACAGCGCCTGGTCGATACCGGCGATGGCGCTCATCAGAATCGGGCCGCCGCGGTAGAAGCCCGCCCGGTACATCACCTGCCACAGGTCGTTGATGCGCGCCGGATCCTGACCAATCAGGTATTCCCCCAGCTCATGCACGGCGGCCTCAACCGTGCGCGCGCGGCCTTCAATCACCGGCTCGCCCCAGCCAACCACGCCTTCATCGGTTTCGATTTTCAGGAACATCCAGCGCGGGGGTAAACGGTACGTGGTGAGTTTGGTTATTTTCATTGCACTGCCTCTCGATACGCTTTCACAAATGCTGCCGCCTGCTGCGCGGTACGCTCCACGGACTGTCCGGCGCGATAGAGATCGCTGCCCAGCCCAGCGCCCGCGCAGCCTGCCTTCATCCACTGCGCCAGGTTTTCTGGCGTTACGCCGCCCACGGCAAAGACCGGCACGCTGGCGGGTAAAACCGCTTTTAGCGCTTTGATGTAATCCGGGCCAAAGGCCGACGACGGGAAAATTTTGAGCGTCTGCGCGCCCGCATCGAGAGCGGTAAAGGCTTCGGTAGCCGTAGCGCATCCCGGGCAGACGGTCATGCCGTAGCCCACCGCCCGACGGATGACCTCGGGGTTGATGTTGGGGGTGACGATGAGTTTGCAGCCCATCTTCGCCAGCCTGTCCACCTGCTCCGGCTGTAACACGGTTCCCGCGCCAATCAGCGCGTTATCGCCATAGGCATCCACCACGGCCGGAATGCTTTTTTCCCATTCCGGGGAGTTGAGCGGGATTTCCACCGCGTCGAAACCGGCGTCGATAACCGCGCCGACGTGGGCAAGCGCCTCATCGGGCGTAATGCCGCGTAAAATTGCGATAAGGGGAAGACTAGTTTGCCACTGCATGAGCGATGCTCCTTATTCCTGCCTGAAATGCCGTGTCGCCTTCCACCGCAGCAACATCCCGACCGATGGCGCGAAACGCCTGCCGGTAACGAGACGTCAGCGATGAGCCCGCGACGAGGGTGATGGTCTGCTGCCCGGCGAACGCGTCGGCCAGGGAGGCGACTTCCGCGCCAATCAGCAGGCCGGACAAAAATTCGCTAACCTCCTCGCGCGGGAGATTTCCCAGCACGTGCGAAGCGCGAACCTCAAAAATCTGTGGCAAAACGGCAGGGGAGGCGATCCCGCGCTCAAGCCCGGCGGCAAACGCCTCCGGCGACGGAACCTGCTCAGGCAAACCGGCGCCCACCAGCGAATGCCTAAGCAGCAAATGGTGTAATTCGCCGGTCATCACGGTGCGAAAATCATGAATTTGCCCGGCATCGGTCTGCACCCATTTGCAGTGCGTACCGGGCATAACGTAGATGGGAGAGGGAGAGAGAGCGCGCGCGCCGAGCAGCTGTGTCTCTTCGCCGCGCATCACGTTATGGTTATCGTCGCGAGAGACGCACAGGCCGGGAATAATCCAGACATTGTCGTCAACGGACGTTAACTGCTCGCCAATGGCGGCAAAATGGGCCGGAACAGGCAGATAGGGGGCAACCTTCCAGCCCACGTTACTGCCGACCATTCCCGCCATCACCACCGGCGTAGCGCCGTCGCGCCAGTCTTGCGTCACTTCTGCTAACACCGCCTCCGGGGATTTACCGTTCAGGCGCGTCACGCCCGCCTCTGATTGCCTGCTTTCCAGGCATTGCTCGCCCTGGTACAGCCAGGCGCGCAGGTTGGTCGATCCCCAGTCAATTGCGATGTAGCGTGATGTCATGTGATTTCCTTCAACCTTCGTGTTGAGCTGGCAATCATGGTGAGAGCCGCCTGCTCTGCCGCATCGCCGTCCTGATGCCGTATCGCATCGAACAGCGCTTTATGTTCCTGGAGCGTTTTAGGCATGTTGGCCTCATCGCCCATCCAGGTACGTTCAAATACCGCTCGCTGTAGCGAGCTGATCGCCACGCTAAGCTGCTGTAACACCGGGTTATGCACCGACTGCAATACCGCCTCGTGATAGCGTATATCCGCCTCGTTGAACGCTTCCCGGTTCTGGTTATTGGCGATCATGTCGTTTAAAGCCGACTCAATCTGCGCCAGGTCGCCTGACGTTGCGCGCTCCGCTGCCCATCGGGCGATGGCCGGTTCCACCAGGTTTCGCACTTCACTCATCGCGCCGATAAGCCGCGGGTCGTAGTCGTTTTCCAGCACCCACTGCAGGACATCGGTATCGAGGTAGTTCCACTGGTTGCGCGGCGCGACAAACGCGCCGCGATAGCGCTTCATTTCAATCAACCGCTTCGCCATCAGCGAGCGGAACACTTCCCGGATGATGTTGCGCGAGGTTTCAAACTCTTCGCAAAGTTCGGCCTCCGCCGGCAGCGGCGAACCGGGAACGTATTTACCACCCACAATCTGAGTGCCCAGCGTGATGACAATGCGATCGGTTTTATTGAGTGTCATGGAGAGTCCTTGTGCTCTGTAAGTCCATCACTACTTTACCGCGACCGCTGAATTTCGCCTCACTTTTGCAGTACAAACGTGAAGCCTTTCGCCTTTGCCGTGACGATAATGTAGTACAATCATTTAATGTTGTACTACAATCCAGATCACAAAAAGAACAATCCGATAAATTCAGGGCCAAAAAAAGCCCCGGTTGATAACCGAGGCTGATGATTACGGGCAGCAGCTAGGACAGGACAAATTTCTCAATTGCGTAAGCCACGCCGTCTTCCAGATTAGATTTGGTGACGAAGTTCGCCACGTCTTTCACCGACGGGATCGCGTTATCCATCGCCACGCCCATGCCCGCATACTCGATCATCGCGATGTCATTCTCCTGGTCGCCCAGCGCCATAATCTCCTCAGGCTTAATGCCCAGCGCATCGGCAAGCGACTTCACGCCGGTGCCTTTATTGACGCGTTTATCGAGGATCTCGAGGAAGTACGGCGCGCTTTTCAGCACGGTGTATTTCTCTTTCACCTCTGCAGGAATGCGCGCAATGGCTTTGTCCAGAATCGCCGGTTCGTCGATCATCATTACTTTCAGGAACTGCGTCGCCGGGTCCATTTTTTCCGCTTCGCAGAACACCAGCGGGATGGTCGCGACGTAGGATTCATGCACCGTGTAGTAGCTGATATCGCGGTTAGCGGTATACAGCGTAGTGCGATCGAGCGCGTGGAAGTGGGATCCCACTTCGCGGGAGAGTTTTTCAAGGAACAGGTAGTCATCGTAGCTCAGCGCAGTTTGTGCCACCGTGCTGCCATCTGCGGCCTTTTGTACCAGCGCGCCGTTATACGTGATGCAGTAATCGCCCGGCTGATTCATGTGCAGCTCTTTCAGGTAGCTGTGCACCCCGGCATACGGGCGACCAGTGGTCAGCACCACGTTCACGCCTTTTTCGCGGGCGGCGGCGATCGCGTTTTTAACGGCGGGAGAGATGGTGTGGTCAGGCAGCAGCAGCGTGCCGTCCATATCGATTGCAATGAGTTTGATAGCCATGGGATCCCCGGTTCGAATGAGTCTGGACTCATGCTAACGCGATTCCGCTCAAAAAACACGGCAAGAAAGGAGGATGGGGTGTTGGAAGGGATTCCTCTTTTGCGCAGGTTTTTCCCCTCACCCTAACCCTCTCCCACAGGGAGAGGGAACTGTACACCCTCTCCCTGTGGGAGAGGGTTAGGGTGAGGGGGAGTTAGTTAAATATCGATATTCGCCGCTTTCAGGGCGTTCTCTTCGATGAAGGCACGACGTGGTTCAACCGCGTCACCCATCAGGGTGGTGAACAGCTGATCCGCTGCAATCGCGTCTTTAACGGTAACGCGCAGCATGCGGCGGCTTTCCGGATCCATGGTGGTTTCCCACAGCTGATCCGGGTTCATTTCGCCCAGACCTTTATAACGCTGAATAGAAAGGCCGCGACGGGACTCTTTCACCAGCCATTCCAGCGCCTGCTCGAAGCTTGCCACCGGCTGGCGGCGCTCGCCACGTTCGATGAACGCATCGTCTTCGATCAGACCGCGCAGCTTCTCGCCCAGGGTGCAGATACGGCGGTATTCCGGACCGGTCACAAACTCGTGCTCCAGCGGGTAGTCGGTGTCGACGCCGTGAGTACGGACGCGAACAATCGGCTCGAACTGCTGCGCCGCGTTCTGCTGAACGTCAAACTTCCACTGGCTGCCGTGCTGCTCTTTCTCGTTCAGCTCGCTCACCAGGGTGTTTACCCAGCGGGTCACGGCCTGCTCGTTGCTTAGATCGGCTTCGGTCAGGGTTGGCTGATAAATCAGCTCCTTCAGCAGCGCTTTCGGGTAGCGACGCTCCATACGGCCAATCATTTTCTGCGTGGCGTTGAACTCGGAGACCAGACGCTCCAGCGGCTCGCCGGCCAGCGCTGGCGCGCTGGAGTTTGCGTGCAGGGTCGCGCCATCAAGGGCGATCGCGATTTGATACTGATCCATCGCATCGTCATCTTTAATGTACTGTTCCTGCTTGCCTTTCTTCACTTTGTACAGCGGCGGCTGTGCAATGTAGACGTGGCCGCGCTCAACGATTTCCGGCATCTGACGATAGAAGAAGGTCAACAGCAGCGTACGAATGTGCGAGCCGTCGACGTCCGCATCGGTCATGATGATGATGCTGTGATAGCGCAGCTTGTCCGGGTTGTACTCGTCGCGACCGATACCGCAGCCGAGCGCGGTGATAAGCGTCGCCACTTCCTGAGAAGAGAGCATCTTGTCGAAGCGCGCTTTCTCAACGTTGAGGATTTTACCCTTCAGCGGCAGTATCGCCTGGTTCTTACGGTTACGGCCCTGCTTCGCAGAACCGCCCGCGGAGTCCCCTTCCACAAGGTACAGTTCAGACAGCGCCGGATCGCGCTCCTGGCAGTCAGCCAGCTTGCCCGGCAGGCCGGCTAAGTCCAGCGCGCCTTTACGACGGGTCATTTCACGGGCTTTACGCGCCGCTTCACGGGCACGGGCCGCATCGATAATTTTGCCCACCACGATTTTCGCGTCGGACGGGTTTTCCTGCAGGTAGTCGCTCAGCAGCTCGTTCATCTGCTGCTCAACCGCCGATTTCACCTCAGAAGAGACCAGCTTGTCTTTGGTCTGCGAGGAGAACTTCGGATCCGGCACCTTCACGGAAACAACAGCAATCAGGCCTTCACGGGCATCGTCGCCGGTGGCGCTGACTTTCGCTTTTTTGCTGTAGCCTTCTTTATCCATGTAGGCGTTCAGGGTACGGGTCATCGCCGCGCGGAAGCCCGCAAGGTGAGTACCGCCGTCGCGCTGCGGAATGTTGTTGGTGAAGCAGTAGATGTTTTCCTGGAAACCGTCGTTCCACTGCAATGCCACTTCCACGCCGATGCCGTCTTTTTCAGTGGAGAAATAGAAGATATTCGGGTGAATTGGCGTTTTGTTCTTGTTCAGGTACTCAACGAACGCCTTGATACCGCCTTCGTAGTGGAAGTGGTCTTCTTTGTTGTCGCGTTTGTCGCGCAGACGAATCGACACGCCGGAGTTCAGGAACGACAGTTCACGCAGGCGTTTCGCCAGGATGTCGTACTCAAACTCGGTAACGTTGGTGAAGGTTTCCAGGCTCGGCCAGAAACGCACCATGGTACCGGTTTTCTCGGTATCGCCGGTAACGGCCAGCGGGGCTTCAGGCACGCCGTGCTGGTAGATCTGGCGGTGAATTTTGCCTTCGCGCTGGATAACCAGCTCCAGCTTCTGCGACAGGGCGTTTACTACGGAAACCCCTACGCCGTGCAGGCCGCCGGAAACCTTATACGAGTTATCATCGAACTTACCGCCTGCGTGCAGAACGGTCATGATCACTTCCGCAGCAGATACGCCCTCTTCCGGGTGAATACCGGTTGGGATGCCACGACCATCATCGGTAACGGACACGGAGTTGTCCGCATGGATCGTGACCACGATGTCTTTACAGTGACCCGCGAGCGCTTCGTCGATAGCGTTATCTACCACCTCGAATACCATGTGGTGCAGACCGGTGCCGTCATCCGTGTCGCCGATATACATACCCGGGCGCTTACGCACCGCATCCAGTCCTTTCAGGACTTTGATACTGGAGGAGTCATAAGAATTCGACATCAACGTTTCTCGCTCATTTCAACTTGGGTTAATCCGTTATTTTACCCTTTTCCACGGTAAACATCTTCGAATTTTCGTCCGACATGTCCATAACGTGTTCAGCGCTGATAGCGCTGACGAAAACCTGCGACTGCGTGGCTTTTAAGCGGCTGGCAAGCAGCCCGCGCCGCGCGTCGTCAAGTTCCGAGGCAAAATCATCTATCAGGTACAGGCAGCGTCGTCCGCTTTCGCGGGTGAGGAACTCCCCCTGCGCCAGGCGCAGCGCGCACATCAGGAGCTTTAGCTGCCCGCGCGACAGCGTGTCTTCTACCGGTGCGCCGTCAGCACGAATGCGGAAATCCGCCTTGTGCGGGCCGTGCGCGGTGTAGGTCAACATGCGATCGCGCTCGAAGCTTCTCTCTAACACCTCGGCATAATCCGTCTCTTTCTCCCAGCCACGCTGGAACGAGAAGGTGAGAGAGAATTCGGGTAAAAACTGTTTGCAGGTGTCGGCCATGTCTTCGGCGATACCCGCGCTGTATTCGGCACGCCAGCGGCTGATTTGTTCCGCAAGAGGAATTAATTCCATGTCCCACGGGCGCAGCTGGGCGTAGCGCGTGACCTGACGCAACGCGGCGTTACGCTGCTTAAGCAGACGCTTCAGGTTGCTCCAGGCGTTAAAGAAGCCAGCTTCGTTGTGAAAGCATCCCCAGTCGAGGAACGCTCTTCTGTATTTGGGGCCGCCGTTGAGTAAAGTAAACCCCTCCGGCGTAATCAGCTGCATCGGCATCAGCAGCGCCAGCTCCGCCACCTTGTGGCCGTCGGTGCCGTCGATGCGTACCTTGCTGTCGCCCTGCTTGTCCTTGGTCAGGCCAATGGCGGTTTCCCGCTCTGCGCCCTGTAAACGCCCGTGCAGAACAAAGGATTCCTGCTCGTGGCGAATCACACGACCAATCTGCAAACTGCGAAACGCCCGACCGTGGCCGAGCGTATAGATGGCCTCAAGCACGCTGGTTTTGCCGCTGCCGTTTGCGCCAACCAGAAAGTTAAAGCCAGGGGATAAAGCGAGATCCGCGCTTTCGATATTGCGAAAGTCGCGGATCAACAGACGGGTGAGCGACATTACAGTCTCATTGGCATGACAACATAAGCCGCGCTTTGGCTGGCCGCATCTTCAATCTGTACGCTCGAAACGGAGTCAGTCAGCAGAATGCGAACGTTCTCGCATTTCAGTGCATTGAGCACATCCAGCACGTAGCTGACGTTGAAGCCGATTTCCATCTCAGCCCCGGCGTAGGTGACGTCCAGAATCTCTTCTGCCTCTTCCTGCTCCGGGTTATTAGCGGTAATTTTGATCTGGTTTTCACTCACGTACAGACGTACGCCGCGGAATTTCTCATTAGAGAGAATGGCCGCACGGGCGAACGCCTGCTTGAGGATATCGCAGCCCGCTTCCAGCGTTTTGTCCGGGTTTTTCGGCAATACGCGGCGATAGTCAGGGAAACGACCGTCAACCAGCTTCGACGTGAAGACAAAATCACCCACGTGTGCGCGAATGTTGTTGCTGCCAATCTGCACGCGCAGCGGCGTGTCGCCACCGTCGAGCATACGCATCAGCTCAATCACGCCCTTACGCGGCACGATCACCGAATGGTTTGGCAGTGAATCGCCAATCGGCATGGAACAGACCGCCAGACGGTGCCCGTCGGTGGCCACGGTACGCAGCTCTTCGCCTTCGGTTTCGAACAGCATGCCGTTTAAGTAGTAGCGAACGTCCTGGTGCGCCATAGAGAACTGAGTGGCTTCAATCAGACGCTTCATCGTCGCCTGCGGCAGGGTAAATTCAACCTCGCTCTGCCAGTCGTCCAGGTTCGGGAAGTCCGCAGCGGGCAGCGTGGAGAGTGAGAAACGGCTGCGGCCAGAGCGCACCAGCATGCGGTCGCCCTCCAGCTGCACGGCAATTTCAGCGCCTTCCGGCAGCCCACGGCAGATATCAAAGAATTTACGTGCCGGAACCGTGGTCGCGCCCGCGTCGTGCGGCTGCGTCAGCGTAACGCGCGCGATCATTTCCATTTCCAGATCTGTGCCGGTCAGCGACAGCGTACCGTCCGCGACCTGAAGCAGCAGGTTTCCGAGAATAGGCAGCGTTGGGCGGCCACCTAATGGGCCACTCACCTGTTGCAGCGGTTTTAATAAATGTTCACGTTCAACGGTAAATTTCATAGCGTCACGATGATAATGTTCTGATTAAATTGGAAAAATCTTCTTTTATGTCGTGGCTTTCTTCGCGTAACTGCTCAATCTTGCGACAGGCGTGCAGCACGGTCGTATGGTCACGGCCACCAAACGCATCGCCGATTTCCGGCAGGCTGTGGTTGGTTAGCTCTTTTGCCAGCGCCATCGCCATCTGACGCGGACGCGCCACCGAGCGGGAACGACGTTTAGACAGTAAATCTGCCACTTTGATCTTGTAGTACTCAGCCACCGTCTTCTGAATATTGTCGATAGTGACCAGTTTTTCCTGCAATGCCAACAAATCGCGCAGCGCTTCACGCACAAAATCGATGGTGATCGCACGACCGGTAAAATTGGCGTTGGCGATAACGCGATTCAGTGCCCCTTCCAGCTCACGAACGTTGGAACGCAGGCGCTTGGCAATAAAGAACGCCACTTCACCCGGCAAGCGAATGTCGTTCTCGTCGGCTTTTTTCATCAGGATCGCGACGCGGGTTTCCAGCTCCGGCGGCTCGATCGCCACGGTCAGGCCCCAGCCGAAGCGGGATTTCAGACGATCTTCAACGCCGTTGATCTCTTTTGGATAACGATCCGAGGTCAAAATGATCTGCTGATTGCCTTCCAGCAGGGCGTTAAAGGTGTGGAAAAACTCTTCCTGCGATCGTTCCTTATTGGCAAAGAACTGGATGTCATCGATCAGCAGTGCGTCAACGGAACGGTAGTAGCGTTTAAACTCTTCGATCGCATTGTTTTGCAGGGCTTTTACCATGTCCTGAACGAAGCGCTCGGAGTGCATATACACTACTTTGGCATTGGGCTTACGCGCCATAATGCCGTTACCCACCGCGTGCAGCAGGTGCGTTTTACCGAGACCCGTGCCGCCATAAAGGAACAGCGGGTTGTAAGCACCACCGGGGTTATCGGCAACCTGGCGGGCCGCCGCGCGCGCCAGCTGGTTCGATTTACCTTCAACGAAGTTATCGAACGTGTGCTTCACGTTAACGTTAGAGCGGTAGGTAGGCTCTGCGGGGGCCGGAACGTTATCCCAGCCCTGACGAGCCGGTGCAACACGCGGTGCAGGAGCGGGCGCCGCCTGAGCAGGGGCTGCCACATTGACAACTTCACGAACGGTTTGGGTGACCGGCTTTGTGCCCACTTCAAAACGCAGCTGTGGGGCATCTGATCCGCAGAAATCGTTCAGCAGTCCATTGATGTTGTTAAGGTATTTATCCCTTACCCAATCGAGCACGAAACGGTTTGGCGCATACAAAGCCAGCGTGTTATCGCTCAGTTCCGCCTGCAACGGGCGGATCCACATACTGAATTCTGTGGCTGGTAACTCATCCTGCAATCGGGCAAGACACTGCTGCCAAAGCGAAAGTGACACGGCGGACTCCACTCGAACAATAAAAGAAAACTATTGAATATTCATGATTGTTGGCGCACATCGACATGACCCTGTGCAAAAGGGGGACGTGCGAATTGCTATCTGCAATTAAATCCTGACCAGGATCCTGGGATCCCAATCGGGACCGCGGATCATAGCCTAAACTGAGACAGAGATCTTCTGTTTCTCACAGATTCTTCCCGATTTATCCACAGGAAGATCCGAAACCGGGTAAGTGTAAACGATCCTGACGCGAGTGCCCCGCGATTTAGCGCGCATATTGGAAAATTTAATGAGCACAGACCTTTTTTGGCTTAAATGATCTAACGAAGATCCGGGACGATCCTTGCGCTTTGTGGATGACGCCGTATAATCCTCGACCCGGCGCGTGAGGCTCATCTTCCTGCGTCGTTCGCTGCTCATTTTCCACGCAAAATAGTGCGGAAATACGCAGGAAATAAGGAAAGAGAATTGACTCCGGAGTGTACAATTATTACAATCCGGCCTCTTTAATCACCCACGCTGAGGCGTTAGTCGTTCGAAACTCGTTCGGGTATACGCAAAAGTCAGTGAATTTATTCAAGTTTAGGTAGAAATCGCCATGAAACGCACTTTTCAACCGTCTGTACTGAAGCGCAACCGTTCTCACGGCTTCCGTGCTCGTATGGCTACTAAAAATGGTCGTCAGGTTCTGGCACGTCGTCGTGCTAAAGGCCGCGCTCGTCTGACCGTTTCCAAGTAATAAAGCTAACCCCTGAGTGGTTAAGCTAGCATTTCCCAGGGAGTTACGTTTGTTAACTCCCACTCATTTCACTTTCGTCTTCCAGCAGCCACAACGGGCTGGCACGCCGCAAATCACCATCCTCGGCCGCCAAAATTCGCTGGGGCATCCCCGCATCGGTCTCACAGTCGCCAAGAAAAACGTTAAGCGTGCGCATGAACGCAACCGGATTAAACGTCTGACGCGTGAAAGCTTCCGTTTACGTCAACACGAACTGCCTTCGATGGATTTCGTGGTGGTGGCTAAAAAAGGGGTTGCCGACCTCGATAACCGTGCTCTCTCGGAAGCGTTGGAAAAATTATGGCGCCGCCACTGTCGCCTGGCTCGCGGGTCCTGATAGCCCTCATCAGGGTCTATCAACGCCTGATTAGTCCGCTACTCGGGCCACATTGCCGTTTCACCCCAACATGCTCAAGCTACGGAATTGAGGCATTGCGCAGGTTTGGAGTGATAAAAGGCAGTTGGTTGACGGTGAAACGCGTATTAAAATGCCACCCTTTACACCCAGGTGGAGACGACCCCGTCCCTCCAGGACCCTTTGATACCAGAGAACACTAACGATGGATTCGCAACGCAATCTTCTTATCATCGCTTTGTTGTTCGTGTCTTTCATGATCTGGCAGGCATGGGAGCAGGATAAAAATCCTCAACCCCAGCAGCAGACCACGCAGACCACGACCACCGCAGCGGGTAGCGCCGCCGACCAGGGCGTACCGGCCAGTGGCCAGGGGAAACAGATTACGGTTAAAACCGATGTGCTTGAGCTGACTATCAACACCCGTGGCGGTGATGTTGAGCAGGCGCTGCTGTTGACCTACCCGAAAGAGCTGAAGTCTACCGAACCGTTCCAGTTACTGGAAACCACGCCTGAGTTTATCTACCAGGCGCAGAGCGGCCTGACCGGTCGTGATGGCCCGGATAACCCGGCTAACGGTGCGCGTCCACTGTATAACGTCGAGAATGACACGTTTGTGCTGGCTGATGGTCAGAACGAACTGGTTATCCCGATGACCTACACCGACGCCGCAGGCAACACCTTCACCAAAACCTTCACCCTGAAACGCGGTGAGTATGCGGTGAACGTGGGCTACAGCGTACAGAACGCCGGTGAGAAACCGCTGGAAATCTCTACCTTTGGTCAGCTGAAGCAGTCCATCAATCTGCCGTCTCACCGTGACACCGGAAGCAGCAACTTTGCGCTGCATACCTTCCGCGGCGCGGCGTACTCCACGCCAGACACCAAGTACGAGAAATACAAGTTCGACACCATTGCCGATAACGAAAACCTGAACGTCAGCTCTAAAGGCGGTTGGGTCGCAATGCTGCAACAGTATTTCGCAACGGCGTGGGTACCGAATAACGACGGGACGAATAACTTCTACACCGCGAACCTCGGCAACGGTATTGCCGCTATCGGCTACAAATCTCAGCCGGTTCTGGTGCAGCCGGGTCAAACCGGTAAGCTGGCAAGCACCCTGTGGGTTGGCCCGGAAATCCAGGACAAAATGGCTGCCGTTGCGCCACACCTGGACCTGACCGTAGATTACGGTTGGCTGTGGTTCATCTCTCAGCCGCTGTTTAAGCTGCTGAAGTTCATCCACAGCTTCCTGGGTAACTGGGGCTTCTCCATCATCGTTATCACCTTTATCGTTCGTGGCATCATGTACCCGCTGACTAAGGCGCAGTACACCTCCATGGCGAAGATGCGTATGCTGCAGCCGAAGATTCAGGCAATGCGTGAGCGTCTGGGCGATGACAAGCAGCGTCAGAGCCAGGAAATGATGGCCCTGTATAAAGCCGAGAAGGTAAACCCGCTGGGTGGTTGCTTCCCGCTGCTGATTCAGATGCCAATCTTCCTTGCGCTGTACTACATGCTGATGGGTTCCGTTGAGCTGCGCCACGCGCCGTTCGCCCTGTGGATCCATGACCTGTCCGCACAGGACCCGTACTACATCCTGCCGATCCTGATGGGCGTGACGATGTTCTTCATTCAGAAGATGTCTCCGACCACCGTGACCGACCCGATGCAGCAGAAGATCATGACCTTTATGCCGGTCATCTTCACCGTGTTCTTCCTGTGGTTCCCGTCAGGTCTGGTGCTGTACTATATCGTCAGCAACCTGGTGACCATCATCCAGCAGCAGCTGATCTACCGTGGTCTGGAAAAACGTGGCCTGCACAGCCGCGAAAAGAAAAAGTCCTGATTCGGTAAGTTAACGCTAAAATAAGGGCGGTCGATTGACCGCCTTTTTTATTTGTACTGAACGAGAGCAACCATGAGCCATAACGACACTATCGTCGCCCAGGCAACCCCACCGGGACGCGGTGGTGTAGGCATTCTGCGCATCTCCGGCCTGAAGGCGCGCGAGGTGGCCGAAGCGGTGCTGGGTAAACTGCCAAAGCCGCGCTACGCCGATTATCTGCCGTTTAAGGATGCCGACGGCACCCCGCTGGACCAGGGCATTGCGCTGTGGTTCCCCGGCCCGAACTCCTTTACCGGCGAAGACGTGCTGGAGCTCCAGGGCCACGGCGGCCCGGTGATCCTCGATCTGCTGTTAAAGCGTATTCTGACCCTGCCTGGCCTGCGCATTGCGAAGCCGGGCGAGTTCTCCGAGCGTGCCTTCCTGAACGACAAGCTCGACCTGGCGCAGGCCGAGGCGATTGCAGACCTGATCGACGCCAGCTCCGAACAGGCAGCCCGCTCCGCGCTGAACTCGTTGCAGGGGGCCTTCTCCGCGCGCGTAAATCATCTTGTGGAAGCACTTACTCACCTGCGAATCTACGTCGAAGCGGCTATCGACTTCCCGGACGAGGAGATCGACTTTCTCTCTGACGGTAAAATTGAAGCCCAGCTCAACGACGTGATGGCCGATCTCGACGCGGTGCGTGCCGAAGCGCGTCAGGGCAGCCTGCTGCGTGAAGGGATGAAGGTGGTCATTGCCGGACGCCCGAACGCCGGGAAATCGAGCCTGCTGAACGCCCTGGCGGGCCGTGAGGCGGCGATCGTGACCGACATTGCCGGGACGACCCGCGACGTGCTGCGCGAGCATATCCATATCGACGGCATGCCGCTGCATATCATCGACACCGCCGGGCTGCGCGATGCCAGCGACGAGGTTGAGCGTATCGGTATAGAGCGCGCCTGGCAGGAGATCGAGCAGGCCGACCGCGTGCTGTTTATGGTGGACGGCACCACGACCGACGCCGTCGACCCGGCGGAGATCTGGCCAGACTTTATCGCCCGTCTGCCGGCTAAACTGCCGATCACCGTGGTGCGTAACAAAGCGGACGTGACCGGCGAAACGTTGGGCATCAGCGATGTGAATGGTCACTCACTTATTCGCCTCTCGGCGCGCACCGGGGAAGGCGTGGACGACCTGCGTAACCATCTCAAGCAGAGCATGGGCTTTGATACCAGCATGGAGGGTGGCTTCCTGGCGCGTCGCCGTCACCTGCAGGCGCTGGAAGAGGCGGCTCGCCATCTTGACCAGGGCAAAGCCCAGCTGATAGGCGCATGGGCGGGTGAACTGCTGGCGGAGGAGCTGCGTCTGGCACAGCAGAATCTGAGTGAGATCACCGGAGAGTTTACGTCGGACGATCTGCTGGGAAGGATTTTCTCGAGCTTCTGTATCGGTAAGTAATTCCCGCTAGCACAGGGTGATTTCCTTTCAGGAAATCACCATTGTCCAAATGGCAACTCGCCTAATCAGCGCCATCCCCCTATTCTGCATGCCTGCATCTATGGGGGATATATGGCTCGTTTTCTGTTTTGTAGTTTTGCGCTGGTTCTGCTTTATCCGTCCGGCATTGATATGTATCTGGTGGGTTTACCGCACATCGCGCGGGATCTGGGGGCCAGTGAGGCGCAGCTGCACATCGCGTTTTCGGCCTACCTTGCGGGGATGGCATCCTCAATGGTGTATGCGGGAAAAATCGCGGATAAGGCCGGGCGTCAGCCCGTCGCCATTACCGGTGCGATCGTTTTCGCGCTGGCATCCATACTCTGCTCTGTCGCGCAGGGAAGTCCCCTGTTCCTGGCCGGACGTTTTGTTCAGGGCATTGGCGCGGGCGGCTGCTACGTGGTGGCGTTTGCCATTCTGCGCGATACCCTGAGCGCCCAGCGCCGCGCCAAGGTGCTCTCAATGCTGAACGGCATTACCTGCATCATTCCCGTACTGGCACCGGTTATAGGCTACCTGATCATGCTCAAATTTCCGTGGCAGAGCCTTTTCTGGACCATGGCGGCAATGGGCGCCCTCGTCTTTATCCTGTCCGTGACGGTGCTGAAAGAGACCCACCCCGGTTCGCAGCAGTCCCCCCATACCGCAACCATCCATCCGGCTGAAAAATTGTTGAATCGCTTTTTCCTTAGCCGGCTGGCAATCACCACGCTTAGCGTGGCGGTGATCCTCACCTATGTAAACGTTTCCCCGGTTTTGCTGATGGAGACGATGGGCTTCGATCGCGGCGAGTATTCAGCGGTGATGGCGCTCACCGCGATGGTCAGCATGGCGGTCTCTTTCTCAACGCCTTTTGCGCTCAATATTTTCCGCCAGCGCACGCTGATGCTGACTTCGCAGGCGCTGTTCCTTGCCGCCGGCGCGATCCTGGCAACCGCCAGTTCGCACGCGCTAATGCTGGTGGGCATCACACTGATTTGCGCCGGGTTTTCCGTCGGCTTCGGCGTGGCGATGAGCCAGGCGCTTGGCCCGTTCTCGCTGCGCGCGGGTGTCGCAAGTTCGGTGCTGGGCATTGCCCAGGTTTGCGGTTCGTCGCTGTGGATTTGGCTGGCGGCGGTGATCGGCCTTAACGCGCTGAATATGCTGATCGGGGTTCTGATTGGCTGTAGCATACTCTGCATCACCTTACTTATGGTCATTCAGCCCGCGGCGAACTATGAAGAAGCCCATCCGCAATCTCGATCTTAATCTTTTACTTTGCCTGCAGCTCCTGCTTCAGGAGCGCAGCGTCACTAAGGCCGCGAAGCGGATGAACGTGACGCCCTCCGCGGTGAGTAAATCGCTGGCGAAGCTGCGCGACTGGTTCGACGATCCGCTTTTTGTGAAAACGCCGTTAGGGCTGCTGCCCACGCCGCTGACGGTGAGCCTGGAGCAGGATCTGGCCGACTGGATGCAGATTGGCAATCAGATCCTCGATAAATTCCACCACGATTCGCCCGGCGGCCTGAACTTCGAGCTGGCCGCGGAAACGCCGCTGATGTTGATCCGGTTTAACGATCTGCTGGAGCAGGTTAATCAGCGCTATCCGCAGGCCACGGTGAAGATGCGCCACTGGGATTATGACTCGCTGGACGCCATCACGCGCGGAGAGGTCGATCTGGGCTTTACCGGTCGCGAAACGCATCCGCGCTCGCGGGAGCTGTTAAAGCTGATGCCGTGGTTTATTGACTATGAAATCCTGTTCAGCGACCGTCCCTGCGTCTATTTGCGGGAAGATCACCCGGCGCTTCAGGATGAGTGGAACCTCGAGACGTTTCTGCGCTACCCGCATATCAGCATCTTCTGGGAACGCAGCGATACCTGGGCGCTCGACGAGGTGCTAAGAGAAATGGGCCGGGAGCGCAATATCGCCATGAGCCTGCCCGGTTTTGAACAGTCGATGTTTATGGCGGCGCAGCCCGGCCATCACTATATCGCGACCGCGCCAGGCTACTGCCGCCATTACAACCAACTCCACCAGCGAAATCTGATCTGCCTTCCCATCCCCATCGATGAAGCGCAGGCAGAAAAGCTGACCGTGCCCTTCACGCTGATCTGGCATAAACGGAACAGCCATAATCCGAAAATTCTCTGGCTACGCGAGACGATAAAAGCGCTGTATACCGCGCCAGGTCAGGTTTTCGCCTAAGATAATGTAAAGTTCGGTTCTCAGGCTTCTCATATTTCCATTTACTGATTAAAACAGAAGCTGAGTTAAGCGATAATCATGTAACCGTTTAACCGAATACGACCATTATCAGGGAGCGAAAAATGGCTACGCACTTTGCACGAGGGACATTAACAGAAGGGCATCTCGTATCGGCCAGAGTTTCTTCAGCCTGCCACAGCGAGGCACTCAAGCTACCAGAACACCGCAGGACGCGGTTTTTAGCCTCCAGGGCACTCCTCGCTGAACTGCTTTTTATGCTGTACGGCACCAGCGAACTACCGGACATCATTATCCAGCCAGAGGGACGTCCGGTGTTTGCGGACCCTGCGCTGCCCCGTTTTTCCATCGCTTACACCGGCAATATAGTTGGCGTCGCCCTGACCACGGAAGGCGATTGCGGACTGGATATGGAACTGCAACGCGTGACGCGCAGCTTCCACGGTGCCAACGCGCTTGATGAATACCCGCTCTCCAGCAATGAAAAGCTGTGGGTACGTAACCAGAACGATCCCGTTGAAGCCAGAGCGCAGCTCATCACCCTTCGCCAGAGCATCCGTAAACTGAGCGGCGCGGCGTCAGACGACGCCAGCCTGTTGCAGCTGCTTCCCGGCTCCGGGCGCCTGCGTGCCGCGAAAGCGTCGCTGGTGGAGGCGCTCAGCGACGCTGAGGACGTGCTGATCTGGTCCGTTGCGGTTACCCCCGCCATCGAACGACTAAAAGTCTGGGAGTTTGACAGTATACGCGGCTGGCGTAGTCTTCCGGATGTACCCGAGCGCGCCAACGAGCCCGCCGCGCGCCTGATACGATTAACCAGTTTACCGGCAGAAAAAGCATATACCCTTAGCTGATCCGTTCAGGGTCATCATGATGAAACAGGAGTAATCATGTCTGATACGTTGAAAGTTGTTACGTTACTGGGAAGCCTGCGCAAAGGTTCGTTTAACGGGATGGTTGCCCGCACGCTGCCGCAGCTGGCACCGGCTGGAATGGAGATTAGCGCCCTGCCATCAATCGGCGACATCCCGCTTTATGATGCTGATGTTCAGCAGGAAGAAGGATTCCCTCAAAGCGTGGAGGCAATAGCCGAGCAGATCCGCCAGGCCGACGGCGTAGTGATCGTGACGCCAGAATATAACTATTCGGTACCGGGTGGCCTGAAGAACGCCATTGACTGGTTATCCCGCTTACCGGAGCAGCCGCTGTCAGGCAAGCCGGTACTGATCCAGACCAGCTCTATGGGTGCCATCGGCGGCGCGCGCTGCCAGTATCACCTGCGTCAGATTCTGGTGTTCCTGGATGCGATGGTGATGAACAAGCCGGAATTTATGGGTGGCGTAATTCAGAACAAGGTCGACCCGCAGACGGGTGAAGTGGTGGATCAAAGCACGCGCGACCATCTCTCTGGCCAGCTGACGGCGTTTGGGGATTATATCAAGAGGGTGAAGGCTTAAGGTGAGGTGCGGGCTGATGCCCTCACCCTGGCCCTCTCCCACGGGGAGAGGGTACAAACACTAAAGCCCTTTTCTTCGAAAAGGGCTTGCTGTTTATTTCGCGTCGATGAACACAATCTTCAGCACAAACAGCAGCGCCACGATGATGACGCACGGGCTGAGTTCGCGGAAGCGGCCGGTGCCGATCTTCATCACGCAGTAGGAGATAAAGCCCAGCGCGATACCTTCGGTAATCGAGAAGCTGAACGGCATCATTACCGCGGTGATAAACGCCGGAACGGCTTCCGTTAAATCTTCCCACTTCACGCGCGCCAGGCTCGACGTCATCAGCACGCCGACATAAATCAGCGCACCCGCAGCCGCGTACGGAGGCACCATCCCGGCAAGCGGAGAGAGGAAGATCACCAGCAGGAACAGCAGCCCCACGACTACCGCCGTCAGGCCGGTACGGCCGCCCACGGACACGCCGGAAGAGGATTCAATGTAAGCGGTAACAGACGAGGTGCCGATGAAAGAGCCGGCGACGGAAGAGACGCTATCCACATACAGTGCCTGCTTCATGCGCGGGAATTTACCTTTTTCATCTGCCAGACCCGCTTTATCGGTCACGCCGATCAGCGTACCGGAGGAGTCAAACAGGTTGACCAGCATGAAGGAGAAAATCACCCCTGCCAGACCCAGGTTCAGAGAGCCCGCCAGATCGACGTGGCCAATCACGGTGGAAACGCTCGGTGGCGCAGAGACGATACCGTTGTAATGCACGTCGCCCAGCATCCAGCCCAGCAGCGTGGTCACAATGATAGAAACCAGCACCGCGGCATGGATGTTGCGCGACGCCAGGATCGCGATAATAAAGAAGCCGAGCACGCCCAGCAGCACGCTGTGGGAGGTCAGGTTACCAATGCTTACCAGGGTTTCCGGGTTCGCCACGATAACGCCGGCGTTTTTCAGCCCCATCATGCCGATGAACAGACCGATACCGCTGGTGATTCCCACGCGCAGGCTCACCGGGATATTGGCAATCATCCAGTAGCGCACGCGGAAGATGGTCAGCAGCAGCAGGCCTACCGCACCCCAGAAAATGGCGCCCATACCGACCTGCCACGGCAGGCCCATTGCCTGAACCACCACGAAAGCGAAGAACGCATTCAGACCCATTGCCGGGGCCAGCGCCACGGGCAGGTTAGCGAAAATGCCCATCAGAATGCTGCCAAGGGCCGCGATCAGACAGGTGGTTACAAAGACGGCGCTGGTGTCCATGCCAGCCACGCCCAGAATTTGCGGGTTAACAAAAACGATATAGACCATCGTCAGGAAGGTAGTAAAACCGGCGATCACTTCGGTGCGTGCCGTTGTGCCGTGCTCGCGCAGTTTAAACACGCGCTCAAGCAGACCCTGACCAGATGTCTGGGTAGTGTGTTGTTGACTCATCATCAATTTCCGAACAAGGAGGGAAAATTCGTCGCTATCCTATACCAAAATGCGACAATAGTGGCGGTTACGGGATACTTTTTTCATTGATTTTGCTTATACGGCAACGATTGCGTCTCGTTAAACTGTCGTACGTAAACGTTAAACTTGTTAAAAGGGAAGGGCATGTCCGGAATTGAAGCGGTATTTTTCGACTGTGACGGTACGCTGGTGGACAGTGAGGTCATTTGTTCCCGCGCGTATGTCGCCATGTTCCAGGAATTTGGCATTACGCTCGATCTCGAAGAGGTGTTTAAACGCTTTAAGGGCGTGAAGCTGTACGAGATCATCGACATCATTAACGAAGAGCACGGTGTGGATCTGGCGAAAGCGGATCTGGAGCCAGTGTACCGCGCCGAGGTCGCACGCCTGTTCGATGCCGAACTGGAGGTGATCGCCGGGGCTAACGCGCTGCTGGATGCGATGACGGTGCCGATCTGCGTGGTCTCTAACGGTCCGGTCAGCAAGATGCAGCATTCACTCGGCAAGCTGGACCTGTTGCACCACTTCCCGGAAAAACTGTTCAGCGGCTACGATATCCAGCGCTGGAAACCCGATCCGGCGCTGATGTTCCACGCGGCGAAAGCGATGAACGTCAACGTGCAGAACTGTATTCTGGTGGATGATTCTTCTGCGGGCGCGCAGTCGGGAATTGATGCGGGAATGGAGGTGTTTTACTTCTGTGCCGATCCGCACAACAAGCCGATCGATCATCCAAAAGTGACCACCTTTACCGATCTGGCGCAGCTGCCTGCACTGTGGAAGGCGCGCGGGTGGGATATTACGCGGTAAATGAAAACAGGGCGGGTATGCGCTACGCGCCACCCGCCATAACCCTTACTCTTTCGGATCTTTACCCGCCAGCAGCTTGTCCAGCTCGTCGCCGCCCACGTGTCGGAAATCCTGACCCTTAACGAAGTAGAAGATGTATTCACAAATATTCTGGCAGCGGTCACCGATACGCTCGATTGAGCGCGCGCAGAACAGCGCGGTCAGAACGCTTGGAATGGTGCGTGAATCTTCCATCATGTAGGTCATCAGCTGACGCACGATGCCTTCGTATTCCTGGTCAACTTTTTTGTCTTCACGGTAGATACGGACCGCTTCGTCCAGATCCATACGCGCGAAAGCATCCAGCACGTCGTGCAGCATCTGCACGGTGTGGCGGCCCAGCGACTCCAGGCTCACCAGCAGCGGCTGGTGCTGCTGAGAGAACTTCTCCAGCGCGGTACGGCAGATTTTATCCGCAACGTCACCGATACGTTCCAGCTCGGCGATAGTTTTGATGATCGCCATCACCAGGCGCAGGTCGCTCGCCGTCGGCTGACGCTTCGCAATAATGCGCACGCAGGCCTCGTCGATGGCCACTTCCATCATATTGACGTTTTTGTCGCCTTCAATGACGCGCTTCGCCAGCTCGCTGTCCTGGTTGTGCATCGCCGTGATCGCATCAGAAAGCTGCTGCTCGACCATGCCGCCCATGGTCATCACCTGGGTGCGAATGCTTTCCAGCTCTGCGTTGAACTGGCCGGAAATGTGTTTATTAAGATTGAGGTTGTCCATGGTTTCTCCACATGCACTGAGGCAAATCAACCGTAGCGGCCAGTAATATAATCTTCGGTTTGTTTCTTCGCGGGCTTGGTGAACAGATCGTCCGTGTTACTGAACTCAATCAGCTCGCCCAGGTACATAAACGCCGTGTGGTCAGAGCAACGCGCAGCCTGCTGCATGTTGTGGGTAACGATCACCACGGTGTAATCCTGCTTCAGCTCGGTGATCAGCTCTTCGATACGCCCGGTTGAGATCGGGTCCAGCGCTGAACACGGCTCATCAAGCAGCAACACTTCCGGGCGAATGGCGATACCGCGCGCAATGCACAGACGCTGCTGCTGACCACCGGAGAGAGAGTACCCGCTCTGGTGAAGTTTATCTTTGGTTTCGTTCCATAATGCGGCCTTGGTCAATGCCCACTGCACGCGCTCGTCCATATCCGCGCGGGAGAGTTTCTCAAACAGACGCACGCCGAAAGCAATGTTGTCATAAATCGACATCGGGAACGGCGTCGGTTTCTGGAACACCATTCCCACTTTCGCACGCAGCAGGGCGATATCCTGGGTATTGGTCAGGATGTTGTCACCGTCCAGCAGAATTTCACCTTCTGCGCGCTGCTCCGGATAGAGCGAATACATCTTGTTAAAGGTACGCAGCAGCGTGGATTTACCACAGCCTGACGGACCGATGAATGCCGTCACCTGGTTCTTCGCGATATCCAGGTTGATGTTCTTCAGGGCATGGAATTTGCCGTAGTAGAAGTTCAAATCACGAACCTGAATCTTACCCGGGGCAGTATCAACCATACTCATTGACTCATTTCCTCATTCGGCGCCGCGATGTGCCGCGCCGTAAAAATTTAACCGTGTTTCTTCTTCGCGAAAATGACGCGCGCCAGAATGTTCAGCAACAGTACGCAAAGGGTGATGATCAGCACCCCGGCCCAGGCCAGCTGCTGCCATTCCGCGAATGGGCTCATCGCAAATTTAAAGATCGTCACCGGCAGGTTGGCGATCGGCTGCATCATGTCCGTGCTCCAGAACTGGTTGGAGAGCGCGGTAAACAGCAGCGGTGCGGTTTCACCAGCGATACGGGCGATAGCCAGCAGGATACCGGTCATGATCCCGGAGACGGACGCTTTCAGGGTAATCGCCGAAATCATCTTCCATTTCGGCGTGCCCAGCGCGTAAGCCGCTTCACGCAGGCTGTCCGGCACCAGTTTCAGCATGTTTTCAGTGGTACGAATAACGATAGGCACCTGTAGCAGCGCCAGCGCGATCACACCCGCCCAGCCGGAGAAGTGTTCCATTTGTGCCACCACGATGGTGTAAACAAACAGACCTACCACAATCGACGGGGCAGAAAGCAGAATGTCGTTGATAAAGCGGATGACTTCAGCGATCCAGGACTTACGGCCGTATTCCGCCAGGTAGATACCCGCCATGATGCCCAGCGGCGTACCGAAAACGGTCGCCCACAGGATCAGCAGGCCACTACCCGCCAGGGCGTTTGCCAGACCGCCGCCCGCCGTGTTCGGCGGCGGCGTCATCTCGGTGAACAGCGCCAGGGACATTCCATCAATACCGCGGGTAATGGTGGACATCAGGATCCAGATCAGCCAGAACAGGCCGAATGCCATCGTTGCCATCGAAAGCGTCAGCGCAATGCGGTTTTTAATCCGGCGCTTTGACTGCATTTTACGGCGAGATTCCGCAAGCTGGGCGGTGTTTTGCATGTCGAGAGTCGCCATTAGCGTGCCCCCTCATTTTTAGCCAGACGCATAATCATCAGCTTGGAGATAGCCAGCACGATAAAGGTGATAACAAACAGGATCAGACCCAGCTCCATCAGCGCCGCGACGTGCAGTCCCGATTCGGCTTCGGCGAATTCGTTCGCCAGCGCGGAGGTGATGCTGTTCCCCGGCATGTACAGCGAGACGCTGTCGAGCTGGTAGGTGTTACCGATGATAAAGGTCACCGCCATGGTTTCGCCGAGCGCGCGGCCTAAACCCAGCATTATGCCGCCGATCACCCCATTTTTGGTGAACGGAAGGACGATGCGCCAGATCACTTCCCAGGTGGTGCAGCCGATGCCGTAGGCCGACTCTTTCATCATCACCGGGGTTTGTTCGAAGACATCGCGCATTACCGCCGCAATGTACGGAATAATCATGATGGCGAGGATCACCCCGGCCGCCAGAATACCGATACCGAACGCCGGGCCTGAGAACAGCGCCCCCACAAACGGAACGGCAGAGAGAACGTTACCCACCGGCTCCTGGAAGTACGTCGCAAACAGCGGAGCAAAGATAAACAGACCCCACATGCCGTAAACGATGCTTGGAATGGCCGCCAGCAGTTCAATGGCGATACCCAGCGGACGCCGCAGCCAGCCGGGTGCCAGCTCCGTCAGGAACAGGGCAATACCGAAGCTCACCGGAACGGCAATCAGCAGGGCGATAAAGGAGGTGACCAGCGTGCCGTAAATCGGCACCAGCGCACCGTAGATATCGTTCGGCGCATCCCACTCTTTGGTCCACAGGAAGGAGAAACCAAATTTCTGAATGCTCGGCCAGGAAGAAAAGATCAGGGACACGATAATGCCGCCCAGCAGCAATAGCACAATCAGCGCAGCCAGTTTGACCAGGGCGCTGAAAATCATGTCACCTTTTTTACCCGGAGGGTTAAATGCAGGCTTGGTTGCAGCCATAAATTACTCTTCTTTTTGAGACGTTTTACGAATATGCCCGGTGGCGCTGGCGCTTACCGGGCCTACAGTCTGAACCGTAGGGCGGGTAGGCGTTAGCGCCGCCCGCCATCTTCGTTAACTATATCCTGTTAGTACAGTGCTTTACCGCTGCTGTCTTTCACGTTGGTTTTCCATGCAGCACGAATCTGCTCAACCACGCTGTCTGGCAGGCTAGCGTAATCCAGGTCATTAGCCTGTTTGCCGCCGTTTTTGTATGCCCAGTCGAAGAACTTCAGCACTTCAGCACCCTGCTCAGGTTTCTTCTGATCTTTGTGGACCAGAATGAAGGTGGTGGAAGTGATTGGCCATGCATCGTCGCCTTTCTGGTTGGTCAGGTCCTGAGCGAAGGATTTGCTCCAGTCAGCGCCTTTGGCGGCGTTGGCGAAGTTCTCTTCGGTCGGGCTAACCGGTTTGCCGTCAGCAGAGACCAGTTTGGTGTAGGCCAGATTGTTCTGCTTAGCGTAGGCGTACTCTACGTAGCCGATGGAGCCAGGCAGACGCTGCACGAACGCGGCGATGCCGTCGTTGCCTTTACCGCCCAGGCCGGTTGGCCAGTTAACGGTAGAGCCGGAGCCCACTTTAGATTTCCACTCTTCGTTAACTTTCGCCAGGTAGCTGGTGAATACGAAGGAGGTACCAGAACCGTCGGCACGGCGAACCACAGCGATATTCTGCGAAGGCAGCTTAACGCCCGGGTTCAGCTTAGTGATGGCTTCGTCGTCCCATTTTTTGATTTTGCCCAGGTAGATGTCGCCCAGGGTTTTGCCGTCCAGCACCAGCTCGCCTGATTTCAGGCCAGGGATGTTAACGGCCAGCACAACGCCGCCGATCACGGTCGGGAACTGGAACAGGCCTTCCTGATTCAGTTTCTCATCAGACAGCGGAGCGTCGGATGCGCCGAAATCAACGGTATTCGCGGTAATTTGTTTTACGCCACCGGAGGAGCCGATACCCTGATAGTTAACCTTGTTGCCGGTTTCTTTCTGGTAGGTATCCGCCCATTTGGCATACACCGGCGCAGGGAAGGTTGCACCAGCGCCAGTCAGGCTTGCTGCTGCGAAGGCAGAGAAAGCGCTCAGAGATAAGGTCGCGGCGACAACAGTTGCGACAGTGGTACGCATAACTTTCATAATGTCTCCTGCAAGGATTTCGTAAATCATTGTTTAAGTGGCTACGATGAGCAAAATAGGACAAACAGGTGACAGATAAATGTACGAATTATGACAGTTTTATGACAAAGAAAATTTCACTTAAAAACAAGTCAAACTCTCTTTATTTATCAAGAGATTACCAGATAACATGACAGCCTGTTTTCAGTAATATTTTCTTTATGTGACACTGATAAAATAGCTGAAAATGACGGATTGTCATAAAAAAGGCCCCACCGGATGGTGGAGCCTGGAAGGATTATTCTACGGTAACGGATTTCGCCAGGTTACGCGGCTGGTCAACGTCGGTGCCCTTGATCAGCGCGACGTGGTAAGCCAGCAGCTGCAGCGGTACGGTGTAGAAGATCGGCGCAATCACCTCTTCCACATGCGGCATCTCGATGATGTGCATGTTGTCGCTGCTGGCGAAACCGGCATCTTTATCCGCGAAGACATACAGAACACCGCCACGGGCGCGCACTTCTTCGATGTTAGATTTCAGTTTTTCCAGCAGTTCGTTGTTTGGTGCCACGACGATAACCGGCATATCCGCGTCGATCAGCGCCAGCGGGCCGTGTTTCAGTTCCCCTGCGGCGTAAGCTTCAGCGTGGATGTAGGAGATCTCTTTCAGCTTCAGCGCGCCTTCCAGCGCAATCGGGTACTGATCGCCACGACCCAGGAACAGGGCATGGTGTTTGTCAGAGAAGTCTTCAGCCAGCGCTTCAATGCGTTTGTCCTGAGACAACATCTGCTCGATACGGCTCGGCAGCGCCTGCAGGCCGTGCACGATGTCGTGCTCAACGGAAGCATCCTGGCCTTTCAGACGCGCCAGTTTTGCCACCAGCATCAGCAGAACGGTCAGCTGAGTGGTAAACGCTTTGGTGGAGGCCACGCCGATTTCGGTGCCCGCTTTGGTCATCAGCGCCAGATCGGACTCACGCACCAGCGAGGAGCCCGGCACGTTACAGATTGCCAGCGAGCCCAGGTAGCCCAGCTCCTTAGACAGACGCAGCGCCGCCAGGGTATCCGCCGTTTCGCCTGACTGGGAAAGGGTGATCATCAGGCTGTTACGACGCACCGCGGATTTGCGATAGCGGAATTCAGAGGCGATTTCCACGTCGCACGGCACGCCCGCCAGAGATTCAAACCAGTAGCGAGAGACCATACCTGAGTTGTAAGAGGTACCGCAGGCCACGATCTGAATGTGCTCAACCTTGCCCAGCAGCTCGTTGGCGTTTGCGCCCAGCTCGCTCAGATCCACCTCACCGTGGCTGATGCGCCCGGTCAGGGTGTTTTTAATCGCGTTTGGCTGCTCGTAGATCTCTTTCTGCATGTAGTGACGGTAGGCGCCTTTGTCGCCCGCGTCGTACTGCAGGTTTGATTCGATCTCCTGACGCTTAACCTGCTCGCCTTTGGTGTCGAATACGGTCACGCTGCGACGCGTAACTTCCGCAATGTCGCCCTCTTCCAGGAAGATGAAGCGGCGGGTAACCGGCAGCAGCGCCAGCTGGTCGGAGGCGATAAAGTTTTCGCCCATGCCCAGACCGATCACCATTGGGCTACCGGAACGCGCAGCCAGCAGCGTGGACGGATCGCGGGAGTCCATAATTACCGTGCCGTAAGCGCCGCGCAGCTGAGGGATAGCGCGCAGCACCGCTTCACGCAGCGTACCGCCCTGTGCCAGCTCCCAGTGTACGAGGTGAGCAATCACTTCGGTGTCAGTTTCAGAGACAAAGGTATAGCCGCGCGCTTTCAGCTCTTCGCGCAGCGGTTCGTGGTTTTCGATAATGCCGTTATGCACCACCACGATGTGTTCAGACACATGCGGGTGCGCGTTGCCTTCCGACGGCTCGCCGTGGGTCGCCCAGCGGGTATGCGCGATACCGGTGCCACCGTGCAGGGAATGTTCTTCCGCGGCCTGGGCCAGCATTTGCACTTTACCGAGACGACGCAGACGGGTCATATGACCTTCTGCATCAACAACGGCCAGACCGGCAGAGTCATAGCCACGGTATTCCAGACGACGTAAACCTTCGAGAAGGATTTCAGCAATATCACGCTGCGCAACTGCGCCAACAATTCCACACATAGTTAGATTTCCTGATTATGGCGTTATGCCATGCGTTGTCGCTGACCTGTATTTGCCCTTTCCGGGCGCCCCGAGCCTTGTAGAGAGTGGGGTTATTGTTATGGGTACTGCCTGTGGGGGGAGGATTATATTATCCCCTCACCCCAGCCCTCTCCCCACAGGGGAGAGGGTGAAAACCGCACCATTCAGTTCCCCTCTCCCCTATGGGGAGAGGGTCAGGGTGAGGGGTGTAGATTGTCGTTACTTTTTCTTCACCGGGCGTTTCCAGCCCTGCTTATGTACCTGCGGCACGCGGCTTAACACTAACTCGTTATCCGCTACATCGCGCGTTACGGTCGTTCCGGCAGCAATGGTCACGCCATTACCTACGGTGACGGGCGCCACCAGCTGCGTGTCTGAGCCAACAAACACGTCGTCGCCGATGATGGTTTTAAACTTATTGGCACCGTCATAGTTACAGGTGATGGTACCTGCACCAATGTTCACGTTATCGCCAATTTCTGCATCGCCCAGATAGGTCAGATGACCAGCCTTGGAGCCTTTGCCCAGACGCGCTTTTTTCATCTCGACGAAGTTGCCCACGTGAGCACCTTCCAGCAGCTCGGCGCCTGGGCGCAGACGCGCAAATGGACCGATGGTGCACGCCGCTTCAAGATGCGCATCTTCCACCACGCTGTACGGGCTGATTTCGCAGTCGTCACCGATAACGCTGTTTTTAATCACGCAGCCGGCGCCAATTTTGACGCGATTGCCCAGCGTCACGTTACCCTCCAGGATAACGTTAGTATCAATTTCAACGTCGCGCCCGTGGGCCAGCGTGCCGCGCAGATCGAAACGCGCCGGATCGCGCAGCATCACGCCCGCCAGCAGCAGCTTTTCAGCCTGCTCGGCCTGGTAAATACGCTCAAGGCGGGACAGCTGCAAACGGTTGTTAACCCCGTCCGTTTCGCTGATGCGTGCCGGATGAACGGCGGCAATTTCACGCCCTTCACGGTACGCCATCGCAATAATATCGGTAATGTAGTACTCACCCTGGGCGTTGTTGTTGTCGAGCTTCGACAGCCAGCGCTTCAGATCGGCACCGTTCGCAATCAGGATACCGGTGTTGATCTCCTGAATTTTACGCTGCGCTTCGCTGGCATCTTTATGCTCGACAATTCCCGTCACGTTGCCGTTTTCACGGGTAATACGGCCATAGCCGCTCGGATCGTCCAGTACAACGGTTAGCAACCCAATGCCGCCCTGCGGTTTGGCTTCACGCAGGCGAGTCAGGGTTTCTACGGAAATCAACGGGACGTCGCCGTAGAGCATAAGGATATCTTCGTCATCGGCGAAGAAGGGTGCAGCCTGCTGCATTGCATGACCGGTACCCAGCTGTTCTGCCTGTAGCACCCAGTTGAGCTTATCGTCATGCAGCGTTTTTTTCAGCAAATCACCGCCATGGCCATAAACCAGATGTACCTGGCTGGCACCTAATTCATTTGCTGCATCAATGACATGCTTCACCATAGGCTTTCCTGCCAGTGTGTGGAGCACTTTAGGAAGATCGGAATACATGCGGGTGCCTTTGCCAGCGGCAAGGATGACCACGCTCATCGCATTATTCAACATACGCGTCCTGACTGTAATTTATGTGAGAAGTTAAACCCTTTGATGTTGAAAATTCTACATATTTTGCGCAAAAAAATGGAGTGGTGTTAAAACGTTCAACATCGGCCTGTAATGGCTATTTGAGGCCATCTTTAGGGGCAGAGTAAACCCCTTTTTCTCTGGAATATAGCATTCCCACGGTAAGTAACCAGCAGCGACAACAGGTTAGCTATTTTTTTGCCGCATGAATAAAGTTCAGACCCTGGACGAAGCCATAAAAAAAGCCAGCCTGGGAACCAGACTGGCTTTTGTGCTTTTCAAGCCGGTGTTACATCGCTTTTTTGGTCAACTCGATAACGCGCAGTTTGGCGATCGCTTTGGCCAGCTCCGCAGACGCCTGAGCGTAATCCACGTCACCATGAGAGCTGCTAATGTGCTCTTCAGCCTTACGCTTCGATTCCAGGGCTCGCGCTTCGTCGAGATCCTGGCCACGAATAGCGGTATCGGCCAGAACGGTCACACTGCCAGGCTGCACTTCAAGAATGCCGCCGGACAGATAGATAAACTCTTCGTGACCGAACTGTTTAACGATGCGGATCATACCAGGCTTAATGGCGGTGAGCAGCGGTGCGTGACCCGGGAAAATACCCAGTTCACCTTCACTACCCGTTACCTGGATTTTCTCGACCAGACCAGAGAACATTTGTTGCTCTGCGCTGACGACGTCCAGGTGGTAAGTCATTGCCATATCACCCTCCGATTAAGGCGTTAAAGTTTTTTGGCTTTTTCCACGGCTTCTTCGATGGAACCAACCATGTAGAACGCCTGCTCTGGCAGGTGATCGTATTCGCCTTCCATGATGCCTTTAAAGCCACGGATGGTGTCTTTCAGGGAAACGTATTTACCTGGAGAACCGGTGAATACTTCCGCAACGAAGAACGGCTGGGACAGGAAGCGCTGGATCTTACGCGCGCGTGCTACCACCAGTTTGTCTTCTTCAGACAGTTCATCCATACCCAGGATGGCGATGATGTCTTTCAGTTCCTGGTAACGTTGCAGCAGGGACTGTACGCCACGCGCGGTGTCGTAGTGTTCCTGACCAACAACCAGTGGATCCAGCTGACGGCTGGTGGAGTCCAGCGGGTCAACGGCCGGGTAGATACCCAGAGACGCGATCTGACGGCTCAGTACCACGGTTGCATCTAAGTGAGCAAAGGTGGTTGCTGGAGATGGGTCAGTCAGGTCATCCGCAGGTACGTATACCGCCTGAACGGAGGTGATAGAACCGGTTTTGGTAGAGGTGATACGTTCCTGAAGAACACCCATCTCTTCCGCAAGCGTTGGCTGATAACCTACCGCAGAAGGCATACGACCCAGCAGTGCGGATACTTCCGTACCGGCCAGGGTATAACGGTAGATGTTATCAACGAACAGCAGAACGTCACGGCCTTCGTCACGGAACTTCTCAGCCATAGTCAGACCAGTCAGCGCTACGCGCAGACGGTTTCCTGGTGGCTCGTTCATCTGGCCGTAAACCAGGGAAACTTTGTCCAGAACGTTGGAGTCGGTCATTTCGTGGTAGAAGTCGTTACCCTCACGAGTACGCTCACCTACGCCCGCAAACACGGAGTAACCGGAGTGCTCGATCGCGATGTTACGGATCAGCTCCATCATGTTTACGGTTTTACCTACACCCGCACCACCGAACAGACCAACTTTACCGCCCTTCGCGAACGGACACATCAGGTCGATAACTTTGATGCCGGTTTCCAGCAGTTCCTGAGAGCTGGACAGCTCTTCGTAGGAAGGTGCCGCGCGGTGGATAGCCCAACGCTCTTCTTCACCGATGTCGCCTTTCATGTCGATTGGCTGACCCAATACGTTCATGATACGACCCAGTGTTGCTTTACCTACCGGGACTTCGATCGGGTGCTCAAGGTCTTTAACTTCCAGACCACGACGCAGACCGTCGGAAGAACCCATGGCGATGGTACGCACGATACCGCCGCCGAGCTGCTGCTGAACTTCCAGCACCAGGCTCTCGTTACCATTCTGTACCTCAAGCGCGTCGTACACGCGTGGTACGGCGTCCTGAGGGAACTCGACGTCCACCACGGCGCCGATTACCTGGACAATCTTTCCAGTAGCCATCTTGAATCCTCTACGTAATTCGTAAACCTGGTTAAACCGCGGCGGCCCCCGAGACGATCTCGGTGAGTTCCTGAGTAATGCTGGCCTGACGAGCTTTGTTGTAAACCAACTGCAGCTCTTTAATCAGGCTGCCGCCATTATCGGTCGCGGCTTTCATCGCCACCATTCGTGCGGCCTGCTCGCTGGCCAGGTTTTCTACAACGCCCTGATAAACCTGAGATTCAACGTAACGACGCAGCAGGGTATCCAGCAGCGGTTTCGGATCGGGTTCATACAGGTAATCCCAGGCTTTCTGTTTCAGCTCGTCATCTTCTGATGCCGGTAAAGGCAGCATCTGAGTGAGCGTTGGCACCTGAGACATGGTGTTAATAAATTTGTTGCTGACAACGTACAGTCTGTCCAGACGGCCTTCATCATAGGCCTGCAACATCACTTTAACCGGGCCGATCAGTTCGGACAGGGACGGGTTATCACCCATACCGGTCACCTGAGCGACAATGTTGCCGCCAACGGAGTTAAAGAAAGAGACGCCTTTAGAGCCAATCAGTGCCAGATCGCACTGAACGCCTTTATCGGACCAGCCTTTCATATCCGCCAACAGTTTTTTGAACAGGTTAATGTTCAAGCCGCCACACAGACCACGGTCAGTCGACACCACCAGGTAGCCTACGCGCTTAACGTCGCGTTCTTCCAGGTAAGGGTGCTTATATTCCAGATTACCGTTTGCAAGGTGACCAATCACTTTGCGCATGGTCTCTGCATAAGGACGGCTGGCCGCCATGCGATCCTGCGATTTACGCATTTTGGAAGCGGCGACCATCTCCATCGCTTTAGTGATCTTTTGCGTGTTCTGGACGCTTGCGATCTTACTACGTATCTCTTTTGCGCCGGCCATGAGCTTCTCCTCAATGCCAGGCGGCTTGTCCTGAGACAAGCCGCCGGACGATTACCAGGATTGGGTTGCTTTGAAGGAATCGAGGATAGCTTTCAGCTTGCCTTCGATTTCGTCGTTATAGCCACCGGTCTGGTTGATCTCTTGCATCAGCGGAGCGTGATCACGGTCGACGTAAGCCAGCAGAGCGGCTTCGAAGCTACCGATTTTCGCCAGTTCCACATCTTCGAGGTAACCGCGTTCAGCCGCGAACAGTACCAGGCCCTGCTGAGCAACAGACATTGGAGCGTACTGTTTCTGCTTCAGCAGCTCGGTCACTTTCTGACCGTGGCTCAGCTGTTTACGGGTTGCTTCGTCCAGATCGGATGCGAACTGAGAGAACGCAGCCAGTTCACGATACTGTGCCAGTGCGGTACGGATACCACCGGACAGTTTCTTGATGATCTTGGTCTGAGCAGCACCACCAACACGGGATACGGAGATACCCGGGTTAACCGCCGGACGAATACCGGAGTTAAACAGGTTGGTTTCCAGGAAGATCTGACCATCGGTAATGGAGATTACGTTAGTCGGAACGAACGCAGAAACGTCACCCGCCTGGGTTTCAATGATCGGCAGCGCGGTCAGAGAACCCGTTTTACCCTTCACTTCACCTTTGGTGAAGTTCTCGACGTATTCCGCGTTAACGCGGGAAGCACGCTCCAGCAGACGAGAGTGGAGGTAGAATACGTCGCCCGGGAATGCTTCACGTCCTGGTGGACGACGGAGCAGCAGGGAAACCTGACGATAAGCAACGGCCTGTTTAGACAGGTCATCGTATACGATCAGCGCATCTTCACCGCGGTCACGGAAGTATTCGCCCATTGCGCAACCGGCGTATGGTGCCAGGTATTGCAGTGCAGCGGATTCAGAAGCGGTAGCCACAACAACGATGGTGTTAGACAGCGCGCCGTGCTCTTCCAGTTTACGAACCACGTTGGAAATGGTGGACGCTTTCTGGCCGATAGCCACGTACACACATTTGATGCCGGAGTCACGCTGGTTGATGATGGCGTCGATTGCCATCGCGGTTTTACCGGTCTGACGGTCACCGATGATCAGTTCACGCTGACCACGACCGATTGGGATCATGGCATCAACGGACTTATAACCAGTCTGCACTGGCTGATCAACGGACTGACGGTCGATAACGCCCGGTGCGATAACTTCGATTGGGGAGAAGCCATCGTGCTCAACCGGACCTTTACCGTCGATTGGCGCACCCAGGGTGTTAACAACACGACCCAGCAGGCCACGGCCAACCGGCACTTCCAGAATACGGCCAGTACACTTAACCTTCATGCCTTCGGCGAGGTCAGCGTATGGACCCATCACAACTGCACCTACGGAGTCGCGCTCCAGGTTCAGTGCGATAGCGTAACGGTTACCCGGCAGGGAAATCATCTCACCCTGCATACAATCGGCCAGGCCGTGGATGCGGATAACACCGTCACTTACAGAAACAATAGTACCTTCGTTGTGAGCTTCACTCACAACACTGAACTGAGCAATGCGCTGCTTGATCAGTTCGCTGATTTCGGTGGAATTCAGTTGCATGCTCCAGTCCCCTTAAGACTGCAAGACGTCTGCAAGGCGCTCAAGACGGCCGCGTACGCTGCCATCAATGACCATATCACCCGAGCGGATGATTACGCCTGCCATTACAGACTTATCGATTTTGCAATTCAGCTTAACTTTGCGTGACAGACGTTTTTCCATCGCGGCAGTGATTTTCGCAAGCTGTTCGTCACTCAGTTCAGTCGCGGAAGTTACTTCAACTTCAGCGGTTGCTTCACTAAGGGCACGTAAGTGCTCAAACTGCTCGAGAACATCCGGGAGCACACGGAGACGACCATTTTCTGCCATTACCTTAATCAGGTTCTGGCCGTTGGCATCCAGTTGCTCTCCGCACACGGCGATAAACGACGCGGCGAGAGTTTCAGGTGCTAACGCACCGGAAAGCAACTCGGCCATTTGTTCGTTTTTCGTCACCTCAGCGGCAAACGCCAGCATGTTCTGCCAGCGATCGACATTTTGGTGTTCGACAGCAAAGTCAAAAGCTGCTTTGGCGTAGGGGCGAGCTACCGTAACAAATTCAGACATCAGCCCCTCCCTCCTTACAGTTCAGCGACAAGTTTGTCCACGATGTCGCTGTTAGCAGCTTCATCCACGGAACGTTCGATGATCTTCTCGGCGCCAGCAACAGCCAGAATCGCAACCTGCTTACGCAGTTCTTCACGAGCACGTTTACGCTCAGCTTCAATTTCAGCCTGAGCCTGTGTCACGATCTTAGTACGTTCCTGTTCTGCTTCAGCTTTGGCTTCGTCCAGGATCTGTGAACGGCGTTTGTTAGCCTGTTCAATGATTACCTGAGCTTCAGCTTTCGCTTTTTTCAGCTGGTCTGTCGCGTTGGCCTGTGCAAGGTCCAAATCTTTCTTAGCGCGTTCTGCGGAAGCCAGACCGTCAGCAATTTCTTTCTGACGTTTTTCGATGGCAGCCATTAAAGGCGGCCATACATACTTCATGCAGAACCAGACAAAGATAATAAACGCGATGGCCTGGCCGAGGATTGTTGCGTTCATGTTCACAGCACAATACCTCTTAAATTTCTGTGGCTTGGGGTTTTAAAACAACTACTACGCGACAGCAAACATCACGTACAGACCCAGACCTACAGCGATCATTGGGATTGCATCCACCAGACCCATAACGATAAAGAACTGAGTACGCAGCAGAGGAATCAGATCCGGTTGACGCGCTGCGCCTTCCAGGAATTTACCTCCGAGGATGCCGATACCGATCGCAGCACCGATAGCCGCCAGACCCATCATCACAGCGGCAGCCATGTACAGCAGATCCATATTCAGGTTTTCCATGACAGTCTCCAGTTTGTTTCAATTAAAACGTAGTAGTGTTGGTAAAAAATCAGTGCTCTTCAGACGCCATCGACAGATAGACGATCGTCAGAACCATGAAGATAAAGGCTTGCAGCGTAATGATCAGGATGTGGAAAATGGCCCATGGCACATTCAGAATCCACTGTGACCACCACGGCAGAAGACCCGCGATCAGAATGAAAATCAGCTCACCCGCATACATGTTGCCGAACAGTCGCAGACCCAGTGAAACAGGTTTGGACAGCAGGCTAACGCCTTCCAGGATCAGGTTGACCGGAATAAACGCCCAGTGGTTGAACGGCTGCAAGGTAAGCTCTTTCACAAAGCCGCTTACGCCTTTCATTTTGATGCTGTAGAAAAGAATCAGGATAAACACGCCCAGCGCCATCGACAGGGTGATGTTCACGTCCGCAGACGGAACCACGCGCAGAGCAGGCAGACCGAAGACATGCTCGCCGATCCACGGCAGGAAATCGATAGGCAGAAGGTCCATCAGGTTCATCAGGAACACCCAAACGAACACGGTCAGGGCCAGCGGAGCAATCAGCTTGCTCTTACCATGGTACATGTCTTTCACGCTGCCATGAACGAAGCCGATGATCATCTCAACGAACGTCTGGAATTTCCCTGGAACACCGCTGGTCGCCTTTTTAGCAACGCTGCGGAACATGGCCAGGAACAGAAGACCCAAAACCACCGAGAAGAACATGGAGTCGATGTTGATCGTCCAGAAGGTGGCCGGGGGGTGATGTGGATCCACCAGCGAGAATGTACGCAGGTCCAGCTGAAGGTTATTCAGATGGTGACCTATGTAATCCTGCGGCGTCATATTTTCTGAAGCCATGATGCCTTTTACCCTTTGTTATTGATTACAGCTGGAGCCAGAACTTGTACCACCAGCACCAAAACCCACGTTGCTATCAGCGGCATGAATACCACTTTCAAAACCGCCAGCGCCATCACCAGCAATGCAAAGGTCAGCAACACCTTACACACTTCGCCGAGAGCGAAGGACCAGGCCACGCGGCCTTTGGCAGGTGTATGCGCCTGATGACGCCAGGCAAAAATCATAAACAACACGTTTGGCAGCACTACCGCCAAACCCCCGCACGCGGCGGAGATGCCCCAGAAGGGGTCTTTGAGGCTAAACAGCAGTCCACTTGCTATCACAGCCAGAAACTGAATGAACAGAAGCTTACGAGCAACGTTTCTACTCAAGAGCGACACAGACATCACGTTTTTACTCCTGCTCCCTTCGAGGTATGCCGCGTGTCGTATAAAACGTCCTTTAAGGCTCAGAGTCAAGCATCAAAAAGCGGTCAAATTATACGGTGCGTACCCGTGATTTCAAACATTAAGTAGCGAAAAGGTGAATAAATGTTTAAATATTTTTCCCCAGCGCTATTTTTCAACTTTTGACCAAAGCGTCGACCTTCAGGCGAAACTGCAAACAGCGCGAAAACGTTGATGATAAAGCGTGCACAAGATCACAAATTGCACATTTGCGATAAAGTTGTATTTATCAAAGACGTAAAACGCTTTATTCCATCTTTATGAAATTCAAGATAAAAATTCGCAACTATTTTTAAAACAGGCTTATCTACAACAAAAACCTTTTATTGACATTCTTAATAAATATTTAACATCACATTCTGGTTGCCAGCACCCACTTTTAGCAGGCTGATATTTTCATTGTTGATTATCTTCATGGTGAATGAATAAGGTAAGGTTAACCACAAGAAAATCCATAGTAACAACAAGGTTAAATTAACCAGCGTCCGTTCTGGCTGGAAGTGCTGTTTTTTAACACGATCAGAACAGCACAAATTCCACATTTTTTATTAATTTTTTAAAAAGAGTTTGGCTTAATTATAACCAGATGGCGCTCGCCATCGAGCTGAGGAATCTGGAGTTTCTCAATGGATTCGACAGTATAGCCGTCCGGAAGCTGCTCAATTTCATCCCCCGGGAGCTGCCCTTTAAGCGCATAAAAACGGCCATTTTCTGCCGGCAGGTGCTTACACCAGCTCACCATATCGTTGAGCGAGGCAAAGGCACGGCTGATAACCCCGTCAAACGGCGGCTCTGCCGGAAACGCCTCTACCCTGCTCTGCACGGGCGTGATGTTTTCCAGCTTCAGTTCATGCTGGACCTGGCGTAAAAAGCGAACGCGCTTGCCCAGGCTATCCAGCAGCGTGAAATGACTCTCCGGACGGACAATGGACAACGGAACCCCCGGCAGGCCCGGACCCGTACCTACGTCGATAAAACGTTCACCGTTAAGATACGGCGCCACCACGATGCTATCGAGAATATGGCGAATCAGCATCTCGTTGGGATCGCGTACGGAAGTCAGGTTGTACGCTTTGTTCCATTTGTTCAGCATATCGACGTAGGCCACCAGCTGGTTTTTCTGGTGATCGGTGAGCGAAATACCTGCCTGTTCCAGCAGACGAGAGAGTTTATTGAGCACGGTGAATACCTGTTGAGATACTTAAGCGGCGGGTGACGCTTCGCTAACCCGCCCTACGGGGTTCAGTAAGCCCGGTAAGCGCAGCGCCACCGGGCAATATTCAGGGCATTACGCACTACGGCGCAGCATGCCCTGCTTTTTCAACCACACCAGCAGAATCGAAATCGCGGCGGGTGTGACGCCGGAGATACGCGAGGCCTGGCCAATCGACACAGGTTTGTGATCGTTCAGCTTAGCGATCACTTCGTTGGAAAGGCCCGTCACCTGACGATAGTCCAGCATTTCCGGCAGCAGCGTATTTTCGTTGCGCTGCTGTTTCTCGATCTCATCCTGCTGGCGCGCGATGTAACCTTCGTATTTCACCTGAATTTCGACCTGCTCAGCCGCTTCAGCGTCTTCCAGGCCCGGCGCGAACGCCGTCAGTTTGACCAGGTTCTCATACGTGACTTCCGGACGACGCAGCAGATCTTCACCGCTGGCCTCACGCGAAAGCGGCGCAGTTAAGTGAGCGTTTACTTCGGCAGCGGTTTCCGCCTGCGGGTTTACCCATGTGGTTTTCAGACGCTGACGTTCCTGTTCGATACGCTCCAGCTTCTCGTTGAAGCGCGCCCAGCGGTCGTCGTCCACCAGACCCAGCTCGCGGCCGATCTCGGTCAGACGCAGATCGGCGTTGTCTTCGCGCAGCATCAGACGATATTCCGCGCGAGAGGTAAACATACGGTACGGTTCTTTGGTTCCCAGGGTGCAGAGATCGTCAACCAGCACGCCCAGATAGGCCTGAGAACGCGCCGGTGCCCAGCCCTCTTTCTCGGCAGAGAAGCGGGCGGCGTTCAGACCGGCCAGCAGGCCCTGCGCTGCGGCTTCTTCGTAACCGGTGGTGCCGTTAATCTGGCCGGCGAAGAACAGACCCTGGATGAATTTGCTCTCCAGCGTCGGCTTTAGGTCAAGCGGATCGAAGAAATCGTACTCAATAGCGTAGCCAGGACGAACGATTTTCGCGTTTCCCATGCCCTGCATTGAGCGCACAATTTGCATCTGCACGTCGAACGGCAGGCTGGTGGAGATGCCGTTCGGGTAAATTTCGTTAGAGGTCAGCCCTTCCGGCTCGAGGAAGATCTGATGCTGGTTGCGATCGGCAAAGCGCATCACCTTGTCTTCGATCGACGGGCAGTAGCGTGGCCCGATCCCTTCGATCACGCCTGCGTACATTGGGCTGCGATCGAGGTTATTGCGGATCACGTCATGGGTTTTTTCGTTGGTATGCGTGATGTAGCACGGCACCTGCTGCGGATGTTGCGCCGCATTGCCCATGAACGAGAACACCGGCATCGGATTATCGCCGTGCTGCTGCGCCAGTACGCTGAAATCGATAGTGCGCGCATCAATGCGCGGCGGCGTACCGGTTTTCAGGCGGCTCACGCGCAGCGGCAGCTCGCGCAGACGGCGTGACAGCGGAATGGACGGCGGATCGCCGGCGCGGCCACCGCTGTAGTTATCCAGACCGATGTGGATCTTGCCGTCCAGGAATGTCCCGACGGTGAGCACCACCGCTTTAGCGCGGAACTTAAGCCCCATCTGGGTCACGGCACCCACAACACGATCGTTCTCAACGATAAGATCTTCAACCGCCTGCTGGAAGATCATCAGGTTCGGCTGGTTCTCCAGCGCGGTGCGCACGGCCTGACGGTAAAGCACGCGGTCTGCCTGTGCACGGGTGGCACGTACAGCCGGACCTTTACTCGCGTTTAGTATCCTAAACTGAATGCCAGCGCGATCGATCGCTTTCGCCATCAGGCCGCCAAGTGCATCCACTTCTTTTACCAGGTGTCCTTTCCCAATGCCGCCAATCGCCGGATTACAGGACATTTGTCCCAGCGTGTCGATATTGTGTGTCAAAAGCAGGGTCTGCTGACCCATTCGCGCTGCGGCCATTGCGGCCTCAGTGCCTGCGTGACCCCCGCCAATGATGATGACGTCAAAAGGATCCTGATAAAACATGGTGGTCTGCCTCGCGTAAAGCGGTATGAAAATGGATTGAAGCCCGGGCCGTGGATTCTACTCAACTTTAGTCTTTCGAGAAAGCATTGGGATCCTGGGCTATTAAAAAGAAGATCTTTTTATTTAGAGATCTGTTCTATTGTGATCTCTTATTAGGATCGCAGACCTTTGTGGATAAGTCCGATCCAATAAGTAAGATCATGCAGTTAGGAAGGATCGTTTGCTGTGAATGATCGGTGATCCTGGACCGTATAAGCTGGGATCAGATCGCCACTTTATACACAGGGCGAAAACAGTCTCAGGGTTATACTTTGGATAACTACGGCTTAATACGAGCTTTTAACCAGAGTTATCCACATCTGATCGCGCGAACTTTAATCGTTTTTGAGTAAATTTTTCCATTCACCCAACCAGATCTCGGCTGGATCTTCCGGAATGTCATGATCGAGGATGTTGATCTTCAGCGTTTCACCCAGCTGTTTTGCTCCGCAAGCGGTCACCGCAGCTTCGACTTTCTCTATTGCACCACAGAACGTGTCATATTCACGGCTGCCGATCCCGACTGCGCCAAACCGGACATTTGACAGATCGGGCTGTTGTTCCAGCAGTTCGTCATATAAAGGTTGCAGGTTATCCGGCAGATCGCCCGCGCCGTGCGTGGAGGTGATCAGCAGCCAGACCCCGTCAGTCGGGAGATCGTCAAGTAGCGGTCCGTGCAGGGTTTCCGTGGAAAAGCCCGCGTCTTCCAGCTTCTCGGCCAGATGTTCCGCTACATATTCAGCACCGCCAAGCGTGCTGCCGCTGATAAGAGTAATGTCCGCCATTGATCGCTCGCTCAGATAAAGAGGCGGACATTGTACGCTGTGAACGAGCTGGGATCTACCTGTGGAAAATGTGGGAATGAATTTGCCCGATCACGGGCGGATAGTACGCATGATCGGGTTTTGCAGGGAGATCAGCGTCTCGGTGGACTGAATTTCATCGATTGTTTGGATCTTGTTGATAAGTACCTGCTGAAGGGCGTCGATGGATCGGCACATCACCTTTATAAAGATGCTGTAGTGCCCGGTGGTGTAGTACGCCTCGGTGACCTCATCCAGCGCGTTCAGCTTCTCGAGCGCGGAAGGGTAATCTTTGGCACTTTTGAGAATAATGCCAATGAAGCAGCAAACGTCGTACCCGAGCTGCTTCGGGCTGACATCAATGCGCGCGCCGGTGATGATCCCTGCCTGCTTCATTTTCTCTACGCGCACGTGAATCGTCCCCGGGCTGACGCCAAACTGTTTCGCCAGTTCGGCATACGCGGTGCGCGCGTTGGCCATCAGCGCTTCCAGGATGCCGCGGTCCAGATTGTCGATCTGATAATTTTCCATAGCTTTTTCTTATGAAGATTAATGAATATGTCTATTCTAGCGCCTTATTTTAACGAATCAAAAGTGAAGGCGCCTTTTTGTTGATGGGTTATTGAATCAGGTGCCGGTTCTGTTGCTTAATCATTACTAACAGGACGCAGGAGTATAAATAATGAAAACCGCTTACATCGCAAAACAACGCCAGATCAGTTTCGTAAAATCCCATTTTTCTCGCCAGCTGGAAGAGAAGCTTGGCCTTATTGAAGTTCAGGCTCCGATTCTGAGCCGCGTGGGTGACGGGACGCAGGATAACTTGTCTGGTTGCGAAAAAGCGGTACAGGTGAAAGTGAAAACACTGCCAGACGCCCAGTTCGAAGTGGTTCATTCACTGGCGAAGTGGAAGCGTCAGACCCTGGGACAACACGACTTCAGCGCGGGCGAAGGGCTCTACACGCACATGAAAGCCCTTCGCCCCGATGAAGACCGCCTCTCCCCGATTCACTCTGTCTACGTTGACCAGTGGGACTGGGAACGCGTAATGGGTGACGGCGAGCGCCACGTCGGTACGCTGAAATCTACCGTTGAGGCAATTTACGCGGGGATCAAAGCGACTGAAGCCGCCGTGAGCGAAGCGTTTGGCCTGGCACCGTTCCTGCCGGATACGATCCACTTTGTTCACAGTCAGGAATTGCTGAGCCGTTTCCCGGATCTGGATGCCAAAGGCCGTGAACGGGCGATCGCCAAAGAGCTGGGGGCGGTATTCCTGATCGGCATTGGCGGCAAACTCTCTGACGGTAAACGTCATGACGTCCGCGCGCCGGATTATGATGACTGGAGCACCGTGGGCGAGAGCGAGTATGCCGGTCTGAATGGCGACATTCTGGTCTGGAACCCGGTACTGGAAGATGCGTTTGAACTCTCGTCTATGGGGATCCGCGTGGATGCTGAAGCGCTGAAGCGTCAGCTGGCCATTACCGGAGATGAAGATCGTCTGAAGCTGGAGTGGCACCAGGCGCTGCTGCGCGGTGAAATGCCGCAGACCATCGGTGGCGGTATTGGCCAGTCTCGTCTGACCATGCTGCTGCTGCAGCTGTCCCACATTGGCCAGGTGCAGTGTGGCGTCTGGCCGCAGCAGGTACGTGAAAGCGTCGGCTCTCTTCTTTGATTAGCGTCGCCAGCGTCTGAGCAGGCGGCTACGCAGCCCGGTATCAAAGCGCCAGATATGATCGAAGATGCGCATGATGCCGGGTTTTCCATGGGCAGACATCGCCACCGCATGAAAACGGTGCTGGTGAACGCGCTGCATCTCCTTCACCTTATTCACCACATCGTCCGGCAGCCGCTGGGCAATAAAATCGGAAATCACTACCGCATCCGCGTCGTACCAGTCGCCGCCCTGCATACGTTCAATGATGCTGCGAAAACAGCGGGCCAGATCGGTGCCCCCGCGAAAGCGCTGGCTTAAAAAGCGGATCGCCTGCTCCAGTCCCTGTGAGCTGGTCAGTTCATATCCCACCACTTCGCTGGAAAATAACATGATGTAGCAGCGACGGCGGTCGGCAAGCGCCACGCGCATCAGCGCCAGGCAGAACGCCTTTGCGCACTGTTCATTGAAGCCCCCCATCGATCCGGACGTATCCACGCAGACAATAAAAGGCCCGCGCGGCTGCTCGTCAAAGTCCTGACGCACTACCGGTCGCTGGCCGATCTTCTCGCGCCAGGCTTCGCCATGCAGCCGATAGGTGAGCAGCTGTTTTTCCACCAGCCGACGATAAAACTCGTACTCCAGTTCGGTCATTCCCAGCGTGCCGAGTTCCGTAGGCAGCAGGCGCAGGATGTCATCACCTTGCTGTAATCCATCCACCTGCTCCGGCACGGTGGAGGGTTCGCGTACCAGCGTGCGGAAGGTTTCCATCGGCGCATCTTTCTTTGGGACCGATTTGGCCTCCCGGGAGCGGCCCAGCTGTTCCGCGAGCTTCATCAGCTCCGGCTGCTCTGCCAGAAAGTCGCCGTACTTCACGATCAGCTGATAATCGCCACGCTTTAGCTGCCCGGCACTCATATCCCAGAGCCGTCCGGCAGCGTTTTCATTCTCCACCAGCACCTGTTCCAGCTGGCCGCTTAACGTCATTCGCTCCTGCACTTCACTAAGCAGCTGTTCGCGCTCCTCCTCCAGCAGCTGCTGGTTAAGGGTCGTGGCCTGCACCACAAGGCTCAGCCGCCAGCGCTGTAAAAAGAGCGTGTGCAGCGCGGGCGTGAAGGTGGGGTTGTCCGTGACCAGCGCTCTGGCCTGGCCGGCAAACGGGGAGTGAACGTTATCAAGCAGAGCCAGGGTTTGCTGAAGCCGGGCAATAAACTGCGGCGTAGAAAGCCGCTGGCACTGCTGATAGCCGGCAACTTCCTCTGTCAGCTCCGGCGGAACTTCCGTCTCCTTGAACCGCTGCCGCAGGTTATCGCGCCAGCGTGGAAGATCGTCCGTCATTGCCCTTTTGAGCTTCGGGAATTTTTCAAAGAAGGCCGCCAGCTGCGGTGAAGCAAGCAGGGTGATAACAACCTCTTCGATTAAACCATCCTCGCTAACCGCCAGCATGACGTTGAGCGTGTCCAGCGTTAGCATTGACGCGCCTGTTTGATCTGCGCGCCAACGTCCTGAAGGCTGGCTTCAATGCGGCCTAACCAGTCGCTATGGATAAAGAGGCATTTCTGCTGCTCGCTGAAGCGCGTGTGCTGCCGGTGCCATTCGGCATCCAGCGCTTCCAGCTGCTGTTTGATCTCCTCCGGGATACTGTCGGAGGCCGTGCCCGGCAGCGCAAGGCGCGAACCCTGAAGGCTGACGTCGCGGATCACCAGATGCTGGCTGCTGTCGACTTCCATCGTCAGCGGCTGGGCAAAGCCAATTCCGTTGAGCTTGCCGCGGATCTCGCCGCCTTTATCCAGCCACTGCGCCAGCGCGACACGTTCGAGCGTCACGTGCACTACCTGCATATCATGCAGCTTCAGCGGCTGCTGTAGAAGCAGGGTGAGCGAGTCATCGGTCAGTTCGGCCGGCAGTTCATAGTGCGGCTTACGGGCGAACATCCCGCCGAGGCGGTTCACCTTTAGCGCGGTTTTATCGCTTTGCTGCTGCTGGAGCTGGAGGCGGCGTTGGGCAATCGCTCCCAGCTGGTTAAGCATCGACTGCTGGCCCCACGCGTGCCCGGTCATCAAAACGTCCAGCTGCTGCTGCATCAGGTTCATCCCTTCGGCGTCGTGCCACAGGCAGTCTTTCAGCAGGATCAGATCGACTGGCGCGACGGCATCGCGACCGCTGAACAGCGCGCTTGCCTGAAGCAGGCGAATCGCTTTTTTCCAGCGACGGTCAGAGACATACGGCGCGGAAGGCAGTAAATCAAGCTGCTGGCGCAGCATGAAGATCAGCTCAAATACGCTATCCGGCAGCTTTATCTTGCCGATCTCCTCCTGCCACTGGTGGTATTCCTCGTCCGTCACCTGCAATGACGCTGCCACCGGGTTTTCGTTTTCGTCCTGCTGGCTCACCAGCATTGAACGGAAGTTCGACTTGTCCTGCACTTTATCCAGCCACAGGCGGATCAGCATGCGGTCATACAGCGCTTCCAGGCTGCTGTCGTCTTCGGGCAGTTCGTTTGACGCGGCCACCAGCAGGCGCATGGGGATCTTCTCTTCGCTCGCGCCGTTGCGGAACCGGCGTTCGTTAATCGCCGTCAGCAGGGTGTTCAGTATGGCCGGACCGGCTTTCCAGATCTCATCAAGAAAGACGATTTCGGCTTCAGGGAGATAGCCCGCCGTCAGACGCTCATAGCGTCCCTCATCCTTTAACGCCTGAATAGAGAGCGGCCCGAACACTTCTTCCGGCGTGGAGAAACGGGTCATCAAATACTCAAATGCGCGGGCGTTCTGGAATGCGAACTTGAGGCGGCGCGCGATCAGGCTTTTGGCAATGCCCGGCGGTCCCAGCAGAAATACGCTTTCACCGCTCAGCGCCGCCAGTAAACAGAGGCGAATGGCGTGGCTACGCTCGAAAAGGCCTTTCTCCAGCGCGCTGCTGAGGCGGGAAATTCTTTCTGCTAATAAATGTGAGTGAGCCATAATAGTTTTGCATCCTTTCGCCGTCGTGGCGGCTAATTGAAGCGAGTATAGACGTTTCGGTCTGGCCTGATAATAGGCTGAAGTGCGGCGCTATTTTCTTTGCGCTACATTAATGCGGCAGCATTTAGGGGTACGATTTTGCATTGAATCGTGCATACTGTGCGCTTTTTGTGGGCCAAGGGACTAAGCACACATTTGTTATTCAAACGAAAAGACTAGTCTATGAGCACTGATAATAAGCAATCATTACCCGCAGTAACGCTTGCGGCGATCGGGGTTGTCTACGGTGATATCGGCACCAGCCCGCTTTATACGCTTCGTGAATGTTTGTCCGGTCAGTTTGGTTTTGGTGTAGAGCGCGACGCCGTATTTGGTTTCCTCTCGCTCATCTTCTGGCTGCTGATCCTGGTAGTTTCCGTTAAGTATCTCTCTTTCGTTATGCGTGCTGATAACGCGGGCGAGGGCGGTATTCTGACCCTGATGTCCCTTGCCGGACGCAATACGTCGGCAAGAATGACCTCCGTACTGGTCATTATCGGCCTGATAGGCGGCAGCTTCTTCTATGGGGAAGTGGTGATAACGCCGGCGATTTCGGTGATGTCAGCCATAGAGGGGCTGGAGATTGTCGCGCCGCAGCTTGATACGTGGGTCGTTCCACTCGCTATTATCGTGCTGACGCTGCTGTTTGCCATACAAAAACACGGTACCGGCCTGGTGGGCAAGCTGTTCGCACCTATTATGCTGGCCTGGTTCCTGATCCTGGCGGCGCTGGGCTTGCGCAGCATTATTGCTAACCCGGATGTCCTGCATGCGCTGAACCCGATGTGGGCGGTGCATTTCTTCCTGGAATATAAAGTGGTGTCGTTCGTGGCGCTGGGTGCGGTGGTGCTTTCCATTACCGGCGTCGAGGCGCTGTATGCGGATATGGGCCACTTCGGGAAACTCCCTATCCGCGTAGCGTGGTTTAGCCTTGTCCTGCCTTCACTGGTGCTGAACTACTTCGGCCAGGGCGCGCTGTTGCTTGAACATCCTGAAGCGATTAAAAACCCGTTCTTCCTGCTGGCTCCTGACTGGGCGCTGGTCCCAATGCTGATCCTGGCGACGCTGGCGACGGTGATTGCCTCACAGGCGGTGATCTCCGGCGTGTTCTCCCTGACGCGTCAGGCTGTGCGTCTGGGCTATCTCTCCCCGATGCGCATTATTCATACCTCGGAGATGGAGTCAGGCCAGATCTACATTCCGTTCGTCAACTGGCTGCTCTATTTTGCTGTGGTGATTGTTATCGTCAGCTTCGAGCACTCCAGTAACCTGGCGGCGGCGTATGGTATCGCCGTGACCGGAACGATGGTGTTGACCTCTCTGCTCTCCACCACGGTGGCGTACCGTAACTGGCACTGGAATAAGTTCCTGGTCGGGCTGATCCTGGTCGGTTTCCTCTGCATCGACGTACCGCTGTTCTCCGCTAACCTCGACAAGATTGTCTCCGGTGGCTGGCTGCCGCTGACGCTGGGTCTGGTGATGTTTATTGTGATGACGACGTGGAAGAGCGAGCGTTTCCGCCTGCTGCGTCGTATGCACGAGCATGGTAACTCTCTGGAAGCGATGATCGCCTCGCTGGAGAAATCCCCGCCGGTGCGCGTGCCGGGTACCGCGGTGTACATGTCTCGCGCGCTGAACGTGATCCCGTTTGCGCTGATGCATAACCTTAAGCACAACAAGGTGCTGCACGAGCGCGTGATCCTGCTGACGCTGCGCACCGAAGACGCGCCGTATGTACACAACGTGCGTCGCGTGCAGATTGAGCAGCTATCGCCGACCTTCTGGCGCGTGGTGGCGAGCTACGGCTGGCGCGAAACGCCGAACGTGGAAGAGGTGTTCCACCGCTGCGGCCTGGAAGGGTTAAGCTGCCGCATGATGGAGACATCGTTCTTTATGTCGCACGAGTCGCTGATCATCGGAAAACGCCCATGGTATCTGCGCCTGCGCGGCAAGCTGTACTTGATCCTGCAGCGTAACGCCCTGCGCGCCCCTGACCAGTTTGAAATCCCGCCTAACCGCGTGATTGAGCTGGGGACGCAGGTCGAGATTTAAGCCTCCGTGTGGCCTGATGCGCTTTCCAGAGTAAGAGGGCGCAAACATAAAAAACGGTAACCTCAGGGTTACCGTTTTTGCATTTACCTTCTGCCTCATTTCACTTAGCGAAACGTTTCGACTTCGATCACAAATCCGTTACGTCATGATGGTTTTCTGAACACTCTTGCGGCTACACTGTTTTTAGCGAAACGTTTCGCTAGTGGAGCAAAAAATGAAGAAAGGCACAGTACTCAACTCAGAAATCTCATCGGTTATTTCCCGCCTTGGGCATACCGATACGCTGGTGGTTTGCGATGCAGGCTTACCGGTTCCGCGCAGCACAACCCGTATCGATATGGCGTTAACGCAGGGCGTACCCTCGTTTATGCAGGTACTGGAAGTAGTGACCGCGGAGATGCAGGTTGAGACGGCCATTCTCGCCGCGGAAATCAAACAACATAATCCGCAACTCCACGAAACGTTGCTCACGTTTATTGAGCAACTGCAACAGCACCAGGGAAACACCATAGAAATTCGTTACACAACGCACGAGCAGTTCAAACAACAAACCGCAGACAGTCAGGCGGTGATTCGCAGCGGGGAGTGTTCCCCGTATGCGAATATCATTCTCTGTGCTGGCGTCACCTTCTGAGGCCATCATGGACGCATTACTGCAACTCAAAGGGATCGATAAATCGTTCCCGGGCGTAAAAGCCCTCTCCGGCGCGGCGCTGAACGTTTATTCCGGACGCGTGATGGCGCTGGTGGGCGAGAACGGCGCCGGCAAATCCACCATGATGAAAGTGCTGACCGGGATCTATCAGCGCGATGCCGGTTCACTCGTCTGGCTGGGTAAAGAGACCACCTTCAACGGGCCGAAATCCTCGCAGGAAGCGGGTATCGGCATCATCCACCAGGAGCTAAACCTGATCCCGCAGCTCACCATTGCGGAGAACATCTTCCTGGGCCGCGAGTTCGTGAACCGGTTCGGAAAAATCGACTGGAAAACCATGTACGCCGAAGCGGACAAACTGCTGGCGAAGCTGAACCTGCGCTTTAAGAGCGACCGGCTGGTGGGGGACCTCTCCATCGGCGATCAGCAGATGGTGGAAATCGCCAAGGTGCTGAGCTTTGAGTCGAAGGTCATCATTATGGATGAACCGACCGACGCCCTGACCGATACGGAAACCGAATCCCTGTTCCGCGTTATCCGCGAGCTGAAATCGCAGGGCCGCGGCATAGTATATATCTCTCACCGCATGAAAGAGATCTTCGAGATCTGCGACGACGTCACCGTTTTTCGCGATGGCCAGTTTATCGCCGAGCGCGAAGTGGCGACGCTGACGGAAGATTCGCTTATCGAAATGATGGTGGGACGCAAGCTGGAAGATCAGTATCCGCGTCTGGACAAAGCGCCGGGCGAAATCCGCCTGAAGGTGGATAACCTCTGCGGGCCGGGCGTAAACGACGTGACCTTTACCCTGCGCCAGGGCGAGATCCTCGGCGTCGCAGGCCTGATGGGCGCGGGGCGCACCGAGCTTATGAAAGTGCTCTACGGCGCACTGCCGCGCACCAGCGGTTACGTCACTCTTGACGGCCACGAGGTGGTCACCCGCTCGCCGCAGGATGGCCTGGCGAACGGCATTGTCTATATCTCCGAAGACCGTAAGCGCGACGGCCTGGTGCTGGGCATGTCGGTGAAAGAGAACATGTCACTCACCGCGCTGCGCTATTTCAGCCGCAGCGGCGGCAGCCTGAAGCACAAAGATGAACAGCAGGCGGTCAGCGATTTTATCCGTCTCTTTAATGTTAAAACGCCGTCGATGGAGCAGGCGATTGGCCTGTTGTCCGGCGGTAATCAGCAGAAAGTGGCGATTGCCCGCGGGCTGATGACGCGCCCGAAAGTGCTGATCCTCGATGAACCAACCCGTGGCGTAGACGTGGGCGCCAAAAAAGAGATTTATCAGCTGATTAACCAGTTTAAGGCCGACGGTCTGAGCATCATTCTGGTCTCTTCCGAGATGCCAGAAGTATTAGGCATGAGCGATCGCATTATCGTCATGCATGAAGGGCATCTCGGCGGTGAATTCACTCGCGAGCAGGCCACCCAGGAAGTTCTGATGGCTGCCGCTGTGGGCAAGCTTAATCGCGTGAATCAGGAGTAAGAAGATGACTACCCAGGCTGTTTCTGGTCGCCGCTATTTCACAAAGGCATGGCTGATGGAGCAAAAATCGCTGATTGCCCTGCTGGTGCTGATCGCGATTGTATCGACCATGAGCCCGAACTTTTTTACCGTTAATAACCTGTTCAACATTCTTCAGCAGACTTCCGTAAACGCCATTATGGCGGTCGGGATGACGCTGGTGATTCTGACTTCGGGTATCGATCTGTCCGTCGGTTCCCTGCTGGCGCTCACCGGTGCGATTGCCGCGTCGATTGTCGGTATTGAAGTCAACGCGCTGGTGGCCGTTGCCGCTGCGCTGGCGGCTGGCGCGGCGATTGGCGCGGTAACCGGCGTAATTGTGGCAAAAGGCCGCGTGCAGGCGTTTATTGCCACGCTGGTGATGATGCTGCTGCTGCGCGGCGTCACCATGGTGTACACCAACGGTAGCCCGGTGAATACCGGCTTTACCGAAAACGCCGATCTGTTTGGCTGGTTCGGTATCGGCCGTCCGCTGGGTATCCCGACGCCGGTCTGGATTATGGCTATCGTCTTCCTGGCGGCGTGGTACATGCTGCACCATACCCGTCTGGGCCGTTATATCTATGCGCTGGGCGGTAACGAAGCGGCAACGCGTCTGTCCGGCATCAGCGTTAATAAAGTCAAAATTATCGTTTACTCCCTGTGCGGCCTGCTGGCGTCTCTGGCGGGCATCATCGAAGTGGCGCGCCTCTCTTCTGCGCAGCCAACGGCGGGTACGGGGTATGAGCTGGATGCCATCGCGGCAGTGGTTCTGGGCGGTACCAGCCTTGCTGGCGGTAAAGGTCGCATTGTTGGGACATTGATCGGCGCACTGATCCTCGGTTTCCTGAATAATGGTTTGAATTTGTTAGGTGTTTCCTCCTATTACCAGATGATCGTTAAGGCAGTGGTGATTTTGCTGGCGGTACTGGTAGACAACAAAAAACAGTAACTGACGACACTACAGGACATCTTAGATATGAACATGAAAAAACTGGCTACCCTGGTTTCTGCTGTCGCGCTGAGCGCAACCGTAAGTGCTAACGCCATGGCGAAAGATACCATCGCGCTGGTTGTCTCAACCCTGAACAACCCGTTCTTCGTCTCCCTGAAGGACGGCGCGCAGAAAGAAGCGGACAAACTGGGCTACAACCTGGTGGTGCTGGACTCTCAGAACAACCCGGCAAAAGAGCTGGCGAACGTTCAGGACTTAACCGTTCGTGGTACCAAAATCCTGCTGATCAACCCAACCGATTCCGACGCGGTAGGTAACGCCGTGAAGATGGCAAACCAGGCGAAGATCCCGGTCATCACCCTGGACCGTCAGGCAACGAAAGGTGAAGTTGTCAGCCACATCGCGTCTGATAACGTACTGGGCGGTAAAATCGCCGGTGATTACATTGCGAAGAAAGCCGGAGAAGGCGCGAAAGTTATCGAACTACAGGGCATTGCCGGTACGTCCGCTGCGCGTGAGCGTGGTGAAGGCTTCCAGCAGGCCGTTGCTGCGCACAAATTTAACGTGCTGGCGAGCCAGCCGGCAGACTTCGACCGTACTAAAGGTCTGAACGTTATGCAGAACCTGCTGACCGCGCATCCTGACGTGAAGGCCGTGTTCGCTCAGAACGACGAAATGGCGCTGGGCGCGCTGCGTGCGCTTCAGACTGCGGGTAAAACTGATGTGATGGTTGTCGGATTTGACGGCACTCCGGATGGTGAAAAAGCAGTAAATGATGGCAAACTGGCTGCGACCATCGCTCAGCTGCCTGAGCAGATTGGCGCAACTGGCGTGCAAACTGCCGATAAAGTGCTGAAGGGCGAAAAAGTTCAGGCCAAATACCCGGTTGACCTGAAGCTGGTCATTAAGCAGTAAAAGGCGATTCAGGCAGTCGCTGGCTGCCTGAGGGACACCAAATAAAAGAAAAGTGTGGCATACGCCACCGGGTAATACCGGTGGCGCTCTCAGATGGACAGCTCATACATGAAAACCGCAGGCAACCTCGTCGTCCTTGGCAGTATCAATGCCGATCACATTCTCAACCTTGAAACGTTCCCCACGCCGGGCGAAACCGTCACCGGCAATCAGTACCAGGTGGCGTTCGGCGGAAAGGGCGCAAACCAGGCGGTAGCGGCCGGGCGCAGCGGGGCGAGTATCGCGTTTATCGCCTGCACGGGCGATGACGATACCGGCGAGCGCGTTCGCAAACAGCTGGCCAGCGACAATATCGATATTGCGCCAGTCAGCGTGGTTGAAGGGGAATCTACCGGCGTGGCGCTGATTTTCGTCAACGCGGAAGGTGAGAATGTCATCGGTATTCATGCGGGAGCCAATGCTGCGTTAACGACAGAACGCGTCGAAGCGCAGCGTGAAATCATCGCCGGAGCGGCAGCCCTGCTGATGCAGCTGGAGTCGCCGGTTGAAAGCGTGCTCGCCGCCGCGAAAATAGCCCAGGAAAATCATACCTCTGTCGTACTGAACCCTGCGCCTGCCCGTGTATTATCAGATGAACTGCTGGCGCTGGTGGATATCATCACCCCGAATGAAACCGAAGCGGAAAAGCTGACGGGGATCCGCGTGGAAACTGATGACGACGCAGCGCGTGCAGCAAAAGCGCTGCACGACAAAGGCATCGGCACCGTGATTATCACCCTCGGTAGCCGCGGCGTGTGGGCAAGCGTCAACGGTGAAGGCCGTCGCGTACCGGGCTTCAAGGTGAAAGCCATCGATACCATCGCCGCTGGAGATACCTTTAACGGTGCGCTGGTGACGGCGCTGCTGGAAGGGAAAGCGATGGACGACGCGATCCGCTTTGCGCATGCCGCCGCCGCGATTGCGGTGACGCGTAAAGGCGCTCAGCCTTCCGTGCCGTGGCGTAAAGAGATCGATGAATTCTTAAGTCAGCAGGGGTAACGCTTGGCCACAATGAAAGATGTCGCCCGTATGGCGGGTGTTTCTACCTCGACTGTTTCCCACGTTATCAATAAAGATCGCTTCGTCAGCGAGGCGATTCGGGAGAAAGTTGACGCTGCAATAAAAGAACTCAACTATGCGCCGTCGGCGCTGGCGCGCAGCCTGAAGCTCAACCAGACGCGCACCATCGGCATGCTGATCACGGCCAGTACCAACCCCTTTTATTCTGAGCTGGTGCGCGGCGTGGAGCGCAGCTGCTTTGAGCGCGGCTACAGCCTGGTGCTGTGCAATACCGAAGGGGACGAGCAGCGCATGAACCGCAATCTGGAGACGCTGATGCAAAAACGCGTCGACGGGCTGCTGTTGCTCTGTACCGAAACGCATCAACCTTCGAAGGAGATCATCCAGCGCTACCCTTCTATTCCCACGGTGATGATGGACTGGGCGCCGTTCGACGGTACCAGCGATCTGATTCAGGATAACTCGCTGCTGGGCGGCGATATGGCGACGCAGCATCTGATCGATAAAGGTCATACCCGCATTGCCTGCATTACCGGCCCGCTGGATAAAACCCCGGCGCGCCTGCGGCTGGAAGGCTATCTCTCTGCAATGCAGCGTGCGGGGCTTACCGTTCCTGATGGTTATCAGATCACCGGCGATTTTGAATTTAACGGCGGATTCGAGGCGATGCAGAAACTGCTGGCGCAGGAGATTCGCCCGCAGGCGGTATTTATCGGTAACGACGCGATGGCGTTTGGCGCGTATCAGGCGCTGTATCAGGCCGGATTACGCGTTCCGGAAGATATGGCGATTATTGGTTACGATGATATCGAACTGGCGCGCTACATGACGCCGCCGCTGACGACGATTCATCAGCCTAAGGATGAACTGGGTGAGCTGGCCATCGATGTGTTGATCCACCGCATGGCGCAGCCCACGCTGCAACAGCAACGGCTGCAGCTTACTCCTGTTCTGATGGAACGCGGTTCGGTTTAGCCTTTTCCTTGTGACGCTCTTTAATCAGGTTCTGGCCATCTTTCGGTTTTAACAGCATGAAGACCAGCGCCGACACCACCGTAAGCGCGCCCATGGTGATAAAGGTATAGTGGAACTGCTCCACGGTATTGGTACCGTCAAACCCTTCATAAAACCGCAGGACCGCGGCGCTCACGGCGACCCCGAGGCTGATCGACAGCTGTTGGGTCACCGCCAGTACGCTGTTGCCGCTGCTGGCGTTCTCGTCGGTAAGGTCCGCCAGGGTTATCGTATTCATCGACGTGAACTGCGTCGACATCGCCATCCCCAGCACAAACAGCGGCAGGATCAGCATCCAGATGGGTAACGCCGCAGACTGCAGCGAGAACTGCGCAATCATCAATCCAATGAATACCGTTACGCCAACCAGCGTCTTACGATAGCCGAACCAGCGCAGCACCTGCGTAACCGTGGATTTCGCCAGAATCGATCCCATTGCCGTGGGCGCCATCATGCAGCCCGCGATCAGCGCCGGGTAGCCAAAACCGACCTGCAACATCAGCGGCATCAGGAAGGGTACGCAGCCCGTGCCCAGACGTGAGGCAATATTGCCCGCGATCCCGACGGAAAATGTTCGGGTATTAAAAAGGGATAAAGAGATAAGCGGCGTCGGGTGGCGGCGCGCGTGACGTATATAGAGAAGGAACAGCAGAATACCGCTGAGGATAACGGCAAGCGCCAGCCACGTTTCCACGATTTTCTCGCCGAACAACTCCATCCCGCTGGAGAAGAGCACCAGGCTCAGGCCAAACAGGAAAAAGCCGCCCATATCGAAGCTGCGTCGAGGCGTGGTGAAGTTCGGCATGTATTTGCGGGCGTAAATCAGCCCGGCCACGCCAATCGGAATATTAATCAGGAAAATCCAGTGCCAGCTTGCCCAGGTAACCAGTACCCCGCCGAGTACCGGACCAAGTATCGGACCGACCAGCCCCGGCATGGTTACAAAGTTGAGTACCGGAAGCAGTTCGCTGCGCGGATAGGCGCGCAATAACGCCAGGCGAGCGACGGGCATCATCATCGCGCCGCCAATACCCTGCAGCACGCGGAAGATAACCAGCTCCGTCAGGGAGGTGGAGAGGGCGCAGGCCAGCGAGCCAAGCGTAAAGAGCGTGACCGCCACCATAAAAACTTTTCGGGTACCGAATCGATCGGCCAGCCAGCCGCTAACCGGAATAAGCATCGCCACCGTCAGGGTGTAACTGATGATGGCTGACTGCATCGCCAGCGGAGAACGGTTAAGGCTCTGTGCTATTGCGGGAAGTGCGGTATTGAGGATAGTGGCATCCAGTGCCTGCATAAAGAACGCCATGGCTGCAATCCACGGCAATCCGGCCATACTGCGCGCTTTTTTCTCTGTCATTTATTTACCTGCTGGTGGGTTGGCGCGGCCAGCAATGCCTGGCACGCACTCAGGGCTCGCTGCCCGTCGCTCTCCTGAATAGCATCGACAATCGCCTGATGCAGATCCAGCTTCACCACCTCATCCTGCGTAATAGAGGTAAAGTAAGTGTGGTACACCGAATGGAATAAAGAAGCAAAAGACGTCAGAAACGGATTCGCGCTCATATTATAGATATGCTCGTGCCAGGCCATATCGACCTCGACCCAGCGTTCGCGGTTAAAGTGCTTTTTCAGGAACACCATCTCTTCCATTAAGGTATTGAGCTGCGCTTTTTGCTCTGCGGTGCCGAGCGTGGCGGCAAGCAGGCAGGCCTGCGGTTCAAGACTGCTGCGCATGACCAGAAAGTGGTCGACGACCTGGTTAAAATTATCTTCGGTCATCCACCAGGTGAGTAACTCCTGATCGAGAAAGTTCCAGTTCCCCTGTGGCATAACGCGGGTGCCAATGCGCGGACGTGGTAACACCATCCCTTTCGCCGATAATGTTTTCACCGCTTCGCGAACGGCGGTACGGCTCACGCCAAACCGATCGCCCAGTTCCATCTCGCTGGGCAGGATGCTGCCTGGGGCATATACACCTGCCAGGATCAGCTGAGCCAGCTTCTCTGCCAGCACGTACGACAGGTTTTTTTGGGCTGCCAGCTGTTGTGCGCTTAATGGCATCGCTTTTATTCCTTAACTATTCTTGCCGCTAATTATGCCACCTCAGGTGTGATTGTGGTTGCAGATACATCAAATAGAACAATTTGTAGCTTGTTCTCACCGCTTTTGGTGAAAAAAAACACGGTCAGAAACTTTTTTCAAATTTCCTCTTGTCACTTCGGAAGAACTCCCTATAATGCGCCTCCACTGACACGGAACAACGGCACGCAAGCCGCCGGGTCAGCAGAGAAAAGCGAAATAATCGCTTGACTCTGAAGCGGGAAAGCGTAATATGCACACCCCGCGCCGCAGCGAAAAACGAAGCGGCACTGCTCTTTAACAATTTATCAGACAATCTGTGTGGGCACTCAAAGTGACATGGATTCTTAACGTCGCAAGACGAAAAATGAATACCAAGTCTCTGAGTGAACATACGTAATTCATTACGAAGTTTAATTCACGAGCATCAAACTTAAATTGAAGAGTTTGATCATGGCTCAGATTGAACGCTGGCGGCAGGCCTAACACATGCAAGTCGAACGGTAACAGGAAGCAGCTTGCTGCTTCGCTGACGAGTGGCGGACGGGTGAGTAATGTCTGGGAAACTGCCTGATGGAGGGGGATAACTACTGGAAACGGTAGCTAATACCGCATAACGTCGCAAGACCAAAGAGGGGGACCTTCGGGCCTCTTGCCATCGGATGTGCCCAGATGGGATTAGCTAGTAGGTGGGGTAACGGCTCACCTAGGCGACGATCCCTAGCTGGTCTGAGAGGATGACCAGCCACACTGGAACTGAGACACGGTCCAGACTCCTACGGGAGGCAGCAGTGGGGAATATTGCACAATGGGCGCAAGCCTGATGCAGCCATGCCGCGTGTGTGAAGAAGGCCTTCGGGTTGTAAAGCACTTTCAGCGGGGAGGAAGGCGGTAAGGTTAATAACCTTACCGATTGACGTTACCCGCAGAAGAAGCACCGGCTAACTCCGTGCCAGCAGCCGCGGTAATACGGAGGGTGCAAGCGTTAATCGGAATTACTGGGCGTAAAGCGCACGCAGGCGGTCTGTCAAGTCGGATGTGAAATCCCCGGGCTCAACCTGGGAACTGCATTCGAAACTGGCAGGCTAGAGTCTTGTAGAGGGGGGTAGAATTCCAGGTGTAGCGGTGAAATGCGTAGAGATCTGGAGGAATACCGGTGGCGAAGGCGGCCCCCTGGACAAAGACTGACGCTCAGGTGCGAAAGCGTGGGGAGCAAACAGGATTAGATACCCTGGTAGTCCACGCCGTAAACGATGTCGACTTGGAGGTTGTGCCCTTGAGGCGTGGCTTCCGGAGCTAACGCGTTAAGTCGACCGCCTGGGGAGTACGGCCGCAAGGTTAAAACTCAAATGAATTGACGGGGGCCCGCACAAGCGGTGGAGCATGTGGTTTAATTCGATGCAACGCGAAGAACCTTACCTACTCTTGACATCCAGAGAACTTAGCAGAGATGCTTTGGTGCCTTCGGGAACTCTGAGACAGGTGCTGCATGGCTGTCGTCAGCTCGTGTTGTGAAATGTTGGGTTAAGTCCCGCAACGAGCGCAACCCTTATCCTTTGTTGCCAGCGGTTAGGCCGGGAACTCAAAGGAGACTGCCAGTGATAAACTGGAGGAAGGTGGGGATGACGTCAAGTCATCATGGCCCTTACGAGTAGGGCTACACACGTGCTACAATGGCGCATACAAAGAGAAGCGACCTCGCGAGAGCAAGCGGACCTCATAAAGTGCGTCGTAGTCCGGATTGGAGTCTGCAACTCGACTCCATGAAGTCGGAATCGCTAGTAATCGTAGATCAGAATGCTACGGTGAATACGTTCCCGGGCCTTGTACACACCGCCCGTCACACCATGGGAGTGGGTTGCAAAAGAAGTAGGTAGCTTAACCTTCGGGAGGGCGCTTACCACTTTGTGATTCATGACTGGGGTGAAGTCGTAACAAGGTAACCGTAGGGGAACCTGCGGTTGGATCACCTCCTTACCTTAAAGAACCTGCCTTTGCAGTGCTCACACAGATTGTCTGATGAAAAGTAAATAGCAAGGCGTCTTGCGATTGAGACTTCAGTGTCCCCTTCGTCTAGAGGCCCAGGACACCGCCCTTTCACGGCGGTAACAGGGGTTCGAATCCCCTAGGGGACGCCACTTGCTGGTTCGTGAGTGAAAGTCACCTGCCGTCATATCTCAAAACTGACTTGCGAGTCACGTTTGAGATATTTGCTCTTTAAAAATCTGGATCAAGCTGAAAATTGAAACGACACACAGCTCATGTGTGTTCGAGTCTCTCAAATTTTCGCAATCATGAAGTGAAACATCTTCGGGTTGTGAGGTTAAGCGACTAAGCGTACACGGTGGATGCCCTGGCAGTCAGAGGCGATGAAGGACGTGCTAATCTGCGAAAAGCGCCGGCGAGGTGATATGAACCCTTGACCCGGCGATGTCCGAATGGGGAAACCCAGTGCAATCCGTTGCACTATCGTTAGCTGAATACATAGGCTAACGAGGCGAACCGGGGGAACTGAAACATCTAAGTACCCCGAGGAAAAGAAATCAACCGAGATTCCCCCAGTAGCGGCGAGCGAACGGGGAGCAGCCCGGAGTCTGAATCAGCTTGTGTGTTAGTGGAACGGTCTGGAAAGTCCGACGGTACAGGGTGATAGTCCCGTACACGAAAGCACACATGCTGTGAACTCGAAGAGTAGGGCGGGACACGTGGTATCCTGTCTGAATATGGGGGGACCATCCTCCAAGGCTAAATACTCCTGACTGACCGATAGTGAACCAGTACCGTGAGGGAAAGGCGAAAAGAACCCCGGCGAGGGGAGTGAAAAAGAACCTGAAACCGTGTACGTACAAGCAGTGGGAGCCTCTTTATGGGGTGACTGCGTACCTTTTGTATAATGGGTCAGCGACTTATATTCTGTAGCAAGGTTAACCGTATAGGGGAGCCGAAGGGAAACCGAGTCTTAACTGGGCGTTAAGTTGCAGGGTATAGACCCGAAACCCGGTGATCTAGCCATGGGCAGGTTGAAGGTTGGGTAACACTAACTGGAGGACCGAACCGACTAATGTTGAAAAATTAGCGGATGACCTGTGGCTGGGGGTGAAAGGCCAATCAAACCGGGAGATAGCTGGTTCTCCCCGAAAGCTATTTAGGTAGCGCCTCGTGAACTCATCTTCGGGGGTAGAGCACTGTTTCGGCTAGGGGGCCATCCCGGCTTACCAACCCGATGCAAACTACGAATACCGAAGAATGTTATCACGGGAGACACACGGCGGGTGCTAACGTCCGTCGTGAAGAGGGAAACAACCCAGACCGCCAGCTAAGGTCCCAAAGTCATGGTTAAGTGGGAAACGATGTGGGAAGGCACAGACAGCCAGGATGTTGGCTTAGAAGCAGCCATCATTTAAAGAAAGCGTAATAGCTCACTGGTCGAGTCGGCCTGCGCGGAAGATGTAACGGGGCTAAACCATGCACCGAAGCTGCGGCAGCGACGCTTAGGCGTTGTTGGGTAGGGGAGCGTTCTGTAAGCCGTTGAAGGTGTCCTGTGAGGGGTGCTGGAGGTATCAGAAGTGCGAATGCTGACATAAGTAACGATAAAGCGGGTGAAAAGCCCGCTCGCCGGAAGACCAAGGGTTCCTGTCCAACGTTAATCGGGGCAGGGTGAGTCGACCCCTAAGGCGAGGCCGAAAGGCGTAGTCGATGGGAAACAGGTTAATATTCCTGTACTTGGTGTTACTGCGAAGGGGGGACGGAGAAGGCTATGTTAGCCGGGCGACGGTTGTCCCGGTTTAAGCATGTAGGCGGAGGTTCCAGGTAAATCCGGTACCTTTTTAACGCTGAGGTGTGATGACGAGGCACTACGGTGCTGAAGTAACAAATGCCCTGCTTCCAGGAAAAGCCTCTAAGCATCAGGTAACACGAAATCGTACCCCAAACCGACACAGGTGGTCAGGTAGAGAATACCAAGGCGCTTGAGAGAACTCGGGTGAAGGAACTAGGCAAAATGGTGCCGTAACTTCGGGAGAAGGCACGCTGATATGTAGGTGAAGCCCCTGCGGGTGGAGCTGAAATCAGTCGAAGATACCAGCTGGCTGCAACTGTTTATTAAAAACACAGCACTGTGCAAACACGAAAGTGGACGTATACGGTGTGACGCCTGCCCGGTGCCGGAAGGTTAATTGATGGGGTTAGCGGCAACGCGAAGCTCTTGATCGAAGCCCCGGTAAACGGCGGCCGTAACTATAACGGTCCTAAGGTAGCGAAATTCCTTGTCGGGTAAGTTCCGACCTGCACGAATGGCGTAATGATGGCCAGGCTGTCTCCACCCGAGACTCAGTGAAATTGAACTCGCTGTGAAGATGCAGTGTACCCGCGGCAAGACGGAAAGACCCCGTGAACCTTTACTATAGCTTGACACTGAACACTGGTCCTTGATGTGTAGGATAGGTGGGAGGCTTTGAAGCGTGGACGCCAGTCTGCGTGGAGCCGCCCTTGAAATACCACCCTTTAATGGCTGGTGTTCTAACGTAGACCCGTAATCCGGGTTGCGGACAGTGTCTGGTGGGTAGTTTGACTGGGGCGGTCTCCTCCCAAAGAGTAACGGAGGAGCACGAAGGTTGGCTAATCCTGGTCGGACATCAGGAGGTTAGTGCAATGGCATAAGCCAGCTTGACTGCGAGCGTGACGGCGCGAGCAGGTGCGAAAGCAGGTCATAGTGATCCGGTGGTTCTGAATGGAAGGGCCATCGCTCAACGGATAAAAGGTACTCCGGGGATAACAGGCTGATACCGCCCAAGAGTTCATATCGACGGCGGTGTTTGGCACCTCGATGTCGGCTCATCACATCCTGGGGCTGAAGTAGGTCCCAAGGGTATGGCTGTTCGCCATTTAAAGTGGTACGCGAGCTGGGTTTAGAACGTCGTGAGACAGTTCGGTCCCTATCTGCCGTGGGCGCTGGAGAATTGAGGGGGGCTGCTCCTAGTACGAGAGGACCGGAGTGGACGCATCACTGGTGTTCGGGTTGTCATGCCAATGGCACTGCCCGGTAGCTAAATGCGGAAGAGATAAGTGCTGAAAGCATCTAAGCACGAAACTTGCCCCGAGATGAGTTCTCCCTGACTCCTTGAGAGTCCTGAAGGAACGTTGAAGACGACGACGTTGATAGGTCGGGTGTGTAAGCGCAGCGATGCGTTGAGCTAACCGATACTAATGAACCGTGAGGCTTAACCTTACAACGCCGAAGATGTTTTGGCGAAGAGACAGATTTTCAGCCTGATACAGATTAACAGAATTTGCCTGGCGGCTTTAGCGCGGTGGTCCCACCTGACCCCATGCCGAACTCAGAAGTGAAACGCCGTAGCGCCGATGGTAGTGTGGGGTCTCCCCATGTGAGAGTAGGGAACTGCCAGGCTTCAAATAAGTGAAGAGGCCATCCGGAAGGATGGCCTTTTTGCGTTTTGGGGTTTTCCTCCTCCCCTGTTAAAGCGGGCCTCAGACCGCACCCCACCTCACAATAAACTCCGCAATCTCATCCACATTATTTAAATCCAGAACCGGTACTTCCAGAGGCAAAGCAACATCACTCGCCACTGCAATCACGTGCTCATCAAGCGTTAATTCGCTGACATCATGTCCGGCACCGCTTCTGAACAGCAGGATCTTAGGCACGGCCTCATGCTTAAACCCCTCAACCAGCACCAGATCCAGCCTGGAATGATCCATTCGACTCACCAGATAAGCGAGATCCAGCGGCGCTTCATCCGGGGTTTCTGTCATCAATGCCCAGCGCTGATTACTCGCCACCATCGTTTGCGCAGCGCCAGCCTTGCGTAGCTCATAGCTATCTTTCCCCGGCTTATCGACATCCATGTTATGGTGCGTGTGCTTAATCAATCCGGGACGAATGCCTTTGGCGCAAAGTGCTGGTATCAGTTTTTTTAGCAGCGTGGTTTTTCCGGTACCACTCCACGCTGAGATCGCTAAAACGGGTATCATTTCTTCTCCTGCATCATCTGCAAATCTTCCGTGGTGTTCACGTTCACAAACGCAGATTTCATGTCGCTGAAATCAACGGAATGCCCACCGGCCTGGCGCATAAATACCATTACCCGCCGTTCTCCTGCGGCCAGGTAAGCTTCCAGCGCAGCCGTTAACGAGCGGTTCATTAACGCGATAGTTGGATGATCGCGCTCGCCGTCGTGTACCCATACGACGGGAGCATCACCGCGCCGCTGCACCAGACGTTCAACCAGACAAGACGGGATACAGGGCGTATCGCACGAACAAAAGAGAAACCACTCGCCCCGCGACTGCTGCAGAACGGAAAGCATTCCCGCCAGCGGACCGGGGTAATTGAGCTGGTTATCCTGATAAACCGGATATCCACTGCGCTGGTAGATGTCGAGATGCCGGTTAGCGCTGATTGCCATCGACGAGACCCGATCTGCCAGCGTATCAGCAACATGCTGCCATAACGGTTTGTCGTTCAGGAGCTGAAGCCCCTTATCTTTTCCGCCCATTCGCGTTGCTCTGCCACCGGCCAGAACAACGCCGATGATTTCCTGGCGTTGATTCACGAATATCGCCTCTTTTATTGTGGGATTGACCCTGCTAACGTGTCTCTCTAAATGAAAGGAGCACTACCATGAAATGTAAACGTCTAAATGAAGTCATTGAACTCCTCCAGCCGGCATGGCAGAAAGAGCCAGAGCTGAATCTGATGCAATTTTTACAGAAACTGGCCAAAGAGTCAGGTTTTGATGGCGAACTGGCAGACCTTTCTGACGACATCCTGATCTACCACCTTAAAATGCGCGACTCAGCTAAAGATGCTGTTATTCCTGGTATTCAGAAAGACTATGAGGAAGATTTTAAAACCGCACTGCTGCGCGCCAGAGGCGTAATTAAAGAGTAAAAGCTTGTAAGCGGAGCCACCGAAATCGCCACAAGATGATATCCTGAATCATTCGTATAATTTCCGGATGATCGGATGAACGACCAGGCTTTTACTTTCCAGACATTACACCCGGATACCATTATGGATGCGCTGTTCGAGCAGGGTATTCGGGTGGATTCCGGGTTAACCCCTTTAAACAGCTACGAAAACCGCGTCTATCAGTTTCAGGACGAAGAGCGCCAGCGCTTTGTCGTAAAGTTTTACCGCCCGCAGCGCTGGTCCGCACAACAAATTCAGGAAGAGCATCAGTTTGCCCACGATCTCCTGAATGATGATGTTCCCGTTGCCGCTCCGCTCGCATTCAATAACCAAACGCTGTTGACCCATCAGGGGTTTTACTACGCGGTATTTCCGAGCCTGGGTGGAAGACAGTTTGAGGCGGATAATATCGATCAGATGGAATGGGTCGCTCGCTATCTGGGGCGTATTCATCAGACGGGACGTAAAACACCGTTTATGGCCCGTCCGACCATTGGTGTTCAGGAATATCTCATCGAGCCGCGACATCTATTCGAAACGTCGACGCTAATTCCGAAGGCGTTAAAGGATAATTTCCTCGCGGCGACCGATAAGCTTATTGATGCCGTAAAAGCCGGCTGGCGAGAGGATATTTCGACGCTGCGTCTGCACGGTGACTGCCACGCCGGGAATATTCTCTGGCGCGACGGCCCGCTATTTGTCGATCTCGACGATGCCCGTATGGGCCCAGCGGTTCAGGATCTGTGGATGTTGCTCAACGGTGATAAAGCCGAGCAGCGCATGCAGCTTGAGACCATAATTGAAGCTTATGAAGAATTTAGCCCCTTTAATTCAGACGAAATTGCCTTGATAGAGCCTTTACGTGCGATGCGTTTTGTTTATTATCTCGCGTGGCTAATCAGGCGTTGGGAAGACCCGGCGTTTCCCCGAAATTTCCCCTGGCTTACCGGGGAGGATTACTGGCGCAACCAGATATCCACATTTACCGAGCAGGTTAAGGTTTTGCAGGAACCACCTTTGCAATTAACGCCGATGTATTAATTGGACACACCCAGGAGAGAGTTAATCATGAAAAAAATTTGGCTGGCGCTGGCTGGTATGATTCTGGCATTTAGCGCATCTGCTGCGCAGTTTACCGACGGCAAGCAGTACATCACGCTGGACAAGCCTGTTGCTGGCGAGCCGCAGGTGCTGGAGTTCTTCTCGTTCTACTGCCCGCACTGCTACGAGTTTGAGCAGGTACTTCATGTTTCTGATAACGTGAAGAAAAAACTGCCGGAAGGCACCAAAATGACCAAATATCACGTTGAGTTCCTTGGCCCGCTGGGTAAAGATCTGACTCAGGCGTGGGCGGTTGCAATTGCGCTGGGTGTGGAAGATAAGATCACCGCGCCAATGTTTGAAGCCGTACAGAAAACCCAGACCGTGCAGACCGCCGCAGATATCCGCAAAGTGTTCGTGGATGCCGGTGTGAAAGGTGAAGACTACGACGCCGCCTGGAACAGTTTTGTGGTGAAATCCCTCGTGGCGCAGCAGGAAAAAGCGGCTTCAGACCTTCAGCTGCAGGGCGTTCCGGCGATGTATGTTAACGGCAAATACCAGGTGAATACGCGTGGTATGGATACGACCAGCATGGATATCTTCGTACAACAGTACGCTGATACCGTGAAGTATCTGGTTGAGAAGAAGTAACAGACATAACGAAAACGCCGGTCACTGACCGGCGTTTTTGTATGAAGATTTGATACTCGCTATCTGCTCGTCTTTCTCTTTCCAGAGCGTATTAAGCCAAAGCTGGAAACGACGTTTGAAGTTTTTATCGTTTACGTAATCGCCATGCAGTGCCGTGTCGACCGGCACCAGATCAACACGAACAACAATACGCGTCAGCTTGCCGCTCAGCATATCGTAGAACGGCGTCCTGTCGTTCTCGGGATAGCAGAGCGTCACGTTCAGCAGCTTATCGAACTGTGCACCCAGCACGTTGAGCGCCATGGCTATACCCGCCGCCTTTGGCGGCAACAGGTTCTGATAGGGGGAGCGAGTCTGCTGGCGCTTCTCTTCGGTAAAGCGGGACCCTTCAACGAAGTTAACTATCGTGGTGGGATGCGCGCGAAACTTTTCGCAAGAGCGGCGCGTGGTTTCAACATCCTTACCACGGCGTTCCGGATGACGAAGCAAATAGCTGCGCGAATAGCGTTTCATAAACGGCATATCCAGCGCCCAGCAGGCCAACCCAATAAAAGGGACCCAGGCCAGCTGCTGCTTCAGAAAGTACTTATTCATCGGTATGCGTTTGCGAAACAGCACGCACAATACAACGATGTCGGCCCAGCTGTGATGATTGCAGATCAGCAGATACCAGTTCTTTTTGTTCAGCATGTCGAGACCCTGAACATCCCACTTAAGCCAGGGGTTAAGGTGCAGCAGGATCGCCAGCCCTTCACACCAGCAATACATCATAAAATTACAAAAAGCAGAAACCGCGCGCCATACCGCAGGAACAGGCAACAACAGCTTAATTATTCCGGCAATAATGATCGGCACAGAACAGGCGATGGTAACCAGAATGGTTAAAATGACGCTAAGCAATAATGTTATTGCAGCGAGTATTCTAGACATAATCAATTTTTTCAGATAGTTAGCTGTAAATGAGCAGCCGGCTATCCGGTGCTGGGTGCCGATCTTATCAGAAATTCGCTCACAGCAGGGCGCTTTCACGCGAAGAGGCGGCGGCCCGTGCCTCATGGCAGCGAATTTATCCATGCAGGAAGCGTGTTTACGTCTTATATCCACAAAGACTAAATAACCATCAGTAAGGGGTGATCTCGCACGATCGTTAATTATTTTATTGATTTTACTAGGTAAATTAAAATAAAACCTCAAACTTAAAGAACTGTTATTCACCTGTATTGAAAATATTCACAAACTTATCCACAGTTTGATTTTGCGAGCGATCTTCACGATCGCAAAATCTTTTCCGCTATCAGGCGCTAAAACCTGATGTTTTCATCCTTCTGTGGCATCCTTTATCCATAAATTAATTAAAGGCACGGACATTATGGTTCAGATCCCAGAAAACCCACTTATACTCGTCGATGGCTCTTCTTACCTTTATCGGGCGTATCATGCGTTTCCTCCTCTGACCAACAGCGCAGGAGAACCTACCGGCGCAATGTACGGCGTGCTGAATATGCTGCGCAGCCTGATTTTGCAGTATCACCCGACGCATGCGGCTGTCGTCTTTGATGCGAAGGGCAAAACCTTCCGCGACGAATTATTTGAGCACTACAAATCTCACCGCCCTCCTATGCCTGACGATCTGCGTGCGCAGATTGAACCGCTGCACGCTATGGTGAAAGCAATGGGGCTGCCTTTGCTGGCTGTCTCGGGCGTTGAGGCTGACGACGTGATTGGCACCCTGGCGCGTGAAGCCGAAAAGGCAGGTCGCCCGGTGCTGATCAGTACCGGTGATAAAGACATGGCGCAGCTTGTGACGCCGGGGATCACGCTGATCAACACCATGACCAACACCATTCTGGGCCCGGAAGAAGTTGTCGCCAAATACGGCGTACCGCCAGAGCTCATTATCGATTTCCTCGCCCTGATGGGAGACTCCTCCGATAACATTCCTGGCGTACCGGGCGTGGGCGAAAAAACGGCTCAGGCGCTGCTGCAAGGGCTGGGTGGGCTGGATACGCTATACGCTGAGCCTGAAAAAATTGCCGGGCTTACCTTCCGTGGCGCAAAAACCATGGCCGGAAAGCTCGCCGATAATAAAGAGGTGGCTTACCTCTCCTATCAGCTGGCCACCATCAAAACCGACGTAGAGCTGGAACTTACCTGCGATCGGCTTGAAGTACAGGAACCCGCCGCCGATGAACTGCTTGGCCTGTTCAGGAAGTATGAATTTAAACGCTGGATCACCGATGTGGAAGGCGGTAAATGGCTCCAGGCTAAAGGAGCGAAACCCGCGGCTAAGCCGAAGGAAACCCTCGTCGTAGATGCCGAAGAAGAGGCAGAAGAAGCGGCGACAGCGCTCTCCTTCGATAACTATGAAACCATTCTCGAAGAGTCACAGCTCGTCGCCTGGATTGAAAAGCTGAAAAAAGCACCGGTATTTGCGTTCGATACCGAAACGGACAGCCTTGATAACATTTCTGCCAATATGGTGGGCCTGTCGTTCGCGACGGAGCCGGGTATTGCAGCCTACGTTCCTGTTGCTCACGACTATCTGGATGCGCCAGAGCAGATCTCGCGCGAGCGCGCCTTAGCGCTGCTGAAGCCAATTCTGGAAGACGAGAAAGCGCTGAAAGTCGGTCAGAACCTGAAATTCGACCGCGGCATTCTGCAAAACTACGGTATCGAACTGCGTGGTATTGCCTTCGACACCATGCTGGAATCCTACATTCTGGACAGCGTAGCGGGCCGTCACGATATGGATTCCTTATCGGACCGTTGGCTGAAGCACAAAACCATCACCTTTGAAGAAATTGCCGGTAAGGGCAAAAATCAGCTGACCTTTAACCAGATTGCGCTGGAAGAAGCAGGCCGCTATGCCGCGGAAGATGCTGACGTTACGCTACAGCTGCACCTGAAGATGTGGCCAAAATTGCAGAAGCACGAAGGGCCGCTGAACGTGTTCCAGAACGTTGAGATGCCGCTGGTGCCCGTGCTGTCCCGCATTGAACGCAACGGCGTTAAAATCGATCCAACGGTGCTGCATAACCACTCTGGCGAACTGGCGCAGCGTCTGACCGAGCTTGAACAGAAAGCGCACGAGCTTGCGGGCGAGGCGTTCAACCTGTCGTCACCGAAACAGCTGCAGACCATCCTGTTTGAAAAGCAGGGTATCAAACCGCTGAAGAAAACCCCGGGCGGCGCGCCTTCAACCTCTGAAGAGGTGCTGGAAGAACTGGCGCTGGACTACCCGCTGCCAAAAGTTATTCTGCAATACCGTGGCCTGGCGAAGCTGAAATCGACCTACACCGATAAGCTGCCGCTGATGATCAATCCGAAAACGGGCCGCGTGCATACCTCATATCATCAGGCTGTCGCGGCAACCGGGCGACTTTCGTCGACCGATCCTAACCTGCAAAACATCCCGGTGCGTAATGAAGAGGGCCGCCGTATTCGTCAGGCGTTTATCGCGCCAGAAGATTATCTGATTGTCTCCGCGGACTACTCGCAAATTGAACTGCGCATTATGGCGCACCTGTCGCGTGACAAAGGCCTGCTGACGGCATTTGCCGAAGGGAAGGATATCCACCGGGCGACGGCTGCCGAAGTGTTTGGCCTGCCGCTGGACAGCGTGACAAACGAACAGCGTCGTAGCGCAAAAGCGATTAACTTCGGCCTTATTTACGGTATGAGCGCATTTGGCCTTTCACGCCAGCTCAATATTCCGCGTAAAGAGTCGCAGAAGTATATGGATCTCTACTTTGAGCGCTATCCGGGCGTGCTGGAATATATGGAACGTACCCGCGCGCAGGCGAAAGAGAAAGGCTACGTTGAAACGCTGGATGGCCGTCGTCTTTACCTTCCGGACATCAAATCCAGCAACGCGGCGCGCCGCGCTGGCGCTGAACGCGCTGCTATCAATGCCCCGATGCAGGGTACTGCGGCAGACATCATCAAACGTGCAATGATCGCCGTTGATGCCTGGCTGGAAAAAGAGAAACCGCGCGTAAAAATGATCATGCAGGTACACGATGAGCTGGTATTTGAAGTTCATAAAGACGACCTGGAAAAGGTCTCTCAGAAGATCCATGAACTGATGGAAAGCAGCATGAAGCTGGACGTGCCGTTGCTGGTGGAAGTGGGTAGCGGTGAAAACTGGGATCAGGCTCACTAAGCGTTATCGGAATAACGCGCGTTTTATGTAAGTAAGCAACATAAGTACGCGCGTTTTGTGACGATCATTAGAATTCCCTATGTAAAGAATGAAAAAAAACTACAAAAAGTGCTTTTTCAGGCGACAAAAAAAGAGTAGAGTTAACGACGTAGGGTACAGAGGTAAGATGTTCTATCTTTCAGACCTTTTACTTCACGTAATCGGATTTGGCTGAATATTTTAGCCGCCCCAGTCAGTAATGACTGGGGCGTTTTTTATTGCGGCAAAGAAAACGTCAGGCAAAAAAAAGCGCGGTCATCGCCGCGCCCATCCTTACTCTGCTTCCGCTTCTGTCGCCGGTTCGAGATCGTTGAACCAGCTGTCGAGTTTCTGACGCAGCTTGTCCACGCCCTGCTTTTTCAGCGACGAGAATGGCTCAACCTGCACATCACCGTTGAACGCCAGCACCGCTTCGCGAACCATGTTCACCTGCGCTTTGCGCGCGCCGCTCGCCAGCTTATCCGCTTTTGTCAGCAGCACCAGCACCGCAATATCGCTTGCCACTGCCCAGTCAATCATCTGCTGGTCGAGATCTTTCAGCGGATGGCGGATGTCCATCAGCACCACCAGCCCTTTCAGGCACATGCGTTTTTCCAGGTATTCACCCAGCGCACGCTGCCATTTGATCTTCATCTCTTCCGGCACCTGCGCGTAGCCATAGCCCGGCAGGTCGACCAGGCGTTTGCCTTCAGCCACTTCAAACAGGTTAATCAACTGGGTACGGCCAGGTGTTTTTGAGGTACGCGCCAGGTTTTTCTGATTGGTCAGCGTATTCAGGGCGCTGGATTTTCCCGCATTGGAGCGGCCAGCAAATGCCACTTCAATCCCCGTGTCTGAGGGCAGGTGGCGAATATCGGGCGCACTGGTGACAAAATGCGTCTGTTGGTAGTTCCAGGTAGTCACGTGGTCGTCTCCAAAAATCGTAATCTGCGGGGATTATACCTGAATGCGGGCAAAAGGCTTTTCCCATCGTCATTGACGTGTGAGCGTAAACCCTGAGAAATGTGAGACATCTGCTCCTGAGGTTATAAGACATTTAAGAGAAATCGCAGGCCTTAAAAATGCTAAACCATTAAAATTCAAAGAGTTGATAATGAGTAATATTCTGAAAATCCGGTTTTGTACCTTTTCGTTGCTTGTGCGTCTAGTGAAACAAGGTAAAGTGAGCGCCATGGCGAGGATGCCAACAGGATTACGACTTAAGGACAAGGGTCAGGAGCGCCAGGAGGCGAAGACTCAGGATTGTCAGGATGACCGGCGCCTTGGAGGCGTTTTAACAGGAAACGGAACCGTATCACGGACGGTAGCAGCCAAAGGATAAACAGGGTTTGTTGTAGGTAAACAGGGAATGTGTAACCCGTTAAGGGTTGTGTGTCAGGAAAAAAGGCGACAGATTGCTCTGTCGCCTTTTTTCTTTGCTTGCTTTCTGCTAGATTTCGCCGCAATTCTATACTGAAGAAAACGACTTAAAGATAAAACATCATGAAAAAACCGACCTCCGCAGCGGGCGCGAAACGCCCTGCAAAAGCACGCCGCAAAACGCGCGAAGAACTGAATCAGGAAGCGCGCGATCGCAAACGCGATAAAAAACATCGTGGCCATGCTGCGGGCAGCCGTGCTAACGGTGGCGGTGCCGCGGGCGCTTCTGCAAAAGGCAAACAGCAGAAAGATCCTCGTATCGGCAGTAAAACTCCCATTCCACTGGGCGTGACAGACACCCCGGTCACTAAGCAGCACAAACCAAAGAGCGAGAAACCTATGCTTTCACCGCAGGCTGAGCTGGATTTGCTGGAGAACGATGAGCGCCTGGATGCGCTTCTGGAACGTCTTGAAGAGGGTGAAACCCTGACCGCTGAAGAGCAGACATGGGTGGATGCCAAACTGGATCGCATTGACGAACTGATGCAGAAGCTCGGTCTGTCGTACGACGATGAAGAAGACGAAGAGGAAGACGAAAAGCAGGAAGATATGATGCGTCTTCTGAAAGGTGGAAACTAACATTTGCACCCGGCAGGTACGCTTGCCCTGCTTATAACCCTTCCGGTTATATGTTATCTGGTGTGGTTATTCGTTAAACTACGGCGGTTGTCGCGGCGACAGAAGTGGCTGCGCACCCGAATGATGGCCCGCAACGGAGCCAGAACGGGCCGCCGTATACGAACGCGACACCAACGGAAGGAGTGAGCATGTCTGTACCATCTATCGACTGGGATTTGGCCCTGATCCAGAAATATAACTATTCCGGGCCGCGTTATACCTCATACCCCACCGCGCTGGAATTTTCCGGGGCTTTCGGCGAGGCGGATTTTCAGCAGGCCGTTGCGCGCTATCCGGAACGCCCGCTGTCGCTTTACGTCCATATTCCGTTCTGCCACAAGCTCTGCTACTTCTGCGGCTGCAATAAAATCGTTACCCGCCAGCAGCATAAAGCCGATCGGTACCTCGATGCGCTCGAGCAGGAAATTGTGCACCGCGCACCGCTGTTTAAAGGACGCCAGGTGAGCCAGCTTCACTGGGGCGGCGGCACGCCAACCTACCTGAATAAAGCGCAAATAAGCCGCCTGATGGCGCTGCTGCGCGGCAACTTCACGTTTAACGACGACGCCGAAATCTCGATCGAGGTTGATCCGCGTGAAATAGAGCTGGATGTACTGGATCACTTACGCAAAGAAGGTTTTAACCGCCTGAGCATGGGCGTGCAGGACTTCAACAAAGAGGTGCAGCGCCTGGTAAACCGCGAGCAGGACGAAGCGTTTATCTTCGCCTTGCTTAACCATGCGCGTGAGATCGGCTTTACCTCGACCAACATTGATCTGATTTACGGCCTGCCGAAGCAGACGCCGGAGAGCTTCGCCTTTACGCTAAAACGCGTGGCTGAACTCAACCCGGACCGCCTGAGCGTCTTTAACTATGCGCACCTGCCGACGCTGTTCGCTGCTCAGCGCAAAATCAAAGATGCGGATCTGCCCTCCGCCCAGCAGAAGCTGGACATTTTGCAGGAAACCATCGCATCGCTGACCGAAGCGGGCTATCAGTTTATCGGCATGGATCACTTTGCCCGCCCGGATGACGAGCTGGCGATTGCCCAGCGTGAGGGCGTGCTCCACCGCAACTTCCAGGGCTATACCACCCAGGGCGACACCGATCTGCTCGGAATGGGCGTCTCCGCCATCAGCATGATCGGTGACTGCTATGCCCAGAACCAGAAAGAGCTGAAGCTTTACTACCCGCAGGTAGACGACACCGGCAATGCGCTGTGGCGCGGCATTGCGTTAACCCGCGATGACTGCATTCGCCGCGACGCGATCAAGGCGCTTATCTGCAACTTCCGTCTTGAGTTCAGCGACGTGGAGACGCAGTGGGATCTGACGTTCAGCGATTATTTTGCGGAAGACCTGAAGCTTCTGGCGCCGCTGGCGAAAGACGGGCTGGTGGATGTGTCGGAGAATGCGATTGCGGTCACGCCGAAAGGACGTTTATTGATTCGTAATATCTGCATGTGCTTTGACGCTTACCTTCGGCAGAAAGCGCGTATGCAGCAGTTCTCGCGGGTGATTTAAGGCGCAAAGCCGGGTAAGCGAAGCGCCACCCGGCTTTTCATCTGCAACGCGCTAGCTAAACAGCCCAACCAGCGCCGCGCACAATACCGCAGCTACGGCGGTTTGCGGCGTGTGGCTTTCAGCTGCTCCGCTCGACAGTAAAGACACTAGTGATTCCAGCATGATGGTCCCCCCAAATTTCCGGGCACGATCATACAAAACTCATCGGAACAGTAAAGCGCAAAATAACGACAGTTTGCGCTCAATTAATCATCTTTACACAGCGGTAACGATCACTCCATGCCCAGCTCTTTCAGCTTGCGCGTCAGGGTGTTTCGACCCCATCCCAGCAGGCGAGCCGCTTCCTGCTTGTGTCCCTGCGTATGGCGAAGCGCGGTGGTCAGCAGCGTGCGCTCCATTTCAGGCTGAGCCTCAGAAAGCAGGTTTTGATGACCGGAACGCAGCGCGCGATCCGCCCACTGCGCCAGCAGCGTCGCCCAGCTGTCCGGCAGCGCGTGTCCGGTACTGCTTTCCGGCACGGTGGCTTCAAACAGCTCTGCCGGTAAATCCTGAATCAATACTTCCTGTCCGGCGGCCATCACCGTCAGCCAGCGGCAGGTATTTTCCAGCTGACGCACGTTGCCCGGCCACGCCAGACGGGTGAGGGCAGCATCGGTTTCCGGGTGAAGCTGCTTGGCTTCTACGCCCAGCTCGCGGGCTGCCACCTGCAGGAAGTGGCGCGCCAGGCGCGGAATATCTTCCCGGCGCTCGCGCAGCGGCGGCAGATGAACGCGGATCACGTTCAGGCGATGGAAAAGATCCTCACGGAATTTTCCCTCCTGCACCCGCAGTTCCAGGTTCTGGTGCGTCGCGGCGATAATACGCACGTCCACCTTCACCGGCGCATAGCCGCCCACGCGATAAAACTGGCCATCCGCCAGCACGCGCAGCAGACGGGTCTGAACGTCCAGCGGCATATCGCCGATTTCATCGAGGAAAAGCGTGCCGCCGTCCGCCTGTTCAAAGCGCCCCTGACGAATGGTATTCGCCCCGGTAAACGCCCCTTTTTCGTGGCCGAACAGCTCAGATTCAATCAAATCCTTCGGGATCGCCGCCATGTTCAGGGCGATAAAAGGCGCTTTCGCCCGCGGGCTGTGGCGATGCAGGGCGTGAGCAACCAGCTCTTTACCGGTCCCGGATTCGCCATTAATCAATACGCTGATGGATGAACGCGACAGGCGGCCGATGATGCGAAACACGTCCTGCATGGCCGGCGCTTCACCGATGATGTCCGTCGTTGGCCCAAAGTCGGGAGCGTTGCGGGGCTGCTGTTGCTCCTGATAGTGGCTGATAGCGCGCTCAACCAGCGCAACGGCTTCGTCAATATCAAACGGTTTTGGCAGGTAATCAAACGCGCCCTGCTGGTACGCGCTAACGGCGGCATCCAGGTCGGAGTGGGCGGTCATTATGATGACCGGAAGCATCGGGTGGCGCTGTTTGATCTGCTTTAAGAGCGCCAGCCCGTCCATCCCCGGCATGCGAATATCCGAGAGCAGCACGTCCGGCGTTTTGGTGGTGAGCGCGTCGAGCACCTCGCTGCCGCTCTCAAACGTCGTGCAGCTTAATCCCGCTCCCGTGAGCGCGCGTTCAAGCACCCAACGGATGGAGCTATCGTCATCGACTACCCAGACTATCCCTCGTTGCATAAACGTCACCTTTATTTTTTAATCGGCAGGAAAACCGAGAACTCGGTATGTCCCGGCCAACTGGTAAATTCAATTTTGCCGGAGTGTTGGTCAATCAGGCTACGGGCAATGGATAAGCCCAGCCCGGTACCGCCTTCGCGACCGCTGACCATCGGGTAAAAGAGCGTATCCTGCAGCTGCGGCGGAATACCCGGACCGTTATCTTCCACGTCAATACGTGCCGCCAGGCGATAGCGAACGCCGTGCAGCGTCAGCTGGAACGCGGTGCGGGTACGCAGAATGATTTCGCCACCCTCCGGGCCCAGCGCCTGCAACGCGTTACGCACGATGTTTAACAGCACCTGCTCAATCTGGTCCGGATCGTGCGCCAGCTCGGGGAGGCTTGGGTCGTAATCACGCACCAGCGTGACGTTGTCCGGCAGCTCCATCGAGACGAGTTTCACCACCCGCTCAGCGACCTTGTGAATGCTTTCCGATACGTGCATCCCCGGCTGCTGCGGCCCGAGCAGGCGGTCGACCAGATTACGCAGACGGTCCGCCTGCTCAATAATGACGTTGGTATACTCCGCCAGCGCAGGGTCGGGCAGCGCTTTGGTCAGAAGTTGCGCCGCCCCGCGTAAGCCGCCCAGCGGGTTTTTGATCTCATGGGCCAGCCCGCGCACCAGGTCGCGCGCCGCAATCTGCTGCGCATGCTGAAGCTGCTCCTGGCTGAGACGACGCTGGTTATCCATCGGCGCCATTTCCAGCAGGATCAGGCCGTCCGGCAGACGCTGTGCCGTGAGGGACAAAATATGCGAGCGTCCGTCGATCACCAGCGTCACTTCGTTATCGGTAAAGCCCTGGCCCGCCTGCAAACTCTCGCGCATCAGGCCGATATTCAGCGAGAAATAGCTCAGCAGTTCCGGCAGCGGCGTGCCAAACAGCTTTCGTGAGCTTTGGGCGAGCAGCTGCTGCGCCGCCGGGTTGGCGTAATGCACCGCCAGCTCGTCGTCGACCAGCAGGATGCTGTTAATCAAAGAATTGAGGATCTGCCCAGCATCGGGCAGCGTGCCAGTTGCCATTCAGCAGTCTCCTGGAGTTGTTGCACTATTTTAGTGCAGTATAGCGTTTTAGAGGTAAAAAGCGCGTGAGATCAGGTTGTTGGTGGAGAAAAAAGCCCATCCGAAGATGGGCTAAAGTTTCCACGGCAACTACCCCCGACGCGAAAGCGCCGGGTAAAACAAATCAGTTAAACGCTGTAGTACAGCTCGAACTCAACCGGGTGCGGCGTCATGCGAACGCGGTCGTTTTCTTCGGTACGCAGCGCGATGTAAGCGTCGATAGCTTCATCGGTGAACACGCCGCCAGCGGTCAGGAACTCGCGGTCTGCGTCCAGCGCCTGGAGGGCTTCTTCCAGAGAGCCGGCAACCTGTGGGATCTCTTTCGCTTCTTCTGGCGGCAGGTCGTACAGGTTTTTATCCATCGCTTCGCCCGGGTGGATCTTGTTCTTGATACCGTCCAGGCCTGCCATCAGCAGCGCTGCGAAGCACAGGTATGGGTTAGCCGCCGGGTCAGGGAAGCGCACTTCGATACGACGCGCTTTCGGAGATGCCACCACCGGGATACGGATAGAAGCAGAACGGTTACGGGCAGAGTACGCCAGCATTACTGGTGCTTCGTAGCCAGGGACCAGACGCTTGTAGGAGTTAGTGGTTGGGTTCGCCAGGGCGTTGATCGCTTTAGCGTGTTTGATAACACCACCGATGTAGTGCAGCGCCTGCTCGGACAGACCCGCGTACTTGTCGCCAGAGAACAGGTTAGTACCGTTCTTGGACAGGGACATGTGGCAGTGCATGCCGGAACCGTTGTCGCCAAACATTGGTTTTGGCATGAAGGTCGCGGTTTTACCGAAACGGTGCGCAACGTTGTGCACAACGTATTTGTAGATCTGAATCTCGTCCGCTTTTTTGGTCATGGTGTTGAAGCGGGTGGCGATTTCGTTCTGGCCAGCCGTTGCCACTTCGTGGTGGTGCGCTTCAACAACCAGGCCCATCTCTTCCATGATCAGACACATGGTAGAACGGATGTCCTGTGAAGAATCAACCGGAGGAACCGGGAAGTAACCGCCTTTCACGCCTGGACGGTGACCTTTGTTACCACCTTCGTATTTGGTGGAAGAGTTCCATGCGCCTTCGATGTCGTCGATAGCCACGTGGGAACCGGAGATGGTCGCGCCGAAACGGATGTCGTCGAACAGGAAGAACTCTGGCTCTGGCCCGAACAGAACGGTGTCCGCGATGCCGGTAGAACGCAGGTACTCTTCAGCACGTTTTGCGATGGAGCGTGGATCGCGGTCGTAGCCCTGCAGCGTGCCTGGTTCCAGGATATCGCAGCGGATGATCAGCGTAGGCTCTTCGAAGAACGGGTCAATGAGCGCGGTGGTAGCGTCTGGCATCAGAACCATGTCGGATTCGTTAATGCCTTTCCAGCCACCAATGGAGGAGCCGTCAAACATTTTGCCTTCTTCAAAGAATTCGGCGTTCACCTGATGAGCAGGGATAGTGACGTGCTGTTCTTTACCTTTGGTATCGGTGAAGCGCAGATCAACAAACTTCACTTCATGTTCGTTCAGCATCGTCAAAACGTGTTCAGCGGACATACTTAACTCTCCAGATTGGTCATTGTCGTCGTGGTAACGAGGTCTTCAAATCGGCTGGGCTGCCATATTTTTACTGTATTTCTGTAAAGCGAAATCTGTGCCAACTTTTAAAACACCCCCAAAAGGCGTTATCATGCGCACCATAGTGCAGAAGGGCTGCACCACATTGGATTCTTTGCACCATTATAGTGCTTCGATGTGAACATTGAGCACCATATTGGTGCAATTTACGTTAAAGTGCCCTTTTACCGCTCCGTGAAAGCGATCACAAAGCATCTCTGCAATACTTGTTTGCGGGGGATGTTTGTGATCCTGTTTTGTAGTGCGATTAATCCGTGTACAATAACGCGCTATTTCTAAATGCCTGAGGCAAAGTTGTGATCGAAAAATTGCGTAATATCGCCATCATCGCGCACGTCGACCATGGTAAAACTACCCTGGTTGATAAGCTGCTGCAGCAGTCCGGTACGTTTGATGCTCGTGCCGAAACTCAAGAGCGTGTGATGGACTCCAACGATTTGGAGAAAGAGCGTGGGATTACCATCCTCGCCAAAAACACCGCTATCAAATGGAATGACTACCGTATCAACATCGTTGATACCCCAGGGCACGCCGACTTCGGTGGTGAAGTTGAGCGCGTGATGTCCATGGTGGATTCCGTGCTGCTGGTGGTTGACGCATTTGACGGCCCGATGCCGCAAACGCGCTTCGTGACCAAAAAAGCATTTGCCCACGGCCTGAAACCTATCGTTGTTATCAACAAGGTAGACCGTCCAGGCGCGCGTCCTGACTGGGTTGTTGACCAGGTATTCGACCTGTTCGTTAACCTCGACGCGACCGACGAACAGCTGGACTTCCCTATCGTTTACGCGTCTGCGCTGAACGGTATTGCCGGTCTGGATCACGAAGACATGGCTGAAGACATGACTCCGCTGTACCAGACGATTGTTGACCGTGTTCCTGCGCCAAACGTTGACCTGGAAGGCACGCTGCAAATGCAGATCTCCCAGCTCGACTACAACAACTATGTTGGCGTTATCGGCATCGGTCGTATCAAGCGCGGTAAAGTGAAGCCTAACCAGCAGGTCACTATCATCGATAGCGAAGGCAAAACCCGTAACGGTAAAGTCGGTAAAGTACTGACTCACCTGGGTCTTGAGCGTATCGAGAGCGACATCGCTGAAGCTGGCGACATCATCGCCATCACCGGTCTGGGTGAACTGAACATCTCCGACACCATCTGCGATCCGCAGAACGTTGAAGCGCTGCCAGCCCTGTCCGTTGATGAACCAACCGTATCCATGTTCTTCAACGTCAACACCTCTCCGTTCTGTGGTAAAGAAGGTAAGTTTGTTACCTCTCGTCAGATCCTTGACCGCCTGAACAAAGAGCTGGTGCACAACGTTGCGCTGCGCGTTGAAGAAACGGAAGACGCTGATGCCTTCCGCGTTTCCGGTCGTGGCGAACTGCACCTGTCAGTTCTGATCGAAAACATGCGTCGTGAAGGTTTCGAGATGGCGGTTTCCCGTCCGAAAGTTATCTTCCGCGAAATCGATGGCCGTAAACAAGAGCCATTCGAGAACGTGACGCTGGACGTTGAAGAGCAGCACCAGGGTTCTGTAATGCAGGCGCTGGGCGAGCGTAAAGGCGACCTGAAAAACATGAATCCAGATGGCAAAGGCCGCGTACGTCTCGACTACGTGATCCCAAGCCGTGGCCTGATCGGCTTCCGTTCTGAGTTCATGACCATGACGTCCGGTACCGGTCTGCTGTACTCCACCTTCAGCCACTACGACGACGTTCGTCCGGGCGAAGTGGGCCAGCGTAACAACGGCGTACTGATTTCCAACGGTCAGGGTAAAGCGGTTGCGTTTGCGCTGTTCGGTCTGCAGGATCGCGGTAAGCTGTTCCTGGGTCACGGTGCTGAAGTTTACGAAGGCCAGATCATCGGTATTCACAGCCGTTCTAACGACCTGACGGTAAACTGCCTGACCGGTAAGAAACTGACCAACATGCGTGCGTCCGGTACTGACGAAGCAACGGTTCTGGTTCCACCGATCAAGATGACCCTGGAGCAGGCTCTGGAATTCATCGATGACGACGAGCTGGTAGAAGTGACGCCTCAGTCAATTCGTATCCGTAAACGTCACCTGACCGAGAACGATCGTAAACGTGCTATGCGCGGTGCGAAAGAAGAGTAATTCGGTTATGCCGTAGGCCGGGGAAGCGCGTGCGCCACCCGGCAGGTTAAAAAGCCGCTGAGAGATCAGCGGCTTTTTTATTAAAACGAATAGCGTAATCCCAGGCGTATCCGGTACTGCTCCCGGTTGTAATCATTCCATCTGTCCAGCCACTGAAGCTCAAGGTACGGCAGCCAGTTTCTGTCGATCCTGTAGCTGAACTTGTTGGTGATTTCCCAGTGATGGTCTTTGCCATTTTTGCTGTGGTAATCATTTACCCGCTGGAAAAAGTGCGGCTCAAAGGTGTAGAAAAACGCCTCCGTCACTTTGAAATTCCAGTAGTTAGCAAATTCGTGCGTGTCGTTCTTGTCCATCTGCCCGTTATAGTCCGGCGTGTCGTAGTTGTTATGGTTAAAGCGATAGCGGAACGTCAGGTTGAACCCGTCCGTAAATTTGTAGTTGGTATCTAAATAGACCGCACCGCCGGACCCTGCGCTGCTGTCGTTAATCAATCCGCCGGGCTGGAAGGTAAGTTTGTCGGTTGGTTTAAAGAGCGGATACCACCCCTCTATTTCGTTATAGCTGTGCTTTAGCTCATCCCATTTCCCCACGTTATAGGCGTTGGTGAACATCAGCCCCGCGCCCATATCGAAGTTATAGCCAGCGCGCAGGATGACTTCGTGCAGCTCAGAGGCCGTATTGTATGCTTCGCGGGTTTCGACATAAGCCCCGGCAAATACCGGGCAGGACACAGACGACACGATCAGTACAGTGATGATTCTTTTCATAATTTGTCCATGTATCAGGTACAGAAAGGCCTCCCTCCTGATTAACAGGAAGGAAATACTGGCCGGTTTTATTGTTATAAAGTGACTGCTGACGCTTTATTGTTGTTGGTTATCTCAGGGGTATGTGCTGACTCTTTTTTCCGTTTTCCAATCTCCTCAATAATAAAGGCGAAGCGCGCTTCGTTGAGTTTATAAAACAGCCCCATGGTCACGGCGGCAACTATCGCCAGGCCGCACGGCCAGAGGAAAATCAGCTGACGCAGGCCCAGCAGCGTGCCTGCGCTCTGTACCGCATGGGGAACGTAGCCAATCTGGGTCAGCATGATGCCGGGCAGGAAACCGGCGAGCGCCGCGGAGATTTTGCGCGAGAAGGTATAGCCGGTATAAACCGACCCCTCGGCGCGGATGCCGGTTTTCCACTCGCCGTAATCGACGGTATCCGGCACCAGCGCCCAGTTCAGGCTGTTAACAAACGCGGTGCCGAAAAAGGCCATGCAGGAAAACAGCACGAACAGCAGGGAGCTGGTCCCCCAGAAGAAGTTCAGCACGTCGCCTGCTGCCCACAGCGCCAGCCCGCCCAGATAGACCGGCTTCTTGCCAAAGCGCTTCACCGCGCCGGGTACCAGAAACACGCCAATCAGAATGCAGCCCATGCTGAAAAAGCCCATCCACGACAGCAGATGCAGATCGTTCAGCACGTACTGGGTGTAATAGACCTGGATCGCCAGCTTGATGTTAAACGCGGCGAGGGTGCACAGGTTGGCGATACACAGCACCAGCAGCGGCGGATTGCGGAAAATCGCGCAGAACGACTTCAGAATACCCGGCTTATGGTGATCGGGCGCGATCTCCACGTAGCGCTCTTTTACCCCGCTGTAGCACCACCACATGCAGAACAGGCCGCCGGTGACAAACACCAGCGCGGCCACCAGATAGCCGAGGGAGGGCTGGCTGACGAACAGCGCCTGGATGGGCATAAAGCCGACGGTGCAAAGCAGTAGCCCCACCGTTGCGCCGCCCTGACGCCACGCCGCAAGCTGCGCGCGCTCGTTCGGGTTTTTGGTAATGGCCGGGACCATTGCACCGTAGGCGCAGTTCATCAGGCTGTAGCAGAGGCCAAACATCATGAAGAGCGCGGTGGCGAGGGCCGTTTTCACCGTCAGGCTAAAGTCGTTGGCCATAAACTGCGCCGCGGCGACCAGCGCCACCGGGACGGAGGCGTACAGAATAAACGGCCGGAATTTTCCCCGCGCGCCGATATTACGCCGGGAGTCCAGCAGTACGCCGGTCAGCATGTCGGTGAACGCGGTAAAAAACTTCGCCACCAGGAAAATAATGCCGCCATAGAACGCGGGCATGCCCAGCTCGTCCGTGTAAAACTTCAGCAGATACAACGTGCCAATACAGAGCATCAGATTCGAGCCAAAATCGCCCATCCCGTAGGCGCACTTCTCTCGCAGGCTCAGTTTCAGGGTTAACGGATCAGTATTGTGTGTCATGGTCGATCCTCAGAGCGCCACGCAGGGGCGCCCTATCACGTCATTTATGCCGTACGTTTGCGCAGTTCGATCTCTTCCACGATGCGCACATACATCTTCTCGTTGAGGTTGTAGAAGCAGCCCATCGCCACAATGGTGATGACCGCCAGCAGGCTCGGATAGATAAAAATCAGCTGCCGCAGCCCCTCAACCGTTCCGGCGGACTGCACCACGTTGGGCACATAGCCGATCTGCGTGAGCATGATCCCTGGGAAGAAACCCGCCAGCGCCTGCGAGACCTTACGGAAGAAGGTAAAGCCGGTATAGACCGTCCCCTCGGAGCGCACGCCGGTGCGCCACTCGCCGTATTCCACGGTATCGGACACCAGCGCCCAGTTCAGGCTGTTCACGAACGCGGAGCCGAAGAACGCCAGACAGGAGAACGCCACAAAGCTCACCGAGCCGCCGCCGAAGAAGTAGTTAAGCAGATCGCCCGCCACCCAAATCATCAGCCCGCTGATGTAGACCTTTTTCTTGCCGAAGCGCCGCACCGCGCCGGGCATCATAAAGACGCCGATAAAAATACAGCCCATGCTGAAGAAGCCCATGTACGACAGCAGGATCGGGTCGTTCAGCACGTACTGCGTGTAGTAAACCTGGATGGCGAGCTTGACATTAAACGCGCCCAGCGTGCACAGGTTGGCGATGCACAGGATAAACAGCGGACGGTTCCCGGCGATGGCGCGAAACGACTGCAGCAGCCCCGGTTTTTGCGCCGGATGAGCAGGCTGCGTCTCGACGTAACGCTCGGTCACGCCCTTGTAGCACCACCACATAAAAAACAGCCCGAACAGCGAGAACAGCGTGGCGGCAAAGATATAGCCAAGCTGGTCGTTGCCCTCGATAAGGTTCATTACCGGGACAAAGCCCACGGTACAGAGCAGCAGGCCCAGCGTGGCGCCGCCCTGACGCCAGGCGGCCAGCGAGGCGCGCTCGTCCGGGTTTTTGGTAATGGCGGGCACCATCGCGCCGTAAGAGCAGTTCATCATGCTGAAGAACAGGCCGTACAGCATGAACAGCACCGTTGCCATTACCGTTTTGCCGGTTATCTCAAACGGCGTGCCGACGAAGTTGGCAATCGCCAGCAAGGTCACCGGGAAGGCGGCATACAGCACGAACGGGCGAAATTTTCCTTTCGGGCCGATCCTGCGCCGGGAGTCGAGCATGATCCCGGTACCCATATCGGTGAAGGCGGTAAAGAATTTGGCAATCAGGAAGATGATCCCGCCGTAGGTGCCCGGCAGGCCCAGCACGTCGGTGTAAAATTTCAGCAGATACAGCGTGCCGATATCCAGCAGGATGTTAGAGCCGAGATCGCCCATCCCGTAGGCGAGTTTTTCTTTAAACGGCAGGCGCAGGGTTGCCGGATCGGAAGTATGTTGACTCATTATTGTTCTCCGCCTGCCCGCAGGCTTTCCTGCGGGCGAGCCTTATCAGATATGACGTAAGGTGCTAAACAGATCTGCCCATTCGCTTTGCTGGCGATAGAAGACCGGCGGCTTGCCGAGCGGGGCATCAACGGTCACGTCACCGCCCCGGCAGATTTCCCCCGTCCACGCATTCACCCAGCTGTCCTGCGGCAGATAAAGCGTCCAGTCGCGGCGTCCCTCTTCATGAACCGGCGCCACCAGCAGGTCGCGGCCAAACAGATACTGGTATTTCAGCGTGTAGGCGCGCGCGTCGTCCTCGTAGTGCAGGAACAGCGGACGCATCACCGGCAGGCCGCTTTTCGCATTCTGCGCGACGGCGGCTTTGATATACGGCTTCAGGGTGGTGAATACGGTGGTCATGCGCGCAAAGTGCGCGATGGTTTCAGCGTCGCCGTCAAACTGCCAGTTATCGCCGGGGCGGTTGCCCTCGTGGGTACGCATCATCGGCGTAAAGGCGCTGAAGTCGCACCAGCGCAGCAGCAGCTCCTTGCTGCGCTTCATCTCGAACAGGGTGGTATAGCCGCCGATGTCGCTGTGGTGCAGCCCGTGCCCGGTCATCGCCAGCGACAGCGCAGCAGGTACAACGGACGCCAGACCGTCGTCCAGGCTCCAGTCGACGTTCTGATCTCCCGCCCACATCATTACCGAGTGCTTCTGGCTGCCGGTGTAGCCCGCGCGCATGAAGAACAGGATCTCCCCAAGCTTGCCGGTCTCTTCCAGCGCCTCGTAGTTACATTTCGCCCACAGTGCGGGCCAGGCGTTATGCATAATCTCCGCGCTGACGCCGTTGTGCAGGAAGGTATCGGTCGGCAGATATTCCCCGAAATCGGCCATCCAGCCGCCGCAGCCCAGTTCAATCAGGTTCTTTTTGATGACCTCTTTGTACCAGCCGTAGGCTTCCGGGTTGGTCAGGTCGATAACGCCCGCGTAGAACTCGCCGAACTCGACGTGGTAGTCCTTGCCGTCGGCATTTTTGGTCAGATAGCCGCGTTTGGCCGCCTCTTCGCAAAGGTCTCTGTCGCTGGCGACGTACGGGTTGATATAGGAAAGGAACTGCACGCCTTCCTGCTTCCACTGCGCAATACGCTCGTCAAGCTGCGGATACAGCTCGCTGTTCCACTTCCAGTTCCACATCACGCGTTTACCGAAGGAGGTCATGCGAATGCCGGACCAGTCCTGCGCCCAGATGCCGTTCACCTTTACGCCGCCCTCGCGCATGGCGTCGAGCTTCTGCTGACACACCCCGGTGCCGCCCTGAATACCCAGCGTTACGCCGTCGTAAACCCAGTCCGGCAGCTCTGGCTGTCGCCCCAGCAGGCCGGTAAGTTTTTCCAGCAGATCGACGTACGTTTCCGCACATTCGAAGCGCAGCGTGGCGTTATCCTCCCAGAACGCCAGCTCGTGAAAGTCCGGCGCGCTGAAGTCGAAGTTCATGTAGCAGCTGTTGTCCACGTGGCAGTAGTACTTCCGGGTGCTCACGAAGGTAGGCTGCGGGAAGAAGGTCCAGTAGTAATCGCCGCCCGCGTTCTCTTTGCAGTCGGCCTGCCAGGTCACGTAGGTCTGCTTATTGCGGCCTACGCCCTGCTCGCTGGTCCACAGCGGGAACGGCTTGCCGCGCAGATCGAAGTACGAGAACTGCTCGCCGCAGCCGTAGATATGCTCCTCCGGCTGCGCCGCCAGCCGCAGCCAGATGCGGTTATGGCAGGTGGCATCATTTTTAAGCTTCAGCTCCAGACGGCCTTCTGCATCCACACCCACCAGCAGCGTGGCGCTCACCGCGTCGCCGCGGGTAAAGCGAATCGCCCAGCCCGCGCTTTGCCGCGTAACGGTCGCGTCCGTCAGGGCAATCCTTTCGTTGAGCTTGTCTTTAATGCTGAAGTTGCCGCGAAACATCTCGATATCGGCCTCGCCCGCGCCGATCCACAGGCAAGGCTCGTCCGTGGAGTGGGACAAAATCAGTCGGTTCTCCCAGCTGAGGGTGAAACCATTTTCATTATTTTTCAGGTCAATATTGTGTAGGGTACGCATAAAAACTCCGTCTTTATTATTTGGCCTGGCTATCCAGTAATCCGGCGGCTACGGCAGGCGCTAAGCCCGGCGCCAGCGGAAGGCGGGGGATCACCAGGCAGTGCAGCAGATGATAAATATCCTGCTTGCCGTCCCAGACTTTGGTGGTCACTTCGTTATTGGTGTCCAGCTCCTGCCACCAGGATCCGTTCTCGTAATCCATCAGGTATTTGATGCAGTAATCCCACCATTTCTGATACCAGGCTTCGTACTGCGCCTCGCCGGTCACGGTGTAGAGGGCGTAGGCCGTACCCATCGCTTCGACGATCGGCCAGCGCACGCGTTCGCGCACGATAGGCTTGCCGTCCCAGCCTACGGAGTAGACGAACCCATCGGCCCCGTCGGGCGCCCAGGCGTCGCGGATGGTGGCGTGGAACAGCCCTTTCGCATCTTCCAGCAGCCACGCCGGCGGGGTTTCAAAGCGCGCCTCCAGCGCGGCGCGCAGGTGCAGCATCAGGCGGCCCCACTCGATCCAGTGCCCCGGCGTGCCGCCGTAGGCGCGGAAGCGGTGAGCGGGGTTATCGATGTTGTAGTCGCGGATCGGGTTCCAGTCGGTGTCGAAATGCTCGTTAACGCGATACTCACCTTTGCGCGCCACGTCGTGAATAATCACCGAGGCGATGCGCAGGGCGCGGTCGAGCCATTTCCGGTCGTGGGTTACGTCATACACGATGAGGAAGGCTTCCACGGCGTGCATGTTGGCGTTACCGCCGCGGTAATCTTCCGTTTTGCTGAAGGCTTCATCCCAGGACTCCAGGCACATCTGCTCCCGTTCGCTCCAGAAGTAGCGCTCAATCACCTCGATGGCGTCGTCCAGCAGCCTGCGCGCCTGCGGATGGCCGGTGGTAACGGCGCTTGCCGCACCGAGCAGCACGAAGAAGTGCTGATAGCCCTGCTTGGAGGCATCCACCACGCCTTCATCGTTAACGCAGGCGTACCAGCCGCCGTGCTGTTTGTCGCGCAGCGGGCCGTTGAGGGCATTGATGCCGTGCTCAACCAGGGCGTACGCGCCGGGACGCCCCATGTTCGCCGCCACCGCGTAAACGTGCAGCATACGGGCGGTGATCCACAGATGCGTGCCCATATCGCTGCGAACCTGCCCGTTATTGCCCAGCCAGCCGAAGCCGGTCGGTACGGCGGCGTTTTTGCCGAAATCAAGAATGCGGTCGGTCTCTTGTTCGAGCCAGCGATTGTGGCTCAGGGTGTTAAACCATTTCATGTTCGGGTCCTTTCTTAACGGCGAGCCATCATTTCGTCGACGATCTCACCGAGACGCTGCAGTTTTGGTACAGAAATGTCGCGGAGCATCAGCCCGGTGTCCGGCAGGCCAATCACCGATGACCAGACGGCGCGTCCGGCTAAAAAGCCCGATGCACCCGCCTGCATCGCCACGCTCACGGCGCGCGGGAATAATTTATCGTCCACGCCGGAGGAGAGGATCACCCACGGCATGGCGATGTTCTCGTTCAGCCTCTGCGAGGCCGCCAGCAGCTCCTGCTGCGTGCCTTTGCCAAACAGCGGCATCTCCACTTTGTAGAGGTCGGCACCGCTGTTGCCCAGCTCTTTGGCCGCGTCGATAATCGCCTGCTCGCGGTCAAACGCGGCACCGCGGCGCGGTGGACGCACAACCGGCTCGATAATGCTCAGCAGCCCGCTGTCGTGGCACAGGGTGTTGAACGCCTTCACCATCTCAAGCCGCTGCTGCGGATCTTCATCGCTGCGCCACAGCACCAGCAGCTTCAGCGCCTTGCCGCCGTCGCGTTTCACGGCCTGAGCGTCGATGCTCTTGTCTATCACCACGCTGTCGACGGGAATACCGTTCCCCGGAATAAACTCGTCGGCCGCCACAATCATCGCGCAGCTTTTTGCCACGGCCTGCTGCTCCACAATCTGGCGATAGCAGAACTGCTGGTCGACGAGAATGGCAGAGGCGTACGGGGACAGAATTTTCGCGGCATTGACCTTAAAATCCGTCAGGTTCTGGTCCGTTACCGGCACCGGCGCGCCTGCCGCGGCAAACATCAGGCGCATCGCTTCGCGCTGATCCACGGCCAGCATCGCAAAACCGCCGGAAGGTCGGGTGATATCTTTCAGGGTGTACATCGTCATTCCTCAGTCCTTTCGTATCAGTGTGTTTTTTTCAGCCCGGCAGATGCGCGAACCTGTTCAAGAATGGCCGTCCAGTCTTCGCGCCCGCGCCCGGCGGCGCGGGCCTGGCTGTAAACTTCGCGGGAGGCCGCGCCCAGCGGCATCGGCACGTGGAGCTGGTTGGCCACGTCCAGGGCGATCCCCAGATCTTTATGTGCAAGGTCGATCATGAAGGCGGGGGAAAGATCCCCTTTCAGCACCTTATTCGGCCATGAGGTGGTGAAGTGGCCTTTACCCGCCGGCGTGCCGCTCATCACCTTCAGCGCCACCTCAAAGGAGAGGCCGAGGGCTTCACACAGCACGGCCGCCTCGGCGGAGAGGGCGTTCAGGGCGATACTCATGTAGTTATTGATGAGCTTCACGCGGATGCCCATGCCCGGGCCACCGGCGTTAATCAGCTCGTTGCCCATCGCCATTAATACGGGAGTGGCGCGCTCAACCTGCTGCGCCGTGCCGCCTGCCAGCAGGAGCAGCGTGCCGGCGATGGCATGGTCAGACGTGCGTCCGACGGGCACGTCCATCAGGCTGAAGCCGCGGTCAGCCATGTCGCGGATCAGCGCGTCGGTTTGCAGGGGATGAATGGTCGACATATCAATCACCAGCGCGTCGCGGGATAACCCTTCGCATACGCCGTGCTCGCCGAACAGTACGCTGCGCACCAGGTCGCCGTTGGGCAGCATGGTGATGACGAACTCGGCATCCGTTGCGGCCTGTGCGGGCGTTGCCGCCGCCTTCGCGCCGCTCTCCACCAGGAGCTGAACCGCCTGCGGGTTCACATCAAAGACCTGAAGCCGGTGACCTTGCTTCAACAGATTCTTCGCCATTGGCGCGCCCATCTGCCCTAAACCGATAAATGCGATTGCTGACATGCCTCTCTCCTGTCATATCGTGTCAATTTCTGCGCGTTTGTGTTGTCTGTTTTTGATCGTATTTGTAATTTATAGTCAAAAAATTGACAGGGGTCACTTTTTAAACATTTGCTGAAATTAAAATGAAGGCATCAGAAATCGCAGAAGGAATCACCATGACTCGCATTGCTTGTGTCGGCATTACCGTGCTGGATCGCATCTGGTATCTCGATGATTTACCAAAGGAAGGTGGGAAATATGTCGCAAAAGACTATACGGAAGTGGGCGGCGGCCCGGCGGCAACAGCTGCGGTGGCAGCGGCGAAGCTGGGCGCGGAAGTGGATTTTATTGGCCGGGTGGGGGACGACGATACCGGCCGACGGCTGCTTGCGGAGCTGGGCTCCCTGGGGGTGAATACCCGCTTTACGCGCGTAGTTAAAGGTGCCCGATCGTCACAATCGGCGGTGCTGGTGGATGCGAGCGGGGAGCGCGTCATTGCGAACTACCCCAGCCCGGATCTCCCTGCTGCGGCAGACTGGCTGCATGAAATCGACTTCTCTCAGTGGGATATTGTGTTAGCGGACGTGCGCTGGCATGACGGGGCAAAACAGGCGTTTACCCTTGCCCGCCAGCGGGGCGTGCCGACCCTGCTTGATGCGGATGTCACCCCGCAGGACATCGCAGAGCTGGTTGCCCTAAGCGACCACGCGGCCTTCTCCGCGCCGGGACTACGGCGCTTAACGCAGCGGGATGAGGCCGAAGAGGCGCTGAAAAAAGCACAAACGCTCACAAATGGACACGTGTACGTCACCCAGGGGCGAGACGGCTGCTTCTGGCTGGAGAACGGCGCGTTATGCCATCAGCCGGGGTTTGAGGTGAACGTCATTGATACCACCGGCGCGGGCGACGTTTTCCACGGCGCGCTGGCGTTCAGCCTGGCCCAGCACTCCGCCGCCGCAGACGCCGTGCGTTTTGCCAGCGCCGTCGCCGCGCTGAAATGTACCAGGCCCGGCGGGCGCGCGGGTATACCCGACTGTGATCAAACCCGCTCTTTTTTGTCACTTTTTGTATAAAATGCGGGGCGTGATGGTTTTCAGAGGACAGCCCATGAGCCTTACCGAACTAACCGGCAACCCGCGGCACGATCGTCTGCTGACGCTGATTGCCGAACGCGGCTATATGAACATTGATGAACTGGCCCAGCTGCTGGATGTGTCGACGCAAACGGTGCGCCGGGATATCCGCAAGCTCAGCGAGCAGGGGCTGATCACGCGGCATCATGGCGGCGCGGGCAGGGCATCCAGCGTGGTAAACACGGCATTTGAGCAGCGCGAAGTCTCGCTTACCGAAGAGAAACGGGCGATTGCCGAAGCGATTGCGGACTATATTCCCGATGGCTCAACCATTTTTATCACTATCGGGACGACCGTAGAGCACGTTGCCCGGGCGCTGCTTAACCATAATCATCTGCGCATCATCACCAACAGCCTGCGGGTGGCGCACATTCTTTATAAGAATCCGCGTTTTGAGGTGATGGTGCCCGGCGGTACGCTGCGCCCGCACAACGGCGGCATTATCGGCCCGGCGGCGACGGCCTTCGTGTCCGGCTTCCGGGCGGATTATCTCGTGACCAGCGTGGGGGCGATTGAACACGACGGCGCCATGATGGAGTTTGACGTCAATGAAGCCAGCGTGGTTAAGGCCATGATCGCCCATTCCCGCCACATTTTACTGGCGGCCGATCATACGAAATACCACGCCTCCGCGGCGGTTGAAATCGGCAACGTGGCTCAGGCAACGGCGCTTTTCACCGATGAGCTGCCCGGCCCGGCGCTGCACAGCCATCTTAAATCCAGCAAGGTTGAGGTTGTCGAGGTGCATTCAGGAGAAGAGCAGCAGGCTGGCTGATCGTCTTATGGCCCGATACTCCGTTTCGGGCCGTTCCTCTCTTTAAGCTGAATCTGGCGCATAGCTAAAGTTTCTCTTTCCCGCTACAGTTAGTTTTCCACGGCGAAAGGAGATAAACATGCTTTATATCTTTGACTTAGGAAATGTAATCGTCGATATCGATTTTAACCGGGTGCTGGGCGCATGGAGCGATTTTAGCCGTGTTCCGCTGGCGACGTTAAAGCAGAATTTCGCGATGGGCGAGACTTTCCACCTGCACGAGCGCGGTGAAATCAGCGACGAAGCGTTCGCTGAACGTTTCTGTCAGGAAATGGGGCTCTCGTTGAGCTACGAGCAGTTTTCCCACGGCTGGCAGGCGGTATTTGTCGCGATCCGCCCGGAGGTGATCGACATCATGCACAAGCTTCGCGCGCAGGGGCATCGCGTCGTTGTGCTGTCGAATACTAACCGCCTGCATACCACCTTCTGGCCGGATGAATACCCGGAAATCCACGCGGCGGCAGATAAAGTGTATCTCTCCCAGGAGATGGGGATGCGTAAACCGGAGGCGCGGATCTATCAGGCGGTGTTGCAGGAGGAAGGATTCACGGCGGCGGATGCGGTCTTTTTCGACGACAACGTCGATAATATAGAGGGAGCTAACCAGACAGGTATCACCTCAATTCTGGTGACCGGAAAAGAGACGATACCGAACTACTTTGCGAAGCAGTTATGCTAAAAACCGTTCATCAAAAAGCCAACCACCACACGCGCCCGCTGAGGGCGTGGCTGAAGCTCCTCTGGCACCGCATCGATGAGGACAACATGACCACGCTGGCGGGCAATCTCGCCTACGTGTCGTTGCTCTCGCTGGTGCCGCTGGTGGCGGTGGTTTTTGCGCTTTTTTCCGCGTTTCCGATGTTTGCCGATGTGAGCATGCAGCTTCGCCACTTCGTTTTCGCGAACTTTATTCCTGCCACCGGCGACGTTATCCAGAACTACATAGAACAGTTTGTGGCTAACTCCAGCAAGATGACGGCAGTGGGGGCGTGCGGGCTTATCGTCACCGCGCTGCTGCTGATGTATTCCATCGACAGCGCGCTCAACGCCATCTGGCGGAGTAAAAAAGTCCGGCCTAAGGTGTATTCCTTTGCCGTCTACTGGATGATTTTAACCCTCGGCCCGTTGCTGGCGGGGGCAAGCCTGGCCATCAGCTCTTATCTTCTTTCGCTGCGCTGGGCGAGCGATTTAAACAGCGTGATTGATAACGTGCTGCGCATCTTCCCGCTGATCCTGTCGTGGCTCTCGTTCTGGCTGCTTTACAGCGTAGTGCCGACTATCCGCGTACCCAACCGGGACGCGGTTATCGGCGCGCTGGTGGCGGCGTTGCTCTTTGAGCTGGGCAAGAAAGGATTCGCGCTTTATATCACCATGTTCCCCTCCTATCAGCTGATTTACGGCGTGCTGGCGGTGATCCCCATTTTGTTTGTCTGGGTCTACTGGACGTGGTGTATCGTCTTGCTTGGTGCGGAAATAACTGTCACTCTCGGGGTCTACCGGGAACTCAAAAAAGCAGCAGAAGCTGAAAAACAACAAGAAGCAGACCAACCATGATTGCATTAATTCAGCGCGTAACCCGTGCCAGCGTCACCGTGGCGGATGTGGTGACGGGTGAAATCGGCCCAGGACTTTTGGTGCTCCTGGGTGTCGAAAAGGATGACGACGAGCAAAAAGCCAACCGCCTGTGCGAGCGCGTGCTGGGCTACCGCATTTTCAGCGATGCGGAGGGCAAGATGAACCTGAACGTCCAGCAGGCTGGCGGCAGCGTGCTGGTGGTCTCCCAGTTTACGCTGGCCGCCGATACCGAACGCGGCATGCGCCCGAGTTTCTCAAAAGGCGCGGCCCCGGATCGCGCAGAAGCCCTTTACGAATATTTTGTTGAGCGCTGTCGCCAACAGGAAATGCCTACACAAACCGGACGATTCGCTGCGGATATGCAGGTATCGCTGGTAAACGATGGCCCCGTCACGTTCTGGCTCCAGGTATGAGCCAACTGGCGGCCTGGCCGCGGGTAACAAGAGAGAGTACAGCTATGTATCACCTTCGAGTACCGCAAACGGAAGAAGAATTAGACGCTTATTACCATTTCCGCTGGGAAATGCTGCGCAAGCCATTACATCAGCCGAAAGGATCTGAACGCGACGCCTGGGATGCAATGGCGCATCACCAGATGGTGGTTGATGAAGAGGGTAACCTCGTCGCCGTGGGGCGTCTGTATATCAACGCCGACAACGAAGCCTCTATTCGCTTTATGGCCGTTCACCCCTCCGTTCAGGACAAAGGCCTCGGCACGCTGATGGCGATGACGCTGGAATCCGTCGCCCGTCAGGAAGGAGTGAAGCGCGTGACCTGTAGCGCCCGCGAAGACGCCGTCGAGTTCTTTGCTAAGCTCGGTTTTGTGAATCAGGGGGAAATCGCCGCCCCGCAAACCACGCCGATCCGTCACTTTTTAATGATCAAACCCATCGCCACGCTCGATGACATTCTCCATCGCGCCGACTGGTGCGGGCAGCTCCAGCAGGCCTGGTATCAACATATCCCGCTCAGTGAAAAAATGGGCGTGCGCATTCAGCAATATACCGGGCAAAAATTCATCACCACCATGCCGGAAACGGGCAATCAGAACCCGCACCATACCCTGTTTGCCGGCAGCCTGTTTTCGCTGGCCACGCTCACCGGCTGGGGGCTGATCTGGCTCATGCTGCGCGAGCGTCATCTGGGCGGCACTATTATTCTCGCCGATGCCCATATCCGCTACAGCGCGCCGATCAGCGGCAAGCCGAGCGCGGTGGCTGACCTGGGCGCGCTGGGTGGCGATCTCGACCGTCTGGCGCGCGGCCGTAAGGCACGCGTGCAGATGCAGGTCGAGCTGTTCGGGGATGAAACCCCGGGCGCGGTGTTTGAAGGCACCTATATCGTGCTTCCCGCTAAGCCGTATGGCGCGTATGAAGAGGGCGGAAACGAGGAGGAGTAATCTCCTCTTTGCTAGCGTCTGGCTTGATTAATTCGCCAGGCGATATCCCGTAAAACATCTCGCGCTGACTGGCTAACCCCGCCAAGCTGAATGAAGCCATGAATAACACCCAGCCATCGCTGAGCGGTACACTTAACTCCCTGCTTCGTGAGGCGCTGAAAAAGCGCCTCACCTTCATCGCATAGCGGATCATACTCAGCGGTAATAATGTGAACCTGCGGCAGACCGCTAAAGTCTTCCCGCCACAGGGGGCTGATTTCAGGATGCTGACGATCGGCTCCAGCCAGATACATTTCATAGCCACTCAGAAGGGTATCGCGCGTAATCACATAATCCATGCCGTTGAGGGTATAGCTTTCAAAGCTGGCCGTGGCGTCGAGCATGGGGTAGATAAGAATGAGCTGCGCCGGCTCCCAGAGACCTTTGGCCTTGAGCCGAAGCGCGGTTACCAGCGCAAGATGGCCTCCCGCACTGTCTCCACAAAGCGTAATCCGGTTTTCATCCACGCCTAATTTCTCTGCGTTTTGCCAGACTAGATCCGCCGCTCTTTCTGCGTCGTCATGCGCAGCGGGGAACGTATGTTCGGGTGCGAGTCTGTACTGAACCGCAATGACCCGGCAGTTACCGTAAAACGCCAGCTGACGAAGCTGATTATCATGGGTTTCAAACCCACCGCTAACAAAACAACCGCCATGATAGTAGAGGGCAGAAGGTAACGCTTCAGGAGCATTGAGAGGCGAAAAGATCCTAAAGGTCATCTCCTCAAGAACAAACGTTTCAACCTGAACGCGCGTTTCTGTCTTCCCGGCCAGCGCCGTACTGGCTACATACCCGGCTCTCCGGTCATCAATACTCTGCTTTCGCGATGAAGGCCGCCCTGCTGCAATAAATCCCTGTACAAGCTTATCAATACCCTTTTCCAGAGCCATGGTTATGTCCTTTAGCTGTATGCATACACAGTCTTATAACCTGTATTAATTCGGAAGAAAACAATCAACTTGAGTGAAAACTGAGATCTGGAAAAAGGGTCGCAAAATCCTGCTTCATTCATTGAATTCAATGGATAAGTTACCGAAATCTCAATAACGTATTTCTCACAGGGGTACGTCATTGACGTACATTGGAGATGTGTTACTCTAAGCCAATGGCGTATATTTTATGCTATTCATTGAAACGGATATCTTCACAGAAGACGTCAAAACGTTACTGGATGACGACGAATACCATAAGCTCCAGGTTTTTCTGGCAACGCAACCTGATTATGGCGATCTGATCCAGAATACGGGAGGCCTGCGAAAGATTCGCTGGCTTTCAGGGGGCCCGGGAAAGCGTGGTGGAGTAAGGTTTATTTATTTTCACCGTACGCGCGAGTTTGAAATCAGGCTGCTGCTTATCTACCGCAAAGGGATCAAAGATGACCTGTCCGCGGGGGAGAAAGCCATTCTGAAAAAGATGATTGAGAGGTGGTAAATGGATAAGGCGCTATTTGAGCGATTAACCCATAGCATTGCGCAAATGAACGAGATTGCCAGAGGCCAACGTGCGCCGTCGCGCACCTTTCAAATCGATGCGATGAAAATCAAAGAAATTCGCCAGGCGTCCGGGTTGTCGCAGAGTAAATTCGCGAACTTAATCTCGGTCAGCGTTGATACGTTGCGTAACTGGGAGCAAGGCAGACGCTCGCCAACAGGCCCGGCTAAAGCGCTGTTGCGCGCCATAGCTAACGACCCTCAACATGTCATCCCTGCGCTATCGCAGTAATTAGCCCGGCTGCACAGAGGCTCACCGGGCTTTGGTGGAGATTACTCCCCTTCACCCGGGAACAGGAACGGGTTGATAGAGCTACGGGCAAAGCCCTCCTGCTCCATTTTGGCGTCCAGAATCAACGAGGCGAGATCGTCGGCCACCGCTTCGACTTTCGGGTCTTTTTCCTGATACAGAATCTTCAGGTAGGTTCCGCAGTCGCCGCAGCTTTCGGCCTTCACCGCCGCGTCTTCATTTTCCAGCGACCAGTAGTTCAGATCGCGAGTCTGCTCGCAGTTGCTGCACTTCACGCGCACCACGTGCCACTCGGTTTCACACAGGTTGCAGTGCAGATAGCGCAGCCCCTGAGTGGTGCCGATCTGTACCATGCTGGAAACAGGCATTGAGCCACACACCGGACAGAACTGGCGCGCTTCGCCGTATTCGGCGCGGGCTTTACCCGGGATCAGGCTCGCCATTTGCGCCCAGTAGAGCGATAGCGCGGCCCAGATGAACGGCGCTTTATCGCTGCTCACCAGCGAGAAGTCGGACGCGAACAGCGCGCTCGCCATCTCTTCCAGCTCCTGATCGGAGGCTTTTTCCAGGTTCTCAATGACCGCCAGCGCCGTGCCGCTCATCTCGGGCTTCAGCTCGGCAATCAGCGAATGCAGCAGCTTATGCCAGTGCTTGTCGCGCGGCAGGACGTGAATGTCCAGCGGCGGCTTGCCCTGCTCGTTGGCTTCTTTGATGCGTGCGGTGAGGTCCATTTGCAGCGGGTGGTCGTACAGCACCACTTCCTGCGCATGGGCTACCAGCGCGGCAAAACGCAGAAAATCGCCCAGCGGGTTGTTCTCTGCCAGCTCGCGCAGGCGCTCTGCGCGGCGGTTGTAGAGGTTCTTGAGTCTGGGGAATAACAACGGCGGAATATACTCCGCCGTACGTTTCTCGCTCGACCCCAGCTCATCTTGCGGGATTATGCGAATACTCATTCAGATGACTTTTCCTGTTTCTGGCGGACTTCACGGTACCAGCGCGGGTGATGTTTCTTCGCCCACGTTTTGGTTACCCATCCTTCCACCATCGCGGTAATGGTGCCTTTCACCCAAAGGGCGGCGTAAATATGCACCATGATAACCACAATTAACGCTACTGCGGCAAATGAATGCAGCATCAGCGCAAATCGGATCACCGGGATTGAGAAAGCAGGCGCAAAATACGGACGCCAGATGATCACGCCGCTCACCAGCAACAGGACCAGGAAGATAATCGCCGCCCAGAATACGCATTTCTGGCCGAAGTTATAACGCCCGGTATCACCTACTTCCTCGTTGACGACGATCTTACGAATATTCTTCGCCCAAAAGATATCATCCCGATTGATTAGGTTATGGTGCCAGTAGCGGAAAAACATGATGATAAACGAGGCAAACATCACCACACCCACGAACGGGTGAAGGATGCGCGCCAGCTGCGGCGTACCCAGTATCTGCATCAGCCAGTTGAAGGACGGGAAGAAGAACCCCAGCCCGCTTATCGCCGCCAGCATGAAGCAGAAGGCGGTGACCCAGTGGTTGATACGTTCCGGCGCGGTGTAGCGCACGATGGTGTCACGTTTTCTCATTTGCGCACCTCGTCTTTCTCTTCATGCAGGTTGTCGTCTTCCTCTTCCGCGCGGTTCGGACCAACACCGACGTAGTGGAAGATGCTCGCTGCAAAGGTGGCAGCAAAACCGACCGCTGCCAGCGGTTTCCAGATGCCTTTCCAGAACTTCACGGTGGCGCTGATTTCCGGGTTCTCCGGCAGGCCGTGATACAGATTCGGCTTGTCGGCATGGTGCAGCACGTACATCACGTGCGTGCCGCCAACCCCGGCCGGATCGTACAGGCCAGCGTTATCGTAACCACGGGTTTTCAGCTCGTCCACGCGCTCGGCCGCCAGCGTCTTCATATCCTCTTTGGAGCCAAAGTGGATAGCGCCCGTCGGGCAGGTCTTCACGCACGCTGGCTCCTGGCCGACGTTTACGCGGTCAACACACAGCGTACATTTGTAGACGCGGTTGTCTTCCGGGTTCATGCGCGGCACGTCGAACGGACAGCCCGCGATGCAGTAGCCGCAGCCAATGCACTGCTCGGACTGGAAGTCGACGATACCGTTGGCATACTGAATGATAGCCCCTTCTGACGGACACGCCTTCAGGCAGCCCGGATCCGCACAGTGCATACAGCCGTCTTTGCGGATAAGCCATTCCAGTTTGTCGTTCTGCTCCACTTCCGAGAAGCGCATTACCGTCCAGGACTTGGCGGTCAGGTCCGCCGGGTTGTCGTACACCCCAACGTTGTGACCCACTTCGTCACGGATGTCGTTCCACTCCGAACAGGCCACCTGACAGGCTTTACAGCCGATACAGGTGGTTACGTCGATAAGCTTAGCCACTTCCTGCTGATGGTCCCGCGCCTGAGGCGCGGGCGTGAAACCGTTAGTCGCGGAACGACGGATAATATCCTGAGATTGATAAGCCATAAGTCGTCTCCGTTACACCTTTTCCACGTTCACGAGGAAGGCCTTAAACTCCGGCGTCTGCGTGTTCGCATCGCCGACGAACGGCGTCAGGGTGTTCGCAATGAACCCTTTCTTCGCCACGCCCTCATAGCCCCAGTGGATCGGAATACCGATGGTATCCACCTGCTGACCGTGAACGTTCAGCGTGCGAATACGCTTGGTCACCACCGCCTTGGCTTTGATATAGCCACGGTTGGAGGAGACCTTCACGGTATCGCCATGGGCAATGCCGAGCTTGTTCGCCAGCTTCTCGCCGATCTCCACAAACTGTTCCGGCTGCGCGATGGCGTTAAGCAGCGCGTGCTTGGTCCAGTAGTGGAAGTGCTCGGTCAGACGGTAGGTAGTACCCACGTACGGGAACTTGTCCTTTTTACCCAGCGCTTCAAAGTCGCCCTTGAAGATACGGGCTGCCGGGTTAGAGACCACGTTCGGGTGCAGCGGGTTAGTGCCCAGCGGCGTTTCAAACGGCTCGTAGTGTTCCGGGAAAGGTCCTTCCGCCATCTTGTCGATAGCAAAAAGACGGCCCATTCCTTCAGGCTGCATGATAAACGGCCCGACATCGCTGCCCGGTGCGGCAGTGCTGTAGTCCGGAATATCCACGCCGCCCCATTTCGCGCCGTCCCACTTCAGCAGCTGACGCTTCGGATCCCACGGGTTGCCCTGCGGGTCAGCGGAGGCGCGGTTATAGAGGATGCGGCGGTTCAGCGGCCACGCCCATGCCCAGCCGAGCGTATTGCCCAGACCCGACGGGTCGGCGTTGTCGCGGTTGGCCATCTGGTTGCCTTTCGGCGTCCAGCTACCGGCAAAAATCCAGCAGCCGCTTGAGGTGGTACCGTCATCGCGCAGGTGCGCGAAGGTGCTGAGCTGATCGCCTTTCTTCGCCAGAACCGCACCGGTAGCCGGGTCGATAACGTCCGCCAGCGCCTTACCGTTGCTCTCCATCGCCACTTCTTCCGGCGCTGGGTTTTCTGGCGTCGAGTAGTTCCAGGTCATGTTCAGAACCGGTTCAGGATTCGCGCCGCCTTCAGCCGCGTACATCTTACGCAGACGTAAGAAGATACCGGCCAGGATCTCGCCGTCGTTCATGGCGATGCCCGGGGCGTCCGCGCCTTTCCAGTGCCACTGCAGCCAGCGGCCGGAGTTGACGATAGAACCGTTCTCTTCCGCGAAGCAGGTGGACGGCAGACGGAACACTTCGGTCTGAATTTTCGACGGATCGACGTCGTTCGATTCACCGTGGTTCTGCCAGAAGGTCGAGGTTTCGGTATTGAGCGGGTCAATGGTCACCAGGAACTTCAGCTTCGACAGAGACTCGACAACCTTGTTCTTGTTCGGGAACGACGCCACAGGGTTGAAGCCCTGGCAGATGTAGCCGTTGACCTGGCCCTGGTGCATCATCTCGAAGTACTGGAGTACGTCGTAACCTTTGTCCCACTTCGGCAGCCAGTCAAAGCCCCAGCTGTTTTCCGCCGTCGCCTTGTCGCCGTAGAAGGCTTTCATCAGCGAGACGAAGAACTTCGGATAGTTGCCCCAGTAGTTCACCTGGCCCTCGAGCAGCGGTTTTGGCGTGCTGGCCGTCAGGTAGGTTTGCAGGTCGGTCTGTTTCTCGCTTGGCAGGTTCATGTAACCCGTCAGACTTTGCGACAGCAGGCCGAGGTCGGTCAGACCCTGAATGTTGGAGTGGCCGCGCAGGGCGTTCACGCCGCCGCCTGCCATCCCCATGTTGCCGAGCAGCAGTTGAACCATCGCCATGGTGCGGATGTTCTGCGCGCCGATGGAGTGCTGCGTCCAGCCGAGCGCGTACAGGAACGACGCGGTTTTATCTTTCGCGCTGGTTTCCGCAATCAGCTCGCAGACCTTCAGGAAGTCCGCCTTCGGCGTTCCGCAGATGTTTTCCACAACGTCCGGCGTATAGCGGGAAACGTGCTCTTTCAGCAGGTTCCACACGCAGCGCGGGTGTTGCAGGGTGGTGTCGCGCTTCGCAAAGCCGTTTTCGTCCAGCTCGTAGTTCCAGCTGGTTTTGTCGTATCTGCGTTTTTCGGCGTCATATCCGCTGAACAGACCATCTTCGAAGTGGTAATCCTCGCGCACGATCAGGCTGGCGTTGGTATAGGCTTCGGTGTATTCGCGGTTATATTTTTCGTTGGTCATCAGGTACAGCAATACGCCTGACAGGAAAGTGATGTCAGTACCTGAACGAATAGGGGTGTAGAAATCCGCCACTGACGCCGTACGCGTAAAGCGGGGATCGATCACAATAAGTTTCGCACCGTTGTGGATTTTGGCTTCCATCGCCCAGCGGAACCCGACAGGGTGCGCTTCAGCGGCGTTACCGCCCATCACCACGATAAGGTTGGCGTTCTTGATGTCGACCCAGTGGTTGGTCATCGCACCGCGACCAAATGTTGGAGCAAGACTTGCTACCGTTGGTCCGTGTCAGACACGCGCCTGGTTGTCGACCGCGAGCATGCCGAGTGCGCGCGTGAATTTCTGGGTTAAATAACCGGTTTCGTTACTGGACGCTGAAGCACACAGCATCCCGGTGGAGAGCCAGCGGTTAACCGTGACGCCATCGGCGTTTTTCTCAATAAAGTTGGCATCGCGGTCTTCTTTAATGTGTTTTGCGATGCGGTCAAACGCCTCTTCCCAGCTAATTTGCTGCCACTTGTCGGAGCCAGGCGCGCGGTATTCCGGGAATTTGAGGCGGCTTTCGGAGTGGATAAAGTCCACCAGACCGGCCCCTTTCGGGCACAGCGCGCCGCGGTTGACCGGGTGATCCGGGTCGCCTTCGATATGGAAGATAGATGCTTTGGCGTTTTTCGCACCGTCGCCGAGGCTATACATCAACAGCCCACAGCCGACGGAGCAGTACGTACAGGTGTTACGGGTTTCGCGGGTACGCAGCAGTTTGTACTGCCGCGTTTCCGCCAGCGCTACGCCGGGCGCAAAGCCCAGTGCCGCCGCCGTGGTGCCTGCCATACCGCCAGCGCAGATCTTAAAGAACTGCCTTCTGCTGACCTGCATGGGTCACTCCTTGTTCGACATTGCTTATATATGTAGTTTTTACTTCGCGATTGAGAATGGACCGCAAAGGAGAAAAATTTGCGTTAATCCCTCATGTCTCCGAGGGATATGCCCAGAATACCACAATGTCGGTACGCCTGTTCCAACGGCGTTAAAACAAAGTGAACGTATTATCACTCCATTGATTATAAAATGTGATATCAATCACAATATTAACCCTGCATGTTAAAGGGGTGTAGCAGGAGGCAGGTTGCACCGCTCCCAAGTGAGTAGGTAAACTTGTCGAAAATGGCTGCTGAAAAGTTGATCCATACTATGCGTATCGCCTGTGATTTATGCTGCAATAGCAGGCTCACTTCCGTGGTTGTTCAGGAATATCGTTGTGTCTAAACAAAACCGTGCTACCCACGCGTCGCCACTGCCTGCGGGCATCGTGGAACTGTCGGTGCACAGACCGCCCCACATTTCGCATGCCACGCCGGATTTTCTGGCGGAAGAAGTTCCCGTTGCCCTGGTGTACAACGGTATTTCGCACGTGGTGATGATGGCCTCGCCGAAAGATCTTGAGCTGTTCGCCATTGGTTTTTCCCTCTCGGAAGGCATCATTGCGCATCCGCAGGAGATCTACGGCATGGACGTCGTGCAGGCCTGCAACGGTCTTGAAGTGCAAATCGAGCTCTCCAGCCGTCGCTTTATGGGGCTGAAAGCGCGCCGCCGCGCGCTGGCCGGACGAACCGGCTGCGGCGTGTGCGGCGTTGAACAGCTTAACGATATCGGCAAGCCCATTGTCCCGCTGCCGTTTACCCAGACGTTTAATCTGGCGCATCTTGACCGGGCGCTCGGGCACCTGAACGACGTGCAGCCTGTCGGCCAGCTCAGCGGCTGTACGCACGCGGCGGCGTGGGTTTTGCCGTCCGGGGATATTGCGGGCGGTCATGAAGATGTGGGCCGTCACGTGGCGCTGGATAAGCTGTTAGGCCGCCGCGCACGGGAAAGCACGCTCTGGCAGCAGGGCGCGGCACTGGTTTCCAGCCGCGCCAGCTATGAGATGGTGCAAAAGTCCGCGATGTGCGGGGTAGAGATCCTGTTTGCGGTGTCGGCGGCAACCACGCTGGCGGTGGAAGTGGCGGAGCGCTGCAACCTGACGCTGGTGGGTTTCTGCAAGCCGGGAAGGGCGACGATTTATACCCATCCACAGCGGTTAATAGTTAATCAGTAATTTTGAATGATAATAGCAAATCCTTCCGCTATCAGTTGAACGGGATGAGGACTAATATTTATCTCATCAAGGCACGGTGCCTTACCTAAACAACTTAACGAAAGGGTTTAAATCATGAAAAGCATCAAAACTTTTGTCGCTGTAATCGCTCTGGCTGCTTCATTCGGTTCTTTCGCTGCACAGACCGTCACCGCTTCCGCCTCCACGCTGGATGGTGCAGAAGCGAAAATCGCCGCACAGGCTCAGGAAGCGGGCGCGTCATCCTACAAAATTACCCAGGCGTTCACCGGTAACCGCGTGCACATGACCGCTGAACTGAACAAATAAGCCGTATTGCCACTGTCCCTCGCTCTTCGGAGCGGGGACAGGTGTAAATTAAATATTGCTGCCAAAGGCTTTACCTCTCCTTATTTCCGCTTTATTGTCTCTTCTGTTTATCCTTCGTCGTTAAATAAACCTCTAAAATAATATTTCTGGCCAGGTTGGCGATAATATTATTTAAATCTATGCTTTTTCTCACCTGAAGCAATTTTCTTGCTTGTCATATTCATTTTCCAAATGATTGATCTTAATAATTAAGGAATTCCTCAGGCGTTAATCCTAAAGATGAAGCAGATAATTGATAGGGGTTATTGATGCTGGTATTTTCCTGCAATTAATATTGATTTTCTAACCCTTTGGTCAAATGTTGGTGTTTGGCTTTATTTGTACTTCACCTTAATAAGGAAATTGAATGAACGCGCTTATCAAAAAAGGAGTGCTGGCCACAGCGTTAGCGATGTCGGTTAATACGGCTATGGCTGCACAAAGCATTGATATTAAGGTCACCGGTAAAATTCTTCCGTCATCCTGTACCCCAGCCTTCCCAAGCGGCGGCGGTATTGCTGACTTCGGTACCATGAAAGTTTCATCTCTCAATTCGACCAGCATGACGCCGCTGACGGAGTTGAAAGAAATCCCCGTTGCCATTACCTGCGAAGAAGCCACGCGTGTTGCGGTGAAGTTTACCGATGCGCGTGACGACTCCTCCCCAACAGAAAGTGTCAAAATAGGTAATGGTTTTGTAGGCTCACCAAATTCTGTGTTTGGTCTGGGAATGTATAACGATAAAAAAATAGGTGCCTATGCATTAGCGTTATTCCGCAACCAGGGCGCAAACACTAACGGTAATGGTGACCCGCTTTATCCATTGGCGAGTATAGATGGCGGAAAAGGCTGGGTTGTTAGAGGCGCCGACTATATGCAAATCAACAGTGACAATTATGAAATATATGCCTTTACTTCAGATAAAACGAGTGGCGCGCCTTCTGCAGAAAGCAAGATTAACTTTAAGGTTGCTGTGAGCGCCACAATTAACCCAACCAACGATTTAAACGTTACGGATGAAGTGACGCTGGACGGTTTAACCAACGTAGAGCTGGTTTACCTCTGATTATCACATTGCTGATAATTCACTGCTCCTCAGTTCAGGTTATGGGAGCAATATAGTGCTAAGGAAAATAGATGAACGCTCATATCAAAAAAACAATGCTGGTTACCGTGTTAGCCATGTTGGTTAATTCAGCCATGGCTGCACAAAGCATTGATATTAAAGTAACAGGTAAAATTCTTCCGTCATCCTGTACCCCAGCCTTCCCAAGCGGCGGCGGTGTTGCTGACTTTGGTACCATGAAAGTTTCCTCTCTGAATTCGACAAGTGCAACCCCGTTGACGGAAACGAAAGAAATTCCCGTTACCATTACCTGTGAAGAAGCTACGCGTGTTGCGGTGAAGTTTACCGATTCGCGTGACGACTCTTCCCCAACAGATCTTATCACGATGAAGACGTTATATGGCTCCCCAGCATTTACCTTTGGTCTGGGAATGTATAACGGTAAAAAAATTGGTGCCTATGCATTAGCGTTATTAAACACTCAAGGTGCTAATACCAACGATGCGGGTGACTCACTTTATCCAATGTTTAGTTTAGATGGGGGTAACGGCTGGGCATATAAAGGTAGTGAGTATATGCAAATCACCAGTGATAATCGTGAAGTTTATGGATTTGGTACAGATCGCTCTAGTGCTGTGCTTTCAGCACAAAGTAAAATCAACTTTAAGGTTGCTGTTGAGGCCACAATTAACCCAACCAACGATTTAAACGTCACGGATGAGGTGACGCTGGACGGTTTAACCAACGTAGAGCTGGTTTACCTCTGATTATCGCCCTGCTGATAATTTACTGCTCCTCAGAACCGGGGAGCAGCTTCCATCAATATTAACGGACTAATATTATGATTCTTTCTAAAAAAACGTTGCTCTGCATTTGCCTCTTTTCGTCGTTGCAGACGTTTGCCGCCGGTATGGTGCCAGAAACTTCTCTGCTGTTAATTAACGAAGACGAGCGGGGAGCGAGCATGGATGTGAAAAATAGCGACGATACCGCCCAGCTTCTTTATACCCGCATTGTCGATTTGCCGGACGATCCAAAACCCGGCGTGGTTGTCACTCAACCGGTGGTGCGCGTAAATGCCGGAAAAACGCAGCGCGTACGCTTTGTCTTAAAAGACAGCGCGGAAAAATTAAAAACTGAACACTTAAAGCGCGTCATCTTTTCCACTATTCCGCAACGAGAGCAGAATAAAGTGAAAATGGTTTTCAGCCAGAATCTGCCCGTCATTATTCGCCCGGCAGGTCTCGACGTGAATATGGAGCCCTGGAAAGATCTGCTCTGGCAGATTAAAAACGGCAGCCTGACGGTGGTAAACGATACTCCTTATGTGGTGCGTATGGAGCAACACGCCACGTTATTACCGTCACGAATTAAGGTCAAATTCGATAAAAGCTATATTCTTCCCGGCCAGACGATGATAGCGACGTCAGAAAACACAATATCAGGGCAGAATGACAAGGTAGAAATGTACCCTGCCACCCGCTTTGGCTATAAAGCCGGTTCTTACGTTGCTGAATTAAAATAATAACAGACGGAGTGGCCATGATAATTTCTACCTGTAAAACAGGCGTGCTGGCATTTTGCCTGAGCGCGGTGGCGTTCGGCATTCGTGCAGAAATTCTTCCAGCTACAGCGCCCGCTATGGAGCTGGCAAGAGCGTTTTTCGATACCGAAGCGTTAAAACAGAGTGGCCTCGATCCGGCAATTGCTGACTATTATGCCGTCTCCCCGCGATTTATACCGGGCTATCATAATGTCACCGTGGTAATTAACGGCAAAAAGCGCGGCATTATGCCCGTGAAGTTTAATGATGAAGGTCTTCCCTGTATTGATAGCGAATTTCTGGACGCCGCCGGGTTATATAAAAAACTCAAGCGCGAAACCTGCCCCTTACTTCACCAGTACTGGAAAAACGCAACGGTCGTCACTTCAACGGACGTCGACGAAATTTCACTGGTTGTTCCACCGGAGGCCATTAACCCGGAAAGCGGCCGCCAGGTGGCAGACGTGCGCGGCGGACGCGCGGCTATGCTGAACTACTCCATGTTCGGCACCCATTACGACTTCGATGATGATAAATCCGATCGCTTTCAGTCTTCGTTTGAGTTTGGCTTTAACGCAGGCGACTGGATTGTGCGCAGCTCGCAGTTTATCAGCGACGGCAGCGGCATGGACTTCGAGAGCGAATCGCTTTACACCTATGCACAGCGCACCTTTACCGACTACGGCGTGATGGTTCAGGGGGGGCAAATTAACATCGCCAACAGCCGCTTCAGTATGCCGGGCATTTATGGCGTACAGATGATGCCGGATAACGCCCTTCAGCCGGGCTATAGCAGCGGCATTGAGGTCAGCGGTATTGCCCGCAACGCCCAGGCGCGCGTGGACATTCGCCAGGGCGGACAGCTGATTTTCTCCACGCTGGTGCCGGCCGGGCCGTTCACCTTAAGCGATGTACCCATTGCCAACCTGAATACGGATTTAAGCGTCACGGTGGCGGAAACCGACGGCAGCGAAAGCCATTTCACGGTCGCCGCCAGCACCTTCCGTAGCAACCACGTGGGCCGCGCGCCGGGCTTTTCCCTGGCCGTCGGGCGTGCGGAGGACATGGAGACGAGCTTTACGCAGCCGTGGATTGTCGCCGCGTCAAACGGCTGGTCTATCAACAACCGGATGAACTTTCTCGCCGGCATGGTGATGGCGGATAACCACTATTACGGCTTCTCCGCCAACGTTGACACCGTGCCGATGCAGCATATGTACGCCTCGCTGGGCTTTCTCGGCTCTATTGATAACCTTTCGCAGACCGATGGCAACAAAACCACGCTGGATGTCGGCTACGCATTGCCGTGGGGGCTCGGCCTGTCCCTTGGCGGGAGCTACGGTACGCCGAAGTACCGCGAAATGCAGGAGCTTTACAGCGACGACGACGATTACTCGACCACGAAATACGACACCAACGTTGGCGTAAGCTGGGCTAACACGACGCTGGGCCGTTTCTCGCTGAGCTATTACAACAACCAGACCTGGAACAGCGGATACGACAGCCGCCGCGTCATTTCGTCATGGTCCCGGTCGTTCCGCTATTTCAACGTCAGCGTAAACTGGGAGTCAGACATCAGCCACGGTGATAAGTACGCCAGCGACAGCGATATGTTTTACGTGAACGTCTCTGTGCCTCTGGGCCGCTCCGGCGTATCCACCAACAGCTGGTATCGTGAAAACGAGGGCAAAGCCTCTTACGGCACCCGCGCCATGGGGTCACTTAACGATGAAAATACCTACACGGTGGGCGCCTCTCAGGATCGCGACGACAGCGTAACCAGCTGGGATGGTTCGCTGAACAGTAACCTCCACTACACCACGCTCGCGTTAGGGATTGGCGGTGACAATGAAAGCAACCGTAACTCCTCGATCGCGCTGAGCGGCGGCATTGTCGCACACGGTGATGGCGTCACCTTCTCTCCCTATCCGGTGACGGATACCTATGCGGTTGTGGCGCTGGACAAGCCCGTTGCCGGAGTGGCGATCGGCACCCCGCGCGGAAACGTCTGGACGGACAAATGGGGCAGAGCGGTTGTCCCCGCCCTGACGCCGTTTAGCGAAAGTACGGTTGAGATAGATACCCAAAGCCTGCCGGGCAACCTGGACGTCAGCAACGGCCACGCGTCGCTGAAGGCCTCCCACGGGGCATTTGCTCACTGGAAGTTCACCACCCTGAGCCAGCGCCGCGTGCTGCTGAACATTACGCGCGCGGACGGCACGCCGTTACCGAAAGGCGTCTCCGTTGTGAACGGCAAAGGGGAGTACGTCACCTCTGCACCGGAGGACGGCATCATCTTCCTGAATGATATTTCCGCCAGCCAGACGCTGTATGCGAAGCAGGATACTGGCCGCTGCTCGCTGAGCTTTAGCTTAACGGAAGCGGACCCCACTCAATTCTACGAGGAGATAAACGGAAAATGTCTCTGATTATTCGTCGCACGTGTTTACTGCTGCTGGCTTGCGTCGCCCTCAGCCATGCTCCCTCCGTCCTGGCAGAAGAGGAGTGTCAGGTCGTTTCTTCAGTAAAGAGTATCAATAATGGCCTCCTGCGTCGGGAGACGATGCGCGAGGTCAGCACGGATATTGGCGGAAAAACGTACCGGGGCTACGCCTCGTCAGAGCGTGAGATCCAGGTGTCGGCCATCTGCCCGGAGGCGCGCAGGATCCGCTTGCAGGTGGACGGCCCGGCCCGGGGAAATAAGGCGTATCGCTTCAGCGACAGCGGCGTGCTGAAAATCACGGCGAAAGAGGCCCGCATGGATAATGGTGCCGTGCAGCTGGCAGCCGTGCCGCGCGGATCGGTGCAGATAACCGCGGGCGCGGCGGAGGTCGTGCTGCCGCCGGATATGTCTCTCGTGGCGGTGAACGGCAGCGAGGTGGCGGGCAAACAGCTGGTCGTTACGCTCTCCGTGGTCACTTATCTTAACGATAACGCGTTTAAGACGGGCAATACGGCGGAGCTCGAAGAAATGCTGACGGTGAATTACGTTACCCTCGCGGCGCAGTAAACGCCGCCTTGCCCGACGGTCGCGTGCTGTCGGGCTTTTTTACTCTATTCCTGCCAGGCGCAGCAGCGCCGTCACCACCGCAGCCGCCACGATCACCACGATTAAGGGCATTTTGCGCCAGGCCAGAAACACCGCGAATCCCACGCCCAGCACGCGCGCCATCCCGGCAAAATGTTCCCCTTCATAAAACGTTGTCGCCAGCGCGACGGAGAACAGCAGCACCGTGGCCGCATCTGAAAGCAGCGCCTGCGAGCGTTCAGAAAGCGCCAGCCGGCTGCCGAGTTTGGCTCCGCCAAGACGCATCAGATAGGTTCCCGCAGATAAAATGGCGATGCCGACAATAAAGACCGTCATGTTGTCCATTATTTTTTCCTCGCGGCGAGGCCGAGTAAAGAGAGCAGTACCGGTAAGCCCACCGGAGCGAACGGCACGGCGGCCAGCGACAGCGCCGCGCCGCTGCAGGCGCGGACAAGCGTGGTGCGGTTTTTAAATGCCGGTACCACTAGCGCCAGCAGGATCGCCGGAAACACCGCGTCCAGCCCGATGGTTTCCGGGGCAGGCAGCAGCGTGCCGACCAGTGCGCCCAGCACCGCCCCCAGCGGCCAGACGATCGCCACGCCTAAGCCGCACAGCCAGTAGGCCGCCTTTCGCTGCTCGGCGGTTTTTTGCGACAGGCCGAACACCACGCTTTCATCGTTCATGATATGGCAGCCCAAAAGGCTCAGGCCGCGCTTGCCCACCAGGTCGCGCACCGTTACGCCGAACGGCACGTGGCGGGCGTTCACCAGTAAACCCGCAGCGGCCGCCGCCAGCGGGTTGCCGCCGCTCGCCACGATGCCGATAAACATAAATTCAGACGCGCCCGCCAGCACGGTGAGGGAGAGGACAAACGGCACCCAGAGCGGGAAGCCGTAGGCCATCGCCAGCGAGCCGTAGGACATGCCGACCACGCCCACCGCGAGGCAGACCAGGACAATCGCTTTTATCGTGTCGCCTTTCAGGCAAGAGAGGTGATGTTTCATACCATTTTAGCCATATCGAACGTATTTCCATTATAATGAACGCATCAAAAACGTTTTACAAGACGAACGATTCGTTCGTTATAGAGAGACAGAGGCCGTTTCTATGACGCAGCCAATCAGCGTAATCGCCAAAAGCCTGGTGCGGGAACGCCTGCGAACCGGGCTTTCGCTGGCGGAGATTGCCCGCCGTGCCGGGATCGCGAAATCTACGCTTTCTCAACTGGAGTCCGGCAACGGCAATCCTAGCCTGGAAACGCTCTGGTCGTTGTGCGTGGCGCTGGATATTCCCTTCGCCCGGCTTCTGGAGCCGCAGCAGCCTGCCACGCAGGTGATCCGCCGCGGCGAAGGAACAAAATTAGTCGCCGGGCAGGCGAACTACGAGGCTATTTTGCTGGCGGCGTGTCCGCCGGGCGCGCGTCGTGATATTTATCTGCTGCTGACTCAGCCGGGAGCCGACCGTATTTCCCAGCCGCATCCGCCCGGCTCGGTCGAACACATCATCGTGACGCAGGGGCGGGCGATGGTTGGCCTGGTCGACGCGGCGGAAGAGCTTGGTCCGGGAGATTACATTTGCTACTCCGCCGACCAGCCGCATATCTTTAAGGCGCTGGAGCCAGACACGCACGCGCTTCTGGTGGCTGAACAAAACTAACGAAGATACGGAAAATCATGTCGCTTAAAGCCATTGCTAAAGAACTGGGGCTGTCCGTCACCACCGTCAGCCGCGCCCTCAACGGGTATGATGACGTTTCTGCCGAGACGCGCGCCCGCGTGGAGGCGGAGGCCCAGCGCCGTGGCTACCGGCCTAATACCTTTGCCCGTCGCCTGAAGATGGGCAAAATTGACGCCGTCGGGCTTATTTTCCCGGTCCATCCCGTTCCGCTCAATAACAGCGTATTTATGGACATGGTCGGCGAAATTAGCCACGAACTGGCGCGACATGAGATCGACCTGCTGCTCATCGCCGATGACGATCTGGCGGACAAGCACAGCTATATGCGCATGGTGCAAAGCCGCCGCGTGGACGCGCTGATTGTGGCGCACACGCTGGATCACGATCCGCGCCTGGAGCAGCTTCAGGCCGTCGGGTTTCCGTTCCTGGCGCTCGGGCGCAGCCAGCTGCCGCAGCCGTACGCGTGGTTCGATTTTGACAACTATGCCGGCACGTATCAGGCCACCCGCTGGCTGATTGAGAAAGGCCATCAGCGCATTGCCCTGCTGGGCGAAAGCAACAATCAGGCATTTATTACCCAGCGTCGTCAGGGCTATCTCGACGCGCTGCGGGAAGCGGGGCTTTCAAGCGAATGGCTGCGCGCCATGCCGCCTTCGCGCCGCGTGGGGTATGCCACCACGAAAGAACTTCTCTCTCTGCCGCAGCCGCCCACGGCCATCATCACCGACTGCAATACCCACGGCGACGGCGCGGCAATGGCGCTGGCGCAGATGGGACGCCTGTCTGGTGAAAACGCCGTCTCGCTGGTGGTCTACGACGGCTTACCGCAGGACAGCATTGTGGATGTCGACGTTGCGGCGGTGATCCAGTCAACCCGTCAGGGCGTCGGAAAACAGATTGCCGGTATGGTGCGCCAGCTGATTAACGGCGACGACATCAGCACGCTTCAGGTGCTCTGGCAGCCTGAATTCTCCCCGGGCCAGACGGCCTAAACTACGCAAAATTCCAAACCCGATCACAGAACCGAAACGTTTTGGTTTGTATCCGAAACGTTTCGGATCAACACTCAGGACATCCCGATGACAGGAGATGTCTGATGCAAGATTCCGTATTTCGACTCGTAAGCAACGCTGTGGACGTGGTAATAAAAACGCGCCCGTTCGCCGAAATTCTCTACTGGGGGCCGCACCTTCAGCACTTTTCGCCGCAGAATGCCGCTACGCTCGCGCGCCCGGTGGCCAACGGCAGGCTTGATGTGGATTCACCGGTTACGCTGATGGCCGAGCTGGGGCACGGCCTGTTTGGTTCCCCCGGCATTGAGGGGCACCGGCAGGGGCTGGACGGTTCCCCGGTTTTCAGCACCACGGACGTGCAGCAGCAGGGGCAAACCCTGACGATAACGGCAGAAGATGAACACGCGGGCCTGCGCCTGACCAGCGAGCTGGCGCTGGACGCCAGCGGCGTGCTGGTCGTGCGCCACGGCCTAACCAACCTGAAACCGCAGGCGTGGCAGGTGGATCGTTTCGCCGTTACGCTGCCGGTGGCCGAGCGCGCGCGGGAGGTAATGGCCTTCCACGGACGCTGGATCAGAGAATTTCAGCCGCACCGCGTCATGCTTGAGCACGACAGCTTTGTGATCGAAAACCGTCGGGGTAAAACCTCCCACGAACACTTCCCGGCGCTGATTTCGGGCACGCCGTCGTTCAGCGAAATGCACGGCGACGTCTGGGGCGTGCACCTGGGCTGGAGCGGTAACCACCGCCTGCGCGCGGAGGCAAAAACCGATGGCCGCCGTTATATGCAGGCCGAAGCGCTCTACCTGCCGGGTGAAATGGCGATTGACGAGGGCGAAACGCTCTGGACGCCGCGCCTGTATGCCAGCTACTCCGCGCACGGGCTGAACGGCATGAGCCAGCAGTTCCACCGCTACCTACGCGACAACATCATCCGCTTCCCGGAGAACAAACCGCGTCCGGTACACCTCAACACCTGGGAGGGGATCTACTTCAGCCACGATCCGAAGTACATCATGCGCATGGCCGACGAGGCCGCGGCGCTCGGCGTGGAGCGCTTTATCATCGACGACGGCTGGTTCAAAGGCCGCAACGACGACCATGCCGCGCTGGGCGACTGGTATCTGGACGAGAAAAAATACCCGAACGGCCTGACGCCGGTGATTAACCACGTTAAACGGCTCGGCATGGAGTTTGGCATCTGGGTTGAGCCGGAGATGATTAACCCGGATTCTGATTTATACCGCGCGCATTCTGACTGGGTTCTGGCGCTGCCGGGATACGCGCAGGCGACCGGACGACACCAGCTGGTGCTTAACCTGAACATTCCCGAAGCCTTTGATTATCTGGTGGAGCGCATGAGCTGGCTGCTGGGCGAACATGCGGTCGACTACGTTAAGTGGGACATGAACCGCGAGCTGGTGCAGCCTGGGCACAACGGCAAAGCCGCCGCCGACGCCCAGACGCGCCAGTTTTATCGCCTGCTGGACGTGCTGGGCGAGCGCTTCCCGCACGTTGAGTTTGAATCCTGCTCGTCCGGCGGCGGACGTATTGATTACGAGGTGCTGACCCGCAGCCACCGCTTCTGGGCGTCCGACAATAACGACGCGCTGGAGCGCAGCACCATTCAGCGCGGCATGAGCTACTTTTTCCCGCCGGAGGTGATGGGCGCGCATATCGGTCATCATAAATGTCACGCCACCTTCCGCCAGCACAGCATTGCCTTTCGCGGGCTGACGGCGCTGTTTGGCCACATGGGGCTGGAGCTGGATCCGCTCACCGTGGACGCGCAGGAGCGCGAAGGCTATCGCCATTACGCCGCGCTGCACAAGCAGTGGCGCGAGGTGATCCACCGCGGCACCCAGTGGCGCGTGGATATGCCGGACGCCACCACGCTGGCGCAGGGTATAGTGAGCGACGACAGGAAGCACGGGCTGTTTATGGTCAGCCAGCTCGCGATGCCGGATTACACCCTGATGATGCCGCTGCGCATGCCGGGGCTGGACGCCAGCGCGCAATACCGAGTTACGCTGCTCGACCATCCGAATATTCAGATTACGGGAGAGGGCGGGCACACCATGCGCAAGCTCCCGGCGTGGATGAACGCGCCGCAAACGGCGAGCGGTGAGTGGCTGATGCAGGCGGGTATTGCGCTGCCGATTCTGGATCCGGAGACCGCCATTCTGATTGGCGTGGAACGCGTGTAAGGGTGACGGGCCGGGTAGCCGGCCCTCCGTTGAGGATAAAAATAATGAACACAACAACCTGTACCCACAAAGACAACCCTAACTTCTGGATTTTTGGGCTGTTCTTCTTTCTCTACTTCTTCATCATGGCCACCTGCTTTCCGTTTCTGCCTATCTGGCTGTCGGACATCATCGGCCTGAATAAAACCCATACCGGCATCGTTTTCTCCTGCATTTCGCTCTCGGCTATCGCCTTCCAGCCGGTGCTGGGGGTGATTTCGGACAAGCTGGGGCTGAAAAAACACCTGCTGTGGATTATCTCGGTGCTGCTGTTTCTCTTCGCACCGTTCTTTCTGTACGTCTTTGCGCCATTGCTGAAAACCAATATCTGGCTGGGCGCGCTGAGCGGCGGGCTGTATATCGGCTTTGTCTTTTCGGCCGGGTCGGGAGCGATTGAGGCCTACATCGAGCGCGTGAGCCGCAACAGCTTCTTTGAATACGGCAAGGCGCGCATGTTCGGCTGTCTCGGCTGGGGGCTGTGCGCCTCAACCGGCGGCATTCTGTTCGGCATCGATCCGTCGTACGTTTTCTGGATGGGATCGGGGGCGGCGCTGCTGCTGATGCTGCTGCTGGTGGTCGCGAAGCCGAAGCCCAACCAGACGGCGCAGGTGATGAACGCCCTGGGCGCGAACCAGCCGCAGATCACCGCCAGAACCGTGTTCAGCCTGTTCCGCCAGCGCAGAATGTGGATGTTTATTCTGTACGTGATCGGCGTGGCCTGCGTGTATGACGTTTTCGACCAGCAGTTTGCCACCTTCTTCAAAACCTTCTTCGCCACGCCGCAGGAGGGCACCCGCGCCTTTGGTTTTGCGACGACGGCGGGAGAAATTTGCAACGCCATCATCATGTTCTGCTCGCCGTGGATCATTAACCGCATCGGCGCGAAAAACACGCTGCTGATCGCCGGGGTGATTATGGCGACGCGCATCATCGGCTCGTCTTTCGCCACCACCGCTGTGGAGGTGATTGCCCTGAAGATGCTGCACGCGCTGGAGGTCCCGTTCCTGCTGGTGGGGGCGTTCAAGTATATTACCGGCGTGTTTGATACGCGTCTGTCGGCCACTATCTACCTGATTGGCTTCCAGTTTGCCAAGCAGTCGGCAGCGATCTTCCTCTCCGCCTTTGCCGGAAATATGTATGACCGGATCGGCTTCCAGGAGACGTATCTGATGCTGGGCTGCTTCGTGCTGGCGATTACGGTGGTATCGGCGTTTACGCTGAGCAGCAGACAGGAGATTGCCGCTGCCGCGGGCGCGGCAGCGTTAACCGGTCAGTCCAGGTAAAACACCTCTTTCAGCCCGGCACTCACCGGGCTGTTGTCGGGGTTCGACGGCATCACATCGCGCATGTGTTTCCACCAGCGCTGGCAGACGTCGGTATTCGCTACCGCGTTCCAGCGCTCCTCCGATTCAATCTCCACGGTGGCAAACAGCAGGCTGCGTTCACCGTCGAGATAAATGGCGTAGCGGTGCGCGCCGTGGTCTTTCAGCACCGATTCCAGCTCGGGCCAGATCGGATTGTGGCGGCGCGCGTACTCCTCGTGCGCGTCCGGGTTAACCTGCATGACAAAGGCTTTGCGGATCATAATGCCTCCAGATACAGCTCGCGAACCTCGTCGCGGCTGGCGGTGCGCGGGTTGCACGGCGCGCACGGGTCAGCGAGGGCTTTATCCAGCCAGCCTTCGATATCGGCTTTGCTGACGCCAAGCTGGCTGAAGCCTGACGGAATGCCGACGCGGGCGCTCAGGTCGCGAATCGCCTGAATCGCTGACGCGCTGGCCGCCTCGTCGCTCATACCCTGCGTGTCGACACCCATCGCCTGGGCCACGCGGGCAAAGCGGGCTACGGCGTTCGGGCGGTTAAAGTTTTCGACGATCGGCAGCAGGATGGCGTTGCACACGCCGTGCGGCAGGTTGTGCGTCGCGCCCGGCTGGTGCGCGAGGGCGTGCACGAGGCCGAGGCCAGCGCTGTTAAACGCCATGCCCGCCAGATACTGACCAAACGCCATCTGCTCGCGCGCTTCCAGGTTATGGCCGTTGTTGACCGCTTCCGGCAGCCAGCGGTTAATCAGGCGAATTGCTTCCAGCGCGTTGGCGTCGGTCAGCGGGTGCGCGCCAACGGAGACGTAGGCCTCAACGGCGTGGGTTAACGCGTCCATGCCGGTGGCGGCGGTTACGGAGGCGGGAATATCGAGCATCACGCTGGCGTCATCCACGGCGATATCCGGGATGATATTCGGGTCGATAATCACCTCCTTCACCTGGCGCGCGGAGTCAATAATTACCGCGTTGCTGGTCATCTCCGCCGCCGTGCCCGCGGTGGTGTTGATCGCCACCAGCGGCACGCCCGGGTTTTTCACCTTGCCGACGCCGGAGTAGTCGGTGGACGGGCCGGGGTTAGCGGTGAGGATCTTAATGGCTTTGGCGGTATCAATCGGGCTGCCGCCGCCGAAGGCAATTACATAATCACACTCCGCGTCCCGGTACGCTGTGAATCCTTTCTGCACCAGCGCTTCCGTCGGGTTCGGGAACACCTCGTCGAACAGGTGATACGACATCTGATGGGCGTCCAGCGCGGTAAACAGGCTGTCGAGCAGGCCCAGCTTCACCAGCTGGCCGTCGGTGACAATCAGCGCTTTTCCCCAGCGCTTGTTTGCCACCAGCATGACCATGTCGCCGATTGCGCCCGCGCCGTGCAGGCTGATTTTTGGAAGTGCCAACATAAAGCTCATGATAATTCTCCTTAACTATCGCCAGTACCGTCCGGCCAGCGAGGGGTTACGCGTATAATTCCAGCGCTGACCGTAGCGGGCTCACGCCGAAGCGCTTGCCGAGCGCGATTAGCTCTTCGCGGGTAATGGTTTGCTTCATACCGCCCATGGAATAGACCTTCACCAGCACCTCCGCCGATTTTTCAGCGGTGTCGATCAGGCCAAAGGTTTCATCCAGCGTCGGGCCGCTGCCGAAGACGCCGTGGAACGGCCACAGCACCAGCGAATGTTTTTGCATATCTCTGGCGGTCGCCTGGCCGATCTCGTCGGTACCCGGCACCATCCACGGCAGAATGCCGACGCCGTCCGGGAAGACCACCAGACACTCGGTGCTGCCTTCCCACAGCTTGCGGGTGATAAAGTCCGAGCTGTTTTCCAGCACGTAGGTCAGGGCGATCAGGTTGGTGGCGTGGCAGTGCATGATCGCGCGGTCCTTGCCGTTGGTCGCCTTAATGCGCTCGCAGTGGGAGAGGAAGTGTGCCGGCAGCTCGGACGTTGGCACCGCGTCGTCCGTCAGCCCCCACAGAATGTGGTAGCCCGCGCCGTCGCTGTCCACCTTCACCACGCCGAGGTTGGCCTGCGGGTCGAGCTGGACGTTGCGGAAGAACTTGCCGGAACCGGTGACGATAAACGGCGTATTGGCGAGCAGCGGCATGGGCTGGCTCAGGGCGATATAGCGCGGCTTCTGATGAAAATCGGCGGCGAACGGCTCGATATCCGCGTCGTCCAGGCGCAGCGTGAGGTTGCCGCCGTTACGCTCGTCCCAGCCCTTCAGCCAGGCGTCGGAGGTGGCTTTGATCATGCCCTGGACGAACCAGGAGGTAGTGATGGTCTGCATAGTTTTCTTTTCCAGTTATCGCGGTGAGGTTGAACCCCTCACCCTAACCCTCTCCCCAAAGGGGAGAGGGGATGGTTTGCTCCCTCTCCCCTTTGGGGAGAGGGCAGGGGTGAGGGGGCAGTTACCCGCGCTGACTCAATACGTCTTTTTCATACGCCCGCACGTTTTCCAGCCACTGGCTGCCTGCCGGGGCGTCGTGACGTTGGCAGTACATTTCCCACACCGCCTGCCACGGCAGGGATTTTTGCTCTTCCAGCAGCGCCAGGCGCGCGGTGTAGTCGCCGTTTGCTTCCAGCTGTTTCAGCGCGGCGACTGGCTCCAGCAGGGCGCGCAGCAGCGCTTTCTTCATGTTGCGGGTGCCGATCACCCACGCCGCGATGCGGTTGATGGAGGCGTCGAAGAAGTCGAGGCCAATGTGCACGCGGTCAAACAGGTCATGGCGGATGATTTCGCTGGCAATCGCCTGGGTTTCGTCATCCAGCAGCACCACGTGGTCGCTGTCCCAGCGCACCGGGCGGCTGACGTGCAGCAGCAGGCGCGGCACGAAGAGCATGGCGGCGGAGATTTTGTCGGAGATCACTTCTGTTGGGTGGAAGTGGCCGGCGTCCAGGCACAGGGCGGTCTGGCGGCTGGTGGCGTAACCCATGTAGAACTCGTTCGAGCCGACGGTGTAGCTCTCTGCGCCAATGCCGAACAGCTTGCTCTCCACCGCGTCGATGTGGTGCGCCGGGTTCAGCTTTTCGCTGATGGCTTCATCCAGCGCGGCCAGCAGGCGCTGACGCGGGGCCAGACGGTCGACGGTGATGTCCTTCATGCCGTCCGGGATCCAGATGTTCATCACCGACGGCGTGCCGAGCTGCTCGCCAAAATACGCCGAGACGCGGCGGCTGGCCTTGACGTGGTCGATCCAGAACTGACGGATGTCGTCGTTGGCGTGGGCGAGGGTAAAGCCGTCCGCGCTCAGCGGGTGCGAGAAGCAGGAGGGGTTAAAGTCCAGGCCCAGCTTATGAGCTTTCGCCCACTCCACCCAGTTTTTAAAGTGTTCTGGTTTGATCTCGTTACGCGCCACCGGCTCGTCGGACTCCAGATAAATCGCGTGCAGGTTCAGGCGTTTTGGCCCCGGGATCAGGCTCAGCGCCAGCTCCAGATCCGCACGCAGCTCGCTCGCGCTGCGCGCTTTGCCCGGGTAGTTACCCGTCGCCTGAATGCCACCCGTCAGAGAACCGCCCGGGTTCTCGAAGCCGGCCACGTCATCGCCCTGCCAGCAGTGCATGGAGACCGGCAGACGGTCGAGCTGGCGCAGCGCCGCTTCGACATCCACGCCGACGGCGGCGAAACGCTGTTTAGCCAGGTCCCAGGCTTGTTCAAGTTGAGTGGTCATGCGCAAAGCTCCTTAGTCAGTCGTTTTTGCTGAAACTGCGCCCGGTAGCGGGCAATTTCATGGCAGGGATTGGGGGTGAAGGTGGTCAGACGGGTGTTCGCGGCGACCACCGAGCGGAAATCGTCGACGTCTGAAAGCTCGTCCAGGGTCATCAGCTGAATGCCGATATTGCCGAGCGTCGAAGCCTCCACCGGACCCGCCACCACGGTGATGCCGCAGGCGTCAGCGCAGAGCTGGTTCAGCAGCTGGTTCTGACAGCCGCCGCCCACGACGTGCAGCTGGCTGAACGGTTTACCGCGAAGGCTCGCCAGCTCGCTCAGGATGTCGGCATAGAGCAGGGCCAGGCTGTCAAAAATACAGCGCGCCAGCTCGGCAGGGCGCGAAGGCACCGGCTGCCCGGCTTCAAAACAGGCGGCCTGGATTTCGGCGCTCATATGCACCGGGTTGATAAAGCGGTCGTCGTTCGGGTTGATCAGGAACGTGCAGGCCTTCAGCTTTTCGGTTTCTGCGATAAGCGCAGGCAGGTCGGCAATGTGCTGCTCTTTCAGCACCCGCTGGAGCAGCCACAGGCCCATGATGTTCTTCAGCACGCGGTAGCGCCCTTCGGCACCGCCTTCGTTAGTGATGTTCGCCGCCAGTGCGGCGTCGCTGGTGTACGGCGTTTTGCTCTCAAAGCCCATCAGCGACCAGGTGCCGGAAGAGAGGTAGGCCGCGTCTTTATCGGCCAGCGGCGATGCGATCACCGCGCTGGCGGTATCGTGGCTGGCAACGGCGACAACCGGGATGGCGTTCCCCTGCGGGCAAATCCACTGCCCGATCACGTTACCCGGATGGGTCGGCGTGCCGAACCAGGAAGGCGAAGCGCCGGTCCAGGCAAGCAGGGTTTCATCCCAGCTATCGGTGTTGATGTTGACCAGCTGCGTGGTGGTGGCGTTGGTGTATTCCCAGTTCATGTTGCCGGTCAGCCGGTAGCTTAAGTAGTCCGGGATCAGCAGCGCGTGCGCCACCTTTGCGGCCAGCTCCGGCTGCTGCTCAACCAGCGCGCGCAGCTGATACAGCGTGTTAAACGGCAGAAACTGAATGCCGCTGCGGCCGTAGATGCTGTCCTTGCCAAGCTGCGCGATGGCGTGCGCCATCAGCCCGTCGGTGCGGCCGTCGCGATACGAGACGGGCAGGCCGACGCGTTCGCCGTGGCCGTCGAGCAGAACGTAGTCCACGCCCCAGGTATCAATCCCGATGCTGTCGATGCGAATGCCGTCGTTGCAGACGTTGTTCAGCCCGATGCGGATCTCCGCTTCCAGGGCATCAATATCCCAGGTATCAAAGCCGTCCCGTTTTTGCAGGCAGTTGGCGAAGCGGTGCATTTCGCGAAGCGTAAGAGCGCGCTGGCCGCAGTCCCAGGTGGCGAGCATTACGCGGCCGCTGGATGCGCCTAAATCGACAGCCACACAATGGCGAAAAGTCATGGTCAGGTCCCTTCTTAAGTCATTAGCGCTGAGTGTAAAAAAGGGAAGAAAAGGCCACCTTCTCGTCACTGACAGCCCAAAACTCGCGCTGGCAAGAAAGCAAAGATGAACGTGAGGGAGTTCACAGTTTCCAGGAATGGCGGGGTTTTCAGGCAGTGTGACGTTGACCGCATTTCCCGATCTTTCCGCCTGTTTCTTGAAAAATCGGCAGCTTTTGCGCGGTTTGCTGTCAAAAATTTAAGGTGAGCGCGAAAGGCCTTAATTACTATTTTGAGAACTTTTCTCATTGGTGGAGGCCGTTATGACCGTACTGCACAGCGTCGATTTTTTTCCTTCGGGAGCGTCTCCGGTCGCGATTGAGCCACGGCTTCCTCAGGCTGCGTTTCCAGAACATCATCATGATTTTCATGAGATTGTGATTGTCGAGCACGGGACGGGAATTCATGTCTTCAACGGCCAGCCGTATACCATCAGCGGCGGCACGGTGTGCTTCGTGCGCGACCACGACAGGCACCTGTATGAACATACCGACAATCTGTGCCTGACCAATGTGCTCTATCGTTCACCGGATGCGTTCCAGTTTATTTCGGGGCTGAACCAGCTGTTGCCCCAGGAGCAGGACGGACACTATCCGTCGCACTGGCGGGTAAATCAGTCCACGTTGCAGCAGGTGCGCCAGCTGGTGAGCCAGATGGAGCAGGGCGAAGACGGGCAGGAGACGCACGCTATCGTCACCCGCGAGCTGCTGTTCATGCAGCTGCTGGTGCTGCTGCGCCGCGGCAGCCTGGTGGAAGGCCTGGAAAATAACGACGGCCGGCTGAACCAGCTGATGGCCTGGCTGGAGGACCATTTTGCCGGGGACGTGTGCTGGGAGACGCTGGCGGAGGATTATTCGCTGTCGCTGCGCACGCTGCATCGTCAGCTTAAGCAGCGCACGGGGCTGACGCCGCAGCGCTACCTTAACCGCCTGCGCCTGATCAAGGCGCGCCATCTTTTACGCCACACCGACGAAAGCGTCACGGATATCGCCTATCGCTGCGGTTTCGGCGACAGCAATCACTTTTCGACCCTGTTTCGCCGGGAATTCAGCTGGTCGCCGCGCGATATCCGGCAGGGGAAAGACGCGTTGCTTCAGTAACGCGAGGGCAGTCACCGTTTTCAGACCGCAAAAAGGCTAATAATGTCCGGTTATTCACCGTAGAGGTTGTGGTGTGGCCGCTCAGTTAATTCTTCGCAAAGATGATTTTTTCGCCTCCGCGAGTCAGGCCGTCGCGGTGGCGGACCGCTACCCGCAAAACGTCTTTGCCGGGCACACCCACGAGTTCTGCGAGCTAGTGCTGGTGTGGCGCGGCAACGGTTTACACATCCTCAACGACCGGCCCTACCGCATTACGCGCGGGGATCTGTTCTACATCCGCGCCGAAGACAAGCACGCCTACGCCTCGGTTAACGATCTGGTGTTGCAGAACGTCATCTACTGCCCGGACAGGCTCAGGCTGAATATCGACTGGGCGGCCAGCATCCCCCGTTTTCTTGATGCCGGCGGCGAACCGCACTGGCGCTTAAGCAGCAGCGGCATGGCTCAGGTGCGCCAGACGATCTCCCAGCTGGAGCAGGAGAGCCAGAAAAGCGATCCGGTGGCTAACCAGATGGCGGAACTGCTTTTCGCCCAGCTGGTTATAACCCTCAGGCGCCATCGTTACGCCACCGATAACCCCTCCGCTACCGCGCAGGAAGCGCTGCTGGACAAGCTGATCGCCCGGCTCGCGGGCAGCCTGAACAAAAGCTTCGTGCTGGAAAAGTTTTGCGAGCAGGAGCAGTGCAGCGAGCGCGCGCTGCGCCAGCAGTTCCGCACCCAGACGGGGATGACGGTGAACCACTACCTGCGCCAGCTGCGCATCTGCCACGCCCAGTACCTGCTGCAGCATACGGAGCTGATGGTCAGCGAGGTGGCGATGCGCTGCGGCTTTGAGGACAGTAACTACTTTTCGGTGGTGTTTAACCGCGAGGTGGGGATGACGCCGGTTCAGTGGCGTCATCGCAGTCGAAAGGCGGCCTGATCAGCTCGCCATGCCGAGGCCGACAATGTTGGCGGCAATGATAATCACCACGCAGCCCAGGCTCAGCACGCCCACCGGACGACGCCCGGCGTTATTCCACTCCTTCAGCACCAGCCCAACCAGCCCGCCGCACAGGACGTAGAAGCTCATGTGCAGCATCCAGCTTATGTAGTCGTACTGCGGCGGAATGCTGGCGTGGCCCCAGGCGTAAAAAAAGAACTGCAGATACCACATCAGGCCGCCAAGGGCGGAGAGCAGCACGTTGGTAATGATTAAGGATTTTGCCAGCGAGAAGTCGGCTTTTACCGACAGATTTTTCACTTTTGCCAGACGAATAAAGCAGAAGCCGAGGTTTACCAGCGCGCCGCCGCCCATGATCACCACGTAGCTTGGCAGGGCCACGTACAGCGGGTCGACGCCCAGCGCAGCGGCCGCTTCGTGCATAGGTTTCGCCGCGTTCATGGCGAACGACATGCCCGCCGAGAAGATGCCGCACATCACCGCCAGCAGCAGCCCTTTCTTCAGGTTAAAGTCTTCGGCCTTGATGCCCATCCTGCGCTCTTTCAGCTGGCCCGCACGGGTGACGATACCCACGCCGATCACCGCCACCAGCACGCCCAGCAGGGTCATCCGCCCGCCCTGGGTGTTGATCAGCACGTCGAAGTCGCCGTTGAGGATCGGCGTCATCAGCGTGCCGACGATCAGCGTAATGCCAATCGCGATGCCAATCCCCATCGACATGCCGAGGTAGCGCATGGTCAGGCCGTAATTGATATTACCGATGCCCCACATCGCGCCGAACAGAAACACCGGCAGCAGGGTGGAGGCACTGAAGGAGGAGAAATAGCCCCAGAAATCCGGAAGCAGCATGGCGCTGATGGTCCAGGGCAAAATCAGCCATGAGACCGTACCGCCAACGGACCACATGGTTTCCCATGACCAGCCCTTAATCTTTTTAAACGGGGCATAGAAACAGGCTGCACTGGCCGCGCCTATCAAATGCCAGAAGATACCCATCGTAATCGCATGATTCATTTTTACATCCTCATCGTTTTTATAGTCGGTGGCTTCCCGCCGACCTGATGAGTGTAAAAATTAGGCGGTTCAGTAACCTTGAGAAGGTTGCCGCACTTTTGTTCAGGGTGGCAATTATCACGTTAAGCAGGTGAGCAGACTCACAATTTTGTGATTTATCGAAACGCGAATAACCTTATAAAAGATACGGCATTGATAATCATTTTCAATATCATTTAATTAACTATAATGAACCAACTGCTTACGCGGCATTAACAGCTGTGCCGCCCGACACTAATGGAGAGGATTATGAGTTATACACTGCCATCCCTGCCGTATGCCTACGACGCACTGGAACCGCATTTCGACAAGCAGACGATGGAAATCCATCACACTAAACACCACCAGACCTACGTGAACAACGCGAATGCTGCGCTGGAAAGCCTGCCAGAGTTCGCAAACCTGCCTGTTGAAGAGCTGATTACCAAACTGGACCAGCTGCCGGCAGACAAAAAAACCGTGCTGCGTAACAACGCTGGCGGTCACGCTAACCACAGCCTGTTCTGGAAAGGCCTGAAAACCGGCACCACCCTTCAGGGCGACCTGAAAGCGGCTATCGAGCGCGACTTCGGCTCCGTTGATAACTTCAAAGCGGAATTCGAAAAAGCGGCTGCAACCCGTTTCGGCTCTGGCTGGGCGTGGCTGGTGCTGAAAGGCGACAAGCTGGCGGTTGTTTCTACTGCGAACCAGGACTCCCCGCTGATGGGTGAAGCTATTTCTGGCGCATCCGGTTTCCCAATCCTGGGTCTGGACGTGTGGGAGCACGCTTACTACCTGAAGTTCCAGAACCGTCGCCCTGACTACATCAAAGCGTTCTGGGATGTAGTGAACTGGGACGAAGCAGCAGCGCGTTTCGCCGCTAAAAAATAAGGTTGCATTGACGCCTGTGAGAAGCGAGTCTGATGACTCGCTTTTTTTGTATCTGAAGGAGTAGAGATGCATTACCCGGTGAATGTGTTTACAGGCAAGGTAAGGGAGTACGACGGCAGCCGCCCGAGCGCCATCGCCAAGGTGCAGGTCGACGGCGAGCTGACGCTGACCGAGCTCGGCCTGGCGGGTGACCAGCAGGCTGAAAAGAAGATCCACGGCGGGCCCGAGCGCGCGCTGTGCCACTATCCGCGCGAGCACTATCAGCACTGGAAAACCGAATTTCCTGAACAGGCGGACCTGTTCGTCGCGCCGGCGTTTGGTGAAAATCTGTCGACCGAAGGGCTGACGGAGAAGAACGTCTTTATCGGCGATATTTACCGCTGGGGCGATGTCCTGATTCAGGTGACGCAGCCACGCTCGCCGTGCTTCAAGCTTAACTACCATTTCGGCATTCAGGATATGTCGGCCCAGCTGCAAAACGCGGCTAAAACCGGCTGGCTGTACCGCGTGGTGCAGGCGGGAGAGGTTGCTGCGGATGCGCCGCTGGCGCTCGCCTCACGCCTGAGCGATGTCTCCGTGCATGAGGCCTGCGCCATTGCATGGCATATGCCGTTCGATGACGAGCAGTATCATCGGCTCCTGTCGGCGGCGGGGCTGTCGACAAGCTGGACCAGAACGATGCAGAAGCGGCGGATAAGCGGGAAGATCGAGAGCAGTTCGCGGAGATTGTGGGGTAAATAATGCCCCTCACCCCGGCCCTCTCCCCAAAGGGGCGAGGGTGAAAAGACCGCACCGAGCCGTCCCCTCTCCCCTATGGGGAGAGGGTTAGGGTGAGGGGATTACGAACGCTTATACAGCGGCAGCCACAGCGTTAACCGCAACCCGCCCAGCGGGCTGTCATCGGCCTTCACCCAGCCGCGGTGCTGCTGCATGGCGGTTTCGACAATCGCCAGCCCAAGCCCCGTACCGCCAGATTCACGGTCGCGCGCTTCGTCTGTACGGTAGAACGGACGGAAAATTTGCTCGCGATCTTCCGGGCTGACGCCTGGACCGTCGTCGTCCACGATGATGGTGATCCCGTCTTTATCCACCGAAAACGCCACTTCAATCTTCGTATGGGAATAGCGCAGGGCGTTACGCACGATATTCTCCAGCGCGCTTTCCAGCGTGTTGGGGTTACCGTACAGCGGCCACGGGCCCGGCGGGAAATTGACGGTGAAGGATTTGCCCATCTGCTCCGCTTCGAACGCCGCGTTGTCCAGCACCTCGTGCCACAGCTGATTGGCTTTCACCGTTTCGCTCACCAGCGCGTTTTTCTGCTGATTGCGCGACATCACCAGCAGATCGTTGATCATGCTGTCCAGCCGCTGGGCTTCCGTCTCAATACGCTCCAGCTCTTTGCTCTCGCCGCTGCGGCGACGCAGCAGGGCGGTACCCAGCTGCAGGCGCGTGAGCGGCGTACGCAGTTCATGCGAGATGTCCGACAGCAGGCGTTGCTGTGCGGTCATCATGCGGTCGAGAGCGCTTACCATCTGGTTGAAGCTGGTTCCCGCGGCCAGAAACTCCTGCGGCCCGGATTCCAGCTCCGGATGCTGCCTCAGGTTGCCCTGTGCCACTTCGTCCGCCGCGTTTTTCAGCTTACGGGCTGGTTTCGCCAGGCTCCATGCCAGCCATAACAGCAGCGGAGAGCTGACCAGCATCGTGACAATCAACAGCAGAAGCGGACGGTCAAACAGCAGGTTGATGAAGTCGGACTGGGAATTGCTCGCTGGGCGAATCAGATAGAGCTGGTAGTTGTCTTCCCCATCCCGTACCGAGAAAGGGCCAACCATCTCTACCCGACCATATTTCTTTTTCTGTGGGTGATCGGCGTTATCCGCCTGGCCAATAAAGTTGCGGATAATCTGCATCTCATTGCGATCGGCCCCAATGACGCGGCCTTCGCTGGTCACCAGCAAAAGGCGTTGTCCGGGGGGCGCCCACTTGTCGATAGCGCGAAACAGCCTGCGCCACCACATTAAATCGTTCGGCGGATCGTTTGCCAGCTCCGCTTCCACGTGCTGCTCGATCATCACGCCCTGACGTTGCTCGCTGTCCAGCAGCTCCGTCATCTGGCGTGAGTCGAGTTTTGGCAACATCAAAACGAGCATTAAAACCAGTGCCAGCGTCAGCCAGAAGATGGCGAAGATGCGGGCAGTTAAGCTGCCTATCATGAAGCGGAAACCATCAGATAACCGCGACCACGCAGGGTTTTAAACCACGGATGACCGTCTTTACGCTCCGGCAGCTTACGGCGCAGGTTCGAGATATGCATATCGATAGCGCGGTCGAACGGCGTGAGGCGTTTACCCAGCACTTCCTGGCTTAAATGTTCACGCGACACGACCTGGCCGAGATGCTGCGCCAGCAGATACAGCAGGGTGAACTCGGTACCGGTCAGCTCAAGAACTTCACCGTCGAAGCTCGCTTCCTGACGGCCCGGATTCAGGCTCAGGGAGTCAACTTCCAGCGTTGGTGAGCTGTTGTCGGTATTCTGCTGCTGCTCGCTCCAGTGGGAACGGCGCAGGATGGCGCGAATACGGGCCACCAGTTCACGATCGTTGAACGGCTTAGGTAAATAGTCATCCGCACCCAGCTCAAGGCCGAGTACACGGTCAAGCTCGCTGCCGCGCGCGGTCAGCATGATAACGGGGGTCTGGTGTGTCTGGCGAAGCTCTTTCAGCGTATCAATACCGTTTTTCTTCGGCATCATTACGTCGAGCAAAAGTAGATCGATGCTGTCGTCAAGGAGACTCAGCGCCTGTTCCCCATCATGGGCAACCAGGACGTTGAAACCTTCCATGTCGAGCAACTCCTTTAAAAGGGATGTGAGCTCTCGGTCATCATCAACTAACAGGATTTTATTCATTGTTTAAATACCTCCGAGGCAGAAATTACGACATCAAGGCTATCTAATCCATGACTTTACGTTGTTTTACACCCCCTGACGCATGTTTGCAGCCTGAATCGTAGACTGTCTCTCGTTGAATCGCGACACGAAAGATTTTGGGAGCAAGTGATGCGCAAAGTTACCGCTGCCGTCATGGCCTCAACGCTGGCGTTCAGTGCGTTTAGCCAGGCTGCTGTAGCTATCAACAGCGATAACGGTTCCTCACTGGAGGGCGCAACGCAGCACAGCAGCCAAAGCCATATGTTTGACGGCATAAGTTTAACCGAACATCAGCGTCAACAGATGCGAGATCTGATGCAGAGGGCACGACACGATCAGCCCCCTGTTAATGTTAGCGAAATGGAGACAATGCATCGCCTTGTCACCGCAGAAAATTTTGACGAAAGCGCTGTACGCGCTCAGGCAGAAAAAATGGCGCAGGAACAGGTTGCCCGCCAGGTAGAAATGGCGAAGGTCCGCAACCAGATGTTCCACCTGTTAACGCCCGAGCAGCAGGCGGTTTTGAATACCAAACATCAGCAGCGTATGAACCAGCTGCGTGAGGTTGCACGGATGCAGCGAAGCTCAGATATGACGCTTTTCAGTAGCAATAGCAGTACCCGTAGTAACCAGTAAACCCTGTTTTCCTTGCCATAGACACCATCCCTGTCTTCCCCCACATGATGTGGGGGTTTTTTTTGCCCGTCGTTCAGGTTTGTTAACGCTTTATTCATCCTTTCACTCCACCACCATCCGTTATACTAGCGCCATGGCATGACAGGAGTGTTTATGAATCAATCCTATGGACGGCTGGTAAGCCGGGCCGCAATAGCCGCGACGGTAATGGCGTCGTGTTTGCTGATCATTAAAATTTTCGCGTGGTGGTACACCGGGTCGGTCAGTATTCTGGCGGCGTTAGTGGACTCTCTGGTGGATATCGCCGCCTCGCTGACCAACCTGCTGGTGGTGCGCTACTCGCTGCAACCGGCGGATGAAGAGCATACGTTCGGCCACGGCAAAGCGGAATCGCTGGCCGCGCTGGCGCAAAGCATGTTTATTTCCGGCTCGGCGCTGTTCCTGTTTTTAACCGGCATTCAGCACCTTATTTCGCCTTCTCCGATGAACGATCCGGGCGTTGGCGTGGTCGTAACGGTAGTTGCACTTATAAGCACACTTGTTCTTGTAACGTTCCAGCGCTGGGTGGTAAGAAAAACACAAAGCCAGGCGGTACGGGCAGATATGCTTCATTATCAGTCTGATGTTATGATGAATGGGGCTATTCTTATTGCGCTTGGTCTGGCCTGGTATGGCTGGCACCGGGCCGACGCGTTGTTTGCGTTAGGGATAGGGATCTATATTTTGTACAGCGCGTTGCGCATGGGGTATGACGCGGTACAGTCGCTTCTGGACCGTGCGCTACCCGACGCAGAACGCGATGAAATTTATACCATCGTGACCTCCTGGCCTGGCGTCAGTGGTGCCCACGATCTTCGTACGCGGCAGTCAGGGCCGACCCGCTTTATTCAGATTCATTTGGAAATGGAAGACAACCTGCCGCTGGTTCAGGCGCATATGATAGCTGAACAGGTGGAGCAGGCGATTTTGCAGCGTTTCCCTGGGTCAGACGTCATTATTCACCAGGATCCGTGCTCGGTCGTTCCCAGGGCATTTGAGCTTTCGTAATTCGTTGTAAAAAAGTGAGCCAGACCAGCATTTTGTGGATAAATTACCACCATATGGCCTGACCTGAATCAATTCAGCTGGAAGGGATTGATATACTATTTGCAGTATTCGACGGTTGAGCAGTTTCTTCCGGCAGCAGATTTCAATTTTGCATTCCTAAGTTCAGAGGTAGTCATGATTAAGAAAATCGGTGTGTTGACAAGCGGCGGTGATGCGCCGGGCATGAACGCGGCAATTCGTGGGGTTGTCCGTGCAGCGCTGACGGAAGGTCTGGAAGTTTTTGGTATCTATGACGGTTATCTGGGTCTGTATGAAGACCGCATGGTTCAACTCGACCGTTACAGCGTGTCTGACATGATCAACCGTGGTGGTACATTCCTCGGCTCCGCGCGCTTCCCGGAATTCCGTGACGAACACATCCGTGAAGTGGCTATCGAAAACATGAAAAAACGCGGCCTGGACGCGCTGGTGGTTATCGGCGGCGACGGCTCATACATGGGTGCAAAACGTCTGACCGAAATGGGCTTCCCGTGCATCGGCCTGCCTGGCACCATCGATAACGATATCAAAGGCACCGATTACACCATCGGTTACTTCACCGCGCTGGGTACCGTTGTGGAAGCTATCGACCGCCTGCGTGATACCTCTTCTTCGCACCAGCGTATTTCTATCGTTGAGGTGATGGGCCGTTACTGCGGTGACCTGACCCTGGCGGCGGCCATTGCCGGTGGGTGTGAGTTCGTGGTGGTTCCGGAAGTGGAATTCAGCCGCGAAGATCTGGTTGCTGAAATCAAAGCCGGTATCGCGAAGGGTAAAAAACACGCGATCGTTGCCATCACCGAGCACATCTGTGACGTTGATGAACTGGCGAAGTACATCGAAACCGAAACCAAACGCGAAACCCGTGCAACCGTTCTGGGCCACATCCAGCGTGGCGGTTCCCCGGGTCCATACGACCGCATCCTGGCGTCCCGCATGGGCGCGTACGCTATCGAGCTGCTCCTGCAGGGTCACGGCGGTCGTTGCGTCGGCATCCAGAACGAACAGCTCGTTCACCATGACATCATCGACGCGATTGAAAACATGAAGCGTCCTTTCAAAGGTGACTGGCTGGACTGCGCGAAAAAACTGTACTGATCGGCATCCTGGATAAATGCAAAACGGTAACCTCAGGGTTACCGTTTTTTTGTGTGCTCCCTCTCCTGTGGAAGAGGGCTGGGGTGAGAGCATCAGGCCAATCATCCACTTTTTTATTCCCTCACGTTATAGCCAATCTTTTTTTATTCTTTAATCATCGATTCGCTTTCTGGCACGCTGCATTCATCAAAACACTGCATAAGAGAGCCGGGCGATGAACAAATGGGGCGTGGGGTTAACATTATTGCTGGCATCGACCAGCGTACTGGCAAAGGACATTCAGCTACTGAACGTGTCGTATGATCCGACGCGTGAACTGTACGACCAGTACAACAAGGCCTTCGCGGCGCACTGGAAACAGGAAACCGGCGATAACGTGGTGGTTCGCCAGTCTCACGGCGGTTCCGGCAAGCAGGCGACGTCCGTGATCAACGGCATCGAAGCCGATGTGGTCACCCTCGCGCTGGCCTATGACGTGGACGCGATTGCCGAACGTGGCCGTATCGACAAAAACTGGATCAAGCGCCTGCCGGATAACTCTGCGCCATATACCTCGACCATTGTCTTCCTGGTGCGTAAAGGCAACCCGAAACAGATCAAAGACTGGAACGATCTGGTTAAGCCGGGCGTGTCCGTCATTACTCCGAACCCGAAAAGCTCCGGCGGCGCACGCTGGAACTACCTGGCGGCCTGGGGCTATGCGCTGCACCACAACAGCGGTGACCAGGCGAAAGCGCAGGACTTCGTCAAGGCGCTGTTTAAAAACGTCGAAGTGCTGGACTCCGGCGCGCGCGGCGCGACCAATACCTTCGTTGAGCGCGGCATTGGCGACGTGCTGATTGCCTGGGAAAACGAAGCCCTGCTGGCAACCCACGAGCTGGGTAAAGACAAGTTTGAGATCGTGACCCCGAGCGAATCCATTCTGGCCGAGCCGACCGTCTCCGTGGTTGATAAGGTCGTGGATAAAAAAGGGTCCCGGGCGGTGGCGGAAGCTTACCTGAAGTATCTCTATTCGCCGGAAGGCCAGGAAATCGCGGCGAAAAACTACTACCGCCCACGGGATGAATCTGTCGCGAAGAAGTATGAAAACGCCTTTCCGAAGCTGAAGCTGTTCACTATCGATGAGGTGTTTGGCGGCTGGACGAAAGCGCAGAAGGAGCACTTCTCTAACGGCGGCACCTTCGCCCAGATCAGCAAGCGTTAAGCGTTTCACGACGCACGACACGGTTACCCGGTGTGAGAAATCCACCGGGTTTTTTATTTGGTCATCATTTTGCGTTACTCTTTTGCCTTTATTGAAAACAGGGAACGCGTTGTGAAAAAAATTATCTTATCGATCCTGATTATTATCGCCCTTGCCGCAGGCGGCGTGTACTGGATGAAAGCGGGTAATCCGAATGCGTTGCGCCATATCGTTCTCGACCAGTGTGTGCCTAACCAGCTGCAAAACCATAATCCGGCGCCGTGCGCGGAGGTGAAGCCGGATGCCGGCTACGTGGTGTTTAAAGACCGCAACGGGCCGCTGCAATATCTTCTGATGCCCACCTACCGTATCAACGGCACCGAAAGTCCGCTGCTGACCGAGCCTCAGACGCCGAACTTCTTCTGGCTGGCATGGCAGTCGCGTAACTTTATGAGCATGAAGCGGGGGGCTGAGGTACCCGACAGCGCCGTTTCGCTGACCATCAACTCCCCTACCGGGCGCACGCAAAACCATTTCCATATCCATATCTCCTGCCTGCGCCCGGACGTGCGCGAGAAGCTTAACGCGGCGCAGGGGCAAATCAGCACCCAGTGGCTACCGCTTCCGGGCGGGCTGGAAGGGCACGAGTACCTTGCCCGTCGGGTGACGGAGAACGAGCTGGTGCAGCGCAGTCCTTTTATGATGCTGGCGGAGGAACTGCCGGAAGCGCGCGACCATATGGGGCGCTTCGCGCTGGCGATGGCGCAGCAGTCTGACGGATCGTTTGTGCTGCTGGCGACGGAGCGTAACTGGCTTGCCTTTAACCGCGCGTCGGCTGAGGAATTACAGGATCATCAATGCGATATCCTGAAGTGACCCCACCATAAATAGCGTTTACTCGTCCTGCCTGTCGCCGTAGACTTGCTGAAAAATTCTACAGGAGACAGGTATGTCGCTCTGGTTAACGCATCCTCTGCTGCTTCCCTCGCTGATCGTCGGCGTCACCATCGTCCTGTGGGCGACGTCGCTATTGCCGGAATTTATCACCGCGCTGCTGTTCTTCACGGCGGCGATGGCCGCCAGAATTGCCCCGCCGGAAGCGATCTTCGGCGGTTTTGCCTCGTCGGCTTTCTGGCTGGTATTCAGCGGCTTTGTGCTGGGCGTGGCGATCCGTAAAACCGGTCTGGCAGACAGGGCCGCCCGGGCGCTGTCGGCGAAACTCACTGACTCCTGGGTGCTGATGGTGGCGAGCGTGGTGCTGCTGAGCTACGCCCTGGCGTTCGTGATGCCGTCAAACATGGGGCGTATTGCGCTGCTGATGCCGATTGTCGCGGCCATGGCGAAGCGGGCCGACATTCCCGACGGCTCGCGCGCCTGGTTTGGCCTGGCGCTGGCGGTCGGCTTCGGCACCTTCCAGCTCTCGGCCACTATCCTGCCCGCCAACGTGCCTAACCTGGTCATGAGCGGCGCGGCAGAAGGCTCGTACGGCATTCACCTGAACTACGTTCCCTACCTGCTGTTGCACACGCCTGTTCTGGGCATGCTCAAGGGCCTGATTCTGATTGGCCTGATCTGCTGGCTGTTCCCCGGCAGCCCGAAACCGGCGAAGGATCTCACGCCGTCTGAGCCGATGGGGCGTGACGAAAAACGACTCGCCTGGCTGCTGGCGGTGGTGCTGATGATGTGGGTGACGGAGAGCTGGCACGGCGTGGGGCCGGCGTGGACGGGGCTGGCGGCCTCGATCATCGTCATGCTCCCGCGCGTTGGTTTTATCACCGGCGAGGAGTTCTCGGCGGGGGTAAATATGCGCACCTGTATTTACGTTGCGGGTATTCTCGGGCTGGCGATCGTCGTGACGCAAACCGGTATCGGTTCGGCTGTGGGAGAGGCGCTGCTTCATATCATGCCGCTGGATGCGGACCGACCGTTTACCAGCTTCCTGGCGCTGACCGGGATCACCACGGCGCTCAACTTCATTATGACCGCCAACGGCGTTCCGGCGCTCTATACCACGCTGGCGCAGAGCTTTTCCGACGCGACCGGTTTTCCGCTGCTGTCGGTGATTATGATTCAGGTGCTGGGGTACTCCACGCCGCTGCTGCCGTATCAGGCGTCGCCGATTGTGGTGGCGATGGGCTTAGGGAAAGTGCCCGCGAAGGCGGGAATGCTGCTCTGCCTGGCGCTGGCGATTGCGACGTATCTGGTGCTGCTGCCGCTGGATTACTTGTGGTTTAGCGTGTTGGGGAAAGTGTAGTTCGGTGCGAGGGGTTTCCCCTCACCCCAACCCTCTCCCACAGGGAGAGGGAGGAGAAGAGCGGTGGGCAAGCGCAAGCGCCACCCGCCGCAAAGGCCATTACGCCTGTTTAGCCGCTTCTGCTGCTTTAACGATCACCGCGAAAGCGTCAGCTTTCAGGGATGCGCCGCCAACCAGCGCGCCGTCGATGTCTGGCTGGGTGAACAGCTCGGCAGCGTTGGATGCGTTAACGGAACCGCCGTACTGGATGATAACCTGCTCAGCCACTTTCGCGTCTGCTTTAGCAATGTGGTCACGGATGAACTTGTGCACCGCCTGAGCCTGCGCTGGCGTTGCAGATTTGCCGGTGCCGATCGCCCATACTGGCTCGTAAGCGATAACCGCGCCTTCGAACGCTGCTGCACCCTGAGTTTTCAGCACGGCGTCGATCTGACGAGCACACACTTCTTCAGTTTTGCCCGCTTCGTTTTCTGCTTCGGTTTCACCGATGCACAGAACCGGGATCAGACCCTGCTCTTTCAGCACGGCGAATTTCTTCGCGATGAACTCGTCAGATTCTTTGTGGTAGGTGCGACGCTCAGAGTGGCCGATAATGATGTATTTCGCGCCGATATCTTTCAGCATTTCAGCGGAGGTTTCACCGGTGAATGCGCCGGACAGGTTAACGTCAACGTTCTGCGCGCCCAGCACGATGTGGCTGCCGTCAGCGGCACGTTTAGCCAGATCCAGGTACATATCCGGCGGAGCGATAGCAACCGCGCAGCCGGTCACGCCAGCCAGCTCTTTACGCAGGTTAGCAACCAGTTCGTTTACCATGTGGCGGCTGCCGTTCAGTTTCCAGTTACCCATCACTAAAGGATGTCGCATTTCAATTCTCCACGCTCAATAAGCGAATTAAGGAATATGGCCACCCTTAAGGGCAGCATGGTCTGTGAATCAGTATAGAGATTTTCCCTCGAAAGGCTTTGCTTTTTGTCATTAATTCGCCCCCTCGAGTGCGTCTGATAGTGCCAGCTTAATCGGTTCAACTGCGAAGGTCAGCCCCTTTTCGCCGTTATCTGCCACAACATAGCGAACGGCACCTTCCGTATCGGCGTAATAGCGTTTGTTTTTACCGGCAGCGAGCAGTTTTTGCAGCTTTTGCTGGCTCTGCGCTTTGGTGAAGGTGGGCGTAAAGGCGTGCAGGATAGCGCTCATATACTCCAGCGCTTTTGCTTTCGCCGCTTTTTGCTCTGGCCCCTGAATCGGCAGCCAGGTGATCTGCATGCTTTTGATTTTCAGCGTTCCGCGCTCCAGCGCGGTGGAGGCATACAGATTCTCGTTAATTTTGCTGGCCGCGCGGGTCAGGGTCGGCGTATCGCGGGCGCTGTCAATCGCACGGAACTCTCCCAGCGGAAGCGAGGGATTGTCTTTGTTAAAGGCCTCGCGGAACTGGCTGATTGACCGATCGAAGGAGGGGGCGCCCGCCAGAAGATAGGGGGCGGTGACCGGGGACGCGGTTTCCGCGGCATGCAGGGTGAAACTGGCGCTCAGCATCGCTAAACACATAAAAAGAGAGTGTGCCGAACTTTTCATCAACATTGCCCCTGGCCGTCATTGCCCATGATTAAAACGATATCTGGTCGGCTTGTCAAAAGGTCACAACTCCAGGGTAAAATGCGGGCTAAACGATAATAAGGAACCTTACATGACCATACAGCAGTGGCTGTTTTCATTCAAAGGGCGTATTGGACGCCGTGACTTCTGGATCTGGATGGCAACGTGGGTTATCGCCATGCTGCTTCTGTTTTTTGTTGCCTTCAACGCCTGGCTGAGCACGCAGACCGCGGCGTTTGCGCTGGTCTGTTTACTGTGGCCAACCGCCGCCGTGGTGGTTAAGCGTCTGCACGATCGTGGCCGCTCCGGCGCATGGGCATTTCTGATTATTCTGGCGTGGATGCTGGTGGCGGGGAACTGGGCGATGCTGCCCTCGATCCTTCCCTGGGTGGTAGGCAGGCTGCTACCGACCATTATTTTTGTGATGATGGTGGTCGAGCTGGGCGCGTTTATCGGCACCCAGAGCGAGAACAAATACGGAAAAGATACCCTTGAGGTGAAGTACCGCTGATCACCAGTAGTGTTCGGCGGTCATATGGCCCGGCCGGCGGCGAAGGTGTTTCGTCATCTGCCGGGTATCCTTCAGCAGCTGCTGCGTGTCGCGCACCATCTGCGGGTTGCCGCACAGCATCACGTGGCTGGTTTCAGTATTTATCGGCAAACCAACCGCCTCTTCCAGCGCGCCGCTTTCTATCAGCGCCGGAACGCGGCCGGTTAACGAGCCGGCCGCGTTTTCCCGGCTGACCACCGTCTGAATTTTTAACTTCCCGCCATACCGCTGTTCCAGCGCCTGCATCTGCGGCAGATAGCTCAGGTCTGCGGCATATCGCGCGGCGTGAACCAGCACGATGTTTTTAAAGCGCTCCAGATCTTTACCGTACTGCAAAATAGAGAGATACGGGCCGATGGCCGTGCCGGTCGCCAGCATCCAGAGCGTTTTGCAGTCCGGGATTTCATCCAGCACGAAGAACCCCGCCGCGTCGCTGACAATCTGCACTTCATCGCCCGGCTTCAGCGCGGCCAGGCGCGGGCTGAGCTTACCGTCCGGGACGGTGACAAGGTAGAACTCGAGATCCGGGTTATCAGGCGCATTAACGTAAGAGTAGGCCCGCTGTACGCGTTCACCGTCGATATCCAGCCCGAGCTTGGCAAACTGCCCGGCGGTAAACGGATGAACGGGAGCGTGAAGGGTGAGACTAAATAGCGCATCGGTCCAGAACTGTACCTTTGTGACTTTACCTGTTACCCAGTCCGCCATGATCTTCTCCTGTGCTGTTTCTCTGTTCTATCTTCCGTACTTATGGGAAACATTTCCAGCCCCTTCGGGCCGGAAAGCTCGATCGATCAAACGGTTTTACAGAATGTGCGTCTGCACGTCCGGGTCTTTACGATCCAGATAGTGGATAGACTGTATGCGGCGAATGGTGCGCGATTTACCGCGGATAAGCAGGGTCTCGGTGGTTGCCATGTTGCCCTTGCGCGTAATGCCGTCCAGCAGATCGCCTTTGGTGATGCCGGTTGCGGAGAAGACCACGTTATCGCTGCGCGCCATCTCGTTCAGCGCGAGCACCTTATTGGCTTCGATGCCCATTGCCGCGCAGCGCGCCAGCTCGTCCTCACCGATGCGACGGTTCTCGTCGCTGTCGCCTTTGACCTCATGGCGCGGCAGCAGGCGCGCCTGCATATCGCCGTCCAGCGCGCGGATCACTGCCGCAGAGACCACGCCTTCCGGCGCGCCGCCGATGCCGTACAGCACGTCGACCTCGCTGTCCGGCATGCAGGTCAGAATAGACGCGGCAACGTCGCCATCCGGAATGGCAAACACGCGCACGCCCAGCGTTTGCAGGTATGCGATGGTGGCGTCGTGGCGTGGTTTTGCCAGAATGGTTACGGTGAGCTCGCTGAGCGGCTTGCCCAGCGCCGCCGCGATATTGCGCAGGTTAGCGTCCAGCGGCAGGCTGAGGTCGATAGCGCCCTTCGCGCCGGGGCCGACAATCAGCTTTTCCATATACATATCGGGCGCGTTAAGGAAGCAGCCCTTATCGCCCACGGCGAGTACTGCCAGCGCGTTGGCCTGGCCCATCGCCGTCATGCGCGTGCCTTCAATCGGATCGACCGCGATATCCACCGCATCGCCTTTGCCGGTTCCGACTTTTCGCCAATGTAGAGCATCGGGGCTTCGTCGATTTCGCCTTCGCCAATGACGATAGTGCCGTCAATATTGACCTGATTAAGCACAATACGCATGGCATGGACAGCCGCGCCGTCTGCGGTATTTTTGTCGCCACGACCCAGCCACTTATAGCCTGCGAGGGCGGCCGCTTCGGTGACGCGGGAAAACTCGATAGCAAGTTCACGTTTCATGAGGTACTCGTACAATCAAAAGGAATTGCACGAAGTTTATCATAGAGTGGGGAAGGGTGAGGGAACCGGTGCGGCCGGAGCCCCTCACCCCGGCCCTCTCCCCAAAGGGGAGAGGGTGTTTTAAGTCCCCTCGCCCCTTTGGGGAGAGGGTTAGGGTGAGGGGTGAGTCTGTCTTACTCGTCGTGCTCTTCCCACGCCAGGGCGCGTTTCACCGCTTTCTTCCAGCCGCTGTAGCGGTAGTTACGCTCGGTGGTTTCGATGCCGGGGCGGAATTCGCGTTCGATCACCGCTTTTTCCTGAAGCTCGTCGAGGTTCTGCCAGAAGCCTACCGCCAGACCTGCCAGATACGCAGCGCCCAGCGCCGTCACTTCACGCACCTCAGGACGCTCCACGCGGGTACCCAGAATGTCGGACTGGAACTGCATCAGGAAGTTGTTGGCCACCGCGCCGCCGTCCACGCGCAGGGCGTGCAGGCGAATGCCGGAGTCAGCCTGCATCGCTTCCAGCACGTCGCGCGTCTGGTAGGCAATGGATTCCAGCGTGGCGCGAATGATGTGGTTAGCGTTCACGCCACGCGTCAGGCCGAAAATCGCGCCGCGGGCATACGGATCCCAGTACGGTGCGCCCAGGCCGGTAAACGCGGGCACCACGTATACGCCGTTGGTGTCTTTCACCTTGGTCGCGAAGTATTCGGAGTCAAACGCATCGCCGATCAGCTTCATCTCGTCACGCAGCCACTGAATGGACGCTCCCGCCATGAATACCGCGCCTTCCAGGGCGTAGTTCACTTCGCCGCGCGGGCCGCAGGCGATGGTGGTCAGCAGGCCGTTCTCCGATTTCACCGCTTTCTCGCCGGTGTTCATCAGCATAAAGCAGCCGGTACCGTAGGTGTTCTTCGCCATCCCTTCCTTGACGCACAGCTGGCCGAACAGCGCCGCCTGCTGGTCACCGGCGATACCGGCGATAGGAATGCGCGTGCCGCCTTTACCACCGATGTTGGTCTGGCCGTACACTTCTGACGATTTACGCACCTGCGGCAGCATGGCGCGCGGAATGTCCAGCGCGTCCAGCATCTTGTCGTCCCACTCCAGAGTGTTGATGTTGAACAGCATGGTACGCGAGGCGTTGGTGTAGTCGGTAACGTGGACGCGCCCCTGGGTCATCTTCCAGATAAGCCAGGTATCGACGGTGCCGAACAGCAGCTCGCCGCGTTTTGCGCGCTCGCGTGAGCCTTCCACGTGGTCGAGGATCCACTTCACCTTGGTGCCGGAGAAATAGGGGTCAACCACCAGGCCGGTGGCGCTGCGCACGTACTCTTCCATTCCGTCGCGCTTCAGCTGTTCGCAGATCTCTGACGTACGGCGGCACTGCCAGACGATGGCGTTGTAAATCGGTTTTCCGGTTTCACGCTCCCAGACCACGGTGGTTTCACGCTGGTTGGTGATACCGATCGCGGCGATTTCGTCGGAACTGATATCGGCTTTCGCCAGCACTTCCACCAGCGTGGAGCTTTGTGACGCCCAGATCTCCATCGGGTCGTGCTCAACCCAGCCTGGACGCGGATAAATTTGCTCAAATTCGCGTTGAGATACGCTGACAATGTTCGCGTCATGATCCATTACGACAGCGCGGGAGCTGGTGGTGCCCTGGTCGAGCGCAACGATATATTTTTTTTCGGTCATGGTATGTGTCCCGTAGTCAGATTACAGCGAAGCTTTTTGTTGTGTGGTGGAAGTCGTCTCTTTCTCCTCCTCCACACAGGTGTCGCACGGCAAGTGGCGACCAATTAATTTGCGGTAGCCGAAGGCGCCCAGCGCAGCCCCTACGATCGGCCCGAACAGCGGAACCAGGAAGTAAGGAATGTCTTTGCCACCGGTGAAGGCGACGTCGCCCCATCCTGCAAAGAAGGCGAAGGTTTTTGGACCCAGATCGCGCGCCGGGTTCATCGCAAAGCCGGTCAGCGGACCCATTGATGCGCCAATCACCGCAATCAGCAGGCCAATCAGCAGCGGCGCCAGCGGGCCACGCGGAATGCCGTTACCGTCGTCGCCCAGCGCCATAATGACGCCCATCAGAATAGCGGTAATCACCATTTCAACAGCGAACGCCTGCACAAAATTGATATGCGGATTTGGATACGTTGAGAAAATGCCAGCCAGATCCAGACTTTCGACACTACCACGCACCATATGATGCGTCTGCTCGAAGTCGATGAAAAGATTGTAATAAAGCCCGTAAACTAACGCCGCTGCGCAAAAGGCGCCGGCAAACTGAGAAATGATGAAGGGAACAACTTTGCGTCCGTCAAAGCACGCGAACAGCCATAACGCGATGGTCACCGCCGGGTTAAGATGTGCGCCGGAAACGCCTGCGGTCAGGTAGATGGCCATCGCCACGCCCAGACCCCAGATGATACTGATTTCCCACTGACCGAAACTGGCACCCGCCACTTTCAGTGCAGCAACACAGCCTACTCCGAAGAATATCAACAACCCGGTACCAAGGAACTCGGCAATGCACTGGCCTTTTAAGGTTGATGTCTGACTCATAATCGGAATCCTGCATAAGAGTAATGTTTATTGTTAGCGTGACTGCCCGTGACGGTCACGATGTCCTGTAGACACAGTGTTAATTTATCGTTAACGAGCAAAAACGAGAAATATCGAAATCAAAATGTGTGGTACGCGTCAATAAAATGAGCGTTTTCGCGTCATAAAGCGCGTTTTTGCATCAACCGATGAAAGCCTGCTGAATCATTTCTTTAACTTATGGGTTAACAACTTAGGGGTATATGCCGCGAACGCACCAGGACGAGGCCGAAAAGTGTTGCAAACCGCGATCTGCGTGGCATGCCGCTGGACAGGGGCGACGGCGCTCCATACAATCGGAACATATGTTGTGCGCGTTTACGTTAAAGCGTCGCCTTGCAATTCAGGAGAGGTAGGATCATGTCTTTAGAAGTGTTTGAGAAACTGGAATCGAAAGTACAGCAGGCGATTGACACCATCACGCTGCTGCAAATGGAAATTGAAGAGCTGAAAGAGAAGAACAACTCCCTGTCTCAGGAAGTTCAGAACGCTCAGCACAGCCGCGAAGAACTGGAGCGCGAAAACAACCAGCTGCGCGAACAGCAGAACGGCTGGCAGGATCGCCTTCAGGCGCTGCTGGGACGTATGGAAGAAGTCTGATTTCCGTTAGGAATGAATTGAGTAGGCCGGGTAAGGCGAAGCCGCCACCCGGCTTTTTTTATGGTTTTCGTCAACTGACAATAACCATAAAAAAGGCCGCCCGAGGCGGCCTTAACGCTACTTGTCCTGCGCTGTCGTAGTAAAAGCAACAAACCCAATAGGTTCATCACTCTTTACAACGAGTACGCTGGCGACAATGAACGCGATACATAAATAGCGTTTCATTATGCGGTCCCTGCTGCTTACCGCTCCACCGTTCACCACCGGTGATAAGTCGGTGGACACAAGCCCGGTTAAAGGTTGCTTTACGGTTGTGAATACACCTTTCCCAGGACCGATGCCCATTTGCGAGATGGCGGAAAGGGACACAGCATCATAATGAGCAACAGCTGCGGAGTTAAGGTTTCCACACATAATTAGGAATTTATAAAGGGTCGACAGGGGTTACGTGAGGAATGAACCAGGATAAGATAAAAATCCTGGTTAAAGGTTGCAATATCACCCAACGGACCGCGAATCCCGAGGGACAAAAAAACCGCCACATTCCTGTTGGCGGTTTTTTTATGCATCTCGCTTACCGATTAACTACTCAATATCCAGCGCATCCTCGGAAAGGATAATGCCGGTATTGTCAGCGTAAAGGTGGTCGCCGGAGAAGAAGGTCACGCCGCCAAAATTAACGCGCACGTCGCTTTCGCCGATGCCGTCACCCGCCGCGCCTACCGGAATGGCCGCGATGGCCTGAATACCAATATCCAGGTCTTCCAGATCGTCTACCTGGCGTACGGAGCCGTAGACCACAATGCCTTCCCACTCGTTTTGCACGGCGAGGCGAGCGAGGTCCGCATCGATAAGCGCACGGCGCACCGAACCGCCACCGTCGACCAGCAGGACGCGGCCACGGCCGTTCTCTTCGAGCAGATCGTACAGCAACCCGTTGTCCTCGAAACATTTCACCGTAATGATTTGCCCGCCAAACGACGACCGTCCGCCAAAGTTGGAGAACAGGGGTTCAACGACGTTGACATCTTCCTGGTAGATGTCGCAAAGCTCGGAGGTATCGTATTTCATAGGTTTAACGCTCTGTTGCTGCGAATGTGTTCAGTATATCGTGCGAAATGCGTTGTTGGCAAAATCATCAATTGTTAATTGATATTTGTCAGCTAACTGAGCGTCTGGCTTAAGACAATCCCGATGACGAACAGCAGGTTAGTCAGCAATGCGCCTTTTACGGTGCGCTCCAGCATCGGCGGCATGGCGGCCGGGCTGAGTTCACGCATGACAAAGCGGGCCTGTTTAATCAGCAGCGGTGCGGCGAGCACGAACAGCCAGCCCCACAGGCTGTGCAGCGAAATCAGGTTAAACAGCGCCAGGCAAACCAGCGCGCCGATGAGCAGGCAGGCGTGATAGCGGCGTGCATTCACCGGCCCCAGACGCACGGCCAGCGTGTTTTTGCCGTTCTCACGATCGCTGTTGATGTCGCGCAGGTTGTTGATGTTAAGTACCGCCGTCGCCAGCAGGCCACAGGCAGTCGCGGGGAGGAACAGGGCAGGGATCACCGTATGCGCCTGTAAATACCAGCTTCCCATTACGCTCAGCCAGCCGAAGAACACCAGCACGGAAATATCGCCCAGGCCAATATATCCGTAAGGGCGCGTGCCAACGGTATAGGTAATGGCCGCGATAATAGCGAGCAGACCCAGCACCAGGAAGCCAATGAAATCGCTGGTGGTTTTCGAGGCGACCGTCACCAGCGCCAGCCCTGACAGACAAATCAGTACCACGGTGATAATCAGCGCGCGCTTCATCTGTGCCTGGGTAATCACCCCTTTTTGCATTCCGCGCAGTGGCCCGATACGGTCAGGCTTGTCGCTGCCTTTTACCGCATCGCCGTAGTCGTTCGCGAGGTTAGAGAGGATTTGCAGAAGTCCTGCGGTAATCAGCGCCAGACCCGCAACCAGCGGATCGAAATGGCCCTGCCACCAGGCAAGAGTGGTGCCGACAATAATGGCGGCAAAAGCCAGAGGAAGCGTTTTAGGGCGCAGACTTTCGAGCCAGGCCTGCGTACGGCTGATATCAGTCATAGTTATTTAGCCAATAAAAATGGGGGCCATAGCCCCCATCAACAGTGATGAAAATGCATTGAACGCGATTATAGAATAAAACGGCTCAGATCTTCATCTGCCACTAACGCATCCAGGTGTTTGCCCACGTATTCTGCGTCAATGGTAATGCTTTGGCCGTTCAGGTCGCTTGCATCGTAAGAGATGTCTTCCATCAGACGTTCCAGGACGGTGTGCAGACGACGCGCACCGATGTTCTCGGTGGTTTCGTTGACCTGCCACGCGGCCTGGGCGATGCGCTTGATGCCGTCGTCGGTGAACTCGATGTTCACGCCTTCGGTCGCCATCAGCGCTTTGTACTGTACGGTTACAGAGGCGTTTGGCTCGGTCAGGATGCGTTCGAAATCTTCGGTGGTCAGCGCCTGCAGCTCAACGCGGATTGGCAGACGACCCTGCAGCTCCGGGATCAGGTCAGACGGGCTGGCAATCTGGAACGCACCAGAGGCGATAAACAGGATGTGGTCAGTTTTCACCATCCCGTGCTTGGTGGAGACGGTGCAGCCTTCCACCAGCGGCAGCAGGTCGCGCTGTACGCCTTCGCGGGAGACGTCCGGGCCGGACGCGTTTCCGCGCTTACAGATTTTGTCGATTTCGTCGATAAACACGATACCGTGCTGTTCAACCGCGTCGATAGCGTCCTGCTTCAGCTCTTCCGGGTTAACCAGCTTCGCGGCTTCTTCTTCAATCAGCAGCTTCATCGCGTCTTTGATTTTCAGCTTACGCGCTTTCTGCTTCTGGCCGCCCAGGTTCTGGAACATGGACTGTAGCTGGCTGGTCATCTCTTCCATGCCCGGAGGGGCCATGATTTCAACGCCCATTGGCGCGGCAGCGAGATCGATTTCAATCTCTTTGTCGTCCAGCTCGCCTTCGCGCAGCTTTTTACGGAATGCCTGACGCGCAGCGGAAGGTTCAGACTGCTGTTCAGCCTGGCCCCAGTTGTTTTTTGCCGGTGGGATCAGCACGTCGAGAATACGCTCTTCGGCCATCTCTTCAGCGCGATAGCGGTTTTTCTCGATAGCCTGGACGCGCACCATTTTAATCGCGGAATCGGTCAGATCGCGGATGATGGAGTCCACTTCTTTACCCACGTAGCCCACTTCGGTGAACTTGGTGGCTTCTACTTTGATGAACGGCGCGTTAGCCAGTTTGGCCAGGCGACGGGCAATTTCGGTTTTACCGACACCGGTCGGGCCGATCATCAGGATGTTTTTCGGCGTCACCTCGTGGCGCAGCTCTTCGTCGAGCTGCATACGACGCCAGCGGTTACGCAGGGCGATAGCCACGGAGCGCTTGGCGTTATCCTGGCCGATGATGTGTTTGTTCAGTTCGCTGACAATTTCGCGTGGGGTCATTTCAGACATGGGCGATCCTTACGCTTTAGACGGTAATTCTTCGATGGTGTGATTGTGGTTGGTATAGATGCAGATATCACCTGCAATATCCAACGCTTTCACCGCGATATCGCGCGCGTTCATGTCGGTATTTTCCAACAGCGCACGGGCTGCAGCCTGGGCGTACGGGCCGCCAGAGCCGATGGCAATCAGGTCGTTTTCTGGCTGAACCACGTCACCGTTACCGGTGATGATCAGTGAGGCGTTTTCGTCGGCCACGGCCAGCAGCGCTTCGAGCTTGCGCAGCATGCGGTCGGTACGCCAGTCTTTTGCCAGCTCAACGGCGGCTTTCACCAGATGGCCCTGATGCATTTCCAGCTTGCGTTCAAACAGTTCAAACAGCGTGAAGGCATCCGCCGTGCCGCCTGCGAAACCGGCGATCACCTTATCGTTATAAAGACGACGCACTTTCTTCACGTTGCCTTTCATGACGGTATTACCCAGCGTGGCCTGGCCATCACCGGCAATTACCACCTGGCCGTTACGGCGTACACTTACTATTGTTGTCACGAGCAGACCCCCTGGTTACAAATTCGGGAAACAGAAGCCCTGAGCCTGTGCTCAGGGCTGAATTAAATGATAGATGGGGGAGATTTTGGGGGTTTCAACCCCCGGAGGCGAGTCGAATGCAGTTTGTGTGGCCAGCCACTTTCAAACGGGAAATGGTGCCATCGGCATTTTCTTTGCCTTTGACCGGGCCAATCACCACGCGATTCCAGCCGTTATTGGTGGTGATGCGTGAGTCGAATCCTTCAAATGCCAGCTGAGCACGCACCGTTTCTGCCTGCTCTGCGCCTTTAAATGAACCGCACTGAACCATCCAGCGACGTTCATCCTTTTTCTCAGCCGTCTGCTTTGGTGCTTCGGTCTCTCTGGAGACCGGCGCAGCCTGCTGCGTTTTAGGCTGTTGCGCGGTCGTATGCGCAGGCGTCTGCAGCAGATCCTGATACGGCTGAGCCGTTTGCTTTTGCGGCTGCGCTTTCGGCTGCTGCTGGACAGGCTGCGTTTGTGCGGTACGCGTCTGCTGCTGCGGTTGCGTGCGCGGCTGTTGTACCGGCTGCGTTTGCGTCCACTGCTGCTGTTGCGTTTGCTGCTGAGCCTGACGCTGGCGCTGTAACGTCTGCTGACGCTGCGCCGGAGTTTGTTCATTCCACGGCACTTCGTTCAGCTGCGTAGGCTGCTGGCGCATGTCCGCCTGCATCTGAGCAAGCAGTTGACGCTGTTCGTCCGTCAGCTGGTCGGCATTCTTCACTTCTCCCCCGGCTGAGGGTTCGGTAGGCGCACGTACGCCAGGCTGGCGGCTTTCCAGCTCTTTAATGTAGCGCCACCGCTCTTCAGGCTTCGGAGGCAGGCCGTTGCCGACAACCTTATTACCCTGAAGGGCTTCAGACTCTTCTTTTTTATGGTGCGTAATGAAGTAGAGGCCGCCAATAAAGGCCACCAGCACAGCCGCAGCAATGGCGACCATAGCTGGCGAGACAGCAGACAGGCTACGTTGCTTGCTTTTTGAACTACTCTTTTTGCGTCGCGAAGGTGCCGGCTGGCCGCGACGTACATAATCTCGTTGTGCCACTATCGTTTCGCTGTATTTATTCGTTCGTCAGCCCGCCATGTTACTTAAGCGACGGGGCTTTGACCAGATAAGGGTGCCGAAAGGTATTTACTTTAAGTTAATGCCTGGGTAGAGCCACGTACAATTAGCTCACAGTCCAGTAGCCGTGACCCGCTGCTAACTGTTTGACCGTGCAGCTGATCGAGTAAAAGCAGCATCGCTTCCCGGCCGATGTCATACCGTGGTTGTGCGACGGTAGAAAGCGGCGGATCGCAAAATTCCGAAAGCGAAATATTATCAAAGCCGATAATCGACAGATCCTGCGGCACGCGCAGGCCCCGGCGCTTAGCGTACGATAAGGCACCCAGCGCCATCACGTCGCTGTGACAGAAGACCGCGGTAGGCGGCTCCGGCAAGGCCAGCAGTTTTTCCAGCGCCTGTCCGCCTGCTTCAAAGGTGAAATCACCGCGCGCAATGTAGTGCGGATCGACGACAGCACCGGTACGGCGCAGCGCCTGAACATAGCCCTGCAGGCGATAATGGCACAGCGGCATCTCTTCCGGCCCGGCAATACAGCCGATACGCTTATGCCCCAGCTCCTGAAGATAGTTCACGGCGTTAAACGCGGCGGTCAGGTTGTCGATATGCACCGTCGGCAGCTCCAGCTCCGGCGCGAACTCGTTAGCCATTACCATCGGCGGCAAATTGCGCTGTTCCTCGATGCTGGCATCAAACGGCAGGCGTGAGCCAAGCAGCAACATGCCGTCAATCTGCTTGGTGATAATCAGGTCAATGAACGTTTTTTCCTGCTGGTTCTGATGGGCGCAGTCGCCAATCAGCACCAGATAGCCCTGGGCTGCGGCCGTCACTTCAATGCCGCGGATAATTTCACTAAAGAAGGGATCGCAGATATCCGGCACAATCACCAGAATGGTGCGGGATTCATTGCGTTTCACGTTGCGCCCCAAGGCCTGCGGGAAATAACCGACCTCGAGCGCCGCCTTTTCAACCCGGTTTCGGGTCGCCTGGGAGACTTTGTCAGGGTTCATCAATGCGCGGGACACGGTTGCCGTTGAAACTTGTGCTTTCTCGGCAACGTCTTTCATGGTCGCCGAGGCAACCTCTTTCCTGGACTTCAACGTCTTCTCCTCGCCTGAACACCGAACTGCGGACATCACCATTTTTACAGATAGTTAATGGAATCGGTTACAGAATTTTCATAAAAAGTGTGAGGCGCGTTAAATTTTTCGATCCGCATTCAGCCTTCAATCGGATCGACGTCCAGTACCCACTTTACTTTGCGCGCTTCCGGCAGGGTATTAATTAGTGCCAGCGTGCCGCTGACGATCTGCTGCAAACGGATACGCGAGGGGTGCTGAAGTAAAATTTGCCAGCGGAAACGGCCGCCGCGCTTCGGAGCGAGCGCGGGCACCGGGCCTAAAATCCACAGCTGATTGTCCACCAGCGGGCTGGCTTGCAGCAGGTTTCTCAGCTGTTGCAGGAAAAGCGGCGCCTGCTGGTTGTTATGGTCTTCCGCGCGGATGAGGACGTGGCTGGTCCACGGGGGTAGCTGCATCGTCTGGCGTTCGGCCAGCGCCTGCTCTGCGAAGGCGTCATAGCCTTTGTGCAGCAGGGTTTGCAGCAGCGGGTGTTCAGGATGGTGCGTTTGCAGCACCACCTCGCCCTGTTTCCCGGCACGCCCGGCACGACCCGCCACCTGGGTATAAAGCTGGGCGAAACGCTCGGCGGAGCGGAAGTCTGCTGAGAACAGCGCGCCGTCGACGTCCAGCAGGGCGACCAGCGTCACGTCCGGGAAATGGTGCCCTTTCGCCAGCATCTGGGTGCCAATCAGGATGCGCGCGCCGCCGCGATGCACTTCCGCCAGCTGCTGTTCCAGCGCCCCTTTACGGCTGGTAGTGTCCCTGTCGATACGGGAAACCGGCACGTCCGGGAAGAAGGGCACGAGCGCCTGTTCAAGCTGTTCCGTGCCCAGACCGACCGGTACGATATGCGTTGAGCCGCAGGACGGGCACTGGCGCGGCACCGGGCGCTGGCTGTCGCAGTGGTGGCAGCGCAGGTGGCGCTGAGCCTGGTGGAAGGTGTAATAGTGATCGCAGCGCGGGCACTCGGCAATCCAGCCGCAGTCGTGGCACAGCAGGGCGGGCGCGAAGCCGCGTCGGTTAAGGAACAGGATCACCTGGTTGCCCGCCTGCAGGTGCTGACGCATGCGGCTAATCAGCGCCGGGGCTAGCCCGGCCTGCACCTGCTGACCTTTCAGATCCAGCACGTGCTGGATCGCCGGACGGGCATTTCCCGCGCGACGCGTCAGGCGCAGCATATGGTACTTGCGCTGGCGAACGTTGTGCAGCGTTTCGAGCGCGGGCGTGGCGGAGCCGAGAATAATGGGAATTTGCTCGCTGTGTGCACGGTATACCGCTAAGTCGCGGGCGTGATAGCGCCAGCCTTCCTGCTGCTTATAGGAGCTGTCGTGCTCTTCATCTATTACGATAACGCCGAGATTTTTAAACGGCGTAAACAGCGAGGAACGGGTGCCGATCACAATCGCCGCTTCGCCATTTTTTGCCTTCAGCCAGGCGCTGAGGCGTTCGCTATCGTTCAGGCCGGAGTGCAGCACCTCAACGGGCGCATTAAAGCGCTCGCGAAAGCGGGCGATGGTTTGCGGCGTCAGGCCGATTTCCGGCACCATCACCAGCGCCTGTTTGCCCTGCGCGAGCACGTTTTCCAGCACGCTCAGATAAACTTCGGTTTTACCGGAGCCGGTGACGCCCGCCAGCAGCCAGGCGGAAAAATGGTCGGAGGCGCTGTGAATCGCCCCCACGGCGGTGGCCTGCTCGGTGTTAAGACGCAGGCGATCGCCCGAGACGGAAAAGCCGTCGCGCCAGTCGTGAAGGGCGGGTGCTTCGCTGGCCAGCTCGCTCAGCCCCTTCTTTCTTAATGCCTGGAGCGCGGCTTCGCTCACCTCAAGCTCGTCCACCTGATGGCGCCAGATTTTTCCCTGGCGCAGCGCCGCCAGCGCCTGCTGCTGCTTCTGCGAGCGCTTCAGGCTGTTGATATCCACGGCCTGGCCCTGCTCGGTGGCAAACCAGTACCACATTGGCGCATGGCTGGCGCGCTTGCCCTGGCGCAGCATAATCGGCAGCGCGTGGAACAGGACGTCGCCAACCGGATGGTGATAATAGTCTGCCGCCCACAGCAGGAGTCGCCAGACGCTGGAAGAATAAACGGGCTCGCTGTCCAGGACCTCAACAACCGATTTCAGCTCGTTAAGCGGCAGTTCGCTCTGTTCGCTGACGGAAACCACGACCCCTACGCGCTGCTGTTTGCCAAACGGCACGGTCACGCGACAGCCCGCTTTGGCGCTCATGCTGTCGGGCAGCAGGTAGTCAAAGGTGCGGGGAAGCGGAACGGGCAGGGCAACGTGAGCGACGGGCATCGAATCTTCCTGACTTGAAAAGTGGCGCGTTAGTATACACATTAGTGAAAGCGGCGTGCGGATCAGTTTGCATACGTTGGTCAAATTCTGTATGATTCGCCGCCTTTGGTGTAGTTTACGCCAAAGAACTTACATTCAACATCGCGTGGTGTCTGGCGTTAGGGCTGGAAGAGCGACGCGGCCTTAACTGAGGTTCTCCCATGAAAAAAGATATTCACCCGAAATACGAAATGATTACTGCAAACTGCTCTTGCGGTAACTCTATCCAGATCCGCTCTACCGTGGGTCACGATCTGAACCTGGACGTGTGCGGCAAATGCCACCCGTTCTACACTGGTAAGCAGCGTGATGTTGCAACCGGTGGCCGTGTTGACCGCTTCAACAAGCGTTTCAGCATCCCGGGCGCTAAATAAGTTTCCCGAAAAAAAGGCACCGCGAGGTGCCTTTTTTGTATCCGCTTATCAGTATTCCCACGTCTCCGGGTCGATACCCAGTTCACGCATGATCACCTTCGCCTCTTCCGGGATTTCGTCACTACGCTCTTTGCGCAGATCGTCATCGTTCGGCAACGGTTGGCCGGTAAACGCATGCAGGAACGCTTCGCAAAGCAGTTCGCTGTTGGTTGCGTGACGCAGGTTGTTCACCTGACGACGCGTACGTTCATCGGTGAGGATCTTCAACACCTTCAGAGGAATGGAAACCGTAATTTTCTTTACTTGCTCACTCTTCTTACCGTGCTCAGCGTATGGGCTGATATATTCGCCGCTCCATTCAGCCATGAGATACCTTTAATCCTCTCAGTCATTAATCTAAAGGTGCAAAACCGGTAACTGACGGTTTTGAACCGTAATCTTGCGTAGTTTACCGTAGAGACGATACCGAGGCACGGATATTGCCGCTGCAGCGTGTCCTAAAGCATATAATTTTAACGGCTATTTGCGCATTGCTCAATCTATACGCAAAGAAGTTTAGATGTCCAGATGTGTTGACGTCCATACTTTCAGTGTTTACTCTGGTGACTGACTTTTCACCTCATTCGCCAGGAAGCCCTCACCATGACGCGTAAACAGGCCACTATCGCAGTGCGTAGCGGATTAAATGATGACGAGCAGTACGGCTGCGTAGTCCCGCCCATTCATCTTTCCAGTACCTATAACTTCACCGGATTTAATGAACCCCGCGCGCATGATTACTCGCGTCGTGGCAACCCTACGCGTGACGTGACCCAGCGCGCGCTGGCGGAGCTGGAAGGTGGCGCAGGTGCAGTATTAACCAATACCGGCATGTCCGCTATTCACCTGGTGACAACGGTTTTCCTGAAGCCGGGCGACCTGCTGGTTGCGCCGCACGACTGCTACGGCGGCAGCTATCGTCTTTTTGATAGCCTGGCGAAACGCGGCTGCTACCGCGTGCTGTTTGTCGATCAAAACGACGAACAGGCGCTAAAACAGGCGCTGGCCGAGCGGCCGAAGCTGGTTCTGGTGGAAAGTCCAAGCAATCCACTGCTGCGCGTCGTCGATATTGCGAAAATTTGTCAGCTCGCAAGGGATGCGGGAGTGATAAGTGTAGTGGATAATACGTTCCTCAGTCCGGCCCTTCAGAACCCACTCGCACTGGGTGCCGATCTGGTGTTGCATTCATGCACTAAATATCTGAACGGCCATTCTGACGTGGTAGCGGGCGTGGTAATTGCCAAAGATCCCGACGTTGTCACGGAACTGGCATGGTGGGCCAATAACATTGGCGTCACCGCGGGTGCGTTCGACAGCTACCTGCTGCTGCGCGGCATCCGTACGCTTTCACCGCGTATGGACGTGGCGCAGCGCAATGCCCAGGCGATTGTCGATTTCCTGAAAACCCAGCCGCTGGTGAAGAAGCTCTATCACCCGTCGCTGCCGGAAAACCAGGGGCACGAGATTGCCGCGCGCCAGCAGAAGGGATTTGGCGCGATGTTAAGTTTTGAACTGGACGGCGACGAGCAAACGCTGCGTCGCTTCCTGAGCGGGCTGTCATTGTTTACGCTGGCGGAATCCTTAGGTGGGGTTGAAAGCTTGATCTCCCACGCCGCGACGATGACGCACGCGGGTATGGCACCAGAAGCACGTGCCGCCGCCGGGATTTCCGAGACGCTATTGCGTATCTCGACCGGTATTGAAGATTCTGAAGATTTAATTGCCGATCTGGAAAATGGCTTCCGGGTCGCAGCCAAGGGGTAATCATGAGTGTGATAGCGCAGGCAGGGGCGAAGGGTCGTCAGCTGCACAAGTTTGGTGGTAGTAGTCTTGCTGATGTGAAATGTTACCTGCGCGTAGCAGGGATCATGACAGAGTATTCACAGCCGGGGGACATGATGGTTGTCTCCGCGGCGGGCAGCACCACCAACCAGTTGATTAGCTGGCTGAAGCTCAGCCAGACCGATCGCCTCTCTGCGCATCAGGTGCAACAGTCTTTACGTCGTTACCAGAGCGAGCTGATTGCCGGCCTGCTGCCTGCGGACGTGGCGGACGGGCTGATTAGCGCCTTCACGCATGACCTTGAGCGCCTGGCTGCCCTGCTGGACAGCGGGATCACCGATGCCGTGTACGCCGAAGTGGTCGGCCACGGTGAAGTGTGGTCCGCGCGCCTGATGGCTGCCGTGCTGCAACACCTGGGTGTGGACGCGGCCTGGCTCGACGCGCGTGATTTCCTGCGCGCCGAACGTGCCGCACAGCCGCAGGTGGATGAAGGGTTGTCCTACCCGCTGCTGCAACAGCTGCTGGTGCAGCATCCGGGTAAACGTATCGTCGTCACCGGCTTTATCAGCCGCAGCAACGCGGGCGAAACCGTGCTGCTGGGGCGTAACGGGTCTGACTATTCGGCAACGCAGATCGGCGCGCTGGCGGGGGTGTCCCGCGTCACCATCTGGAGCGACGTGGCCGGTGTGTACAGCGCTGACCCGCGCAAGGTGAAAGACGCCTGCCTGCTGCCGCTGCTGCGTCTCGACGAAGCCAGCGAGCTGGCCCGTCTGGCGGCACCGGTGCTGCACGCCCGCACGCTGCAGCCGGTTTCCGGCAGCGACATCGATCTACAGCTGCGCTGTAGCTACACGCCAGATCAGGGTTCCACGCGCATCGAACGCGTGCTGGCATCCGGTACCGGGGCGCGTATTGTTACCAGCCACGATGACATCTGCCTGATTGAGTTCCAGGTGCCCGCGGGCCAGGACTTCAGGCTGGCGCATAAAGATATCGACACGATCCTGAAACGTGCCCAGGTGCGTCCGCTGGCCGTGGGCGTGCATAACGATCGCCAGCTGCTGCAGTTCTGCTACACCGCTGAAGTGGTGGACAGCGCCCTGAAAATTCTTGATGAAGCGGGCCTGCCGGGCGAGCTTCGTCTGCGTCAGGGGCTGGCGCTGGTGGCGATGGTGGGGGCGGGCGTCACCCGTAACCCGCTGCACTGCCACCGTTTCTGGCAGCAGCTGAAAGGCCAGCCGGTTGAGTTTACCTGGCAGTCGGAAGAGGGCATTAGCCTGGTGGCCGTGCTGCGTAAAGGGCCAACCGAAAGCCTGATTCAGGGTCTGCATACCTCGCTGTTCCGCGCGGAGAAACGCATCGGCCTGGTGCTGTTTGGGAAAGGAAATATCGGTTCCCGCTGGCTGGAGCTGTTCGCCCGCGAGCAGGTTACCCTTTCGGCGCGTACCGGGTTTGAATTTATTCTTGCTGGCGTGGTGGACAGCCGCCGCAGCCTGCTGAAATACGAAGGGCTGGACGCCAGCCGGGCGCTGGCCTTCTTTAACGATGAAGCGGTTGAGCAGGACGAAGAGTCGCTGTTCCTGTGGATGCGCGCGCACCCGTACGACGATCTGGTGGTGCTGGACGTCACCGCCAGCGAACAGCTTGCCGATCAGTATCTGGATTTCGCCAGCCATGGTTTCCACGTCATCAGCGCCAACAAGCTGGCGGGGGCGAGCAGCACCGATAAATACCGCCAGATCCACGACGCGTTCGAAAAAACCGGTCGTCACTGGCTCTATAACGCCACCGTTGGCGCGGGACTGCCGGTCAACCATACCGTGCGCGACCTGATCGAAAGCGGCGACAGCATTCTGGCGCTGAGCGGCATCTTCTCCGGCACGCTCTCCTGGCTGTTCCTGCAATTTGACGGCACCGTACCGTTCACCGACCTGGTGGATCAGGCGTGGCAGCAGGGCTTAACCGAGCCGGATCCGCGCGTTGACCTTGCCGGTAAAGACGTGATGCGTAAGCTGGTGATCCTGGCGCGTGAAGCGGGCTACGACATTGAGCCGGGCCAGGTTCGCGTTGAGTCGCTGGTGCCTGCGGGCTGCGAGGAGGGGTCTGTCGATCACTTCTTCGAGAACGGTGACGAGCTGAACGAGCAGATGGTGCAACGTCTGGAAGCGGCTAACGAGATGGGGCTGGTGCTGCGCTACGTGGCGCGCTTCGAGGCTAACGGTAAAGCGCGCGTGGGCGTGGAGGCGGTGCGCCCTGAGCATCCGCTGGCGGCACTGCTGCCGTGCGATAACGTCTTCGCCATCGAAAGCCGCTGGTACCGCGATAACCCGCTGGTGATCCGTGGCCCGGGCGCGGGACGCGATGTAACCGCCGGCGCGATCCAGTCGGACATCAACCGTCTGGCTAAGCTGCTGTAATCCACCCCTCACCCTAACCCTCTCCCCAAAGGGGAGAGGGGACTGCTCGGTGCGGTCTTTTCCCCCTCGCCCCTTTGGGGAGAGGGCCGGGGTGAGGGGCCTTTTCACCCCCATCATGAACGCCCTTCATCTTCCCTGAACAATCCTCACCGTTATTGTTGATTATTTCTGTTGACGTCACTCCGCTTTTCCGTCATTTTTACATCTGGACGTCTAAACGTATAGAAGTTCACAACACAACAAACAACGACACGCGAAAGATAGAGGTAAGGTATGAGCTTTTTTCACGCCAACCAGCGGGAAGCACTGAATCAGAGCCTGGCCGAAGTTAACGGCCAGATTAACGTCTCTTTTGAATTTTTCCCGCCGCGCACCAGTGAAATGGAGCAAACCCTGTGGAGCTCTATCGATCGCCTGAGCAGCCTGAAGCCAAAGTTTGTCTCCGTGACGTACGGCGCGAACTCCGGTGAACGTGACCGCACGCACAGCATCATCAAGGGCATTAAAGACAGAACCGGTCTGGAAGCGGCACCGCACCTGACCTGTATCGACGCCACCCGAGACGAACTGCGCGCCATTGCCCAGGACTACTGGAACAACGGTATTCGCCACATTGTGGCCCTGCGCGGCGACCTCCCGCCGGGCAGCGGCAAGCCAGAGATGTTTGCCGCCGATCTGGTCGGGCTGCTGAAAGAGGTTGCCGACTTCGACATCTCCGTTGCGGCGTACCCTGAAGTGCATCCGGAAGCGAAAAGCGCCCAGGCAGACCTGCTTAACCTGAAGCGTAAAGTGGAGGCCGGTGCCAACCGCGCCATTACTCAGTTCTTCTTTGATGTGGAAAGCTACCTGCGCTTTCGTGACCGCTGCGTCTCAGCGGGTATTGACGTCGAAATTATCCCGGGCATTCTGCCGGTCTCAAACTTTAAGCAGGCGAAGAAATTCGCTGATATGACCAACGTGCGCATTCCGCTGTGGATGTCCAAAATGTATGAAGGGCTGGACGACGATCCGGAAACCCGCAAGCTGGTGGGGGCCAATATCGCCATGGACATGGTTAAGATCCTGAGCCGAGAAGGGGTGAAAGATTTCCACTTCTATACCCTGAACCGCGCGGAAATGAGCTACGCCATTTGCCATACGCTCGGCGTTCGTCCTGCCCTGTAAGGCAAAAACCCTCACAAGTGTGAGGGTTTTTTAATCGAACCGATAGTTAAAAGGTATTAACTATCGAATCTGTGGATTAATTCAACTATCTCTTATCGCTAGTGGTGTATATCGTAACGGTAACACTGTAAAGGGAGCATAGCGATGAGCACGTCAGACGAGACCAATAACGCGGCATCCGCCGGCAAATGCCCGTTCCACCAGGGCGGCGTCGATCACAGCGCGGGTGCAGGTACCAGCAGCAAAGAGTGGTGGCCTAAACAACTCCGCATCGATCTTTTAAACCAACATTCCAGTCGTTCTAACCCTCTGGGTGAAGACTTCGACTACCGCAAAGAATTCAGCAAGCTCGATTATTCCGCGCTTAAGGGCGATCTCAAGGCGCTGTTAACCGACTCACAGCCGTGGTGGCCTGCCGACTGGGGCAGCTATGCGGGCCTGTTCATCCGTATGGCCTGGCACGGCGCGGGGACTTACCGCTCCGTTGACGGGCGCGGCGGTGCCGGACGCGGTCAACAACGCTTTGCGCCTCTGAACTCCTGGCCTGATAACGTCAGCCTGGATAAGGCTCGTCGCCTGCTGTGGCCAATCAAGCAAAAATACGGACAAAAAATCTCCTGGGCTGACCTGTTTATCCTCGCGGGTAACGTGGCGCTGGAGAACTCAGGTTTCCGTACCTTTGGTTTTGGCGCCGGGCGTGAAGACGTCTGGGAACCGGATCTGGACGTGAACTGGGGCGATGAAAAAGCCTGGCTGACCCACCGTGACCCCGAAGCGCTGGCGAAGCGCCCGCTGGCGGCCACTGAAATGGGTCTGATTTACGTAAACCCGGAAGGGCCAAACGCCAGCGGTGAACCGCTGTCTGCAGCAGCCGCGATCCGCGCCACCTTCGGCAACATGGGCATGAATGACGAAGAGACCGTTGCGCTGATTGCGGGCGGCCACACGCTCGGCAAAACCCACGGCGCAGGTGAAGCGACGCACGTCGGCACCGACCCGGAAGCGTCACCGATTGAAGCGCAGGGCTTAGGCTGGACCAGCACGCACGGTACCGGTATTGGCGCTGACGCCATTACCTCCGGGCTGGAGGTTATCTGGTCACAAACCCCAACCCAGTGGAGCAACTACTTCTTCGAGAACCTGTTCAAATATGAATGGGTGCAGACCCGCAGCCCGGCAGGTGCGATTCAGTTTGAAGCCGTAGACGCGCCTGAGATCATGCCGGACCCGTTCGACCCGTCGAAAAAACGCAAGCCAACCATGCTGGTCACCGACCTGACGCTGCGTTTTGACCCGGAATTCGAGAAGATTTCCCGTCGCTTCCTGAACGATCCGCAGGCCTTCAACGAAGCCTTTGCGCGCGCGTGGTTCAAACTGACCCACCGCGATATGGGGCCAAAAGCGCGCTACATCGGTCCGGAAGTGCCGAAAGAAGATCTGATCTGGCAGGATCCGCTGCCGCAGCCGGTGTTCAGCCCGTCGAAAGAGGATATCGAAAGCCTGAAGGCGGAAATCGCAGCCTCTGGTCTCTCCGTAAGCGAGCTGGTCTCGGTCGCCTGGGCGTCTGCATCGACCTTCCGCGGCGGCGACAAGCGTGGCGGCGCCAACGGTGCGCGTCTGGCGCTTGCGCCTCAGCGCGACTGGGACGTTAACGCCGCTGCCGTGCGCGCGTTACCGGCTCTGGAAGCTATCCAGCGCACCACCAACAAAGCGTCACTGGCCGATATTATCGTGCTGGCGGGCGTCGTGGGCGTTGAGCTGGCGGCAAAAGAGGCAGGCGTTTACGTCAACGTACCGTTTAACCCGGGCCGCGTGGATGCGCGTCAGGACCAGACGGATATTGAGATGTTCAACCTGCTCAAACCGATTGCCGACGGCTTCCGCAACTACCGTGCCGAGGTGGATGTGTCCACAACCGAGTCACTGCTGATTGATAAAGCCCAGCAGCTGACGCTGACCGCGCCGGAGATGACGGTGCTGATCGGCGGTCTGCGCGTGTTGGGCGCAAACTTCGATGGCAGCAAGAATGGTGTGTTCACCAACCGCGAGGGCGTGCTGAGCAACGACTTCTTCGTGAACCTGCTGGATATGAACACCCAGTGGAAAGCAGCCGACGACACAAACGAGCTGTTTACCGGCAGCGATCGCGCCAGCGGTGAGGTAAAATACACCGCGACCCGCGCCGACCTGGTATTCGGTTCTAACGCCGTTCTGCGCGCGCTGGCCGAAGTTTACGCCAGCAGCGATGCACACGAGAAGTTCGTGCGCGACTTCGTTGCCGCATGGGCGAAGATCATGGATCTGGATCGCTTTGACCTGAAATAGCCATTCGCCGGTCAGCGCTAGCGCTGGCCAGGCCGCAGGCAAAAAAATCCCCGCCGGTGCGGGGATTTTTATTAACGCGGTTTACTCCCACTCTTCCAGGAACCGCTGCCCGTACTGGTCGGCTACCAGCAGCGCCGCGTACACCTGATCCGGCGACACGCCGCCCGGCATGTTGTGGATGGTTTCTCCTTCCGCGCAAGATGCCTCCGCAATCAGACGCATTTTGGCCGGAATATCCTCTTTAATGTTCAGCTGCGCCAGCGTGATCGGCAGCCCAACGCTGTGGCAAAGCGCGGCGACGGTCTCAATTTCTTCAACCGGCGCGTTCTCCAGCACCAGCTGCGTCAGCGTGCCGAACGCCACTTTTTCACCGTGGTAGAAATGATGTGCATCCGGCACCGCCGTCATGCCGTTGTGAATGGCGTGCGCCGCCGCCAGCCCGCCGCTTTCGAATCCCACGCCGCTCAGATAGGTGTTCGCTTCGATAATGCGTTCCAGCGCGGGGGTGACGACGTGCTGCTCCGCCGCGAGCATCGCTTTCTCGCCCTCTTCAACCAGCGTGTTGTAGCACAGCTCGGCCAGCGCTAACGCTGCCTGGGTGCACTTGCCTCCCGCCATGGTCGTGGCGCCGCTGCGCGAGCAGGCGCGTGCTTCAAACCAGGTTGCGAGGGCATCGCCAATCCCGGCGGCCAGCAGGCGCGCGGGCGCGCCGGCAACCACTTTGGTATCGACAATCACCATGTTCGGGTTGTGCGGCAGCATCAGGTAACGGTCGAACTCGCCGCTGTCGGTGTAAATGACGGAAAGGGCGCTGCACGGCGCATCGGTGGAGGCGATGGTCGGCGCAATGGCCACCGGCACGTCCATAAAGTGCGCCAGCGCCTTGGCGGTATCCAGCGTTTTACCGCCGCCGATGCCCAGCACTGCCAGACAGTCGGCGCTGTCGGCCAGTTTCTTCAAACGATCGATTTCGTTTTGCGAACATTCGCCGCCAAACGGCGCGATTTCAGCATGAAGTTCAGCTTTTTTAAAGCTCTGACGCAGGGTTTCTTCGGCAAAACCCAGCACAAACTTATCGCCCACCACCAGCCAGCGAGCCGCCAGCGGCTTCAGGTAGTCGCCGAGACGAGTGAGAACATCAGCGCCCTGGATGTACTTCCCCGGCGATTGAATAATACGGTCCATAACATTTCTCCCTTAGAGGTTGAGGTTACCAAACGCGTTTTTCCAGTCCTGCTCGAACTTCTCTATAGCTGACTCTACCGCCGGCGTGCCGAGCATTTGTTGCGCTACGTCTAAGGGAAGCGTGATTGCCTCGCAGCCGGCCAGCAGGCAGTCCAGCGCCTGGCGCGGCGTTTTAAAGCTGGCAGCCAGCACCATGCTCTCTGGCGCATGCAGTTCCAGCAGGGATTGCAGCTCCTGTACCGTGCGAATGCCGTCACCGCCCTGCGCGTCGACGCGGTTTACATACGGTGCGACATACTTTGCTCCAGCCAGCGCGGCCAGTAACCCCTGAGCGGCGCTGTAAACGGCGGTACCCAGCGTGGTAATTCCCTCTTTTTTCAGCGCCTTAATCGCGATGAGCCCCTGCGCGGTGACGGGAATTTTTACCACGATGTCCGGCAGGGCATTGCTCAGCCGTTTTGCTTCCGCCACCATTCCTTCTGCGTCGCGGCTCATGGTCTGGGCAAACAGCCTGCCTTCCGGGCCGATAGCCTGCTGCAGGCGCGGCAGCACCTCCCAGACAGATTCGCCGCTGGCGGCCACGATGCTTGGGTTGGTGGTCACGCCCGCAATCGGAAAAATACGTGCAAGGCGTTCAACTTCCGCCACGTTGGCGGTATCCAGATACAGTTCCATCACTCTTCCTCGTTTTAGAGTTCTAATTCGTGTTGCAGCAGGGAAGCGATAGCCTCCTGAGAGCTGGCATTAACCAGCGCACTGCGAAAATCCTCATGCATGATGCGGCGGGCCAGGCGGGAGAAAATGCGCATATGCTGGTCGCCGGCGGCGTGTTTGTTCAGCGTCAGCATGATGATGAATTGCGCCTCCTCGTCCCCCCACATCACAGGCGCTTTCAGGCGGGCGACGCTGATGGTGGATTGTTCAATATGCTCGGATTTGCTGTGTGGAATGGCGAAACCAAAACCCAGCCCGGTTGAAAATACGGCTTCGCGCGCCCACAGGTCGGCCTCCAGCTTGCGCGGATAGCGGCATCGCCCGGCGAGCAGCAGGTTATCGGTCATGCCTTTCATGACCTCTTCTTTACTGTTCCAGTCGTTATCCAGCGAAATACAGCGTGGCGTGACCAGCGGCGTATCCTGCTGGTTCATGCGGAACTGGGCGAGCAGGTGCTCTACTTCAAGCGAGGTGCGACACGCCATGGCCTGGTTCAGCAGCTGGCGACAGGCGCGGCTATCAAGCTGCGCCAGGCGTGCTTTGGTGGCAGGAATGGCAGGGGAGCCCATGCTCAGTTCGTCCAGCCCCAGACCCACCAGCAGCGGCAGTACCGATCCTTTCGCGCCTAACTCCCCGCAGAGGCCAATCCACTTACCCTGGCGGTGAACGGCCTGCACCGCGTAGTCCAGCGCCCGCAGGAAGGCGGGGTTCAGGCTGTTGTAGTGGCGCGTGACTTTGGCGTTGTCGCGGTCCACGGCCAGCAGATACTGCGTCAGGTCATTGCTGCCGATGCTAAAGAAATCAATCTCTTCGCAGCACTGATCGATGATGAACATTACCGAAGGGACTTCCAGCATAATGCCGAGCGGGATTTTCTCATCAAACGGAATATGTTCAGCACGGAGCTGCTGCTTCGCTTCGGCGAGCTTCTCCTTCACCCACAGGATCTCTTCCATGGAGGAGATCATCGGGATCATGATCTTAAGGTTTCCGTGGGCAGAGGCGCGAAGGATCGCCCGAAGCTGGGTCGTGAAAAGCGATGAATACTCTTCATATATGCGCACGGCGCGGTAGCCGAGGAACGGGTTGTTCTCGGCCGGGATATTAAGGTACTCCACCGGCTTATCGCCGCCGATATCCATGGTGCGCACAATAATGCTGCGGTCATTTGCACTTTCCAGCGCCTGACAGAAAATGTTGTACAACTCGTTTTCGCCAGGTGCGCTGGCACGATCCATATAGAGCATTTCAGTGCGGAACAGGCCCACGCCTTCGGCACCATTACCAAACGCTGCCTGGGCCTCCACCGCGTGGGCAATGTTGGCGGCAATTTCAATGCGCAGGCCGTCGGCGGTTCTGGCTTCACGGTCAAGCCAGACGCGCTGTTGCTCGCGTATCGCCTGCTGGACGCGCGCTTCCTGCCGATAATAACGCGCCACGGCATCGCTGCCATTGACGACCACCGCACCGGCATTGCCGTCCACAAATACAGGCTGATTGCGCCATTGCAGCAGGCTTTCGCTGTCGACGCCCACCAGCGTCGGAATATTGAAGGAGCGCGCGAGGATCACGGTATGCGAGGTGGTGCCGCCACTTCTGAGCAGCAGCCCTTTAAGCAGCGTTTTATCAAGTTCAAGGAACTGCCCGGGGGTAAGATCGTCCGCGAGGCAGACGCCCGGCTGCGTCAGCTGGCCGGGAGCCGGGAAACGCGCTTCACCGTAGATATGTTGTAAAAGCTGGTAGCAGACGTCGCGCACGTCCAGCACGCGCTCCTGCAAATAGGCGCTGCTGGAACGGGAGAACGTGTCGCAGAAATGGTTTGCCGTGGCGACGATGGCCTGGGCGCAGCTTAGGCCCTGGCTGACTCCTGACAGGAGGTGCTGACGCAGCGAGGTATCTGTAGCCAGCGAGCGGTGGGCTTCAAGAATAGCGCTGGCGGTGCTGTCGCTGTCCAGCGCGCGCAGCTCAATGTGTTTGACCAGCAGCGTCAGCCCGTTATCCAGCGCCGACTGCTCGGCTTCAACGCTTTGCGCGTCGGGTAAATCGGTCAGGGCGTTGAGGTCCAGCGAGGACAGTAACGTCAGGATGCCGCGTGCGCTGCCGCTGCATACCGGAGTGGCGCGAAACAGCGTCGGGTTCAGGCGTGTCAGCGATTCCGGCAACGGATCCAGCTCCGTGCTGATTACCCCTTCAAGCGGCGCGTCGCAATGCGGAAACTCCTCTTTTAGCCACCGTTCCAGCCGCTGCCGGGCATGCTGCTCGTCTTCACCATCGATCAGCAGGCGGCAGGCATCGCCCGCCAGCGTATCGGTACCAATCAGCGCCAGCGCGCTTTTGGCATTGCCTTTACGATCCGTACGCAGGTTATGCCACTCAATTTGCGAGAGAAACGTATTGCACAGCGTTTCCACATGACTTGCCGGACGCGCGTGAACGCCGTTGGGCAGTTCACAGGTAAATTCCACTACCAGAGCCATACACACTCCTGAAACCAATCGTCAATTATGCGAAACAGCATACGAGCGTGATGATGAGGCGCGCCATGTGACAAAACTGCCAAAAGCTGGACAAATGTAATGTCACCTTAAAAGTGAGATTTCACTCACAGGTTGTGACGGTTTGCTTAATGTGAGGTCAGTGCGAAATGTCGAGGCGGATCGCATTTTCATTCCGACATTACAAAAATCCAGTAAATGGCCTTTTTGTCTCCTGTCCGCCGTCTTCCTGATTGCCTATTGTTTGCCACAACATCTTTGTGGATAAAGGCCTGGAGCGGCATATGAAAGCGTTGGTGCATATTCTCAAGAACACGCGGCAGCATCTGATGACAGGGGTGTCGCACATGATCCCGTTTGTGGTCTCGGGCGGCATTCTACTGGCGGTTTCGGTCATGCTTTACGGCAAAGGTGCGGTACCCGACGCAGCAACCGATCCCAATCTGAAAAAGCTCTTTGATATCGGCGTGGCGGGTCTGACGCTGATGGTGCCGTTTCTCGCTGCCTATATTGGCTACTCCATTGCAGAACGCGCCGCGCTGGCCCCCTGTGCTATTGCCGCCTGGGTGGGCAACAGCTTCGGTGCGGGGTTCTTTGGCGCGATTATCGCCGGGATTTTCGGCGGCATTGTCGTCTGGTATCTGAAAAAGCTGCCCGTGCCGAAAGTGCTGCGCTCCGTCATGCCTATCTTCATCATCCCGATTATCGGCACGTTTATCACGGCAGGCATCATGATGTGGGGGCTTGGCGAACCTGTAGGCGCACTTACCACCGGTCTCACCCAGTGGCTGCAAGGAATGCAGCAGGGCAGCATCGTGGTACTCGCCATCATTATCGGCCTCATGCTGGCGTTCGATATGGGCGGTCCGGTTAACAAAGTGGCGTACGCCTTCATGCTGATTTGCGTCGCGCAGGGCGTCTACACCGTCGTTGCGATTGCCGCCGTGGCTATTTGCATACCGCCGCTGGGGTTAGGCCTGGCGACGCTGATTGGCCGCAAAAATTTTACCGGTGAAGAACGTGAAGCAGGTAAAGCGGCGCTGGTGATGGGCTGCGTGGGCGTCACCGAGGGAGCGATTCCGTTTGCCGCAGCCGATCCGCTGCGCGTGATTCCGTCCATCATGCTGGGCTCCGCCTGCGGCGCGGTCACGGCTGCGGTTATGGGCGCGCAATGCTATGCCGGATGGGGCGGGTTAATTGTGCTTCCCGTGGTGGACGGCAAGCTCGGCTATATCGCAGCGGTTGCCGTGGGTGCAGTGGTGACGGCAGTCAGCGTCAACGTGCTGAAGCGTATTGCCCGTAAGAACACAAAGCAGGTCGAGGAAAAAGAGGATGACCTGGATCTGGATTTTGAAATTAACTGAGTGAGGAAGAGAACATGGCCCGAATTATCGCAGTAACCGCATGTCCGTCTGGCGTAGCCCATACCTATATGGCTGCCGAAGCGCTGGAAAGCGCCGCAAAAGCCAAAGGCTGGGAAGTGAAGGTAGAAACGCAGGGGTCGATTGGTCTTGAGAACGAACTGACGGCGGAGGATATCGCCGCAGCAGATATCGCGATCCTGACTAAAGACATCGGCATTAAATTCGAGGAGCGTTTTGCCGGGAAAACCATCGTGCGCGTCAATATCAGCGACGCGGTAAAGCGTGCCGACGCCATCATGAACAAAATCGATGCCCACCTGGCGCAAACCGCCTGATGCTCTCCCGCCCTTCGGGGCGGGCTGGTTTTTTCCGTTACAGGAGTTCCCTCATGACGAATCGTATACCGCGCCTGAAAGATGCGCTCTTTGCCAACCCTCGCGAAATCTCGCTTGAGCGTGCGCTGCTCTATACCGCCAGCCATCGGCAGACGGAAGGCGAGCCGGTTATTCTCCGGCGCGCGAAAGCAACGGCACACATTCTCGACCATGTGGAAATCGCGATTCGTGATGAAGAACTGATTGCCGGAAACCGCACCGTTAAGCCGCGTGCAGGCATTATGTCCCCGGAGATGGATCCCTACTGGCTGCTCAAGGAGCTGGACCAGTTCGCCACCCGTCCACAGGACCGCTTTGAAATCAGCGATGAGGATAAGCAGACCTACCGTGAGGTGCTGTATCCCTACTGGGAAAACCGGTCGATGAAAGATTTCATCAACGGCCAGATGACGGATGAGGTGAAAGCCGCGGTCGGGACGCAGATTTTTAGCGTCAACCAGACGGATAAAGGGCAGGGGCATATCATTATTGATTATCCGCGCCTGCTCAATAACGGGCTGGGAGCGCTGGTGGCGGAAATGCGTGAACGCTGCGCTCGCGATGCGCAAAACACGTTCTATGCGGCGGCGCTGATACTGCTCGAAGCGTCCCAGCGCCATATTCTGCGTTATGCAACGCTCGCTGAAGAACTGGCTCAGAGCAGCGCTGCGGCACGTCGCGAAGAATTGCTGGCAATGGCCGACATCTCGCGGCATAACGCGCAGCATAAGCCGCAAACCTTCTGGCAGGCGTGTCAGCTGTTCTGGTACATGAACGTCATTTTGCAGTACGAATCCAACGCCAGTTCGCTCTCCATCGGGCGTTTTGACCAGTATATGCTGCCGTTTTATCAGGCCTCATTAACGCAGGGAGACGATCCGGCGTTTCTGAAAGAGCTGCTGGAATCGCTGTGGGTGAAGTGTAACGACGTGGTGCTCTTGCGCTCGACCAGCAGCGCCCGTTATTTTGCCGGGTTCCCGACCGGGTATACCGCGCTGCTGGGCGGCCTGACGGAAAGCGGGCGTAGCGCGGTGAACGTGCTTTCGTTCCTGTGCCTGGACGCCTACCAGAACGTTCAGCTTCCCCAGCCTAACCTCGGCGTACGGGTAAACGAACTGATCGACCGACCATTCCTGCTGAAAACAGCGGAGACTATTCGCCTGGGCACCGGCATACCTCAGATTTTCAACGATGAAGTGATAGTACCTGCGTTTTTAAATCGCGGCGTGTCGCTGGAAGACGCGCGTGACTACGCGGTTGTCGGCTGCGTTGAACTGTCGATTCCAGGTAAAACTTACGGCCTGCACGATATCGCCATGTTTAACCTGCTGAAGGTAATGGAAATCGCTATGCAGGAGAACGAAGGCAATAGCGAGCTGACGTACGAGGGGTTAATTGAACATATACGCGGCAGGATTAATCACTACATTGCGCTGATGGTGGAAGGGAGCAACATTTGCGATATCGGCCATCGCGACTGGGCGCCCGTGCCGTTGCTCTCCTCCTTTATCAGCGATTGTCTGGAAACGGGGAAAGACATTACTGACGGTGGCGCGCGCTATAATTTCTCCGGCGTGCAGGGGATTGGCATTGCCAATCTGAGCGACTCGCTTCACGCCCTGAAAGGGCTGGTGTTTGAACAGCAGCGCTTAAGTTTTGACGAGCTGCTGGCGGTGCTAAAAGCGAATTTTGCCACTCCGGAGGGCGAAAAGGTGCGCGCGCGGCTGATCAATCGCTTTGAGAAATACGGTAATGATATCGACGATGTCGACAATATCAGCGCGGAGCTGCTGCGCCATTACTGTAAAGAGGTCGAAAAATACCGCAACCCGCGCGGTGGGATCTTCACGCCTGGCTCGTATACCGTCTCTGCGCACGTGCCGCTTGGCGCGGTCGTGGGCGCTACGCCTGATGGCCGCCTGGCGGGCGAACAGCTGGCGGATGGAGGGCTCTCTCCGATGCTCGGCCAGGATATGCAGGGGCCGACGGCCGTGCTGAAATCGGTAAGCAAGCTGGATAACTACTTGTTATCTAACGGTACGCTGCTAAACGTTAAGTTCACCCCCGCCACGCTGGAAGGCGATGCCGGGCTGCAGAAGCTGGCGGACTTCCTCCGCGCGTTTACGCAGCTTAAGCTGCAGCATATCCAGTTCAACGTGGTCAACGCGGAAACCCTGCGTGAGGCGCAACGGCGTCCGCAGGATTTTGCCGGGCTGGTGGTGCGCGTTGCCGGCTACAGCGCCTTCTTTGTTGAGCTGTCGAAGGAGATCCAGGATGACATTATCCGTCGGACCGCGCATCAGCTGTGAAGTGGTTGAAGCACGCCCCGACGTAGCGCGTATTTTCAATATTCAGCGCTATTCGTTGAACGATGGGGCAGGTATTCGCACGGTAGTCTTTTTCAAAGGCTGCCCTCACCGTTGCCCGTGGTGCGCCAACCCGGAGTCGATCTCGCCAAAAATTGAGACGGTTCGCCGGGAGAGCAAATGTCTGCACTGCGCACCCTGCCTGCGCGATGCGGACGAGTGCCCGTCCGGGGCGTTTGAGCGCATCGGGCGCGACGTGACGCTGGACGAGCTTGAACGCGAGGTGATGAAGGATGATGTCTTCTTTCGCTCATCGGGAGGCGGGGTGACGCTGTCAGGCGGGGAAGTATTAATGCAGTCACCCTTTGCGACGCAGCTGCTTAAGCGTTTGCGCCGCTACGGTATTCGCACCGCTATTGAGACGGCGGGAGATGCGCCCCTGTCCCGACTGCTGCCGCTGGCACGCCAGTGTGACGAAGTGCTGTTTGATCTGAAGATTATGGATCCTGAGCAGGCGCGCGCGGTGACGGCAGTAAATCTTCCCAGAGTGCTGGAAAACCTTACGCAGCTGGTGGCCGAAGGCATCAACGTCATCCCCCGCGTGCCGCTTATTCCCGGCTATACGCTAACCGACGCCAACATGGCGCGCGTGCTGGCATTTTTGTTACCTTCAGGGATACGGCAGCTGCATTTATTACCGTTTCACTCCTATGGTGAACCAAAATACCGTCTGCTTGGGCAACAATGGTCGATGCGGGAGGTCAATCCTCCGACAGCTGACGAGGTCGCGGCAATGCGCCGTATGGCCGAAGATAAAGGGTTTCATGTCACCACTGGAGGTTAAAAATGACAGTAATAGCAGGGCGTCATCTGGTGGCGGTAACCGCATGCGTGAGCGGCGTGGCGCATACTTACATGGCCGCAGAACGGCTGGAGCGGATTTGCCAGCAGGAGAAATGGTCAGTGCGCATTGAGACGCAGGGGGCGTTAGGCATTGAAAGTGAACTGACGGAGGACGATATCCGCCGCGCCGATGTCGTATTGCTTATCACGGATATTGAGCTGGCGGGTAACGAACGCTTCGAATCCGCCCGCTATGTGAAATGCGGGATTAATGCTTTCCTGCGGGATCCGCAAAAGGTCATGGCAGCGGTACGAAAAATGGTATCCGCACCGCAGCATACGCAGGTCATTCTGGACTAGCCGCTTTCCCGGTCAGCTGGCTGTGATACTGGCGACGGTACTCCGACGGCGAGCGCTCCGTATTTTTACGGAATAAGCGGCAGAAATAGTTACTGTCGACAAAACCGCAGGCATGCGCCACTTCTTTTACCTTTAAGTCATACCCTTTCAGCAGCTGACGCGCGTGCTCCAGCCGCGTGTGGGTGAGGTATTCATTAAAACCGACCGCGCCGGTTTTCTGGAAAAGATGCGATAAATAGTTCGGAGAGATGTAAAACGCCTGCGCTACGGATTCCCGGGTAAGCGGGGTCGCATAATGTTCATCGATATAAACGCGAATGGCTTCAAACAGCGCCTGGCTGCGGGAGGCGGTCTGGATCTGACTACCCAGCAAGTCGACGCAGTGGCTAAGCAGGCTGGCGACAACCAGCCGCGCCGTCTGCTGCTCGTGCGGCTGCATCTGCATTTCATGAAGCGTCTGTAGCAGGAAGGAGCCGATGCGGGGGCCACGACGGGCAACGTGCTGTTTTGCAAGGTTACGAACGTCTACGCCGTCCCAGTGCAAAAGGCTAAATCCAAGCTGCTGTTTGCCAAACAGGATGCTCAGCGTTGTCGCGGGCATGTGCCATTGCGGATCGTTCCAGCCGCCAGCCGGGACGTATAAAACATCACCCTGCTGTAATACGCAAGCCGCCGGGTCTTTCACCGAGCCTTCGAGCACGATCTCCAGACGGGGGAAATCGACCTGCAGGGCGAGCTCGGGTGCGCAGAGGGCGGGGTTGGCGAAATGCACCTGACGCAGCGGCGTCGTGCCGCCGATCAGGTCAGTCAGGATGTGGGTAATATCGTGCTGCATGGTGTAAATACCGAGGTATTACCGGGCGGCGCTAACGCTTACCCGGCCTGCCTGTCGCAGGCCGGGGCAGGCGTAGCGCCCCGGGGACTGAGCATTAACCGGTGTTACGCATGCCCGCCGCAACGCCCGCAATCGTCACCATCAGCGCCTGTTCAACGCGTGGATCGGGATCTTTACCTTCCTCTTCCGCCAGACGCGAACGGTGCAGCAGTTCAGCCTGCAAAACGTTCAGCGGGTCGGTGTAGATGTTGCGCAGCTGAATTGACTCGGCGATCCACGGCAGGTCTTCCATCAGGTGGGAGTCGTTGGCGATATCCAGAACCACCTTGATGTCGCCTTCCAGCAGCTCGCGCAGCTCTTTACCCAGCGCCCACAGCTCTGGTTTCACCAGGCGCTGATCGTAGTATTCCGCCAGCCACAGGTCGGCTTTCGAGAAGACCATCTCCAGCATGCCCAGACGGGTGGAGAAGAACGGCCAGTCGCGGCACATGGTTTCCAGCTCGCTCTGCTTACCGTCTTCCACCACTTTTTGCAGCGCCGCACCGGCACCCAGCCAGGCGGGCAGCATCAGGCGGTTTTGCGTCCAGGCAAAGATCCACGGAATGGCGCGCAGGGATTCAACGCCGCCGGTCGGGCGACGCTTGGCCGGACGCGAGCCCAGGGGCAGTTTACCCAGCTCCTGCTCAGGCGTTGCTGAACGGAAGTAAGGTACGAAGTCTTTGTTTTCACGCACGTAGCCGCGGTACAGGTCGCAGGAGATGTCAGACAGCTCATCCATAATGCGGCACCAGGATTCTTTTGGCTCCGGCGGCGGCAGCAGGTTTGCTTCCAGGATCGCGCTGGTATAGAGCGACAGGCTGCTGATGGTCACTTCCGGCAGGCCGTACTTGAAGCGGATCATCTCGCCCTGCTCGGTCACGCGCAGGCCGCCTTTCAGGCTTCCCGGCGGCTGAGAGAGCAGCGCTGCGTGTGCTGGCGCACCGCCACGGCCAATTGAGCCACCGCGTCCGTGGAACAGGGTCAGCTCAATGCCGGCTTTCTCGCAGGTTTTAATCAGCGCGTCCTGCGCCTGATACTGCGCCCAGGATGCCGCCATCACGCCCGCATCTTTTGCGGAGTCGGAATAGCCAATCATGACCATCTGCTTGCCCTGAATAAAGCCGCGATACCAGTCGATGTTCAGCAGCTGGGTCATTACGTCGTTGGCGTTGTTCAGATCGTCGAGGGTTTCAAACAGCGGTGCAACCGGCAGGGCATAGTCGATGCCCGCTTCTTTCAGCAGCAGGTGAACGCCCAGCACGTCGGACGGGGTTTTCGCCATGGAGATCACATAGGCGGCCACCGATCCTTTCGGCGCATCCACGATCGCTTTACAGGTGTTGAGCACCTCGCGAGTGTCGTTGCTTGGCTCCCAGTTGCGCGGCAGCAGAGGGCGCTTGGAGTTCAGCTCGCGGATCAGGAACGCCTGTTTGTCGGCTTCGGACCAGCTTTCATAGTCGCCGATGCCGAGATAGCGGGTCAGCTCGCCCAGCGCTTCGGTATGACGGGTACTTTCCTGACGTACGTCGATACGCACCAGCGGCACGCCGAAACACTTCACGCGGCGCAGGGTGTCGAGCAGTTCACCGTTGGCGATGATGCCCATCCCGCAGGCCTGGAGCGATTTATAGCAGGCGTACAGCGGTTCCCAGAGCTGTTCGTTCTGGCTCAGCAGTCCTTCCGGCTTCGGCAGGCGCTGGCCCTTGAGGCGCGCTTCCAGCCAGGCCTGAGTGGCCATCAGCTGGCCGCGCAGTTTTTTCATCAGGAAACGGTACGGCTCGCTGGCGCCTTCTTCACCGGCCAGCGCGCGCAGTTCCGGCGTGGCTTCCACCATCGACAGCTCGGAGATCAGCACCTGAATATCTTTCAGGAACAGGTCGGTTGCTTTCCAGCGGCTCAGCAGGAGAACGTGTCGGGTAATGTCCGCCGTCACGTTCGGGTTGCCGTCGCGGTCGCCGCCCATCCAGGAGGTGAAGCGTACCGGCACAAAGTCGACCGGCAGGCGGTAGCCGAGGTTCTCTTCCAGCTGTTCGTTCAGCTCGCGCAGGTAGTTCGGCACCCCTTCCCACAGGCTGTTTTCCACCACCGCAAAGCCCCATTTGGCTTCGTCAACCGGGCTTGGGCGATGCTTACGAATTTCGTCGGTGTGCCAGGACTGGGCAATCAGCTGACGCAGGCGACGCATGAGCTGGTTACGTTCATAGTCGGCAATGTCTTTGTTATCCAGCTGCTTCAGACAGTTGTTCACTTCCACCATTTTGTGGATCAGCGTACGACGGGTGATTTCGGTTGGGTGCGCGGTCAGAACCAGCTCCAGCGAAAGGGATTCCACCGCTTTTTTGATGGTGTCTTCGTTGAGGTCGGGACGATCTTTGAGTTTACGAAGGGTGCGGGCAATGACTTCCGGGTTGCTGGCCGCTTCGCCTTTTGGCGAAATGCTGTGATATTGCTCAGCGGTGTTTGCCAGGTTAAGGAACTGGCTGAACGCGCGGGCAACGGGCAGCAGCTCATCGTTAGAGAGGTTCTGCAAGGTGGTGAGCAGCTCCTGACGGTTCGCCTCGTTACCGGCACGGGAAGATTTGGACAGCTTGCGGATGGTTTCAACGCGGTCGAGGATATTTTCCCCCAACGCGTCTTTGATGGTATCTCCAAGCACCTTGCCGAGCATACTGACATTACTACGCAACGCGGAATATTGTTCGTTCATAAAAACCCAGTCACCCCATCATTTTTGTTTATGCCCAGGCGAAAATTTTCTGGACAATATTTTGTCATCTCCCTTTATAAAGCCACGTAAAACCCCCGTCGTCAATTGCTGCGAAAACGGTTCAGCAGATGAATAAATGTGGGTAATTTACGAAATTTAATTCGCTTTGCGTCAGATAAGAGATGCTTATGGGAATGTGACGGAGATCGCGGGATTTGTTCCCCTCACCCAGCCCTCTCCCCAAAGGGGAGAGGGTGTTCAAATTCCCTCTCCCCTTTGGGGAGAGGGTTAGGGTGAGGGGTCGTCTTAATGCCAGCAGAAGTGATGCACGACCTGGGTGATCAGTTCGCGGGTTGGCTTGATGAAGCGGGTTTCCAGATATTCATCCGGCTGGTGCGCCTGGTTGATCGAACCGGGGCCAAGGACCAGCGTCGGGCACAGGGTCTGAATAAACGGGGCTTCGGTGCAGTAGTTCACCACGTCGGTTTTCTCACCGAGCAGCTTTTCCACCACTTCGACCAGCTGGTGATCCGGCGGGCATTCGTAGCCCGGGATCGGCGGATGCAGCTCGGAAACCGTCAGGCGGCCCGGCCAGCGCTCGCTTACCGGGGCAAGCGCTTCGTTCAGCAAGCCGTCGAGATCGCTCAGCGTCATGCCCGGCAGCGGGCGGATGTCCATGTGCAGCTCGCAGCAGGCGCAGATACGGTTGGAGGCATCGCCGCCGTGCAGGCTGCCGAGGTTCAGGGTCGGATACGGCACGGTGAACGCGTCGTAGTGATACCGCTCTTTCAGGTCATCGCGCAGGGTCATGATGCGGCCGATGGCGTCATGCATCAGCTCAATGGCGTTCACGCCGCGCGCCGGATCGCTGGAGTGACCGGACTGGCCGAGCACGCGCACCGCCGTGGAAATATGGCCCTTGTGCGCACGGATCGGTTGCAAAGAGGTTGGCTCGCCGATGATCGCGCAGTCCGGGCGAATCGACGTGTTTTCAGAAAAATAGCGTGCGCCCGCCATGCTGGTCTCTTCATCGGCGGTCGCCAGAATGTAGAGCGGTTTTTTCAGCTTCATCACGTCCACGTCACGCAGCGCGTCGAGAATAAAGGCGAAAAAGCCTTTCATGTCCGCCGTGCCCAGGCCGTAGAGCTTGTTGTCGTGCTCGGTCAGGGTGAACGGGTCGCGGGTCCAGCGGCCATCGTCAAACGGCACGGTGTCGGTGTGACCGGCCAGCAGCAGGCCGCCCGCACCGGTACCGGTGCTGGCGAGCAGGTTGAATTTATGGCGTGTTCCGGGGACGGGCTGAACCTCAACGTTAAACCCAAGATCGCTAAACCAACCCGCCAGCAGATTGATTAAAGACTCATTGCTCTGATCCAGTGCTTCTTCGGTCGCGCTGATGGAGGGTGTGGCAATCAGGGCGCGGTAAATCTCGATAAATGGCGGTAAGTTCATTTTCATTGTTGACACACCTTAGGTCGTGATAGTATCAATATTAATGCAATAAATGTGAATAAAAATACATTAACGTTGAGCATAAAGGAACCCGATGTTGAATACGCTGATTGTAGGCGCTAGCGGTTATGCGGGCGCAGAGCTTGTAAGCTACGTGAATCGCCACCCTCATATGACCATAACCGCTTTGACCGTGTCAGCGCAAAGCAATGATGCCGGAAAGTTAATTTCCGATTTGCATCCGTGGCTTAAGGGCATTGTCGATCTGCCGCTGCAGCCAATGTCTGACATCAGCGAGTTTACCGACGGCGTCGACGTGGTGTTTTTAGCCACCGCGCACGAGGTCAGCCACGACCTGGCGCCGCAGTTTCTGGCGGCCGGCTGCGTGGTATTCGATCTTTCCGGCGCGTTCCGCGTCAACGACGGCGCGTTCTACGAAAAATATTACGGCTTTACCCATCAGCACCCGGATCTGCTCGAAAAAGCGGTATACGGCCTGGCGGAGTGGAGCGCGGATAAACTAAAAGAAGCGAATCTGATTGCCGTGCCGGGCTGCTACCCGACGGCGGCGCAGCTCTCCCTTAAGCCGCTGATCGACGCGGGTCTGCTGGATCTCAACCAGTGGCCGGTGATCAACGCCACCAGCGGCGTGAGCGGTGCCGGGCGCAAGGCGGCGATCTCCAATAGCTTCTGCGAAGTGAGCCTTCAGCCGTATGGCGTGTTCAACCATCGCCATCATCCTGAAATCACCACCCATCTGGGCGCGGACGTGATTTTCACGCCGCATCTGGGCAGCTTCCCGCGCGGGATCCTCGAAACCATTACCTGCCGCCTGAAGCCGGGCGTGACCAAAGAACAGGTAAGTGAAGCCTTCACGCAGGCGTATGCGGATAAACCGCTGGTGCGTCTGTACGACAAAGGCGTGCCGGCGCTGAAAAACGTGGTCGGCCTGCCGTTCTGCGATATTGGCTTTGCCGTTCAGGGCGAGCACCTGATTGTGGTCGCCGCAGAAGATAACTTACTCAAAGGCGCTGCCGCACAGGCAATGCAGTGTGCAAATATTCGTTTCGGCTTCCCTGAAACGCAGGCTCTTATTTAAGGTGTGATGATGAACCCATTAATTATCAAACTCGGTGGTGTGCTGCTGGACAGCGAAGAAGCGCTGGAGCGTCTGTTTACCGCGCTGGTTAACTATCGCGAATCGCACCAGCGTCCGCTGGTGATTGTGCACGGCGGCGGCTGCGTGGTGGACGAGCTGATGAAAGGGCTCAACCTGCCGGTGATAAAGAAAAACGGCCTGCGCGTCACGCCTGCCGACCAGATTGACATCATTACCGGTGCGCTGGCGGGTACGGCGAACAAAACGCTGCTGGCGTGGGCGAAGAAACACCGTATTGCGTCCGTTGGGCTCTACCTCGGCGATGGCGACAGCGTAAAAGTGACCCAGCTCGACGAAGCGCTCGGCCACGTTGGGCTGGCGCAGCCGGGTTCGCCTGAGCTGATTAACACGCTGCTGGAAGGCGGTTTCCTGCCGGTGGTGAGCTCTATCGGCGTGACCGAAGAGGGCGAGCTGATGAACGTGAATGCGGACCAGGCGGCAACCGCGCTGGCGGCAACGCTGGGCGCAGACCTGATCCTGCTCTCTGACGTAAGCGGTATTCTGGACGGCAAAGGCCAGCGCATTGCGGAAATGACCGCCGCGAAAGCCGAACAGCTGATTGAGCAGGGCATTATTACCGACGGCATGATCGTCAAAGTCAACGCCGCGCTGGATGCGGCTCGCACGCTGGGTCGCCCGGTGGATATCGCCTCCTGGCGTCACGCGGAGCAGCTTCCGGCGCTGTTTAACGGCACGCCGATTGGCACGCGTATTCTGGCGTAATCGATTTTCTGTTTTGCAGGCCCGGCAAGCGCAGCACCGCCGGGCAATGACATTCAAAGATATTAAGGAAGCATGTTATGGCACTTTGGGGTGGGCGTTTTACACAGGCAGCGGATCAGCGGTTCAAACAGTTCAATGACTCTTTGCGCTTCGACTACCGCCTGGCCGAACAGGATATTGTCGGCTCTGTGGCCTGGTCCAAAGCGCTGGTGACCGTGGGCGTGTTGACCGCAGATGAACAGCAGCAGCTTGAAGAGGCGCTGAATAACCTGCTGGAAGAGGTGCGGCTGGATCCGCAGCAAATCCTGCAAAGCGATGCGGAAGACATTCACAGCTGGGTGGAAGGCAAACTGATCGACAAAGTGGGCCAGCTGGGTAAAAAGCTGCACACCGGCCGTAGCCGTAACGACCAGGTCGCGACCGATCTGAAGCTGTGGTGTAAAGAGACCGTTGGCGAACTGCTGGCGGCTACCCGTCAGCTGCAGAGCGCGCTGGTGGAAACGGCGCAGAACAACCAGGACGCGGTCATGCCGGGTTATACCCACCTGCAGCGCGCGCAGCCGGTGACCTTTGCGCACTGGTGTCTGGCCTACGTTGAGATGCTGGCGCGTGACGAAAGCCGCCTGCAGGATACGCTCAAGCGCCTGGACGTGAGCCCGCTGGGCAGCGGTGCGCTGGCGGGAACAGCGTATGAAATCGACCGTGAACAGCTGGCAGGCTGGCTGGGCTTTGCCTCTGCTACCCGCAACAGCCTGGACAGCGTGTCTGACCGCGACCACGTGCTGGAGCTGCTCTCAAGCGCGTCTATCGGCATGGTGCACCTGTCGCGCTTTGCTGAAGACCTGATCTTCTTTAACTCGGGCGAAGCCGGTTTCGTCGAGCTGTCCGACCGCGTGACGTCAGGCTCTTCCCTGATGCCGCAGAAGAAAAACCCGGACGCGCTGGAGCTGATCCGCGGGAAGTGTGGCCGCGTTCAGGGTGCGCTGACCGGCATGATGATGACCCTGAAAGGGCTGCCGCTGGCGTACAACAAAGACATGCAGGAAGACAAAGAGGGGCTGTTCGACGCGCTCGACACCTGGCTGGACTGCCTGCACATGGGCGCGCTGGTGCTGGACGGCATTCAGGTGAAACGTCCGCGTTGTCAGGAAGCGGCGCAGCAGGGCTATGCCAATTCTACCGAACTGGCGGACTACCTGGTGGCGAAAGGCGTACCGTTCCGCGAAGCGCACCACATCGTGGGCGAAGCGGTGGTGGAAGCCATTCGTCAGGGTAAACCGCTGGAAGATCTGCCGCTTGCCGATCTGCAAAAATTCAGCGCGGTTATCGGGGATGATGTGTATCCGATTCTGGCGCTGCAATCCTGCCTGGACAAGCGTGCGGCGAAAGGCGGCGTGTCGCCTAAGCAGGTGGCGCAGGCGATAGCGGACGCGAAAAACCGGCTGGTTTGATTTGTGCGGGCTGGTGCCCTCACCCCGGCCCTCTCCCACAGGGAGAGGGAGCAAACCCTAAAAATGGCAACTTCGGTTGCCATTTTGCTTTTATCCCCGGGCTTTTTTACGCAAAAAAAAAGCGGACCACGGGGTCCGCAAAAGTTCACGTTGGCTTTAGTTGTTCGAGTTTTGAGAGAAACTCGATGACGGTGACGGGTCGTCAAGGGTCAAACACGTTCCGCCTCGTCTGTGTGATGTATTATTCAACAGAATGCTTGATAGGGATAATCGTTCGTTGCTATGCTATCTATCGCCATGAACTATCGTGGCGACGGAGGATGAATAATGAATATTCGTGATCTTGAATACCTGGTAGCGTTAGCCGAGCACCGCCATTTTCGCCGCGCGGCAGACTCCTGCCACGTCAGCCAGCCCACGCTGAGCGGCCAGATCCGCAAGCTGGAAGACGAGCTGGGCGTGATGCTGCTGGAGCGCACCAGTCGTAAGGTTCTGTTCACACAGGCAGGTCTGCTGCTGGTGGATCAGGCGCGCACCGTGCTGCGCGAGGTCAAAGTGCTCAAGGAAATGGCAAGCCAGCAGGGGGAGGCGATGTCCGGCCCGCTGCACATCGGCCTGATCCCAACCGTTGGCCCGTATCTGCTGCCGCACATCATTCCCATGCTGCACCAGACGTTCCCGAAACTCGAAATGTATCTGCATGAAGCGCAAACCCATCAGCTGCTGGCGCAGCTGGACAGCGGCAAGCTCGACTGCGCCATTCTGGCGCTGGTAAAAGAGAGTGAAGCCTTTATTGAAGTGCCGCTGTTCGATGAGCCGATGATGCTGGCGATCTATGAAGATCACCCGTGGGCGAACCGCGATCGCGTGCCGATGGCCGATCTGGCCGGTGAAAAGCTGCTGATGCTGGAAGATGGCCACTGCCTGCGCGATCAGGCGATGGGCTTCTGCTTCGAGGCGGGCGCTGACGAAGATACCCATTTCCGCGCAACCAGCCTGGAAACGCTGCGTAATATGGTCGCGGCGGGAAGCGGAATTACGCTGCTGCCTGCACTGGCCGTGCCGCGCGAGCGTAAGCGTGATGGCGTGGTCTATCTGCCGTGCATTAAGCCGGAGCCGCGCCGCACGATTGGCCTGGTTTATCGTCCGGGGTCACCGCTGCGCAGCCGCTATGAGCAGCTGGCAGAGGCCATCCGCGGTGCGATGGATGGCCATTTCGACAGCGCGTTAAAACAGGCGGTTTAAGCCGTTCAGCGCGGCTACCCGATAGGCTTCCGCCATTGTCGGGTAGTTAAAGGTGGTGTTAACGAAGTACTCAATGGTGTTACCGCCACCTTTCTGCTCCATGATCGCCTGGCCGATGTGAATGATTTCCGCCGCGCGTTCACCAAAGCAGTGAATGCCGAGGATCTCTTTCGTCTCGCGATGGAACAGGATCTTCAGCGTACCCACGCTCATTCCCACGATTTGCGCCCGCGCCAGATGTTTAAACTGAGCACGGCCCACCTCGTAAGGCACCTTCATGGCCGTCAGCTGCTGCTCGGTTTTCCCTACGGAGCTGATTTCCGGAATGGTGTAGATACCCGTCGGAATATCTTCAATCAGATGCGCGGTCGCTTCACCTTTTACCAGCGCCTGTGCGGCAATGCGCCCCTGATCGTAAGCGGCTGATGCCAGGCTTGGGTAACCAATCACGTCGCCTACCGCGTAAACGTGCGGCAGCGCGGTCTGGTACATGCTGTTGACCTTCAGCTGGCCGCGGCTGTCGGTTTCGAGCCCGATGTTTGCCAGCTGCAGGGAATCGGTGTTGCCGGTGCGGCCGTTGGCATACAGCAGGCAGTCCGCTTTCAGCTTTTTACCGGATTTCAGGTGCATAATCACACCGTCGTCGCAGCCCTCGATCTTCTCGTACTCCTCGTTGTGACGGATCACCACGCCGCTGTTCCAGAAGTGGTAGGAGAGGGAGTCTGACATCTCCTGATCGAGGAACGCCAGCAGGCGGTCGCGGGTGTTGATCAGGTCAACTTTGACCTCCATTCCCCGGAAGATAGACGCATATTCACAGCCAATAACGCCTGCGCCATAGATAATCACATGGCGAGGTTCATGGTGCAGGCTCAGGATGGAGTCGCTGTCGTAAATGCGCGGGTGCGAGAAATCCACGTCTGCCGGATGATACGGGCGTGAACCGCAGGCGATCACAAACTTTTCAGCGGTGAGTGTCTCAACCGAACCGTCATGACACTCCAGGGCCAGGGTGTGTTCGTCCACAAAATGCGCGTTTCCTTGCAGAATTTCACAGTGGTTACGCTCATAGAAACCCTGACGCATGCGCGTCTGCTGGTTAATGACCGTGTCTGCGTGGTTCAGGATGTCGGCAAAAGAGGAACGAAGAAGTCGGGAGTGGTCGCTGTAAAGAGGGTTCTGGTTAAATTCAATAATGCGGCTAACGGCGTGGCGGAGGGCTTTTGAAGGGATGGTGCCCCAGTGGGTGCAACCGCCGCCGACGTTATGGTAGCGCTCTATTACCGCTACTCTGGCTCCCTGTTTTACCAGACCCATAGCAGCACCTTCGCCGCCGGGGCCGGAACCAATAACTATTGCGTCGTAATCGTAGGAATGTGGCATGGCAAGGCTTACCTGTTCTTATACATAAAAGCAACAGAATCATAACATCATTGCCAGGGTAACCCAATTATCGTTGTGCTTTTTTCGGGCAGTGGAGCACAAACCGCGCGTAAACAATCATTCACAAAGCTGAGCAAACAGATTAATTTTATTCTCTGGTATAGTGCCAACGGGCCTTTGGAAGGATTCAACTATCGTGATGGGCGTAAGAGCACAACAAAAAGAGAAAACCCGGCGTTCGCTGGTGGAAGCCGCATTCAGTCAACTGAGTGCTGAGCGGAGTTTTGCCAGTTTAAGCCTGCGAGAAGTCGCACGCGAGGCCGGGATTGCGCCAACGTCCTTCTACCGTCATTTCCGTGATGTGGATGAACTGGGCCTGACCATGGTCGATGAGAGCGGTCTGATGCTGCGCCAGCTTATGCGCCAGGCGCGCCAGCGTATTGCCAAAGGGGGCAGCGTGATCCGCACCTCCGTGTCGACATTTATGGAGTTTATCGGCAATAACCCTAACGCGTTTCGCCTTTTGCTGCGCGAGCGCTCCGGCACGTCGGCGGCGTTTCGCGCCGCGGTCGCGCGTGAAATTCAGCATTTTATCGCGGAACTTGCCGACTATCTCGAAATCGAAAACCATATGCCGCGTGCGTTTACTGAAGCTCAGGCTGAGGCGATGGTGACCATTGTTTTCAGCGCGGGTGCCGAAGCGCTGGACGTCAGCATCGAACAACGCAAGCAGCTCGAAGAGCGGCTGGTATTGCAGCTGCGGATGATCTCCAAGGGTGCGTATTACTGGTATCGCCGTGAACAAGAAAAGTTGGCACATCAAACCGATGAGTGAAGGTGAGTAATGAAACAGTCAGGTCAGGATAAAGGAACGCTGTTGCTGGCATTGATCGCTGGCTTATCCATTAACGGTACGTTTGCCGCTATTTTTAGCTCAATCGTTCCGTTTTCGATTTTCCCGATTATCGCGCTGGTGCTGACGGTGTACTGCCTGCATCAGCGTTATCAGAACCGCACTATGCCTGTCGGGTTACCGGGGCTGGCCGCAGCCAGCTTTATCCTGGGCGTGCTGTTGTACAGCACCGTGGTGCGTGCAGAATACCCGGATATCGGCTCTAACTTCCTGCCTGCGGTACTGTCCGTTGCGCTGGTGTTCTGGATCGGCTCGCGCATGCGTAGCCGCAAGAGCCAGCTGCCGGAGTAATGAAGGTTTTGCGGGCAGGTAAGCAAAGCGCCACCTGCCAAAAAATGCCGGATGGCGCTAAGCGTGTCCGGCATGCAGATTATCGTGCAGTGAGCAGTACGCCGCACTCCATATGGTGCGTATACGGGAACTGATCGAACAGCGCCAGACGTTCAACCTTGTGCGTCTGGCTTAACGTTTCCAGGTTCTTGCACAGCGTCTCCGGGTTACAGGAGATGTACAGGATACGCGGGTACGCCTGCACCATCTTCTCGGTTTCGCTGTCCAGGCCACTGCGCGGCGGATCGACAAAAATCGTCTCACACCGGTAGCTCTTCAGATCAATCCCCTGCAGGCGATTAAACTCACGCACGCCATTCATCGCCTGGGTAAACTCTTCTGCCGCCATACGAATGATTTGTACGTTGTCGATGTGGTTAGCGGCGATGTTGTACTGCGCGGCAGCAACCGACGGCTTGGCGATTTCCGTCGCCAGCACGCGCTCGAAGTTACGCGCCAGCGCCAGCGAGAAGTTACCGTTACCGCAGTACAGCTCAAGCAGATCGCCCTGCGATCCTTCCGTCGCGTTCAGCGCCCACTCCAGCATCTGCACGTTCATTGCCGCATTCGGCTGGGTGAAGCTGTTCTCTACCTGACGGTAAACCATCTCTTTACCGGCCACCGGCAGACGCTCGTCAATATAATCCTGGTCGAGCATGATTTTGGTTTTGGTCGCGCGGCCAATCAGGTGCACGTTGATGTTCTGCGCGCGCAGCGCATCGCGCAGGGCTTCTGCCTGCTCGCGCCATTCGTCGGTCAGCGCTTTGTGATAGAGCAGGGAAACAATCGCCTGATTGCTTTGGGTGGTCAGGTAGTCAATCTGGAACAGCTTGTTTCGCAGTACCGGATTGTCGCGCACGCCGTCAATCATCAGCGTCATCAGCTGGTTAATCAGTTCACTCGCCGCCGGGAAGCTATCCACGCGAATGCGGGATTTCGTCTGCTGATCGAAAATGATGTGATACAGGTCGTCGCCATCGTGCCAGATGCGGAACTCGGCGCGCATACGATAGTGGCAGACCGGAGAACGGAACACCTCGGGAACGGGCGCGTTGAACGGCGTCATCATACTTTGCAGGCGGACAACTTTTTCTGCCAGCTGTGCGTCGTACTGTTCTGTAGGGAGGTGTTCGGGGGTCATGATGCGTCCTGAATGATAAAGAATTACGCGGGGATTGTAGGGATTGTGCAGTGGATGTCCAGATTTAATGGCTAATAGCTGTCTGGACATCTATACGTGTCTAATTGTAGCATTCTGTTTCCGGTCTCCTGAGAGTGAAAAGGGAATCCAGTGTAAATCTGGAGCTGACGCGCAGCGGTAAAGACTGGCGGGATGAGAAGTAGAGACACTGTGAAAATGGGAAGTCTTCATCCGTATAACGCCACCCAGCCCGAAGACCTGCCGGGATCACGTCGCATTTGGTTTCATCATCGCGTGCTATGGATGAGGCCTGCGGCATCCTTCTTATATTGTGGATGCTTTAACAATGATTAAAAAAGTATCGCTGTTGACGGCGTTATCCGTCACGGCATTTTCGGGCTGGGCGCAGGAAAGCGCTGACTCGTTGGTGGTGACAGCAAACCGTTTTGAACAGCCTGTAAAAACCGTTCTGGCTCCGACATCCGTCGTGACCCGTGAAGATATTGAACGCTGGCAATCCACGACGGTACTGGATGTCATGCGCAGACTGCCAGGCGTTGATACGGCGCAAAACGGTGGTATGGGGCAAATGTCTTCTCTTTTTATTCGCGGTACCAACTCCAGCCACGTTCTGATCCTCGTTGACGGTATGCGCCTTAACCAGGCAGGTGTCACAGGTTCATCAGATCTCAGCCAGTTCCCCATCTCCCTTGTGCAGCGTATCGAATATGTTCGTGGGCCGCGTTCGGCGATTTACGGCTCAGACGCGATTGGCGGCGTCGTGAACATTATTACTACCCGTGCGAAGGACGGTACGACGCTGACCGCGGGCGCAGGATCGCATGGCTATCAAAATTATGGCGGCAGCACTCAGCAAACGCTTGGCGACAGCACGCGCGTAACGCTTGCGGGTGATTACACCTATACCAAAGGTTTTGATGTGGTCGCGGACGGCAACAATGGCGGCCTTGCTCAGACCGACCGCGATGGCTTTATGAATAAAACGCTCTACGGCGCACTGGAGCATGCATTCTCAGACCAGTGGAGCGGGTTCGTTCGCGGCTTTGGCTACAGCAACCGTACCGCCTATGACGGTTATTACAGCTCGTTTACGCCTGATGTACTGGTCGACACGCGTCAGCTGTACAGCCAGACCTGGGACGCAGGGCTGCGCTTCAACGATGACATCTTCCATTCACAGCTGCTCACCAGCTATAGCCACAGTAAAGACTATAACTACGACCCACATTCAGGACGATATGATTCGTCTGCCACACTGGATGAAATTAAACAGTACAATGTTCAGTGGGTTAACTCCGTGGATGTGGGCCATGGCAACGTTGGCGCGGGCGTAGACTGGCAAAAGCAGAGCACTGAACCGGGCACTAATTATGTGACGAATGGCTATGATTTGCGTAACACCGGCGTCTACCTCACCGGATTGCAGCAGTTTGGTGATGTCACCCTGGAAGGGGCGGTGCGTAGCGATGATAACTCTCAGTTTGGTCGTCACGGTACCTGGCAAAGTAGTGCGGCCTGGGAGTTCATTGAAGGTTATCGCGTTATCGCTTCGTATGGCACAGCCTATAAAGCGCCAAACCTTGGACAGCTCTATGGCTTCTACGGCAACGAACACCTCGATCCCGAAGAGAGCAAGCAGTGGGAAGGCGCGTTCGAAGGTCTTACCGCTGGTGTAAACTGGCGCGTGTCGGCTTACCGTAACGATGTTGATAACCTGATCGACTTCAACAATAACCTTCAGGAGTATTACAACGTCGGTAAAGCACGTATTAAAGGGGTTGAAGCGACTGCCTCGTTTGATACTGGCCCGGTCATGCATACTCTCGGTTACGACTATGTTGATGCCCGTAATGCGGCAACCAACCAACTGCTGGATCGTCGCGCTAAGCAGCAGGTGAAGTATCAGCTCGATACCCGGATCTATGATTTTGACTGGAGCCTGACATATCACTATCTCGGTACGCGCTACGATACTGACTTCGGCACATATCCGTCAGAGAAGGTGAAAATGGGCGGCGTCAGCCTGTGGGATGTGGCGGTTTCATATCCTGTCACCTCTCACCTCACAGTTCGTGGTAAAATAGCCAACCTGTTCGATAAAGATTACGAGACAGTTTATGGCTACCAAACTGCAGGACGGGAATACACCTTGTCTGGCAGCTACACCTTCTGATCCGCGTCCTACCGTGCTGGTGTTTGATTCCGGCGTCGGTGGGCTTTCGGTCTATGACGAGATTCGGCAGCTCCTGCCGGATCTCCATTACATCTACGCCTTCGATAACGTCGCCTTCCCGTACGGGGAAAAGAGCGAAGACTTTATTGTTGAGCGCGTGGTTGAAATTGTCACCGCGGTACAAAAGCGCTATCCCCTGGCGCTGGCGGTCATTGCCTGTAATACAGCAAGCACGGTTTCTCTTCCTGCCTTGCGCGAAAAATTTCCGTTCCCGGTTGTGGGCGTGGTCCCGGCAATCAAACCGGCAGCACGCCTGACGGCAAACGGCATCGTGGGGCTGCTGGCGACGCGCGGTACGGTGAAACGTCCTTATACGCGCGAGCTTATCGATCGCTTTGCCAATGAATGCCAGATCGCGATGCTCGGCTCTGCAGAGCTGGTGGAGATGGCGGAAGCGAAACTGCACGGCGAGACGGTATCGCTTGAAGAGCTGCGTCGCATTCTGCGTCCATGGCTGCGGATGCAGGAACCACCGGATACGGTTGTCCTTGGCTGCACTCATTTCCCGCTATTGCAGGAAGAGCTGTTAAAGGTTCTGCCAGAAGGTACCCGGCTGGTGGATTCCGGTGCTGCCATTGCGCGTCGGACGGCCTGGCTGCTGGAACATGAAGCGCCGGATGCGAAATCAGCGGATGCAAATATCGCTTTCTGTATGGCAGTTACAAAAGAAACTGAACAGCTTTTACCCGTTTTACATCGTTATGGCTTCGAAACGCTCGAAAAACTGGCGCTGTAGCACGGTTTTGAGCAAAAAAGAGACGGTTGAACGTTTTTTTTAAAAGAGGGGTTGTCAACGTCTGAGAACTCCCTATAATGCGCCTCCACTGACACGGAACAACGGCTTACAGGCCGCCGGGACAGCGGGGTTCAGAGATGAACGCCAACAGAGAAAAGTGAAAATATTTGCTTGACTCTGAATGAGGAAAACGTAATATACGGGACCTCGCAACGGTGAGCTGAAAGCCGCGTTGCAACTGCTCTTTAACAATTTATCAGACAATCTGTGTGGGCACTCAAAGTGACATGGATTCTTAATGTCTTCGGACAATAAATGAATACCAAGTCTCTGAGTGAACATACGTAATTCATTACGAAGTTTAATTCACGAGCATCAAACTTAAATTGAAGAGTTTGATCATGGCTCAGATTGAACGCTGGCGGCAGGCCTAACACATGCAAGTCGAACGGTAACAGGAAGCAGCTTGCTGTTTCGCTGACGAGTGGCGGACGGGTGAGTAATGTCTGGGAAACTGCCTGATGGAGGGGGATAACTACTGGAAACGGTAGCTAATACCGCATAACGTCGCAAGACCAAAGAGGGGGACCTTCGGGCCTCTTGCCATCGGATGTGCCCAGATGGGATTAGCTAGTAGGTGGGGTAACGGCTCACCTAGGCGACGATCCCTAGCTGGTCTGAGAGGATGACCAGCCACACTGGAACTGAGACACGGTCCAGACTCCTACGGGAGGCAGCAGTGGGGAATATTGCACAATGGGCGCAAGCCTGATGCAGCCATGCCGCGTGTGTGAAGAAGGCCTTCGGGTTGTAAAGCACTTTCAGCGGGGAGGAAGGCGGTAAGGTTAATAACCTTGCCGATTGACGTTACCCGCAGAAGAAGCACCGGCTAACTCCGTGCCAGCAGCCGCGGTAATACGGAGGGTGCAAGCGTTAATCGGAATTACTGGGCGTAAAGCGCACGCAGGCGGTCTGTCAAGTCGGATGTGAAATCCCCGGGCTCAACCTGGGAACTGCATTCGAAACTGGCAGGCTAGAGTCTTGTAGAGGGGGGTAGAATTCCAGGTGTAGCGGTGAAATGCGTAGAGATCTGGAGGAATACCGGTGGCGAAGGCGGCCCCCTGGACAAAGACTGACGCTCAGGTGCGAAAGCGTGGGGAGCAAACAGGATTAGATACCCTGGTAGTCCACGCCGTAAACGATGTCGACTTGGAGGTTGTGCCCTTGAGGCGTGGCTTCCGGAGCTAACGCGTTAAGTCGACCGCCTGGGGAGTACGGCCGCAAGGTTAAAACTCAAATGAATTGACGGGGGCCCGCACAAGCGGTGGAGCATGTGGTTTAATTCGATGCAACGCGAAGAACCTTACCTACTCTTGACATCCAGAGAACTTAGCAGAGATGCTTTGGTGCCTTCGGGAACTCTGAGACAGGTGCTGCATGGCTGTCGTCAGCTCGTGTTGTGAAATGTTGGGTTAAGTCCCGCAACGAGCGCAACCCTTATCCTTTGTTGCCAGCGGTTAGGCCGGGAACTCAAAGGAGACTGCCAGTGATAAACTGGAGGAAGGTGGGGATGACGTCAAGTCATCATGGCCCTTACGAGTAGGGCTACACACGTGCTACAATGGCGCATACAAAGAGAAGCGACCTCGCGAGAGCAAGCGGACCTCATAAAGTGCGTCGTAGTCCGGATTGGAGTCTGCAACTCGACTCCATGAAGTCGGAATCGCTAGTAATCGTAGATCAGAATGCTACGGTGAATACGTTCCCGGGCCTTGTACACACCGCCCGTCACACCATGGGAGTGGGTTGCAAAAGAAGTAGGTAGCTTAACCTTCGGGAGGGCGCTTACCACTTTGTGATTCATGACTGGGGTGAAGTCGTAACAAGGTAACCGTAGGGGAACCTGCGGTTGGATCACCTCCTTACCTTAAAGAACCTGCCTTTGCAGTGCTCACACAGATTGTCTGATGAAAAACAGCAGTAAAAATCTCTGCAGGCTTGTAGCTCAGGTGGTTAGAGCGCACCCCTGATAAGGGTGAGGTCGGTGGTTCAAGTCCACTCAGGCCTACCAAATTTTTGCTGATGCTGCGTTGCGGCGACACTCACATACTCAGGTATGCTTCGTGTCACCACGCCTTGCCTCAACAAAAATACCGGTAGAGAGATCACTACGATGGGGCTATAGCTCAGCTGGGAGAGCGCCTGCCTTGCACGCAGGAGGTCTGCGGTTCGATCCCGCATAGCTCCACCATCCTTTACTGCAAAACAAGAAAACTTCAGAGTGAACCTGAAAAGGTGCACTGCGAAGTTTTGCTCTTTAAAAATCTGGATCAAGCTGAAAATTGAAACGACACACAGCTCATGTGTGTTCGAGTCTCTCAAATTTTCGCAATCATGAAGTGAAACATCTTCGGGTTGTGAGGTTAAGCGACTAAGCGTACACGGTGGATGCCCTGGCAGTCAGAGGCGATGAAGGACGTGCTAATCTGCGAAAAGCGCCGGCGAGGTGATATGAACCCTTGACCCGGCGATGTCCGAATGGGGAAACCCAGTGCAATCCGTTGCACTATCGTTAGCTGAATACATAGGCTAACGAGGCGAACCGGGGGAACTGAAACATCTAAGTACCCCGAGGAAAAGAAATCAACCGAGATTCCCCCAGTAGCGGCGAGCGAACGGGGAGCAGCCCGGAGTCTGAATCAGCTTGTGTGTTAGTGGAACGGTCTGGAAAGTCCGACGGTACAGGGTGATAGTCCCGTACACGAAAATGCACATGCTGTGAACTCGAAGAGTAGGGCGGGACACGTGGTATCCTGTCTGAATATGGGGGGACCATCCTCCAAGGCTAAATACTCCTGACTGACCGATAGTGAACCAGTACCGTGAGGGAAAGGCGAAAAGAACCCCGGCGAGGGGAGTGAAAAAGAACCTGAAACCGTGTACGTACAAGCAGTGGGAGCCTCTTTATGGGGTGACTGCGTACCTTTTGTATAATGGGTCAGCGACTTATATTCTGTAGCAAGGTTAACCGTATAGGGGAGCCGAAGGGAAACCGAGTCTTAACTGGGCGTTAAGTTGCAGGGTATAGACCCGAAACCCGGTGATCTAGCCATGGGCAGGTTGAAGGTTGGGTAACACTAACTGGAGGACCGAACCGACTAATGTTGAAAAATTAGCGGATGACCTGTGGCTGGGGGTGAAAGGCCAATCAAACCGGGAGATAGCTGGTTCTCCCCGAAAGCTATTTAGGTAGCGCCTCGTGAACTCATCTTCGGGGGTAGAGCACTGTTTCGGCTAGGGGGCCATCCCGGCTTACCAACCCGATGCAAACTACGAATACCGAAGAATGTTATCACGGGAGACACACGGCGGGTGCTAACGTCCGTCGTGAAGAGGGAAACAACCCAGACCGCCAGCTAAGGTCCCAAAGTCATGGTTAAGTGGGAAACGATGTGGGAAGGCACAGACAGCCAGGATGTTGGCTTAGAAGCAGCCATCATTTAAAGAAAGCGTAATAGCTCACTGGTCGAGTCGGCCTGCGCGGAAGATGTAACGGGGCTAAACCATGCACCGAAGCTGCGGCAGCGACGCGTATGCGTTGTTGGGTAGGGGAGCGTTCTGTAAGCCGTTGAAGGTGTGCTGTGAGGCATGCTGGAGGTATCAGAAGTGCGAATGCTGACATAAGTAACGATAAAGCGGGTGAAAAGCCCGCTCGCCGGAAGACCAAGGGTTCCTGTCCAACGTTAATCGGGGCAGGGTGAGTCGACCCCTAAGGCGAGGCCGAAAGGCGTAGTCGATGGGAAACAGGTTAATATTCCTGTACTTGGTGTTACTGCGAAGGGGGGACGGAGAAGGCTATGTTAGCCGGGCGACGGTTGTCCCGGTTTAAGCATGTAGGCGGAGGTTCCAGGTAAATCCGGTACCTTTTAACGCTGAGGTGTGATGACGAGGCACTACGGTGCTGAAGTAACAAATGCCCTGCTTCCAGGAAAAGCCTCTAAGCATCAGGTAACACGAAATCGTACCCCAAACCGACACAGGTGGTCAGGTAGAGAATACCAAGGCGCTTGAGAGAACTCGGGTGAAGGAACTAGGCAAAATGGTGCCGTAACTTCGGGAGAAGGCACGCTGATATGTAGGTGAAGCCCCTGCGGGTGGAGCTGAAATCAGTCGAAGATACCAGCTGGCTGCAACTGTTTATTAAAAACACAGCACTGTGCAAACACGAAAGTGGACGTATACGGTGTGACGCCTGCCCGGTGCCGGAAGGTTAATTGATGGGGTTAGCGGCAACGCGAAGCTCTTGATCGAAGCCCCGGTAAACGGCGGCCGTAACTATAACGGTCCTAAGGTAGCGAAATTCCTTGTCGGGTAAGTTCCGACCTGCACGAATGGCGTAATGATGGCCAGGCTGTCTCCACCCGAGACTCAGTGAAATTGAACTCGCTGTGAAGATGCAGTGTACCCGCGGCAAGACGGAAAGACCCCGTGAACCTTTACTATAGCTTGACACTGAACACTGGTCCTTGATGTGTAGGATAGGTGGGAGGCTTTGAAGCGTGGACGCCAGTCTGCGTGGAGCCGCCCTTGAAATACCACCCTTTAATGGCTGGTGTTCTAACGTAGACCCGTAATCCGGGTTGCGGACAGTGTCTGGTGGGTAGTTTGACTGGGGCGGTCTCCTCCCAAAGAGTAACGGAGGAGCACGAAGGTTGGCTAATCCTGGTCGGACATCAGGAGGTTAGTGCAATGGCATAAGCCAGCTTGACTGCGAGCGTGACGGCGCGAGCAGGTGCGAAAGCAGGTCATAGTGATCCGGTGGTTCTGAATGGAAGGGCCATCGCTCAACGGATAAAAGGTACTCCGGGGATAACAGGCTGATACCGCCCAAGAGTTCATATCGACGGCGGTGTTTGGCACCTCGATGTCGGCTCATCACATCCTGGGGCTGAAGTAGGTCCCAAGGGTATGGCTGTTCGCCATTTAAAGTGGTACGCGAGCTGGGTTTAGAACGTCGTGAGACAGTTCGGTCCCTATCTGCCGTGGGCGCTGGAGAATTGAGGGGGGCTGCTCCTAGTACGAGAGGACCGGAGTGGACGCATCACTGGTGTTCGGGTTGTCATGCCAATGGCACTGCCCGGTAGCTAAATGCGGAAGAGATAAGTGCTGAAAGCATCTAAGCACGAAACTTGCCCCGAGATGAGTTCTCCCTGAGACTTTAAGTCTCCTGAAGGAACGTTGAAGACGACGACGTTGATAGGTCGGGTGTGTAAGCGCAGCGATGCGTTGAGCTAACCGATACTAATGAACCGTGAGGCTTAACCTTACAACGCCGAAGATGTTTTGGCGAAGAGACAGAATTTTCAGCTTTGATTCAGAGTCCGAAGGATTTTGCGCTGAGACAAGGCGGCAAGCGAAGGAAAGGAAGGAGCATACTGAGGTATGTGACTGACTTTACGAGAGCAGCCAACGCAGTATCAGCCCAAAAGACACAGGACAGAGCACAGGAATTTGCCTGGCGGCTGTAGCGCGGTGGTCCCACCTGACCCCATGCCGAACTCAGAAGTGAAACGCCGTAGCGCCGATGGTAGTGTGGGGTCTCCCCATGTGAGAGTAGGGAACTGCCAGGCATCAAATTAAGTAGTGAGCCGGTGCATTAATCCGGTGGTTACAGAAGTATTCGGTGGAGCGGTAGTTCAGTCGGTTAGAATACCTGCCTGTCACGCAGGGGGTCGCGGGTTCGAGTCCCGTCCGTTCCGCCACTTATTAAGACATTAAGCCTGCCTTATCGGCAGGCTTAATGGCAAAAAACTTTAGGGGCGTAGCTCAGTTGGTAGAGCACCGGTCTCCAAAACCGGGTGTCGCGAGTTCGAGTCTCTCCGCCCCTGCCATATAGAATCCTTTGCTTCGGCAAAGGATTTTTTTTTTGCCTGTAAAACAGGCGAAAACCTTCCTGAAATTTGTGCAGCCTGCGTCTCCGCAGGCTTTTGCGTTAATCCAGTATGCTGATTTTCAAAAGATCTTTAATCTGCGACTGCTTATCGCTGTTTTGCAGCCAAATGGCATACAGCGGTCTGGAGAGCGTCGTCGAATCGGTGACAACATGGAGCTCAGGTTTATTATCTGCCCAGCGAACGGGTAGCCAGGTACACCCTTTCAGCGAGGGAAGCTGCTGGCAGGCGATCTCCGCAGAGCTTGTCGTGAGCTGCGGGATATCATCACTGGCAATTAACCCAGCCTCATGCTGCTGAAAGTCCGGGCCCCATTCCAGGCGTAAATAATTGAGGTCTGCCTTCATCATTGAAGGCTCTGTTGCATACAGCGCCAGGCTAAACTGCCCCACAATCTGGCTGCTAAATTCGTCCATCTTGGGCGCTTCGGTAGTGATCAGAAGATCCAGCTGGCGCTCGTGGAGTTGCTTTACCAGCGACTGACGTTGCGCAATTCGGGCCTCGAACTGTAAATGATTATGCGAGCGATACAGTCGCGTAAGCCACTGGCTGAGCATGCATTCCCACAGAGACGCGCTAGCTCCTATGGAGAATTCATTATGCCGGGAAGTGTGCGCAACCTCCTTTCGCGCCGCCTGCCAGGTATTCATCAAGGTTTCTGCATACGGCAGCAGTTTTTCCCCGGCCGGCGTTAAGCGGATATTGTTGCGATGACGGGTGAAAAGATTCACACCCAGTTGGTTTTCCAGCTGTCGAATACGAAAACTGACTGCTGACTGCGTCAGGTAAAGGGCTTCAGCGGCTCGCCCAAAGTGTCGCGTTCTGCTCACTTCGAGGAAAGTTTTTAGCAATTCCGTATCCACATCTTTCTCCACAAAATTATTTGTCGTTATGATTTAAATGTTTTGTTTTACACTCTGTCAAGCGTAACTAATACTCCGCGCCATAAATAGCTCGGCCAAAGAATTAGGAGCGTGTAGGATGGCGGAAAGCTTTACGACGACTAATCGTTTTTTCGACAATAAACATTATCCGCGCGGGTTCTCTCGTCACGGCGATTTCACTATCAAAGAAGCTCAACTTCTTGAGCGCCATGGTTATGCCTTTAACGAGCTGGATCTGGGTAAACGTGAACCAGCAACCGAAGACGAAAAACAGTTTGTCTCTGTTTGCCGTGGTGAGCGTGAGCCGCAGTCTGATGCAGAACGTGTATGGATCAAGTATATGGCTCGCATCAAGCGTCCTAAGCGTTTCCATACGCTGTCCGGCGGTAAGCCGCAGATGGAAGGTGCTGAAGACTACACCGAGTCTGACGACTAAGAAGAGAAGGGGCTACGGCCCCTTTTTTTATGCCAGCATTTTTTGCAGATGCAGCAGCAACCGATCGATCGCCCGATAGCTAAGTGCCTCCTGCAAATGTCGCCTCTCAATTCCTGTGCAACCCTCCACGTCGGCGATGGTACGCGCTACTTTCAACAAACGCTGCCATGCGCGAATGGATAGCCCAAAACGCGTCAGCGTTTCTTCCAGCCAGCCTGCATCCTCCGCGGTGAGAGAACAGAATTGTCGGATCCCGGCGTTATCCAGCCGGGCATTCAGCGTGTTCTGACGAGCATACTGCCGCGCCTGCGCCGTAATGACGCGTTCCCGCACGACTGCCGAACTTTCGCCTTTCAAACCGGTTTGCCTCAGCAGGCCGGGAGGAGGCAGAGGGATCTCCAGCGATAAATCAAAACGGTCAAGAAAGGGCCCGGACAGCTTACTCAGGTAACGCAGCGTCTGCTCCGGCGTGCAGCGGTTATGGTTACCCTGATAATGGCCCGTTGGGCTGGGGTTCATCGCGGCCACCAGCTGAAACCGCGCTGGATAGCTTATTTTGGTTCGTGTACGAGAAAGATGGATCTCGCCAGATTCAATCGGTTCCCGCAGCGCATCCAGCACGCGGCGTTCAAACTCGGGTAATTCATCCAGAAACAGGATACCGTTGTGCGCCAGTGAGATTTCACCCGGTCCTGGAATTGACCCTCCGCCCACCATGGCGGTGAGAGACGCGCTGTGATGGGGAGAGCGAAAAGGGCGGCGGCGCCACTGCTTATGCAGCGACGTTGCGCTGACCAGGCTGAAAATCGCGGCGCTTTCGAGCGCTTCGTGATTATTAAGGGGCGGCAGCAGGCCGCTTAACCTGCTCGCCAGCATCGTTTTACCCGTGCCTGGCGGACCGATAAGCAGCAGATTATGCCCACCCGCGGCGGTTATCTCTAACGCCCGCTTACCCTGATCCTGACCCATAATATCGCTGAGGTCATCGGGCGAATCTGGCACCGCCTCGTCACTCTCCTGCGGTTCGGCAAGCTCGTGTCGGCCTTCCAGCCAGGCGCAAACCTCCTGTAAATGACCCGCTACCAGACACCCCTTTTCGGCGATAAGGCTGACTTCAGAGGCATTTTCATTGGCTACAATGATTTGTCTCCCTGCGCGTATGGCTTCAAGCGCACCCGAGATAGCGCCGGGAACGCCTCTTAACGCGCCTGTAAGCGCTAATTCACCTACGAACTCGCAGGAGCTTAACGTCGGGGTGTTGAGCTGTTCAGAAGCCGCGAGAAGCGCTATAGCAATAGGTAAATCATATCGCCCGCCCTCCTTTGGTAAATCAGCAGGCGCGAGATTAATGGTGATCTTCTTCGCGGGAAAAGCATAACCGCTATTGATGATTGCACTGCGTACGCGATCCCTCGCCTCTTTGACGGTCGTTTCGGGTAAGCCGACAAGCGTCAGTCCGGGCAGTCCATTACTTAAATGGACCTCCACAGAAATAAGCGGTGCCTTCACTCCGATAGCCGCGCGTGTATAAACAACAGACAGTGACATAAGCACCTCCCTGGCGATGACTATGCCAGTAAGGTTGCACGCTGTTTAGCGTTGAATGGCCGAATTACGACGCGCGTTCCTGCTTTTTCGCGACAAACTGCAATCAATACACGCTGGCGGAACCGGCCTCGCAGAAAAGAAATGACGCGCGCTTTGCCTGCGGGAACCAGGCGAAAAAATGAAGAAACTTCATTTCCATTTTTTCCCTATATAAAACAAAGGTTTTAATGGAAATAGTTTGCCTGCTACAGAAATTCGCCATAAAAAAATCTTGTGTCATATGAAATATCTGTGGTAACTCTTTAGGTATTCCTTCGAACAAGATGCAAAAAGAACTGAAAATGACAGCCCTTCTACTAGTGATTAGCCTGGTCGTGATTAGCGTGGTGGTGATTATTATCCCACCGTGCGGGGCTGCACTTGGACGAGGAAAGGCTTAAGAATCAAGCCTTAACGAACTAAGACCCCCGCACCGAAAGGTCCGGGGGTTTTTTTATGACTAAAAAACTTAAATGAGGAGCAGAGAATGACCACTAGCACAAAATTCTGTTTCTCCAGATTTATGACGGGGAACTAACTATGAATGGGGCACAATGGGTAGTACATGCGTTGCGCGCGCAGGGAGTCGAAACCGTATTCGGTTATCCGGGTGGCGCAATTATGCCGATTTACGATGCACTGTATGACGGCGGCGTGGAGCACCTCTTGTGCCGACATGAGCAGGGCGCAGCAATGGCAGCTATCGGCTATGCCCGCGCGACCGGGAAAACCGGCGTGTGCATGGCGACCTCCGGTCCGGGTGCAACTAACCTGATTACCGGCCTTGCTGACGCACTGCTCGATTCCGTTCCCGTGGTGGCGATCACCGGCCAGGTGGCCTCTCCATTCATCGGTACCGATGCCTTCCAGGAAGTTGACGTGCTTGGCTTATCCCTGGCCTGCACCAAACACAGCTTCCTCGTTCAGTCCCTCGAAGAGCTGCCGCGGGTGATGGCCGAAGCGTTCGAGGTTGCCAGCTCTGGCCGCCCGGGCCCGGTTCTGGTTGATATCCCGAAAGATATCCAGGTCGCGCTCGGCGATCTGGAGCCGCACTTCTCCACCGTGGAAAGCGACGATGCGTTTCCGCACGCAGACGTTGAAGAGGCGCGTCAGATGATGGCGCAGGCTAAGCAGCCGATGCTGTACGTAGGCGGCGGTGTGGGCATGGCCCAGGCCGTTCCGGCGCTTCGCGCGTTTATCTCCACCACGCAAATTCCCGCCACCTGCACGCTGAAAGGTCTGGGTGCGGTAGAGGCGGATTACCCGTACTACCTCGGCATGCTGGGAATGCACGGCACCAAAGCGGCTAACCTGGCGGTGCAGGAATGCGACGTGCTTATCGCTGTCGGAGCGCGTTTTGACGACCGCGTCACCGGCAAGCTGAATACCTTCGCGCCGAATGCCAAAGTCATCCATATGGATATCGATCCGGCGGAAATGAACAAGCTGCGCCAGGCGCACGTCGCGCTGCAGGGCGATCTCAACGCGCTGTTACCGGCGCTGGCACAGCCGCTGGAGATCGGCGCATGGCGCCAGCACACCGCAGACATGCGCGCTGAACATGCCTGGCGTTACGACCATCCCGGCGAGGCCATCTACGCGCCGCTGCTGTTGAAGCAGTTGTCCGACCGTAAACCGGCAGACAGCGTGGTGACAACGGACGTGGGCCAGCACCAGATGTGGTCAGCCCAGCACATGACCTACACCCGCCCGGAAAACTTCATCACCTCCAGCGGCCTGGGCACGATGGGCTTCGGCCTGCCTGCTGCCGTGGGTGCACAGGTTGCCCGCCCGAACGATACCGTTATCTGTATCTCCGGTGACGGCTCCTTCATGATGAACGTCCAGGAGCTCGGCACCGTTAAGCGCAAGCAGTTGCCGCTGAAGATCGTATTGCTCGATAACCAGCGTCTGGGGATGGTGCGTCAGTGGCAGCAGCTGTTCTTCCAGGAGCGTTACAGCGAAACGACCCTCACCGATAACCCCGATTTCCTCACTCTGGCCAGCGCCTTCGGTATCCCTGGCCAGCACATCACCCGTAAAGACCAGGTTGAAGCGGCACTCGACACCATGCTGTCAAGCGAAGGGCCTTACCTGCTTCATGTCTCAATCGACGAGCTTGAGAACGTCTGGCCGTTGGTACCGCCCGGTGCCAGTAACTCACAAATGCTGGAGAAATTATCATGATGCAACATCAGGTCGCCGTGCAGGCTCGCTTCAACCCGGAAACCTTAGAACGCGTTTTGCGCGTGGTCCGTCATCGCGGTTTTCAAATTTGCGCAATGAATATGGAAACGGCCACCGACGCGCAAAACATCAGTATCGAATTAACCGTTGCCAGCCCGCGGCCGGTCGACTTACTGTTTAGTCAGTTATCAAAGCTGGTAGACGTTGCCCATGTTGCCATCTGCCAGAGCACAACCACATCACAACAAATCCGCGCTTAAGCGTGACAGGACGAAAAAATGACGACAAAAAAAGCTGATTACATTTGGTTCAATGGTGAGATGGTTCGCTGGGAGGACGCGAAGGTCCACGTGATGTCCCACGCGCTGCACTACGGTACTTCCGTTTTTGAAGGCATCCGTTGCTACGATTCTCACAAAGGGCCAGTGGTGTTCCGCCATCGCGAACACATGCAGCGTCTGCATGACTCAGCCAAAATTTATCGTTTCCCGGTCTCTCAAAGCGTGGATGAGCTGATGGAAGCCTGTCGCGAGGTGATTCGCAAGAACAACCTCACCAGCGCCTATATTCGTCCGCTGGTCTTCGTGGGCGACGTCGGCATGGGCGTAAACCCGCCAGCCGGTTACAGCACCGATGTGATCATTGCCGCGTTCCCGTGGGGCGCCTATCTGGGTGCGGAAGCGCTGGATCAGGGGATCGACGCCATGGTGTCTTCCTGGAACCGCGTTGCGCCTAACACCATTCCAACCGCCGCTAAAGCGGGCGGTAACTACCTCTCCTCACTGCTGGTTGGCAGCGAAGCGCGCCGCCACGGCTATCAGGAAGGTATCGCACTCGACGTCAATGGCTACATCTCCGAAGGCGCGGGCGAAAACCTGTTCGAAGTGAAAGACGGCATTCTGTTTACCCCGCCGTTTACCTCCTCCGCGCTGCCGGGCATCACCCGTGACGCGATCATCAGGCTGGCGAAAGACCTCGGTATCGAAGTGCGCGAGCAGGTGCTGTCCCGCGAATCCCTGTATCTGGCCGATGAAGTCTTTATGTCCGGTACCGCGGCTGAAATCACGCCGGTGCGCAGCGTAGACGGTATTCAGGTGGGTGAAGGCCGCTGTGGTCCGGTTACCAAACGCATTCAGCAGGCGTTCTTCGGCCTCTTCACCGGCGAAACAGAAGACAAATACGGCTGGTTGGATCAGGTTAATCACTAAATATAAATTTGGGACGGCACGCACCGTCCCACTGCATAGTCAGACGGGAGTAAATAAAGCATGCCTAAGTATCGTTCAGCCACCACCACCCACGGTCGTAACATGGCGGGTGCCCGCGCGCTCTGGCGCGCCACCGGAATGACCGACGCCGATTTCGGCAAGCCAATTATCGCCGTGGTGAACTCCTTCACCCAGTTTGTACCCGGCCACGTACACCTGCGCGACCTCGGTAAACTGGTAGCCGAACAAATCGAAGCCTCCGGCGGCGTGGCAAAAGAGTTCAACACCATTGCGGTGGATGACGGTATCGCGATGGGGCACGGGGGCATGCTCTATTCACTGCCGTCGCGCGAGCTGATTGCCGACTCGGTGGAGTACATGGTCAACGCCCACTGCGCCGATGCGATGGTCTGTATCTCCAACTGCGACAAAATCACCCCGGGGATGCTGATGGCCTCCCTGCGCCTGAACATTCCGGTGATCTTCGTCTCCGGCGGCCCGATGGAAGCGGGGAAAACCAAGCTTTCCGACAAAATCATCAAGCTCGACCTGGTCGACGCGATGATTCAGGGCGCGGACCCGAAAGTGTCTGACGAGCAGAGCGACCAGGTGGAACGCTCCGCGTGTCCGACCTGCGGCTCCTGTTCCGGGATGTTCACGGCTAACTCCATGAACTGCCTGACCGAAGCGCTGGGCCTCTCTCAGCCGGGCAACGGTTCGCTGCTGGCAACCCACGCCGACCGCAAGCAGCTGTTCCTTAACGCCGGTAAGCGCATCGTTGAATTGACCAAGCGCTACTACGAGCAGGACGACGCCAGCGCGCTGCCGCGCAACATCGCCAGCAAAGCCGCGTTTGAGAACGCCATGACGCTGGATATCGCCATGGGCGGTTCCACCAACACCGTGCTGCACCTGCTGGCCGCCGCGCAGGAAGCCGAAATCGACTTCACCATGAGCGATATCGACAAGCTCTCCCGCAAAGTGCCACAGCTGTGTAAAGTCGCGCCGAGTACCCAGAAGTACCACATGGAAGATGTGCACCGCGCGGGCGGCGTCATCGGCATTCTCGGCGAGCTGGATCGCGCCGGGCTGCTGAACCGCGAGGTGAAAAACGTGCTTGGTCTGACGCTTCCGGAGTCGCTGAACCAGTACGACGTGATGCTGACCAAAGACGACGCGGTTAAAAACATGTTCCGCGCCGGCCCGGCCGGTATTCGCACCACGCAGGCGTTCTCGCAGGATTGCCGCTGGGACACGCTGGATAACGATCGCGCCGAAGGCTGCATCCGCTCGCTGGAACACGCCTACAGCAAAGACGGCGGTCTGGCCGTGCTGTACGGCAACTTCGCGGAAAACGGCTGCATCGTGAAAACCGCAGGCGTGGACGACAGCATCCTGAAGTTCACCGGCCCGGCAAAAGTGTACGAAAGCCAGGACGAGGCGGTAGAGGCCATCCTCGGCGGCAAAGTGGTGGAGGGCGACGTGGTGGTCATCCGCTATGAAGGGCCGAAAGGCGGTCCTGGCATGCAGGAGATGCTCTACCCAACCACCTTCCTGAAATCCATGGGACTCGGTAAAGCGTGTGCGCTGATCACCGACGGTCGTTTCTCCGGCGGCACGTCTGGCCTCTCCATTGGCCACGTTTCCCCGGAAGCGGCAAGCGGCGGCAACATCGCGATCATCGAAGATGGCGACCTCATTGAAATCGACATTCCGAATCGCGGCATTCAGCTCAAGCTGAGCGACCAGGAAATCGCGGCCCGTCGTGAAGCGCAGGAAGCGCGCGGCGACAAAGCCTGGACGCCGAAAGATCGCCAGCGTGAGGTCTCCTTCGCCCTGCGCGCTTACGCGAGCCTTGCCACCAGTGCAGATAAAGGCGCGGTGCGCGATAAATCTAAACTTGGGGGCTAATGATGGCCGAGTCACAACCCTTATCCGCCACCCCCGAGGGGGCGGAATATTTAAGAGCGGTGCTGCGCGCGCCGGTCTATGAAGCCGTGCAGGTCACGCCCCTGCAAAAAATGGAAAAACTCTCCTCGCGCCTCGACAACGTGATCCTGGTGAAGCGCGAAGACCGCCAGCCGGTGCACAGCTTCAAGCTGCGCGGCGCCTACGCGATGATGGCCGGGCTGACGGACGAGCAAAAAGCGCGCGGCGTGATTACCGCCTCGGCGGGCAACCACGCGCAGGGCGTGGCGTTCTCCTCTGCCCGTTTAGGGCTGAAGGCGCTGATCGTGATGCCGGTCGCTACCGCGGATATCAAGGTTGACGCGGTGCGCGGGTTCGGCGGCGAAGTGCTGCTCCACGGCGCCAACTTCGACGAAGCGAAAGCCAAAGCGATCGAGCTGGCGCAGCAGCAGGGCTTTACCTGGGTGCCGCCGTTCGACCACCCGATGGTGATTGCCGGGCAGGGCACGCTGGCGCTTGAGCTGCTGCAGCAGGACGCCCATCTCGACCGCGTCTTCGTCCCGGTAGGCGGGGGCGGCTTAGCCGCGGGCGTGGCGGTGCTGATCAAACAGCTGATGCCGCAGATCAAGGTCATCGCCGTTGAAGCGGAAGATTCTGCCTGCCTGAAGGCGGCGCTGGATGCCGGACATCCGGTGGATCTGCCGCGCGTCGGGCTGTTTGCCGAGGGCGTGGCGGTGAAACGCATTGGCGATGAAACGTTCCGTCTGTGCCAGGAGTATCTCGACGATATCGTCACCGTCGACAGCGACGCAATCTGTGCGGCGATGAAAGATCTCTTCGAGGACGTGCGTGCGGTGGCGGAACCGTCCGGCGCGCTGGCGCTGGCGGGCATGAAAAAGTACGTTGCCCGGCACAACATTCGCGGCGAACGCCTGGCGCACGTGCTGTCTGGTGCCAACGTGAACTTCCACGGCCTGCGCTACGTTTCCGAGCGCTGCGAACTGGGTGAACAGCGTGAAGCGCTGCTGGCGGTGACCATCCCGGAAGAGAAGGGCAGCTTCCTGAAGTTCTGCCAGCTGCTGGGCGGCCGCTCGGTGACGGAGTTTAACTACCGCTTCGCCGATGCCAAAGACGCCTGTATTTTTGTCGGCGTGCGTCTGAGCCGCGGCGTGGAGGAGCGCAAAGAGATCCTCAGCCTGCTGCATGAAGGCGGCTACAGCGTGGTCGATCTTTCTGACGATGAAATGGCGAAGCTGCATGTGCGTTATATGGTCGGCGGTCGTCCGTCGAAGCCGCTAAAGGAGCGCCTGTTCAGCTTCGAGTTCCCGGAATCGCCGGGCGCGCTGCTCAGGTTCCTGCACACGCTGGGCACGCACTGGAACATCTCGCTGTTCCACTACCGCAGCCACGGCACCGACTACGGCCGCGTGCTGGCGGCGTTCGAGCTGGGCGATCACGAGCCGGATTTCGAAACGCGCCTGAACGAGCTGGGCTATGAGTGTCACGACGAAACCCACAACCCGGCGTTCCGCTTTTTCCTGGCGGGCTAGTGGTTCGGCAGAATGTTCCAGAACGCATCGATAAGCGGCTCATGCAGCCGCTTTTTTTGTGCGCACACGCCAAGCTCGAACGGCGTCTTCTCGTCGCTGCGCTCCAGAATCATCACGCGGTTGCGCACCGGCTCCGGGCTGTTTTCCAGCACCACTTCCGGCAGCAGCGCCACGCCGCAGCCGAGCGCCACCATTGACACCATCGCCTCATGGCCGCTGACCGTGGCGTAAATCGACGGGTTGCTGATCTTCTGACGGCGGAACCACAGCTCAATGCGGCGGCGCACCGGGCCCTGATCGGCCATGATAAACGGCACCGTCGACCAGTCCGGTTTCTCCACCGAGACCTGATTACGCACCGGGCAGGGCAGCGCCGGGGCAATCAGCACCACCGCCAGATTCTCCAGCATCGAGAATGCCACCGCGCCCGGCAGCGTTTCGGGCTTCCCGGCGATGGCGAGATCCGCTTCGCCCGTCACCACTTTTTCCATCGCGTCGGCGGCGTCGCCGGTGGTGAGCTTGATTTCAACCGACGGATGCGCCGCGCGGAAGCGGTCAAGGATGGGGGGAAGATGGCTGTAGGCGGCGGTCACGGAGCAGAAAATATGCAGCTCGCCGGAGAGTGACGGTCCCTGCTGGTCGATGGTGTGCCGCAGCTGCTGATACTGCAGCAACGTCTGCTGGGCAAAGATGCGCAGCTCCTCACCGGCCTCCGTGAGCGTGACGGTGCGGTTATCGCGCACGAACAGCGGTTGGCCAAGGTCTTCTTCAAGGCGCTGGATCTGGCGCGAAAGCGTGGAGGGACTAACGTGCATCGCCCGGGCGCTGCGGCCAAAGTGACGGCTTTCCGCCAGATGCAGGAACATTTTCAAATCGCGTAAATCCACCGATTCCACTCCCTCTTTTTATATTGCAAAAATTGCAACATGACGTTGTGAATATATCAATTTCCGCAATAAATTTCCTGTTGTAATGTGGGTACATTCTCGCTGAAACGCGAACCGAACAATAAGACACACAACATCACGAGGTATCACCCATGGCTAACTACTTTAATACACTGAACCTGCGCCAGCAGCTGGCGCAGCTGGGCAAATGCCGCTTCATGGCGCGCGATGAATTTGCCGATGGCGCGAGCTACCTTCAGGGTAAAAAAGTGGTCATCGTCGGCTGTGGCGCGCAGGGTCTGAACCAGGGCCTGAACATGCGTGACTCCGGGCTGGATATCGCCTACGCCCTGCGCAAAGAAGCGATTGCTGGGAAGCGCGCTTCCTGGCGTAAAGCGACCGAAAACGGCTTTAAAGTGGGTACCTACGAAGAACTGATCCCGCAGGCGGATCTGGTGGTAAACCTGACTCCAGACAAGCAGCACTCTGACGTTGTGCGTTCCGTACAGCCGCTGATGAAAGACGGCGCCGCGCTGGGTTACTCCCACGGCTTCAACATCGTTGAAGTGGGCGAGCAGATCCGTAAGGACATCACCGTGGTGATGGTGGCACCAAAATGCCCGGGTACGGAAGTACGCGAAGAGTACAAGCGCGGCTTCGGCGTGCCGACGCTGATCGCGGTTCACCCGGAAAACGATCCGAAAGGCGAAGGCATGGCCATTGCCAAAGCATGGGCAGCGGCTACCGGCGGTCACCGTGCGGGCGTGCTGGAATCCTCCTTCGTTGCTGAAGTGAAGTCTGACCTGATGGGCGAGCAGACCATTCTGTGCGGCATGCTGCAGGCCGGCTCCCTGCTGTGCTTCGACAAGCTGGTGGAAGAGGGCACCGACCCGGCATACGCGGAAAAACTGATTCAGTTCGGCTGGGAAACCATCACCGAAGCGCTGAAGCAGGGCGGCATTACGCTGATGATGGACCGCCTGTCCAACCCGGCAAAACTGCGCGCGTTCGCACTCTCTGAACAGCTGAAAACCATCATGGCGCCGCTGTTCCAGAAACACATGGACGACATCATCTCCGGCGAGTTCTCCTCCGGCATGATGGCGGACTGGGCGAACGACGATAAGAAACTGCTGACCTGGCGTGAAGAAACCGGTAAAACCGCGTTCGAAACGGCGCCACAGTTCGACGGTAAAATCAGCGAGCAGGAGTACTTCGATAAAGGCGTACTGATGATCGCGATGGTGAAAGCGGGCGTTGAGCTGGCGTTCGAAACCATGGTGGATTCCGGCATCATCGAGGAGTCTGCGTACTACGAATCACTGCACGAGCTGCCGCTGATCGCGAACACCATCGCCCGTAAGCGTCTGTACGAAATGAACGTGGTTATCTCTGATACCGCAGAATACGGCAACTACCTGTTCTCTTACGCCTGCGTACCGCTGCTGAAAGAGTTCATGACCACCCTGCAGGCAGGCGATCTGGGCAAGGCTATTGCGGAAGGTGCGGTAGACAACGCGCAGCTGCGTGACGTAAACGAAGCCATTCGCAGCCACGAAATCGAGAAAGTGGGCCAGAAACTGCGCGGCTACATGACCGACATGAAGCGTATCGCGGTAGCGGGCTAACAACGACGAATCGGGTGGCGCAAGCCACCCGACTTGCTTCAGCTACGCAGTATCGCGCCGGGATATCCCAACTGGCGCCACGCCTCATACACCACCACCGACACCGCATTCGACAGGTTCATGCTGCGGCTGTCCGGCATCATCGGAATACGAATTTTTTGTTCAGCCGGTAAAGCATCCAGAATAGTGGCCGGCAGGCCGCGGGTTTCCGGGCCAAACATCAGATAATCCCCATCCTGATAGCTTACCGCGCTGTGCGCAGGCGTGCCTTTTGTGGTCAGGGCAAACATGCGCTGCGGCTTCTCTGCTTCCAGAAACGCGGCGTAATCGTGATGGCGAACCACGGCGGTAAATTCATGATAATCCAGCCCCGCGCGGCGCAGGCGTTTGTCGTCCCACGTAAAGCCCATCGGCTCAATAATGTGCAGACGAAAACCGGTGTTGGCGCACAGGCGGATGATATTGCCGGTGTTGGGTGGAATTTCTGGTTCGAATAAAACGATGTTAAGCATGCTGCCCCCTTAATTGCGGGGGCAGAATAGCAGAAAAGAGAGCGACTAGGCGACGCCGGGTTCATGCGCGCGGCAGCGCAGCATTTTGTAGCAGGTGGCCGCCGCGGCCACCAGGGCGGGCACGCTGAGGATCATTAAAATACTGTCCGCCTGCCACTGCATGGAAAGCAGCTGGGCGCTGGTCATGGTTCCCGCCACGCCGCCAAAGCGGCCGATCCCCTGCATCCAGGCGATGCCCGTGGCGCGGCATTCGGTAGGGTAAAAGGTGGCGGCCAGGGTTTGCATTCCCGACTGTGCGCCGTTCATCGCGATCCCCATCAGGAAAATCAGGCCGCCAAACAGGGCGATATGGTTATGCTCAAGGCCAAGCAAAAGAATGAGGCCCATCGTCAGCATGAATCCTCCCGCGACCACCTTGTGCGCTTCCCAGCGGTCCATCATCCAGCCCGCGAGCAGAATGCCTGCGGTACCGCCGAAGGTGAACAGCGAGGTGAGCCAGGCGGATTCCGCCAGCGCATAGCCCATCCCCTGCATCAGCGTCGGCATCCAGCTAAGCAGGACGTAGTAAATGACCAGCCCCATAAAGTAGGTGACCCACAGCATCAGCGTGCCGGGAAGCCAGGGCATGGAAAAAAGCTGTGCCACGCTCCCCTTTTTAGCGGCAACCTTTTCCTCCGCCAGGAAAAAGCCCGTGACGCCGTCAAGCGTGCTGCGGGCAAACCGGCCGGCGATGCGGCGAACCTGCGCGACGTCTTTCCCGCGCTGCACCAGAAACTTCACCGACTCCGGCAACAGCAGCGCCAGCAGCAGCGTTAAAACCAGCGGAGCAATCGCGCCGGTCAGCAGCACGCTTCGCCAGCCGTGGTGAGGGATAAGGCAGGAAGAGATCGCGCCGCCGCCTGCCGCACCCAGAGGGAAGCCGCAGTACATGGTATTAATCGCCATGGCGCGGCAGCGCCTGGGGGCAAACTCTGAGATCAGCGTGATGGCGTTAGGCATCGCGGCGCCGAGCCCCAGGCCCGTCAGGAACCGCCACAGCGTCAGGGTATTCAGGCTTTGCGCCCAGGCCGTGCCCAGGCTCGCAAGGCCAAAGAACAGGCACGAAAAGATCAGCACGCGCTTGCGCCCCATCCGGTCCGATACCGGACCTGCTATAAGCGCCCCGAGCGACAGCCCCAGCAGCGCCGCGCTCAGCACCGGCCCCAGATCCTGTTTTTGTATACCCCACTCCGCCGACAGCGTCGGCGCGATGTAACCCATCGCGGCGGTATCGAAGCCATCGATCGCCAGAACCAGGAAGCCCAGCACAATAAGAAGCCAGTGAAACCCTGAAAAGCGACTTTCATCGATCACCTGCTGAATATCCACCCGACCTGAATACGTCATACGCTCCCCTCCGATGTAATGTTGTTTTTGTGTTCTTGTATTTGCTTGTCTATACAATTGCGGAGAGGCGTGGCGTGTCAAATTTTCTTATCCAGAATGTTACGCAGGTGTTATTTTCGACAAAAAAAAGCGCCCGAGGGGGAGTCGGGCGCCTGAGAAACGTATATCAACTAAAAACGATCAGGCCGCGTTCCCCTGGGAAAGGGGAGCCAGCGCCGCCGGCAGCTTGCTGAGTTCCTGCACCAGCGAATCCTTGCTGATTTCTTTTATCGTCTTCGCGCCGGTCAGGGTCATCGCCACCTTCATCTCTTTCTCAATGAGGTTCAGCAGGTTCGCCACGCCCGCCTGGCCGCTGGTGGCCAGCGCGTACAGGTAGGCCCGGCCCAGCAGCACGCTGTCGGCGCCGAGGGCAATCATGCGCACCACGTCCAGCCCGTTGCGGATGCCGCTGTCGGCCAGGATCGCGATATCGCCCTTCACCGCATCGGCAATGGCGGGCAGCGCGCGGGCGGAAGAGAGCACGCCGTCGAGCTGGCGTCCGCCGTGGTTAGAAACCACGATCCCGTCCGCGCCGAAGCGCACCGCGTCGCGCGCATCTTCCGGATCGAGGATCCCTTTGATCACCATCGGGCCGTCCCAGAATTCGCGGATCCACTCCAGGTCCTTCCACGAGATCGACGGATCGAAGTTGTTTGCCAGCCAGCCGATGTAATCCTCAAGCCCGGTCGGTTTACCGAGGTAGGCCGAAATATTGCCCAGATCGTGCGGACGACCGTTCAGGCCTACGTCCCACGCCCACTGCGGATGCGTAACCGCCTGCCAGTAGCGGCGCAGGGCGGCGTTCGGGCCGCTCATGCCGGAGTGCGCGTCGCGGTATCGCGCGCCGGGCGTTGGCATATCGACGGTAAAGACCAGCGTTGAGCAGCCCGCCGCTTTGGCGCGCTCGAGCGCGTTACGCATAAAGCCGCGATCGCGCAGGACGTACAGCTGGAACCACATAGGGCGCTTGATGGTCGGTGCGACCTCTTCAATCGGGCAGACGGACACGGTGGAAAGGGTAAACGGAATGCCTTTGGCATCCGCCGCGGCGGCGGCCTGCACCTCGCCCCGGCGGGCATACATACCGCACAGGCCAACGGGCGCAAGGGCCACCGGCATGGAGAGCGTCTCGTTAAATAGTTTTGTCTCAAGGCTCAGGTCAGACATATTCTTCAGCACGCGCTGGCGCAGGGCCACTTCCGAGAGATCTTCCACGTTGCGGCGCAGGGTATATTCGGCATACGCCCCGCCGTCGATGTAGTGGAAGAGGAACGGCGGCAAAATGCGCTGCGCCGCGGCGCGGTAGTCACTAGCTGCTGAAATAATCATGCTTTGTTCTCCCTGGAAATATCACTGTCGCCGGGCAGACGGGTAATACGCGCCTGTCGGGCCTGATCTTCATCGAATCGTTTAATGGTGGTGTGCACGAAGCCCAGGTGCGCCATCATTGCCTTACGCGCGGCTTCGGCATCGCCTGCCAGAATGGCGTTGAGTACCGCCTCGTGCTGTTCGGTCAGCTGAGCAAACACGGGCGGAACCAGATACATGCGCTGGCGGCTCTGCTTCACGGAGGATTGCAGCAGGTCGAAGAAACCTCGCATGGTTTGCAGCAGCACCACGTTGTGCGACGCCTCGGCAATCGCCAGATGAAAACGCACGTCGGCCTGGGAGGCGATATCGGGGTCGCTGCTTTGCGTGGCCTCAAAGCAGGCTTTGAGCTTCTCTTTGTCGGCCTCGGTTGCCCGCATCGCCGCATGCCAGGCGGTACTGGTTTCGATGGCGTGGCGCGCTTCGAGGATATCGAAGCTGTAGTCCGGATCGTTTTCCATCAGCGTTTTCAGCGGCTGAACGATGTTTTGCTCGGACCAGTCATCATGCTGCCAGCGCACGAAGGTGCCGCCGCCGCGACGGCTCAGCAGCACCCCTTCGCTGACCAGCGTCGCCAGCGCTTCGCGCAGCGAATTACGCGATACGCCAAGCTGGGCGGCAAGCTGGCGCTCGGCGGGCAATCTCATGCCCGCCTCCAGCTGTTGTTCTTCAATCAGCGCCCGCACGCGAGTGGCAATCTCGTCGGACAGGCGTCTGGGCATCACTATCATGGGATCATCCAGGTTAAGACATAGGCCTGCAGGGTGGTAATAACGCCCACCATGCAGGTAAATATCAGGCTGTGCTTCACGGTAAAGCGGAACAGATCCGACTCTTTACCCACCAGTCCCACCGCGGCACAGGCAATGGCGATGGACTGCGGGGAGATCATTTTGCCGGTCACGCCGCCGGTGGTGTTCGCCGCGACCAGCAGCACATCCGAGACGCCAATCTGCTGCGCGGCCGTTGCCTGCAGGGCGGCAAACAGGGCGTTTGAGGACGTATCTGAACCGGTCAGGAACACCCCCAGCCAGCCGAGGAACGGCGAGAAGAAGGTAAAGGCGTGGCCGGTATGGGCTAATGCCAGCGCCAGCGTCGACGACAGGCCGGAGTAGTTCGAGATAAACGCGAACGCCAGCACCATGCCGATGGAGTAAATCGGCAGCATCAGCTCTTTAATCGTCGCCGCAAAGGTCTGCACGGCGGCGGCCGGCTTCATGCGCAGCCACACCACGGAAAGGATAGCCGCAAACAGAATGGCCGTACCGGTTGCCGAGAACCAGTCAAACTTAAACACCGCCGCATACGGCGTGGCGTCGTGCACCACCGGCGGCATGCGGGCGACCATTTTGTCGAGGAACGGCACGGAGATGTTAATCACCATGTCGTACAGCGCGCCGCCCGGGGCGAACAGGGCCTTAAACGGCGGGATGCTCCACAGCGTTACGGTGGCGGTCAGGAACAGGAACGGTGACCACGCGCGGACGATCTGCCCGGCGGTATAACCCGTGCGGGCGAGCGTCTGATCCACGTGCGACGCGCCCATATCGGCAAAGCGGAAGATGCGCACCGGCTGCCAGCGTTTCAGGAACAGCGTCAGACAGACCAGCGACACCAGGGAAGAGATGATGTCCGGCAGCTCAGGCCCAAGGAAGTTGGAGCTGAGATACTGGGCAATCGCGAACGAACCGCCCGCCACCATTACCGCAGGCCAGGTCTCCTTCACGCCGCGCCAGCCGTCCATAATCGCCATGATCCAGAACAGCACGATAATGGTCAGGAACGGCAGCTGGCGGCCAACCATCTGGCCAATCTCAAAGCTGTCCAGCCCGGTCACCTGTCCGGCCACCAGAATCGGAATACCCATCGCGCCAAACGCCACCGGCGCGGTGTTCACGATCAGGCACAGGCCAGCGGCATACAGCGGATTAAAGCCCAGCCCGACCAGCAGCGCGGCGGTGATCGCCACCGGCGCGCCAAACCCTGCCGCCCCTTCAAGGAACGCCCCGAAGGAGAAGCCGACTATCAGCATCTGTAAACGCTGGTCCGGCGTAATGGAGAGAATCGACGAGCGAATGATGTCGAACTGCCCCGTTTTCACCGAAATTTTGTAGACAAAGACCGCGGCGATGATGATCCACGCAATCGGCCACAGGCCGTAGAAGAAGCCATACACCACGGAGGCCAGCGCGCGATCGACCGGCATTTTGTAGAAAAACAGCGCCACCAGCAGGGCGATGGCAACGGTATACGTCGCGGCGAGGTAGCCCTTCAGCTTGAGCTTAATCAGCGCAAAGAAGAAGAACAGGATCGGAAGCGATGCGATCAGGCTGGAAAGCCAGATATTCCCGGCCGGATCGTAGTTTTGTTGCCAGAGGCTCATGCAGGTCTCCTGAGGACCACACGGCTTGCGCTGCGGGTGAGTCTCCGCTCATCTCTGCGTCACACGCTGTGTAAAAGTGGTCCATCCAATATTGTGATGTAGGGGTAATGACAATGAATGGTTAATCAAGTGTTGCTATTCAGCAATGCTTTTGTGAAGTGAAGCAGTAAAACTGTGAAGGATGGTTCGCTTTGGAGTCGATTGGTAGGACCAAAAGGCCTGCGCAGATCGTTCATTTATGACGCAGACGTAGGCTGCGGGTTGAGCAGCGTTCCGCCACCGTGGGCGGGCACGGCGGGTAAAATATGATGATAAAAATGCCTGTTTGCGCTATTTACGTTAAGCGCCTAAGATGGATTTGTTTTATTTTAGTTTACGATAAAGGGACAATTTGTAAACTGCATGATTTATTTAAGAGAAATATAAATTTTTTTTAGGTAAAAATGCGAAATATAATATGTAGCAAAAAATTTTAATTAAGATAAATTTCACATATAGATTTTAACAGCGTATTACAAACGATCAATTGCTGATCAATAATGAAAAATTCTGCGTTTAAGCGTTTTTGCAGAATAATCGCAAAGATGTCTCTCCTGCTTTAACTTTTCATCCTAATAATGATCTGAAAAAAATTGATCAAACATTGATCAGTCAACTGTTTTTTTAATTTCATAACGGAACTAGAAGGGAGGGAATAGTTTTGTGGGTAAGCAAAACAGGTAAAAATTGTTACATTGCTGTTAATTCCAAAATGTTTATAAAACATGCTGCACCCTTTTCGATACGTAGACGTTATTAGGTATTTGATTTACTATTTATGTCGATGCTGCGTTACGGAAGAAAATAAATTCCTTTTTAACCTTAAAGTATTCATTGTTATTTTCTGCCTAGGGTATTTCTCTCCTGTGGGATATACATTTATGGCTTAAGGAAAATATATGGATTATCACATCGGGATGGACCCCATGCTTTACTAAGAGGTCGCATCACCAACTCTATTAGTACCCTTTGGTGACGTTTCTAAGTTCTTATAGCGATTATTCGATCAGGTACGACAAATCTATATCTGTTTTATTTACAGAGGGTTTTACTTTCAAATGAAAATCAAAAATGTGGCGCTGGCATTTGCCGCGGCGGGGTTTCTGTTATCTTCTCAGGCGGTGCTGGCAAGCAGTGGTTCAGATGTTACTGCTAATCTGGATACAGGCGCTGGTACGCAGGGCACAGGCGGGGTAATCAACTTCACCGGTAAGATAACCCTTATTTCCTGTGATATTACTCCAGCGTCAAAAAACAAAACCGTAGACCTTGGGGCGTGGGCGAAGAGCTACTTCGATGAGCACGTCGAAACAACGCCGCGTGAGTTCAAAATCAACGTCGAAAAATGCCCGGAAACGGTTGAATCCGTTGCGGTGCTGTTTGACGGGAATAAAGATGCGGAAGATGACTCGCTGTTGCAGGTTACGCCTGGCACGGGCATGGCGACGGGTGTCGGGGTGAAGCTTTATAACAGCGACCGCAGCACGGCTATTAAGCCGGGCACGGTTTCAAAAACCGCCGCACCAGATGAAAAAGGCAATGCAGAATTAACGTTCTATGCCGCACTGGACAAAGATGGAGCGCAAATCCAGGCGGGTGATGTCAACGCCGTGTCCAACTTCCTGATGGTTTATAACTGATTTTTTTCAGCCACCTCCAGAGATAATAGAGATGAAACGTTTATCGTATATTATGCTCACTGCATTAATGGTTAGCTCTGCGTCAGTTTCCGCAGGCGTAGTAATGGGCGGGACACGGATCGTATACCCGCAAAACAGCAAGGAGGTGGCATTTTCTGTTTCTAATATGGAAAGTGCAGTTCCCTATCTGATTCAGTCGTGGGTTGAGAATGACGCCGAAGGGAAAAATCACGCCGCGCCATTTATCGTCACTCCGCCGCTGTTCAGGCTTGATCCGGATCAGACCAATACGCTGCGTATTCAATATACCGGCGCGCCGCTGCCCGCAGATCGCGAATCCGTATTTTGGCTCGATATTAAAGCCATTGCGCCAAAGCCAAAAGAGAGCAGCAACGAATTACAAATTAACGTTAAATCGAAATTTAAAATATTCTACCGCCCTGAAAATCTGAAAGGCGATGCCGCAACGGCCTGGCAAAAGGTGAGGTTTTCACATACGCCAAAAGGGCTTAAGGCCACCAACCCGACGCCGTACTACGTCTCTTTTTATCGCCTCAGCGTTTCTGGGCATAAAATTGAGCAACCGGGCATGATCGGCCCAGGCGAAACCCGCGAATGGCCTGTGACAGCCTCCGGCAGCGTTACCTGGTCGGCTATTAATGATTTTGGCGCGATTACCGCTACCCGGTCGCAGCCTCTTTAAACCATGCCTTCTCGCCTGTTTCGTTATGCGCCACTGTCGGTGCTGCTGCTCAGCTTCAGCCGCACAGGATGGGCCGAGGATTATTTCGATCCCGCCGCGCTGGAGCTCTCCTCTGCCGAACAGAAAACGGCGGATCTGCACTATTTCTCCGAAAAGGGCGGGCAGATGCCCGGCACGTGGCTCGTAACGATTGAGGTTAACGGACGCGAGGAACGGCATCAGGAGCTTACCTTCGTTAATGAGAAAGGCAGCCTGCAGCCCGTGCTTAGCGTGCCGCTGCTGGAGGCGCTCGGGGTGAATGTGGGGGCGATCCCGGCGCTTTCCCGGTTGCACGAGGGAAAGACCTTCACGCATATCGCCGATTTTATCCCGGCGGCGCGAACCTCCTATGATTTTAACCAGCAGCGCCTGTTTATCAGCCTGCCGCAGGCGGCGATGACGCACCGCAGCCGTGGCTATGTGCCCCCCTCGCAGTGGGATGACGGTATTCCGGCGGCATTTGTTGATTACAGCCTCACGGGCGGGCAGGCCCATCATCAAAACGGCGACACGACGTCAAGCTACCTCAGCCTGCGTAACGGCGTAAACCTGGGACCGTGGCGGTTGCGTAATACGTCGGCCTGGAGCTACAGCAACGCGGGCGGCGATCGTTTTCAGTCACAAAGCAGCTGGCTGGGCAGGGATATTCGCAGCCTGAACAGCCAGCTGCGGATCGGCGATGCCTGGACCGCAGGCGATCTGTTCGATAGCGTGGCGTTTCGCGGGGTTCAGCTCTCGTCCAGCGAGAGCATGTTACCCGACAGCCAGCGCGGCTTCGCGCCGACAATCCGCGGCGTCGCGCACAGCTATGCCAGGGTTTCCGTTTCGCAGAATGGCTATGTGATTTATGAAACCTGGGTTGCCGCCGGGCCGTTTGTTATTAACGATCTGTTCCCCGGCGCGCAAAGCGGCGATTTGCAGGTGACCATCACCGAAAGCGACGGCTCGAAACGCGTATTTACCCAGCCTTATTCTGCGGTGCCGTTTATGCGGCGCCAGGGCAGCCTGAAATACAGCCTCAATGCCGGACGCTTTCACTCCGGCGCCAGCGATGCCCGGTCGCCGGACTTTGTTGAAGGCGCTTTTTTCTACGGCCTGTTCTCCAGTATGACGGTGTACGGCGGCTTTCGTACCGCGAATAACTACCAGGCCGGCGCCATTGGCGTGGGCAGAGGGTTTGGCGCGTTCGGCTCGCTGGGCGTTGACGATACGCTGGCAAAAAGCCGTTTACCTGACGGCAAAAGCGTAATGGGGCAGGCGTGGCGCATTCAGTATCAGAAGGATTTTAATACCACCGGCACCGCCTTCAACCTGGCGAGCTATCGCTATGCCTCACGCAACTTTTATGAGTTTAGCGAGCTGAATCAGTCTGACAGCCAGCAGCTACGGCTCAATAACCGCCGTAGCCGCTCGCAAATAACCTTCTCACAGACGCTGGGGCAGTTCGGCAGCCTTAGCGTTTCGGCGTGGATGCAGGATTACTGGCACACCTCCGGGCAGGACAAAACCATTCACCTTGGCTGGTACACCAGCTGGCGGGGCATTTCATGGGGAGCGGGGTATGACTACACCGACTCAGCGCGTGAGCAACATCCCGATCGCACCGTGTCGTTTAACATCAACGTCCCGCTCGGTAACTGGCTGCCAGGCAGTTCGGTCAGCTACTTCATCAATAAAAATAACCGTGGGATGTCCACGCAGCAGGTATCACTCAACGGCAGCGCGCTGGCGAACCGCAACCTCAACTACAGCGTTCAGCAGAGTAAAGCCAGCGGGGGACAAGCCGACAGCACCAGCCTGGCGCTGCAATACAACGGCGGCTACGGCAACGTAAGCCTCGGGTACGACCGCAGCCGAAACGGCGATAATGCCAGTCTCGGCCTCGCCGGGGGCGTTATCGCCACCCGGTATGGCGTCACGCTCAGCCAGCCGCTGGGCGATAGCGTCGCCCTCCTGCGCGTGCCGGGCGCGGCGAACGTTGAGCCGGAGGGCTACAGCGGCATCCATACCGACAGCCGCGGCTACGCGGTCATGCCCGCGCTTTCGGCCTATCGTAAGAATACCGTCAATCTTGATACGGCGACGCTTGGCGAAAACGTCGACGTTGAGCAGAGCGGGCTGACGCTCGTTCCCACCAGCGGCGCGGTGGTGCTGGCCAATTACGCAACGCACATTGGCTATCGCGTGCTGTTCTCCCTGCGATACCACGGCGAGCCATTGCCGTTTGGCGCGCAGGCAGAGGTGGTGGAGCAAAACCGCCGTTCAGCCAACCGAAGCATGGTGGCTGACGGCGGCCAGGCTTACCTGAGTGGAGTACCGGAGCGCGGCACGCTGCGCGTAACCTGGTATGAAGACGGGGAGCCGCGTCAGTGCCAGACGCCGTTCAGGCTGGGGTCGGCTCATATGGCCCCCGGCATCGCTACGCTGTCTCTTGAGTGCCACTAGAGGAATATCATGCGTCACTTTATTCAATGGGTTTTCTATCTCAGTCTGCTTTCTCTTTTTGGCATGCTGAGTTTTCATGCGCACGCTCAGGCCTCACCCTGCCGCACCACGCGCGATCAGTGGGTTGTCCAGGTACCCTACGCCATTGGATATGCTCCCGGCACCGCGGACTGGACGCCGGTTTCCGCGCCGATACAGTCTACCGGGGCGGATTTCTACAGCTGCGATGGCGGTAGTGACCCCTGGCGTAGTATCGGATTTGTCGGGCTGTATAAACCCGTCGGCACCGTGATGGGGGAAGACGGTGCGCCGCGTCACGTCTACAAAACCCAGATTGACGGCATCGGCTACGCGCTCGGGTTCCGCGAGCAGCAGTACTGTGGTGCGGATGCCGTGCGGTATATTGACGGCACCAGCCCGGTAGACGGCAACGAGTCCCGGCGTATCTGCGACGCCTCACAGAACCCTGCCTTTGCCAGCGCCCCAACGTATAAATTGCAGTTCTGGGTGGTGTTTTACAAAATCCCGACGACCAGCCCCATGCCTGACGATAACGCCAACTCCCAGGAGCAAAACGTCGGATCGCTGGTTTTGCAGGCGGGAGAAAACAAAGCCAGCGCGACTAACGTCGCGACGCCGGTGCAGATCCGTCTCGCCAGCTTCACGGTCAGGCATACCAGCTGTTCCGTTGGATCCCGCAGCATTCTGGTACCGATGGGAACCGTAAGCCAGCGTGAATTTCACGGCACAGGCTCCCGCGCCGGGGGCGGACGCTTCAGCATTCCGGTGACCTGTGAAAATAACACGACGGTGAAGATGGGCTTCTTCGGCGATACCGCGCCGGGCAACGATCGGGCGCTGGCGTTAACGAAGCAGCAGGACAGCGCCAGCGGCGTCGGAATCGAACTGCTTTATGGCGACAATACCGGTGCGGTTCAGGGGCAGGTGGTGCCGTGGAACACCCCGCAGGTATCGGCGCTTGGACAGGTGGGCGATAACCAGACGCAGACCTTCTGGTTTGATGCGCATTATATTCAGACCGAAGAGAACGTGACGGCGGGAAAAGCGGATGCGATGGCCACGTTTAACCTGATTTACAACTGAGTTTTCCCCTGCCGCAGCGGCAGGGGAAGCGGGATCAGAATGCGGTTTTACTAAAACCCGTCATCTCTTTCAGGCCCATTTCGCGGCCAAGCTCGGTCATCGGGTGCACCACCACCAGGCCACGGACGCTTTTCTTCAGCTTGCCCATGTCGGCCTGCTCTTTTTTGGTGATCGCGCGGCGGTGCGGCATGTTCATCAGCTTCTGCGCTTCTTTGCTCAGCTTCTGGCCTTTCACTTCGCGCAGGCGCTCGATTTCCGCTTCCAGCTTCACGGACTCTTTTTCCAGCTCGGCATACTTCTCGGCGGCATCGACCAGAGAGAGGTCGGCCATCTGGTGGCGGATCAGATCCAGGCGGTCGCTCAGGCGTTTAATTTCGTTCTTTTCGACTTCTTTCATGACAAATAACTCTGAAAACGGGGGATTTACAGGGAAGGATACACCAATGTGTGCGGGCTTACTTCTGAAACGCTTTTTTTAAGCTGATTTTAGAAATCAGCTCGGTCAGGGAAAGCACCATGGTGGAGCGGACAACCTGCTGATAACGCTGCTTTTGCATCGCGTACAGCTCAGGGTCGCTGTTATCAAACTGAGGTGCGGGGGGAAGCGCGGATACACAGTGCAGTTCGCCGAAGGGCCCCAGAATCTCGTCATCGTTAAAGGTGTATTCATTACCGTCATGATTCAGCTCTTCGCGCAGCGCCATCAGCAGCTCGGCGTCTTCATACTCTTGTCGGTTCAGCACGCCAAGACCATAGATCAGCTTCAGCCGTACCGACAAATCGCCCAGCGGTCCGTCTCCGTCCAGTAACGGTTCTACAGCATACTTTACCGCGTAGTCGTCTTTGCGAAACACCTGAAGCACCAGAATGTTCACCGCCTCGGTTAACAGCTCGACGGCGGCAATCAGGAAACTTCGTACGGTTTTGCCAGCATTCAGACGCTCAAGCACACGATTTTCAAAGGCCTGGGTTTGTTCCATTATTGCCTGCATATCTGACAATCTGTTATTCGGGCGCAGGCTAGCCTGCGCCGGACTCTGCATCATTTGGTTGCGTTATATGCGCTTACCGCCTCCGCAACCACGTCGCTGCTGGCTTCCAGACCGGAGATCTGCGCCAGCGCAGCCTGCGCGCCTTTGCTGTCAATCAGCTGGGCCAGCTCAATCGCCTGCGGATCCTGCTCGCTGCGGTAGTGCATCGCCGCAGCAATGCCCTTCACCAGGTTAGCGTGCGGCAGGCCGTACTCCAGCGTGCCCAGCAGCGGTTTAATCAGGCGATCGCCCGCGCTCAGTTTACGCAGCGGCTGACGCCCAACGCGCTCAACGTCATCTTTCAGATACGGGTTTTCAAAACGACCGAGGATTTTCTGGATGTATGCTGCATGTTTGTCAGCATCAAAACCGTAGCGTTTGATCAGCACCGCGCCGCTCTCTTCCATTGCCCCTTTGACCACCGCACGGATGTTCTCATCGAGGATCGCGTCGCGAATAGTCTGGTGACCGGCCAATTTCCCGAGGTACGCGGTTATAGCATGCCCGGTGTTCAGCGTGAAGAGTTTACGTTCGACAAATGCCATCAGGTTATCGGTTAATTCCATTCCCGGAATGCTCGGCAGCGCGCCTTTAAACTGGGTTTTATCGACGATCCACTCGCTGAAGGTTTCCACGGTGACTTCCAGCGGATCGTGAGTGGCGGATTCGGACGGCGGGACGATGCGGTCTACGGCGGAATCCACAAACCCGACGTGCGCTTCAACCCAGGCTTTGTCTTCGTCTGCGACAGCCGCAAGTACATGGCCTTTCAGCTGCGTAGTGCCGCGCACCATGTTTTCGCAGGCGATGATGTTCAGCGGGGAGTCGATACCCTGCGCCTTACGCTTCGCCAGGCCTTTTGCGATCGCCGGGGCGATACGCTCAAGCACCACCGGACCCACGGCCGTGGTGACGAGATCGACGCTCGCGATGAGGTCAATCACGTCGTCGCCAATGCTGCTGACCGCGTTCACGCCGGAGACCGTTTCAACCTGTTCGTTTTCACCCACCACGTGAACCTGATAGCTATGACGGGCATTCAGGGCATCCAGAACCACCTGATTCACATCGGCGAACGTCAGGGTAATGCCCGCATCTGCCAGCAATTTACCGATAAAGCCACGACCAATATTACCTGCGCCAAAATGTAATGCTTTCATAGTGTTAACCTTCATCAATGTTTTTACCCGAGAGGGCTGGGGTGAGAAACGTTATCCCCTCACCCTAGCCCTCTCCCCGGAGGGGAGAGGGAGGAGACGCTGTTATTTGTTAAGCAGTGCCAGTACTTCTTCCACGCTGGTGGTATTGGCCAGACGCTCAATGACGGTTTCGTCGTCCAGGGCGTTGGTCAGGCTGGTAATCACCTGAATGTGCTCGTTGTTGCGAGCGGCGATACCAATCACCAGACGGGCGATGTCGTCCTCTTCTTCACCGAAGCGCACGCCGTCCGGATACTGGCAGAACACCACGCCGGTTTTCAGCACGCGGTCTTTCGCTTCAACCGTACCGTGCGGCACCGCGATGGATTCACCCAGGTAGGTTGGGGTCAGTTTTTCGCGTTCCAGCATGGCGTCAACGTATTCAGGCTGAACGTAGCCGCCTTTCACCAGCTGCTCGCCGGCAAAGCGAATGGCCTCTTCTTTATTGGTCGCGGTGCGGCCAAGGAAGATGTTTTCTGCGCCCAGCCTGAACAGGTGCGCGTTGCTCTCGTCGAAGCTGTCCTGAAGGCTGGTACGCACTTTCACTTCGTTATCTTCATGGCGCTGCGCCGCCACCAGACGTTCGGTCAGGCTGGAGTACAGGCTGCTGTCCAGGAAGTTGGTCAGGGAAATGTGCTGTGCCTGCGGCACCTGACGCATGGCGCGTTCGGTCAGATCGCGGTGCGTGATGACCAGGTCAACGTCCGGCGGCAGGCTGTTAATCGCGCTGTTGGTAACGGAGATGTTGGTCAGACCCGCATCCTGCACTTTCTTACGCAGCACGCCCGCACCCATTGCGCTGGAACCCATACCGGCATCGCAGGCAACGATGATTTTACGCACGTGGCTCAGGTCGTTAGAGACATCACCGGCCGCCAGCGGGGTCGCGCCTTTGGATTCCGCCTTCATGTCATGCATACGACGGGTTGCCGCTTCGATATCGTCGTCTTCTTTCACTTTGCTGGTTTTCAGCAGGATGGCAGAGACAACGAAGGAGACCGCCATGGCCGCACAGATCGCCGCGATATTGGCGAAGTAGGCGCCTTTCGGGGTCATCGCCAGCACCGCCAGGATAGAGCCTGGGGAAGCCGGAGAGACCAGACCGCCGCCCAGCACGCTCAGGGTGAACACGCCGGTCATACCGCCGAGGATAACGGCCAGGATCAGGCGTGGGTTCATCAGCACGTACGGGAAGTAAATTTCGTGAATACCGCCCAGGAAGTGGATGATTGCCGCGCCGCCAGCAGACTGCTTCGCGCTGCCGCGACCGAAGAACATATATGCCAGCAGAACGCCCATGCCCGGACCTGGGTTGGCTTCAATCAGGAAGAAGATGGACTTGCCGAGATCGTGAGACTGCTGAATACCCAGCGGCGAGAAGATACCGTGGTTGATGGCGTTGTTCAGGAACAGGATTTTCGCCGGTTCAACAAAGATAGACGCCAGCGGCAGCATGTCGTGCGCCACCATGAAGTTAACGCCCGCCGCCAGCAGCTTAGACAGCACTTCAACGGCCGGACCAATGCCGAGGAATGCCAGAATCGCGAGGATCATCCCGATGATGCCCGCGGAGAAGTTGTTCACCAGCATTTCGAAGCCGGACTTGATTTTGCCATCAACCCAGACGTCGAATTTCTTAATGGCCCAGCCGCCCAGAGGACCGGCAATCATCGCGCCGAGGAACATCGGCATATCCGCACCGACGATAACACCCATGGTTGTGATGGCACCCACTACGCCGCCACGGTCACCGCCTACCAGACGACCACCGGTATAACCGATGAGCAGCGGCAGCAGGTAAGTAATCATTGGGCCAACAAGCTTCGCCAGCGTTTCGTTAGGCAACCACCCTGTCGGAATAAACAATGCGGTGATAATACCCCACGCGATAAACGCGCCGATATTTGGCATCACCATGTTGCTGAGGAAACGACCAAAGCTTTGAACTTTGATCTTGAAATCGGATGACATAAAACACCCCTTCTTATGTTTACGCTTAGGCTTGCGGCCCGAGGTTTATCGTTAATGTGCGGCGGCAGAGGTAGCCGGGCCCTGTTCTGATGTTGTGAAATCTGGCACTGAATCGTTCAACTGTCCAGACAGCGAAATTTTGTGTGATCGTCGTCACGTAAATGTAGGGGGTGAGGATATTAATGAAGTGATCGGGATCACATATCAGGTGTGTAAAAAAAATACATCGCACGAAATTTCGCCAGAACAGGCGCTTTTTTGTGATGATTATCACATTGTCAGGTTGGCGCTTTGTTTTCGAGTTGTGACTGAATTCACAAAATATTTTTATGCAGATTTCTCCCGTATCACCTAAGGACAGGAATGCGATACGCCTGCCTGCCTTTTTGCCCGGCTTGATCCATACTGACCTCTTTGTGGGCATTAAGGATAAGCAATGAAACTCATCGGCAGTTATACCAGTCCTTTCGTGCGTAAAATTTCGATTCTCCTGCTGGAGAAGGGGATCGAATTTGAATTTGTGAATGAACAGCCGTACAGCGCTGAGAACGGCGTTGCGCAGTACAACCCGCTGGGGAAAGTTCCGGCGCTGGTAACGGACGAGGGCGACTACTGGTTTGACTCCCCAATTATTGCGGAGTACGTCGAGCTGCTCGGCGTTGCGCCAGCCATGCTGCCAGCGGATCCCAAAGCGGCGCTGGCGATGAAGCAAATCGAGGCCCTGGCGGATGGCATTATGGATGCGGCGCTAGCCTCCGTGCGCGAGCAGGCAAGGCCCGCCGCACAGCAGTCAGAGAACGAACTGCTCCGCCAGCGTGAAAAAATCAGCCGCAGCCTCGATATGTGCGAACAGCTGATCCGCGACGGCAAAATTCAAAGCGATAGCCTGAATCTGGCGACGATTGCCATCTCCTGCGCCATTGGCTACCTCAATTTCCGCCGCGTCTCCCCCGGCTGGTGCGTGGATCGTCCCCTGCTGGTCAAACTCGCGGAGACGCTCTTCCAGCGCGAAAGTTTTGCCCGTACTGAACCACCAAAGGCTTGACGCGGGTTATAACACTTCCTGGCGGGAGGCGGTACAATCCCCCCACATGTTAACTCCCTCTCCCGTTGGGAGGGGGGAAGATATTTACTCGCCAGGCGCATTCATGACTACTCATCATTCCCTCTACAGCCAGATCCCCGCTACCGATCGTCTGCTTCGAGATCCGAACATTGCCGCGGTGCTGGCGCGGTTCGGCCACGCTGCGACGGTCGACATGCTACGCCAGCTTCAGGACGACGCGCGTCGCCATATTCAGGCTGAAAACGCGCTTCCCGGCTGGTGCGCGGGGTGGGTGCAGGAGGTCGAACGCAGGCTGAGCGAGCACGCCCAAAGCGCCTTGCGCCCCGTTATTAACCTGACGGGCACGGTACTGCACACCAATCTCGGCCGGGCACAGCAGGCGGAAGACGCCATTGAGGCAGTGGCCCAGGCCATGCGCTCGCCGGTGACGCTGGAGTACGATCTGGACGGCGCCGGGCGCGGGCATCGCGATCGCGCGCTGGCGGATCTTCTCTGCCAGATTACTGGCGCGGAAGATGCCTGCATTGTGAATAACAACGCGGCGGCGGTGCTGCTGATGCTGGCGGCCACCGCGAGCGGGAAAGAGGTTGTAGTATCCCGCGGCGAGCTGGTCGAAATTGGCGGGGCGTTTCGTATTCCGGATGTGATGCGCCAGGCGGGATGCACGCTGCATGAGGTGGGCACGACCAACCGCACCCATGCAAAAGATTATCGCGCCGCGGTAAATGAGAACACCGCGCTGCTGATGAAGGTGCATACCAGTAATTACCACATCGAAGGGTTTACCAAAACGGTGGAAGAAGCCGGGCTGGCCGCCATCGGGCGCGAGCTCGGCGTGCCGGTCATAGCCGATCTGGGCAGCGGTTCGCTGGTGGATATGCGCCAGTACGGTTTGCCGAAAGAGCCAATGGTGCAGGAGGCGATCGCCGCCGGCGTGAGCCTGGTCAGTTTCTCCGGCGACAAGCTGCTGGGCGGGCCGCAGGCGGGAATTATTGTCGGCAAGCGCGAGCTGATCGCGCAGCTACAGCAGCACCCGCTGAAGCGCGCCCTGCGTGCCGATAAAATGACGCTGGCCGCGCTGGAAGCGACGCTGCGGCTCTATCTGCATCCGGAAAAACTGGCTGACCGCCTGCCCACGCTGCGGTTGTTAAGCCGTGATGCGGCTTCCATTCGCGCGCAGGCGCAAAGGCTGCTGCCGCAGGTTGCCCCGCATTACCCTGAGTTTGAGGTGCGGAGTGAACCCTGCCTTTCGCAAATTGGCAGCGGCTCGCTGCCCGTGGACCGGCTGCCGAGCGAAGCGCTGACGTTCACCCCGCGCGACGGGCGCGGAAGCCAGCTTGAGGCGCTGTCGGCGCGCTGGCGCGCCTTACCGACGCCGGTCATTGGCCGTATCGGTGAAGGCCGCCTGTGGCTGGATTTACGCTGTCTTGAAGATGAAGTGCGGTTTCTGGAGATGATGTTGAAATGATTATTGCCACCGCCGGTCACGTTGACCACGGCAAAACCACGTTACTGCAGGCGATTACGGGCGTAAATGCCGACCGTCTGCCGGAAGAGAAAAAGCGCGGCATGACCATTGACCTGGGCTATGCCTACTGGCCGCAGCCCGATGGCCGCGTGCTGGGCTTTATTGACGTGCCCGGCCACGAAAAGTTTCTTTCCAATATGCTCGCGGGCGTGGGCGGTATCGATCACGCTCTGCTGGTGGTCGCGTGCGACGACGGCGTGATGGCGCAAACGCGCGAGCATCTGGCGATCCTCCAGCTGACGGGAAACCCGCAGTTAACCGTAGCCCTCACCAAAGCGGACCGCGTGGACGACGCGCGTATCGACGAGGTACGCGCTGAGGTGCAGGCGACGCTACGCGAATATGGTTTTATGGATGCTGCGCTTTTCGTCACCGTGGCGACAGAAGGGCGCGGTATCGACGCCCTTCGCGACCATTTGCAGCAGATTCCGTCTCGTAAGCATGCCGGCCATCACCGCTTCCGCCTGGCGATCGACAGGGCGTTTACCGTTAAGGGGGCGGGGCTGGTGGTAACCGGCACCGCGCTGAGCGGGGAAGTTAACGTGGGCGATACCCTGTGGCTGACGGGCGTTAGCAAACCCATGCGCGTGCGCGGGCTTCATGCGCAAAACCAGCCGGTAGAGCGGGCCCACGCCGGGCAGCGTATCGCCCTGAACATTGCGGGTGATGCGGAGAAAGAGCAGCTCAGCCGCGGCGACTGGCTGATGTCTGACGCCCCGCCAGAGCCGTCTGAGCGGGTAATCGTCTCTCTTCAGACCCACACGCCGCTGGCCCAGTGGCAGCCGCTGCACATCCACCACGCGGCCAGCCATATCACCGGCCGCGTGTCGCTGCTGGAAAACGATCTCGCCGAGCTGGTGTTCGATTCCCCGCTCTGGCTTGCGGATAACGACCGCCTGGTTCTGCGCGACATCTCCGCGCGCGAAACCCTGGCGGGCGCCCGCGTGGTGATGCTGAATCCGCCCCGTCGCGGCAAGCGTAAGCCCGAGTATTTACAGTGGCTGGCCGCGCTGGCCAGGGCCCATGATGATAAATCCGCGTTAGATGCCCATCTTGAGCGCGGTGCGGTGGATCTGACCGCGTTCGCCTGGGCGCGCCAGCTCAGCGGCGAAGGGCTGCGCCTCCTGACGCAGGAGCCCGGCTTTATTCAGGCCGGTAACAGCCTGCTGAATGCGCCGGTGGCGGCAGGCTGGCAGCGCAAAGTGCTGAGCACGCTGGCGACCTACCACGAACAGCATCAGGATGAGCCAGGCCCGGGCCGTGAACGTCTGCGGCGCATGGCGTTGCCGATGGAAGACGACGCGCTGGTGCTGCTGCTGATTGAAAACATGCGCGCCAGCGGGGCGATCGCAAGCCACCACGGCTGGCTGCACCTGCCCGATCACAAGGCCGGTTTTACCGCCGACCAGGAAGTGGTCTGGCAGAAAGTGGCGGCGCTGTTTGGCGATGAACCCTGGTGGGTGCGCGATCTGGCGCGTGAAACCGGTACCGATGAGCAGCTGATGCGTCAGGTGCTGCGCCATGCGGCGCAGCAGGGCATGATTGTGGCGATCGTGAAAGATCGTTATTACCGCAACGATCGGATCGTGGCGTTCGCGAACCTGATCCGGGAGCTGGATCGGGAGCGCGGATCAACCTGCGCCGCCGATTTCCGCGATCGGCTGAACGTGGGGCGCAAGCTGGCGATTCAAATCCTGGAGTACTTCAACCGCATCGGGTTTACGCGTCGCCGGGGCAATGACCATGTGTTACGCGACGCGCAGCTGTTCCCGTAAGCGCTAAGCGCTGCGCGCCTGCTTCTGTTTAGCCAGCCAGACCGCGCCCAGCCTTCCCGCCTGGTTACCCAGCTCGCAGGGGAGGATGGGCACCCGGAGCGCTTCCCACTCCTCGAATCGCTGTAGATATTTGTCCAGCAGGAGATAGATTTTCTCCTGCTCGCTAATGCCGCCGCCAATCAGCACCGCCTGCGGATCGAACATGGAGATCACGCTGTAAACGCCGCGCGAAAGACAGTGCGCCCACTCTTCAATGGCCTCGCGCAGGTGCACGTCGCTGTCCATGCGCTTAAACAGCTCCTCACCGTCAGGCATTTCGTCCTCCGACACGGCCAGCGCGCGGCGGCAGGCTTTCATCAGGCCGCTGGCAGACGCCACTTCATGCATCGGCTCGCCCTCATTGCCCACGGGCAGCACGCCAAATTCACCCGCCCGGTAGTGCGACCCGCGGTAGAGATCGCCCTCCATGACGATACCGCCGCCGATGCCGGTACCGATGGTGATGCAGACGAAATGCTCATAGTCTTTACCCGCGCCCTGCCAGCGCTCGCCCAGCGCCGCGCAGTTGGCGTCGTTTTCGATTGTCACAGGGAGATCGGTCAGCTCCGCGAACAGTTCGCACAGGTTTTCCCCGTCAAGGTAATCCAGCGCCCCGGCCTTAGCCGCTTCGCCGGTGTGGTGATTGATATGCCCTGGAAAGCTTACGCCGATTCCGACGATGTCATGTTCCCGGCTGTACTCATCCACCACGGCCTTCCACTTCTGTTTGAAGGTGCTTTCATCGTCAGGCGTATCATATTCATCGGATGTCAGTTCTTCGCCGTTTTCGTTAATTACGCCGTGTTTGATATGGGTTCCACCCACGTCAAAGCCGATAAATAGCTGCATTGCATCGTTCCTCATGAGCCCTTGAGCTATTAAGTATGGCTCCGGTGGCAGAAACGGAACGTAAAGTACGGTAATCCGTGATACGGCTCGTAAACCCGTTACCGACTGGCGAGAAAATCACCTGCCGGAACTACCCTTGTTGTACACCAACAGCAAGGAGACGGACATGACAAACAATCCTCCCTCATCGCGCATCCAGCCTGGCGAGTATGGTTTTCCCCTTAAGCTCAAGCCCCGCTATGACAACTTTATCGGCGGCGACTGGGTGGCACCCGTCGACGGTGAATACTATTCCAACCTGACGCCCGTCACCGGCCAGCCGCTGTGTGAAATTGCCAGCTCGGGCAAGCGGGATATCGATCTGGCGCTGGACGCGGCGCATAAGGTGAAAGATAAATGGGCGCACACCTCCGTTCAGGACAGGGCGGCCATATTGTTCAAAATCGCCGATCGCATGGAGCAGAATCTGGAGCTGCTGGCGACCGCGGAAACGTGGGACAACGGTAAGCCGATCCGGGAAACCATGGCGGCGGACGTCCCGCTGGCGATTGACCATTTCCGCTATTTTGCCTCCTGCATTCGCGCCCAGGAGGGCGGGATCAGCGAGGTGGACAGCGACACCGTGGCGTATCACTTCCACGAGCCGCTCGGCGTGGTGGGGCAAATCATTCCCTGGAATTTCCCGCTGCTGATGGCGAGCTGGAAGATGGCCCCGGCGCTGGCGGCGGGGAACTGCGTTGTGCTGAAGCCCGCACGCTTAACGCCGCTTTCGGTGCTGCTGCTGATGGAGGTGATTGGCGACCTGTTGCCGCCGGGGGTCATCAACGTGGTCAACGGGGCCGGGGGAGAGATTGGCGAGTATCTGGCAACCTCAAAACGTATCGCCAAAGTGGCGTTCACCGGCTCAACGGAAGTGGGCCAGCAGATCATGCAGTACGCGACGCAAAACATCATTCCGGTCACGCTGGAGCTGGGCGGCAAATCGCCAAACATCTTCTTTGCCGACGTGATGGATGAAGAAGATGCCTTCTTCGACAAGGCGCTGGAAGGGTTTGCGCTGTTTGCCTTTAACCAGGGCGAAGTCTGTACCTGCCCGAGCCGCGCGCTGGTGCAGGAGTCCATTTATGAGCGCTTTATGGAGCGGGCAATCAGGCGCGTGGAGTCGATTCGCAGCGGTAACCCGCTCGATAACGTCACCCAGATGGGGGCGCAGGTATCGCATGGCCAGCTGGAAACCATCCTCAACTACATCGATATTGGTAAGAATGAGGGCGCCGACGTTCTGACCGGCGGCCGCCGCAAGATGCTGGGCGGCGATTTACAGGAAGGCTACTACCTTGAGCCGACCATCCTGTTCGGTAAAAACAACATGCGTGTTTTCCAGGAGGAAATTTTTGGGCCGGTGCTGGCCGTAACCACCTTCAAAACGATGGAGGAGGCGCTGGAGATCGCCAACGACACGCAGTACGGCCTGGGGGCGGGCGTCTGGAGCCGTAACGGTAATCTGGCCTATAAGATGGGGCGCGGCATTCAGGCCGGACGCGTATGGACCAACTGCTACCACGCCTATCCGGCTCACGCGGCGTTTGGCGGGTACAAGCAGTCGGGCATCGGACGAGAAACCCATAAGATGATGCTGGAACATTACCAGCAGACCAAATGCCTGCTGGTGAGCTACTCCGATAAACCGCTGGGGCTGTTTTAAACTTCCGGCTCAGGCCGTCCGCGAACGGCCTGGGCTGGCGTACTCCTTCTCCCGAGGGGTGAGGGCAACAGGCCGCAGCTGTTCAGCCTTCATTAACCCATATGCGCATTTCTCCTTCTCCCCGGTTTGCCCAGCTAAACCAGGGTATAAAGGTCAACGTCTGGGGCTGACGTTGTACCGGTGAGCGGTCGTATTGCCATAGCGCGTCGGTGTCCTTCGCGTGGTAACCGCTCCCTTCTGCCTGTATCAGTATCTTGTGCGCGAAAATGCCTTTCCCTTCAAACACCCGGAACTCGCTGTCCGAAGGCAGAGAAAGATGGTGCAGACCGGCGCCGTTATCGGCTTCCTCAAGGCAGTACACCAGCGGCCCGCGCTGAATGGCGACCTTCCCCGCCTGCTGGCGCACATGCGGGTTGCCATACACGCGGCGAACCGGCATGGGTAACGTCAGGGTCAGCGTGTCGCCTTCCTGCCAGCGTCGGTTGAGGTAAACGTAACCGCGGGATACCTCGCCTGAAAGGGCTTCTCCGTTCAGCGAAACGGCCGGTTGCGCGCACCAGTCCGGGAGCCTCAGGGCCAGCGTGTGGGTGACCGGAACAGGCGACGTTATCTCGATTTTGACCTGTTCCTGCCACGGATAGTTACCGCTAATTCGCAGCTGCAGGGTCTTATCCCCAACCGGTATGGCGACGTCGTTCCCCACGTACAGGTTGATCAACAGCGCATCCGGGCGAACGGTATAGATATAGTGTCCCAGCGAGGTCAGCACGCGGGCGATATTTGGCGGACAGCAGGCGCAGCCGAACCAGCGCTGGCGCACCGGTTTTATGTGGTCATAGATATGGTTAAACGCCAGCGTCTTCGGGTGCACTTCCAGCGGATTCACGTAAAAGAAATGCTTCCCGTCCAGCGCCATTCCACCCAGCACCGTATTGTATAGCGCGCGCTCCATGACGTCGGCGTACCGGCTGTCTGCCTCCATTTCCAGCATCCGCCGGGCAAACATCATCAGGCCAATGGAGGCGCAGCTTTCCGCGTACACCGTATCGTTGGGCAGATCGTAATCGCTGCTGAACGCCTCGCCGCTGCTTTGCGAGCCGATGCCGCCGGTAATGTACAGCTGGCGCTGGGCCATATTGTTCCACAGCCGCAGGCAGTCCTGGCGTTTATCCTCGTCGTTGCTCAGGCGCGCCAGGTGCGCCATGCCCGCCATCAGATAGACAAAACGCACGGCGTGGCCGATGGCCGTTTGTTGTTCCGCAAGCGGCTGATGCGCCTGGCTATAGGCTTTGTCGTTAACCATCCACGCCGGTCCATAGGTGTTCCAGTACGACGTTCTGCCGCGCTTCTCGTATTCGATATCGTAGAAGTGAGGCTGCGCGCCGCGTTCCTCAATAAAATATTTCACCAGACTGAGGTAACGAGATTCCTGCGTGACGTCGTACAGCCGCATCAGCGCCAGCTCGATTTCCGGATGGCCCGGATAGCCGTGCAGCTGGCTGTCACCAGGGCCAAACACGCTGTCGATATGGTCCGCCAGCCTGCACGCCACGTCCAGCAGGTCGCGCTTACCGGTTCCCTGAAACCAGGCCACGCCCGCCTCAATCATATGTCCGGCGCAATACAGTTCATGGCATTCGGCCAGATTGGTCCAGCGCGCTTCGGGGGCTTTCACCGTAAAGTAGGTGTTGAGGTAGCCATCTTCACACTGTGCCGCCGCGACCAGTTTAATTACCTCGTCGGCGGTTTTTTCCAGCTCTGCGTCGGGCTTCTGGCACAGCGACCACGCCACGGCTTCCAGCCATTTCGCCACGTCGCTGTCCTGAAATACCATTCCGTAGAACTCTCCCTGTTCCAGACCGGCCGCTATGCGGAAGTTGGTGATGGCGTGGCTGGGCTCGGCCTCCGCCACCTGGTCGTTCAGCGCATCCCACTGGTAGGGGATCACCACATCGCGAACCAGGCGTTGATACTGACCAAGAAACGGGTCGTTGATTTTCAGCTTGTGCAGGTCGGCTTCCATTATGGACATATCGTTCTCCTCAGGACGGTACATGACGCTGGCGCAGGTCGGTAGCAATGCGCGACATCATGGGATTGTTAAGCCTGCACCGACGGATAGCGAACGCCAGCAGCAGGTGGAAAAGGGCAGGGAGCAGCGTCTCCATGGCGGTTATGCCCTGCAGTGAGGCTGGCGTCTGGTTGCCGGTGCCTGGCTGGTAGGCCACGGCGATGAAAACCAGGCTGATGATCCCGGCGCTGGATGCCCACGCGAGCTTGATGAAAAACAGGTTGAAGGCGAAGTTCATTCCCGATGAGCGCACGCCGGTTTTCCATTCGCCGTAGTCGTCCGCAAAGGCCATTAGCGAGAAGTGCAGCGGCAGGGTGAAGCCCAGGATCACGCCGTTGCTTAAGATGACGATCAGCCAGAGCGTCTGGTGCGCCGGACCACCCGGCAGGAACCACATACCTGCCGCAAGTGCGGCGAGCACAAGGTTGGTGCGGTAGTAGAGTTTGACGGTATCAATACGGCGCGACAGCGGGTTAACGATCACCGCGCCCAGAATGGCGGCAAACGTCACCATGGTGAAAAACAGCGAGGTATACGCCGTACTGCCCTGGAGAACGTAGGTAATGAAGTACATATACCCGCCGCCTCGAATATTGAAGACGTTAATCAGCAGGAACGACATTACCAGCATCAGCAGCAGCTGATCGTTCTTACGCAGGCCCGCCAGGTGCTCGCGCAGCGTGAATTTACCCATCAGCGCCAGCGGGACGCGCTCGCGCACCCAGCAGAAGCAGCACAGGAACATCACCACGGCGATGGCGCACAGCACGCCAACACCCAGCTGATAGCCCCGAGCGGCATTGCCCTGACCAAGCTCCGCCACCAGCCACGGCAGACCAACGGAGACCAGAAACCCCGCCACGCCGCACAGCACAAAACGCCATGACTGGCAGGAGATCACCTCGTTATGGCGAGTGGTCATGGTGTTGATCAGGGCGCAGTACGGCACGTTGATGGCGGTATAGCCTACAGACAGCAGTAAATAGGTGCCGAACGCCCAGGCGATTTTCACCCCCATGCTGGCTTCCGGAACGGTGAAGGTCAGTACGCCGACGATCCCGATGGGCAACGCAACCCACAGCTGCCAGGGGCGAAAACGTCCCCAGCGGCTCTGGGTGCGGTCAGCAATCACGCCCATCACCGGATCGGAAATAGCGTCGAATACCCGCAGGGCAATGAACAGCGTGCCGACGAGCGCGGGAGTCAGGCCGAAAACATCGGTATAGAAAAAGGTCAGAAAATTCATGATCAGGCAGGTAATTACCGTTCCGCCCGCGTCGCCCAGGCCGTAGCCAATTTTTTCGCGGACTGACAGCCGGTCATCGACCGTCTGTTTGGCAACTTCTGCGTCTGTAATCGGTGTGGAAGTCATGGGGTAACTCCTCGTTAACGATTTTTATCGTATTTGTAGGTACCCCATTTATTCTGCATCCAACGGGCAGACCAACAAGGGAAGGGAAAAGTATAAAAAGGTGACGATTCCGACCTTGTGATAAAAGTGTGAGTTTGATCGAGCCGTTAAGCTGATATTTATTAATAATCAAGGAATAAAGGCAATATTCACCCTCATAAAAGCGGAAAAATGAATATCCATGCTTAATTTATCCATAGCGCTTCCGATTAAGGTACAAAATGGCGGGTTATTTATATCCCGGGGCGTGGGGCGTCATCCTGCCCGGAAATTAACCTCCTGGGAGATTATTTTTGTCGAAAAAGGGACATTAACGATCCAGGAGGAGAATACGCAGTTTCAGGTTAACGCCGGAGAGAGTTTATTGCTCTGGCCGCAGCGACGGCACGTGGGCGTGGAGGATTTTCCCGAGGAACTGAAATTTTACTGGCTGCACTTTGAGGTGGATGAACGATTTCCCGCATTGCCGAACGCGGCGCCGCTGGCGATAGAACAACACTGTAACGTGCGCGATCCCGATTATGTCATAGCGTTATTTCGTCAGTTTTTAAGCGAGCAGGAAAAATTACATCGCAGTCAGGCGCTGGAGATGATGTTGCTGTTAATTTTGCAGCAAATATCGCTCTCGCCGGGATATGAAGACAACGCGGATGACGCGGGAGCGGCAATAGCGTGGAAGGCCAGGCAGCTTATCCGCACGCAATTTCATTTGCCTATGTCTACCTCGCAGCTGGCAAAAGCGCTGCACTGCAATGCGGATTATCTGGGGCGCGTATTTCGCCGGACATTCCATTTAACGCTGACGGAGGCCATCCATCGCCAGCGCGTCAGGGCGGCGGAAAAGCTGTTGCTGAACGATGCGGCCTCGTTAACCGAGGTGGCAGCCCGCTGCGGCTTTAATGACGTGGGCTATTTTCGGCAAATCTTCTCGAAGCATACCGGCTTAACCCCCGCCGTCTGGAAACGACGGTACTGTAAGGAACATATTAATTCCGGCTGAGCGCCTCCTCTTTGACCCATAACACCTTCGCTGCCTCAGACCTTTTGTAAGATGTGCGCAGAACCGGGTTTTACTGCACGCGAGGCGTAACTGATGAACCGATTTATCCTGGCGGATCCTGAAAAATGCATCGGGTGCCGCACCTGTGAAGTGGCTTGCATGATGTCGCACCAGGATGCCGCTGCGCCGGATGCATTGACGTCCCGCATCAGGGTAGTTAAGGGTGGCACTTTCACTACGGCCGTGGGCTGCCATCAGTGCGAGGATGCGCCCTGTGCAAATGTCTGCCCGACGGGGGCAATTCGCCGCACCGCGGGAGCCTGGCTGGTGGATCAGGCGCGCTGTATCGGCTGTAAAAGCTGTATGGTGGCGTGCCCGTTCGGAGCGATGCAGGTTCGGTACGTGGCGGAACGCGCTCGGGCGCTGAAATGTGATTTATGCGCGCATCGCGAGGGCGGGCCCGCCTGCGTTGAAGCCTGTCCTACCCGCGCGTTGAGCTGCGTCGACCCTGCCAGATTACGCGCTGAACGGCTGCGTAATCTGGCCTGAGGTCTGATTAACCGGCCTCGCGCCAGGCGTTTTCAATCTCTTCGGCGAGAATTTTCACGCCCGCTTCAATTTTTTCCGGGTCCGGGACGTAGTTCATGCGCATGCACTGATGCGTGTGCGGCCACGGCTTATCCAGCCCGGGGAAGAAGTAATCCCCCGGCACCATCAGCACGCCACGCTTTTTCAGGCGCTGATAGAGCAGTTCCGTCGTAATCGGCAGATCTTTAAACCACAGCCACAGGAAAATCGCCCCTTCCGGTTTGTGGATCAGGCAGCGCTCTTCCGGTAAATAGCGGCGCAGGATAGCGATGGTTTCCTGAACGCGCTGAGAGTAAAACGGCTTAATCACCTCATTCGACAGGCGCAGCAGGTCGTTACGCTTGATCATTTCGCACATCATCGCCGGGCCGATCCCGCCAGGAGACAGGCTGATAATGCCGTTCATGTTGGTAATGGCGGTGATGATCTTTTCGTTCGCGATAATAATGCCGCAGCGGCTGCCCGGCAGGCCCAGTTTGGAAAGGCTCATGCAGAGGATGATGTTCGGGTTCCACAGCGGGCGCGCGTCGCTGAAGATAATTCCCGGGAACGGGACGCCATAGGCGTTGTCGATGACCAGCGGAATACCGTGCTGATTCGCCAGCGCATCCAGCTTCATCAGCTCCTCGTCGGTGATCACGTTGCCCGTCGGGTTGGTAGGACGCGACACGCAGATCATGCCCGTCTCTTCGCCGATATGCAGATGTTCAAAATCGACGTGGTATTTGAACTGGCCTTCCGGTAACAGCTCAATGTTCGGGCGCGCGGAGACAAACAGGTCTTCTTCGAGGCCGGAATCGGCGTAGCCGATATACTCCGGCGCCAGCGGGAACAGCACTTTTTTCGTGGTGCCGTCGGCGCGGCGTCCGGCGAACAGATTAAACAAGTAGAAAAACGCGCTCTGGCTGCCGTTTGTTAGCGCAATATTCTGTGGTTCAATATCCCAACCCAGCTCTTCCCGCAGCATCGCCGCCAGCACCGTCAGCAGTTCTGTTTTGCCCTGCGGGCCGTCGTAGTTGCACAGCGCTTCGGTCGCTTTACCGTTTTCCAGCATGTCTGCCAGCAGCGTCTGGAAGTAAGTATTCATCTCAGGAATCTGAGCCGGGTTTCCGCCGCCGAGCATGATGGCGCCTGGCGTGCGCAGCCCGTCGTTGAGGTCCTCCATCAGGCGGGTAATGCCTGAATGGCGGGTAAATTTGTCGCCGAAAAGTGAAAACGTCATAGCAGGTGATCTGTCGGGCTTATGATGAAAGGCAGTCACCATAACGCCAGCACCGTCCTGGTGCAAATCGGGAGGTGTGGTCGGATTTGTTGTTTTATCTTGTGGGTTTGGATTTGTGTAGTGAATCATTCTGGTGAAAGGCCGCGCCGTGCAGTCCCCTCTCCCTTTGGGGAGAGGGTTAGGGTGAGGGGAGGCGACCTACTGATTCCCCGCCCACACCACCATCACCTTATCGCCCTTATGTTCGCGCACAAAGCCATACCCGTCTTTCAGCGAAAGCGTGGTTTGCTTGCCTTCACCCATCGCCGGATGGCGGGCGCGGAACTGCCCCAGAAGCTGCCAGTGGGCGACGGTCAGGTCCTGTTTACCCGTTACGTCCTGCCAGTTCATATCCGAGCGGGTACCCTGTAGCGGGTCGGAGCCCGTCGGACCGAATGGCCGCTCTGATTCATCGCCGTAAAAGATCTGCACGCTTCCCGGAGCCAGCAGCAGCAGCTCAGCGGCGCGCTGGCCGCCTTCCCGGAACAGGCGCGTATCGTGCGAGGAGAGATAGCTCAGCACGTTAAAGCTTTGCAGCTTTTCGGCCATCTGCTGCCAGGTTAAATCCATATCCGCCAGGCACTCCACCGCCTTCGCGGCCTGCTCCTGATAGTCAAAGTTGATCATCGCATCGAAGCCGTGGCGATAATAATCGCTCTGCATTACGCCGTGGCCCCAGGATTCACCGGTCATCCAGAACGGCGCATTATCGAGTTTTTTGTCGGGATTGGCGGCTTTCCACGCGGCCAGCGCCTGGCTTGCCTGGTCTTTAAGCTGCTGCCAGGATCCATGCTCAACGTGTTTTGCCGTGTCGACCCGGAAACCGTCGATGCCGTAATCACGCACCCACTGGCTGAGCCAGTGGGTCAGGTAATCGCGCGGCGTAAACCCGGCTACCGCTTTTGCGCGGGTGTCGGGCTTGTGTTGATAAAAGTTGGGCAAGCCGGATGGCGTGGTCGATTCCGTTTTCAGGTCCGGAAGAAACGCCAGGGACATGGTTAAATCGTCAAAGCCGGGGTTGTCGTAATCGCCGATATCGGTGCGGATCCATTTTTTACCCCACCATTTTTCCCACGCGGCCTTATCACTGAAGTTGATATAGTCGTTGAAGCTGTGCCAGCTTTGTCCCGCGCCTGGCTTCCAGTCGGTCCAGCGTTCGCCGAGCGTTTTTTTCAGCTCATCGCCCTGCACATACAGCGCGCCAAACTGATACTCCTGCATATCCGCAAGCGTCGCATAGCCCGCGTGGTTCATGACGATGTCAAACAGGATGCGGATACCGCGCCTGTGCGCTTCATCAACAAGCTGGCGTAAATCATCTTCGCTGCCCATGTTGGCATCGAGTTTCGTCCAGTCCTGGGTGTAATAGCCGTGGTAAGCGTAGTGGGGGAAATCTCCTTTGGTTCCGCCGCCAACCCAGCCGTGGATCTGCTCCAGCGGAGAACTTATCCAGAGCGCGTTCACGCCCAACTGCTGGAGGTAATCCAGCTTGCTGGTCAGCCCCTTCAGATCGCCGCCGTGGAAGGTGCCAATCTCCTGCATCCCGTCCTTATGGCGGCCGTAGCTGTTGTCGTTGGCGGGATCGCCATTCACAAAGCGATCGGTCAGCACGAAATAGACGGTGGCGTTTTGCCAGCTGAACGGCGCGGGTTTGTCGGTTTCGGCGCGCTCAAGCAGCAGCAGGCCGTTGCTGTTCGCGGCTGGCTGGAGGGTGACTTTGCCATTCAGGACGGTTGCGGTCTGCTTGCTGTAGAAATCACGCACCACCGTTCCTTCCGGGAAGGTGTCAGCCACGTCGAGGGTGAGCGGTTTCCCGTCCCACTTCGGACACTGGCGAATGACGTTTGCGACGGGCTGCCGGGCCGCACTTTGCACCGTCAGCATCAGAGTTGGCGTTCCCGAACGCGTATCGATGCGCATCTGGTAATCACCGTCACGGAATACCCGCCACTGAGGAGGCGTGCCTTCGCACGGTTTGAGCGACAGCATTTCATTGAGCTTAATGGCGCCCGTCGGCTGCCAGCACGCGTTGTCAAGACTCAGCGTCAGCGGACGGGTACCCTTCGCAAGCGTTGCCTGACCGGTAAAGACCCCGGTACCTTCAGCGCTAAACGCGTCAAACCCCGGCGATGACCAGCCGGCATGGGCGAGTGCGGGTAATATCAGAAAAGCTAATGCAGTGCGTTTCATTCCATTTTCCTGTCGCGGCATTTTTAACCAGTGTGCCATTCGGCTCGGGGGAAAAACTCCTCCTGCGGTGCTTTCTGCCGGGAGGACGCGAAGGGATGAGTGATCCCGCGCAAATTTAGGCAGTTATCTGCGATATCGCACACATTTTTTCAGTATTGATGGTTAATTGAGCACGTCCGGGATGACATAGTTTCGGAATTGGACTATTTGTATACGTGCTCTTGAGGACTATTTTTGGTATGATTTGAGATTCCGCTCTCAAATTTTTAAACAAAATAAGGTGTTGGAATGTTTATATCCGACCAGGAGACCTAATGATATCGACTCCCATTCGACGATATGGGGCCGCGATACTCATGTTACTCACCATGGCGTTTTCAGGTGAGGTGCTTGCAAAGACGCACACGGATACAACGAGTAAGAAAGCCCACGTAATAAAGACGACAAGCAGTAAGGTTAGCAGTAAACAAGAGTATTCTCGCAATAGTGCAAAGAGTAGTTCACTTCCTGATTTGCGAAAATACCCTTCCGGGACACCACGAAAAAAAGCGTTTCTCCGGACGGTAATGCCTTACATTAAAAGTCAAAATGCCGCGATTACGGCGGATCGTAACTGGCTGATCTCCAAACAGTACGATAGCCGCTGGTCGCCGTCCGAGCGCACGCGCCTGAAAGACATTGCCAAACGCTATAAGGTGAAGTGGAACGGGAACACGCGTCGCGTGCCGTGGAACTCGCTGTTAGAGCGCGTGGACATCATTCCGGGCAGTATGGTCGCGACGATGGCCGCCGCTGAAAGCGGCTGGGGCACCTCGAAGCTGGCCCGCAGCAACAACAACCTGTTTGGTATGAAATGCGCAAAAGGTCGTTGCACCAATGCGCCAGGCAAGGTGAAGGGCTATTCACAGTTTGAATCGGTTAAAGATTCCGTACATGCCTATGTGGTGAATCTGAACACCCACCCGGCCTACTCTTCGTTCCGTAAGTCGCGCGCGCAGCTGCGTAAGGCGGATCAGGAAGTGACGGCTACGGCGATGATCCACAAGCTGAAAGGTTATTCCACCCAGGGACAGCGTTACAACAACTACCTGTTCTCAATGTACCAGGATAACCAGCGTCTGATTGCCGCGCATATGTAATGAAAAACGCCTTCCATCGGAAGGCGTTCTTATTTCTAAAGCAGGACTTCGCTGTACCGTTCACGGTACTCTTTCGGCGTGGTGTCATACTCTTTCCTGAACACCGAATAGAAATACTGTAACGACGGGTAGCCGCACATCTGTGAAATCTCGTTAATCGACAGTGAGGTGGAGATCAGCAGACTGCGAGCTTTCTCCAGCTTTTCCGCATGAATAACGGCGTGGATCGTCTCGCCCACTTCCTCCTTGAACCGCTTCTCGAGATTCGAACGTGAAATGCCGACCGAATCCAGCACCTGATCGACCTTAATCCCTTTGCAGGCGTGGTTACGAATGTAGTGCATCGCCTGAATCACGGCCGGATCGTTTAACGAACGGTAGTCGGTTGAACGACGCTCCACGACCCGAACGGGCGGAACCAGCTGCCGCTGAAGCGGCAGGGACTCGTTGTCTAACAGCCTGTGCAGCAGCTTCGCGGCCTGATAGCCCATCTGACGGGTACCCTGCGCCACCGATGAGAGCGCCACGCGAGACAGATAGCGCGTAAGCTCCTCGTTATCGATACCAATCACGCACAGCTTTTCAGGCACCGGAATGTGCAAATGTTCGCATACCTGCAGTACGTGGCGGGCGCGGGCGTCCGTCACGGCGATAATTCCGGTCTGCGGCGGCAGCGTTTGCAGCCAGTCAGCCAGCCGGTTTTGCGCGTGCTGCCAGTTTTCTGGTGCGGTTTCCAGCCCCTGATACACCACGCCGCGGTACTTCTCCTGAGCCACCAGCTGGCAGAAGGCATATTCACGCTCCATCGCCCAGCGCTTTCCGCTGGTGGCGGGCAGCCCGTAAAACGCAAAACGATGTACGCCTTTCTCTTTTAGATGGAGAAAGGCGGCCTCGACCAGGGCGTGGTTGTCCGTGGCGATGTAATGGACGGGGGGATAATGTTCCGGCGAATGGTAGGAGCCGCCAACGCCCACGATAGGGACGTCGACGCCGTTGAGCAGCTGCTCAATCACGGGATCGTCAAAGTCAGCGATGACCCCATCTCCCAGCCAGTCTTTAATGTTCTCCAGACGGGTGCGGAAATCTTCTTCGATGAAAATATCCCATTCAGATTGCGACGCCTGCAAATATTCACCAACCCCTTCAACCACCTGGCGGTCATAGGCTTTATTGGCATTGAATAACAACGTAATGCGGTGACGCTTTTCAAACATGGTTCACTTTCCCAAATTAGTCACGATACTGTTATCAGGCGCGCCGCTTGGTGGCAGAGTCCATCCAGACTGCCAGCAAAAGAATGGCACCCTTGACGATATACTGCCAAAACGTCGGCACGTCCATCATACTCATCCCGTTATCCAGCGAAGCCATAATAAATGCGCCCATTACCGCCCCCGCCACGCTGCCAATACCCCCGGCAAGGCTGGTTCCGCCAATCACGCAGGCGGCGATGGCATCCAGCTCGGCAATATTACCGGCGGAGGGGGAACCCGCGCCCAGACGCGAGCTAAGGATTAGCCCGGCGATGGCCACCATCAGCCCGTTAATGGCAAAGACGGCGAGTTTGGTGCGCTCCACGTTGATGCCCGACAGACGCGCGGCTTCAAGATTGCCGCCGATGGCATAAATACGGCGACCGAAGGCGGTACGTGTGGCCATAAACATCCCACCTAACAGCAACAGCGCCAGCAGCAGAACGGGCGTCGGGACACCGCGATAATCGTTCAGCAGCCAGATGGCCCCCAGCACAATTACGGCGGTAAGCGCCTGACGGCCAACAACCGAGGTTGAAGCAGGGGAGGCCAGTCCCAGCGCCTGACGACGCATGCGTCCACGCCATTGCCACGCGATAAACGCCATCATCCCAACCACGCCGATCGTAAAGCCGACCCCGTCTGAGAGGTAGCTTTGGCCGATCTGGGACATGGAGGCGCTGGTGGGGGAGACGGTGGTGCCGTTGGTAATACCAATCAAAATGCCGCGGAAGGCCAGCATCCCCGCTAAGGTGACGATAAACGACGGGACTTTACGGTAGGCCACCCACCAGCCATTCCATGCCCCAAGCAGCAGGCCCAGCACCAGCGTCACCGCAATCGTCAGCGGCAGCGGCCAGCCGAGCCAGACGTCAAAGATGGCCGCCACGCCGCCGAGCAGGCCCATCATCGATCCTACCGACAGGTCAATTTCCGCGGAGATAATGACGAATACCATCCCCACCGCCAGGATGCCGGTGATAGCGGTCTGACGCAGCAGGTTTGAGATGTTACGCGCGCTCAAATAGGAGCCATCGGTCATCCAGGTAAAGAACAACATGATGACGATAATGGCTGCAATCATCACAAAAACTTGCAGATTCAGCGATTTAAGTCCTGCGAACGCACCGGGCGTCGGAACAGCGACTTTGATATCAGACGGGTTGCTTTTCGACATGGCGTTCGCTCCTTAAGGCAGCTTCCATCACCTGCTCCTGCGTCAGGTTCTGGTTGTTCAGGTTGGCTTTGAGTTTCCCTTCGTGCATGACCAGCACGCGGTCGCTCAGCCCCAGCACTTCCGGCAATTCAGACGAGATGACAATGACGGCAATCCCTTGCTGCACGAGCTGGTTGATCAGCTTGTAGATTTCATACTTCGCGCCGATATCGATCCCGCGGGTGGGTTCATCCAGGATTAAAATGCGCGGATTAAGCAGCAGGCAGCGCGCCAGAATGGCCTTCTGCTGGTTGCCGCCGCTCAGGCGCCCTATCGCCAGCTCCGGTGAGGACGTTTTCACCTTAAGCCTGGCGAGCGACTGGAGAATACACTGCTGTTCTGCGGCATCATCCAGGCTGCTCAGCGCGCCGGTAAACTGGTCGAGTGCCGCCAGCGTGATATTTTTTCCCACCGCCATCACCGGCACGATGCCGTCTTTTTTGCGGTCTTCAGGCACCATGGCAATGCCTTTGGCAATGGCCTGCTGGCAGCTGTCGATTTTCACCGGCTGGCCGTCGATATAGATTGTGCCTTCCCAGCGTCCGGGCCAGACGCCAAACAGACACTGCACGGCCTCGGTCCGTCCGGCACCCACTAAACCCGCAATGCCGAGGATTTCGCCGCGGTGCAGCGAGAAGGAGATATTGTTTACGCGTCTGATGTGGCGGTTGACGGGGTGCCACGCCGTCAGGTTTTCCACGCGCAGGATCTCTTCGCCGATGGCGTGCGGTTCGTTGGGGTACAGCGCGGTCAGTTCGCGGCCTACCATCATGGTGATGATGTCATCCTCACTCATGCCTTCCGCTTCACGGGTGCCGATGTGCTGCCCGTCGCGGATCACGCAGATGGTGTCTGAAATGGCCTTGACCTCGTTGAGCTTGTGCGAAATATAGATGCAGGCGATGCCGTGATGTTGCAGGTCGCGGATGATGTTGAGCAGTACGGCGGTTTCCTGTTCGGTGAGCGAGGCGGTCGGCTCATCGAGGATCAGCAGGCGTACCTGTTTATTGAGCGCCTTGGCAATCTCCACCAGCTGCTGCTGGCCCAGACCCAGGTCGCCTACGCGGGTATCCGGTGAAATGGTAAGGCTCACCTGCGCCAGCAGCTTTTCGCAGCGCAGCGTCATGGTGTCGTAATCCAGCACGCCATGGCGCGAGAGCTCGGCCCCGAGGAAGATATTTTCCAGCACGGTAAGGTGCTTCACCAGCGCCAGCTCCTGGTGAATGATGGCGATGCCCTTACGCTCGGTATCGCGAATGTGCGTGGCCTGGAGCACCTCACCGGCAAAAACGATTTCGCCCTCGTAGCTGCCGTGCGGGTAGATCCCACACAACACTTTCATCAGGGTGGATTTCCCCGAGCCATTTTCGCCGCACAGGGAGAGTACCTCGCCAGCGTTCAGGCGCAGGCTTACATTGTCGACGGCTTTCACCGCCCCGAAGGCTTTGGTGATGCTTTTCATTTCAAGTAAATAAGACATAACTGCTCCACATAGCCCGACAGATGAACAGGGCAGAACGATGCGCCCCTGCCGGGCAGGGGCTGCGCTGGATTACAGTTCACTCTTCTTATGGAAACCGTCTTTTACCACCGTGGCGTCAATATTCTCTTTGTTGACTTCAATAGGGGTTAACAGGCGAGCAGGCACGTCTTTCAGGCCGTTATTTAACGTTGCATCTGCTTTAGGCTGTTGGCCATTGCCCAGCTCAACGGCAATTTCAGCGGCCGTATTGGCAAGCTCGGTGATGGGTTTATAAACCGTCATGGTCTGGGTGCCCGCGATAATGCGTTTCACACCCGCAAGGTCTGCATCCTGGCCGGAGATAGCGACTTTTCCGGCAAGCCCCTGCGCGCTCAGCGCCTGAATGGCACCCCCCGCCGTGGCATCGTTAGAGGCTACCACCGCGTCGATTTTGTTATTGTTTGCGGTTAGCGCGTTTTCCATGATTTTCAGCGCGTTTTCCGGTAACCAGCCGTCAACCCACTGGTCGCCGACGACCTTAATTTTGCCCTCGTCGATATATGGCTTAAGCACTTTCATTTGTCCCTGGCGGAACAGCTTGGCGTTGTTATCCACCGGCGAGCCGCCCATCAGGAAATAATTTCCCTGCGGCACTTTAGCCACCAGGCTTTTAGCCTGTAATTCACCGACTTTCTCATTGTCGAACGAAATATAATAATCAATATCCGCATTATTAATCATGCGGTCATAGGCCAGAACTTTTATGCCTTCCTGTTTAGCTTCTTTCACCACGTTGCTTAATACCTGGCCGTTATACGGGATAATGACCAACACATCGACGCCCCGGTTGATCATATTCTCGATTTGCGACATTTGCGTCTCTTCGTTGCCGTTAGCGGACTGAACGAACACCTCCGCACCGAGAGATTCCGCTTTTTTAACAAAGATATCGCGATCTTTTTGCCAGCGCTCCAGGCGTAAGTCGTCAATCGCCATGCCGATTTTGACCTCTTTGGCGTGCCCGGCAAAGCTTGCAAGCAGGAGAGTAGTGCAGAGCGTTAGGGTCAGGTTCTTTATCTTCATAATTATTAGGCCTTTTTGTAGGGTATGTGTAGCTGAGATAAAAGAAACGTTTACTGCTGAGACGCAGCAAATTTTTAACGTGGAAAGGCTTGCTGGCAATTACAGATTTTTATCTTCTCATTACGATATTTGGTTTATTTCTGAATTTATGACCGCGATCGGATTTTAAAAAGCGTAACCTACTAATTACATTTGATTCTGGAATATGCGCCGAAAAATAGTTTGTCTGCACATTATTTTGCGAGCCAGCGCACAGTTGTGCATTCTCTCAATAGCAGTGTGAAATAACGTAATTGAGCAACCCAAAATGTCTATTCACTATTACTCCAGAAGCAATACCACGCCGCATACCCTGATTATGGAGCTCAATATGCAAGCTTATTTCGACCAACTCGATCGCGTTCGTTTCGAAGGCACGAAAACGACCAATCCTTTAGCATTTCGTCATTACAACCCGGATGAGCTGGTGCTGGGTAAGCGCATGGAAGATCACTTGCGCTTTGCCGCCTGTTACTGGCACACCTTCTGCTGGAACGGTGCCGATATGTTCGGTGTGGGCGCTTTTGACCGCCCCTGGCAGCAGCCGGGCGAGGCCATCGAGCTGGCAAAGCGTAAAGCCGACGTCGCGTTCGAGTTCTTCCATAAGCTGAACGTGCCGTACTACTGTTTCCACGACGTGGACGTGTCGCCGGAAGGGGCGTCGCTGAAGGAGTATCTGAACAATTTTGCGCAGATGGTCGACGTGCTGGCTGAAAAACAGCAACAAAGCGGCGTGAAGCTGCTCTGGGGTACCGCTAACTGCTTTACTAACCCCCGCTACGGCGCGGGCGCGGCAACCAACCCGGACCCGGAAGTCTTTAGCTGGGCGGCTACTCAGGTCGTGACCGCAATGAACGCCACGCATCAGCTGGGTGGCGAGAACTACGTTCTCTGGGGCGGTCGCGAAGGCTATGAAACGCTGCTCAATACCGACCTGCGTCAGGAGCGCGAGCAGATTGGCCGCTTCATGCAGATGGTGGTGGATCACAAACACAAAATTGGCTTCCGCGGCACGCTGCTGATTGAGCCAAAACCGCAGGAGCCGACCAAGCATCAGTATGACTACGATGTCGCCACCGTGTATGGCTTCCTGAAGCAGTTTGGTCTGGAAAAAGAGATCAAAGTGAACATTGAGGCTAACCACGCCACCCTGGCGGGGCACTCCTTCCATCACGAAATTGCCTCTGCGATTGCGCTGGGTATCTTCGGCTCGGTGGATGCGAACCGTGGCGACCCGCAGCTGGGCTGGGACACCGACCAGTTCCCGAACAGCGTGGAAGAGAATGCGCTGGTGATGTACGAAATCGTCAAAGCGGGCGGTTTCACCACCGGCGGCCTGAACTTCGACGCCAAAGTGCGTCGCCAGAGCACCGACAAATACGATCTGTTCTACGGCCATATTGGGGCGATGGACACGATGGCGCTGGCGCTGAAAGTGGCGGCCCGTATGATTGAAGACGGAGAGCTGGATAAGCGCGTGGCGAAGCGTTACAGCGGATGGAACAGTGAGCTGGGCCAGCAAATACTGAAAGGTCAGTTATCGCTTGCGGAGATCGCGAAGTACGCTGAACAGCATCAGCTGGCGCCGCAGCATCAGAGCGGACACCAGGAGCTGCTGGAAAACCTGGTTAACCACTATCTGTTCGATAAGTAAAAACACAGGCCCGGCTCGCCGCGCGCTGCCGGGCATTTCTGTCAAAGGAGTCACCGCAATGTATATCGGGATCGATCTTGGCACGTCGGGTGTGAAAGCCATCCTGTTAAGCGAGCAGGGCGAGGTAGTCGCAACGCAGACTGAAAAGCTACAGGTTTCACGCCCGCATCCGCTGTGGTCTGAGCAGAATCCGGAGCAGTGGTGGCAGGCGACGGATCGCGCAATGAAAGCGTTGGGCGAGCAGCACAGCCTGCGCGACGTGAAAGCGCTGGGCATTGCCGGGCAAATGCATGGCGCCACGCTGCTGGATAGCCAGCACCGCGTCCTGCGCCCGGCGATTCTCTGGAATGACGGGCGCTGTGCAGAAGAGTGCGCGCTGCTTGAAGAGCGCGTGCCAACGTCCCGCGACATCACCGGCAACCTGATGATGCCCGGCTTCACAGCCCCCAAATTACTGTGGGTGCAGCGCCATGAACCCGACGTTTTCCGCCAGGTGGCGAAGGTTCTGTTGCCAAAAGACTACCTGCGTTTTCGCATGACGGGGGATTTTGCCAGCGATATGTCTGACGCCGCCGGCACCCTGTGGCTCGACGTGGCGAAACGGGACTGGAGCGAGGCGATGCTCGATGCCTGCCATCTGACGCGCGAGCACATGCCTGCGCTGTTCGAAGGCAGTGAAATAACGGGCGCTTTGCAGCCATCCATTGCGGAACGCTGGAATATGCCGGCCGTGCCGGTTGTTGCCGGCGGTGGCGATAACGCGGCGGGTGCCGTGGGCGTAGGGATGGTGGACGCAGGGCAGGCCATGCTCTCGCTCGGCACTTCTGGCGTCTATTTTGCCGTGAGTGACGGCTATCGAAGTAACCCTGAAAGTGCCGTACACAGCTTCTGCCACGCGCTGCCGGGAAAATGGCATCTGATGTCGGTGATGCTGAGCGCGGCGTCCTGCCTGGACTGGGCGGCGAAGCTCACCGGAATGGCGGACGTCCCTGCGCTTATCGCAGCGGCACAGCAGGCGGATGAAAATGCCGGTGCGGTCTGGTTTTTACCCTATCTTTCCGGCGAGCGGACACCGCACAACAATCCGGAAGCGAAAGGGGTATTCTTTGGTCTTACCCATCAGCACGGCCCGGCGGAGCTGGCGCGCGCGGTGCTTGAAGGTGTCGGTTATGCGCTGGCGGACGGAATGGATGTGGTTCATGACTGTGGCCTGAAGCCATCCAGCATTACGCTCATTGGGGGCGGTGCGCGCAGCAGCTACTGGCGGCAAATGCTTTGCGATATCAGCGGACTCACGCTGGACTACCGCACCGGGGGAGACGTCGGCCCTGCGCTCGGTGCGGCGCGACTGGCGCAAATTGCGCTTAACCCGGATAAGCCACTGAACCAGCTTTTGCCGCAGCTGCCGCTTGAACAGCAGCATCTTCCCGATGCGAAAAACCACGCCCGCTATGCCGAAAGACGGGACGTGTTCCGCAAAATCTATCAGCAGCTTTTGCCGCTAATGTCATAAACAGGAGCCGGGGGGCGCTAACGCTTACCCGGCCTGCCAGCCTTCAACCGGGTTAGCTCACAAACCTGCGCGTATCGATGCGTTGCAGCAGCATCGAGAGCAACAGGCTGATGGCCAGCGTGGCGGTAAAGATCCAGACAATATCCAGCACCGGCCAGCTTTTAAGCTCAACGCCGCGCGTACGCAGGGCGTGGATCGCCAGCGCGTGAAAACCGTAAATGCCCAGCGAGTGGCGTGAGATAAAACCCAGCACCGGAAGCGGACGTTCGTTCAGGGTGTTTTTCACCAGGGTCAGCAGGGAAACCGCGCAGATAAAGACCATCGGACCGCAGTACAGATACCAGGTATCGGCAAAGTTGCCGCGCCATTGCAGCTCGTGCAGCGTCCCGCGAGAGATAATAAACACGCTGGCGATAAACGCTGCCGCGCAAAGCCAGTTCATTCCCCGCTTTTGCGTGGTCATCATGCCAATGGCGCGCCCCAGCATGCCGTACAGCACGTAGTAGAACGTGTCGCCGTTGATATAGAGATTGACGGGCAGCCACTCAAAGCCCGCTATTTTTTGCGAGACGGTATTCGGGTTCGCCACAATCCCGATGACCACCATCAGCGCCAGCAGCATTTTACCGCTGACGTTTTTTACCTGAATTAACGGTGAAACCAGATAAATGACGATAATCGCGAAGAAAAACCACAGATGATAGAACACGGGTTTTTGCAGCAGGTTGGTCAGGGAAAGGCCGGCGTTAATTGAGGTGAACAGGGTAATGTAGACCAGAGAAATGGCGCTGTAGAAAAGCAGACACGAGGCGATACGGATGAAATGTCTCGGCTGCGCGCTCCGCTCGCCAAAAAAGAGAAAGCCGGAAATCATAAAGAACAGCGGGACGCTCACGCGGGAGGCCGAGTTCAGAATATTGGCGACATCCCAGTTAACGGGGCTGATACTGTGCGCGTTAGTGACATACCAGGTCGTCGTGTGGATCATCACCACCATCAGACAGGCTATTCCCCGCAGGTTATCAATCCAGTTAATTTTTGACTGCATCAGTTCCTCTGTATTCCTGATAAAGAAAGTGTGACTGCGTTTGGGTAAATCTTTTCCCTTGGAAAATTCTGAGTTTAGCCAGGCTATCTTGTAGGGAGCAGGCGAGATTCGCAGAATGAAGGACTTTACTCTATAAACGTATTGCTACTAAAAATAACAGCCACTGGCCAGGGCGGTAATAAAAATGATGATGAAGCGTGGGGCGTCACTCTTTCTGCTGCTTTTATTAGCGGGATGCAGTGCTTCTGAGGAGGCACCTGCACAAAAAGCGCAGCAGGGAAAAATCAGCCCGGAGCGCTCCCTGAACATGGAGCAGCTGTGTAAAGATCGGGCGGCTCACCGCTATAACGCTGATGCACAGAAAATAAACGTGACCGGCTTTGAGCGCTTTCAGGGCAGCTATGAGCTTAAAGGCTATACTGCACGTAAAGAGGGCTTTGTCTGCTCTTTTGATGCAGACGGCCAGTTTTTACATCTCTCAATGCGCTAAACTGCTCGCATAATCAACAGCCAGAGCCCTTACAGGTTCTGGCTACGCGCCTTATTCCCCAATTTATCTTAAACAACCCCGTTTCGTACTGTATATCTTGCAGCCAGCGGGTATACTGATCCCTTCCATTTAAAACCACACGTATCCAGCACGAAATACTATGCAAAAGTTTGATACCAAGACCTTCCAGGGCCTGATCCTGACCTTACAGGATTACTGGGCTCGTCAGGGCTGCACCATTGTTCAACCTTTGGACATGGAAGTTGGCGCAGGCACCTCACACCCGATGACCAGCCTGCGCGCGTTAGGGCCAGAGCCAATGGCGACCGCCTACGTGCAGCCATCCCGTCGTCCGACCGATGGCCGTTACGGCGAAAACCCGAACCGTTTGCAGCACTACTATCAGTTCCAGGTGGTGATTAAGCCATCACCAGACAATATTCAGGAACTGTACCTCGGGTCACTGAAAGAGCTGGGTATGGATCCGACCATTCACGACATTCGTTTCGTGGAAGACAACTGGGAGAACCCAACGCTGGGTGCCTGGGGTCTGGGTTGGGAAGTGTGGCTGAACGGCATGGAAGTGACCCAGTTTACCTACTTCCAGCAGGTTGGCGGTCTGGAATGTAAGCCGATCACCGGTGAAATCACCTATGGTCTGGAACGTCTGGCAATGTACATTCAGGGCGTAGACAGCGTTTACGACCTGGTCTGGAGCGACGGCCCGCTGGGTAAAACCACCTACGGCGACGTGTTCCATCAGAACGAAGTGGAGCAATCCACCTATAACTTCGAATACGCGGACGTGGACTTCCTGTTCACCTGCTTCGAGCAGTACGAGAAAGAAGCGCAGCAGCTGCTGGCGCTGGAGACTCCGCTGCCGCTGCCTGCCTACGAGCGTATTCTGAAGGCCGCCCACAGCTTCAACCTGCTGGACGCCCGCAAAGCGATCTCCGTGACTGAACGTCAGCGCTACATTCTGCGTATTCGTACCCTGACCAAAGCCGTTGCAGAAGCTTACTACGCGTCCCGTGAAGCCCTTGGCTTCCCGATGTGCAACCGAAACAAATAAGAGGCGGCCATGTCTGAGAAAACTTTCCTGGTGGAAATCGGCACCGAAGAGCTGCCACCGAAAGCCCTGCGCAGCCTGGCTGAGTCTTTCGCTGCGAACGTCACTGCTGAGCTGGATAACGCCGGCCTGGCGCACGGTAAAATTGAGTGGTTTGCTGCTCCGCGTCGTCTGGCGCTGAAGGTGGCAAATCTGGCGGCATCCCAGCCGGATCGTGAAGTCGAAAAACGTGGCCCGGCGATTGCCCAGGCGTTCGACGCGGAAGGCAAGCCAAGCAAGGCGGCTGAAGGCTGGGCGCGCGGCTGCGGCATCACCGTTGACCAGGCCGAGCGTCTGACAACCGATAAAGGTGAATGGCTGCTGTATCGTGCCCATGTGAAAGGCGAAAGCGCAGAAGCGCTGCTGCCGAACATGATCGCGACCTCGCTGGCTAAGCTGCCGATTCCTAAGCTGATGCGCTGGGGCGCGTCCGACGTACACTTCGTGCGTCCGGTTCACACCGTGACCCTGCTGCTGGGCGACACCGTTATTCCGGCAACCATTCTGGGCGTGGCGTCCGATCGCGTAATTCGCGGCCACCGCTTTATGGGCGAGCCAGAGTTCACCATCGACAATGCCGACCAGTATCCGCAGATCCTGCTGGAGCGCGGTAAGGTCATTGCTGACTACGAACAGCGTAAAGCCAAAATTAAAGCGGACGCAGAAGAAGCGGCGCGCAAGATTGGCGGAAACGCCGATCTGAGCGACAGCCTGCTGGAAGAAGTCACCTCTCTGGTTGAATGGCCCGTTGTGCTGACCGCGAAGTTCGAAGAGAAATTCCTCGCCGTTCCGGCAGAAGCGCTGGTGTACACCATGAAGGGTGACCAGAAGTACTTCCCGGTATACGCCAACGACGGCAAGCTGCTGCCAAACTTCATCTTCGTCGCGAACATCGAATCCAAAGATCCGAGCCAGATTATCTCCGGTAACGAGAAAGTGGTGCGTCCGCGTCTGGCGGATGCCGAGTTCTTCTTCAATACCGACCGTAAAAAACGTCTGGAAGATAACCTGCCGCGTCTGCAAACCGTACTGTTCCAGCAGCAGCTGGGTACGCTGCGCGACAAGACCGACCGTATCGCGGAGCTGTCCGGCTGGATTGCCCGTGAAATTGGCGCGGACGTTAACCACGCCACCCGCGCGGGCCTGCTCTCCAAGTGTGACCTGATGACCAACATGGTGTTCGAATTTACCGACACCCAGGGCGTCATGGGCATGCACTACGCGCGTCACGATGGCGAAGCGGAAGATGTAGCGGTAGCCCTGAACGAGCAGTATCAGCCGCGCTTTGCCGGTGACGATCTGCCGTCTAACCCGGTTGCCTGCGCCGTGGCGATTGCCGATAAGATGGACACCCTGGCGGGTATCTTCGGTATCGGTCAGCATCCAAAAGGCGACAAAGACCCGTTCGCGCTGCGTCGTGCCGCGCTGGGCGTGCTGCGTATCATCGTTGAGAAGAACCTGAACCTCGATCTGCAAACGCTGACCGAAGAAGCGGTGCGTCTGTACGGCGACAAGCTGACCAATGCGAAGGTTGTGGATGATGTTATCGACTTTATGCTCGGTCGTTTCCGCGCGTGGTATCAGGACGAAGGCTACAGCGTCGATACCATTCAGGCGGTGCTGGCGCGTCGTCCAACCCGTCCGGCAGATTTCGATGCGCGAATGAAGGCGGTATCGCACTTCCGTACGCTGGAAGCGGCATCAGCCCTGGCCGCGGCCAACAAGCGCGTCTCGAACATCCTCGCGAAATCCGACGAGACGCTGAACGAGCGCGTAAACGCCGCGACGCTGAAAGAGCCGGAAGAGATCGCTCTGGCGATGCAGGTTGTCGTGCTGCGTGACAAGCTGGAACCGTACTTCGCGGAAGGCCGCTACCAGGAAGCGCTGGTGGAGCTGGCGGAGCTGCGTGACGTGATCGACGCCTTCTTCGAGAAAGTGATGGTGAACGTGGAAGATAAAGAGCTGCGTATTAACCGTCTCTCTATGCTTGAGAAGCTGCGTGAGCTGTTCCTGCGCGTGGCGGATATTTCGCTGCTGCAATAATGCAAAAAACCCGCCCCTGACAGGCGGGAAGAACGGCAACTAAACTCATGCCGGGCGGCAAAAACTGCCCGGCTTTTTTATTACACTCTCTCAAATACCGTTGCGATACCCTGACCCAATCCGATACACATTGTTGCCAGACCAAACTGGGCATCTTTGCGTTCCATCAGGTTAATCAGCGTGGTGCTGATGCGCGCCCCGGAGCAGCCCAGCGGGTGGCCGAGGGCAATCGCGCCGCCGTTGAGGTTAATCTTCTCGTCTACCTGATCCATCAGGCCCAGATCCTTAATGCACGGCAGGATCTGCGCGGCGAAGGCTTCGTTCATCTCAAACAGATCGATATCACTTGCGCTCAGCCCCGCTTTTTTCAACGCCAGTTTTGACGCCGGAACCGGACCGTAACCCATGATGGAAGGATCGCAGCCCACGACCGCCATCGAACGCACGCGGGCACGCGGGGTCAGGCCTAGCTCGCGGGCGCGGCTTTCGCTCATCACCAGCATTGCGGCGGCGCCGTCGGACAGGGCAGACGAGGTGCCCGCCGTTACCGTGCCGGTGACCGGATCAAATGCCGGACGCAGGGCAGAAAGCGCTTCGACCGTGGTTTCAGGACGGATCACTTCGTCGTAGCTGAACTGCTTCAGTACGCCGTCTGCGTCGTGGCCGCCGGTTGGGATAATCTCATTCTTAAACGCGCCGGACTGCGTGGCGGCCCAGGCGCGGGCGTGAGAGCGCGCGGCAAACGCATCCTGCATTTCACGGCTGATGCCGTGCAGGCGGGAGAGCATCTCGGCGGTCAGGCCCATCATACCGGCGGCTTTCGCCACGTTGCGGCTCATGCCCGGATGGAAATCGACCCCGTGGCTCATCGGCACGTGGCCCATATGCTCCACGCCGCCCACCAGGCAGGCCTGCGCGTCGCCGGTCATGATCATGCGCGCCGCGTCGTGCAGGGCCTGCATTGACGAACCGCACAGGCGGTTAACGGTAACCGCCGGAACCGAATGCGGGATTTCTGCCAGCAGGGACGCATTACGGGCGATGTTAAAGCCCTGCTCCAGCGTCTGCTGGACGCAGCCCCAGTAGATATCGTCCAGCGCTGTTGGGTCCAGCGCCGGGTTACGCGCCAGCAGGCTACGCATCAGGTGCGCGGAGAGATCTTCCGCACGCACGTTACGGAACGCGCCGCCTTTTGAACGGCCCATCGGGGTGCGAATCGCATCAACAATGACAACCTTTTCCATTGTGACTCCTTAAGCCGTTTTCAGCGCGCCAACCGGACGGGCTGGCTCGACTGCTGGATAGTAGGGTTCGTTATGGCGCGCTTTGTTACGCAGACCTTCCGGCACGTCATAAAGCGGGCCGAGGTGCTGATACTGCTGAGCCATATCGAGGTAGCGGGCGCTGCCGAGCGTATCCAGCCAGCGGAACGCGCCGCCGTGGAACGGCGGGAAGCCCAGGCCGTACACCAGCGCCATATCCGCTTCTGCCGGGCTGGCGATAATGCCTTCTTCCAGACAGCGCACCACTTCGTTAATCATCGGGATCATCATGCGGGCGATGATTTCATCGTCGGTGAAGTCGCGTTTTGGCTGACTGACGTCGGCCAGCAGGCCATCCACCGCCGGATCTTCTTCTTTCTTCGGTTTGCCTTTGCTGTCTTCCTTATAACGCCAGAAGCCCAGGCCGTTTTTCTGACCAAAGCGGCTGGCATCGAACAGGGCGTCAATCGCGTCGCGATAGTCTTTCTGCATACGCTGCGGGAAGCCGGCAGCCATGACCGCCTGGGCGTGATGCGCGGTGTCGATCCCGACCACGTCCAGCAGGTAGGCCGGGCCCATCGGCCAGCCGAACCGTTTTTCCATCACTTTGTCGATGTTGCGGAAGTCCGCGCCGTCGCGCAGGAGCTGGCTGAACCCGGCGAAGTACGGGAACAGCACGCGGTTGACGAAGAAGCCCGGGCAGTCGTTAACGACGATTGGCGTTTTGCCCATTTTGCTGGCCCACGCCACCACTTTGGCGATGGTGTCGTCAGAGGTTTTTTCCCCACGGATCACTTCGACCAGCGGCATACGGTGCACCGGGTTAAAGAAGTGCATCCCGCAGAAGTTTTCCGGACGCTTCAGCACGCTCGCCAGTTCGCTGATTGGAATGGTGGAGGTGTTGGAGGCCAGCACGGTACCCGGACGAACCTTCTCTTCGGTTTCGGCCAGCACCGCTTTTTTAACGTTCGGGTTCTCGACGACCGCTTCAACCACCACGTCAACGCGATCGAAACCGCTGTATTCCAGCACGGGCTGAATGGTGGAGATCACGCCGGAGAGCTTCAGTCCGTCAATTTTGCCGCGCTCAAGCTGTTTATTCAGCAGCTTGGCCGCTTCGGTCATGCCCAGCGTCAGGGATTTCTCGCTGATGTCTTTCATCACAACCGGCACGCCTTTCCAGGCGGACTGGTAAGCGATGCCGCCACCCATAATGCCGGCGCCGAGCACCGCCGCGCGTTTTGGCGTCTCAACGTTTTTGGTCAGCTGTTTAGCCTTTCCCTTCACGAACTGATCGTTAAGGAAGATGCCGACCAGCGCGCGGGCTTCACTGGTGTGCGCCAGCGGGACAAAGCTCTGATTTTCAAGCTTCAGGGCTTCATCGCGACCCAGACGGGCTGCGGCTTCGATGGTTTTTACCGCCGTGATGGGCGCCGGGTAGTGTTTACCCGCCGTCTGCATCACCATGCCTTTGGCGATGGTAAAGCTCATGGTGGCTTCAATTTTGCTGAGCTTCAGTGGCTCGAGCTTCGGCTGGCGTTTGGCTTTCCAGTCGAGGTCGCCGTTAATCGCCTGACGCAGAATGGCGACGGCACCGTCGACCAGTTTCTCAGGTTTGACGACGCCGTCCACCAGGCCGATTTTCTGCGCCTGCTCCGCGCCAACGTCTTTACCTGCGGCAATGATTTCCAGCGCGCTGTCTGCGCCCAGCATGCGCGGCATACGCACGGAGCCGCCAAAGCCCGGCATAATGCCCAGTTTGGTCTCCGGCAGGCCGATGCGCAGGTCAGGGGTGGCCAGACGGTAATCAGTGGCTAACACACATTCGCAGCCGCCGCCCAGCGCGTAGCCGTTAACGGCGGAAATGGTCGGGACAGGCAGGTCTTCCAGACGATTAAAGACGCTGTTGGCGAAATGCAGCCACTGGCTCAGCTGTTCTTCCGGCACCATAAACAGCGACAGAAACTCGGTGATATCTGCACCAACGATAAAGGCCGCTTTGTTTGAGCGCAGCAGCAGCCCTTTCAAATCTGATTGCTTTTCAAGTACATCCAGCGCCTGGCCAAGACTGGCCACCGTCGCGGTATCAAGCTTGTTCACTGAGCCGGGGGCATCGAACACCAGTTCGGCAATGCCATCTTCCAGCCAGTCTACGTACAGGGTGTCGCCTTTGTAGAGCATGTCGGTCTCCTGAATCCAGCAATTGGATCTGGTCATACCAGATGAGACGGAGTGTGGAATTTATGTTAATAAAATGCAAATTACTCATTAAGAAAATGCTGCGCTGATCACGGTCGGCGGAAATCACGCAGCCGGAGTGAGGTGTGCTAAGATGCGATGACTTGAGGTCAAAAAAACGAAAGGAAGAATGATGGACTCACTGGCTTCGCTCTATAAAAATCATATCGTTACCCTACAGGAACGTACCCGCGATGTACTGGCCCGCTTCAAGCTGGATGCCCTGCTGATCCACTCCGGCGAGCTGATGAATACGTTTCTTGATGACCACGCTTATCCCTTCAAGGTTAACCCGCAGTTTAAAGCCTGGGTGCCCGTCACGCAGGTTCCAAATTGCTGGCTGCTGGTGGATGGCGTGAACAAGCCGAAACTGTGGTTCTACCTGCCGGTGGATTACTGGCACAACGTGGAACCGCTGCCGACCTCTTTCTGGACTGAAGAAATTGACGTGATTGCGCTGCCGAAAGCGGACGGCATTGGCAGCCAGCTGCCAGCGGCGCGCGGCAACATCGGCTACATTGGCCCTGTGCCTGAACGCGCGCTTGGCCTGGATATCCCGGCCGATAAGCTCAACCCGAAAGGGGTGCTGGATTATCTGCATTACTATCGCGCTTATAAGACCGACTACGAACTTTACTGCATGCGTGAAGCGCAAAAAACGGCGGTGAATGGCCACCGCGCGGCGCATGAGGCGTTCCAGTCAGGCATGAGCGAGTTCGATATCAACCTGGCGTACCTGACCGCGACCGGTCACCGCGATACCGACGTGCCTTACAGCAACATCGTGGCGCTCAACGAGCATGCCTCGGTTCTGCACTATACCAAACTGGATCACCAGGTTCCGTCTGAGATGCGCAGCTTCCTGCTTGACGCGGGTGCCGAGTACAACGGCTACGCGGCAGACCTCACCCGTACGTGGGCGGCGAATGCGGATACCGATTTTGCGCACCTGATTAAAGACGTGAACGATGAACAGCTGGCGCTTATCGGCACCATGAAAGCGGGTACCAGCTATGTGGATTACCATATCCAGTTCCATCAGCGCATCGCTAAACTGCTGCGCAAGCATCAGATTGTCAAAGACATGAGCGAAGAGGCGATGGTTGAGAACGATCTGACCGGGCCGTTTATGCCGCACGGTATCGGCCACCCGCTGGGTTTGCAGGTGCACGACGTCGCGGGCTTTATGCAGGACGATACCGGTACGCACCTGGCGGCGCCGTCGAAATATCCTTACCTGCGCTGCACCCGCGTTCTGGCACCGCGCATGGTATTGACCATCGAGCCGGGCATCTACTTTATTGAATCTCTGCTGGCGCCGTGGCGTGAAGGGCAGTTCAGCAAGCACTTCAACTGGGAAAAAATTGAAGCGCTGAAGCCGTTTGGCGGCATTCGTATCGAAGATAACGTGGTTATCCATGAGAACAGCATCGAGAACATGACGCGAGACCTGAAGCTGGCCTGATGGAAAGCTGGCTGATACCGGCTGAGCCGGTCACTTTTGTTGAGGAAATCAAGAAAAGCCGCTTTATCACGCTGCTTGCGCATACCAGCGGCGTGGAGGCGGCAAAGGCGTTCGTCGAGTCCGTTCGCGCGCAGCACCCCGATGCCCGCCACCACTGCGTGGCGTGGGTAGCCGGGCCGCCGAACGATTCACAGCAGCTCGGGTTTTCTGACGACGGTGAACCGGCGGGCACGGCCGGAAAACCGATGCTCTCCCAGCTAATGGGCAGCGGCGTGGGCGAGATAACCGCCGTCGTGGTTCGCTACTACGGCGGCATTTTGTTAGGCACCGGTGGCCTGGTTAAAGCCTACGGTGGCGGAGTCCAGCAGGCGCTTAATCTTCTGACAACGACCCGCAAAACGCCGCTAACCGAATATACTTTGTTATGCGATTACGCCCAGCTTTCGGGTGTAGAAACACTGCTTAGACAGTTTAACGGCGTCATCGCGCACAGTGATTATCAGGCAATGGTGCAATTACGCGTGGCGCTTCCTCAGGCGGAACTGGCTGCTCTTTCAGCAAAACTCGCTGATTTTAGTCGCGGTTCATTGCAATTACTGCCGATTGAAGAATAATCCCCACCTCACAATTTTGAATACCTAAGGAAGCGGCAGAGATGCATTTTCGTGCCATTACCCGAATCGTTGGATTACTGGTCATACTTTTTTCCGGAACGATGATCATTCCCGGTCTGGTGGCGCTTATCTACCGGGACGGCGCGGGGCGTGCATTTACGCAAACCTTTTTTGTGGCGCTGACCATTGGTTCGCTGCTGTGGTGGCCAAACCGTCGTGAGAAAGGCGAGCTGAAAGCCCGGGAAGGTTTTCTGATTGTCGTCCTGTTCTGGACGGTGCTGGGAAGCGTCGGTGCGCTGCCGTTTATCTTCTCTGAACAACCGAATCTCACCATCACGGATGCGTTTTTTGAGTCGTTCTCCGGCTTAACGACCACCGGGGCTACCACGCTTGTAGGGCTGGACTCGCTCCCTCATGCGATCCTCTTTTACCGGCAGATGCTGCAGTGGTTCGGCGGTATGGGGATCATCGTCCTGGCGGTGGCTATTCTGCCGATTCTGGGCGTCGGCGGGATGCAGCTTTACCGGGCCGAAATGCCCGGCCCGCTAAAAGATAACAAAATGCGCCCACGCATTGCGGAGACGGCGAAGACCCTGTGGCTTATTTATGTCCTGCTGACGGTGGCCTGTGCGCTGGCGCTGTGGTTTGCCGGGATGCCTGCTTTTGATGCTATCGGGCACAGCTTTGCGACTATCGCTATCGGCGGGTTCTCTACGCACGATGCCAGCGTAGGCTACTTCGACAGCCCGACGATCAATACCATCATTGCTATCTTTCTGCTGATCTCAGGCTGTAACTACGGTCTACACTTCTCCTTGCTGAGCGGACGCAGCCTGAAGGTGTACTGGCGCGACCCGGAATTCCGGATGTTTATTGGCGTCCAGCTGACGCTGGTTGTCATCTGTACCCTGGTGCTGTGGTTCCACGATGTCTATAACTCGGCGGTTACGACCCTGAACCAGGCGTTCTTCCAGGTGGTATCAATGGCGACTACCGCTGGTTTCACCACGGACAGTATCGCGCGTTGGCCGCTGTTCCTGCCGGTACTGCTGTTGTGTTCTGCGTTTATCGGCGGCTGTGCCGGGTCGACGGGCGGCGGCCTGAAGGTGATCCGTATTCTGCTGCTGTTTAAGCAGGGGAACCGTGAGCTGAAGCGTCTGGTTCACCCGAACGCGGTTTACAGCATCAAGCTGGGGAACCGCGCGCTGCCGGAGCGTATCCTCGAAGCGGTGTGGGGGTTCTTCTCTGCGTATGCACTGGTCTTTATTGTCAGTATGCTGGCCATTATCGCCACGGGCGTGGATGATTTTTCCGCCTTCGCCTCTGTGGTGGCAACGTTAAACAACCTGGGGCCAGGGCTGGGCGTAGTGGCGGATAACTTTGCCAGTATGAACCCCGTGGCGAAGTGGATCTTAATCGCCAATATGCTGTTTGGTCGTCTTGAGGTCTTTACGCTGCTGGTGTTGTTCACCCCAACATTCTGGCGTGAGTAAGGAGACATTAGTGAAAACGTTAATTCTTTTCTCAACGCGTGACGGGCAAACGCGTGAGATTGCTTCATATCTGGCTTCTGAACTCAAAGAGCTGGGCATTTACTCTGATGTGGTGAACCTGAATCGCACGGAGCAAATTTCCTGGCAGGATTACGACCGTGTGGTGATTGGTGCTTCAATTCGTTACGGCCATTTCCATCCGGCGCTGGATCGCTTTGTGAAAAAGCATACGGCGGAGCTTGATAAGCTGCCCGGCGCATTTTACTCGGTCAACCTGGTCGCCCGTAAAGCCGAGAAGCGCACGCCGCAGACCAACAGCTATACGCGCAAGTTTTTGCTGAGTTCACCCTGGCAGCCCGATATCTGCTCTGTCTTTGCTGGCGCGCTGCGCTACCCGCGCTATCGCTGGTACGACCGCTTTATGATCCGCCTGATCATGAAGATGACGGGCGGCGAAACCGATACGCGTAAAGAGGTGGTTTATACCGACTGGGCTCAGGTTGCCAGTTTTGCCCGTGAAATTGCGCGTTTAACGGACGATTCGCGGGTTAAATAAGCGTTGAGTTTGAAAAGTGAGCGAACGAAAAGTTTTTTGAATTTTGTGCTTGTCACTTCGGAAGAACTCCCTATAATGCGCCTCCACTGACACGGAACAACGGCACGCAAGCCGCCGGGTCAGCAGAGAAAAGCGAAATAATCGCTTGACTCTGAAGCGGGAAAGCGTAATATGCACACCCCGCGCCGCAGCGAAAAACGAAGCGGCACTGCTCTTTAACAATTTATCAGACAATCTGTGTGGGCACTCAAAGTGACATGGATTCTTAATGTCTTCGGACAATAAATGAATACCAAGTCTCTGAGTGAACATACGTAATTCATTACGAAGTTTAATTCACGAGCATCAAACTTAAATTGAAGAGTTTGATCATGGCTCAGATTGAACGCTGGCGGCAGGCCTAACACATGCAAGTCGAACGGTAACAGGAAGCAGCTTGCTGCTTCGCTGACGAGTGGCGGACGGGTGAGTAATGTCTGGGAAACTGCCTGATGGAGGGGGATAACTACTGGAAACGGTAGCTAATACCGCATAACGTCGCAAGACCAAAGAGGGGGACCTTCGGGCCTCTTGCCATCGGATGTGCCCAGATGGGATTAGCTAGTAGGTGGGGTAACGGCTCACCTAGGCGACGATCCCTAGCTGGTCTGAGAGGATGACCAGCCACACTGGAACTGAGACACGGTCCAGACTCCTACGGGAGGCAGCAGTGGGGAATATTGCACAATGGGCGCAAGCCTGATGCAGCCATGCCGCGTGTGTGAAGAAGGCCTTCGGGTTGTAAAGCACTTTCAGCGGGGAGGAAGGCGGTAAGGTTAATAACCTTGCCGATTGACGTTACCCGCAGAAGAAGCACCGGCTAACTCCGTGCCAGCAGCCGCGGTAATACGGAGGGTGCAAGCGTTAATCGGAATTACTGGGCGTAAAGCGCACGCAGGCGGTCTGTCAAGTCGGATGTGAAATCCCCGGGCTCAACCTGGGAACTGCATTCGAAACTGGCAGGCTAGAGTCTTGTAGAGGGGGGTAGAATTCCAGGTGTAGCGGTGAAATGCGTAGAGATCTGGAGGAATACCGGTGGCGAAGGCGGCCCCCTGGACAAAGACTGACGCTCAGGTGCGAAAGCGTGGGGAGCAAACAGGATTAGATACCCTGGTAGTCCACGCCGTAAACGATGTCGACTTGGAGGTTGTGCCCTTGAGGCGTGGCTTCCGGAGCTAACGCGTTAAGTCGACCGCCTGGGGAGTACGGCCGCAAGGTTAAAACTCAAATGAATTGACGGGGGCCCGCACAAGCGGTGGAGCATGTGGTTTAATTCGATGCAACGCGAAGAACCTTACCTACTCTTGACATCCAGAGAACTTAGCAGAGATGCTTTGGTGCCTTCGGGAACTCTGAGACAGGTGCTGCATGGCTGTCGTCAGCTCGTGTTGTGAAATGTTGGGTTAAGTCCCGCAACGAGCGCAACCCTTATCCTTTGTTGCCAGCGGTTAGGCCGGGAACTCAAAGGAGACTGCCAGTGATAAACTGGAGGAAGGTGGGGATGACGTCAAGTCATCATGGCCCTTACGAGTAGGGCTACACACGTGCTACAATGGCGCATACAAAGAGAAGCGACCTCGCGAGAGCAAGCGGACCTCATAAAGTGCGTCGTAGTCCGGATTGGAGTCTGCAACTCGACTCCATGAAGTCGGAATCGCTAGTAATCGTAGATCAGAATGCTACGGTGAATACGTTCCCGGGCCTTGTACACACCGCCCGTCACACCATGGGAGTGGGTTGCAAAAGAAGTAGGTAGCTTAACCTTCGGGAGGGCGCTTACCACTTTGTGATTCATGACTGGGGTGAAGTCGTAACAAGGTAACCGTAGGGGAACCTGCGGTTGGATCACCTCCTTACCTTAAAGAACCTGCCTTTGCAGTGCTCACACAGATTGTCTGATGAAAAACAGCAGTAAAAATCTCTGCAGGCTTGTAGCTCAGGTGGTTAGAGCGCACCCCTGATAAGGGTGAGGTCGGTGGTTCAAGTCCACTCAGGCCTACCAAATTTTTGCTGATGCTGCGTTGCGGCGACACTCACATACTCAGGTATGCTTCGTGTCACCACGCCTTGCCTCAACAAAAATACCGGTAGAGAGATCACTACGATGGGGCTATAGCTCAGCTGGGAGAGCGCCTGCCTTGCACGCAGGAGGTCTGCGGTTCGATCCCGCATAGCTCCACCATCCTTTACTGCAAAACAAGAAAACTTCAGAGTGAACCTGAAAAGGTGCACTGCGAAGTTTTGCTCTTTAAAAATCTGGATCAAGCTGAAAATTGAAACGACACACAGCTCATGTGTGTTCGAGTCTCTCAAATTTTCGCAATCATGAAGTGAAACATCTTCGGGTTGTGAGGTTAAGCGACTAAGCGTACACGGTGGATGCCCTGGCAGTCAGAGGCGATGAAGGACGTGCTAATCTGCGAAAAGCGCCGGCGAGGTGATATGAACCCTTGACCCGGCGATGTCCGAATGGGGAAACCCAGTGCAATTCGTTGCACTATCGTTAGCTGAATACATAGGCTAACGAGGCGAACCGGGGGAACTGAAACATCTAAGTACCCCGAGGAAAAGAAATCAACCGAGATTCCCCCAGTAGCGGCGAGCGAACGGGGAGCAGCCCGGAGTCTGAATCAGCTTGTGTGTTAGTGGAACGGTCTGGAAAGTCCGACGGTACAGGGTGATAGTCCCGTACACGAAAGCACACATGCTGTGAACTCGAAGAGTAGGGCGGGACACGTGGTATCCTGTCTGAATATGGGGGGACCATCCTCCAAGGCTAAATACTCCTGACTGACCGATAGTGAACCAGTACCGTGAGGGAAAGGCGAAAAGAACCCCGGCGAGGGGAGTGAAAAAGAACCTGAAACCGTGTACGTACAAGCAGTGGGAGCCTCTTTATGGGGTGACTGCGTACCTTTTGTATAATGGGTCAGCGACTTATATTCTGTAGCAAGGTTAACCGTATAGGGGAGCCGAAGGGAAACCGAGTCTTAACTGGGCGTTAAGTTGCAGGGTATAGACCCGAAACCCGGTGATCTAGCCATGGGCAGGTTGAAGGTTGGGTAACACTAACTGGAGGACCGAACCGACTAATGTTGAAAAATTAGCGGATGACCTGTGGCTGGGGGTGAAAGGCCAATCAAACCGGGAGATAGCTGGTTCTCCCCGAAAGCTATTTAGGTAGCGCCTCGTGAACTCATCTTCGGGGGTAGAGCACTGTTTCGGCTAGGGGGCCATCCCGGCTTACCAACCCGATGCAAACTACGAATACCGAAGAATGTTATCACGGGAGACACACGGCGGGTGCTAACGTCCGTCGTGAAGAGGGAAACAACCCAGACCGCCAGCTAAGGTCCCAAAGTCATGGTTAAGTGGGAAACGATGTGGGAAGGCACAGACAGCCAGGATGTTGGCTTAGAAGCAGCCATCATTTAAAGAAAGCGTAATAGCTCACTGGTCGAGTCGGCCTGCGCGGAAGATGTAACGGGGCTAAACCATGCACCGAAGCTGCGGCAGCGACGCTTAGGCGTTGTTGGGTAGGGGAGCGTTCTGTAAGCCGTTGAAGGTGTCCTGTGAGGGGTGCTGGAGGTATCAGAAGTGCGAATGCTGACATAAGTAACGATAAAGCGGGTGAAAAGCCCGCTCGCCGGAAGACCAAGGGTTCCTGTCCAACGTTAATCGGGGCAGGGTGAGTCGACCCCTAAGGCGAGGCCGAAAGGCGTAGTCGATGGGAAACAGGTTAATATTCCTGTACTTGGTGTTACTGCGAAGGGGGGACGGAGAAGGCTATGTTAGCCGGGCGACGGTTGTCCCGGTTTAAGCATGTAGGCGGAGGTTCCAGGTAAATCCGGTACCTTTTTAACGCTGAGGTGTGATGACGAGGCACTACGGTGCTGAAGTAACAAATGCCCTGCTTCCAGGAAAAGCCTCTAAGCATCAGGTAACACGAAATCGTACCCCAAACCGACACAGGTGGTCAGGTAGAGAATACCAAGGCGCTTGAGAGAACTCGGGTGAAGGAACTAGGCAAAATGGTGCCGTAACTTCGGGAGAAGGCACGCTGATATGTAGGTGAAGCCCCTGCGGGTGGAGCTGAAATCAGTCGAAGATACCAGCTGGCTGCAACTGTTTATTAAAAACACAGCACTGTGCAAACACGAAAGTGGACGTATACGGTGTGACGCCTGCCCGGTGCCGGAAGGTTAATTGATGGGGTTAGCGGCAACGCGAAGCTCTTGATCGAAGCCCCGGTAAACGGCGGCCGTAACTATAACGGTCCTAAGGTAGCGAAATTCCTTGTCGGGTAAGTTCCGACCTGCACGAATGGCGTAATGATGGCCAGGCTGTCTCCACCCGAGACTCAGTGAAATTGAACTCGCTGTGAAGATGCAGTGTACCCGCGGCAAGACGGAAAGACCCCGTGAACCTTTACTATAGCTTGACACTGAACACTGGTCCTTGATGTGTAGGATAGGTGGGAGGCTTTGAAGCGTGGACGCCAGTCTGCGTGGAGCCGCCCTTGAAATACCACCCTTTAATGGCTGGTGTTCTAACGTAGACCCGTAATCCGGGTTGCGGACAGTGTCTGGTGGGTAGTTTGACTGGGGCGGTCTCCTCCCAAAGAGTAACGGAGGAGCACGAAGGTTGGCTAATCCTGGTCGGACATCAGGAGGTTAGTGCAATGGCATAAGCCAGCTTGACTGCGAGCGTGACGGCGCGAGCAGGTGCGAAAGCAGGTCATAGTGATCCGGTGGTTCTGAATGGAAGGGCCATCGCTCAACGGATAAAAGGTACTCCGGGGATAACAGGCTGATACCGCCCAAGAGTTCATATCGACGGCGGTGTTTGGCACCTCGATGTCGGCTCATCACATCCTGGGGCTGAAGTAGGTCCCAAGGGTATGGCTGTTCGCCATTTAAAGTGGTACGCGAGCTGGGTTTAGAACGTCGTGAGACAGTTCGGTCCCTATCTGCCGTGGGCGCTGGAGAATTGAGGGGGGCTGCTCCTAGTACGAGAGGACCGGAGTGGACGCATCACTGGTGTTCGGGTTGTCATGCCAATGGCACTGCCCGGTAGCTAAATGCGGAAGAGATAAGTGCTGAAAGCATCTAAGCACGAAACTTGCCCCGAGATGAGTTCTCCCTGACTCCTTGAGAGTCCTGAAGGAACGTTGAAGACGACGACGTTGATAGGTCGGGTGTGTAAGCGCAGCGATGCGTTGAGCTAACCGATACTAATGAACCGTGAGGCTTAACCTTACAACGCCGAAGATGTTTTGGCGAAGAGACAGAATTTTCAGCTTTGATTCAGAGTCCGAAGGATTTTGCGCTGAGACAAGGCGGCAAGCGAAGGAAAGGAAGGAGCATACTGAGGTATGTGACTGACTTTACGAGAGCAGCCAACGCAGTATCAGCCCAAAAGACACAGGACAGAGCACAGGAATTTGCCTGGCGGCTGTAGCGCGGTGGTCCCACCTGACCCCATGCCGAACTCAGAAGTGAAACGCCGTAGCGCCGATGGTAGTGTGGGGTCTCCCCATGTGAGAGTAGGGAACTGCCAGGCATCAATTAAGTAAAGAGGCCATCCGGAAGGATGGCCTTTTTGCGTTTTGGGACTTTCCTCGTTTCCATAAACAAATCACCTATCCCCCCGTATATACGGTAAACTATCCCGGTTTTTGCATCAGGATAGCGTCTATGAACCACTCTCTTAAGCCCTGGAATACCTTTGGTATTCAACGAAATGCTACTCAAATTTTACGTGCCGATAATGCTCAGCAGCTGCTGAAAGCGTGGCAGAGCGCAACAGAAAACGGTGAACCCGTACTGATTCTGGGCGAAGGAAGTAATGTCCTGTTTCTTGATGATTTTGCGGGGACGGTAATCGTCAACCGCATCATGGGGATCGAGAGTAAAGAGAGTGCTGACAGCTGGCATTTACACGTAGGTGCCGGCGAAAACTGGCATCAGCTGGTGCAATATACCCTTGAAAAAGGGATGCCCGGACTGGAAAACCTGGCCCTTATTCCGGGCTGTGCAGGATCGTCCCCGATTCAAAACATCGGCGCCTACGGCATCGAACTGAAACACGTCTGTGAATATGTCGACTGTATTGAGCTGGTCACGGGAAAAGCTCAACGCTTAACCGCAGAGCAGTGCCGCTTTGGCTATCGCGACAGTATTTTTAAGCACGATTATCAGGATCGTTTCGTCATTGTGGCCGTTGGGCTACGCCTGGCGAAGGACTGGAAACCCGTTCTGACCTATGGCGATCTGACTCGCCTCGATCCGGCGACCGCCACGCCTCGGGACGTGTTCGATTCCGTTTGCCATATGCGAATGACAAAGCTCCCCGATCCAAAAGTGAACGGAAATGCGGGCAGTTTCTTCAAAAACCCGGTTATCAGCAGCGAAAACGCTAAAGCGCTTCTTGCTGGCTGGCCAACGGCTCCGCATTATCCCCAGCCGGATGGCAGCGTGAAGCTGGCCGCGGGCTGGCTTATCGATCAATGTGAATTAAAAGGTACCACGGTCGGCGGCGCGGCGGTTCATCGTCAGCAGGCACTGGTACTGATCAATCAATGCAGCGCAACAAGCGATGACGTCGTCAGCCTGGCGCACCTTGTTCGTCAGCGCGTGGGTGAAAAATTTAACGTCTGGCTGGAGCCTGAAGTTCGCTTTATAGGCCGAACGGGCGAAGTGAATGCCGTGGAGACCATTTCGTGAAGGACAATACAATCCCGTTAACGCTGATCGGCATTCTTGCAGATGGAGAATTCCACTCTGGCGAGCAGCTGGGCGAACAGCTGGGCATGAGCCGCGCTGCAATCAATAAGCATATTCAGACGCTCCGCGACTGGGGTGTGGATGTGTTTACGGTACCAGGAAAAGGCTACAGCCTGCCGGAACCGATCCAGTTGCTCAATGAAGAGACTATCCGCAGCCAGATTGGGCACGGTAATGTCGCGGTATTGCCGGTCATTGATTCGACGAATCAGTATCTGCTGGATCGCCTGAGCGAGCTGACATCCGGCGATGCCTGCGTTGCTGAGTATCAACAGGCCGGGCGAGGCCGCCGCGGTCGCAAGTGGTTTTCGCCATTTGGTGCCAACCTTTACCTCTCCATGTACTGGCGGCTTGAGCAGGGGCCGGCTGCGGCTATCGGGCTGAGCCTGGTCATCGGTATCGTGATGGCTGAGGTCCTGCACAATCTGGGCGCGGACAAAGTCCGGGTGAAATGGCCGAACGATCTCTATCTCAACGATCGTAAACTGGCGGGTATCCTGGTTGAACTGACGGGAAAAACGGGCGATGCCGCGCAGATCGTTATTGGCGCCGGGCTGAACATGGTGATGCGAAACGTGCAAAACGATGTGGTGAACCAGGCCTGGACCAACCTTCAGGAAGCGGGGATCGCCATCGATCGCAACACGCTTGCCGTTCGCATGATCAACGAGTTGCGAAGTTCGCTGACGCTCTTTGAGCAAGAGGGTTTAGCCCCGTTCCTGTCCCGCTGGGAGAAGCTGGATAACTTTATTAACCGACCGGTTAAGCTGCTGATTGGCGATAAAGAGATTTACGGTACGTCACGAGGTATTGATGCGCAGGGGGCGTTGCTTCTTGAGCAGGATGGCGTGATTAAGCCCTGGGTAGGTGGTGAAATTTCGTTGCGAAGTGCGGAGTAACCCTCTCCCCACAGGGGAGAGGGTGTAGCAGGCTATCACTGCGGATACGGCACCCAATCCCCGGCATTCAGTCGGACATAAGGTTTGTTCTGGTACTTGATCACAACCGCATTGGCGTTTTCCGATACTTCTGCCGTCTGCGGCAAGCCGCTGGTGAGCTGATCCCAGTTCACACTATCTTCCACGAACAGCTTACCGTCTACCGCACGCGCGACCAGCTCGGAGATCGCCAGATAGCTGCTTGGCTGAGTGATCTCAACTGGCGCACCCTGATGCGGCGTTTTCATGCCGAAGAACTTAATCCCGGCCGGAACGTTAGTGATGGACGGGCTTGGAATATCGCGCAGACCGGACACCTGCATCCTGTCGCCCTTCAGCGCTCCGCCATGTTCTGGTACCACCACCACCATCACTTTACGACCTGATTTTTCCAGCTCGTTAAAAAACGCATTCAGCTCGTCAAAGAACTTCTGCGCGCGGGCCTTATAATCGGCCGTTTTGCTCACGCCCGGGTAATGGTTCCCGTCGTGAAGCGGCAGCGTGTTATAGAACGTCGCGCTGCGTGTTCCTTCTTCCTTACCGACGGTATCTAACCAGCGCTGAAGCACCGCGGTGTCGTCATACACCGGCGAGCCATCGAAGCCCAGCAGCGTTACCGGCAACCCTTTCTGATCCATCAGCGGGGCCTGCATTCCACCTTGTTCACGCACTTCTTTCAGGAAGTTCCCGAACAGGCCGTTATGGCCCATCATCAGGTGTTGCGTAAAGCCCAGTTTTGCCAGGTTATCGAACAGGTAACACTGGTTTGCGGCTGGCTGATAGAGGTTCTTATGTGAAGGCTGACCGCAGCTCGCGCGCAGCAGGCGGATAGCCGCCGGGCCGCTGTACGAGGTGGCGGAATTGAAGTCTTTAAACTGAATATCGAAATGCGACCACAGCGGATGCGACATTAAGCCAGCCGCATCAACGTCAGCCCAGGACAGAGAGCAGATGTTAATGACCAGCAGCTCAAACGGCTGAGCATCGGCAGGCAGCGCGTCCGGGAATTTCGTCTGACGCTTATCTTCCGCAGCGTAAAAACTGGCCAGCCACGCGTTCAGGTTGGTGGACGTCGGCGGCGCAGTCTGCGCCGGAATATCTCCCACAACGGGCGTATCCCCTGCTGTTGCGACGGTAGCAGCGGCGGAGCCGCCTGTGGTGGCCACGGTTGAGGTCGGCTGACCGGCTGGCCACAGAGAGAAGCTCGGGCCCGTCAGCGTCAGGACGTTAAGCCAGACCATAATCGCAACGACAAACACCGTCACGCGGATCCACTGGGACAGGAACAGCCACGCCACCAGCAGGACGAAGACGGCACCAATCATTTGCCAGTTAATAAAGCGCTCAACCAGATCGAGCAAATAGTCCGAACTGAAGCCCGCGACCTGGGAGCCCTGGCTCATGATGCTTTCGGGGCCAGGAAGCCAGGTATCATGCCAGAACAGGCCGAAACCGATGGGAATGGCGATCCAGTGGCGAATACGGTGCAGCCTGAGGTTCGGGATAGGCATCAGCAGGAATGCCATAAACACCAGGTTAAGCAGCGGGTGGAAATTCAGGTAGCCTGCCCAGAGCAGGCCAAACTTCACCAGGAAATAGAAATTCCAGCCGGACAGGCCGCGCCAGTATTGCCACAGTGGCGACGGCGCCGACGAGGTATAGGTAGAGTTAGTCATGTTTTCGGTTTGCCTTGACGTTCGGAGCGCGAGTCAGTGTTCCGGCGGGTTTGATATAGCGAGGTTTAACAAACAGTAATCTGACCGTATCGCGAATACGGCGCAGGGAATGGCGCGCATAGTAACCAAGCGGCAAAAAAATCAGCGCACACAGAACGACCAGTTGGATGATATCGCTGATGTTCATAATGGGGCGCTCTCCTCGTTCTCGTCTAATAAGCGCTGCGGCTCGGGAATTCGACGCCAGATTTGGCCGTCATGTTTCGCATTGAGCACCGGTGTAGCGCCGCTTGTTACAGGCAAAGGTTTTGCCCACTGTTCTGGTGCCAGAGTACGCATCTGGACGATTTCAGCAGCGATCAGGTTATCTTCGAACCAGATCATGCGGTTGGAGAAAATATCCCCGGTAGGCAGCGGGAAGATGTGGTTCAGCGCAGTATCGAGATCGTTCACCCGGCAGAAGGAGAGGAACAGTACCAGGCGGTTATCGCCAATGGTCATGATATCCCCGACGCGGTTAGGGCGGCACAGCGTGAGCGCCTGCTCAACGCGAATCCCCGGCACGGGACGCAGGGCAACCATCACGCCTTTACCGTCAGCCGGCAGCAGCGTATTGCTCATCATATTGCTGACCGCATCGCAGAAGGTGTCCCACTTCTGGTAGCCACGCAGTTTCATCGGCTGCGTCATTGAGAGCAGGGTGCTGATATCTTCCGGAACATGTCGGCTAAACTGCTGGCCCTGAATGCTTTCGATCAGCGTCAGGCAGCGCGACAGGGGAGCATTCCAGGGGATGACCATATTGGCGCCGCAGCCCAGCAGTAAACGCTCATCGGTGGCACGCAGGCTGGTTGTATTTTCACGCACCACGATTTTTAACGCGCTTCCGCGCTGACGGCGTAGCGTGTGAATGTGCCTCGCCAGCGTTTCGATTTGGTTATTCTGAATCAGCGAGAAAATAATGGTCGCCGCCTGCGTTGTGCGGGCTTCCTCAAATAAGGCTTCATTGGTATCGAACAGTGACCAGTTTTCAGAAAGCGCAGGCGCACCTTCCAGTACCGCAATATGGCTCAGAATGCGTTTTTCATCACTGCGTGGCTGAACCACCGTCTCTTCCTGCTGCGCGAGATGCCACTCGTCCCCGACATGGTTGAGGGTAAGCTGCTGTCGGGCACTCACCCCTTTTTCATTGCACCAGAAAGCAATATCGTAAAGATAGCTGTCTGCCTGAGCGCGGATACTGGCCAGGCCATACAGAGAACGGTATTCACTCATTAAAAGTGAAAAAAGCTTGTCATTATTACTGCCTGGGTTAACAACCAATACGGTGCAGTTTTGATTTTTAGCCCAGCGGTTGATTCTTCCCAGCCATTTTTGCAGTTTTTCAGTTTGAATATTTTGCAGGCCATTATTAGAACATTTAAGAATCAGCAAATAGCGTTCGGGAACAATAGAACACTGAATATCGCGGGGTAAATAGTATAGACTGTTGGTATCCTCAGGCATGGAAAATAATCGTACTGTCTGGGGTCCACGGTCAGTTTCGAGCCTGATGACAGACTTTGGCTCTTCGCCCATCGTAATGACGGCAACGCGGGAATCCTTACCCTGCGCCGCTATCGTCTGGTTTACCAGACTAATGGCATCAGCATTACGATCCGTATTAACCCACCAGACTCCTCCGACTGGCATGTGGCGCAATTCGTCCCATAATGACTGGATGCCAATAGAAAATATGGAGTCCACGGTGTCCCTCTTTCGTCGAATTTCTATGCCTCTCAGTTTACTAGCGAAAGCGTAGAAATAAACCTAACATTGAAATTAAAGAACATCAGATTTAGCATGTAAATGAAATTTCGTGGGCAGGACGCCTCGCTGCATCTGAATCTTATGATTTTACCCAAAGGGATGAAATAAGAATGCAAAATAACGAACCCGCAACGCCGGTCGATTCAAGCCTGGGTTACACATTCCAAAACGATTTTCTGGCGCTCACGCAGGCCTTTTCTTTGCCAGAAATAGACTACACCGATATTTCCCAGCGGGAACAGTTGGCCGCGGCTATTAAACGCTGGCCGTTATTAGCTGAATTTGCCCAACAACAATAAGGAAGCCATTGATGGCCGTACTAGGATTACAAGGCGTCCGTGGTGGGGTAGGTACAACTTCCGTTACCGCGGCGCTGGCGTGGTCATTGCAGGTATTAGGTGAATCGGTACTGGTCATTGATGCCTGTTCCGATAATTTGTTGCGCATGTCATTCAATGTCGACTTTACGCATTCAAACGGCTGGGGGCGCGCGCTTCTGGACGATAAAGACTGGCGGGATGCGGGTTTACGCTATACCTCCCAGCTCGATTTGCTTCCCTTTGGGCAACTAACCGAAACCGAGCGCGGCAATGAAGCCGCGTTTCAGCGTCTGTTCTCTCGCTTCACCACCGCATTGCAGAGCCTGAAAGAGAAGGGGCACTATCAGTGGATCCTGCTGGACCTGCCGCACGGCGCGGCCTCGCTGACCCGCCAGCTCCTGGCGCAGTGTGACCATGTGCTCTCCATCGCGAACGTGGATGCGAACTGCCATATCCGTCTGCACCAGCAGGCGATGCCCGCGAATGCCCATATTTTGATTAACGATCTGCGCATTGGCAGCCAGATCCAGGACGATCTGTACCAGGTTTGGCTTCAGAGCCAGCGCCGCCTGTTGCCGATGGTTATTCATCGTGACGAAGCGATGGCGGAGTGCCTCGCTTCGAAACAACCGCTTGGGGAATACCGTAGCGATTCGCTGGCGGCAGAAGAGATCCTGACGCTGGCCAACTGGTGCCTGCTGCACTTTGCAAAACGACCGGAGTCTGCCGGGAGTACAGCATGAGTCGCGTTGCCAACTGGTTGCTCATCCCGCCGGTCAGTTCGCGCTTAAGTGAACGCTACCGCCATTACCGCCATCACGGCGCCTCCTCGCTGAGCGCTGCGTCAGGCTGCTTCTGGATGGTTCTGGCGTGGATGTTTCTTCCCCTCGAACATCCTCGCTGGCAGCGTATTCGTGCGCGCCACGACGAGCTCTATCCGCATATCAATCCGGACAGGCCGCGGCCGCTGGATCCGGCGCGCTACCTTATCCAGTCCATCTGGCTACTGACGACCTCAATGGGCGCGGAGAAAAAAACGTCCCGCTGGCGCAGCTTCGATCGCGTGCAGCACTTGCGCGAGCGCTATCACCAGTGGCTGGATCGGCTGCCCGACCGCGTCGGCGACCGAACGGGTCATCTGGATCACCATAAAGAGCTCGGGCACCTCCACCCGGGCTTGCGCCGTTTTATTCTCGGCGTGGTTGTGGTGTTCTCGCTCATTCTGGCGCTGGTCTGCATTACCCAGCCGTTCAACCCGCTGGCGCAGTTCACCTTCCTGATCCTGCTGTGGGGCGTGGCGCTGCTGGTACGGCGCATTCCGGGGCGTTTCTCAGCCCTGATGCTGATTGTGCTGTCGCTGACCGTCTCCTGCCGCTACATCTGGTGGCGATACACCTCTACCCTGAACTGGGACGATCCGGTCAGCCTGGTGTGTGGGTTAGTTCTGCTGTTTGCGGAGACCTACGCGTGGATCGTGCTGGTGCTGGGTTACTTCCAGGTTATCTGGCCGCTGAACCGACAGCCGGTACCGCTGCCAAAAGATACGACCCAGTGGCCGTCGGTCGATCTCTTCGTGCCGACCTACAACGAAGATCTGTCGGTGGTGAAAAACACCATTTACGCCGCGCTGGGCATCGACTGGCCGAAGGATAAAATCAAAATCTGGATCCTGGACGACGGTGGCCGCGCCGAGTTCCGCCAGTTCGCGGACGAAGTGGGGGTTGAGTACATCGCCCGTACCACCCACGAACACGCGAAAGCCGGCAACATCAACAACGCGCTCAAATATGCCAAAGGGGAGTTCGTCTCCATCTTTGACTGCGACCATGTGCCTACGCGCTCGTTCCTGCAAATGACCATGGGCTGGTTCCTGAAGGAGAAAGAACTGGCGATGATGCAGACGCCGCACCACTTCTTCTCGCCGGATCCGTTTGAACGTAACCTGGGCCGCTTCCGTAAAACCCCGAACGAAGGCACGCTGTTCTATGGCTTGGTGCAGGACGGAAACGACATGTGGGACGCGACGTTCTTCTGCGGCTCCTGCGCGGTTATCCGCCGTAAGCCACTTGATGAAATCGGCGGTATCGCCGTTGAGACGGTCACGGAAGATGCTCACACCTCCCTGCGTCTGCACCGCCTTGGCTACACCTCTGCCTACATGCGTATTCCGCAGGCGGCGGGGCTGGCTACGGAATCGCTTTCCGCTCATATCGGCCAGCGTATTCGCTGGGCGCGCGGCATGGTACAAATCTTCCGTCTCGATAACCCGCTGATGGGCAAAGGGCTGAAGCTGGCGCAGCGCCTCTGCTACGTCAACGCCATGTTCCACTTCCTGTCGGGCATTCCACGGCTTATCTTCCTCACCGCGCCGCTGGCGTTCCTGCTGCTTCACGCTTACATCATCTACGCTCCCGCGCTGATGATCGCCCTGTTCGTTCTGCCGCACATGGTTCACGCCAGCCTGACGAACTCAAAGATTCAGGGGAAATACCGCCACTCGTTCTGGAGCGAAATCTACGAAACGGTGCTGGCCTGGTACATCGCGCCGCCAACCATGGTGGCGCTAATCAACCCGCATAAAGGGAAATTCAACGTCACCGCGAAGGGCGGGCTGGTGGAAGAGGAGTACGTCGACTGGGTGATCTCCCGGCCGTATATCTTCCTGGTGCTCCTGAACATCGTGGGGGTAATTGCCGGGATCTGGCGCTACTTCTACGGCCCGGAAAACGAAATTCTGACGGTATTTGTGAGCATGGCGTGGGTGTTCTATAACCTGATCATCCTCGGTGGCGCGGTGGCGGTATCGGTGGAAAGTAAACAGGTTCGTCGCGCGCATCGCGTCGAAATCAGCATGCCGGCGGCCATTGCCCGCGAGGATGGCCATCTCTTTTCCTGCACCGTACACGACTTCTCTGATGGCGGTCTGGGCATCAAGATCAACGGCCAGGCGAAGGTGCTGGAGGGGCAGAAGGTCAACTTGCTGCTCAAGCGCGGCCAGCAGGAGTATGTCTTCCCGACTCAGGTTGTGCGCGTGAGGGGCAGTGAAGTTGGCCTGCAGCTGATGCCGTTGACCAAAAAGCAACACATTGATTTTGTGCAGTGTACGTTTGCCCGCGCGGATACGTGGGCTCTCTGGCAGGACAGCTTCCCTGAGGATAAGCCTCTGGAAAGCCTGCTGGATATTCTCAAGCTGGGGTTCCGTGGCTATCGTCACCTTGCAGAATTTGCCCCGTCGTCGGTGAAATTAATTTTCCGGTCACTTACTTCGCTGGTTTCCTGGGTCGTGTCGTTCATTCCGCGCCGGCCCGAGCGAGATGAAGCGAAGCAGGCGGACCCGGTTATGGCTCAACAATGATGATAACGCGATGAAAACAAAACTTTCCTGGTTATGTGCAGTGGCAATGGGGATGAGTGCGCTCCCTGCAACAGTGGCTAACGCAGCGCCTGACAACGCGGCGACCACGCCTGCGCCAACGGTGCCTGTCGTCGCGCAGGCGACCGATCCGGTTGTGACTGCGGCGCCGGGGCAGACGGAAAACGTCACCCCGAATCAGCCGACAGCGGGGAATACGCTGCCCGCCGACAGCCCGGTTGTCGGTCAGGTGATGCCCGGCGTGCCCGGGGCCAGCGCGCCGGTAGTGGCGGAAAATACGCCGTCGCGTGATGTGAAGCTGACCTTTGCCCAGATTGCGCCGCCGCCCGGCAGCATGGTGCTGCGCGGTACTAACCCGAACGGCGGCATTGAATTTGGCATGCGCAGCGATGAGCTGGTGTCGAAAGCAATGCTGAACCTGGAATACACGCCATCACCGTCGCTGCTGCCGGTGCAGTCCCAGCTTAAGGTTTACCTGAACGACGAGCTGATGGAGGTTCTGCCGGTCACCAAAGAGCAGCTGGGTAAGAAAACCCTGGCGCAGGTTCCGATTAACCCGCTGTTTATCACCGACTTTAACCGCGTGCGTCTGGAGTTTGTCGGCCACTATCGCGACGTCTGCGAAAATCCGTCCAGCAGCACGCTGTGGCTGGACGTTGGTCGTAACTCCTCGTTGCAGATGACCTATCAGCCGCTGGCGCTGAAAAACGATCTCTCCGCCTTCCCGGTGCCGTTCTTCGACCCGCGCGATAATCGCCCGCTGAATCTGCCGATGGTCTTTGCCGGCGCGCCGGACGTAACCGAACAGCTGGCGGCGACCATCGTGGCATCGTGGTTTGGCTCCCGCTCCGGCTGGCGCGGACAGAGCTTCCCGGTGATGTACGACAAAATGCCCGACAAAAACGCCATTGTGTTTGCAACCAACGCCAGGCGTCCGGCGTTCCTGCGCGACCATCCGGATGTGAAAGCGCCGACCATCGAGATGATGAGCCACCCGGACAACCCGTACGTGAAGCTGCTGGTGGTCTTCGGGCGTGACGAAAAAGATCTGGTGCAGGCCGCGAAGGGCATTGCCCAGGGAAATATCCTGTTCCGCGGCAACAGCGTCGTGGTGGATGAGGTGAAACCGCTGCTGGCGCGTAAGCCTTACGATGCGCCGAACTGGGTGCGCACCGACCGCGCGATCACCTTCGGCGAGCTGAAAACCTATGAAGAGCAGCTGCAGTCAACCGGGCTGGAACCTTCTCCGGTGAGCCTGTCCCTGAACCTGCCGCCGGATCTGTATCTGCTGCGCACCAACGGTATCGATATCAACCTGAACTACCGATACACCGCGCCGCCAACCAAAGACAGCTCGCGCATGGATATCAGCCTTAACAACCAGTTCCTGCAATCGTTCAGCCTGGCCAGTAACCAGGAGACAAACCGGTTGATGCTGCGTCTGCCGGTTCTGCAGGGGCTGCTGGACGGTAAAACCGATGTCTCTATCCCGGCGCTGAAGCTGGGGGCGATAAACCAGCTGCGGTTTAACTTCCAGTATATGAACCCGATGCCGGGCGGTTCGGTGGAAAACTGTATTACCTTCCAGCCGGTGCAAAATCACGTGGTGATTGGCGATGATTCCACCATCGACTTCTCGAAGTACTACCACTTTATTGCGATGCCGGATCTGCGTGCGTTTGCTAACGCCAGCTTCCCGTTCAGCCGCATGGCGGATCTCTCTGAATCGATTGTTGTAATGCCAAAAGCGGCCAACGAAGGTCAGGTTGCCACCCTGCTCGACACCATGGGCACCGTCGGGGCGCAAACCGGCCTGCCGGCCATTAACGTGACGGTGACGGATGACGGTAGTCAGATCCAGGACAAAGACGCCGATATCATGGTCATCGGCAACATCCCGGACAAGCTGAAAGACGAGAAGCGCGTCGATCTGCTGGTGCAGGCGGCCCGGTCCTGGGTCAACACCCCGCTGCGCCAGACCGAGTTCCCGAGCATCATGCCGGACAGCGGCGATCGTCAGGCCAATATCAAGACGACCGTAAGCTCAACGGGCCCGATGGCCGCGATTGTTGGCTTCCAGTCCCCGTACAACGACCAGCGCAGCGTTATCGCCCTGCTGGCGGACAGCCCGCGCGGGTATGAACTGCTCAACGAGGCCATGAACGACAGCGGTAAACGAGCGGCAATGTTCGGTTCCGTCTCGGTTATTCGTGAGTCGGGCGTCAACAGCCTGCGCGTGGGGGATGTTTACTATGTGGGCCATCTGCCGTGGTTCGAGCGTCTGTGGTACGCCCTCTCTAACCATCCGGTGCTGCTGGCCGTGCTGGCTGCGCTCAGCGTGGTACTGCTGGCCTGGGTGCTGTGGCGTCTGCTGCGGATCATCAGCCGCCGTCGACTTAACCCGGACCATGAGTAAGCTGTGATGAAAGTCTTTCGCGGATGTGTACTGGCAGCATTGATGCTGGCGACGACGACGCTTCACGCCGCCTGTAACTGGCCTGCATGGGAGACGTTTAAAAAGGATTACATGAGCGAAAGCGGGCGCGTGATCGACCCCAGCGACGCGCGCAAAATCACCACCTCCGAAGGGCAAAGCTACGGTCTGTTCTTTGCCCTTGCCGCAAACGACCGCAACGCGTTCGATCTGCTGCTGGCATGGACGCGCGATAACCTCGCCGGAGGGGATTTAGCGCAACAACTCCCTGCCTGGCTGTGGGGGAAAAAGGATGAAGAAACCTGGGCGGTTATCGACGATAACTCTGCGTCTGATGCGGATATCTGGATTGCCTGGTCGCTGCTGGAAGCCGGGCGGCTGTGGAACAATCCCGATTACACCCGCACGGGTAAGGCGCTGTTAACGCGCATTGCCCGCGAGGAGGTGGTGAAGGTGCCTGGGCTGGGCTCTATGCTTTTACCGGGTAAGGTCGGTTTTGCCGACGAGAACGTCTGGCGCTTCAACCCCAGCTACCTGCCGCCGCAGCTTGCGGGCTATTTTACCCGTTTTGGCGCCCCGTGGACGACGCTACGGGAAACCAACCTGCGCCTGCTGCTGGAGACCGCGCCGAAAGGGTTTTCCCCTAACTGGGTGAAATACCAGAAAAAGGGCGGCTGGCAGCTGAAGCAGGATCCGACCCTGATCGGCAGCTACGATGCGATTCGCGTCTATCTCTGGGTGGGGATGATGAACGATAACGATCCGCAAAAAGCCCGGCTTCTGGCGCGTTTCAAGCCCATGGCGACCACGACAATCAGGCAAGGCTTGCCGCCGGAGAAAGTGGATGTGGCAACGGGGAAACGCACCGGCGACGGGCCGGTAGGGTTCTCTGCCTCGCTGCTTCCGTTCTTACAAAACCGGGACGCGCAGGCGGTGCAGCGTCAGCGCGTCGCCGATCGTTTTCCCGATAACAATGCCTATTACAGTTACGTTCTGACCCTGTTCGGACAAGGGTGGGATGAGCATCGTTTTCGCTTCACCGCGCAAGGTGAATTAATACCGGACTGGGGTCAGGAATGCGCACGTTCACAATAAATCTACTCACCTTATCGCTTGGCCTGGCGCTGATGCCCCTGGCCCAGGCCGCCAACTCCCCGCAGCAGAGACAGCTGCTGGAACAGGTCCGTCTGGGCGAATCCACGCAGCGCGAAGATCTGGTGCGTCAGTCGCTTTATCGCCTCGAGCTTATCGACCCCAACAACCCGGATGTTATTGCCGCGCGCTTCCGCTACCTGTTACGGCAGGGCGATACGGCGGGCGCGCAAAAAGAGCTGGATCGCCTGAAAGGGATGGCGCCAGACTCGGGCGTGTACCAGTCCTCCCGTAATACCATGCTGCTCTCCACGCCGGAGGGGCGTCAGGCCTTACAGCAGGCCCGCCTGCTTGCCACTACCGGCCATACGCAGGAAGCCATTGCCGCGTACGACAAACTGTTTGACGGTAATCCGCCTACCGGCGAGATCGCGACAGAGTACTGGAACGTAGTGGCGAAAGAGCCTGCCCGCCGTAATTCGGCCATAGGCCAGCTTAAAAACATTAACGCCAGCAGCCCGGGCAACGCCCAGCTACAGGCTTCGCTGGCGCAGCTTCTGTTCGAGGACGGACGCCGCGATGAAGGGTTTGCGGTGTTGCAGCAGATGGCTAAATCAAACAATGGCCGCAGCCAGGCGTCGGATATGTGGTACCAGCAGATCAAGGATCTGCCGGCCAGCAGCGCCAGCGTGACTGCACTGCAAAAATACCTGAGCGTGTTCAGCGATGGCGAAAACGTGACGGCAGCGCGCGCCCAGCTTGAAGCGCAGCAAAAACAGCTCGCCGATCCGGCGTTCCGCGCGAAAGCCGAAGGGTTAGCCGCGGTGGATGCCGGGCAGGGCAGCAAAGCGGTGGCCGAGCTGCAAAAAGCGGTCAGCGCCAACCACGCCGACAGTGAAGCCGTCGGCGCGCTGGGGCAGGCCTATTCACAAAAAGGCGATCGCGCCCGCGCGGTGGCGCAGTTTGAAAAGGCGATCGCTCTCGATCCCCAGAGCGAAAATCGCGGGAAATGGGACAGCCTGCTGAAGGTCAACCGGTACTGGCTGCTGATCCAGCAGGGTGATAACGCCCTGAAGGCCAACAACCCGGCTCAGGCGGAACGCTATTACCAGCAGGCGCGCAGCGTCGATAACGCGGACAGCTACGCGGTGCTGGGGCTGGGTGACGCGGCGGCGGCGCGTAAAGATAACGACGCGGCCGAACGCTATTACCGCCAGGCGTTGCGCATGGACAGCGGCAACAGCAACGCGGTGCGCGGCCTTGCCAATATTTATCGCGCGCAGTCCCCGGAGAAAGCGACACAGTTTATTCAGTCGCTCTCTGCCAGCCAGCGCCGCAGCATTGATGATATTGAACGCAGCCTGACGAACGAGCAGCTTTCGGCCCAGGCTGAACGGCTGGAAAGCCAGGGGAAATATGCCCAGGCCGCAGAAATTCAGCGCCGCCGCCTTGCGCTTTCGCCGGGCGACGTGTGGATCACCTACCGTCTGTCGCGCGATCTCTACAGCGCGGGCCAGCGCAGCCAGGCGGATAACCTTATGCGCCAGCTGGCAAGCCAGAAGCCGGGCGATCCGGAGCAGGTGTACGCCAGCGGCCTTTACCTGTCCGGTAACGATCGGGATCGTGCCGCGCTGGCACATCTCAATACGCTGCCGCGCGACAGGTGGAACGGTAATATCCAGGAGCTGGCGGAACGTCTGCAAAGCAATCAGGTGCTGGAAACCGCTAACCGCCTGCGCGACAGCGGTAAAGAGCAGGAGGCGGAAGCGCTGCTTCGCCAGCAGCCTGCGTCCACCCGTATCGACCTGACGCTGGCGGACTGGGCGGAACAGCGTGGCGACCGCGACGCCGCGAAAAACGCCTACAGCACCGTCCTGCAACGCGAACCGCAGAATGAAGACGCTATTCTCGGCCTGACCGAAGTATATATTGCGCAGGGCAACAAGGACGCGGCGCGCGCGACGCTGGCGACGCTGCCGGCGGAGCAAAACGGCGAACCGCTCTCCATCAATATGCAGCGCCGGCTTGCCATGGCGCAGGCAGGCCTGGGCGATTCGGCCGCAGCAGAAAAGACCTTCAACGCCATTCTTCCTCAGGCAAAGTCGCAGCCGCCTTCTATGGAGAGCGCGCTGGTGGTGCGTGATGCCGCCCGTTTCCAGGCACAAAGCGGTCGGCCTCAGCAGGCGCTGGACACATATAAAGACGCGATGGTCTCCTCGGGCATTACCACGGCCCGCCCGTCCGATAACGACAGCTTTACGCGCCTGACGCGTAACGATGAAAAAGATGACTGGCTGAAGCGCGGCGTGCGCAGCGATGCGGGCGATCTGTACCGTCAGCAGGATCTTAACGTCACGCTGCAACACGATTACTGGGGATCCAGCGGTACGGGAGGGTATTCCGACCTTAAAGCGCACACCACAATGCTTCAGGTTGACGCGCCGCTGTCGGACGGTCGAATGTTCTTCCGTAGCGATCTGGTCAATATGAACGCCGGCTCCTTTGATACGGACAACGGCACCTACGATCCAACGTGGGGTACCTGCGCCGAAACGCCATGTCGCGGCAGCACGAATCAGTCGGCCAACGGCGCCAGCGTGGCCGTCGGCTGGCAGAATAACACCTGGGCGTGGGATATCGGTACCACGCCGATGGGCTTTAACGTTGTGGACGTGGTGGGTAGCCTGAGCTACAGCAACGATCTAGGGCCGATTGGCTACACCCTGAACGCCCATCGTCGTCCGGTTTCCAGCTCCGTGCTGGCGTTTGCCGGGCAAAAAGATCCCAATACCGATACCACCTGGGGCGGCGTGCGCGCTACCGGCGGCGGCGTGAGCGTGAGCTATGATAAAGGCGAAGCTAACGGTATCTGGTCAAGCCTGAGCGCCGACAGCCTGACCGGGAAGCATGTGGAAGATAACTGGCGCGTCCGCTGGATGACCGGCTACTACTACAAGCTCATCAACAAAAACAATGAGCGCCTGACGGTCGGCGTGTCTAACATGCTGTGGCACTATGATAAAGACTTAAGCGGCTATTCGCTGGGTCAGGGCGGCTACTACAGTCCTCAGGAGTATGTATCCTTCGCCTTACCGGTGAACTGGCGAAAACGCACGGAGAACTGGTCATGGGAGCTGGGTGGCTCCGTCTCCTGGTCCCATTCAAAAACAAAAGATGTGATGCGTTATCCGCTGCAGGGGCTGATCCCCGACAATGAGCCAGGCCGTTATACCGATAAAGGGGTGATGGAAACCGGCAGCAGCTCGTCGGGCACCGGTTATACCGCGAGGGCGATTGTTGAGCGCCGCGTGACGTCCAACTGGTTTGTGGGTCTGGGCGTCGATATTCAGGAAGCGAAAGATTATACGCCGAGCCACGCGCTGCTCTATGTGCGCTATTCTGCCGCGGGCTGGCAGGGTGATATGGACTTACCGCCGGAACCGCTGGTGCCTTATGCAGACTGGTAATCGGATTTTCTCTTAATCTAATTGTAAGTCTCTCTTAAAAGTCCAGCTATCGGGTATACTCGGGCGCACCAGGTTTACACCCTGGTGCGCCCTGCGCTTCGAGTTTTGTGGAGAGTCATTTTGCGTGTCAGCCGTTCCTTAACGATCAAACAGATGGCGATGGTGTCTGCCGTCACAATGCTGTTTGTCTTCATCTTCTGCGTTATTTTGCTGTTTCATTCCGTACAGCAGAATCGCTATAACACGGCCTCGCAACTGGAAAGTATCGCCCGCTCGGTGCGGGAACCGCTGTCAGCCTCGATCCTGAAGGGGGATATTCCCGAGGCGGAATCTATTCTGAAACGCATCCAGCCCGCCGGTATCGTAAGCCGCGCAGACGTCGTGCTGCCTAACCAGTTCCAGGCGCTGCGGATGAGTTTTATTCCTGAGCGCCCCGTCCCGATGATGGTGATGCGCATGTTTGAGCTGCCGGTGCAGATTTCGCTGCCCCTCTATTCACTGGAAAGGCCTGCCAACCCGCAGCCGCTGGCGTATCTGGTGTTACAGGCGGACTCGTACCGCATGTATAAATTCGTCATGAGCTGGGTTGCGACGTTAGTAACTACTTACTTACTTCTGACGTTAATGCTAAGCGTGGCGCTGACGTGGTGTATCAACCGGCTGATTGTGCATCCCCTGCGCCGCATCGCCCGTGAGCTGAACGATCTCTCCCCGCAGGAGCACGTCGGGCATCAGCTTGCCCTGCCGCGCCTTCACCACGACGATGAAATCGGCATGCTGGTCCGGAGTTACAATATCAACCAGCAGCGCGTTCTGCGCCAGCAGGAAGAGCTGAGCAACAACGCCACCCGCTTCCCGGTTTCAGACCTGCCAAACAAAGCGTTTTTGATGGCCTTGCTGGAGCAGATCGTGGCCCGCCAGCAGACCACCGCGCTGATGGTGATAGCCTGCGAAACCTTGCAGGACACGGCAGGCGTGCTGAAAGAGAGCCAGCGCGAGATGCTGCTGCTGACGCTGGTGGAAAAGGTGAAATCAGTGCTGTCGCCGCGGATGGTGCTCACCCAGGTGAGCGGCTATGACCTGGTGGTTATTGCTCACGGTGTAAAAGAGCCGTGGCACGCCATCACGCTAGGTCAGCAAGTACTCACTGTCATTAATGAGCGGCTGCCCGTGCAGGGTATCCAGCTTCGCCCGAGCGCCAGCATCGGCATTGCGATGTACTACGGTGGCCTGACCGCCGAGCAGCTGTACCGTCGCGCTTTCTCGGCGGCGTTTACCGCGCGCCGTAAAGGGAAAAATCAGATCCAGTTCTTTGACCCGGAGCAGATGGAAAAAGCCCAGCAGCGCCTGACGGAAGAGAGCGACATTCTGACGGCGATGGACAATCGCCAGTTTGCGCTCTGGCTACAGCCGCAGGTGAATTTGAGCACGGGCGAAGTAACCAGCGCCGAAGCGTTGCTGCGTATGCAGCAGCCGGATGGCGCGTGGGAACTGCCTGAAGGCATGATCGAGCGTATCGAGTCCTGCGGTCTGATGGTGACGGTGGGGTACTGGGTGCTGGAAGAGTCGTGCCGCCAGCTCGCGGCCTGGCAGCAGCGGGGCATCACTCTGCCGCTGTCGGTGAATCTTTCTGCGCTACAGCTGATGCATCCGACCATGGTGTCGGAGATGCTGGAGCTGATCCAGCGCTACCGCATTCAGCCAGACACGCTGATTCTGGAAGTCACCGAGAGCCGTTGTATCGACGATCCTGACGACGCCGTCGCCATTCTGAAACCGCTGCGCAACGCCGGCATCCGCATTGCGCTGGACGATTTTGGTATGGGCTATTCAGGCCTGCGCCAGCTTCAGCACATGAAGGCCCTGCCGGTGGACGTCCTGAAAATCGACAAAACCTTCGTTGAGGGATTACCGGAAGACAGCAGCCTGGTGCAGGCCATTATCCAGATGGCGCACAGCCTGAATCTGCACGTGATTGCCGAAGGTATTGAAACCGAAGCCCAGCGCGAGTGGCTGGCTGCGGCAGGCGTTAAGAGCGGTCAGGGCTTCCTGTTTGCCCGCGCCGTGCCGTCGGATATCTTCGAACAACGCTATCTCGCCGATGCCGGCAATAACGCAAAAGTGTAATTTTGTTGCTGGCTTGTGCGAGCCAGCTCAAAGTTCTTAACATTTGTGTTTCAAATTTGAACCTCGTTTATTTCTGTCCTGTTATGTGGGTGTTATTTTAAAGCCGCAGGTTAACCATAGCCTTACAAAACCTGTGGTTTTTCTTTTCAAGGACACCCTATGAAAACCTCACTCTTTAAAAGTCTTTACTTCCAGGTCCTGACAGCCATCGCAATCGGTATTTTGCTCGGTCACTACTACCCGGAACTGGGCGCGCAGATGAAGCCGCTCGGCGACGCGTTCGTTAAGCTGATTAAAATGATTATCGCGCCGGTAATTTTCTGTACCGTGGTGACCGGTATCGCCGGCATGGAAAGCATGAAGGCGGTCGGTCGTACGGGGGCAGTCGCCCTGCTGTACTTCGAGATTGTCAGCACCATCGCGCTGATTATCGGCCTGATTATCGTTAACGTGGTGCAGCCTGGCGCGGGCATGAACGTTGACCCGGCCACGCTGGATGCGAAGGCGGTGGCGGTTTACGCTGAACAGGCGAAAGATCAGGGGATTGTCGCCTTCCTGCTGGACGTTATTCCGAGCAGCGTCATCGGCGCGTTCGCCAGCGGAAACATCCTTCAGGTGCTGCTGTTTGCCGTGCTGTTTGGCTTTGCCCTGCATCGCCTGGGCAGCAAAGGCCAGCTGATTTTTAACGTCATTGAAAGCTTCTCGCAGGTTATCTTCGGCATCATCAATATGATCATGCGTCTGGCCCCGATTGGCGCATTCGGCGCAATGGCCTTCACCATCGGTAAATACGGCGTCGGCACGCTGGTACAGCTGGGCCAGCTGATTATCTGCTTCTACATCACCTGTATTCTGTTTGTGGTCGTGGTTCTCGGCTCCATCGCCCGCGCGACCGGCTTCAGCATCTTCAAATTTATCCGCTACATTCGCGAGGAGCTGCTGATTGTTCTCGGCACGTCCTCCTCTGAGTCCGCGCTGCCGCGCATGCTCGATAAAATGGAAAAGCTGGGCTGCCGTAAGTCGGTGGTGGGGCTGGTTATTCCTACGGGCTACTCGTTTAACCTGGACGGTACCTCCATATACCTGACCATGGCGGCGGTCTTTATCGCCCAGGCCACCAACAGCCACATGGACATCTTCCATCAGATTACGCTGCTGGTGGTGCTCCTGCTCTCCTCGAAAGGGGCTGCGGGGGTGACGGGAAGCGGATTTATCGTGCTGGCGGCGACCATCTCTGCGGTTGGCCATCTGCCGGTGGCGGGCCTGGCCCTGATTCTGGGTATTGACCGCTTTATGTCTGAAGCCCGCGCGTTAACCAATCTGATCGGCAACGGCGTGGCGACGGTGGTGGTAGCGAAATGGGTGAAGGAGCTGGATCACAAGAAGCTCAACGATACGTTAAATAATCGTCCTTCTGAGGACAAAACCCCCGGTTTATCCTCTTAATCCCTCATAAATGCCCGTATTCCCTTGTGGGGATGCGGGCACCTGCGCATAATAACCGCTCATACCTGTCATAATTCGACAAGATTTTTTTTGGGTATATTTCGCTTCCGTCCGTGACGTTTAGCCGAACACGCTGTCTAATCGGATGTTTTCATCGTCATATTTGAGTGCTCACGTCGCGAGACACTCTCTTTAACCAGGAATGTTGATCAGGGGTTCACATGCAGGGCACAAAAATTCGACTCTTAACCGGCGGTTTGCTGATGATGGCAGCAGCCAGTTATGTGCAGGCAGATGCGCTCCAGCCAGACCCGGCCTGGCAACAGGGAACACTGGCGAACGGGTTCCAGTGGCAGGTATTAGCCACTCCGCAACGTCCGAGCGATCGCATCGAAATTCGTCTTTCTGTGAATACCGGCTCCCTCACTGAAAGCACCCAGCAGACCGGCTTAAGCCATTTTATTCCTCGACTGGCGCTCACCCAGAGCGGCAGTTTGCAGGCGGTTCAGGTGCGTTCGCTATGGCAACAGGCCATCGATCCTAAACGCCCGCTGCCGCCGGCTGTTGTCTCCTACGACTACACCATGTTTAACCTGAGCCTGCCTAACAACCGTAACGATCTTCTTAAAGAAGCGCTCACCTACCTTTCCGATGCAACCGGCAAACTGGCAATCACGCCCGAGACCGTTAACTATGCGCTGAGCAACAGCGACATGGTGGCAACCTGGCCCGTGGATACCAAAGAAGGCTGGTGGCGCTACCGCCTGAAAGGCTCAACGCTGCTTGGGCATGACCCGGCAGAGCCGCTGAAGCAGCCGGTTGATGCCGGGCAGGTAAAATCGTTCTACCAGCAGTGGTATACCCCGGACGCCATGACCCTGATTGTGGTCGGCAACGTGGACAGCCGTGCGGTAATCGAGCAAATCAACAAAGCGTTTGGCGACCTGAAAGGGAAGCGTGAAACCCCGGCTCCTGTTCCAACGCTCTCTCCGCTGCGCCCTGAAGCGGTCAGTATCATGACCGATACGGTGCGTCAGGATCGTCTTTCGATGATGTGGGATACCGCCTGGCAGCCGATCCGCGAGTCCTCGGCGCTGCTGCGTTACTGGCGCGCGGATCTGGCGCGTGAAGCGCTGTTCTGGCACGTTCAGCAGACGCTCAGCAAGAACAACGTGAAAGATATTGGCCTCGGCTTTGACTGCCGCGTGCTGTTCCAGCGCGCGCAGTGCGCCATTAACGTGGAGTCGCCGGGCGATAAGCTGAACGCGAATCTCGCCGTGGTGGCGAAAGAGCTGGCAAAAGTGCGGAAAGAAGGGCTGTCTGAAGAGGAGTTTAACGCCCTGGTCGCGCAGAAATCCCTCGAATTGCAGAAGCTGTTCGCCACCTATGCCCGCGCCGATACCGATATCTTAATCAGCCAGCGCATTCGTTCCCTGCAGAATCAGGTTGTGGATATCGCGCCGGAACAGTATCAGAAGCTGCGTCAGGACTTCCTCAGCGGGCTGACCGTTGAAATGCTGAATCAGGATCTGCGTCAGCAGCTCTCGCAGGATATGGCGTTGATTCTGCTACAGCCGAAAGGTGAGCCTGAGTATGACATGAAGGAGCTGAAGGCGACCTGGAGCGCCATTATGGCAACCGCGCCGCAGCCAGCACAGGCGGCGGATGATTTGCACCAGGACGCGAGCGATATTCCGCAGGGTCAGTAAGGCCCGAGGTTCTTTATTCCCTCTCCCTGTGGGAGAGGGTTAGGGAGTGCTTAAGCAGGCATCGCCTCGCGTGGAATAATCGCTCCGCGATACTGAATCACCGTGCTGGCCGTTAAATGGCCACGCTGCGCCGCCGCTTCCGGCGTTCCGCCCGTCAGACGTACCGCCAGGTAGCCCGCGCTGAAAGAATCTCCCGCCGCGGTGGTATCTATCACCTTCTCTTTCGCCAGCTTCACCGCCGGGACCTCTGTCACGGCTTCACCCGCAACCGCCACGAGGCAAGAGTCTGCTCCGCGCTTGATCACCACTTCGCTGACCCCGGCGGCCTGCGTCCGGGCAATCACCTCATCAACCGGTTTTTCGCCCCACAGCGCGTCTTCGTCGTCCAGCGTCAGGAAGGCGATATCGGTGCATTCCAGCATCTGCTGGTAGACCTGCTGCGTCTCTTCGCGGCTGGCCCACAGGCGCGGACGGTAGTTGTTGTCGAAAATCACCTTACCGCCATTGGCGCGACATTCGCGCAGCAGTGACAGCAGCTTCTCACGGCTCTCCTTGCTCAGGATCGCGAGGCTGATCCCGCTCAGATAGAGGTAGTCAAAGGTGGCCAGTTCTTCGCAAATCGCCGCGGCGGCATCGCTTTCCAGCCAGAATTTGGCGGCCGCCTCGTTGCGCCAGTAGTAGAAGGTCCGCTCGCCGGTGCTGTCGGTTTCGATGTAGTACAGGCCCGGCAGACGGTTTTCCATGCGCTGGATCAGCGAGGTATTAACGTTTTCACCCTGCCAGGCTTCCAGCATCTGCTGGCTGAAGCTGTCCGTTCCCAGCGCGGTAACGTAGTTCACGCTTAGCGCGTCGGGAGCAACCTGACGGGCAATATAAACGGAGGTGTTCAATGTATCGCCACCAAAACCGCGGCTGACTTCCGCGCCTTTCTGGGACAGCTCAATCATGCATTCGCCAATCACGGCAATTTTTTTAGACATAGTCGTGAACCTGAACAGAGTAATTAAAGGTAGTGTGCGCTGTGTGTTTTTTACGGTCAACCATATTAAAACGACGTTCCATTATTTTTTTTGAGCCAGCGCGTGTTCCGGTACATTTCTGTCATCTTAATTTCATTTTCCCGGTGAATTGAACATAAAGTTCTCACCTGGTGGGCCGATAACTCAGTGACGAGTCCAGAAAGGCTATCCCCACACAACAGGACATCCGAAATGAAGTCAGAGCAGGTTATCCAGCGGCTGAGCACTACGCCTGAGGCAAGTATTGAGAACTTGCAGGAGCATCGCTACTGGCTGCAATGTGAGCGAGCGTATACCTATCAGCCCATCTACCGTACCGACGGTCGGTTAATGGCGATTGAGGTATTAACGGTCGTCACGCACCCCTCGAATCCGTCACAGCGAATCGCGCCGGACCGCTATTTTGCGGAGGTAGCCGTGCGTCAGCGCATCGACGTGCTGGAAGAGCAGCTGAGAATGCTGGCGACGAAGCGGGCCTTCTTTGAGCAGCACGGTATTCTGGCATCGGTGAACGTGGATGGCCCAACCCTGATGGCGTTACGTCAGAACGCGGCGTTGCAGGCCCTGATTGCCACCCTGCCGTGGATGCGGTTCGAGCTGGTGGAGCATGTTCGCCTGCCGCAGGACTCCTCGTTTGCCTCAATGTGTGAATTTGGCCCGCTGTGGCTGGATGACTTCGGTACCGGTATGGCGAACTTCTCGGCCCTGAGCGAAGTGCGTTATGACTACATCAAAGTGGCCCGCGATCTGTTCATTATGCTGCGCCAGACGCCGGAGGGACGAAACCTGTTTACGCTGCTCCTGCAGCTGATGAACCGCTATTGCCAGGGCGTCATTGTGGAAGGCGTTGAAACGCTGGAAGAGTGGCGCGACGTGCAAAATTCTCCGGCGGCGGCGGCCCAGGGCTATTTCCTCTCTCGCCCGATGCCTATGGATACCCTGGAAAAGGTAATAACCACGCTCTGATCTGCCCGCTTCCCTTTGTCTGAACTATAGTTTTAGAGGCAAGTTCATCAGGAAAGGGGACAACAATGACAAAAACAACCAGGGTGATTTCCTGGACCGCAGGGATTTTCTTGTTGCTGATTGTGGTCGCAATCATCATTATCGCCACGTTTGACTGGAACCGTCTCAAACCGACCATCAACCAGAAAGTCTCAACCGAGCTGAACCGCCCCTTTGCAATACGTGGCGATTTGGGCGTCGTGTGGGAGCGCCAGAAAGAGGAAACCGGCTGGCGAAGCTGGGTGCCCTGGCCGCACGTTCACGCCGACGACATTATTCTTGGCAACCCGCCGGATATCCCTGAAGTCACCATGATCCACCTGCCGCGCGTGGAAGCTACGCTGGCGCCGCTGGCGCTGTTAACCAAAACGGTCTATCTGCCGTGGATCAAACTCCAGCAGCCCGACGCGCGGCTGATTCGCCTTTCAGAGAAAAATAACAACTGGACGTTCGATCTCGCCAGCAGCGGCGATAAAGATCCGAACGCGCAGCCATCTTCGTGGTCTTTCCGCCTCGACAATATCCTGTTCGATCGGGGGCGGATCGCCATTGATGACAAGGTGAGCAAGGCTGACGTGGAGATCCTCGTCGATCCGCTGGGTAAACCGCTGCCGTTCAGCGAGGTGACGGGCAGCAAAGCTAAAGGCGATAGCGGCAAAGCGGGGGATTACGTTTTCGGCCTGACGGCGAAAGGGCGTTACAACGGCCAGCCGCTGACCGGTAAGGGCAAAATTGGCGGCATGCTGGCGCTTCGGAGCGAGGGCACGCCGTTCCCGGTGCAGGCCGACTTCCGCTCCGGTAATACCCGCGTGGCGTTCGTGGGCACGGTAAACGACCCGATGAACATGGGGGGCGTCGATCTCCAGCTCAAGTTTGCCGGTGACTCGCTGGGTGAACTGTATGAACTTACCGGCGTACTGCTGCCGGACACCCCGCCGTTTGAAACGGACGGGCATCTGGTTGCCAAAATCGACACCGAAAAATCGTCCGTCTTTGACTATCGGGATTTTAACGGACGCATTGGCGACAGTGATATTCACGGCACGCTGACCTATACCACCGGAAAACCGCGACCAAAGCTGGAAGGTGACGTTGAATCCCGTCAGCTGCGTCTGGCCGACCTTGGCCCGCTGATTGGCGTGGATTCGGGTAAAGGGACCCGGTCAAAAGAGGTCAAAAAGGACGTACAGCCCGCGGGTAAAGTGCTGCCGAATGACCGCTTCGAAACCGACAAGTGGGACGTGATGGATGCGGACGTGCGCTTCAAGGGGCGTAAAATTGAGCACGGCAGCACGCTGCCGCTGAGCAACCTCTCGACCCATATCATCCTGAAAAACGCCGACCTGCGCCTGCAGCCGCTGAAGTTTGGCATGGCGGGCGGCACCATCTCATCGAACATCCACCTGGAGGGCGATAAAAAGCCGATGCAGGGACGGGCGGAGATCCAGGCGCGTCGTCTGAAGCTGAAGGAGCTGATGCCGGACGTGGAGCTGATGCAGAAAACCCTCGGCGAGATGAACGGCGACGCGGACATTCGCGGTACGGGTAACTCCGTGGCGGCGCTGCTGGGTAACGGCAATGGCAACCTGAAGCTGCTTATGAACGACGGGCTGGTGAGCCGTAACCTGATGGAGATCCTGGGGCTTAACGTCGGGAACTTTATCGTCGGGCAAATCTTCGGTGACGACGAGGTGCGGGTCAACTGTGCGGCGGCAAACGTGGATCTGGTAAACGGCGTGGCGCGTCCGCAGATATTCGCCTTCGACACGGAAAATGCGGTCATAAACGTCACCGGCACGGCCAGCATGGCGTCCGAGCAACTGGATTTAACCATCGATCCTGAAAGCAAGGGCATTCGCATTATCACCCTGCGCTCGCCGCTGTACGTGCGCGGAAGCTTCAGCGATCCGCAGGCGGGCGTGAAGGCCGGGCCGCTGATTGCCCGGGGCGCGGTTGCCGCAGCGCTCGCCACGCTGGTGACGCCAGCGGCGGCGCTGCTGGCGCTGATTTCACCGTCAGAAGGCGAAGCGAATCAGTGTCGGACGATTTTGTCTCAGATGAAGAAGTAGACCCGTTTCGCCCTCTCTCTGTGGGAGAGGGCCGGGGTGAGGGCATCAGGCCGCAGTGAATTACAGCGCCTGATGCTTCGTTTCGTGCGTCAGCAGCAGCGCAATCAGCGTCAGCGCTGCCATGGCTGCCAGATAGACACCCACATAGAACAGGCCATAGTTCGCCTGGAGCCAGGTGGCGATATACGGTGCCACAGAGGCGCCCAGTATTGACGAAACGTTATACGAGAACGACGCGCCGGTATAACGCACTTCGGTCGGGAACAGCTCCGGGAGCAGCGCACCCATCGGGCCGAAGGTCAGCCCCATCAGGCTCAGGCCAATCAGCAGATATGCCATCACCAGCGCAGGGCTACCTGAACCCAGCAGCGGCGGGAAGACAAACAGCGCGAACAGGATAATCAGCGTGGTGATGACGATCATGCTCGAACGACGGCCAAACTTATCCGCCAGCAGGCCCGCGATGGGCACCATCACGCCAAACCCGATGACCGCCATCATCAGCATCCACAGCACCTCGTTACGCGGCAGGCCCAGCCCAACCGGCGCCGCGGCGGTACTGTAGGTCATGGAGTAAACGGTCATGATGTAGAACAGCGTGTAGGTCGCGAGCATGATAAACGTGCCCAGCACGGTCACGCGGACGTGTTTGGTCAGCAGCGTACCCAGCGGGACCTTGACCTGCTTTTTCGCCGCGGCAACTTTTGCAAAGACCGGCGTCTCGTGCAGCGATACGCGCACGTACAGGCCAATCAGAACAAGGACAGCAGAGAAGACGAACGGAATACGCCAGCCCCAGCTCATGAACTGTTCATCCGTCAGCAGCCAGGAGAGCAGCAGGAACGTGCCGTTAGCGAAGAAGAAGCCAATCGGTGCGCCCAGCTGTGGGAATGAGCCGTACAGGGCACGCTTGCGCGCCGGGGCGTTCTCGGTGGCCAGCAGCGCCGCGCCGCCCCATTCACCGCCCAGGCCCAGACCCTGACCAAAGCGCGCCAGCGCCAGCAGCACCGGCGCCAGAATGCCGATGGTTTCATAGGTCGGCAGCAGGCCGATGGCGACCGTGGAGATCCCCATGGTCAGCAGCGAGGCAACCAGCGTCACCTTACGCCCGACGCGATCCCCAAAGTGGCCAAAGACCGCTGAACCAATCGGACGCGCAACGAAGGCGATAGCAAAGGTGGCTAAAGACTGTAGCGTAGCGGCCGTCGGGTCGCCCTGTGGAAAGAAAATATGCGGAAAGACAATAACCGCAGCGGTGGCATAAATGTAAAAGTCGAAGAACTCAATGGCGGTGCCAATCAGCGATGCGACGACGACTTTATTGCGCGAATTGACCGGAACGTTTTCCGCCCCTTCGTTAAGTGTGGTGGCTGTTGCTTGCATAATATTTTCTTATTTTTGGACGAACGAAGGGCCATATTAGGCACAGCAAAAGCGACATTTCAATCTGTAACAAAGGCGCAGGATGGTTACAAAAGCAACAAAAAGCGGATAATTTTCAGACCAGCCAAAACACTTCCATGAAATGCTTCACACTTTTTAAATATCAGTCATTAAAACTGGTTTTGAGTTAAATAAAAGTTACGGTCTGGATTTATATGCTGAAATGATGAATCGGGCTGAAATATCAGCCCGGAAGCAGATCAGTGATGGGTTTTTCCCGGCATGCGCGGGTCATCTTTATACTCGGCCGTGGCGATCCACGCGGCGCAGAACAGCGTCAGGCGGGCGAAGAAATAGAAGAAGGCCATCAGCCCCAGCACCGAACCAAAAGCCGCACCGGAGGGGGACTTCACCAGCGACGGCAGCGTATAGGTCATCACGATTTTGATCGCCTCAAAGCCAATGGCGGCAATCAGCGTCCCGCGGATCAGCGCCTTTTTGCGCGGACGATGGCGCGGCAAGCGCCAGAAGATCCAGAAGAACAGCAGATAGTTAGCAAAGATGGAGATGGCCAGCCCAATGCCGCGCCAGGCCGGCTTCAGCCACTCAATGTAGTCCAGGTAGAGCGCGGAGATAATCATCTGCTGCGCGGAACCGGCGACCGAGGTGATGGAGAGCGTAATGACCAGCGCCACCAGCAGACCAATCAGCGAGATAAAGTCGCGCAAATACTTCACCCATATCTTCTCCTGATCCTGCGGCGTTCGCTCCCAGACGTCACGCGACTGGGCGCGAATGGCCTCACGCAGGTTGCCCATCCAGTTAACCCCGGAGTAGAGGGCAATCAGCAAACCGACGATACCCACGGTGGTACGCTGCTGAACGGCGGTGTTGATGGTGCTTTTGAGCGTCGTGGCGAGCGTCTGGTCGCTGACGTTGGCCAGGATCTTATTGAAGATGTCCTGCAGCAGCGTCGGGTGAGAGGCCAGCACAAAACCGGCGGCGGCAAACGACACCATCAGGATGGGAATCATCGACAGGAAAGAGAAGTAGGTGATCGCCGCACCGAACTGGTTTCCCATGCGGTCGTTGAAGCGCTCCGCGGCGCGTATCAGGTGCGCAATAGCAGGTATCTGCTGAATTTTTTCAGCTATGCCGGTCACGGTGCCCAGCGCTTTGCTGGCCGTTCCGGGCTCTTTCGGCGCTTCAGGCTCGTTATCCATCTTTTGGATGGGTTCATAATCTAAATGTTGAGTCGGTCGTTGCGGGTTATTTTCCGGCGTCACGCGCATTTTCCTTTTCGTTGAGCTGGATGTTACTGAATTATAGCTTGCGTCTAGTCTACGTAAGCTTTTGTGAGTTCGGTAAGCCACTCCATAAACACATGCACCCGTCGGGAGAGGTTACGGCGGTGGGGATAAATGAGGGAGACGGGCATCGGTTCAGCCCGGTATTGCGGCAGGATCTCAACGAGTTTTTTCGTGCGCAGCGCATCACGTACCCCGACGCGCGGCACCTGAATAATGCCCAGCCCTGCGATACAGGCGGCCTGGTAGGTCTCCGTACTGTTGACCGTCAGTACGCCTCCCGTTTTCACCCACCGGGTCTCGCTGCCGATGTAATACTCAAACCCCTGCGGGCGCGTGCCCAGCGTAGTGGAGTAGTGAATGATGGCATGTGAGGCTAAATCTTCCAGCGTTTCCGGATAGCCAAAACGCGTCAGATAATCCGGGCTGGCGCAGTTGATCGCGGAGAGCTTACCGAGCGGTCGGGCGATAAGCCCGGAATCCTTTAACGTGCCTACGCGAACCACGCAGTCAAACCCTTCGCGGATGACGTCCACCAGACGATCGCTGCTGCTCAGCTCCAGCTCAATACCGGGGTACTGCTGTAAAAATGCAGGCAGCTTAGGGATGACTACATTTCGCGCAATGGCAACGGGCATATCCACACGCAGCCGTCCGCTGATGGTGGAGGGGTCGTGCAGGAACATGCCGTCCAGTTCGTCCAGGTTCATCAGCAGATCTTTAGCACGTTCGTAATAGACCATGCCGTCCTGCGTCAGGCTGACGCGGCGGGTGGTGCGGTGCAGAAGCCGGGTGCCGAGCGCGTTCTCCAGCGCCTGGATCTGCCGCGATACGCTCCCTTTCGGCAGGCTTAACGTTTCCGCCGCGCGGGAAAAACTCTCCAGTTCCGCGACGCGGAGGAAAAGCTGCATTGCGTGAATTTTATCCATAGATGTTAGTCATTGTTGTTATGAATGAAACAGTGAAGCGTTAGCGGCAGTATTTATTGATTTTCTACCATCTAATAAGCTCATTCTCAATCTCCATCACAACCGAAACGAGGTGAATCATGACTGAACGCATTGCATTAGTGACGGGCGGCAGCCGCGGATTGGGTAAAAATGCCGTTTTGAAGCTGGCCGCGGAAGGGACCGGCATCATCCTGACGTGGAACAACAGCCAGCAGGAGGCGCAGGACGTTGTGCAGGAAATCGAGCGAAAAGGCGTTAAGGCGGCTGCATTAAAGCTTAACGTCGGCGATACTGCAGGCTTTGAGCGTTTTGCTCAACAGGTTCAGGACACCCTTAAGCGCGTGTGGCAACGCGACACCTTCGACTATTTAGTGAACAACGCAGGTACGGGCTTATACGCCCCCTATACCGAGACGACGGAAGCGCAGTTTGATAACGCAGTGAACGTCCATTTCAAAGGGCCGTTTTTCCTGACGCAGCGGCTGCTGCCGTTAATAAAAGACGGCGGGCGGATCCTGAACGTCTCCAGCGGGCTGGCCCGTTTCACTCAGCCGGGCTCAGGCACCTATGCGGCAATGAAGGGGGCGATGGAGGTGCTGACCCGCTATCAGGCGAAGGAGCTGGGAGCGCGTGGCATTTCGGTCAATATTATCGCGCCGGGCGCCATTGAAACCGACTTCGGCGGCGGCCGCGTGCGGGATGACGCCGGGCTTAACCAGCTGCTGGCCTCGCAAACCGCGCTGGGGCGCGTGGGCCTGCCCGATGATATTGGTGACGCCATTGCGGCCCTGCTCAGCGATAAGCTGGGCTGGATGAATGCGCAACGTATTGAAGTTTCAGGCGGTATGTTCCTGTAACGTTCACTCTTAAGGGGGAGGGAACCCTTTTAAGGAAATCCTTAATCCGGGTGTGTCTAAATGCTGGAAGATATAAAGATAGCCGGGGGTTTTGTAACCGCTCCATTCATTGAGTTTTTTCTTAAATAACGCCTCTGTAGAATCCCCCTTCGCTATTCTCAGAGGGAGTAAAACGATGCGAGTAATCATGTTTGACAGGCAGTCAATATTTATTCATGGAGCGATGTGCAGTCTGCAAAAATTAATTCCGGAAATAGATATGACAGGGACCCGTCAGGCTGATGAATTATGGACGCTTTTATCGGCGTCCCCCTCCGCTATCGTGATGATTGACGGATATTTAATTCGCGATACTGGCGTGACTTTACTGGAAGCGATCGTGGATCGCTTTCCAGCGGCGCGTATCGTGCTGGTACTAGCGAAAAAAGAGCCGCGCTGGGTTGAGCAGATGCTTCAGCGCAACGTGGTGGCGATCGTTCCCCGCCATGCGAATCCTGAACGCTTTTCCGCGGTGCTGGATTCCGTATCGCGAGGAATGGTTTGCTTTCCCGGCGAGTGGCTTGAGCAACAGCCATCGCAGGATGAGCTGGCGTCGTTAAGCGAGCGCCAGCGTGAGGTGCTGAAGCTGCTGGCTGCCGGGGAGTCAAATAAGGAGATTGGCCGTAACCTCAACATCAGCGCGGCAACGGTAAAAGCGCATCTGGAAACGCTTTTCCGCCGCCTTGATGTCAAGAACCGGACGCAGGCCGCGATGTACTACACCCGGGCGACGGCCTGAAGGATCGTCTCTGGCACAAGGGATTCGTTCCCAAAGCTGAAGAGCGTTAATACCAGAGCATCATGCTGCTGTTGGGGTAAAGGGCGTCCAATCGTTTCCCGCAGCAGCGTTTCACAAAGCTGGATATCGTCGAGAAGCAAATACTCCGCCTCTGCCGGAGTGATGGGGCCGTTAAACTTTTCCCACTGGCGTATCACGTGACCGTAGCCAATAACCCACATCCCGTTTTCATCACGATATTTTTCCAGGGAAAGACCCTGCTGTTTCTTTATTAATGCGATTGCCGCAGAAGATATTTGCAGTGCATAACCTGTCATACGCGTTTCCTCTTAATGGCGCGACTATAGAGGAAAAGCAGACCGGGATATATCCGCCAAATGGCCGTTGATCAGGCTTTATTTAACGGATATTCCTTTTTTAACAAACCGAATAGCCAGTCGTTATGCCATTGCCCCGAAAGGAAATAACTCTCGCGAAGTTCGCCTTCCAGCAGAAAGCCCGTTTTTTCCAGCAGCCGCCTTGAGGCGATATTTCCCGCCGTCACGGTCGCGGTGAGGCGACGAATTTTGCCCGACGTAAACGCGAAATCGCACAGAGCCTTAAGAGATTCATAGCCGTAACCTTTTCCCTGGGCCGCGGGCGCAAAGAGAAAGCCGACTTCGGCACAATCCGCTTCCCGGTGAACGTAGCCGGTAACGCCCAGCGGCGTCTGGCTGGCCGTATCGCGCACGACAAGGCACAGCCAGCGTAAGCAGCCCGGCGTCCAGGGCGTCAGGCGCGCCTCAAAGGCTTCCCGAACGTCTTCCTCGCTGCGATCCTCCGCGACAAAACGCATTACCTCGGCATTTTGCTGAAGCGCCAGAAAAAAGGGCCAGTCCTGCTCTTGCAGGGGCGAGCAGGTGAGGCGCGCGGTGGTAAAAACAGGCATTAAGATTCTCCTGAGAGATTTCACACGATTAAAGGGTTGTCACTTTATTTCAACAGAAAGTCAGGTATGTTTAACCTCGTATAAATAAAAAGAAAAACGGCCTTTAGCGCCACTTTAGCAGTATTCGTTGTCTCTCAAGGAAAACAATGATGGTTAGCTCATCGCATCATACCCGCGAGCAGTTTGAACACTGTCTGGCGGCGATCCGTCAGGCATCTGTTGAAATCTTACTTCTGCTGAATGTACAGGTTTCCGAAGGAAAAGATCCACGCTGGTTTCTGGAACAGCTGGACAGCGCCCGCCTGGGGCTGGGCGGCTGGGGAGCCGTTGCCAGAAAGCTGAACCTCAATGATGCGGAAATGACGGCATTTACGCTCCAGCTGCGCTTGCTTCAGCAGCGCGTACCCCAGTATGAAAGCGGGCAGGACGTTAGCGAAAACCAGCTGATTGCGGCGATGCGCTTCGTGACGGCGCTTGAATATCTGCGTCTGCAACAGCCCCTCCTGACGTACGATACCGGAACGGTGCCGGAGAGCGAGAGCCAGCGCCAGGCGCAGAAACAGGTGCGGGCCATTGAGCTGACGATCAAAGGGCTGATTCAGCAGGCGTGGCCCGATCCGGTGCGGCTAAATAATCATCTTAAGACCCTGTTTAACGCCGATCGCGTGCGTCGCTGGCTGAAAAACGGCGAGATTAACGACGTTCTGAGCGGGATGCTGTTCAGCGAGCTGGCCCAGATGCTGGTGGATAAAAAGGAGTTCAGCCGCTACTACTCGTCGCTGTTTAACGCGCCTGACATGTTGACGCTGCTGGTGGAGCCGCGTAAAACCCTGCAAACCTTCCTCGAAGATATCCGTCAAATCCGCAACAGCATTACCGTTCAGCAGCCGTTGAGCAGGGCGCAAATTCAGCTGCTCGACAGCTATTACGCGCAGATCGCTCGCCCCGTTCAGCGCGCGTTTGAGGAAGGGCGGACGCGCGTTAACCCGGCGGCGCTGATGGCGGTGGATGACGGTGAGCTGCACGCGTTCTGGGAAAAGGCGCAGAAGATGGACCGCACCACCGGCGGCGATCTCTTTGAAGTGCGCGACAGCATCGAAAAACCGACCCAGCGCGCCCCGCGCACGCCTGAGCAGCGCGAACAGCTGATTTCCGGCGCGCTGTGGGGCGCCGTGGGGGTGATGGCTATCGCGATTATCGTGGGGGGCGTCTGGCTGGTGACCGGCAGTAATCCACAGCCGGCCGTTGCCAGCACGGCGCCACCCGCGCCGGTGCAGGAGATGCGGGAAACCCCTTCCTCGCGCGAAACGCTGACGCGTATGGGCGTAACCTGGGATGAAAACAACTTCCGCTCAGCCATCAGCCGCAATGATACCCGCGTGGCGCTTCTGTTCCTGCAGGGCGGGATGGACTGGAAAGTTTCATGGACCGAAGAGGCGCTGTCGGCAGGCTATGACGACGTGCTGGAGCTGATGCTGCGCTACCGCCTGCAAATGTCAGAGCAAAAGCCCTGCCGTCGCTTTATCAATACGCTTAGCCACGCGATGGCGAACGGTGAATCGCTGACGTCTATGCGCAAGCAATACCTGAAAGCGTTCTGTACCGTACCCGCGGTGGTGAAGCGCCAGCAGCATGACGCAGAGATGGCCGCGCGCCGCGCGAAGACGCAGCCGGATGCAGGCACGAAAAAATGGCAGTCCATCCAGACCGCCATTTATGAGGTGATTCGCTGATGATTTCTCCCCCTCACCCCGGCCCTCTCCCCTCAGTGGGAAAGGGTTAGGGTGAGGGGATAAGGTCAAGGCTCTCCATACAGCCCAATCAGCCTGCGCACCACGCCATTCGTCCAGCCGAAGCCATCCTGTAACGGATACTCACCCCCGCCGCCCTCGCGCGGCGTGCTGCTGGCGATGTGGTACTTCTCGATCAGCTTGTGATGGGTTTTATAGTAATGGTTCACCGTATGCAGCCAGCTCCAGGCGATCTCATCACCCAGCGAGTCGTTGCCGTACTGCTTGAACCCCTGAATTGCCATCCACTGCAGCGGCGCCCAGCCGTTAGGCTTATCCCACTGCTCGCCGGTTTCATATTCGGTGGCGAGAATGCCGCCCGGCGTAAGCAGGCGTGATTTCACGGCGTCGGACAGCCGCTCCGCCTGCTCGTGCGTCGCCATGCCCACGTACAGCGGCACGATGCTGGCCGCGGAGAACAGCGCCTGGGCTTCGCGTCGCCAGTCATAATCGCGATAACAGCCGTTCTCGTCATCCCACAGGTAGCGGTTCACCGCCGCGCGGCGATCGCTGGCCTTCTGGCGGAACAGGTCGGCGGTCTCTTTATCCCCCTTCGACGCCGAAATGTTGGCGATAGCGCTCTCCAGCTTGAACAGGAAGGCGTTCAAATCGATGGGGATAAACTGCGTCGTGCGGATGCTGGCCAGCCGCGCCGGATCGCGCAGCCAGCGGGACGAATAGTCCCACCCGGAGGCTGCCCCGGCGCGCAGGTCGCGGTACACCTCATTCGGCGGACGGCCGGAGTGGCGGGCGGTTTCAACGTCCTCAATCCAGGACTCGTCGCGCGGGGTATCGCGGTCGTCCCAGTAGCGGTTGAGCAGGGAACCGTCCGGCATGCGCACCGCGCTGCGGTAGGCCTGGTTAAGCAGCAGCGATTCCGCCCCGTCCATCCAGAAGGCGTACTCCATTTTAAGATGCTCAAGGTAGCGCTTCGCGCCGCGCACGCCGTCCTCTTCAAACAGCTCTACCATCAGGGCAAAGACCGGCGGCTGAGAGCGGCTGAGGTAGTAGGTACGGTTACCGTTAGGGATATGGCCGTAGCGCTCGATAAGCCAGGCGAAGTTATCGGCCATGCACTTCAGCAGATCGTTGCGGCCGCTTTCCGCCAGCCCCAGCATGGAGAAGTAGGAATCCCAGTAGTAAGTCTCGCTGAATCGCCCGCCGGGGACGATATAGGCCTGCGGCAGCGCCAGCAGCGACGACCAGGGAATATGGTCCTGCGGCTCGCGCGTCAGCACCGGCCACAGATTATCAATGTGTTCCTTCAGGGACAGACCGGGGTCAGAAATATACTCTTTGCTGTAATCCTCCGGCAGCCAGAAGTGATTCTCCACGAAGCGCGCCAGGTCGAAATCGCGATGGCGACGCACCTTGCGGTAGCGAATCAAAATATCCAGCGGATCCATTTTGGGCGCACAGTCGGGGAAGGTTTTGCTGTCCGCAAACAGCCGCGACGACTGCACGTGTTCAAACAGTTCAAGGTAGCGGTCTGCGGGCGTCAGGGCATCGGACGCCGGCAGCCCTTCAATCATTTCCGGTTCCGGCTCCGCCTCGATCATCTCATCCAGTTTTAACTCGCAAGGATCGGTTTCGTAGCGCAGCTCCTCTGCAATCTCGAACTCGATCTCCTCGGCAGTCTGTAGTTTCTGGTTGAACATGGTGATAAAGACCTCCGGTTGTGTGTTCTCAAAGACTGGTTTTTCCGGGCGTCCTATAAGCGTAGACATTCGCTTCGGTAGATGTGGGGGGATATGTGCGGTAGATCACTATTTTCGGAGCATTCGTTTTGCAACGATTTATGAATGTTAATGAAAAATGCCCCTCCGGGGAGGGGCATCAGGCTTAACGCATGGTCACAAACTCTTCCGCCGCCGTCGGGTGGATCGCCACGGTGTTATCGAAGTCTTTCTTCGTTGCGCCCATCTTCAGCGCCACCGCGAAGCCTTGCAGGATCTCGTCCATGCCGAAGCCAATGCCGTGGATGCCGACAATCTTCTCGTCAGGCCCGACGCAAACCAGCTTCATGCGGCACGGCTGACGGTGCGAGGTGACGGCGGTATACATCGCCGTGAACGCCGATTTATACACTTTCACCTGGTCGTCGCCGTACTGCTCGCGGGCCTGCGGCTCGGTTAAGCCGACGGTGCCGATTGGCGGATGGCTGAACACCACGGTCGGGATATTGCTGTAGTCCAGATGCTCGTCCGGCTTGTTGTTGAACAGGCGCTCGGAGAGACGACGGCCCGCCGCAACGGCTACCGGGGTCAGTTCTACCGCACCGGTGTTATCGCCAACGGCGTAAATGCCCGGTACGCTGGTGTTCTGGAACTTATCGACGACGATATAACCTTTTTCATTGGTTTTCACGCCCGTCGCGGCCAGGTTGAAGTTGTCGGTTGCCGGTTCACGACCAATCGCCCAGATCAGGCAGTCGACGGTCTGGCTGCGGCCATCCTCCAGCTCAAGCGTCAGGCTGCCGTCTGCATTTTTCACTACCGCTTTTGGCACGGCGTTGGTGTGCAGGGTTGGGCCTTCAGCGTTCATTACCTCGACCAGGGTCTCGACGATCAGCGGATCGAAGCTGCGCAGCGGCGCGTGCTTACGCACGAACAGGTGCGCTTCCGCACCCAGGCCGTTAATCACGCCGGCCAGCTCAACCGCGATGTAGCCTGCGCCCACGATGGCAACGCGCTCTGGCAGGGCTGGCAGCTCGAAGAAACCGTCGGAGTCGATACCGTATTCCGCGCCCGGAATGTTCGGGTGGCTCGGACGGCCGCCGGTGGCGATCAGGATGTGATCGGCGGTGATCGTCTCGCCGTTCACTTCGATCGTTTTCGCGTCCACGAAGCGGGCGAAGCCGCGGATCACGTCGACGTTATTTTTGCCCAGCACGTTATCGTACGAGGTGTGAATGCGGTCGATGTAGGCGGTACGGCTGGCGATCAGCTTGTCCCAGTCGAAATGATTGATGGTGGTGTCAAAGCCGTAGTCCGGGCCATACATATGAATAGCTTCACGGATTTGCGCGGCATGCCACATCACTTTCTTCGGTACACAACCCACGTTCACGCAGGTGCCGCCCAGCGCTTTGGCTTCAATCAGCGCACACTTCTGGCCGTACATGGCCGCACGGTTGATGGAGGCGATGCCGCCGCTGCCGCCGCCGATTGCGATGTAGTCATAATGCTTAGTCATAGCTTTTGTCCTTAATCGTGAATTGCCGCGATTGTATACCTGAAATCAATAGTTTCCACCGATGGCTGCGATTACTCCGGCACGATCCAGCTGACCGTGGCGTGCCCCGTTCCGGCAGGCACCAGCGTTTTGTGCAGCCACGGCAGCACGTTGTTCATTTGCGCTTCCAGCTTCCACGGCGGGTTGATAACGATCATGCCGGAAGCGGTCATGCCGCGCTGGTCGCTGTCCGGGCGTACCGCCAGCTCAATTTGCAGGATTTTACGGATGCCGGTGGCTTCAAGGTCTTTAATCATGCGCTTGATCTGCGCGCGCAGCACCACCGGATACCACAGGGCGTACGTCCCGGTCGCAAAGCGCTTGTAGCCTTCATTGATGCCGGTTACCACCGCCTGATAGTCGGTTTTGATTTCGTACGGCGGGTCGATTAGCACCAGGCCGCGGCGGGAAACCGGCGGCAGTTTGGCTTTCAGCTGCTGGTAGCCATCGCCTTTATCCACGCGGGCGCGGTTATCTTTCTGAAACTCAGAGCGCAGCAGCGGAAAGTCGCTCGGGTGCAGCTCGGTCAGCTGGAGGCTGTCCTGCTCGCGCAGCAGCTGGCGGGCAATCAGCGGAGAGCCAGGGTAATAGCGCAGCTGGCCGTTGCGGTTGAAATGATTCACCACGCCTATGTACGGCTCCAGTTCGGCAGGCAGATCGTCCTGCTGCCAGATACGGGCAATCCCTTCGAGATATTCACCGGTACGCTCGGCATGCTCACCGCTCAGCTGATAACGGCCCGCGCCCGCGTGGGTGTCCAGATAGAGAAACGGTTTATCCTTCTCTTTAAGCGATTCGATAATGAGGCTCTGAACGGTATGTTTGAGAACGTCGGCGTGGTTGCCAGCGTGGAAGCTGTGGCGATAACTAAGCATGGGTAATGAAATTCCGCTGAAATGACGATTTGCCACAGTTTACAGCAGAACGGTTCAGATTACCCGCAGGCGCGGTAAGCGCGGCTATTGAAATCCTCTACACTTAACCCCATTACTGAACCATATGCACAGCGCCGGATGCGCGCTACATTCACCTATTTCAACAGGACAGCGTTTATGACCAATCCATTACTGACGCCTTTTTCGTTGCCACCGTTTTCTAAAATCCTCCCCGAGCATGTGGTTCCAGCCGTTACGCAGTCGCTGGAAAACTGCCGCGCGGCGGTAGAAAACGTGGTCGCGCAGGGCGCGCCGTACACCTGGGAAAATCTGTGTCAGCCGCTGGCCGAAGTGGACGACGTGCTGGGGCGCATTTTCTCCCCGGTGAGCCACCTAAACTCGGTGAAAAACAGCCCGGAGCTGCGTGAAGCCTACGAACAGACCCTGCCACTGCTCTCCGAGTACAGCACCTGGGTCGGCCAGCACGAAGGGCTGTACAAAGCCTACCGCGACCTGCGCGACGGCGACCACTATGCAGGGCTCAACACCGCGCAGAAAAAATCGGTCGATAACGCCCTGCGCGATTTCGAACTGTCCGGGATTGGCCTGCCAAAAGAGAAGCAGGTTCGCTACGGCGAAATCGCGGCGCGCCTGTCCGAGCTTGGCAACCAGTACAGTAACAACGTCCTCGACGCCACCATGGGCTGGACGAAGCTGATTACCGACGAAGCCGAGCTGGCGGGTATGCCGGAAAGCGCGCTGGCGGCGGCGAAAGCCCAGGCGGAAGCGAAAGAGCAGGAGGGCTTCCTGTTAACGCTGGATATCCCGAGCTACCTGCCGGTGATGACCTACTGCGACAACCAGGCGCTGCGTGAAGAGATGTACCGCGCCTACAGCACCCGCGCCTCCGATCAGGGGCCGAACGCGGGCAAATGGGACAACAGCCCGGTGATGGCGGAAATCCTCGCCCTGCGTCACGAGCTGGCACAGCTGCTGGGCTTCGACAGCTACGCGGATAAATCTCTCGCCACCAAAATGGCCGAGAACCCGCAGCAGGTGCTCGACTTCCTCACCGATCTGGCGAAACGCGCCCGTCCGCAGGGTGAAAAAGAACTGGCTCAGCTGCGCGCCTTCGCCAAAGCGGAGTTTGGCGTGGATGAACTTCAGCCGTGGGATATCGCGTACTACAGCGAAAAGCAGAAGCAGCACCTCTACAGCATCAGCGACGAGCAGCTGCGCCCGTACTTCCCGGAAAACAAAGCCGTAAACGGCCTGTTCGAAGTGGTAAAACGCATCTACGGCATCACCGCCAAAGAGCGTACCGATATCGACGTCTGGCATCCGGACGTGCGTTTCTTCGAGCTGTATGACGAGAAAAACGAGCTGCGCGGCAGCTTCTACCTCGATCTCTACGCGCGTGAGAACAAGCGCGGCGGGGCGTGGATGGACGACTGCGTGGGCCAGATGCGTAAAGCGGACGGAACCCTGCAAAAACCGGTCGCCTACCTGACCTGTAACTTCAACCGTCCGGTCAGCGGCAAGCCGGCGCTGTTCACCCACGATGAAGTGATCACCCTGTTCCACGAGTTTGGTCACGGTTTGCACCACATGCTGACCCGCATCGAAACCGCAGGCGTCGCCGGTATCAGCGGCGTGCCGTGGGATGCGGTCGAGCTGCCAAGCCAGTTTATGGAAAACTGGTGCTGGGAGCCGGACGCGCTGGCGTTTATTTCCGGCCACTACGAGACCGGCGAACCGCTGCCGAAAGCGCTGCTGGATAAAATGCTGGCGGCGAAAAACTACCAGGCGGCGATGTTTATCCTGCGCCAGCTGGAGTTCGGCCTGTTCGACTTCCGCCTGCACGCCGAGTTCAGCCCGGAGCAGGGTGCAAAAATCCTCGAGACCCTGGCCGAGATTAAAAAGCAGGTCGCGGTTATTCCAGGGCCTGCCTGGGGACGCTTCCCGCACGCGTTCAGCCATATCTTTGCAGGCGGCTACGCGGCGGGCTACTACAGCTACCTGTGGGCCGACGTGCTGGCGGCAGATGCCTTCTCTCGCTTCGAAGAGGAGGGGATCTTCAACCGCGAAACCGGGCAGTCGTTCCTCGACAACATTCTGACCCGCGGTGGTTCAGAAGAGCCGATGGAGCTGTTCAAACGCTTCCGTGGCCGCGAGCCGCAGCTGGATGCGATGCTGGAGCATTACGGGATCAAAGGCTGATTGCTACGTGAAGATCTGCTTAGTAGATGAAACGGGCGCCGGAGACGGCGCCTTATCTGTTCTGGCGGCCCGCTGGGGGCTGGAGCACGATGAAGACAACCTGATGGCGCTGGTGATGACGCCGGAACATCTCGAGCTGCGCAAGCGCGACGAACCGAAGCTCGGCGGGATTTTTGTCGATTTTGTCGGCGGAGCGATGGCGCACCGGCGCAAGTTCGGCGGCGGCCGGGGCGAAGCGGTGGCCAAAGCGGTCGGCATTAAAGGGAGCTATCTGCCGGACGTGGTTGACGCCACGGCGGGGCTAGGGCGCGACGCGTTTGTGCTGGCCTCGGTGGGCTGCCGCGTGCGGATGCTGGAGCGTAACCCGGTTGTCGCCGCGTTGCTCGACGACGGGCTGGCGCGAGGTTACGCGGACCCGGAAATCGGCCCGTGGTTGCAGGAGCGTTTGCAGCTGATCCACGCGTCAAGCCTGACGGCCCTGACGGACATTGCGCCGCGCCCGCAGGTGGTTTACCTCGACCCCATGTTCCCGCACAAGCAAAAAAGCGCGCTGGTGAAGAAAGAGATGCGGGTGTTTCAGTCGCTGGTGGGGCCGGATTTAGATGCGGACGGCCTGCTGGAGCCTGCCCGCCAGCTTGCAACGAAGCGGGTGGTGGTGAAACGGCCTGACTACGCGCCGCCGCTGGCGGACGTTGCCACGACCAATGCGGTGACCACCAAAGGACACCGGTTTGATATTTATATCCCCTCACCCCAACCCCTCTCCCCATAGGGGCGAGGGGCTCGATCGTTCCCTCTCCCTGTGGGAGAGGGTTAGGGTGAGGGGAATTTAATGCACTTACTCGTCTTCTTCGTCGCGCAGAGGAACAATCAGCATATCCACATGCACGGTGTTAATCAGCTGGCGCGCTGAAGACATCAGCTTGCTCCAGAAGTCCTGATGATGACCGCATACCACCAGGTCCATATCGTATTTTTTAATCGCATCAACCAGCACCTGGCCCAGGTCGCCGCTACCGCTTAAGGTTTCGGTGATCGGATAGCCCGCGTTGGTGGAAAGCTCGCTCAGCGCGTGGTGAGTCTCTTCGGAGATGCGCTTCTGCATATCGCCAAGATTCACGTCGATCAGACCGGTGTAAAGGTCGGAGTAATTCACATCAACGTGAATCAGCGAAACTTTCGCGTTGTAGGGACGTGCCATAGAGACTGCTTTATCAACCAGCACTTTGCTCTCCGGGGAGAGGTCTACCGCGATAAGAATGTGTTTGTAAGCCATAGTGTTACTCCTTCCTTAAGTTATCGATGACTAAATGGGAAAGCGTCGTCTGATGCTTTCATTACGGCCCAGTTAAACATATTTTTCAAGCTTTGGTGTTGATAACGATTAACCTTGTGGCAAAAAAATTAACGGATCTCCTACACTATTCAATGAGCCGTTCGGATATCAAAACGCGAACCGGATCGACTTTTAGTCATTCTTTCACTGAACTGTCTGTCAGGGCATTGGTGTGCGGTAGCTCAGGAGCCTCGCTTCGTGGGCGGACGCCGGGGAGGATGTATGATTAGCACCGTCGCATTGTTTTGGGCGTTATGCGTGGTTTGCATAGTGAATATGGCGCGCTACTTCTCATCGTTACGTGCGCTGTTAGTGGTACTTCGTGGTTGCGATCCGTTGCTTTATCAGTATGTGGACGGTGGAGGGTTCTTCACCTCGCACGGGCAGCCCAGCAAGCAGATGCGTCTGGTGGGGTATATCTACTACCAGCGCTACCGCGATCACCACGATGAAGAGTTTATCCGTCGCTGCGAGCGCCTGCGTCGTCAGTTCATTTTGACCAGCGCCCTCTGTGGCCTGGTGCTGGTGAGTATGATTGCACTGATGATTTGGCACTGAGCATAAAAAAAGCGGGTCAGTTTCCTGACCCGCTTTTTTGTCGCCTTCAACCGATTAAATCAGCTTCAGCGAAATCCAGTACAGACCGCCAGACAGCAGGATGGACGCCGGGAGGGTAAACACCCAGGCCATCAGAATGTTGGTCACGGTTTTACGCTGCAAACCGCCGCCGTCAACAATCATGGTACCTGCCACGGAAGAGGAGAGTACGTGGGTTGTTGATACCGGCATACCGGTGTAGCTTGCCAGACCGATAGAAACCGCCGCCGTCATCTGCGCGGACATACCCTGCGCATAGGTCATGCCTTTCTTACCGATCTTCTCGCCGATGGTGGTCGCCACACGACGCCAGCCAATCATCGTACCGATACCCAGCGCCAGCGCGACGGCCATGATGATCCAGATTGGCGCGTACTCAATGGTGTTGAGCATATCGCCTTTCAGTTTCTTCAGCAGACGTTTGTCGTCAGCAGTCACCTCTGGCAGCTTCGCGACTTTATCGGTCACGTCGGAGATGCAGAGCATGATGCGACGCAGCTGTCCGCGCTGTTCAACAGCCAGTTTGTCGTAGCTTTCGATATCGGCCAGCATGCCCTTCGCACGTTCCAGCGCGTTAATCGCGTTTGCCGGGTGGCAATGGAACTCGCCCGGTGCAGTCAGTGCGCCAGAGTCAGGAGAAGGGATAAGCTGGTCTACGCCGGTTGCTTTCTTCAGCAGATCCGGGTGCTGCTGGAAGTACGTTTCAACGTTGTTCACCGCATCACGGGTACGGGTGATCTCGTAGCCAGAGGCATTCATGTTAACCACGAATCCCGCCGGTGCGACGCCAATCAGAACCAGCATCACCAGACCAATCCCTTTCTGACCGTCGTTAGCACCGTGAGAGAAGGCAACGCCGATGGCGGAAACGATCAGAGCGATACGCGTCCAGAACGGCGGCTTTTTCTTGCCGTCTTTCTTTTCACGCTCTGCTGGCGTGAGGTGGATGCGCGCGCGTTTCTTCGTGTTGCTCCAGTAGCGGCGCAGAATGAAAATTAATCCACCCGCAACGACCAGACCCACGATAGGGGAGATGATGAGAGAGCCAAAAATGCCCAGCACTTTAGGCAGGTTCAGCGCATCAACAACCGATGTGCCGGTCATCAGGGCGTTGGTTAACCCGATACCGATAATCGCGCCGATAAGGGTGTGAGAACTGGATGCAGGCAGGCCGAAATACCAGGTACCGAGGTTCCAGATAATGGCGGCAAGCAGCATTGAGAACACCATGGCAAGGCCATGACCAGAACTAACGTTAAGCAGCAGATCCGTTGGCAGCATATGCACGATCGCATACGCAACGCTCAGTCCGCCCAGGAGGACACCAAAAAAGTTAAATACCGCCGCCATAACAACCGCAAGCTGCGATCGCATTGCGCGAGTGTAGATAACCGTTGCGACTGCGTTTGCGGTGTCGTGGAAGCCGTTGATCGCTTCGTAAAACAACACAAAAACCAGAGCAAGCAATAATAAAAGCCCGGTATGTAAATCCAGGCCGGCAAACAAATGTAGCATAGGACGTTACGCCATTTTGAGGACATGAACGCGGCGCATTATCCAGGACAAATGCGCAACGGGCAAAGTGAAATATAGACTTTTTTTGACATACCACCTGATTTGAGAAATGTGCCTGAAAGGATAATCTTTAAATATCAATGGAATGGCTTTGTAATATCTTTTTACGCTGGTGCGACCACTGAGGAAACTTTACAATCCGCGGCAGTTAACGAAGAGGATTTTGACGTGGAAAGGTTTGATGCCGTAGTAATTGGCGCCGGTGCGGCGGGTATGTTTTGTGCGGCAATGGCCGGACAGGCGGGTCGTCGCGTGCTGCTGCTGGATAACGGAAAAAAGCCTGGCCGTAAGATCGTCATGTCCGGCGGCGGGCGGTGTAACTTCACCAACCTTTATGTCGAGCCGGCGGCCTATCTGAGCCAGAACCGCCATTTTTGTAAATCTGCGCTGGCGCGATACACCCAGTGGGATTTCATTGAACTGGTGGGTAAACACGGCATCGCCTGGCATGAGAAGACGCTGGGACAGCTGTTCTGCGATGACTCCGCCCAGCAGATTGTCGATATGCTGGTGGCCGAGTGCGAGAAAGGCGGGGTGGTCATGCGCCTGCGCACGGAAGTGCTCGGGGTCGCGCGCGACGAGCAGGGGTACACGCTGCAGCTCAACGGCGAAACCGTCAGCGCCGATAATCTGGTGATCGCCAGCGGCGGCCTCTCGATGCCGGGGCTCGGCGCCTCGCCGTTTGGCTACAAAATCGCCGAGCAGTTTGGCCTGAAGGTGCTGCCAACCCGCGCCGGGCTAGTGCCGTTCACGCTGCATAAGCCGCTGCTTGAGCAGCTTCAGACGCTTTCCGGCGTGTCGGTTCCGTCGGTCATCACTGCCGAAGACGGTACGGTATTCCGCGAAAACCTGCTCTTTACCCATCGCGGCCTCTCGGGGCCGGCGGTGTTGCAGATCTCCAGCTACTGGCAGCCGGGAGAGTTCGTCACCGTGAACCTGATACCGGATTGCGATCTGGACGCGTTCTTTAACGAACAGCGCGCCGCGCACCCGAATCAGAGCCTGAAAAATACCCTGGCGATGCAGCTGCCGAAGCGTCTTGTGGAGTGTCTGCAGGCGTTAGGGCAGATCCCGGACGTGTCGCTTAAGCAGCTGAACAGCCGCGAGCAGGAAACGCTGGTGGAAACGCTGACGAACTGGCGCGTGCAGCCAAACGGCACCGAGGGCTACCGCACGGCGGAAGTAACGCTGGGCGGCGTTGACACGAATGAGCTTTCCTCGCGCACGATGGAAGCCCGCAACGTGCCGGGCCTCTATTTTATTGGCGAAGTGATGGACGTAACCGGCTGGCTCGGCGGGTATAACTTCCAGTGGGCGTGGGCCAGTGCCTGGGCATGCGCGCAGGCACTCGCTGAAAAGAAAGGTTAATATTTATTTTTAGCGTGCCGCGTTGCTGGCGGTTCCACGCTTTTTTTATTGTCTGCATGGTGTTTGTATCTAAAAAAGGGTTGTCTATGTCTGCTGCTCATCTCGGTTTCCCGACGGAAACCGTTGTTGTCTTTGTGGTGATGGCCGTTGGGGCGATGTTTATCGACCTCTTCATGCACCGTCACGATAAACCGATCTCGCTGAAAAGCGCGGCCATGTGGTCCATCTTCTGGGTCATGATGGCCATGGCGTTTGCCGGCTTCTTATACGTGCACCACGGCGCGGAGATGGCGAGCCTGTTCCTCACCGGCTATGCGCTGGAAGAGGTTCTCTCCGTCGACAACCTGTTCGTGATGATGGCGATCTTCGCCTGGTTCGGCGTGCCGGATAAGTATCGCCACCGCGTGCTCTACTGGGGCGTGCTGGGGGCGATCGTGTTCCGCGGTATTTTTGTTGCTATCGGCACCAGCCTGCTGAGCCTGGGGCCATACGTTGAGGTCATTTTTGCGCTGGTCGTTGGCTGGACGGCGGTGATGATGCTGAGGCGCAATGAAGAGAGCGACGAGGTGGAAGATTACTCCGGTCACCTGGCGTACCGCCTGGTAAAACGCTTCTATCCGGTCTGGCCAAAAATCAGCAGCCATGCGTTTATCCTGACCCAGAAAGAGGTGGATGCCGAACTGGAGAAGCCTGAAAACAAGGATGTGATGGTAGGCCGCGTGAAGAAGGCGAAGCGCTACGCGACGCCGCTGCTGCTCTGCGTCGCGGTGGTGGAGCTGTCCGACGTCATGTTCGCGTTTGACTCCGTCCCCGCGATCATTGCCGTCAGCCGCGAGCCGCTGATTATCTACAGCGCAATGATGTTCGCGATCCTCGGCCTGCGTACCCTCTACTTCGTGCTGGAGGCGCTTAAGCAGTATCTGGTGCATCTGGAGAAAGCGGTAGTGCTGCTGCTGTTCTTCGTGGCGTTCAAGCTGGGGCTAAATGCCACCGACCACTTCTGGCATCACGGTTACAGCATTGGCGCAACGGCCAGCCTGTTCGTGGTATTAGGCGTGCTGGCGCTGGGGATTATTGCGAGCGTGATGTTCCCGGCGAAACGTGAAGCCTGATGTACCGCCCGGTGGCGCTTCGCTTACCGGGCCTACGATTTGGTTTTCTCCCTCTCCCTGTGGGAGAGGGCCGGGGTGAGGGTAAAAGACCGCGCTTACCCCTTAATCGGTGAGTTCCGGCGCTTGCGCGGATGATGGAAGTGCCGCCAGTGCGGATCCTGCGCCGCCGCCAGCAACTCGTGGTCGCCTCGCGTGTCGCCCCAGGCGCGCAGGTGATACGCGTTCAGGTCGCCATACACCTTCTCCAGCCTCGCCACTTTCTGCGCGCAGCGGCAGTTGTTGCCGGTGATCCGCCCGGTCAGCTTGCCGTCTTTCACCTCCAGCTGCGTGCCAATCAGCTTAATGCCGAGCCTGTCGGCCCACGGCTGTAATACCAGCGCCGGGGAGGCGGAGCAAATCGTCACTTCCGCACCGGAGTTGACTTCGTTAGCCACGGCCATAACGCCTTCCGGGCGCATCAGCTTGCTCCAGTATTTTTCACAAAAGGCCTCTGCCTGCTGGCGTAACCAGTGCTCATCCACCCCCGTCAGGAAGGTTTTAATCAGCACCTCTTTCAGCTCATCACGCGTCAGCTTGCGGCGCACGCAGTGCAGCGTGGGCAGGGCCATCCGCACCAGGCGGCCCGCAAAGTAGCGCTTGCCAAAGGCAAAGCGCAGGAAGGGAATAAAGCTGTCGTGGTGCGTCAACGTACCATCAAAGTCAAAGACAGAGAGCACGCTGGATCTGGCCACGGCTTCGTCGGCAATCATATTGGTCATAAATACGTCTTAGCTTAAATACACATTCTGTTCACTAGTTTACCTGCTTTATCTTCACAGTCCTTATATCAGTCCTCATTTTTTCTCTAACCTGTGACTGACGGGTCAAACTATGTCATCCACTACGCCACCGTCGACGCGCAGCGCCGCGCCGGAGGTAGCGGAGGCCTGCACTGAACAGACATACACCACCATATTGGCCACTTCTTCAACCGTCGCGGCGCGCTGAATAACCGAGCTGGGGCGGTTCGCCATCACAAACGCGTTCGCCAGCTGTTCCAGCGATTTACCGGTTCTCTCCATCTCGTCTTTCATCATCGCGGCGAAGCCGTCCGACATTGTCGGCCCGGGCAGCACGCTGTTCACGGTAACGCCGCTGCCGGCCACGAACTTCGCCAGCCCGCGCGCCAGGGAGAGCTGCGCGGTCTTCGTTACGCCATAATGGATCATGTCCGCAGGAATATTGCAGGCCGATTCTGACGAGATGAACACCACGCGGCCCCAGCCTTTTTGCACCATGCCCGGCAGCAGGGCGCGGGAGAGCCGCACGCCGGACATCACGTTGGTTTGCCAGTAGCGTTCCCAGGTATCGTCGTCGGTGGAGTAAAAATCCTGCTGACCATAAATCCCGGCGTTATTGACCAGAATATCGACCTGCGAGGCGACCCTGAGCAATTCGTCTACGCCTTCCGGCGAGCTGAGATCGGCGACGGCGGCACGAACCTGTACGCCTGGCACCACCTGCTGCAGCGCCTGAATGCCCTTATTTACCGAGTCGATGCTGCGCCCGTTCACAATCACTTCCGCACCGCTTTCCGCCAGCCCGCGGGCGATGGCGAAGCCAATCCCGCCGGTTGATGCGGTCACCAGCGCCGCTTTCCCCGTTAAATCGATTTTCATCGTTCGCTCCTTGTTGTCTTAACCTTCAGACCTTAAAGCGTAGCAGTTGACGATGACGGCTCCTGCTTAAAAAGGCGCAACAACGTCTCAACCTGCTCGTCCAGCGGGCTAAGGGAGCGCTTAACGATGAGGTGAAGCGGCGTGGCGCGTCGAACGCCGTGGCTGAGGGGCAGGGTTTTGAGTATGCCTTGCTGAAGCTGGGGCTGAATGCGTTCTTCCGGTAGCCAGCCGTACCCAACCTGATACATCACCGCCTCGATCGCGGCATCTATGGTGGAAAAGGTCCACGACTCGCCGCCCGGGCGAACGGCGGGCTGGCTGTCTGCGATCTGAATGCGTGGCCACGGCCGCAGCGTCTCGTCATTTAGCGGCGTGTCCAGCGCAAAAAGCGGGTGCGCATGATGCGCGACGGCGATAAAATCAATGTTCATTAGCCATTCACCCAGCCCGGTAATGTCCTGGCGGCGGGTTAAGACCATCACGTCGGCTTCATCATTGAGCGCATCCTCCCGGCTGTTTTCCAGCACCTCGGTGAGCCGCACCTGCGTTTGCGGATACCGCTGCTGGAACTGGCGCAAAATCGCAAACAGCCGGCCGCGCGGAAAAATACTGTCTACCATCAGATCGATACGGGTTCGCATACCGCTGCGCAGGGTGGCGGCGCGCGTCTCAACGTAGGCGAAGGCTTTCAGCAGCGGCTTCACCTGATTCAGCAACAGTTCTCCCGCCGGGGTCAGCACCGCCCGCCTGCCTTCAGTCATTAACAGCGCCACGCCAAGCCGCTCCTGCAAAAGCGACAGGTTATAGCTGACCGAGGACTGGCTGCGGTGCGTCTCCTCCGCAGCTCTGGCAAAGCTGCCAGCCTCAACTACTCTCTCCAGCAGGGCCCATTGTTCCAGCGTCGTCTTATGCATGATCAATCTAAATTTTGGATGAATTTGATTCAAACATAGCGTTATTCATTCATTTTTTGAAGGGGTACGATAGCCTCATCAAAACAAAGGAGACATCTTATGAGCACCTTCGACAAACATGACTTAAGCGGCTTCGTCGGCAAACATCTGGTTTATACCTACGATAATGGCTGGAACTACGAAATTTACGTCAAAAACGAGAATACCCTCGACTACCGTATTCACAGCGGTCTGGTGGGCAACCGTTGGGTGAAAGATCAGCAGGCGTACATCGTTCGCGTCGGGGAGAGCATCTATAAAATTTCCTGGACGGAGCCAACCGGTACCGACGTAAGCCTGATTGTGAACCTGGGCGACAGCCTGTTTCACGGCACCATCTTCTTCCCGCGCTGGGTCATGAACAATCCGGAAAAAACCGTCTGCTTCCAGAACGATCACATTCCGCTGATGAACAGCTACCGTGATGCCGGTCCGGCCTATCCGACGGAGGTGATTGATGAATTTGCGACGATTACCTTTGTACGCGACTGCGGCGCCAACGATGACAGCGTTATTGCGTGTGCCGCCAGCGAGCTGCCGGCAAACTTCCCTGAAAATTTAAAATAAGCTTCGCAACGCGTTAAATGCACATCGGCCATTGCGGTTTTACCGGAATGGCCGTTTTTTTATGCCGCAGAGGTACCGGAATAAGCGATTAATTCCGCCGTCAGGGTGAAGGGCGTGGGCGTGCAGACCGCAAGGCTCAGCGAGCCGACGCGTAGCTGGCTGACCGGCAGCGGCTGCGCGGTGCTGTCAATGCTGACAATCTGCCACGCGCTGCCGCCGCGCTGTTTGACGATGGCCTCTTTGCGCGTCCAGATGCGCCAGAAGGCGGAAAGCTGCTCTTCCGGCGCTTCACGCTCCAGCTCGGCATGTTCGGTAAGGCTGAAGACGGCATTCGCCAGCGCCTGCCAGTTCTCGCGCGGGCGGATCGCTTCAATATCGCAGCCAACTTCGCCTTCGTCGCTCAGCAGCAGGGCAATGTCGTCCCCGCTGTGGCTCAGGTTAAACCACAGCGGATGGCCGCTAGCGAAGGCCGGTTTTCCCTGCTCGCCGTAGATTATCTCGGGGAGAGGCGAGGGGGATAAGGTTCTGGCGAGCAGCGTCCGGCCTGCAAGCCAGGAAGCGCGTCGTGCACCCTGAGGTGCCCTGTCTGCGAGCGTTGACGCCAGCGGGTCCGCGCTAAGGGTGGAGATCTTTCCCAGTACAAACTGGTACATAGTTACGCCCAGCGTTTGATGATTATCGAGGTATTGATGCCGCCAAAGGCAAAGTTATTGCTCTGTATAAATTCGCAGTCAATCGGGCGGGCTTCCCCCATAATATAATCTAAAGCGCCACATTGCTCATCCGGTTGTCTTAAATTGAGCGTCGGCGTGAACCAGCCCTCCCGCATCATGTGCAGGCTCAGCAGGGCTTCCAGCGCTCCGCAGGCGCCCAGAGTATGGCCGAAGTAGCTCTTTAAGGATGAAATGGGCACCCCGTCGCCGAAAATGGCGGCGGTCGCCTGGCTCTCGGCGATATCCCCGCGGTCGGTCGCCGTGCCGTGGGCAGAAATGTAGCCGATGTCCTGAGGCTGTAGACCGGCCATCGCCAGCGACTGCTCCATACACACCTGCATGGTTTCACGCTGGGGCTGAGTGATGTGCGCCGCATCGCAGTTGGTGGCAAAGCCCACGATCTCGCCATAAATTGTCGCCCCGCGCGCGGTGGCGTGCTCCAGCTCTTCCAGAATTAAGGTGCCAGCCCCTTCGCCAATCACCAGGCCGTCGCGCTGAACGTCAAACGGCGACGGCGTGGTTTTCGGCGCGTCGTTACGCTGGCTGGTGGCAAACAGGGTATCGAAAACCGCCGCTTCCGAGGGGCACAGCTCTTCCGCGCCGCCCGCCACCATCACCGTCTGGTATCCGTGACGAATCGCTTCCCAGGCGTAGCCAATCGCCTGGCTGCCGGAGGTGCAGGCGCTCGACGTTGGGATCACCCGTCCGCGCAGGCCAAAGAACAGCCCGGTGTTGACCGCAGTGGTGTGCGGCATCATCTGCACGTAGGTGGTGCCGGTGATGTTATGGGTGTGCTTTTCCGTGAGCATGGAGGCAAACTCGCTGACCGGCCCGGTGCTGCCCGTCGACGAGCCGTAGGCGATCCCGGTCTGACCGTTGGTGAGCACCGCGTCGTCGATCAGGCCCGCCTGCTCCAGCGCCAGTTCGGTGGCGCGGGTTGAAAGCAGCGACACGCGGCCCATGGCGCGAATGCGCTTGCGGGTGTAGTGAGCGGGGAGGGTGAAGCCTTCAATCGGCGCGGCGAGCAGGGTTTGCAGGCCGTCATACGCCTGCCACTCCGTCATGGTGCGCACCGCATTTTCATACCCGCGCAGGCGGCGCGAAATGGTCGGCCAGTCCTCGCCAAACGCGGTAACGCCGCCCGTGCCCGTAATCACTACCCGGCGGGTCATAGCATGCCTCCGTTAATCGAAATCACCTGGCGCGTCACGTAGCCTGCCTTATCCGACATCAGGTAGCTCGCCAGCCCGGCCACCTCCTCGGCCTGGCCCATGCGCTGCATGGGTATCATCGACATCGCCGCGTTCAGCGCGGCCTCGTCCATCTCGATCATGCCGGTATCAATCAGCCCCGGCGCGATGCAGTTGACGGTGATTTTGCGTTTCGCCAGCTCGGTGGCGAGCGCTTTGGTGGCCCCGATAATCCCGGCTTTGGCCGCGCTGTAGTTCACCTGCCCACGGTTGCCCATAATGCCTGACACCGACGACAGGGTGACGATCCGCCCGCCCCTGCGAGTGCCAATCATCGGCATAATGCAGGGGTGGATGACGTTATAAAAACTGTCGAGATTGGTGTGGATCACGCGGTCCCAGTCATCCTCGCTGAGCGTCGGAAACGCGCCGTCGCGGGTAATGCCGGCGTTACTTACCACGCCATAAAACGCGCCGCGATCGGCGATCTCCTGCTCCAGCACCGTGCGGCACTGCTCGCGGTTGCCCACGTCGAACGTGAGTAAACGGCCCGCGCCGCCCGCCCGGACAATCGCATCCAGCGTCTCCTGCGCGCCCGCCTCATCACGATGGTAGTGCACGCCGACGGTAAAACCGTCCGCCGCAAGCTGAAGGGCGATGGCGCGGCCAATGCCTTTGCTGGCCCCGGTGACCAGTACGGATCGACTCAGACTCATGATGGTGTTCCCTGGTTGAAAAGTGTGGTTAATTCATCCTCGCTCGGCTGGAAGGTATTCACGCGGCCCGTGGCGAGGGGCACGCCGTCGCACTGAACGGCGCACTCGAAGCTGCCGAAGCGTTCATCCTGCATCAGGCGTTCGATGGTGACGTTCAGCGTGCTGCCTGCGGCAAAATGCCCCGCGCCGCACGCCAGCTCGCGCGCGCCCAGCACCATACCCAGCGCACAGTGCGGCAGCCCTTTTTGCATCCGGTGCCACTCAGACCAGACGCCCACGGTCTGGGCCATCAGCTCCAGCGCAAACCAGCCGGGCAGGTCGCCATTAGCGTTCAGAAAGGGCGCAAGGACGCCCTGCCCGTTTACCGTCACGCGGCAGACGGCGCTGTCGTCGGTGACGCTTTCAACGGTTTCGAGCAGCATCATCGGCGCGTCGTGAGGAAGATAATCGCCTGGCGGTAAATAGCGCATCACACTCTCCCCAGCAGAAGGCTGGCGTTATTGCCGCCAAACGCGAACGAGTTCGACAGGATCGTCGGCTTTTTCAGCGGCGCGCTGTGGTGCAGCAAGCCGCAGGCGGGGAGCGTGTCGTCCGGCGCGTAGCGGGAAAAATCCTGCGGCGGCAGCGGCAGGCCGCGGGTCAGGATCAGCCAGCTCAGGGCGGCCTCCGTGACCCCGGCGGCGCCCAGCGTGTGGCCGGTTAGGTGTTTCGTCGAGCTGCACGGCACGCGTTCGCCAAAGAGGTCGTGGATCGCCTGCGCCTCGATCCGATCGTTCAGCGGCGTGGCGGTGCCGTGCAGGTTGATATAGCCTACGTCCTCCGCCGTGATGCCCGCCTCGTTCAGCGCCTGGTTGATGGCGCGGATCGCCCCTTCACCCTGCGGATGCGGGGCGGAAATATGGTACGCATCGCTGGATTCTCCCGCGCCCAGAAGCGCAATTTCTCCCGGCTCGCGGGTCAGCACCATGAGCGCCGCCGCTTCACCAATGGTGATCCCCCGACGGTCGCGGCCAAACGGCTCGCACAGGGTCGGCGAAAGTGACTCCAGGCTGTTGAAGCCGTTAACCGGCATGCGGCTCAGGCTGTCTGCCCCGCCGACGATGGCGACGTCCACCAGCCCGGCGTCGATCAGGCGACGCCCGCTGATAATCGCCCGCGCGCTGGAGGAGCAGGCCGTCGAGATGGTATACGCCGGGCCGTCCAGCTCAAGCCAGCTGGCGAGAAAGCGCGACGGATCGCCGAGCTCCTGCTGCGGATATTGCCACTGCGGGCTGCGCTCGCCGCTCCGGGAGAGGCGCACGTTTTCATCGCCCTCGTCCAGCCCGGAGGTGCTGGTGCCCAGCACCACCGCCACGCGGTCGCGTCCTGCGCGGTTAATGGCCGCCTCAACCGCGGGCCGGATTTGCGCCAGCGCCGCCAGCAGCAGCTGGTTGTTGCGGCTGCGATGGGCGGAAAAACGCTCGGGTATCAGCGGAAGTTCACCCTCAACGCCTCCCAGCACGGCCTCCGGTAAGCCCTGTAGCCAGCCCGCGCGCGGACGCATCCCGGGCGCCACGCCTGCGTTCAGGTTTGCCGCTATTTCATCAGCCGAGTTGCCCAGGGCGTTGACCATGCCAACCGCAGAAAGGTAAATCATCTCAGTCACCCAGATATTGAATGGTGATGTGGTAGTTAAAAACGTGCTGCACAATGCTGACCGGCTCGCGTTTGCCGCTGCGGTTCAGGTAAACAATCTCCGTAACCAGTTTGCCGTCGGGGTTGCGCAGTTCGCGTCTGGCGTCAGTATCGTTCAGCGTCCAGCCTTTCGGCAACTGCGGCTGCCAGGCGCGGAGCGGCCAGTGGCTAAGCATCACATCGGCCAGTACCTGGCTGGCTGGCGGCAGCTGCGGCATCACAACCGACTGCTCGGTGTGGATCCCGGTCTCGTCGTAGGTGGCGAGGAACAGGCGGATCCCGACGGAGGAGAGGCCGGCAAGCGTTACTTTATGTTCGTCTGCGTTCAGCATTACCAGCAGCGACTGGGTTTGACCCTTAAAGCTGCCGGTCAGAAGCTGCTGCGAACGAATCGCCGGGGTGATGCCCGGCGGCGGTAGCGTGACGCGGGTGCCCGGCTGTAGCCAGGCCTGAGGGCGCGCGTCATCGCGGTTCGTCGTATGGCTACATCCCGCCAGCAGCAGGGCCATCACGACCGTCGCCAGGCGAATAAAACGGGTCATGGTGTGTTCTCTTTGTTAGCGGGCATCGCCAGCGGAGCGAGCAGGAACGCGGTAAAGATACCGCTCACCAGCACAATGCCAAAACTGCTGATGGCCTGGGTGGTGCTGAACACCAGCATCCCCAGCGTCAGCAGGGTAGTCATCATGGCAAGGGTAATTGCCAGCATGGAGGTCAGCGGCGTACCGCGCGGGTTGCTGAAAAACAGCGTGTAGTTGATGCCAATGCCCAGAACCAGCACCAGCGCCAGCAGGGAAAACAGGTTCACCGGGTGGCCAGCCACGGCCAGCGCCGCCAGCCCGCCGCCCAGCGACAGCACGGACGGCACCAGGGCCACCAGCCCTTTTCGCCAGCCGAGACGCACCACCGCGCCGCAGGCAATCACCGCCAGCGCCACGCACAGCAGCCCCGTCAGCAGCGCGCGGTAGAGCGCAAACAGGCTGTCGAAGCTGGCCTTACGGTCGACCCAGACGACCCCTGCATGGCGGGCGGCCAGCTCGCCGAGTGCGGCGCTGTCTCTGACGCCGTCGACCGGAACCAGCACGCCGCTTTTACCGTCCGGCAGCGTCAGCCACAGCAGTCGCCAGCCCTCGCTGGCGGGGCTCGCGAGCCACGCCTCCACGCTGACGGGCATGGCGTTCAGATTCGGTTTCACGGCGTTCATCCCCGCGCTTTGCAGCATGTTCGTTACCGTCGGCGCGGCGCCGCGCAGCAGATGCAGATCGCTCTCCTGGCGCGTCAGCGAGTTCAGCGGCAGGGTGCGCCAGCGGGAAAACTCGCCGGCTTTTTGCGCCTGCGCCAGCGCCGGGGTAAACGCCTCCAGCCGCTCCAGCGTTTGCTGAGCCGACGCGCCGTACACCACAAACCACTTCTGATCGACGTTCTGCCCGGTCAGGACGGTGATGGCTTTTTCCTGGGCCAGTATGTCCTGCGGCAGCGCCTGAAGCTGGGCGATATCGTCATCAACCTGCAGGCTGGCGATCCCGATGGCGGAGAGCAGCGCCAGCGCCACCGGCAGCCCGACGGAGAGGGCTTTACCGTTGCGCCAGGCGTTCAGCCAGCGCTGCATCACCCCGCTCAGGGGAACCGGGCGAACCGGCATTCCCCGGCACAGCCACGGATGCCAGAAAATCACCGTCAGGCACGAGGCGCTCAGCCCTGCGGCGGCGAACACCGCCATCTGCCGAATGCCTGGGAAGGGGGCCAGCATCATGAAAAGATACGCCACGACGGTGGTCAGCAGCGCCAGCAGCAGCGCGTTACGCACTTTCTCCAGGCTCTGCCAGGGCGTCTGTATCGCGCCGTGCACCATCCGCTCCGTGAGGTAGTAAATCGTATAGTCCGCCGAGATACCGATGATGCTCATGCTCATCACCAGCGTCATCAGATGCAGCTCGCCGAACAGCAGGAGCGTCGCGACCGTGCCCGCCAGCGCGCCGATGGCAATTGAGAGCAGGCTCAGCAGCAGCGGGCGCACGGAGCGGAACACCGACACAATCAGCAGGATCGCGCCGAGCACCGTGGCGACGCCGAGCGTGGAAATATCCCGTTTGGCCTGCTGGCTGGCGTAATCGCTGTAGAACACCGTTCCGCGCGAAAGCAGCTGCGCCTGTGGATACCGGGCTTTCAGCGTCTGCTGCAACGCGTTAAGGGTGGTCACCAGCCGGTGGGTTTGCTGCATATCAAACGAGGAGCCCGCCAGCTCGCCGTGCAGCAGATACCAGTAGTTTCCGGCCTCATCTTTCGTCACCAGCCAGCCGTCCATCAGCTGCATCTTCTGGCTGTTCTTCGCCAGCGCGAGCTGCGCGCCGCGCGTCAGCATCAGCGGATCGTTTTGCAGCTCCCTGCCGCTCACGCCGGAAAAGGCGGAGTAAAGCTGCGACAGGATCCACCGGGCCTGCGCCTCTCCGCCGTTTTGCAGGCGGGCGCGGGTGGCCGGATCGATCAGACCATTGCGGTGCTGCCAGAAAAAATCCCCCCACGCCCGTTGCCCGGCGGCGTCCAGCGGGCCTTTTACCTCGCTGAGCGCCTGGCTGCGTTGCAGCAGAGTTAACCACTGCTGCGCCACGCGCGGGTCCGGCCGTTTGCCGGGGCTGACCAGCCAGACGAGCTGGCGGTCCAGGCGCTGCATAAACCCGTCGTTGAGGGCCGGAGGAACGGCCCCGAGCGTCTGTTTCGGCAGCATGGCGAGCACGCTGCTGTTCAGCCGCGCGCCGGGCAGCAGCGACAGCAGCACGACGAGCAGGATCAGGCATAACCCAGCCCACAGCAGCGCCGGGCGCAGAGGGTTACGGTGCGGCAAAGCGTTGGCGTTCTGCATCGGTCAGGCGAGCGGGCGTAAGCTGGTGGCGGGAAAGGGCGATATCCGTCGTGTCGCCCTGCCTGTCGTTCAGGCGAATAGACTCCAGATAGAGGGCACCCTGCAAATCAAGGGTGGCGAAAATCTTGTCCAGCGGTGTGGTGACTGGCGTCAGCACCAGCGACCAGCGGCCTTCCCCCCGATCCTGAAAATCGATGCGGAAGTTCTCTTCCAGTACCTTACGGTCGGCCTGGAACAGCGCCCGCAGCAGATGGTTGAACTGGAACATCTGCGGGTTATTGTCGGCGGTGATGGTCTGCGGCGGCTGGCCGCCGATCGCCTGCACCATCCGTTTGTCATCCAGCAGCAGCGTCATCGGGAACGGCGCCTGTTGATCCCACAGCAGGCCGTCGTCACGGGCGATCAGCATCTCCCCCCGCGAGCGCAGCGGCTGGGGCATGCCCTTGATGGTGCGGGTCTGTTCAAAGTGCGCGCGCACGACCGGCTGCTCCGCAAACCGCTGCTGCAGTTCATCCAGCGTCACCGCGCTGACCAGCGGGCTAAGCAGCAGGGCGATAAGAGGTATCCATTTCATGGCGCGATCCCCATGCGTTCGAACAGAATGGGCGGGCTGACAAAGCACATCTCCCGGCTTGCTTCATCCACCGCCACCTGAATGGTGTAGCCGGTGGTGGTGCGCTTCCCGGTTTGCGCGTCAACGATTTGATAGGCGATGCGCAGGCGGTTTTCATACTCTTCAATCCGGGCGCGAACGCGGATGCGCTGCTCGAAGGTCACCGCGTCGCGGTACTTCACGCGGGTATCCACCACGGGCCAGACGTAGCCCGAGGCTTTCATCTGGCGATAGCCGTAGTCAAACTGGTTGAGCAGCGCTTCGCGGGCAATCTCAAAGTAACGGAAGTAGTTGCCGTGCCACACCACGCCCATCATATCGACGTCGTGGAAGGGGACGGTGATTTCAACTTCAGCCGTAAAGCGGGGATCGGTCAGCACCCTTTACTCCTTCTCGTTGACCTCTGGCAGCCGCCAGAAATCGAAAAAATTAAACCAGTCGAGCGGCGACATGAGCGCGTAGTGCTCCAGCCGCTGCGCATAGCGGTCGACGGTCTGCTGTAGCGCCTGCTGGCGTTCGCCGCGCGGCAGCAGCAGCGGGTCGGCGAAGCGCTCGCAGTGCAGGGTCAGTTTTCCCTGCTGGCAGAGGGCAAAAATGAGCACCACCGGGCAGCGTAAGATGGACGCCAGGATAAACGGCCCCTGCGGGAACGGCGCGGGCTGGCCCAGGAACTCGCTCCAGATCACCCGCCAGCTGCCGCCGCGCTGCGGGGTAACGGCGATGCGATCGCCCACGATCGCCACCCATTCGCCGCGATCGAGCTTCTCTTTAATGAGGATGGCGGTATCCGGGCCAATGTCGGTGACCGGCATCAGGTGAATGCCCGCCTGCGGGGCCATCTCCTCCATCACCTGCTTAAACCGTCTGGCGTTATCGCTAAAGACCAGCGCGTTGATGGTTTTTGCGCCTTCACGCTGCGCCAGCGCCCGGCAGGCTTCCACGTCGCCAAGGTGCGATGCCAGCAGCAGTTTACCCTGAGGATCGTCGAGACCAAGCGCCTCCTGCGTTCCCGGCGCAAAGACCAGATCGCGATGCAGCTTCATTTCGCCGCGCCAGCTGGCCACCTTGTTGAGCATGGCATGACCGAAGCGCAGGAAGTGGGAAAAGCTGTTAAGCCGCGCGGGTTGCGGCATTTGCCGCTGCGCCATCACCCGCCTGACGCGCGCCAGCCACTGCCGGGACGCCTGACGCGCAGAGCGGGCGGTGAGCCAGTAGACGGCGGTCACCGGCCACAGCAGGACGGTAAACGCCTTTCGCCCCAGCAGCTGCCAGACGCGCAGCATCAGGCGCATGCCCCACAACCCTTTCACCTCCTGCTGCCGCGCCCAGTGCTGCGCGCGGCGACGCATCAGCAGCGCGGGCATGCGCGGCAGCATGCCGAGGAACAGGCGGGTATGCATCAGCGAGATGCGCGCGTTGTCTCTCAGGGCATCGAAATGGGATATCCCGTCCGGCGGGTAGGTCACGCGGGTAGGCAGAAAATAGCTGGCGTTGCCCTGCCAGTAGAGTCGCACCATCACCTCGGTGTCAAAATCCATCCGCTTACCGAGCGGCACCTCTGCCGCAAGGCGCAGTACCGGTGCGACAGGGTAAACGCGAAAACCGCACATGCTGTCTTTCAGCTGCAGGGAGAGGGTCTCGATCCAGACCCAGACGTGCGTGATCCAGCGTCCGTACAGGCGCGAGCGGGGAATCGAATCATCGTAAACGGGCTGCCCGGAAATTAACGCCTCCGGGTGGCGTTCGGCCAGCGCCAGCAGTTTGGGGATGTCTTCGATAGCGTGCTGGCCGTCAGCGTCCACCTGAACGGCGTGGGTGAAGCCGCGCGCTGCGCAGGCTTCCAGACCCTGCATCACCGCCGCGCCCTTACCGCGGTTTTCTGGCAGACGCAGCAGCGTCACCTGAGGTCGCTCCGCCGCCAGCGCTTCAAGCGTGCGGCGGGTGGAGTCATCGCTGCCGTCGTCCACCACCAGGCAGGGCAGATCGAACGGCGCGAGGCGCGCCAGCACCGAGGGCATCGTCGCGCCGTGGTTGTAGCACGGGATCAGCACGCAGGGGCGGAAGGCTACTGGCATAAGCGAATTTTCCCGCTGCTGGCGGTAAGGCGCTCGCCGCCCGCATGGCGCTGATAGCTGAAGGTGAGCATCTGGCGTTCGGGCTGCCAGGCCAGGAGCAGCGACACCGTATTCTCAGGCAGCAGCGGGGCCGCGAACTTCACGTTCTGAATACTGTGAAAGCGATAGCCCGGCGCCAGCGCGGCGGCGTAGTGCATCACCCAGTCGAGCTGCGCCACGCCGGGAAGCAGCGGCTGTACGGCGAAATGCCCCCTGAACCAGACCAGGCCGGGGTCGAGATAGAGCGTTATCTCCAGATGCCCGGGCTCGGGCTGGCGGCGTTCGATCTCATGTATCTTCATGAAATAGCTCCTGTAGCTGCGCGGTCACGCGCTTGTTCATGCTGTTGACCGGAATTTCATCAACGATGCGCCAGCAGCGCGGTACGGCAACCGGTTCAAGCCAGGGACGAAGGGCGCGACGCCAGGCAGATTCCTGAACATTTTTACCCACTCTTTCTCTGTGCAGACGCGCCTCGTCGCTGAGCACCAGCAGCGCGCCAATGCCCTGACGCCCGCCGCGCGTGACCGCCAGCGCGGCGGCCTCGCGGATGCCGTCCAGCGCCAGCAGGCGGCGCTCGACTTCCTCGAGCGAAATACGCTTATCTTCAATTTTCACCACCCGCCCCCGACGCCCGGCGAGGCTGAACCGCCCGTAAGCCGTGAACTGCAGGATATCATCCAGCGCGATCCCCTCCGGCTCGTGGATCAGCGGCGACAAAACGCGGTCGCCGTGAAACGTCACGCCGGGGAAAGGCTCCCAGAGCGTGCTTTCCTCCTGACGGTAGCGCCAGGCCATAACCCCCGTTTCCGTGCTGCCGTAAATCTCGTCCGGCCAGACGCTGAGCCAGCCGTGAACCGCGGCAATATCCCGCCAGGGCAGCACGCCGCCGGCGGAGAGAAGCAGGTCGACGGGCGGCGGCGTCAGCGACGGGTCAAGCCGCCTGAGGAACGCCGGGCTGCTGATGAAAAGATAGCGTTTATCGTCGGGCAGGGCAGAGAGCTGTTCGGCATAGCTGAGCAGGCTGGCGTGCAGCGGCAGGCCGAGCGCCATCGGCAGGACGACCCGAAACGTCAGGCCGTAGAGGTGGTGCAGAACCACGGAAGCCACGACGTGACGGCCCGCCAGGCGATCGCCAAAATGGTTCGCCAGCAGGCGGGCTTCGCGATCCAGGCTGACCACCGGCTTACTCACCCGCTGCGGCGTGCCGGTCGAGCCGGAGGTGTAAAGCTCAATCACGCGCGTTTCGTCGATATCGGGCAGCGGTGAAAAGGCGCGGTCCGTCCGCGTTGCCCAAGTCACCCGCAGCTGTCGCCCCTGAACGTCAAGCGCGGTATCGCTCAGGATGCCGCTGAACAGCGCCCGCTGCTCATCAAGCTGCGCGCCGCGGGCGTGGCCGGGAAGAACGGGCGTTTTGCCCGCGTGCAGCGTCGCCAGCAGCGCGACAATAAACAGATAGCCGTCCTCAACGCACAGCGCCCAGCGATCGCCGCCTTCATGACGCAGCGCGTCGACCAGGTGCGTGACGTCGTGGCGCAGGTCGCCGAGCGTCCAGCGGCGCTCCCCGCGCCAGGCAACGGGCGTATCGTCAGGACGAGGCGCGTTGAGCCACTGGCCCAGCGGAAGAGGATTAATCATCGTTTTTCATCACCCGTTGCCGCACCAGCCACTCGCAGATCGCCAGCGTGCCCATCAGGAGATACGCAATCATCCCGTTCCACAGCGTCCACAGGCGGATATCGCCGTGCAGCACGGTAAACAGCGCAATCGCCCCGTTGATAATAAAAAAGCCGCACCAAACCTGAGTCACCCGGCGCGTGTAACGTACCCCGGCGGGGGAGAGATCCGGTTCACGCAGGCGCGCCAGCCGTTCGACGACAGGCATTGACGTCCACAGCGAGCCGCCAAACGCCGCCAGCATGACCAGATTCACCGCCACCGGATAATACAGTACCCACCGATGCGCGTGCAGGACATAGCTCGCGGCGCAAAGCACGATGCCCACGAGCGCTACGCTCACGAGGGTATAGCGCAGGGGACCGTCCTGCCGGCGGGCCTGGCAGACGCGCAACAGCAGCACCAGCGCCATCACGGGCAGGATGCCGTGCAGACTATTATTCGCCAGACCGAAGCCGATCAAAAACGGCCATGCCAGCAGCATCAGCCCCGTCAGGACGGGAAGTACCGGAATCGAACGCACGTTACGCGTCGCGCTGAAGCTGTTCCACAACGTCCACGACGTCCTGCACCGTGCGCACCGCTTTGAAGGTTTCAGGCTTGATTTTATGGCCCGTTTTCTTTTGCAGGTGCACCACCATATCAACGGCATCGATGCTGTCGAGATCCAGATCTTCGTAAAGCCGTGCCTCTGGCGTAATATCCTCCGGCGCGACTTCAAACAGCGTAATAAGAAGCGCAGAGACTTCCTGATAAATCGTTTTTTGTTCTGTCATAGCGGGTCATTCTCAGGCGCGTTGTTGATGGATAAAAGCAGCGAGCGTGGCAACGGAATAGAAGTGCTGACGCATCTCGTCGCTTTCGGCAGAAAGCACTACGCCGTACTGATTTTTCACCGCCAGCCCCAGCTCAAGGGCGTCGATTGAGTCCAGACCCAGCCCGTCGCCAAACAGCGCGGCGTCTGTATCAATATCCTCTGGGGTAAGTTCTTCCAGATTCAGCGTAGAGATAATGAGATTCTTAATTTCAAGATAGAGCGCTTGCATCTTTCGTTCCTGACAAAGATTGAAGACCGGTTGTTAACTGATGCTGCATATGCCGGTTTAACTGCCTTGCCGCCAGCGCGGGCTCGTGCTGGCTCGCATCATAAAAATCATGAATGTTGATGCGTTCGCGAACATCCACGGTGAAAACAGGTTTGTTGGGCGGAACGTTATACCAGCTGCTCTGTTTATCCAGCATTCGTTCGCTACAGTGGATAATAACCACGCGCACGGCGCTGTTGCAGCGAACGGCGATATTCGCCGCCCCGCGTTGCAGGGTAATCCCTTCTCCCACCCGGGTGCGGGTGCCTTCCGGGAAGATGAGCAGCGTGTCGCCCTGGGCCAGACGCTGCTGGCTGGCGGAAAGCAGCGCGTCTGCTTCGCTGTTAATCAGATAATCGGCCGCGCGGATCGCGCCGCTGACGAACGGGTTACGCCGCAATGCGCTTTTCACCAGACAGTCGGTTTCGTTCATCACCGAAGCCAGCAGGACGTAGTCCAGCAGCGAAGGGTGATTCGCAATCACCAGGCAGCCGCGCTCGGCGCGCAGCGCGTCCAGGTTCGTGAAGCGGTAATCCAGCACCCCCACCCCGCGTACCACCGCGAGGAACAGGCGAAAGCTGGCGGAGATGCTGCGGCGTGCCAGACGGCGGCGCCTCGTGCGGTCGCGCTGGAAAATCAGCAGCAGGTTAAACCACACCAGCGACAGCATCAGCCCGCCGAAGCCGAACAGCGCGAAGCAGAATCCGGTCATCAGCACGCGCCATAGCCGTTCGAGGCGAGTAAGCAGCCCGCTCACCGGCGCGTCCATTGCCACTCAAGGCGCTCGCCGGGCAGCGTGAAGCGTTGGTCGTCGCTCAGATAATGGCGCAGGAACTGAAGGCTTTGCGGCAGCGCGGGCTCTTCACCTGCGCTTTTACCGTGCGTTTCACAGCTGAGCGCCTCTCCGGCTTCAATCACCAGCGCCAGCGCGTAGGGCCAGACGGGCATCTGGGGCGGCAGCCCGGCGTGGTAAAACGCGGGCAGCAGGCCGTCGAAATCCACCAGCAGCACGCGGGAGTAGCCCGCATGCAGCAGGCTCAGCACCTCGTATAAGCTCTGCTGAAAAGTATCCATACCGGCGGACACCGACGACGAGACGATCGGCTGGCGGGCAGCGATGGTCAAATTGCCAACCGCCGAGTTGTGGACCGACATCGCAAAATCGGTAGGTGAAACGGGCTCCTCTGCCGCCAGCGCTTCCAGAATGCGGTAATTGCGTTCCAGTTCGCCATGACGGCTGGCGTAGACGACGGCGTCGATGCGGTGTTTGCGAAGCATGGCCAGGCCAAGATCGACGGCCTGCCTGCTGCCCGGGTTAAGGCGGCGGGCGGTCATCATCGGCAGATCGGTCAGTTTCGCCAGCGGCGCAGCGGGATCGATGGCGTCAGACCGGCGTGACCACGCCTGCCATGCGTCGGCATCGCTGAGTCCCGGCGCTCGTGCCTGCCAGTCGATAATGGTGAGTGTAAATTTCATCTGCGCGCGTCCGCGATAAACCTGTTTCGTTGTCTTTTTGTTCGCCAGCGCGATTTGCTGCGCACATCCTACAATGTTGTCGGCGCGCTGGCGAATAAACGTCACTTTTAACCCTTTGCACCCGGTTATCCCGGCAAACGGCTTTTTGGCCGACCCGGCCCCAGCAGAATGGCGAGTTTACTGCCTCCTTTGGTGGTTTCCATCCAGATTTTACAGACGCTGGTAAGCGGCACGGAGAGCAGCATGCCCACCGGCCCCAGCAGCCATCCCCAGATCAGCAACGATAAGAACACCACCATCGTTGACATGCCCAGGCGGTGGCCCATCATGCGCGGTTCGAGAATGTTGCCCAGCACCATATGCACGACGAGGAACAGCGCCCCCACCAGCATGCACTCATAAAATCCGTTAAACAGGAACGCCTGGATCATCGGCGGGACGGCGGAGAGCACCGCGCCGATATTGGGCACGTAGTTCAGTAAAAACGCCAGTACGCCCCACATCAGCGCGAACTGCACGTCCAGCAATACCAGCCCCAGCCAGACAATTACGCCGGTCCACAGGCTAAGCAGGGTTTTCAGCGCCAGATATTTAGAGACGCCCTTCAGCGCGCGGTGTAAACCGGCAATATGGATCTGCGGATTGTTCAGGGCAAAACGCAGCTTATACGGCACGTGGCGCACTTCGAACAGCATAAACACCACCGTCATCACCAGCAGCAGAATGCTGGCCATCGCCCCGGAAAGCCCCGTCATCAGGGTCGTGGCGTAGGTCATCACCTTCTCGGAATCCATCCGGCGCAGCATCCGTTCCGGTGAAATATGCAGGTTTACGAACGGCAACATTCGCTGGAGATCGACCAGCTTGCGCGTCAGCTCTTTATTGTATTGCGGCAGCATGGTGGAAAATTCGCTCAGCGAGGCGGCGAGCACGCCGAACAGCGCCGTCAGGACAACCAGCATCACCATCACCACGATGGTGATAGCGACCGGGCGGCTGATGCCGCGGCGTAAAAACCATGTCACCAGCGGGTTGAGGACGATAGCGAAAAACAGCGCCAGCAGCAGCTGGACAATGATATCCGCCGCCGCGTGGATACCCGCAAGGATAACCACCAGGCAGGCGAGTTTTAATAAAATATGGAGTCCGGCTTTATCGGGCGGGCTGGCAGTCATAAGAATTCCTTTTTCCGGGGGGGCCTGCTAATTGTAGTGCGCCGGAGTTGCTTCGTCTGGAGCGTTAGTCTGAAAGTCGCGGCAAAAAAATGGCCCCCGGCGCAAGCGACGGAGGCCACGTCATCCTGGTGAAGCGTTACTGGATCACGAGGGTGTTAATGATGTTTTCAGCGGTGGTCTGCGCTTTCTGCTGATCGTCTGCCGGCAGGGTGATCTGCATGGTCAGCAGTTTATTATCGACCTTGCCAAGCACGACGGAGGAGTACGCGGTCTGGCCTTTGGCAGAGATAATGCTGTCCAGCTGCTGCAGCGTGTGGCCTTTCAGTTCAACGGACTTGTTGGTTACCACCTGGAGCTGCGGGTCGCGGCTGCGCTGCTGATCTTCAAGACGTTTGGACAGCACGCCCAGATCTTCGCTGGTATCGTCACCGACAATCACGATCACCGCTTTTTGGCCGGTGGCATCGGAATAGACGTGCATGTTGTTTGCCTGGGTGCCCAGCTTACCGCTCTGGTCGGTCATGTCTGCGGGCAGAGAGAAACTGAGTTTGCCATCCATCAGGCTCACCGGCTGACCGGTGGCGTTGCTTTCTGCTGACGCGCCCTGAGCAGGCGTTTTGGTGTCGCTGTTATCACAGGCTGCAAGGCCAACTACCAGCAGGCCAATCCCGACATATTTAACCAGATTGCGCATTGACTTCTTCCTTTCGATAAACGGCCATAGCGGCTCATTCGTTCATCTTATCACAACTGATAAAGCGAACCCTTAACCTGCCTGCAATGCGGAGATTTCAGATTTATCTGCCAGCCTTTTCAGCAGCATATTCAACAGCACGCCGTACATCGGCAGGAAGAATACCAGGCTGATAAGCACCTTGAAGGCGTAGTCTACCAGGGCGATTTCCATCCAGTGCTCTGCCATGAAGGCGTCCGGGCTGCGCCAGAAGGCGATGAAGAAGAAGGCCAGCGTATCGCTCACGTTTCCGAACAGCGTGGAGGCCGTTGGCGCCATCCACCAGCGATGGTTCTGACGCAGGCGGTTAAAGACGTGAACATCGAGGATCTGCCCCAGGGCATAGGCCATAAAGCTGGCGGCGGCAATACGCGCAACGAACAGGTTGAAATGCGTCAGCGCCTCGAAGCCCTGCCAGCTTCCCATATAAAACAGGGAGGAGATGGCGTAGGAGACAAACAGCGCCGGGATCATCACCGCAAAAATAATCCGCCGCGCCAGCGGTGCGCCGAAAATGCGTACGGTCAAATCGGTTGCGAGGAAAATAAACGGAAAACTGAACGCGCCCCAGGTGGTATGGAAACCAAAAATGGAGATCGGGAGCTGCACCAGGTAGTTGCTGGAGATGATCACCAGCAGATGAAATAGCGAAAGCCAGAACAACGCCTTAACGCGCTGCGATTGTGTAAAGGAGTTCATATTGTACCTTTTTGATTAATATTTGGGGTGAGGGAACCCAATAAAGCCGCCGCATGATACTGCTTTGACGACGCTTTGCAATGGCTAATTTTCACGCAATCGTTAACCTGGTTTGCATTGACGGCGGCGGGGCGTAAACTACAGCCGTTTTTACCTGAACGAGAAGAAAATGACCGACCTCTTTTCCAGCCCTGACCACACGCTTGATGCCCTGGGCCTCCGCTGCCCGGAGCCGGTAATGATGGTGCGCAAAACCGTGCGCAACATGCAGAGCGGCGAAACGCTGCTGATTATCGCTGATGACCCGGCCACCACCCGCGATATTCCCGGTTTTTGTACCTTCATGGAACACGAGCTGGTGGCGCAGGAAACGGAAGCCTTGCCGTACCGGTATATGATTCGTAAGGGCTGAGTGCGGCCTGATGTCCTCACCCGACCCTCTCCCGCGGGGAGAGGGAGAACATCTTTCTAAACCATCGTTTCAAAATTTAGCGCTTTTGTGAGGCGCTTCACCCTCCCTTTTCCAGCCGTAGTCTAATTTTTAAACGTCTAAAACTAAAACACCGTTTTAACGCTTATCTCACTACCCTGGAGCTACTTAATGAAAACGACCCTCAAGCCGTTACTGGCCGCTCTGTGCCTGTCTGCTTTTGCCTGCACCGTCTCCGCCCAAACCATTAAAGCCGCCGACGTGCACCCGGAAGGCTATCCGAACGTGGTGGCCGTTCAGCAGATGGGTGAAAAACTCAAACAACAAACCGACGGCAAGCTGGAGATTAAGGTCTTCCCGGGCGGCGTGCTGGGCGATGAAAAGCAGATGATTGAGCAGGCGCAGATGGGAGCGATTGATATGATCCGCGTCTCTATGGCGCCGGTTGCCGCGATCCTGCCGGATATTGAAGTGTTTACGCTGCCCTACGTGTTCCGCGATGAAGACCACATGCACAAGGTGATCGACGGGGACATCGGCAAGCAGATCGGCGACAAGCTCACCGGCAACCCGAAATCGCGGCTGGTCTTCCTCGGCTGGATGGACTCCGGCACCCGCAACCTGATCACCAAAGCGCCGATCGTGAAGCCGGACGATCTGAAAGGGAAGAAAATCCGCGTGCAGGGGAGCCCGGTGGCGCTGGCCACGCTGAAAGCGATGGGAGCCAACTCGATCGCGATGGGCGTCAGTGAGGTTTACAGCGGCATGCAGACCGGCGTAATCGACGGTGCGGAGAACAATCCGCCAACCTTTATCGCCCATAACTACATGCCGGTTGCAAAAAACTACACCCTGAGCGGCCACTTTATCACCCCGGAAATGCTGCTCTACTCAAAAGTGAAATGGGACAAGCTGAGCGCTGACGAGCAGCAAAAAATCCTGACGCTGGCCCGTGAGGCGCAGTTAGAGCAACGCAAGCTGTGGAACGCGTATAACGACCAGGCGCTTAAGAAAATGAAGGCCGGCGGCGTGCAGTTCCACGAGATCGATAAAGCGGTGTTTATCAAGGCGACGGAGCCGGTGCGCGCGCAGTATGGCGACAAGCATCAGGATCTGATGAAAGCCATCGCTGACGTTCAGTAAGCCGGAGTACGTATGTCCGAACTCTACCTGAAGTGGATGGACCGTCTGTACCTGCTCGCCATGACGGTGGCGGGCGTCTCGCTGCTGGTGATGACGATTGTGATCCCCATTGGCATCTTCTCACGCTACGTGCTCAATCGCGGGGAATCCTGGCCCGAGCCTGTCGCCATCATCTGCATGGTGACGTTTACCTTCATCGGCGCGGCGGTGAGCTACCGCGCCGGATCGCATATTGCGGTCAACATGCTTACCGACCGCCTGCCCGCGTCGCTGCAACGGCTGTGCGCGCGGGTGGTGGACCTGCTGATGCTGCTGATCGCCGGCCTGATGTGCTGGTACAGCTACTGGCTGTGCGTCGAGCTATGGGATCAGCCGGTGGCAGAGTTTCCGCTCCTGACCTCCGGCGAAAGCTATCTGCCGCTGCCTGTCGGGTCGGCCATTTTGATCCTGTTTGTGCTTGAGCGCCTGCTGTTTGGCTCACAGGAAAACCGTCCGGTCGTGCTGATCGGCAATCACAGTTAAGGGGTGAACGATGGATGCTTTTATTTTGTTATTCACCCTCGCCATTTTGCTGGCGCTGGGTATGCCGGTGGCCTTCGCCGTTGGCCTAAGCGCCGTGGCGGGCGCGCTGTGGATCGACCTGCCGCTGGAGGCGCTGATGATCCAGATAACCAGCGGGGTCAATAAATTCACCCTGCTGGCGATCCCGTTCTTCATCCTCGCCGGGGCGATCATGGCGGAAGGCGGCATTGCCCGGCGTCTGGTGAATTTCGCCTACGTGTTTGTCGGCTTTATTCGCGGCGGACTGTCGCTGGTGAACATTGTCGCCTCGACGTTCTTCGGCGCGATTTCCGGCTCGTCGGTGGCGGATACGGCGTCCATCGGCAGCGTGATGATTCCGGAAATGGAGAAGAAGGGCTATCCGCGCGAATACGCCGCGGCGGTGACGGCGAGCGGGTCGGTGCAGGCGATCCTGATCCCGCCCAGCCACAACTCGGTGATTTACTCCCTGGCGGCGGGGGGAACGGTCTCTATCGCCACGCTGTTTATCGCAGGGGTATTGCCGGGCCTGCTGCTTGGCGTAAGCCTGATGGTGCTTTGCCTGTGCTTCGCCCGTAAGCGCGGCTATCCGAAGGGGGATAAAATCCCGTTCAGGCAGGCGCTGAAAATTATGCTCGACGCCCTGTGGGGGCTGATGACGGTGGTGATTATCCTCGGCGGGATCTTGTCCGGAATCTTTACCGCCACGGAATCCGCCGCCGTGGCCTGCCTATGGGCGTTTTTCGTCACCATGTTCATCTACCGCGACTACAGGTGGAGCGAACTGCCGAAGCTGATGTGCCGCACGGTTAAAACCGTCACCATCGTGATGATTTTGATCGGCTTTGCGGCAGCGTTTGGCGCGGTAATGACCTACATGCAGCTGCCGATGCGCATCACCGAGTTCTTCACCTCGCTCTCCGATAACAAGTACGTGATCCTCATGTACCTCAACATCATGCTGCTGCTGATAGGCACGCTGATGGACATGGCGCCGATCATCCTGATCCTGACGCCGGTGCTGCTGCCGGTGACCAACGCCCTGGGGATCGACCCGGTGCATTTTGGCATGATCATGATGGTCAACCTGGGGATCGGGCTCATCACCCCGCCGGTCGGGTCGGTGCTGTTCGTGGCGAGCGCGGTGAGTAAGCAGAAGATCGAAACCGTGGTGCGCGCAATGCTGCCGTTTTACGGCATCCTGCTGGTGGTGCTGGGGATGGTGACCTACATCCCTGCGATTTCCCTTTGGCTGCCGGGGGTGTTAGGGATGCAGTGACGCGTGCGGCCTGATGCCCTCACCCCGGCCCTCTCCCGCGGGGAGAGGGGGCAAACACGAGAAACGGCAACCCGGTTGCCGTTTCACTTTTACCTTTGACGCAACAGCCGCAGCGCGTTCGCCGTCACCAGCACCGTCGCCCCGGTGTCGGCCAGCACCGCCAGCCACAGCCCGGTCATGCCGAGCAGCGTGGTCACGAGGAATATTCCCTTCAGGCCCAGCGCAATGCCGATGTTCTGACGGATGTTGGCGCGCGTGGCCCGCGCGAGGCTAATCATCTGCGCCAGCCCGGTCAGGCGGTTGTGGGTTAGCGCCGCGTCGGCGGTCTCCAGCGCCACGTCGGTGCCGCTGCCCATGGCAATGCCAATGGTCGCCGCCTTCATTGCCGGGGCATCGTTAATGCCGTCGCCGACCATCGCCAGCGGGGCGTGGCGGTTCAGTTCGGTGACGGCGCTGACCTTATCGGCTGGCAGCAATCCGGCCTTAAACGCCAGCCCCAGCTCGTCGGCGATCGCTGCCGCCGCGCGCGGGTTATCGCCGGTCAGGATTACGCCCTGTATGCCTGATTTGTGCAGTGCGTCGACGGCCTCTTTCGCATCAGTACGCAGGGTATCGCGCAGCGCCAGCAAGCCCATCGGCACATCGTCCTGCATTACCGTCACCACCGTTTGCCCGGCCTGCTCCAGCGCCTGAACCCGGGCGGAAGGGGAGTGGCTCGCCGCGGCGATCAGCACTTTTTTTCCGTCGACCACCGCTTCAATCCCAGACCCGACCAGCGCGCGCTGCGCCGTTGCCGCCGGGATCGTTAACCCGCGCGCCTGCGCTTCGCGCACTATCGCCTGCGCCAGCGGATGGGTAGAGCCTTGCTCCACGGCAGCGGCCAGCGTCAGCAGATCGTCTTCACTGACATCCTGCGGATACACGCCGGTCACCTGCGGTTTGCCGACGGTGAGCGTTCCAGTTTTGTCGAAGGCGACGTGCCGGATCTGGCTCAGCTGCTCCAGCGCCGCGCCGCCCTTAATCAGCGCTCCGCGACGTGCCGCCGCCGCCAGCCCGGAGGTAATGGCCGCCGGCGTGGAGATCACCAGCGCGCACGGGCAGCCAATCAGCAGCAGCGTCAGCCCTTTATAAATCCAGCCCTCCCACGGCGCGCCGAAAAACAGCGGAGGAACGACGGTCACCAGCAGGGCAACCAGCATGATGGCGGGGGTGTAAATCCGGCTGAAGCGATCGATAAAGCGTTCGACCGGCGCGCGTCGCTCTTCGGCCTCTTCAATCAGCTTCAGGATGCGGTCGATGGCGCTGTCTCCCGGTTCGGACAGCACCCTAAGCTGCACGAGGCGGTCAACGCTGGTGGCGCCGGCGGGCACTTTCTCTCCTGCCGCGCGTTCAACCGGAATGGATTCGCCGGTAAGGGCGCTTTCGTCAAAGCCTGCGGTGGCGGTAAGCAGCGCGCCGTCGGCAGGCAGGCGCCCGCCTGCGGGCACTTCAATCACGTCGCCCGGGCGCAGGGTGCTGATGGCCACCGTTTCGCGCTTATCGTTCAGAACCCGCGTGGCGGTTTCAGGCTTCAGGGCCATCAGCGCGCTTACCCCCTTACGCGCCCGGCTCGCCGCCCAGCCTTCAAGCCGTTCGCCGATCAGAAACAGCAGCAGGACCATGGCCGCTTCCGCCGTCGCGCCAATAAACAGCGCCCCGATGGCCGCCACGCTCATCAGCGTTTCGATGGCAAACCAGCTGCCGCTTCGCATAAGGCGCAGCGCCTGGCGGGCAATCGGGAACAGGCCGACCAGCGTGGTGGCGATAAACGCCAGGTTGCCGAGCGGATGGTTAACCTGCTCCAGCCCCCAGCTCAGGGCCATCATGATGATGAGGGTCACGAGCGGCAGGTTTTCCTTCAGGGAGGAGGTCTTTTCAACAGGCGTCGTTTCGCTGCGCAGGGTATAGCCCGCCTTGCTGACCGCGGCTTCTACCTGTTTGCTGACGTTGCTATCGGCGCTGACCAGCAGCTTTTCGGTGGCGAACAGGACCTGAACGTGGTTCACGCCCGGCACCTGCCTTACCGCGTTTTCAACCTTACGGGCGCAGGCGGCGCAGTCCATACCGTTGACGAGCCAGCTGTAGCGGCTACCGCTTTCCGGCAGGACGTCAGCCTGCGTTTCGCATGCTCCCTCGCAGCAGCAGTCGTCTTTCGGCGGAACCGGGCTGAGCTTAAGCGCCGAGAATTGTGGGACTTTTTTTGGTGCTTCTGGAGTCGACATGGCAGTCTCCGGTAATGATAATTTTCTCATTAACCGCAGCATACACTCTGGAGTCGACTCCAGAGTCAAGCGTTATTTAGATGTACAGCGAACGCACAATCAGAAAGTGTCCGGCAAAGTAACAGGCGGCGGAAATAGCGTTATCCGCGCGGAAGCGGCGGCGATAGTGGCTGCCCAGCCAGACGATATTACCGAGCAACAGCAGCGCCGCGCCGAAGAAGGCGGACATGGCCTGTGAGGTCGGGCGGAAGAACCACAGCTCACCGGCCAGCCACACCATCACCAGCGTCATGGCGATAAAGGTACACACCGGCAGGCGCATCTCTTCCAGGCGCGACCAGATCACCGCAATCAGCAGCGCGCCAATCACCAGCAGCACCAGCGGCAGCGGCCAGAAGATGGAGAGCGTCATCTGGCTGGCAAAGTAGATGGTATAGAGCAGATGGGAGAGGAAGAATGCCCCAACGGCGTACAGCAGGCGCTGACGCGGCAGCAGGGTTAAGGCATCGCCAATCAGGGAGGCGCACAGCCCGGCGAGAACCAGGTAGCTGATGGCGTTAAACATCGGCGCCTGCCAGGCCAGCAGCAGAAGCAACAGCAGCGTGACGGGTTTAAACAACCAGCGCTGCCAGGCTGGACCGCGATAGGACGCATCGACGTAAAGCCATGCGGAAAAACAGACAGCGATAAATGACCAAAGCATATTAACTCCCTGTAACTGTTGAGGCTGAATAATCAGTTTCTGATCCAGTGTAGTGACGCGAGCGGCCGTTTGGCAATGCCGGGGCAGGCGAGGTATCCTGAATTCCGCATAATCTGATGGGACGTTTGTATGAGCAAGATGCCGCTTTTTTTCATTATCGTGGTGGCGATTATCGTTATTGCCGCCTCGTTTCGCTTCGTGCAGCAGCGCCGCGAGAAGGCGGACAACGATGCCGCGCCGCTGGTGCAAAAGCGCGTGGTGGTGACCAACAAGCGCGAGAAACCGCTCAACGATCGCCGTTCACGCCAGCAGCAGGTCACGCCAGCCGGCACAGCGATGCGCTATGACGCGAGCTTTAAGCCGGAAACCGGCGGGCTGGAGATGACCTTCCGCCTGGAGGCGCAGCAGTACCATCAGTTGACGGTGGGAGAGAAAGGGACGCTGAGCTACAAAGGATCGCGGTTTGAAGGGTTTGAACCGGAGCAGTAATTTTCCCCTCACCCCGGCCCTCTCCCCGAAGGGGAGAGGGTGTAAGCGTCCCCTCTCCCCTTCGGGGAGAGGGTTAGGGTGAGGGGGTTACTTCTTCACCTGCGCCTTAAATTTCTTCATCCACACCAGCAGCTCGAACACGCCGAAAATAAACACCCGCAGCTGCTGCCAGCCGGTCATCGGTGGGCTATCTTTCGGCAGGCCGTTTTTCAGCATCACCATCTGCAGGGCGTGCATGAAGGCGGTAAAGATCAGCGCCACGTTAACGAAGATATTAAGCGGACGCGGGAACGGGTGCACCAGATTCAAAATCAAAAATGCCCAGACGCCCAGCATCAGCAAACGTCCCAGGTTAATCAGTACTGGCATCGGAGCCTCCTTGTGCCTGACGATGATACAGACGATAAGCCACCTGGCCTGCGACCTTTTCGCGGTGCAGATCCCAGTGAACGGGAACGGGTGGCAGGCCATTCTCCACCTCGCTTTCAACGTAAATCAGCGCGTCGTCTGCCAGCCAGCCATTTTTTTCCAGCAACAGTAGCGTCTCTTCCAGCAGCCCCTTGCGGAACGGCGGGTCAACAAACACCACGTTATGCGGCGTGCCCGGCTGCGCGAGATAGCTCAGCGTGTTGGTGTTCACCACCTTCGCGTTGTTCGCTTTCAGCGTAGCCAGATTTTGCTGCAACGTCTGCGCGACGCCGCGCTCCATCTCCAGCAGCGTGGCGCTGGCGGCATAGCGCGACAGCGCCTCCAGCCCTAACGCACCGCTCCCGGCGAAGCAGTCCAGGCAACTGGCGTCTACCATTGAGGGGGCAAGCCAGTTGAACAGCGTCTCGCGAACGCGGTCCGTGGTGGGGCGTAAACCGGGGCTATCCGGCACCGGTAATTTCCGGCCTCGCCACTGACCGCCGATAATTCGTATTTGACCGGCCGGGGCGCGGGTGGGTTTCTTCATCTCAGGAAAGCTCTGTTAACAATGCCCTGCGATTGCGGGCGGTGATGTCAATTAAGTAAAGTGTTAGACTATTTCATCATTTTTTTAGCTTCCCTGTATATAGCGCCGCGAGGAGTGTAGTCGCAGATGGCAAAACAAAAAAAACGTGGCTTCTTTTCCTGGTTGGGTTTCGGTGAAAAAGAGCAAGAAACAGAACAGAAAACCGAAGAACAACAGGTTGCAGAAGAGCAGTCACAGCCTGAAACGCCTGTAGAAACCGCTGCGGTTGTCGAGGCGGAAGAAACGGCGCACAGCAAAGAAGAGATTGAAACCTTTGCTGAAGAGGTGGTTGAGATCACTGAACAGGTTCAGGAGAGCGAGAAGCCCGAGCCGGTTGTTGTCAAAACGCCGCAGGCCGCTATCGAACACGAAGCGCTGCCGCTGCCGGAAGAGGTGAAAGCCGAAGAGGCCACTGCCGAAGAGTGGCAGGCCGAAGCGGAAACCGTTGAAATTGTTGAGGCGGTGGAAGAAGAAGCCGCGCTTGAGCCGGAGCTGACCGACGAAGAGCTGGAAGCGCAGGCGCTGGCGGCGCAGGCGGCTGAAGAAGCGGTTATCGTCGTGCCGGTAGAAGAGCAGGTCGAAGAACAGGCCGAAGAGGACGTCGCTCAGGAGCAGGAGAAGCCGACCAAAGAAGGTTTCTTCGCCCGCCTGAAGCGCAGCCTGTTAAAAACCAAAGAAAACTTAGGTTCCGGATTTATCAGTCTGTTCCGCGGCAAGAAGATCGACGACGATCTGTTCGAGGAGCTGGAAGAGCAGCTGTTGATTGCGGACGTGGGTGTGGAAACCACGCGTAAGATCATCACCAACCTGACCGAAGGGGCGAGCCGCAAACAGCTGCGCGACGCCGAAGCGCTGTACGGCCTGCTGAAAGACGAGATGGGCGAAATTCTCGCAAAAGTTGACGAACCGCTTAATATTGAAGGCAAAATGCCATTTGTTATTCTGATGGTTGGCGTCAACGGCGTGGGTAAAACTACCACCATCGGCAAGCTGGCGCGTCAGTTTGAGCAGCAGGGCAAATCGGTCATGCTGGCGGCGGGAGATACCTTCCGTGCGGCAGCGGTGGAGCAGCTCCAGGTGTGGGGCCAGCGCAACAACATTCCGGTGATTGCCCAGCACACCGGGGCGGACTCTGCCTCCGTGATTTTCGATGCCATTCAGGCGGCGAAGTCGCGTAACGTGGACGTGCTGATTGCCGATACCGCAGGGCGTTTGCAGAACAAATCGCACCTGATGGAAGAACTGAAGAAAATCGTCCGCGTCATGAAGAAGCTGGACGAAGAAGCACCGCATGAAATTATGCTGACTATCGACGCCAGCACCGGACAGAACGCCATTAGCCAGGCGAAGCTGTTCCATGAAGCGGTAGGGCTGACGGGGATCACGCTGACCAAGCTGGACGGCACCGCGAAAGGCGGGGTGATCTTCTCCGTGGCCGACCAGTTCGGCATTCCTATCCGCTACATCGGTGTGGGCGAGCGTATTGAGGATTTGCGTCCGTTTAAGGCGGACGACTTTATTGAGGCATTATTTGCCCGAGAGGACTAACAATGATTCGCTTTGAACACGTCAGCAAGGCCTATCTCGGTGGGAGACAAGCGCTGCAGGGGGTGACATTCCATCTGCAGCCAGGCGAGATGGCATTTCTGACCGGCCATTCCGGCGCGGGGAAAAGTACCCTGCTCAAGCTTATCTGTGGGATCGAACGGCCAAGCGCCGGGAAAATCTGGTTTAGCGGCCATGAAATTAGCCGTCTAAAGAACCGTGAAGTGCCGTTTCTGCGCCGTCAGATTGGCATGATTTTCCAGGATCACCACCTGCTGATGGATCGCACGGTTTTCGACAACGTGGCGATCCCGCTGATTATTGCCGGCGCCAGCTACGATGATATCCGCCGTCGCGTCTCTGCGGCGCTGGATAAGGTCGGGCTGCTGGACAAAGCGAAGAACTTTCCTATCCAGCTGTCCGGCGGTGAGCAGCAGCGCGTGGGCATTGCCCGTGCGGTGGTGAACAAGCCTGCCGTGCTGCTGGCGGATGAACCGACCGGTAACCTGGACGATGCCCTGTCCGAAGGGATCCTGCGTCTGTTTGAGGAATTTAACCGCGTGGGGGTCACGGTACTGATGGCGACGCACGACATGGGGCTTATCTCCCGTCGTTCGTACCGCATGCTGACCCTGAGCGACGGGCACTTGCACGGAGGCCACGGTGAACAAGCGTGATGCAATGAACCAGATTCGGCAGTTCAGCAACCGGTTTGACCGTTTCCGCAAGCCGCAGGGCGGCGGCGACGGCAATCGCAATGCGCCAAAGCGCGCCAGGGCGACACCGAAACCGAACTCCCGCAAAACCAACGTCTTCAACGAACAGGTGCGCTACGCCTTCCAGGGGGCGTTGCAGGATCTGAAAAGCAAGCCGCTGGCGACGTTCCTGACGGTGATGGTGATCGCCATCTCCCTGACGCTGCCGAGCGTCTGCTACATGGTTTATAAGAACGTGAACCAGGCGGCGTCCCAGTATTATCCGTCGCCGCAGATCACCGTTTATCTGGATAAGGCGCTCGACGATAACGCGGCGGCGCAGGTGGTCGGGCAGATTCAGGCCGAGCAGGGCGTGGAGAAGGTCAACTATCTTTCCCGCGACGAAGCGCTGGGCGAATTCCGCAACTGGTCCGGCTTTGGCGGGGCGCTGGATATGCTCGAAGAGAACCCGCTGCCCGCCGTGGCGGTGGTGATCCCGAAGCTCGATTTCCAGGGCACTGATTCGCTCAACACCCTGCGCGACCGCATCACCCGCATTAACGGGATTGATGAAGTGCGCATGGACGACAGCTGGTTTGCCCGCCTTGCCGCGCTGACCGGGCTGGTGGGGCGCGTGTCGGCGATGATCGGCGTGCTGATGGTGGCGGCGGTGTTCCTCGTCATCGGTAACAGCGTGCGCCTGAGCATTTTTGCCCGTCGCGATACCATCAACGTGCAGAAGCTGATTGGCGCAACGGATGGCTTTATCCTCCGCCCGTTCCTCTATGGCGGCGCGTTATTAGGTTTTTCTGGTGCATTTCTTTCATTGATTTTGTCAGAAATTTTGGTCATGCGGCTGTCGTCCGCCGTCACTGAGGTGGCACAGGTTTTCGGAACGAAGTTTGATATCAGTGGCTTAGGTTTCGATGAGTGCCTGCTGTTGCTGCTGGTCTGTTCGATGATCGGCTGGGTGGCAGCATGGCTGGCGACGGTTCAACATTTACGCCACTTTACTCCCGACTAATAAAAGCGTGATATAATCTTTCCCTGCACCGAGATGTTCGCTCTGCAGGGAAAGCGTCCCTGTTGTCTCTTCCCCTGTAATCATCTTCATGTCACATTTTGTGCGTAATTTATTCACGGTTGCACCTGGAACTTGTGGATAAAATCACTGTCTGATAAAAGAGTGAATGCTAATCTCGCTGCTCAAACGCTTTGGCATGGTTGTTGCCTGACGGGGACGACCTGGACCAGAAGAAACATTGAGAGGAATGAATGACCAAAGAAATGCAAACTTTAGCTTTAGCCCCTGTTGGTAACCTGGAATCTTACATCCGGGCTGCGAACACCTGGCCGATGTTAACGGCCGAGGAAGAAAAGGAGCTTGCTGAAAAGCTGCATTACCAGGGCGATCTGGAAGCAGCTAAAACGCTGATCCTGTCTCACCTGCGCTTTGTTGTTCACGTTGCTCGTAATTACGCGGGCTACGGCCTGCCGCAGGCGGACTTGATTCAGGAAGGTAACATTGGCCTGATGAAGGCCGTACGTCGCTTCAACCCGGAAGTGGGTGTTCGACTGGTCTCCTTCGCCGTGCACTGGATCAAAGCAGAAATTCACGAATACGTGCTGCGTAACTGGCGTATTGTGAAAGTCGCCACGACGAAGGCGCAGCGCAAACTGTTCTTCAACCTGCGTAAAACCAAGCAGCGTCTGGGCTGGTTCAACCAGGATGAAGTGGAAATGGTGGCACGCGAGCTGGGCGTTTCCAGCAAAGACGTCCGCGAGATGGAATCCCGCATGGCCGCGCAGGACATGACGTTTGATATGTCCGCCGACGACGACGCCTCTGACAGCCAGCCGATGGCCCCGGTCCTGTATTTGCAGGATAAAACCTCTAACTTTGCCGACGGCATTGAAGAGGATAACTGGGAAGACCAGGCGGCGAACAAGCTGACCTTCGCGATGGAAGGTCTCGACGAGCGTAGCCAGGATATCATCCGCGCCCGCTGGCTGGACGAAGACAACAAGTCCACGCTACAGGAGCTGGCCGACCGCTACGGCGTTTCCGCTGAACGCGTGCGTCAGCTTGAAAAGAACGCCATGAAAAAACTTCGCGCCGCTATCGAAGCGTAATTTCTGCGAAGTACACCGAGAACCCTCGAATGCAAATTCGGGGGTTTTGTTTTTTTAGCGCCCGCTCTGGCGAATTTCTCCCCCCTGGCAAACACTTACTGATGCGCTAAGCAGGCGACTTTCTCAGGGGGACAGGGTGAAAAATAACGAACTGAACGACCGGCGCGTGCAGGCGACGCCGCGCGGCATCGGCGTGATGTGTAACTTCTATGCCGATAAAGCCGAAAACGCCACGGTGTGGGACGTGGAGGGCAACGAGTACATTGATTTTGCCGCCGGGATCGCCGTGCTGAACACCGGCCATCGCCATCCTGACGTTATCGCCGCCATCGAAAAACAGCTCCACGCCTTTACCCACACCGCTTATCAAATTGTCCCCTATGAAGGCTACGTGACGCTTGCCGAGCGCATCAACCAGCGCGTGCCGATAGACGGCCCGGCAAAAACGGCCTTTTTCTCGACGGGGGCGGAAGCCGTCGAAAACGCGGTAAAAATTGCCCGCGCGTACACCAGACGTCCCGGCCTTATCACCTTCGGCGGCGCCTTCCACGGGCGCACCTTCATGACCATGGCGCTGACCGGCAAAGTGGCCCCCTATAAGCTGGGCTTCGGCCCGTTCCCCGGCTCGGTGTTCCACGCGCAATTCCCCAACGATCTGCACGGGGTCAGCACCGCCGAAGCGCTAAAAAGCCTGGAGCGCATCTTCAAAGCGGATATTGCGCCCGATCAGGTGGCGGCAATCATTATTGAACCGGTTCAGGGTGAGGGCGGCTTCAACGTCGCGCCCGCTGATTTTATGCAGTCGCTTCGCGCCCTGTGCGACGCGCACGGGATTTTGCTGATTGCCGATGAAGTGCAGACCGGCTTCGCCCGGACCGGCAAGCTGTTCTCTATGGAAAACCACACCGTGAAGCCGGACCTTATCACCATGGCGAAAAGCCTGGCGGGCGGGATGCCGCTCTCGGCGGTGTCTGGCCGGGCGGAGGTGATGGATGCCCCCGCGCCGGGCGGGCTGGGCGGCACCTACGCGGGTAACCCGCTGGCGGTTGCTGCGGCCCATGCGGTGCTGGACGTGATTGACGAAGAAGATCTCTGCACCCGCGCGGCGCATCTCGGCCATCATCTGGTGGAAGTGCTGCATAAAGCGAAGGACAACTGCCCCTGGATCGCCGACATTCGCGCGCAGGGCTCGATGGTGGCGGTAGAATTTACCGATCCGCAAACCGGACAGCCGTCGCCGGAATTTACTCGTCAGGTGCAGCAGCGCGCGCTGAACGAAGGGCTGCTGCTCCTGAGCTGCGGCGTTTACGGCAACGTTATCCGCTTCCTCTATCCGCTCACCATCCCCGAAGCGCAGTTCCGTAAAGCGCTGGATATTATTTCCGCCTCGCTGACACGATAAAGCCAAAAGCCCGGCGAAATGACGGCCGGGCTTATCATATTTTCATTTCAAATTAGCTATTCCAAAATCATAAAAATGGGGTATGTTTTAGCAGAGTATGCTGAAAAAGCGCGAGCAGCACGCCTATAACTGAAATAAAGCGCTACACAACAACATCACAACAATCGTAATAACCATAATAATGGGGAATCTCAGGATGAATATGAAGGGTAAAGCGTTACTGGCAGGATGTATCGCGTTGGCATTCAGCACCATGGCGCAGGCCGATATTAAAGTGGCCGTGGTGGGCGCGATGTCCGGTCCGGTAGCCCAGTACGGCGACCAGGAATTTACGGGCGCGGAGCAGGCGGTTGCAGACATTAATGCTAAGGGCGGCATCAAAGGCGAAAAGCTGCAGATCGTAAAATACGACGATGCCTGTGACCCGAAACAGGCGGTCGCGGTGGCGAACAAAGTGGTGAACGACGGGATCAAATACGTTATCGGCCACCTGTGCTCCTCGTCCACCCAGCCCGCGTCTGACATCTACGAAGACGAAGGCATTCTGATGATCACCCCGGCTGCGACGGCGCCGGAGCTGACCGCGCGCGGCTATAAGCTGATCCTGCGTACCACCGGTCTGGACTCCGATCAGGGGCCAACCGCCGCGAAATACATCGTGGAAAAAGTGAAGCCGCAGCGCATCGCGATTGTTCACGACAAACAGCAGTACGGTGAAGGTCTGGCGCGTGCGGTGCAGGACAACCTGAAAAAAGCGAACGCTAACGTGGTGTTCTTCGACGGCATTACCGCCGGTGAGAAAGACTTCTCCACGCTGGTGGCGCGTCTGAAGAAAGAGAATATCGATTTCGTTTACTACGGCGGCTACCACCCGGAAATGGGGCAGATCCTGCGCCAGGCGCGTGCGGCGGGCCTGAAAACCCAGTTCATGGGGCCGGAAGGCGTGGCGAACGTTTCTCTGTCTAACATCGCGGGTGAATCTGCTGAAGGGCTGCTGGTGACCAAGCCGAAGAACTACGACCAGGTGCCTGCGAACAAACCTGTTGTGGATGCCATCAAAGCGAAGAAACAGGATCCAAGCGGCGCGTTCGTCTGGACGACCTACGCCGCGCTACAGTCCTTGCAGGCGGGCCTGAACCAGTCGGCCGATCCGGCTGAGATTGCCGCCTGGCTGAAGGCGAACTCCGTGGAAACCGTGATGGGGCCGCTCTCCTGGGATGATAAGGGCGATCTGAAGGGCTTTGAGTTCGGCGTGTTTGACTGGCATGCGAACGGTACTGCTACTGACGCCAAATAAAAGCAAAAAGGCAACGTAAGTTGCCTTTTTTAATGTTTGCCCCCTCTCCCCGTGGGAGAGGGCTGGGGTGAGGGCATCAGGCCGCACAGATCAGGCCGCACGAATCAGGCCGCACACATCTAGCGCTTCTCCCACCCGTTTACCTGCGCCGTAAACCCTAACGCCTGCATAAACGCCGCCATTACGCCGCGGTCCTCCACCCCCACGTCGGCCATCCACCAGGAGGTCACGCTCGGGTTGTCGCGGATAATTTCCTCAACCAGGTACTGCCCGACGCCGCGACGGCGGGTCACGTCGCGCACCCGCAGCGAGTCCAGCGCCCCTTCCGTGCCGCTCAGCGTCACGCGAACGGCAGCCAGCAGGCGCTCGTTGAAGCGTGCGGCATAAATGCGGTGATTCTCGTCGACGGCCAGCGACGAAGGGGAATATTCCGGCCAGATCTTGCCCAGGTCGATATGATCCTGTTCGCTAAAGGTCACCAGACGAACGATAGTCAGTTTCATTAGCTGCTTGTCCAAATCAATAAAAGTGGGGCCAGTGTACTCAATTTACCTGCCCCGGGGCTTTCTCTTTTTATTCCCGTTTGCCAGGCGATTAGTTTTTTGACAATGCATTGTGTAGTTCGAAAACACATGGATTGAAAAATAAGCAGGATTTTAACCTGAAAGGCAGTGATTTATTCCGTGCATTGTACCGTTATTTTATGCTGCAAAAGGCGCTTTTATTTGTTTATCTCTGCCTGATTTCAGAATATTATCTTTCCTTAATCGCCTGAAAAATAGAGATATTAGTCTGGTTTTTGATATAAACCTGCGCTAAACCATTAAAGGCACTGGTAAAAATAGCGTTGTGCATTAAAAGTACAGAATGCTTTTTAACCATAATAAAACAAAATATAAACATCACTTCACGAATGGGGATTCTGAGATGAAAAGGAACGCGAAGACGTTAATCGCGGGGATAGTTGCACTGTCGATTTCGCAGGCGGCGATGGCGGAAGAGATTAAAGTTGCTGTGGTCGGTGCGATGTCCGGCCCTGTCGCCCAGTGGGGTGATATGGAGTTCAACGGCGCGCGTCAGGCTATTAAAGACATCAACGCCAAAGGCGGCATCAAAGGCGACAAGCTGGTGGGCGTTGAGTATGACGACGCGTGCGATCCTAAACAGGCCGTCGCGGTTGCCAACAAAATCGTTAACGACGGCATCCAGTACGTCATCGGCCACCTGTGCTCATCCTCCACCCAGCCTGCGTCTGACATCTATGAAGACGAAGGCATCCTGATGATCACTCCTGGCGCCACCAACCCGGAGCTGACCCAGCGCGGCTATCAGCACATCATGCGTACCGCCGGTCTGGACTCCTCCCAGGGGCCAACCGCGGCGAAATATATCCTTGAGACCGTCAAGCCAGCGCGTATTGCCATTATTCACGACAAACAGCAGTACGGTGAAGGCCTGGCGCGCTCCGTGCAGGACGGCCTGAAAAAAGGCGGCGCGAACATCGTCTTCTTCGACGGTATCACCGCCGGTGAGAAAGACTTCTCCGCGCTGATCGCCCGTCTGCAAAAAGAGAATATCGACTTCGTCTACTACGGCGGCTACTACCCGGAGATGGGCCAGATGCTGCGCCAGGCGCGCGCTACCGGCCTGAAAACCCAGTTCATGGGGCCAGAGGGCGTGGGCAACGCCTCCCTGTCGAACATCGCGGGGGATTCTGCCGAAGGCATGCTGGTCACGATGCCAAAACGCTATGACCAGGATCCGGCGAATAAGGCTATCGTGGACGCGCTCAAGGCGCAGAAGAAAGATCCGAGCGGTCCGTACGTCTGGATCACCTATGCCGCCGTGCAGTCGCTGGCAACGGCAATGGATCGTACCGGCAGCAAAGAGCCGCTGGATCTGGTGAAAGATTTAAAAGCACACGGGGCGAACACCGTGATTGGGCCGCTGAACTGGGATGAGAAAGGCGATCTGAAGGGATTTGAATTTGGTGTCTTTAAGTGGCACGCCGACGGTTCGTCCTCGGCCGCCAAATAATTATCCCACCGCCCGGACCGCCGGGCGGGTATAAAAAGGTTTGCATATGTCCGAGCAGTTTCTCTATTTCATGCAGCAGATGTTTAACGGCGTCACGCTGGGAAGCACCTACGCCCTGATCGCCATCGGCTATACGATGGTTTACGGCATTATCGGCATGATCAACTTCGCCCACGGCGAGGTGTACATGATCGGTAGCTACGTCTCCTTTATGATCATCGCCGCGCTGATGATGATGGGCATCGACAGCAGCTGGCTGCTGGTCGCCGCCGGGTTTGTCGGCGCGATTGTGATCGCCAGCGCCTACGGCTGGAGTATCGAACGGGTGGCCTACCGGCCGGTGCGCAGCTCCAAGCGCCTGATTGCGCTGATCTCCGCGATTGGTATGTCGATCTTCCTGCAAAACTACGTCAGCCTGACCGAAGGCTCACGCGACGTGGCGCTGCCAAGCCTGTTTAACGGCCAGTGGATTGTGGGGGCCAGCGAGAACTTCTCTGCCTCTATCACCACCATGCAGCTGGTTATCTGGGTGGTAACCTTCCTGGCAATGCTGGCTCTGACTATTTTCATCCGCTACTCCCGCATGGGCCGCGCCTGCCGCGCCTGCGCGGAAGATCTGAAGATGGCGAGCCTGCTCGGGATCAATACCGACCGCGTGATTGCCCTGACCTTCGTGATCGGCGCGGCGATGGCGGCAGTCGCTGGCGTACTGCTCGGCCAGTTCTACGGCGTGATTAACCCGTACATTGGCTTTATGGCCGGCATGAAAGCCTTCACCGCGGCGGTACTGGGCGGTATCGGCAGCATTCCGGGGGCGATGATCGGCGGCCTGATCCTGGGCGTGGCTGAAGCGCTCTCCTCGGCGTACCTGAGCACCGAATATAAAGACGTGGTGTCGTTTGCCCTGCTGATTCTGGTTCTGCTGGTAATGCCTACCGGTATTCTGGGCCGTCCGGAGGTAGAGAAAGTATGAAACCGATGCATTTTGCAATGGCGCTGCTCTCTGCCGCCATGTTCTTCGTGCTGGCGGGCGTCTTTATGGGCGTCCAGCTCGGGCTTGAGGGCACTAAGCTGGTGGTGGATACCGCCGCCGACATCCGCTGGCAGTGGGTGTTCATCGGCACCGCCGTGGTGTTCCTGTTCCAGCTGCTGCGCCCGGCGTTCCAGAAGTCGCTGAAAAACGTCTCCGGGCCGAAGTTCGTACTGCCGGCCATCGACGGTACGACCGTGAAGCAGAAGCTGTTCCTCGTGGCGCTGCTGGTGGCTGCCGTGGCGTGGCCGTTTATGGTGTCGCGCGGCACGGTGGACATCGCCACGCTGACCATGATTTACGTGATCCTCGGCCTCGGTCTGAACGTCGTGGTGGGGCTGTCTGGCCTGCTGGTGCTGGGCTACGGCGGCTTCTACGCCATCGGCGCCTACACCTTTGCGCTGCTGAACCACTATTACGGCCTCGGCTTCTGGACCTGCCTGCCGCTGGCGGGGCTGGTCTCCGCCGCGGCGGGCTTCCTGCTCGGCTTCCCGGTACTGCGCCTGCGCGGTGACTATCTGGCGATTGTGACCTTAGGTTTCGGCGAAATCGTCCGTATCTTGCTGCTCAACAACACCGAAGTGACCGGCGGCCCGAACGGCATCAGCCAGATCCCGAAACCGACCTTCTTCGGCCTGGAGTTCAGCCGTACCGCCCGCGAAGGCGGCTGGGATACCTTCAGCAACTTCTTTGGCATCAAGTACGACCCGTCCGACCGCGTGATCTGGCTCTATCTGGTCGCGCTGCTGCTGGTGGTCATTACCCTGTTCGTGATCAACCGTCTGCTGCGCATGCCGCTGGGCCGCGCGTGGGAAGCGCTGCGCGAAGATGAGATCGCCTGCCGCTCTCTGGGCCTGAACCCGACCCGTATCAAGCTGACCGCGTTCACCATCAGCGCCGCGTTTGCCGGTTTTGCCGGGACGCTATTTGCCGCGCGCCAGGGCTTCGTTAGCCCGGAATCGTTCACCTTTGCCGAATCGGCCTTCGTGCTGGCGATCGTGGTGCTCGGCGGGATGGGCTCGCAGTTCGCCGTTATCCTCGCGGCCATTCTGCTGGTGGTCTCGCGCGAGCTGATGCGCGACTTTAACGAATACAGCATGCTGATGCTGGGCGGTTTGATGGTGCTGATGATGATCTGGCGTCCGCAGGGTCTGCTGCCGATGACGCGTCCACAGCTGAAGCTTAAGAGTGCGGAAGCGAAAGGAGAGCAGGCATGAGTCAGCCATTATTATCCGTTAACGGTCTGATGATGCGTTTTGGCGGCCTGCTGGCGGTCAACAACGTCAACCTGGACCTGTACAAGAAAGAGATCGTCTCCCTGATTGGCCCGAACGGCGCGGGAAAAACCACGGTCTTTAACTGCCTTACCGGCTTCTACAAGCCGACGGGCGGCACCATCATGCTGCGCGACCAGCACCTTGAAGGGCTGCCGGGCCAGCAGATTGCCCGCATGGGCGTGGTGCGTACCTTCCAGCACGTGCGCCTGTTCCGCGAGATGACGGTCATTGAGAACCTGCTGGTGGCACAGCACCAGCAGCTGAAAACCGGCCTCTTCTCCGGCCTGCTGAAAACCCCGGCATTTCGCCGCACGCAGGAGGAAGCGCTGGATCGCGCCGCCACCTGGCTTGACCGCATCGGCCTGCTCCAGCACGCCAACCGGCAGGCGAGCAACCTGGCCTACGGCGATCAGCGTCGTCTGGAGATTGTGCGCTGCATGGTGACGCAGCCGGAAATCCTGATGCTCGACGAACCGGCGGCGGGGCTTAACCCGAAAGAGACCAAAGAGCTGGACGAGCTGATTGCCGAGCTGCGCGATCGTCACGACACCACCATCCTGCTGATTGAGCACGACATGAAGCTGGTGATGGGCATTTCGGACCGTATCTACGTGGTGAACCAGGGGACACCGCTGGCGAACGGCACGCCGGAAGAGATCCGCAACAACCCGGACGTGATCCGCGCATACCTTGGTGAGGCATAAGATGGAAAAAGCGATGTTAACGTTCGACAAGGTCAACGCGCACTACGGCAAGATCCAGGCGCTGCACGACGTCAGCCTGCACATCAATCAGGGCGAAATCGTTACGCTAATCGGGGCCAACGGCGCGGGTAAAACCACGCTGCTCGGCACCCTGTGCGGCGACCCGCGCGCCACCAGCGGGCGGATTGTGTTTGATGGCAAAGACATTACCGACTGGCAGACCGCCAAAATCATGCGCGAAGCGGTGGCGATTGTCCCGGAAGGGCGTCGCGTGTTTTCCCGCATGACGGTGGAAGAGAACCTGGCGATGGGCGGCTTCTTTGCTCACCGCGATGAATACCAGACCCGCATCAAGTGGGTGTACGAACTCTTCCCGCGCCTGTGGGAGCGCCGCATTCAGCGTGCGGGCACCATGTCCGGCGGCGAGCAGCAGATGCTGGCGATTGGCCGCGCGCTGATGAGCCAGCCGCGCCTGCTGCTGCTGGACGAGCCGTCGCTGGGCCTTGCGCCGATCATCATCCAGCAGATTTTCGACACCATCGAGCAGCTGCGCAAAGAGGGAATGACCATTTTCCTCGTCGAGCAGAACGCCAACCAGGCGCTGAAGCTCGCGGACCGCGGCTACGTGCTGGAAAACGGACGCGTGGTGCTCTCCGATACCGGCGACGCGCTGCTGGCGAACGAGGCGGTGCGTAGCGCGTATTTAGGCGGATAATGGCGTTTCCCCCTCACCCTAACCCTCTCCCTCAAGGGAGAGGGAACTAATCGGTTTTCTCCCTCTCCCCGTGGGAGAGGGCCGGGGTGAGGGCACCAGACCGCACCCCACCCCCCCAACCCCCTTCACACAACCATCATCCCCCTGACGCTTTGCCGTCATTTATCTGTAAGCAAACGGTTATTTTTCTGTCATTCGAGCATGTCATGTTACCTCGCGAGCACAAAACGCGTGATATCGCGCATCCGGCACAATAAGAGAGATGACAATGACATCGTTACGACACACGGCTTTGGGTCTGGCAATCGGTCTGGCTTTTGCGACGAACGCAATGGCTGTGACCACCATTCCGTTCTGGCATTCCATGGAAGGGGAGTTGGGTAAAGAGGTGGATTCTCTGGCGCAGCGTTTCAACGACACCCATCCGGATTACAAAATTGTGCCGGTCTACAAAGGCAACTACGAGCAGAGCCTGAGCGCGGGCATTGCCGCCTTCCGTACCGGTAACGCACCTGCGTTGTTACAGGTGTATGAAGTGGGTACCGCGACCATGATGGCCTCCAAAGCCATCAAGCCGGTGTACGAAGTGTTTAAAGAAGCGGGTATCAGCTTTGATGAATCCCAGTTCGTGCCGACCGTGGCGGGCTATTACACCGATTCTAAAACCGGTCACCTGCTGTCGCAGCCGTTTAACAGCTCCACCCCGGTGCTGTACTACAACAAAGACGCCTTTAAAAAAGCCGGTTTAGATCCGGAGCAGCCGCCAAAAACCTGGCAGGATCTGGTGGAGTACACCGCGAAGCTGAAAGCGGCGGGGATGAAGTGCGGCTACGCCAGCGGCTGGCAGGGCTGGATCCAGATTGAAAACTTCAGCGCCTGGCACGGCCTGCCGGTTGCCACCAAAAACAACGGTTTCGACGGTACCGACGCGGTACTGGAGTTCAACAAGCCGGAGCAGGTGAAGCACATCGCGCTGCTTGAAGCCCTGAACAAGAAGGGCGATTTCAGCTACTTCGGGCGCAAGGATGAATCCACCGAGAAGTTCTACAACGGCGACTGCGCGATTACTACCGCGTCTTCCGGCTCGCTGGCCGATATCCGTCACTACGCCAAATTCAACTACGGCGTGGGCATGATGCCGTACGACGCCGACGTGAAGGGCGCGCCGCAGAACGCCATCATCGGCGGGGCAAGCCTGTGGGTGATGCAGGGTAAAGACGCCGGCACCTACAAGGGCGTGGCCGAGTTCCTCGACTTCCTGGCGAAGCCGGAAAACGCCGCCGAATGGCACCAGAAAACCGGCTATCTGCCGATCACCAAAGCCGCCTATGACCTGACCCGCGAGCAGGGCTTCTACAGCAAGAATCCGGGGGCGGACATTGCGACGCGCCAGATGCTGAACAAGCCGCCGCTGCCGTTCACCAAGGGCCTGCGTCTGGGCAACATGCCGCAGATCCGCACCATCGTTGATGAAGAGCTGGAAAGCGTGTGGACCGGGAAGAAAACGCCACAGCAGGCGCTGGATTCCGCGGTAGAGCGCGGGAATCAGCTGCTGCGCCGCTTTGAGCAGTCGACGAAGTCTTAATTAAAACCTTACCCCTCACCCTAACCCTCTCCCCATAGGGGAGAGGGGACTGCACGGAGCCGTCTTTTCTCCCTCGCCCCTATGGGGAGAGGGCCGGGGTGAGGGGCGAAAACCTACTTGAGCTAACCTATGTCATCATCCCGTCCGGTGTTCCGTTCCCGCTGGCTGCCGTACCTGCTGGTCGCGCCGCAGCTGGTCATCACCGTTATCTTCTTTATCTGGCCTGCGGGCGAAGCGCTGTGGTACTCGGTGCAAAGCGTCGATCCGTTCGGGCTTTCCAGCCAGTTTGTCGGGCTGGATAACTTCACCGCGCTTTTTCATGACAGCTACTACCTTGACTCCTTCTGGACGACGATCGAATTCAGCGCGCTGGTCACCGTGAGCGGCCTTGTCGTCTCGCTGTTTTTCGCCGCGCTGGTGGATTACGTGGTGCGCGGCAGCCGCCTGTACCAGACGCTGATGCTGCTGCCTTATGCCGTCGCCCCCGCCGTGGCTGCCGTGCTGTGGATCTTCCTGTTTAACCCCGGCCGCGGGTTGATCACCCATTTTCTGGCAGAGCTGGGCTACGACTGGAACCACGCCCAGCACAGCGGTCAGGCGATGTTCCTGGTGGTGTTTGCCTCGGTGTGGAAGCAGATTAGCTATAACTTCCTGTTCTTCTTTGCCGCGCTGCAGTCCATCCCGCGCTCGCTGGTGGAGGCCGCCGCCATTGACGGCGCAGGCCCGATCCGCCGCTTCTTCAGGCTGTCGCTGCCGCTGATTGCCCCGGTGAGTTTCTTCCTGCTGGTGGTCAACCTCGTGTACGCCTTCTTCGACACCTTCCCGGTGATCGACGCGGCCACCGCGGGCGGCCCGGTACAGGCGACGACGACGCTTATCTATAAGATCTACCGCGAAGGGTTTGCCGGACTTGACCTCTCCGCTTCTGCCGCCCAGTCGGTGGTGCTGATGTTCCTCGTCATCATCCTGACGGTGGTGCAGTTCCGCTATGTTGAAAGTAAGGTGCGCTACCAATGATTGAGAACCGTCGCGGGCTGACGATTTTCAGCCATACCATGCTGATTCTGGGCATTCTCGTCATCCTGTTCCCGCTGTACGTGGCGTTTGTCGCCGCCACGCTGGACACCAGGGCGGTGTTCGACACGCCGATGACGCTGATTCCGGGCACGCACCTATTCGAGAACATGAAGACCATCTGGACCCAGGGCGTGGGCGCCAACAGCGCGCCGTTCTGGCTGATGATGCTCAACAGCTTCATCATGGCGTTCGGCATTACGGTGGGCAAAATTACCGTGTCGATGCTCTCGGCCTTCGCCATCGTCTGGTTCCGCTTTCCGCTGCGTAACCTGTTCTTCTGGATGATTTTTATCACCCTGATGCTGCCGGTGGAGGTACGTATCTTTCCCACGGTAGAGGTAATCGCCAACCTGAAGATGCTCGACAGCTACGCGGGCTTAACCCTGCCGCTGATGGCCTCCGCGACCGCCACCTTCCTGTTCCGCCAGTTCTTTATGACCCTGCCGGACGAGCTGATTGAGGCCGCGCGCATTGACGGCGCCTCGCCGATGCGCTTTTTCCGCGACATCGTGCTGCCGCTGTCGAAAACCAACCTCGCGGCGCTGTTTGTGATCACCTTTATCTACGGCTGGAACCAGTACCTGTGGCCGCTGCTGATTATTCAGGACGTCAACCTCGGCACCGCCGTGGCGGGCATCAAGGGCATGATCGCCACCGGCGAAGGCACCACCCTCTGGAACCAGGTGATGGCGGCGATGCTGCTCACCCTTATCCCCCCGGTCGTTATCGTTTTAGCCATGCAGCGTGCGTTTGTGCGTGGTTTAGTGGACAGTGAGAAATAAGATGGCAGGTTTAAAACTTCAGGCAGTTACCAAAAGCTGGGATGGTAAAACCCAGGTCATTCAGCCGCTCACCCTCGACGTGGCGGACGGGGAATTTATCGTGATGGTCGGCCCGTCCGGCTGCGGCAAATCGACGCTGCTGCGCATGGTGGCGGGGCTTGAACGCGTTACTTCTGGCGATATCTGGATCGACCGCCAGCGCGTCACCGAGATGGAGCCAAAAGATCGCGGCATCGCGATGGTGTTCCAGAACTACGCTCTCTATCCGCACATGAGCGTGGAGGAGAACATGGCGTGGGGGCTGAAAATTCGCGGGATGGGCAAAGGCCATATTGAGGCACGGGTGAAAGAGGCGGCGCGCATTCTGGAGCTGGACGGCCTGCTCAAGCGCCGCCCGCGCGAGCTCTCCGGCGGCCAGCGCCAGCGCGTGGCGATGGGGCGCGCCATCGTGCGCGATCCGGCGGTGTTCCTGTTCGACGAACCGCTCTCGAACCTCGATGCCAAGCTGCGCGTGCAGATGCGCCTGGAGCTGCAGCAGCTGCACCGCCGTCTGAAAACCACCTCCCTGTACGTAACCCACGATCAGGTTGAAGCCATGACCCTTGCCCAGCGGGTGATGGTGATGAACAAAGGCATTGCCGAACAGATTGGCACCCCGGTAGAAGTTTACGAAAAGCCGGCCAGCCGCTTCGTGGCGAGCTTTATCGGCAGCCCGGCGATGAACCTGCTGGACGGGCGAATCAATAGTGCGGGAACCCACTTTGAACTGGAAAGCGGGATGGCATTGCCCGTCAACTGGTACTATCGTGGCTACGCCGGGCGTAAGATGACGCTCGGTATCCGCCCGGAGCATATTGGTTTAACCTCTCAGGCGGAGGGCGGCGTGCCGCTGGTGATGGACACGCTGGAGATGCTGGGCGCGGACAACCTGGCGCACGGACGCTGGGGCGAGCAAAAGCTGGTGGTGCGTCTGCCGCATCAGGAGCGCCCGAAAGCAGGCAGCACGCTGTGGCTGCATATGCCGGAAAATCACCTGCACTTATTTGATGGTGAAACAGGACAACGAGTATGAGCAACTGGCCTTATCCCCGCATCGTCGCCCACCGTGGCGGCGGTAAGCTGGCGCCGGAAAACACCCTGGCGGCAATTGATGCTGGCGCACGCTTCGGCCACACGATGATCGAGTTTGACGCCAAGCTGTCGAAAGACGGCGAAATATTTTTGCTGCATGACGACAACCTTGAACGCACCAGCAACGGGTGGGGCGTGGCGGGTGAACTGCCGTGGCGCGATCTGCTGAAGGTGGACGCCGGAAGCTGGTACAGCAGCGAATTTAAGGGAGAGCCGCTGCCGCTGCTGGCGGAAGTGGCGGACCGCTGTCGTCAGCACGGCATGATGGCCAATATCGAAATCAAACCGACCACCGGCACCGGGCCGCTGACGGGCAAAGTCATCGCGCTGGCCGCGCGCGAGCTGTGGGAAGGGATGACCGCGCCGCTGCTGTCATCGTTTGACGTTGACGCGCTGGCAGCGGCACAGGAAGCGGCGCCGGAGCTGCCCCGCGGGCTGCTGCTGGACGAGTGGCGCGAAGACTGGCGCGAGCTGACGACCCGCTTAGGCTGCGTGTCGATCCACCTCAACCACAAGCTGCTGGATGAGGCGCGCGTGACGGCGCTGAAGGCGGCCGGTCTGCGCATTCTGGTGTATACCGTCAACAAACCCCAGCGCGCGGCCGAACTGCTGCGCTGGGGCGTGGACAGCATCTGCACCGATGCGATTGATCGGATCGGGCCGAACTTTACTTATTAAGCATGCTGCCGTTCTGCTGGGTCGGCAGCATATGCTGCTGACCGCCGCTTTGCGACATCCCGCCTCCTAACATCCCGCCGTTTGAATTGGGCAGCGGCTGCTCGCGCATCTGACCCTGCTGGACGCGCTGGGTGTTGGCGTTCATCTGGCTTTGCAGGTGCTGCTGCTGCACCTGCGTCTGCGTTTTTAACTGCTGATTGAGCATTCCTTTCTGCTGCTGTTGCTGGCTCATCATCTCCGTCTGCATGCGCTGCTGGCTCGGGATCACGTAGCCCGGCTGGTTCGGGTTGTTCAGCGTGTTGAGCGGCTGTGCGAGCGCGGCGAACGGGAGCAGCGCGATCAGGATCGGTAATCGTTTCATGGTTATCTCCTCCTTTGAGGCTTCTCTTAAGTGTACTCCGATTCCACCATAACGATGATTTTTTAGGAGTTGTGAACCAGGCTTAAGCGGGGAATATGGGCCCCTTCACCTGGAGAACAATAATGATGAAACCAACCTTTTTGCGCTGGGTCGCCATCGCTGCGCTGATGGCAGGGGGTACATTTACCGTGGCGGCCAATCCGCCCGCCGCGCCTCCGGTGTCGTACGGCGTGGAGGAGGACGTTTTCCACCCCGTGCGGGCGACGCACGGCATGGTGGCCTCGGTTGACGCGCTGGCGACGCAGGTGGGCGTTGATATTCTTAAGCAGGGGGGCAACGCGGTGGATGCGGCGGTCGCGGTAGGGTACGCGCTGGCCGTAACGCACCCGCAGGCGGGGAATCTGGGCGGCGGCGGGTTTATGCTGCTGCGCACGAAAGACGGCAAAACCACGGCCATCGACTTCCGCGAAATGGCGCCCGGCCAGGCCACGCGCGATATGTTCCTCGACGAACAGGGCAACCCTGACAGCAAAAAATCCCTGACCTCGCACCTTGCGTCCGGCACGCCGGGCACCGTTGCGGGCTTCTCGCTGGCGCTGGAAAAATACGGCACCATGCCGCTGAACAAGGTGGTCCAGCCTGCCATTAAGCTGGCGCGCGACGGCTTCGTGGTCAACGACGCGCTGGCGGACGATCTCAAAACCTACGGCAGCGAAGTCATTCCGAACCATGAAAACAGCAAAGCTATTTTCTGGAAAGACGGCGAGCCGCTGAAGAAGGGCGACAGGCTGGTGCAGAAGAACCTGGCAACCAGCCTGGAGCGCATTGCGGAGCACGGCCCGGATGCCTTCTATAAAGGGGCGATAGCCGACCAGATTGCCAGTGAAATGCAAAAGAACGGCGGGCTGATTACCAAAGCGGATCTGGCGGAATACAGGGCGGTGGAGCGCGAGCCGATTAGCGGCACCTATCGCGGGTATGAGGTGTTCTCCATGCCGCCGCCGTCGTCCGGCGGTATTCACATCGTGCAGATCCTCAACATTCTTGAAAACTTCGATATGCACAAGTTCGGCTTCGGCAGCGCGGACGCCATGCAGGTGATGGCCGAGGCGGAAAAACGCGCCTACGCGGACCGCTCGGAATACCTTGGTGACCCGGACTTCGTGAAGGTGCCCTGGCAGGCGCTAACCAACAAAGCCTATGCCAAATCGATTGCCGATGGGATCGACATCAACAAGGCGAAGCCGTCGAGCGAGATCCGCCCCGGCAAGCTGGCACCGTATGAAAGCAACCAGACCACGCACTTCTCGGTGGTGGATAAAGACGGTAACGCGGTAGCGGTGACCTATACGCTCAACACCACGTTCGGGACCGGGATTGTGGCGGGCAACAGCGGTATTCTGCTGAATAACGAGATGGATGACTTCTCCGCCAAGCCGGGCGTGCCGAACGTGTACGGACTGGTGGGCGGAGACGCTAACGCCGTGGGGCCGAAGAAGCGTCCGCTGTCGTCCATGTCGCCCACCATCGTGGTGAAAGACAGGAAAACCTGGCTGGTAACCGGCAGTCCTGGCGGCAGCCGTATTATCACCACCGTGCTGCAAATGGTGGTAAACAGCATTGATTTTGGCATGAACGTAGCGGAAGCGACCAATGCGCCGCGCTTCCACCACCAGTGGCTGCCGGACGAACTGCGCGTGGAGAAGGGCTTTAGCCCGGATACCCTGAAGCTGCTGGAGCAGCGCGGACAGAAGGTGGCGGTGAAGGAGGCGATGGGCAGCACCCAGAGCATTATGGTCGGGCCGGACGGGGCGCTGTTTGGTGCGTCGGACCCGCGTTCGGTGGATGATTTAACGGCGGGATATTGAGGGCTCCCCTCACCCTAACCCTCTCCCCATAGGGGAGAGGGGATTGCACGGTGCGGTCTTTTCTCCCTCGCCCCTTTGGGGAGAGGGGTTACTTCATCCGCGCCATATAATATGCGTCCACATACTCACCGTTGCGCAGCGCAAAGCGCTTTCCGGTCCCCTCAATCTCAAAACCGTGCTTTTTGTACACCGCGATTGCCGGTTCGTTATCAACAAACACCGTCAGCTCAATGCGATCGACGCGCAGCCAGTTGTCGCACATATCGATCATGGTGCGCATCAGGGCGCTGGCGACGCCACGGTTTTGCCACTGCGCGCCCACGCTGATGCCAAAATCGGCAACGTGGCTGCGGCGCGGACGTGGTGCAACCGCAAGGCACAGGTGTCCGGCAACGGTGCCGTCGATACAGGCGACCAGCTGTTTAATGCCCGGCTGGTCGGCGAGCCGCTCCTGCCACATCTGCTCTGAGGGATGAGGAACCTGTAGCGTGTTGTGATACACCTCCGGCTGGGCGTGGATCTGACGAATGGCGTCATAATCTTTCGGTTCAGCGTGGCGTATCACTATCTCACTCATTCCTTCATCCTCGGTCAGTTAAAAGTCCCTTCCAACATCAATGACTTTAAATTTCGAGTCAATCGCTATTTTTTGCAAAAAGTGTTGGACAAATGCGAATGAGAATGATTATTATTGCTCTGCGTTCAGGAAGACCTCTGCGGTAACCTGAAAGCACGACATTGCTCACATTGCTTCCAGTATTACTTTAGCCAGCTTCTAGCTGGCTTTTTTTTGCCCTTTTTCTCCCTCTCCCCGTGGGAGAGGGCTGGGGTGAGGGCAAAACATGCGCTATGGTAAAACCCAGTAACCTTCCAAAAGGACTGAGCCATGACTCTACATTGCGCATTTATTGGATTTGGTAAAAGCACTACCCGCTATCACCTTCCGTATGTTCTCAACCGTAAAGACAGCTGGCACGTTGCCCATATCTACCGCCGCAGCGCGAAGCCGGAAGAGCAGTCTCCGCAGTATTCCCATATTCATTTCACCAGCGATCTCGATGAGGTACTGGGCGACCCGCAGGTTAAACTGGTCATCGTCTGCACCCATGCCGACAGCCACTTCGACTATGCGAAACGTGCGCTCGAGGCGGGCAAAAACGTGCTGGTGGAAAAACCGTTCACCCCGACCATCGCCGAAGCGAAGGAACTGTTCGCGCTGGCGAAGAGCAAGGGGCTGACCGTCACGCCGTATCAGAACCGCCGCTTTGACAGCTGCTTCCTGACGGCAAAAAAGGCGATAGAGAGCGGCAAGCTCGGCGACATCGTGGAAATCGAAAGCCACTTCGATTACTACCGCCCGGTGGCGGAAACCAAACCCGGCCTGCCGCAGGACGGTTCCTTCTACGGTCTTGGCGTGCACACCATGGATCAGATCATTTCCCTGTTTGGCCGACCGGACCACGTGGCGTACGACATTCGCAGCCTGCGCAATAAAGCCAACCCGGACGACACCTTCGAGGCGCAGCTGTTCTACGGTGACCTGAAAGCCATCGTCAAAACCAGCCATCTTGTGAAAATCGACTACCCGAAATTCATTGTTCACGGCACCAGAGGCTCGTTTATCAGGTACGGCATCGACCAGCAGGAGACCAGCCTGAAGGCCAATATCATGCCCGGCGAACCGGGTTTTGCCGCGGACGATTCCGCAGGCGTGCTCGAGTATGTGAACGATGAGGGCGTAACGGTCAGAGAAGAGCTGAAGCCCGAAGCCGGTGACTATGGCCGCGTCTATGATGCGCTGTATGAAACCCTCACCAACGGCGCGCCGAATTACGTCAAGGAATCTGACGTTCTCACCAACCTGGAAATCCTTGAACGCGCCTTCGAACAGGCTTCTCCTGCCACGATAACCCTTGCCAGGTAAGCAATAACGGCTCCTCTGAACTTGTTCACAAATTTTGAACAGAGGAGTCAATTTTCACCCTCTATGATCCCAGACGGTTTGCGTCCACACTTACTCCATCGAAACGAACTGAGGGTGAAAACAATGATCTACTTACGCAAAGCAAACGAACGTGGTCACGCAAATCATGGCTGGCTGGACTCATGGCATTCATTCTCGTTTGCCGACTATTATGACCCGAACTTCATGGGCTTCTCCGCGCTGCGCGTCATTAACGATGACGTGATTGATGCAGGCCAGGGCTTCGGTACCCACCCGCACAAGGATATGGAAATTTTGACCTACGTGCTGGAAGGGGCGGTTGAGCACCAGGACAGCATGGGCAATAAAGAGCAGGTTCCGGCGGGCGAGTTCCAGATTATGAGCGCGGGCACCGGGGTGCGTCACTCCGAGTACAACCCGAGCAAAACGGAAAAACTGCACCTGTATCAGATCTGGATCATTCCGGAAGAAACCGGCATCACGCCGCGCTACGAGCAGCGCCGCTTCGACGCGAAGCAGGGCAAACAGCTGGTGCTCTCTCCGGATGCGCGTGAAGGTTCCCTGAAGGTGCATCAGGATATGGAGTTGTACCGCTGGGCGCTGGCGAAAGACGAACAGTCCGTACACCAGATTGCCGCCAACCGCCGCGTGTGGATCCAGGTGGTGAAGGGCGAAGTGACCATTAACGGCACCAAAGCCACAACCGCAGATGGTCTGGCTATCTGGGACGAGCAGGCGCTCTCCGTGCATGCCGACAGCGAAAGCGAAATCCTGCTGTTTGACCTGCCGCCGGTCTAAATAATTTCTCAACCTTCCCTTTAAACGGGGAAGGTTGAGCTTTGTCCGTGATAAACTGAGCAAATCTCTCACTTCAAGATTTCTCAGGACGATGAAAAAGAAACGCCCCGTACTTCAGGATGTCGCCGATCGCGTCGGTGTGACCAAAATGACGGTCAGCCGCTTTTTACGTAACCCGGAACAGGTTTCCGTCGCGTTGCGTGGCAAGATTGCCGCAGCCCTTGATGAACTGGGTTATATCCCCAACCGCGCACCCGATATTCTCTCCAATGCGACCAGCCGTGCGGTGGGCGTCCTGCTTCCTTCCTTAACTAACCAGGTTTTCGCCGAAGTGCTGCGTGGCATCGAAAGCGTCACCGATGCGTTTGGTTATCAGACCATGCTCGCGCACTATGGGTACAAGCCGGAACTGGAGGAAGAACGTCTTGAATCGATGCTCTCCTGGAACATCGATGGCCTGATTTTAACGGAACGTACCCACACTGCCCGCACGCTGAAAATGATCGAAGTGGCGGGCATTCCGGTGGTGGAGCTGATGGACAGCCAGTCGCCGTGCCTCGACATTGCCGTTGGGTTCGATAACTTCGAAGCGGCGCGGCAGATGACCGCGGCCATTATCGCCCGCGGCCACCGGCACATCGCTTATCTGGGTGCACGTCTGGATGAACGTACTATCATCAAACAGAAAGGATACGAGCAGGCGATGCTCGACGCCGGTTTGATCCCGTACAGCGTGATGGTGGAGCAATCCTCATCCTACACCTCGGGTATTGAGCTGATGCGCCAGGCGCGACGCGAGTATCCGCAACTGGACGGTATTTTCTGTACCAACGATGACCTTGCGGTCGGCGCGGCGTTTGAGTGCCAGCGTCTGGGGCTGAAGATCCCTGACGATATGGCGATTGCCGGCTTCCACGGCCACGACATTGGTCAGGTGATGGAGCCGCGCCTGGCGAGCGTCCTGACCCCGCGTGAACGCATGGGCCGCATCGGTGCAGAACGCCTGCTGGCGCGCATTCGTGGTGAGGCAGTTACCCCTAAAATGTTAGATTTAGGTTTCACCTTGTCACCGGGTGGATCTATTTAATCCGACAAATTTGAAGTAGCTCACACTTATTCACTTCGCGCACGTTTGGATATTGCTTCTCTTTTGCCCCGGCAGGACAATGTTACCGATAACTGTTACCCGTAACAATTGACTGAGGGACACCCTTTGAGCACGACTAATCACGATCACCACGTTTACGTCCTGATGGGCGTGTCCGGTAGCGGTAAATCTGCCGTGGCGAGCGAAGTGGCGCATCAACTCCAGGCTGCGTTTCTTGATGGCGACTTCCTCCATCCGCGCAGCAACATCACCAAAATGGCTGCCGGCGAGCCGCTGAACGACGACGACCGCAAACCGTGGCTGCAGGCGCTGAATGACGCCGCGTTCGCGATGCAGCGTACCAACAAAGTTTCCCTGATCGTCTGCTCCGCGCTGAAAAAAACCTATCGCGACCTGCTGCGCGACGGCAACCCGAACCTCTCCTTCATCTATCTGAAGGGTAATTTCGAGGTAATTGAAAGCCGTCTGAAGGCGCGTAAGGGCCACTTCTTCAAAACCCAGATGCTGGTGACGCAGTTCGAAGCGCTGCAGGAGCCGGGTGCTGACGAGCAGGATGTCCTGGTGGTTGATATCGATCAGCCGCTGGAAGGTGTTGTAGCCAGCACCATCGAGGTTATCAATAAAAGGCAATAAGTTTTGAGTACATTAACGCTTGTTTTGACAGCAGTGGGTTCCGTTTTACTGCTGCTGTTTTTAGTGATGAAGGCGCGTATGCACGCTTTCGTTGCTTTGATGGTGGTTTCTATTGGTGCAGGTCTCTTTTCCGGCATGCCGCTCGACAAGATCGCCGCGACGATGGAAAAAGGGATGGGCGGCACGCTGGGCTTCCTGGCCATTGTGGTCGCGCTGGGCGCGATGTTTGGCAAGATCCTGCACGAGACGGGCGCGGTCGACCAGATTGCCGTCAAGATGCTGAAATCCTTCGGCCACAGCCGCGCGCACTACGCGATTGGCCTCGCTGGCCTGATTTGCGCGCTGCCGCTGTTCTTTGAGGTGGCCGTGGTGCTGCTGATTAGCGTAGCGTTCTCCATGGCGCGCCATACCGGCACTAACCTTGTGAAGCTGGTCATTCCGCTGTTTGCGGGCGTGGCGGCAGCCGCGGCGTTTCTGCTGCCGGGGCCTGCGCCGATGCTGCTGGCTTCCCAGATGCACGCCGACTTTGGCTGGATGATCCTGATTGGCCTGTGCGCGGCAATCCCGGGGATGATTATCGCCGGTCCGCTGTGGGGCAACTTCATCAGCCGCTACGTCGAGCTGCACATACCTGACGACATCACCGAGCCGCACCTGGGCGAGGGCAAAATGCCGTCCTTCGGCTTCAGCCTGTCGCTGATTCTGCTCCCGCTGGTGCTGGTGGGGCTGAAAACCATTGCCGCCCGCTTTGTGCCTGAAGGCTCTACCGCCTATGAATGGTTTGAGTTTATCGGTCATCCGTTTACCGCGATCCTGGTGGCGTGTCTGGTGGCAATTTACGGCCTGGCGATGCGTCAGGGCATGCCGAAAGACCGCGTGATGGAGATCTGCGGTGCTGCGCTCCAGCCTGCGGGTATCATTCTGCTGGTGATCGGTGCCGGTGGCGTGTTCAAGCAGGTGCTGGTTGATTCCGGCGTGGGTCCTGCTCTGGGTGAAGCGCTGACCGGAATGGGCCTGCCGATTGCGGTGACCTGCTTCGTGCTGGCCGCGGCGGTACGTATCATTCAGGGCTCCGCAACCGTTGCCTGCTTAACGGCCGTAGGCCTGGTGATGCCGGTGATTGAACAGCTGAACTACTCCGGTGCGCAGATGGCGGCGCTGTCTATCTGCATCGCGGGCGGTTCGATTGTGGTATCGCACGTGAACGACGCAGGCTTCTGGCTGTTCGGTAAATTTACCGGCGCGACCGAAGCGCAAACCCTGAAAACCTGGACGCTGATGGAAACCATCCTCGGCACGACGGGTGCGATTGTCGGGATGATTGCGTTTACGCTGCTGAGCTAACCCTGGCTTTCTCCCTCTCCCTGAGGGAGAGGGAGCAACCACTAAAAACGGCAATCTTAGATTGCCGTTTTGCTTTTACCTAGCCCTTCATCCACGCCCGTATCCCGTCCAGGAACATCTGCGTCGCCATCATCACCAGAATCAGCCCCATCAGACGCTCCAGCGCGTTCACCCCTTTCTCGCCCAGCAGGCGCAGGAAAAGCGATGACTGCAGCAGAATAATGAACGTTCCGCCCCAGGCGATCAGCAGGGCAATGACCAGGTGGCTCATCTGGTTCGGGTACTGATGCGACAGCAGCATCAGCGTCGCCAGAATCGTTGGCCCGGCAACCAGGGGAATAGCCAGCGGCACGATAAACGGCTCTTCACCCGCAGGCAGGCCGCTGCTGCTGCCTTCCGCGCTCGGGAAAATCATCTTAATGGCAATCAAAAACAGAATAATCCCGCCGGAAATCGAAACCGTTTCAGCGCGCAGGTTCAGGAACGCGAGGATTTTTTCACCGGCGAACAGGAAGATGAACATCACCACCAGGGCGATGAGCAGCTCGCGGATCATGATCGCCCGGCGGCGCTTCGGCTCGGTGTGTTTCAGCACCGACATGAAGATCGGCAGGTTTCCGAGTGGATCCATAATCAGGATCAATAAAACCGCGGCGGAAATGATTTCACTCATCTTTAAATTATCCCTGAGTCTTAGTAGTGTTATTCCGATGATTAGCACTTTTTCTGATAGCCGGGCAATCATCGATTAATTTCGCTTGCGACTTTGGCAGCATTTTGTAATGTGAAGCATATCCCAGTTCAATACTGGCTTGCACAATCAGCACACACCCCTTGCAGGAAAAAAATGCTATGAAAAACGTTGGTTTTATCGGCTGGCGCGGTATGGTCGGCTCTGTACTCATGCAACGCATGGTTGAAGAGCGCGATTTCGACGCCATCCGCCCGGTCTTCTTCTCTACTTCACAGCTCGGCCAGGCTGCACCGTCCTTTGGTGGTACCACAGGCACGTTGCAGGATGCTTACGATCTGGAAGCGCTGAAGGCACTCGACATTATTGTGACCTGCCAGGGCGGCGATTATACCAACGATATTTATCCGAAGCTGCGTGAAAGCGGCTGGCAGGGCTACTGGATTGACGCGGCCTCTTCGCTTCGCATGAAAGACGATGCCATCATCATTCTCGACCCGGTTAACCAGGACGTCATCACCGACGGCCTGAACAACGGCGTGAAAACCTTTGTCGGCGGTAACTGCACCGTCAGCCTGATGCTGATGTCCCTCGGCGGCCTGTTCGCCCAGGATCTGGTGGAGTGGGTATCCGTGGCGACCTACCAGGCGGCATCCGGCGGCGGCGCGCGCCATATGCGCGAGCTGCTGACGCAGATGGGCCAGCTGCACCAGAGCGTCGCGACCGAGCTGGCAAACCCGGCTTCCGCGATTCTGGACATCGAGCGCAAAGTCACCCAGCTGACCCGCAGCGGCGAGCTGCCGGTCGATAACTTTGGCGTACCGCTGGCCGGCGGTCTGATCCCGTGGATCGACAAACAGCTGGATAACGGCCAGACCCGCGAAGAGTGGAAGGGCCAGGCTGAGACCAACAAAATCCTCGCTACCGCGAACACCATTCCGGTTGACGGCCTGTGCGTGCGTATCGGCGCGCTGCGCTGCCACAGCCAGGCCTTCACCATTAAACTGAAAAAAGATGTGTCTATTCCGACCGTGGAAGAGCTGCTCGCCGCACACAACCCGTGGGCGAAAGTGGTGCCAAACGATCGTGATATCACCATGCGCGAGCTGACTCCGGCAGCCGTCACCGGCACGCTGACCACGCCGGTTGGCCGTCTGCGTAAGCTGAACATGGGCCCGGAGTACCTCTCCGCGTTCACCGTTGGCGACCAGCTGCTGTGGGGTGCCGCAGAGCCGCTGCGCCGCATGCTGCGCCAGCTGGCGTAATACTTTGTTAAACACGGGGGGTGATTATCGCCCCCCTTTTTGTGCGTACTACATGGAGTAAAACGCAGATGTCTTATTTTTTATCAGGAGGAACCTCGTCGTTGGCTATGCTTTAAGGAAGATTTATTTCTCACCTGAGGGTAGGACGGAGCAGAGAGGATGAGCTGCACCGTTTAGGTCACATTAAAAGTCGTCCCGGAGCGAGTAAAAAGGGCGACATAAAAAAACAGGATGAATACCATGTCCGATCGTATTTCGAGAGACGTGATTAATGCGCTTATTGCGGGTCATTTTGCCGACCCCTTTTCTGTGCTAGGGATGCACCGTACAGAGGCCGGGCTGGAAGTTCGCGCGCTGTTACCGGATGCCACAGAAGTATGGGTTATCGAACCCAAAACCGGCCGCAAGGTGGGTAATCTTGAATGCCTCGACTCGCGTGGCTTCTTCTCGGGCGTCATGCCCCGTCGTAAAAATCCCTTTCGTTATCAGCTTGCCGTCATCTGGCACGGTCAGCAGAACCTGATTGACGACCCCTATAGCTTTGGTCCGCTCTTAAAAGAGATGGATGCCTGGCTGCTGTCCGAAGGCACCCATCTGCGGCCTTACGAAACGCTGGGTGCCCATGCGGATACCATGGATGGTATTACCGGCACGCGGTTTGCCGTATGGGCGCCAAACGCCCGGCGCGTCTCCGTTGTCGGGCAGTTCAACTACTGGGACGGCCGCCGACACCCCATGCGCCTGCGCCGGGAAACCGGCATCTGGGAGCTGTTCATCCCCGGGGCGCATAACGGTCAGCTCTACAAGTTCGAGATGATCGATGCCAACGGCAAGCTGCGTATTAAATCTGACCCGTACGCCTTTGAAGCGGAGCTGCGCCCGAATACCGCCTCTCTTATTTGCGGCCTGCCGGAGAAGGTGGTCCAGACGGAGGAGCGCAAGCAGGCTAACCGCTTCGACGCGCCGATCTCCGTTTATGAGGTGCATCTCGGCTCCTGGCGCCGCCACACCGATGACAACTTCTGGCTGAGCTATCGCGAGCTGGCTGACCAGCTGGTACCGTACGCCAAATGGATGGGCTTTACCCATCTGGAGCTGCTGCCGATCAACGAACACCCCTTCGACGGAAGCTGGGGCTATCAGCCCACCGGAATGTACGCGCCTACCCGCCGCTTCGGCACGCGCGATGACTTCCGCTATTTCGTTGATGCCGCGCACGCCGCTGGCCTGAACGTCATTCTCGACTGGGTGCCGGGCCACTTCCCGTCGGATGATTTTGCGCTGGCCGAGTTCGACGGCACGAAGTTGTACGAGCACAGCGACCCGCGCGAAGGCTATCACCAGGACTGGAATACGCTGATCTACAACTACGGGCGGCGTGAGGTAGCGAACTACCTGGTCGGGAACGCGCTCTACTGGATCGAGCGCTTCGGCATTGATGCCCTGCGCGTGGATGCGGTGGCGTCGATGATCTATCGCGACTATAGCCGCAAAGAGGGCGAGTGGATCCCGAACGAGTATGGCGGTCGCGAGAACCTGGAAGCGATTGAGTTTCTGCGCAACACCAACCGCATTATCGGCGAGCAGGTCGACGGTGCCGTGACCATGGCGGAAGAGTCCACCGACTTCCCGGGCGTTTCGCGTCCGCCGTCAACGGGCGGCCTGGGCTTCTGGTACAAGTGGAACCTTGGCTGGATGCACGACACGCTCGACTACATGAAGCTCGACCCGGTTTATCGTCAGTATCATCACGACAAGCTCACCTTCGGGCTGCTCTACAACTACACCGAAAACTTCATGCTGCCGCTGTCGCACGATGAAGTGGTGCACGGCAAAAAATCCATTCTCGACCGCATGCCGGGCGACGCGTGGCAGAAGTTTGCCAACCTGCGCGCCTACTACGGCTGGATGTTTGCCTTCCCGGGCAAAAAGCTGCTGTTTATGGGCAACGAGTTTGCCCAGGGGCGCGAGTGGAACCACGACTCCAGCCTCGACTGGCATCTGCTGGAAGGCGCTGACAACTGGCACCACGGCGTGCAGCGTCTGGTCCGCGATCTGAACCTGACCTATCGCCATCACAAAGCGCTGCACGAGCTGGACTTCGATCCGTATGGCTTTGAGTGGCTGGTGGTGGACGACCACGCGCGCTCGGTGTTTGTCTTTGTGCGTCGTGACAAAGCGGGTAACGAGATCGTCGTTGCCAGCAACTTCACGCCGGTGCCGCGTGAGCACTACCGCTTCGGCATTAACCAGCCGGGCAAATGGCGCGAAATTCTCAATACCGACTCCATGCACTACCACGGCAGCAACGCCGGTAACGGTGGCCTGGTGCAGAGCGACGCCATCGAAAGCCACGGTCGTCCGAACTCCCTCAGCCTGACGCTGCCGCCGCTTAGCACCATCTGGCTGGTGCGGGAGGGAGAATGACGCAGCTTACGGCAGGTAAACCCGAACCGCTCGGGGCGAGTTTTGACGGAAAGGGGGTGAACTTCACGCTCTTTTCTGCTCACGCGGAGCGGGTGGAACTCTGCGTGTTTGACGGGGAAGGTAACGAGCATCGTTACGATTTACCGGCGCGCACGGGAGATACCTGGCATGGCTACCTGGCCGGAGGACGGCCGGGGATGCACTACGGTTTTCGCGTTCACGGCCCCTGGGCGCCTTCTCAGGGGCACTGGTTTAACCCGGCGAAGCTGCTGATTGACCCGTGTGCCCACCGCGTGGACGGCGAGTTTAAAGACGACCCGCTGTTCCACGTCGGCTACGGTGAACCCGACCACCGCGACAGTGCGTCCGTCGCGCCCAAAAGCGTGGTGGTGCACGATCTCTACGACTGGGAAGACGATGCCTCACCGCGCACGCCGTGGGGCAATACCGTCATTTATGAAGCTCACGTCAAAGGGCTGACGTATCTGCACCCGTCGATCCCGAAAGAGATGCGCGGCACCTATAAGGCGCTTGGGCATCCGACGATGGTCGCCTACCTGAAGCAGCTGGGCATTACCGCGCTGGAGCTGCTGCCGGTGGCGCATTTCGCCAGCGAGCCGCGCCTTCAGCGTCTTGGGTTAAGCAACTACTGGGGCTACAACCCGCTGGCGATGTTCGCCCTTGACCCGCGCTACGCGGTGCATCCGGAGAAGGCGCGGGATGAGTTTCGCGACGCGGTGAAGGCGCTTCACGCGGCGGGAATTGAGGTCATTCTCGACGTGGTGCTAAACCACAGCGCGGAAAGCGATCTGGACGGCCCGACGCTCTCACAGCGCGGAATCGATAACCGTAGCTATTATTGGATCAGGGAAGACGGCGACTACGAGAACTGGACCGGCTGTGGTAACACCCTCAACCTTAGCCATCCGGCAGTCACGCATTACGCGTACGAGTGCCTGAAGTACTGGGTTGAGACGTTCCACGTGGACGGCTTTCGTTTTGACCTGGCGCCGGTGATGGGGCGTACTCCGGCATTCCGCCAGCAGGCGCCGCTGTTTGAGGCGATAAAAAACTGCCCGGTACTTTCACAGGTGAAGCTCATCGCGGAGCCGTGGGATATCGGCGAGGGCGGTTACCAGGTGGGGAACTTCCCGCCGCTGTTTGCCGAGTGGAACGACCACTTCCGCGACGCCGTCCGCCGCTTCTGGCTGGCGCGCGATCTGTCGCTGGGAGAGTTCGCCAGCCGCTTTGCCGGCTCCAGCGATCTCTTTAAGCGCGACGGAAAACGTCCGTCGGCCACCGTCAATCTGGTGACGGCGCACGACGGTTTTACGCTGCGCGACTGCGTTTGTTTCAATCAGAAACACAATGAGGCAAACGGCGAGGAGAATCGCGATGGCACTAACAATAACCATAGCTTCAATCATGGTATAGAAGGGTTAGGCGGAAGTCTGGACGTGATCGAGCGGCGACGCGCCAGCGTTCATGCGCTGCTGACGACGCTTTTGCTGTCGCAGGGCACGCCGATGCTGCTGGCGGGCGATGAGCACGGCCATAGCCAGCACGGCAACAATAACGCCTATTGCCAGGACAATACCCTGACCTGGCTCGACTGGGGAGAAGCGAACAGCGGGTTGATCCATTTCACCGCGGCGCTGATCCATCTTCGCCAGCACATTCCCGCGCTTACCGCCGACAGCTGGTGGGAAGAGGGCGACGGCAACGTTCGCTGGCTGAATCAAGACGCGCAACCGTTAAGCGCGCAAGAGTGGCAACACGGCGTACCGCGCCTGCAGATCCTGCTTTCGGATCGCTGGCTGGTTACGCTCAACGCGACGGATGACGTCGCAGAGATTGTTTTACCTGACGGGGAATGGCGAGCCGTTCCTCCCTTTGCCGGAGCGGATAATCCGGTAGTTATGGCTGTCTGGCACGGGCCTGCGCACGGAGTGTGCGTATTCCAAAGATGATAAAAAAGGAGTTAGTCATGGTTAGATTAGAGAAGAACGATCCGTTAATGTTGGCACGCCAGCTACCATTAAAAACAGTTGCCCTGATACTCGCGGGCGGGCGCGGTACCCGTCTGAAAGATTTGACCATCAAGCGCGCCAAGCCGGCGGTTCACTTTGGTGGTAAGTTTCGTATTATCGATTTTGCACTCTCCAACTGCCTGAACTCAGGCATTCGCCGCATTGGCGTCATTACGCAGTACCAGTCGCACACGCTGGTGCAGCACATTCAGCGCGGCTGGTCATTTTTCAGCGAAGAGATGAACGAGTTTGTCGATCTGCTTCCCGCTCAGCAGCGCGTTCACGGGGAAAACTGGTACCGCGGCACGGCGGATGCCGTAACCCAAAACCTCGACATCATTCGCCGCTACAACGCGGAATACATCGTGATCCTCGCGGGTGACCACATCTACAAGCAGGATTACTCCCACATGCTGATCGACCATGTGGAAAAAGGGGCGCGATGCACCGTAGCGTGTTTGCCCGTGCCCGTTGCTGAAGCAACCGCCTTTGGCGTGATGCACGTGGATGCGGACGACAAGATTATCGACTTTGTCGAAAAGCCGTCGAACCCGCCAACCATGCCGGGGGACGACACCAAATCGCTCGCCAGCATGGGGATCTATGTCTTTGATGCAGATTATCTTTATGAGCTGCTGGAAGAAGACGACAAAGACGAAAACTCCAGCCACGATTTCGGCAAAGACATTATCCCGAAAATCACCAAAGCTGGCATGGCGTATGCACACCCCTTCCCGCTGTCCTGCGTGCAGTCCGATCCTAATGCGGAACCTTACTGGCGCGACGTGGGAACCCTGGAAGCGTACTGGAAAGCCAACCTCGATCTGGCGTCCGTAACGCCCGAGCTGGACATGTACGACCAGAACTGGCCGATTCGCACCCATATGGAATCGCTGCCGCCCGCGAAGTTCGTGCAGGACCGTTCCGGCAGCCACGGCATGACGCTGAACTCGCTGGTTTCTGGCGGGTGCATTATTTCCGGTTCGGTGGTGGTGCAGTCCGTGCTGTTCCCGCGCGTGCGTATAAACTCATTCTGTAATATCGATTCGGCCGTTCTGCTGCCGGATGTCTGGGTAGGACGCTCGTGTCGTCTGCGTCGTTGCGTAATCGACCGTGCCTGCGTCATTCCTGAGGGGATGGTGATTGGCGAAAACGCGGAAGAAGATGCGCGTCGTTTCTACCGTTCGGAAGAGGGGATCGTGTTAGTAACACGGGAAATGTTGCGGAAGCTGCAAATCAAACAGGAGCGATGATGCAGGTTTTACACGTATGTTCTGAGATGTTCCCGTTGTTAAAAACGGGCGGACTGGCGGATGTTCTTGGGGCACTACCGGCGGCGCAAATTGCCGGAGGGGTAGATACCCGCGTGTTGTTGCCCGCTTTTCCGGATATCCGACGCGGTATTCCTGATGCAAAGGTTGTTAGCCGCCGTGAAACCTTCGCGGGACGTATCACCCTGCTGTTTGGACACTACAATGGCGTAGGGATTTACCTGATTGATGCGCCGCATTTATACAACCGACCGGGCAGCCCGTATCACGATACCAACCTGTTCGCCTATACCGACAACGTGCTGCGCTTTGCGCTGCTCGGCTGGGTGGGCGCAGAGATGGCGGTCGGGCTGGATCCGTTCTGGCGTCCTGACGTGGTACACGCGCACGACTGGCATGCCGGGCTTGCGCCCGCGTATCTGGCGGCGAAAGGCCATCCGGCCAAATCGGTGTTTACGGTGCACAACCTGGCGTATCAGGGCATGTATTACGCCCATCATATGAATGACATCGATCTGCCATGGTCGTTCTTTAACATGCACGGGCTGGAGTTTAACGGGCAGATTTCGTTCCTGAAGGCGGGGCTGTACTACGCCGACCATATTACGGCGGTTAGCCCCACCTATGCGCGAGAAATCACCCAGCCGGAGTTTGGCTACGGCATGGAAGGCCTGCTGCAGCAGCGCCATCGTGAAGGTCGCCTGTCGGGGATCCTGAACGGCGTGGATGAGCAGATCTGGAACCCGGAAACCGATCTTCTGCTGGCGGCGCGCTACGGGCGCGACTCGGTGGAAGAAAAAGCGGAAAACAAGCGTCAGCTGCAGATTGCGATGGGGCTTAAGGTCAACGACAAGGTGCCGCTGTTTGCGGTGGTCAGCCGCCTCACCAGCCAGAAAGGGCTGGATCTGGTGCTGGAGGCGCTGCCGGGGCTACTGGAGCAGGGCGGCCAGCTGGCGCTGCTCGGCGCGGGCGACCCGGTGTTGCAGGAAGGCTTCCTGGCGGCCGCGGCGGAACATCCGGGGCAGGTGGGCGTACAGATTGGCTATCACGAAGCGTTTTCCCACCGCATCATGGGCGGCGCGGACGTCATTCTGGTACCGAGCCGATTCGAACCCTGCGGCCTGACGCAGCTCTATGGCCTGAAATACGGCACGCTGCCGCTGGTGCGGCGCACGGGCGGGCTGGCGGATACGGTGTCGGATAGTTCTCTGGAGAACCTGGCGGACGGTATCGCCAGCGGGTTCGTCTTTGAGGACAGTAATGCCTGGTCGCTGCTTCGCGCGATTCGGCGCGCTTTCGTCTTGTGGTCCCGTCCATCCCTCTGGCGTTACGTGCAGCGTCAGGCGATGTCCATGGACTTTGGCTGGCACGTTGCGGCGCAGTCCTACCGCGACCTTTATCAACGCTTGATGTAACGAGGCGAAGTTACTGATATGAATGCTCCATTTAGCTACTCTTCACCCACGCTCAGCGTTGAGGCGTTAAAGCACTCCATCGCCTATAAGCTGATGTTTACCATCGGGAAAGATCCCGTTATTGCCAACAAGCACGAATGGCTGAACGCCACGCTGTTTGCGGTGCGGGACCGTATGGTCGAACGCTGGCTGCGCTCCAACCGCGCCCAGCTTTCGCAGGAGACGCGACAGGTGTACTACCTGTCGATGGAATTTCTGATTGGCCGCACCCTCTCCAACGCGCTGCTGTCGCTCGGTATTTACGACGACGTTAAAAACGCGCTGGAAGAGATGGGGCTGGACTTAGAAGAGCTGATTGACGAAGAGAACGACCCGGGGCTGGGTAACGGCGGACTCGGGCGTCTTGCCGCCTGCTTCCTTGATTCGCTGGCGACGCTGGCGCTGCCGGGACGCGGGTACGGTATTCGCTACGACTACGGCATGTTCAAGCAGAACATCGTCGATGGCCGTCAGAAAGAGTCGCCGGACTACTGGCTGGAATACGGTAACCCGTGGGAGTTCAAGCGCCACAATACGCGCTATAAGGTGCGCTTTGGCGGGCGCATTCAGCAGGAAGGGAAAAAATCCCGCTGGGTGGAAACCGAAGAGATCCTCGCCGTTGCCTATGACCAGATCATCCCCGGCTACGACACCGACGCGACCAATACGCTGCGTCTGTGGAACGCGCAGGCCAGTAGCGAGATCAACCTGGGTAAATTTAACCAGGGCGACTACTTCGCGGCGGTGGAAGATAAAAACCACTCCGAGAACGTCTCCCGCGTGCTCTACCCGGATGACTCGACCTACTCGGGCCGCGAGCTGCGCCTGCGTCAGGAGTATTTCCTCGTCTCGGCAACGATTCAGGATATCCTTAGCCGTCACTATCAGCTGCACAAAACCTACGCGAATCTGGCAGAGAAAACCGCTATTCACCTCAACGATACCCATCCGGTGCTGTCGATCCCCGAGCTGATGCGCCTGCTGATTGACGAGCATAAGTTCAGCTGGGATGACGCGTTTGAAGTGACCTGTCAGGTGTTCTCGTACACCAACCACACGCTGATGAGCGAAGCGCTGGAGACGTGGCCGGTGGACATGCTCGGCAAAATTCTGCCGCGCCACCTGCAGATCATCTTCGAGATCAACGACTACTTCCTCAAGACCCTGCAGGAGCAGTACCCGAACGATACCGGCCTGCTGAGCCGCGCCTCGATCATTGATGAATCCAATGGCCGTCGCGTACGCATGGCCTGGCTGGCGGTGGTGATCAGCCACAAGGTGAACGGGGTTTCAGAGCTGCACTCGAACCTGATGGTGCAGTCGCTGTTCGCGGACTTCGCGAAGATCTTCCCGACGCGTTTCTGCAACGTGACCAACGGCGTTACGCCGCGCCGCTGGCTGGCGCTGGCGAACCAGCCGCTCTCCGACGTGCTGGATGAGAACATTGGCCGCACCTGGCGTACCGATTTGAGCCAGCTGAGCGAGCTTGAGCAGCACATTGATTTCCCGACGGTAAACAAAGCCGTGCGCGAAGCCAAGCTGCTGAACAAAAAGCGTCTGGCAGTCTGGCTGGCGATGCACCTCAACGTGGTGGCAAACCCGAAAGCGCTGTTTGACGTGCAGATCAAGCGTATCCACGAGTACAAGCGTCAGCTGATGAACGTGCTGCACGTTATTACCCACTACAACCGCATCAAGGCCGATCCGACGGCGGAGTGGGTGCCGCGCGTGAAAATCTTTGCCGGCAAGGCGGCGTCCGCCTACTACATGGCGAAGCACATCATTCACCTCATCAACGATGTGGCGAAGGTGGTCAACCAGGATCCGGACATTGGCGACAGGCTGAAGGTGGTGTTTATCCCGAACTACAGCGTGAGCCTGGCGCAGCTGATTATTCCGGCGGCGGATCTCTCTGAGCAGATTTCCACGGCGGGAACGGAAGCGTCCGGCACCAGCAACATGAAGTTTGCCCTGAACGGCGCGCTGACCATCGGCACGCTGGACGGCGCCAACGTCGAGATGCTGGACCACGTGGGGGCGGAGAATATCTTTATCTTCGGCAATACGGCGGAAGAGGTGGAGGCGCTTCGCAAGAAGGGCTACTCGCCGCGCGAGTATTACGAAGAGGATGAGGAGTTACGCCAGGTGCTGACGCAAATCGCTACCGGGGTATTTAATCCTGAGGAGCCCGGCCGCTACCGTGACCTGGTGGATTCGCTGATTAACTTTGGCGACCACTATCAGGTGCTGGCGGATTACCGCAGCTACGTGGATTGTCAGGATAGGGTGGACGAGCTGTACCGGCATCAGGAGAAGTGGACCAGCGCCGCGATGCATAACATCGCCAACATGGGTTACTTCTCGTCGGACAGAACCATCAAGGAGTATGCCGAGAATATCTGGCATATCGATCCGGTGCGGTTATAAAAGCAAAGCGGCAACCCGGGTTGCCGCTTTTAGCGTTTGTTACCTCTCCCCTGTGGGAGAGGGTCAGGGTGAGGGGGACAGCCCGCACCTATCGCATCAAGACGCCAACGACAGCTCACGCTTTCCCGCATGCTGCGCCAGCCACTGCGCCACGCGAGACTGCTGCTCGGCGTTGAGCCACATCCCTTCTTTAGTACGGCGCCAGATGGCATCTTCCAGGCGACGAACCCACTCGTGTTCAACCAGGTAGCGCAGCTCCGCTTCGTACAGCTCGTGGCCGAAATGCTCGCCCAGATCGGCAAGCGCTTTCGCGTCTCCCAGGAACAGCTCGGTATTGCTGCCGTAGGTGCGGGCATAGTGGCGCGCCATACCTTCGGTGATGAACGGGTAGCGACGGCGCAGCTTCGCGGCGTAATCGTCGCGGTTTCCGCCGATATCACCGCCAGGCAGCACCGCCTCTTTGGTCCACGCCGGGCCAATGCCTTTATAGTACGGCGCCAGTTTTTCCAGCGCGTGCTCGGCCAGCTTGCGGTAGGTGGTCAGTTTGCCGCCAAAGACTGACAGCAGCGGCGCCTGACCGCCTTCGTCGTGGATATCGAGCGTGTAGTCGCGGGTGATCGCCTGCGGTGAATCAGACTCGTCATCGCACAGCGGACGCACGCCGGAGTAAGTCCAGACCACGTCATCGCGCGCAAGCTGCTTTTTAAAGTGCGCGTTATACACCTTCAGCAGGTAGCTGACCTCGCTCTCGTCGATCTCCACGTTTTTCGGATCGCCCTTGTACTCCACGTCGGTGGTGCCGATGATGGAGAACTCGTCCATCCACGGGATCACAAACACGATGCGCTTGTCTTCGTTTTGCAGGATATAAGCCTGCTTCTGGGTATGCACGCGCGGCACCACGATGTGGCTGCCCTTAATCAGGCGGATGCCGTACGGTGAAGGCAGGTGCATGCCGTCGTCGAAGAACTGTTTCACCCACGGGCCGGTGGCGTTCACCAGGCCGCGCGCTTTCCAGCTGAACTTCTCGCCGGTATCCACGTCTTCCGCTTCCACGATCCACAGGCCGTTTTCACGACGCGCGGCGGTCGCGCGGGTGCGGGTTTTCACCTCGCCGCCTTTCTTCTCCACCATCTGCGCGTTAGCCAGAACCAGACGCGCATCGTCAACCCAGCAGTCGGAATATTCGAAACCGCGCACGATTTCAGGCTTAAGGACCGATTCTGAGCCAAAACGCAAACCGTTCGAACCCGGCAGGCTGGTGCGTTTGCCGAGATGATCGTACATAAACAGGCCAATGCGGATCATCCACGCCGGACGCAGGTGCGGACGGTGGGGCAGGCGGAAGCGCATCGGGATTGCCAGATGCGGCGCCATCTTCAGCAGCACTTCACGTTCGGCCAGCGCTTCGCTGACCAGGCGGAATTCGTAGTGTTCCAGGTAGCGCAGGCCACCGTGGATCAGCTTGGAGCTGGCGGACGACGTCGCGCAGGCGAGATCGTTAGCTTCCAGCATCAGCACGGATAATCCGCGTCCTGCGGCGTCGACCGCAATACCGGCACCGTTGATGCCACCGCCTATCACAATCAGATCTTTGGTTTCCATAACACCCTCATGCACTTTCGTTAAAGCTCAGAAATGTTCGATATCGCTCATAATAGCAAAGGAACGCGCTTTTGGTAACATCAAAAAAACAATTTAGAGTGATATGGATAACATAATGGCGTTTACCCGCCGCCAGGACGTACACTACGGGGTAAAATAGTGCGACTAACTTTTCTCCCTCTCCCCGTGGGAGAGGGCTGGGGTGAGGGCATCAGAGCGCACCCAACCTGAACAACAGAAAGAGAACACCATGGATCAGTTTGAATGTATTAACGTAGAAGAAGCCCACCAGAAGATGCACCAGGGAACAGCGGTGCTGGTGGATATCCGCGATCCGCAGAGCTTTGCGATGGGCCACACCCCGGGCGCGTTCCATCTGACCAACGACACGCTGGGGGCGTTTATGCGCGATAACGACTTCGAAACCCCGGTGATGGTCATGTGCTACCACGGCAACAGCAGTAAAGGCGCGGCCCAGTATCTGATCCAGCAGGGCTACGATGCGGTCTACAGCGTCGACGGCGGCTTCGACGCCTGGCATCGTCATTTCCCGGCAGAAGTTGAATACGCGTTCGAGCGCTGATCCCGCTATACTGTCCCCTTTTGTGTGGAAATAAGCGACCGCTGCCCATGTTGATGATCACCTCTTTTAGCAACCCGCGCGTCGCCCAGGCGTTTGTCGACTATATGGCGACGCAGGGCATTATCCTGACTATTCAGCAGCATACGCAAACGGACGTCTGGCTGGCGGATGAAAGCCAGGCCGATCGCGTTAACGCCGAGCTGGCGCGCTTCCTGGAAAATCCTGGCGATCCTCGCTATCTGGCGGCAAGCTGGCAATCCGGCCATACCGGCAGCGGACTGCATTATCAGCGTTTTCCGTTCCTTGCCACGATCCGCGAGCGCGCAGGCCCGTTTACCCTGCTGCTGATGGCGGCCTGTATCCTCGTTTTCATTATTATGAACGTGGTGGGCGACCAGAGCGTGATGCTGGCCCTGGCGTGGCCGTACGATCCCTCTCTGGAGTTTGACGTCTGGCGCTACGTCTCCCATGCGCTAATGCACTTCTCGGTAATGCATATTCTCTTTAACCTGCTGTGGTGGTGGTATCTCGGCGGCGCGGTAGAGAAGCGGCTCGGAAGCGGCAAGCTGATTGTAATCACCATCATTAGCGCCCTGCTGAGCGGCTACGTGCAGCACAAATTCAGCGGCCCGTGGTTTGGCGGGTTATCCGGTGTGGTGTACGCCCTGATGGGTTACGCCTGGCTCAGAGGCGAGCGCGACCCGGATAGCGGCATCTATTTACAACGCGGCTTAATAACCTTTGCGTTAATATGGCTTATTGCCGGATGGTTCGATCTGTTTGGTATGTCTATCGCCAACGGTGCGCACGTTACCGGGCTGGCGGTCGGGCTGGCGATGGCGCTTGCCGACACGCTCCATGCGCGAAAACGAACATAATTCCCAGGGATATTTCATGAAACAAACACAACGTCATGACGCCATTATCGAATTGGTAAAAAAACAGGGATACGTCAGCACCGAAGAGCTGGTGGAGCAGTTTGCCGTCAGCCCGCAAACCATCCGTCGTGACCTGAACGACCTTGCCGATCAGAACCGTATCCTGCGACACCACGGCGGCGCCGCGCTGCCGTCCAGCTCGGTGAATACCTCGTGGCACGACCGTAAGGCCACGCAAACGGCAGAGAAAGAGCGTATTGCCCGCAAAGTGGCGAGCCAGATCCCGAACGGCGCAACGCTGTTTATTGATATCGGCACCACGCCGGAAGCGGTCGCCCACGCGCTGCTCAACCACGAGAACCTGCGCGTGGTCACCAACAACCTGAACGTGGCCAACACCCTGATGCAGAAAGATGATTTCCGCATCATTCTCGCGGGGGGCGAACTGCGCAGCCGCGACGGTGGCATTATCGGCGAGGCGACCCTCGATTTTATTTCTCAGTTTCGTCTCGATTTTGGCATTCTGGGAATCAGCGGCATCGACACCGACGGCTCGCTGCTGGAGTTCGATTATCACGAGGTGCGCACCAAGCGCGCGATTATAGATAACTCGCGCCACGTGATGCTGGTGGTGGACCATTCCAAGTTTGGCCGTAACGCGATGGTGAACATGGGCAGCATCAGCATGGTCAACGCGGTTTACACCGACGTGATGCCGCCAGCGGGGGTACTGCAGGTAATTAAGGATAATAATGTGCAGTTAGAGTTATGTTGAGAAGCCATTCTCCCTCTCCCGAAGGGAGAGGGCCGGGGTGAGGGCATCAGACCCCGTACCCCATCATCTTCAGCAGCTGCTGCGCATGCTGCACGGCGTCCTGACGGTGCGCCACGCCCAGCTTCTGATACAGATTGCGAATGTGCGTTTTGATGGTGGTCGCCGCCACCGCCAGCTCGCCGGCAATCTGCTCGTTGCTGTAGCCGGAATAGATTAGCCCCAGCACCTGCCATTCACGCTGGGTGAGCGGGCTGGTGCGGATAAGCTCCGGTACTTCCGGATGGTTCAGCAGTCGTTCAACAAAGTTCTCATCGAAATGCGCAAACTTGTGGCGGTGGTGCTGGTTGATCTCGCGCAGAATGCGCTGGGCGCGATGCTGGTCGAGTTCCGGCAGCGTGTTGAGCTGAATCAGCTGGCGCAGCTGCTGCGCCATCACTTCACCCTCAATCACAAAGTGGCTGATAAACCCGGTGCGGTTCGCCAGCTGCAACGCTTCCAGCAGCACGCGCTGGGCGTCGCTTTTACGTCCCGCCTGCCAGTAAAGCTGGTTTAACAGCAGCAGGTTACGGTTCAAATCACTCATCAGGCGCAGGCTGCGGGCGTTTTCATTTAACTCTTCCAGCACGATCTCGGCAGGCTCAAAGTCGCCAAGCAGGATCTGCACGCGGGCGATATTGCGCCACTGGCTTTGCAGGAAGTGGTTATTGGCAAACGCCGGTTTTGGCGTCTGACGCAGCCAGTTTGCGGCGGATTTTTTATCGCCGGTCATCTGCCAGTAAATCACCCGGACCTTATCGGCGTTGGATACCCAGTCGCTATGGTACTGACCGTTGCCGAGCAGGTTTTCAAGGCGGTTAAGATGGTTACGGGCATTATCCAGATCGCCGCGCGCCAGCGAGCACTGCACCAGCAGGGCCAGGCACTGCAATTGCTGCTGCGGCTGGAAGCTGGAAAGCACGTTCACACCCTGACGGGCGCAGCTTTCTGCTTCATCCAGCCGCGACCACGCCCACAGCAGCTGGGCGCGAATGCGCAGCAGGAACTCATGCATCGGCAGCTGCTCAAGATGCTGGTCGCGGATTAGCTGGAACGCTTTTTCCTGGTTTTCCCAGGCGGCCTGCAGGAACCCCTGAGCAAACAAAATCTCGCTCTGCTGGATCAGGCTCCACAGCGCGTAGTGCCAGACATCGTGGCGGCGCGCCATCTGTTCGGTTTGCTGCATCAGTGAAAGCGAACGCGTGAGGTCGCCTTTACAGTGCAGGACTTCGCCGTGCACCGAGGTGGCCACAATGCGGCTGTAGAAATTCGCCAGCGGCAGCTCATCCAGGGCGACCATGGCGAGCCGTTCAGCTTCGTCCGGATCGCCGTCATTAATCGCCACCTGCGCACGCAGGGCGTTAAATTCGCCGTGCAGGGTGGCATCCATCTCGCTTTCCATCTCCTGCTCGGCGCGCGCCAGCAGGGTGTTCACTTCGCTGTAGCGATGCTGGCTCTGCATCAGCCAGGCCTGGAGCAGCACCAGGCGCGGGTTTTCCAGCAGGCTCTCCCACGGCAGCGCTTTTAGCGACTCTTCCAGCAGCGTCAGCTCGCTGTGGTTGAACAGCCCCCACGCGTGGTTGAGCAGAATATCGCGCAGCATACCGGCATCACCGGCAGCCAGCGCGTGGTGGATAGCCTCGCTCGGAAAACCTTGCGCCATCCAGCTTTCGGCGGCGGCGCGGTGTATTTCAGGCAGCTCAGCGGCCAGCTCCCACTGGCAGCGCTGGCGCAGGAAGCTGCCAAACAGCGGATGGTAGCTAAACCATTCGCCGGGATCGTCCATCCGCGTCAGGAACAGACCCTGACGTTCAATCTCTTCAAGCTGAAGCTGGCCGTTTTCAATGCCGGTGACGCGCACAATCAGCGCATCGTTCATGGAGCGCAGCAGGGAGCTTTTCAGGAGGAAGTGGCGGGTAGTGAGATCGACGCTGTCGAGTACCTCGTCAACCAGATAATCCGACAGGTGGCTGGCGTTGATTCCCGCCAGGCGACGCGCGGACTGGTGCGTCGGGCTGTTGTTTTGCCGGGCGGACAGGGCAATCAGCTGAAGCGCCGTGGCCCAGCCAGCAACATCATCACACAGGCGGCTGCTTTCAGACGCTTCAATCGGAGAGGTCAGACGGCAGTCAAAGAACTGCTTCGCTTCCTGATGGGTAAAAGCCAGCTGCTGGCTGCCGATTTCGAGCAGCTGATCGCGCACGCGCAGGTTGGCAATGCCCAGCTGCGGCAGGTTACGCGACAGCACGACCAGCGTCAGATTTTCCGGCTGGTGGCGCAGGAAGAAACGCATCGACTCGTGAATAACCGGGTTAGTTATCAGATGGTAATCATCAATCACCACGTACAGCGGACGGTGCCATTCGGCCAGCTCGATAAACAGCTGCGAGAAAAGGGAGGACAGGCTGGCGTACTGGCGCTTTTGCACCATCACTTCGCTGGTGACGCAGTGTCCGTTGGTTGCCTGCTGAATAGCGGCAATTAAATAGCTGGCAAAACGCTCCTGCTGGTTATCCCCTTCGTCAAGGGAGTACCAGCCGAGATCGCTCTTGCCTGCCGCCCATTGTGAAATGAGCGTTGTCTTTCCATAACCTGCAGGACTCGTAACCAGCGCCAGTCGGAAATTATGCGCGCCGGAAAGTTTAGCCAGCAGGCGCTCGCGGACCACAGTATGGTCAAGACGAACCGGGCGACTTAATTTGGACGGAATCAACATAGTTTTCACTTCACTGTGGGGAACGAGAGAAATTATTTTTTTTGCGCTTCGTAATTAATGCCTATAAGTTCGGCCAATAAAGGAACTATTGCAAGTTATGTCTGGGTTTTGTACCCGTGAATTTGCACTGTGTCACAAAACATTATCCGGAATGTTGGAACTTTCTCATTCAGGGCTGGATGCCGCGCCGCTGCTGGTTTGAATGCGTGGAGAAAGGCTTCGCTGAAACTGGTTTCAGAAAGAGATAATGACGGAAAAGTTAATAAAGTCAGGGTAACGTTTCAGGGACTTCATCGCGGTACTTAAATATCCTCCGCGTCCGAAAATATTATTCCAGGTAAGTAATCATTTCAGGGAGGATTAATTTCCCCCGAAACCGCATTTCATTTTTTTGACACGCTTCCGGGATATCTTTTTTCCCGCAAAGCACACTCACAGAGTGGCCTCGATCACACTTTTATGCTCATCCCCGCTACTCCTCCCTGCCTAATCCCCGACAGGAGGAGGAAGAGGCGCAATGAGCCAGGCACACTAGCGCCAAATGTGTTTTCTCTCTACAGGATGCCGATTCCCTATGTCACAGCCTACTTTCAACAAAGCTCAATTTCAGGCTGCCCTGACGCGTCAGTGGCAGCGTTTTGGCCTTCAAGCTGCAAGCGAGATGACGCCGCACCAGTGGTGGCAGGCGGTGAGCGGGGCGCTCGCAGAGCAGCTGGATGCTCAGCCCGTGGCGAAGCCCGTTAAAGGCCAGCGCCACGTCAACTACATCTCGATGGAGTTCCTGATTGGTCGCCTGACGGGCAATAACCTGCTGAACCTTGGCTGGTATCAGGACGTCGGTGATGTGCTGAAAGAACACGACATTAATTTGACCGATCTGCTCGAAGAAGAGACTGATCCGGCGCTGGGCAACGGTGGTCTGGGACGTCTGGCAGCCTGTTTCCTGGACTCCATGGCTACGGTGGGCCAGTCCGCCATTGGCTATGGCCTGAACTATCAGTATGGCCTGTTCCGTCAGTCGTTTGCCGACGGTCACCAGATGGAAGCGCCGGACGACTGGCACCGCAATACCTATCCGTGGTTCCGCCACAACGCGCAGCTGGACGTGCAGGTAGGGATTGGCGGTAAAGTCACGAAGCAGGGCCTCTGGGAGCCGGCGTTCACCCTCACCGGCGAAGCCTGGGATCTGCCGGTGCTCGGCTACCGTAACGGCGTGGCGCAGCCGCTGCGACTGTGGCAGGCGAAGCACGCGCATCCGTTCAACCTGACCAAATTCAACGACGGTGATTTCCTGCGCGCCGAGCAGCAGGGTATCGACGCCGAGAAGCTGACCAAAGTGCTCTACCCGAACGACAACCATCTGGCGGGCAAAAAGCTGCGTCTGATGCAGCAGTACTTCCAGTGCGCCTGCTCCGTGGCGGACATTCTGCGCCGCCACCACCTGGCGGGCCGCACGCTGGCGCAGCTGCCTGACTTCGAGGTCATCCAGCTGAACGACACCCACCCAACCATCGCCATTCCGGAACTGCTGCGCGTGCTGATCGACGAGCATCAGCTGAGCTGGGACGACGCCTGGGCAATCACCAGCCGCACCTTCGCCTACACCAACCACACCCTGATGCCGGAAGCGCTGGAGTGCTGGGATGAGAAGCTGGTGAAAACGCTGCTGCCGCGCCATATGCAGATCATCAATAAGATTAACGATCGGTTCAAAACGCTGGTGGAGAAAACCTGGCCGGGCGATAAGGCCGTCTGGGCGAAGCTGGCCGTGGTGTACGACAAGCAGGTACGCATGGCGAACATGTGCGTGGTGAGCGGGTTTGCGGTAAACGGCGTGGCCGCGCTGCACTCGGATCTGGTGGTGAAGGATCTGTTCCCGGAATATCACCAGCTGTGGCCGACCAAATTCCACAACGTGACCAACGGCATTACGCCGCGTCGCTGGATCAAGCAGTGCAACCCGCTGCTGGCCGGTCTGCTGGATAAAACCCTCAAGAAAGAGTGGGCCAACGATCTGGACCAGCTGATTAACCTGGAAAAATACGCTGACGACGCAGCGTTCCGCGAAGAGTACCGCGCCATCAAGCGGGAGAACAAGGTTCGTCTCGCGGAGTTTGTGAAAATGCGTACCGGGATTGTCATCAACCCGAATGCGATTTTCGACATCCAGATCAAGCGCCTGCACGAGTACAAACGCCAGCACCTGAACCTGCTGCACATCCTCGCGCTGTATAAAGAGATCCGTGAGAACCCGCAGGCCGACCGCGTGCCGCGCGTGTTCCTGTTCGGTGCGAAAGCGGCGCCGGGCTATTACCTGGCGAAAAACATTATCCTCGCCATTAATAAAGTGGCGGCGGCGATCAACAACGACCCGAAGGTGGGCGACAAGCTGAAGGTGGTGTTCCTGCCGGACTACTGCGTCTCTGCGGCTGAGATGCTGATCCCGGCGGCGGATATCTCTGAGCAGATTTCGACCGCCGGTAAAGAAGCGTCCGGTACCGGCAACATGAAGCTGGCGCTGAACGGCGCCCTGACCGTCGGCACGCTGGACGGCGCGAACGTTGAAATCGCGGAGAAGGTCGGTGAAGAGAACATCTTTATCTTCGGCCATACTGTTGAAGAAGTGAAAGCCATCAAAGCCAAAGGTTACGACCCGGTGAAATGGCGTAAAAAAGACAAAGTGCTGGATGCGGTGCTGAAAGAGCTGGAAAGCGGTAAGTACAGCGATGGCGACAGGCACGCGTTTGACCAGATGCTGCACAGCATGGACAAACAGGGCGGCGACCCGTACCTGGTCATGGCTGACTTCACGGCTTACCTTGAAGCGCAGAAGCAGGTCGACGTGCTCTATCGCGACCAGGAAGCGTGGACCCGCGCGTGCATCCTGAACACCGCGCGCTGCGGCATGTTCAGCTCTGACCGCTCAATCCGTGATTATCAGGCCCGTATCTGGCAGGCAAAACGCTAAGGAAGCGCGATGGAGAGTAAACGTCTGGACAGTGCCGCGCAGGCGGCGGGAATTAGCCTCAGTTACATCAACGCGCACGGCAAACCGCAGTCAATTGGTGCGGATACCAAACGACGTTTGCTGGATGCCATGCACAAAACCGACGCGAAAGCGTCGGCTGCGCCGGTGCCGAACGTGAAGGTCTTTACCGCAGGCAAAAAGATGCCGCTGGCGGTGGAAGGGCGCGGCGAGTTCAGCTGGCTGCTCACTACCGAAGAGGGGCATCAGCACAAAGGCCAGGCCACCGGCGGCAAAACGCTTAACCTTCCGGCGAAGCTGCCGGAGGGCTACCACACCTTAACGCTCACCCGGGACGACCAGCGTTTTCACTGCCGGGTGATCGTGGCGCCAAAGCGCTGCTATGAGCCGCAGGCGCTGCTCGAAGGCAAAAAGCTGTGGGGGGCCTGCGTGCAGCTCTACACCCTGCGCTCGGACAGCAACTGGGGCATCGGCGATTTCGGCGATCTGAAAAAGATGCTGGTGGACGTTGGCGAGCGCGGCGGGGCATTTATCGGCCTTAACCCGATCCACGCGCTCTATCCGGCCAACCCGGAAAGCGCCAGCCCGTACAGCCCCTCTTCCCGTCGCTGGCTGAACGTCATTTACATCGACGTTAACGCGTTAGAGGATTTTAAAAACAGCAAAGAGGCGCAGGCCTGGTGGAAGCTTGAGACCACGCAGCACATGCTGAAACAGGCTCGCGACGCGGACTGGGTTGATTACGCCACCGTTACCGCCCTGAAAATGGCGGCCCTGCGTCTGGCGTGGAAGGGCTTTGCGAAGCGTGACGACGAGCAGATGGCAGCCTTCCGCCAGTTTGTGATGCAGGAAGGCGAGAGCCTTTACTGGCAGGCGGCGTTTGATGCGCTGCACGCTTATCAGGTGCAGGAGGACGAGATGCGCTGGGGCTGGCCGGTATGGCCGAAAGCGTATCAGTCCGTTGATACCCCGGAAGTGAAGGCGTTCTGTGAAACGCACGCCGACGAGGTGGATTTCTATCTCTGGCTGCAGTGGCTGGCGTACAGCCAGTTTGCCGCCTGCTGGCAGGTGAGCCAGGGCTATAAGATGCCGATCGGGCTGTATCGCGATCTGGCCGTGGGCGTGGCGGAAGGCGGCGCGGAAACCTGGTGCGATCGTGAGCTTTACTGCCTGAAGGCCTCCGTCGGTGCGCCGCCGGATATCCTTGGCCCGCTCGGTCAGAACTGGGGCCTGCCGCCGATGGATCCGCACGTCATGGCGGCGCGCGCCTACGAGCCGTTTATTGACCTGCTGCGCGCTAACATGCAGAACTGCGGCGCGCTGCGTATCGACCACGTGATGTCCGTGCTGCGTCTGTGGTGGATCCCGTACGGCGAAACGGCAGACCACGGGGCGTACGTGCAGTATCCGGTTGACGATCTCCTGTCGATCCTCGCGCTGGAGAGCAAACGTCACCAGTGCATGGTGATCGGTGAAGATCTCGGTACCGTGCCGGTGGAGATTGTCAGCAAGCTCCGCGACAGCGGCGTCTACTCCTACAAAGTGCTCTATTTTGAAAACGACCATGAGAAAACCTTCCGCGCGCCGAAAGCGTACCCTGAGCAGTCAATGGCAGTCGCGACGACGCATGACCTTCCTACGCTTCGTGGCTATTGGGAAAGCGGTGACCTGACCCTTGGCAAAACGCTGGGCCTTTATCCTGATGAAGAGGTCCTTCGCGGCCTGTATCAGGATCGCGAGCTGGCGAAGCAGGGGCTGCTGGACGCGCTGCACAAGCATGGCTGTCTGCCGAAGCGCGCCGGGCATAAGGCGTCGCTGATGTCGATGACCCCAACGCTTAACCGTGGCTTACAGCGCTACATTGCCGACAGCAACAGCGCCTTACTCGGCCTGCAGCCGGAAGACTGGATTGATATGGCGGAGCCGGTGAACATTCCGGGAACCAGCTATCAGTACAAGAACTGGCGCCGCAAGCTGTCCACAACGCTTGAGAAGATGTTTGCCGATGACGGGGTAAACAGGCTGATTAAGGATCTGGATAAGCGCAGAAGGGCGGTGGGCAAGAAGCGGTGAATCCTTTTTGACGAGCACCACAGCGCCGTTAACCGGCCCTGTGGTGCAGGGATTAGGCTTCAGGATTTTCCATAGAACGAATAACCAGGAAGTCCTGCGATATTCCCCCGCATTTCTCCATACTTTGCCGATCGTGAATAAACCAGGCATACATCTCTGGCGGGGCTGTATCCAGTGGTAATGGTAGTGGCAAGCTACGCCAGGCAGCCTGCGCATAGTCGAGAAATCTTTTTGCTCTTCTTAAAGCTGGACCGTATACCGCAGGCACAATCTGGAGGCGCTTGTCTGACGGATTGTTTTCCATGTTGTTTTTCATTCTTATTGCGGCGGCATGGACATCTTCCAGCCAGCCCCAGTTTTTCTTTAATACATCAATTTCATCTTGAAACTGGCTCGCCGTTCCATTGGCCTGTGGTGATATTCCCAGCATACCGGCAGATGCACCGGCGGACGCTAAAATATCCCCGCGCTGCTTTTCATATTTAATACATTCGCTGCGGTATTGATAATATTGCCGTCCCAGCCACTCGATATAACTGTCCAGATGTTGGTTTTGCGCACCAGTACTGACGGTTTTAAAAGGTACGGCTCGCTGGTAAATCTTTGTCCACTGTGCGACGGATTTATTCTTAACGTTATCCTGCATGACGAAGTAGGTGGCAACATCGGTATCTGTTTGATCAAGTGTCTGTAAATCCAGGAAAGGAACGCCTGCCATCGTCGCCGTACGATACATTTTGTGAAGCGCTACCCGGCAAAGTTCTGTACTCGATTTTTGCTCATTTGGTTTCAGGCCACCCCCTACATCTTCTGCGCAGCCGGGTAACAGCTCTTCCTGATGATTATTATTGTTCCCGCCCAGGCAATAGAGGCTACGCCATGGTCGGTTTTCATGAGCCGCCACCAGATGTAGCGCGTTTTTAACCATATCAGGCAATGCCGACTGCTGATCAATAGATTTATCGCCCAGCAGAACGCTCACGCCTTTTACGGGGCCACCCAATGCAGAAACAAACCAGTCCACGCTATTATTATTACTGGCGGGTGTATGGCGGGCGCAATCAAATAAGCCGGTAAAAATAATATCTACGGGGATCCCCTGATAGGTATATTTATCACCCTGTTTCTGGCAAATATCGCTAAGTAGCATATCAATAAATTTACGGGCGAGCGTCGCACCAAGATCGAAGCCAAATAGCGAAATAGAGATCAGTTTGACGGGAACCGGGCTATTTCTTTTCTTTTGTTCAAAGAAACGTTCAAAACGTAATTTAGCCGAATTTATTCGGGTATCGACGCCCGTGACTAACATATCTGCAATAGTGGGGTTATCACGTAGCCAGGGCGTTGCCTCGATACTGACTTTTTTTGCTGTGCTTTTCGCGGTATCAACCGCCAGTTTTTTCCACTCACTGGGGTTTATCAGTTTTTTCCCTGAGTCTTTTAGAATTTCCCACCAGTCGCCACCTTTCAAAAGATCAAGACCCGCATCTTTCGCCATCTCTTTCGGTTGTTCTTTCAAATCACCCTGCACAGAGGTTTGTGCGCTATCCATTATGGTATGAAGTTTCTCAGCTAATTCCTCATTAAATGGTGTGCCGAGACCCGAAATATAATACTTAGAATAACTAGCTAGGGAGGTCTCTTGTTTTTGATCAGGAAAGGACCTGAATAAACGAGCCACATTACTAAGGCGGTGCTCTGGTGCATCCTGATCAATATTGCGATGAATGCCATCAAAAAAGAAACCCACATGCCAGATGCGGGAGCAATTCCCCAACCCGGCATCATCTGCCTGTTGTGCGCGGCTGGCGGCAGCAATAATAGTTTCGATATCCATCAGTTATGCTCCTGCGTTGCGGTCTTACCAGATATATCAGGACGTTTTTCATAAGGTGACCAGGCGTTATCACTCCAGCCCAGTAATACTTTATCACCAGGTAAAAAATGGACATGCAAGTCATTCTCTCCCCACTTCCTTTCCGGCAATGGCATCACAACACGACGTTTTTCTTTACGAAGACCTGCATCGTACTGATCGCGGGTTGTGCTTAATGTCCATATAACTTCCGCCGTTTTCCCGCTGATATTGCCGCAACAGGTAGCACCACCACCACCATGGGCAAACGCGTTCGAACCCCCCACACCATGCACGCTAAACCCCAGAATGGGTCTGTCTATTTCGCTGTGAATAATTAACGTCACGCCTCCGGTGGGCGGTCCCCAGATAGATGCCCAGATTAACCAGCCACCATATGCCAGCACGACTGCCAGCAGCGTTCCCCAAATCCATTTTCCCCAGCGGGCATAGCCCCGGTTTACGGCCTTATCAATATTTTCGAAAGTTTTAAAAAATCCCATTTTTTATTTTCCTTCAGTACCATCTTCAGGCGGTAAATTAGTTAGTACTTGTTTAAGCGATATTTTTCCATCACTCACGTTACGTAATGAAACCTGCATCTCTTCTGATTCAAGGACTTTTTTTCCGCCATTAAGGTAATAAAGTGCGTAAATTTTGCATTCTGCCCCCTCGGTTAAACCGGCTACCTTCGCTTTTCCAAGTGCCTTAATCACCATGTCACGCTGAACGCAGGGAGGTAAATGCTGGCCTGAAGGCATCTTTTGCCATTGTGCTAATACGCTGCTGACTTCCGGTTTATCCGCTATCTGTTGCCAGGACTTCTTATCCAGGCGAACAATATTATCCTTGGGGTTTAAAGCAACAGAGGCAGGAATGGTGAGTGGTTTCCATGCCTCTTTCCCTGGTATCCACCACTGCCTGATATCCCGAAATAAAAACGCGTGCCACTCGCTATCTGCTGATAAAGCCAGAATGCTGAGAACATGCTGTGCATAAAAACGCAACAGTGAAGTGTGATTATCCGGCTTCACAACAGTGCAGCCTCTGGAAAGCTGAATCGCGATGGAAGAGAGGTGCCGGTGAGCAACAATAATGCCCACAATTCCCGGAAGTACATCCAGATAACCGGACAAATGAGTTCGATCATCCACCTCCAGCAGCCATGGGCCGTATTCCTGGAGTTCTTTCAGTTGTGGGTGGAGATACAGAGAATACATTGAAGCAGCATGTTCCGAGCGAAATATCTGAAACTCGTCAAGTGGCTGCCCCCCTGCTTCAAACAGCAAATAAATATGCACATTCTTATCATCGGGCAATGCCTGAAATATTGCAGTCGTATCCATAGTTATGCTCCTTGCACGATAGCATCATTGGTTTTGATAGTATTGAGGAGGTACTCAATGCAGAACGTTTCGTTAAGCGGTGGATACTGACCGGAAAGTAATGGAATGGGTAATGGCATGTTGACCGGAGCCGCCGCCATTGTCCGCTTCGTTTGCCGCAGGGTGGCGTATTTCATCAGCACGTCGGGCGTGACGGGGGAGTTGTTTATCTCCAGGGTAGAGCGGGTCTGTCCGTCGAAAAGCGTCAGCCGGTTATCCATAACAAAAACCTGATTCAAAGAGTGGTTAAATCAGGATGGTTGCATGGAGTGACAGTGCTGTAAATGGCTGAAACAGGAGTCAAATTCTGAAAAAGCATGGGTAAAGATAATGACTAAAAATCAAGCCGGGTAAGCGTCAGCGCCACCCGGCTTTTTTACATCAGACCACCATATTCAGCAGCAGCACCCCGACCAGACCACACACCGAAATAATGGTTTCCAGCATTGACCAGGACTTGATGGTTTCACCGATAGTCAGGTTGAAGTACTCTTTGAACAGCCAGAAGCCCGGATCGTTCACGTGGGAGAAAATCACGCTACCGGAACCTACCGCGATAACCATCAGCTCAGGGCTGACGCCCGTTGTGGCGATCAGCGGCGCAACGATACCGCCTGCGGTGATTGCCGCAACGGTTGCAGAGCCCAGCGCGATACGCAGAACCGCGGCGATAGACCAGGCCATCAGGAGCGGCGACACGTTGGTTTCATGCATCATGGCCGCGATGTATTTATCCACGCCGCTGTCGACCAGCACCTGCTTGAACGCACCGCCACCGCCGATAATCAGCAGCATCATGGCAATGATTTTGATGGATGAGGTCAGCGTGTCGTTGATCTGATCCATGGAGCGACCGCGGTTAAGCCCGAAGGTGAACATGGCGATCAGCACCGCAATCAGCGTTGCCATCACCGGGTCGCCCAGGAACTCGGCAACGGCCAGGAACGCGTGGCCTTTTGGCAGAACCATCTCCGCTACGGCACGCATCGCCATCAGGATCACCGGCACCAGCGAGGTCCAGACGCTGACGCCAAAGCCAGGCATCTCTTCTTCGGTGAAGGTTTTGGCGCTGTACAGCCCTTCAGGAATCGGCTTATCAATGCCTTTCAGGAAGCGGGCATAAACGGGGCCGGCCAGGATAACCGTTGGGATCGCCAGAATCGTACCGAACAGCAGGGTTTTACCCATATCGGCATGGAAAATGGTGGCGATAGCGGTTGGGCCCGGGTGCGGCGGCAGGAAGCCGTGGGTCACGGACAGCGCTGCTGCCATTGGTACACCCACGAACAGCAGCGGGATGTTGGCGGCGGCGGCGATGGTAAACACCAGCGGCAGCATCAGCACGAAGCCCACCTCATAGAACAGCGCGAAGCCGACGGTAAAGCCGGTTAACACCACCGCCCACTGAATGTGCTGCTTACCAAATTTCTCAATCAGCGTGGTGGCGATACGCTGTGCGCCCCCGCAGTCCGCCAGCATTTTACCGAGCATGGCGCCGAAGCCCATGATCAGCGCCAGGCTGCCGAGCGTACCGCCGACGCCGGCTTTAATGGAGCTGATAACCTTAACCAGCGGCATTCCCTGCATCAGACCGACTGCAAGTGCCACCAGAACCAGAGCGATAAATCCGTTCATTTTGAAGCGGATCATCAAGAGCAGTAATAACACAACACCGATAGCGACGATGACTAATGGCATGATTGACCTGGCCTTTGAATTGTTATGGGTAACGTCATTGTTTCAACGACAAATTCCGGTTGTCCCAACTGGGAACAGAGCGATAACGGCACTCATACTGATGCCTGCGAAACCGTTAAGTTTAGTCGGCTGTTATAAGGGTGTTGAGTGCCCATGGGAATGATACGGGTAACATAGAGCGGTTGAGAATCACCCAGGATGGCAAAATTTAAATTATGCGACGCAGGTCAACATATAGAGGCGGGAGGCACGAGGAGGGCGGCCCGGTAAGCGTTGCGCCACCGGGCAATACGAACGGGCACTAAATCAGTAGTAAGAGTGCTCGCCACGCTGGTGTTCGGTCAGATCGCGTACGCCCTTCAGCTCAGGGAATTCGTTCAGCAGCTGCTTCTCGATCCCTTCTTTCAGGGTGACATCGACCATGGAGCAGCCGTTACAGCCGCCGCCGAACTGCAGGATAGCCAGACCGTCTTCGGTGATTTCCATCAGGGAAACGCGACCGCCGTGGCCCGCCAGCTGCGGGTTGATCTGGGACTGCAGCAGATACTCCACGCGCTCCATCAGCGGCGCATCGTCAGACACTTTACGCATTTTCGCGTTCGGTGCCTTCAGGGTCAGCTGAGAACCCAGCTGGTCGGTGACAAAGTCGATTTCCGCATCTTCAAGATACGGCGCGCTCAGTTCATCGACGTAAGCGGTGAGCTGCTCAAATTTAAGGGCAGTGTCGGTTGCTTCCACAGCGTCCGGAGGACAATACGAGACACCACATTCTGCATTCGGAGTGCCTGGATTGATCACAAACACGCGGATCTGCGTCCCTTCTTCCTGATTTGCCAGCAGTTTGGCAAAGTGCGCTTGTGCAGAATCGGAAATACGGATCATAGCTTTGGCCTAATAGTTGACTAAATTACCTGGGTATAATCATACGCCCATTGAAGAAGGGCTACAAGGTACGGCACAGACACCATACCTGAACTGACGCGGCGCCGCTTTGCAAAAGCAGTCGGGAAAGTTCAGCAACGGTACTGCCCGTCGTGACGACATCATCCACAATCGCGATATGGAGGCCGCTAACCGGCAATTCAAGGCGAAAGGCGTTTTTCAGGTTCCTTTTGCGCGACCGGGCGTTGAGCCGGTGCTGAAGGGCGGTGGCGTGGACGCGCGTCAGCGCAGAGGCTGGGTAGCGGCATCCCAGCCAGCGGGAGAGCGGACGGCACAGCAGGTCGCTTTGATTGTAGCCGCGCCGCCAGTGGCGACGCTGAAAGAGCGGCACGTTCACGATCGCGTCGACCTGCGGCAGTCCGCGCGTTCGCCGCGCCTGAAGTACCGCCAGTAACAGCAGGCGTGCCAGCGGCTGCGCCAGCGCGCTCTGGCTGGAAAACTTGAACTGATGAATCAGACGGCTCAGCGGTAAAACGTAATCATCCACCGCCACCAGCGCGCTCCACGGCGGCGCTTTTTTAAGGCATCGTCCACAGGGGAGCGTCTGGCTGACGGCAGGCAAGCCGCACTGCGGGCAGCCCTTCAGGCAGCCCACAGCTCGCGTGCAGACGGAACAGACGCCCCACGCGCTTAGCGCAAGCGGCATTCGGCATAGCCAGCACAAGCCGGGCACTGTTAGCATACGTAACCTCCATGTGAAAAAAGAGAACGTTAACTGATGAAGACGCTGTGGTGGCAGACCGTAGGGACGGGAAATTGTCATCTTGTGCTGCTGCACGGATGGGGACTGAACGCCGAAGTGTGGCGTTGCATAAGTGAGGAACTGGCCTCGCAGTTCACGGTACATCTGGTCGATCTGCCGGGGTATGGCCGTAGCCACGGCTACGGCGCGATGACGCTCGACGAGATGGCGGAGCAGGTTCTGGATGCCGCGCCGCAAAAAGCCGTCTGGCTCGGCTGGAGCCTGGGCGGGCTGGTGGCAAGCCAGATTGCGCTGAACCATCCTGAGCGGGTTCAGGCGCTGGTGACGGTGGCCTCATCACCGTGCTTCAGCGCCCGCGAGGCGTGGCCGGGCATCAAGCCTGAGGTGCTGGCCGGATTCCAGCACCAGCTGAGCGAAGATTTCCAGCGGACGGTGGAGCGTTTTCTGGCGCTACAAACTATGGGGACGGAGACCGCCCGGCAGGACGCGCGGGCGCTGAAACAGACGGTGCTTTCCCTGCCGATGCCGGAAGTTGACGTGCTGAACGGTGGGCTGGAGATCCTGAAGACGGTCGATCTGCGCGAGCCGCTGGCGTCGCTGGCGGTACCGCATCTGCGTATTTATGGCTATCTGGATGGGCTGGTGCCGCGCAAGGTGGTTCCGCTGCTGGACGCGCTGTGGCCGGAGAGCCAGTCGCTGGTGGTTGCCAAAGCGGCACACGCGCCGTTCATCTCTCATCCTGCTGAGTTTTGTTCGGCGCTGTCCGCCTTTACTGGCGAAGCGTCCACCACTCCCTGAGGCAGGCTTTACCTTCCGGACAACTTTTACAACTGCCGGACAGACAACCGTCCGGCTCTTCCTGAATGCGCACGGCTTTTCCCATCGCCTCCAGCCTTTCCAGCATGGCATCGATCATCGGCTGCGGCGTATGCAGGCTGAGGCTGAGCTGCTTCGCCTCCATTCGTCCCTGTAACGCCAGCAGGTCACGTACCTGAATCAACGTTGCCATCCGTTTGCCCCTTAGTGACAGTCGCCCGCAGGGCTGCAGCAGCAGGTGGTTGGGGTTTTGCGCGTCGCCAGCAGGTTGACGTCAACGCGGCTACGCGCCCGGCGCAGCAGGCCAATCACCATCACGTTAAACAGGATCACCGCCAGGATACAGACCAGGCTGTAGCGCGGATGCTGCCCGTAGTTAACGGCCTGGTAAAACACGGTCGCCAGCGAGTAGGCAATGTTCAGCCCCCACAGAATGGAGAAGCCCATCCAGCCGCGGCTGGACTCGCGGGCGATGGCCCCCATCACCGAGATGCACGGAATATAGAGCAGGACGAAGATCAGGTAGCTGTAGGCCGCCGACGCGCTGCCGAATTTCTGGCCCATCACGCCCATTGCTCCGGTCGCCATTTCGCCGTCGCCCTTGCTGGCTTCAATCGGGTTCGCCAGCACGCTCAGGCTGAAGGTGTCTTTCAGGCTCTGCCAGGTCTCTTCCGCCGCGCCGAGCAGTTCATCACCGAGGTGGAACGCTGCCGGATTAAACTCCTCGTCCTGAATATTCTCAGCGGTGTAGAGCGTGTTCAGGGTGCCGACCACCACTTCTTTTGCCATCGCGCCGGTGAACAGGCCCACGGTTGCCTGCCAGTTGTCTTCCTGAACGCCAATCGGTTTGAAGACCGGGGTGATAATCCGGCTGACGGAGGCAAGCGCAGAATCATTAATGTTATCTGCCGCCTGGCCGCTCAGGGTGAAGCTGTTAAGGGCGCTCAGGAAAATGCTGACCACCACAATCACCTTACCGGCGCGCAGCACAAAGCCTTTCAGGCGCTGCCATGTCTGTATTACCAGGCTCTTCAGATGCGGAACGTGGTAAACCGGCAGCTCCATCACGAACGGCGACGCTTCGCCGCGCATGATGGTGTGCTTCAGCATCAGGCCGGTGAGGATAGCCATCACGATACCCAGCACATACAGGGAGAAGACGGCCAGCGCCCCTTCCTGACCAAAGAACGCCGCGGCAAAGACCGCGAAGATTGCCAGACGCGCGCCGCAGGACATGAACGGTGCCATCATGATGGTCATCAGGCGTTCACGCGGTGCATCCAGCGTACGGGCGCCCATTACCGACGGCACGTTACAGCCAAAGCCGACAATCAGCGGCACGAAGGATTTGCCCGGCAGCCCCAGCGCCTGCATCAGGCGATCCATTACGAAGGCCGCGCGCGCCATGTAGCCGGAATCCTCAAGGAAGGAGAGGAACAGGTACATCATGCCGATTTGCGGCACCAGCGGCAGGACGGTGTTGATACCGCCGCCGATCCCCTGGGCAAGGAAAATGGTCAGCCATTCCGGGAAGTGGAGGGTGTAGCCCAGCCACTGAATGCCGTGCACGAAAATAGCGACAGAGCCGCCATCAAAGATCGGCTGCAGTGCACCGCCGATGTTAATGGCGAGCAGGAACATCACGTACATCACCAGTAAAAAGACCGGCAAACCGAGGAACCGGTTGAGCACGATTTTATCCACTGCGGCGGTAAAGCGGCTGGGCTCCGCGGTTAACGCGTTGCTGACCACGTCGCAGATCGCGGCGATGGCCTGATAGCGGGCATCCGCAATATGCAGAGCGGGATCGTCCAGCTCGTCGCTCAGGCGAGCCAGCGCAACGTCCAGCTTATCCGCCGCATCGCCTGCGTAGGCGCGGCTGTAGATATCCCCTTCCAGCATTTGCAGGCCAAGCCACAGGCGCTGTCTGGCAGGCATGGCGTTGTCCATCGCCTGCGCCAGCTGGCCGGCTTCGCGCAGCAGCGGCTGCGCGTAGTGCACCAGCTCAACGTCGGCGTTGCCCGTGTGGCGGTCAATTGCCAGCTTCAGGGCGTCAATGCCGCGCGCGCGGGTAGAAACCAGCGGAACCACCGGGCAGCCCAGACGAGCGGAGAGGGCATCGACGTCGATGCGCAGCTTTTGCTTCTCTGCGATGTCGAGCATGTTAAGCGCCACGATGCAGGGAATACCCAGCTCCAGCAGCTGTAGCGTGAGATAGAGATTTCGCTCGAGATTGGAGGCATCTACCACGTTGATTAGCAGATCCGCGTCGCCGCTCAGAATATAGTGGCAGGCGATCTGCTCATCGAGTGAGGTCTGGGAAGAAATGGTGGTGAGTGAATAGGTTCCCGGCAAATCAACCAGCGTGACCTGATTGTCTGTCGTCGTGAACTGGCCTTCTTTACGTTCAACCGTTACGCCTGCCCAGTTTCCCACTCGCTGGCGCGCGCCGGTTAATTGATTGAATAATGTTGTCTTGCCGGAATTAGGATTGCCAATTAAGCCAATAGTTAATTTTTTCATTGTATTAGACCCACCAAAACCGCTGGCTTGTTAACGGGATAGAGATTCAACTTCAATTAATGCGAGGTCTTTTTTACGCAGAACCAGATTTACGCGTCGGGTTTCGATATGAACAGGATCGCCCAACGGCGCCACGCGCACCACCTGGAACGATGAGCCGGGCAGCATGCCCAGTGACAGCAGCTTCTGCCGGTAGGCCGGGCTTATCTCACGGGTAAAACCGATAATTTTCCACGCACTGTCTGGAGTGAATTGCATAGCGCCTGATTCCACGAGAGGTTAAATAATCTACACTGCGATGATAATGAGAATAGTTTTTATCAGCAATAATAAAAATGTGACGGGATGTTGTTAAACGTATTAATTTGCGGTCAGATTGACCTTGCTCAATATTTACGGAATTACGCGGAAGGGGATAATAAATTTATTTGTTAACGGAGTGATAACTAGTGGTTTAAATATGGATATGCAATCGGTTTCATATATTACGAGATGATTTATTCCCCTCACCCTAACCCTCTCCCCAGAGGGGAGAGGGCCGGGGTGAGGGGAGAGGTCAGCGTTTCTTACCCATTGCCGCCGCCAGCGCATCCATCATGGCGCTGTTACCGGCCGGCTGAGCGTCACGTCCACGCGGCTTCGCGGCCTTCGCTGCCGGACGCTGCTGTTCGCGGCCACCGCCGTTACCGCCTCGGCGCGCGTTGGTTTCACCCGGCTGCTCGTCCAGACGCATGGTCAGGGCGATACGCTTGCGCTGGAGATCCACTTCCAGCACCTTCACCTTCACGATGTCGCCCGCTTTGACCACGGTATGTGGATCTTCCACGAACCTGTCGGCGAGGGATGAGATATGCACCAGACCATCCTGATGCACGCCGATATCCACAAACGCGCCAAAGTTGGTGACGTTCGTAACTGCGCCTTCCAGCACCATGCCCGGCAGCAGGTCGTTCATGGTTTCCACGCCGTCAGCAAAGGTCGCGGTTTTAAACTCGGGACGCGGATCGCGGCCCGGCTTTTCCAGCTCTTTGATGATGTCGGTGACCGTCGGCACGCCGAACTGTTCGTCGGTGAAATCCACGGCTTTAAGGTTACGCAGCGCGCTGCTATCGCCCATCAGATCTTTCAGCGCCTGCTGGGTGGCGGCCAGAATACGCTCCACAACCGGGTACGCTTCCGGGTGAACGGTAGAGGCATCCAGCGGGTTATCGCCGTGGTTAATGCGCAGGAAGCCCGCGCACTGCTCAAACGCTTTTGGCCCCAGGCGGCTAACCTTCAGTAACTGCTGGCGGTTCTGGAACTGACCGTTCTCATCACGCCAGGCGACGATGTTCTGCGCCATCATGCGGGTTAAACCGGCTACACGGGTCAGCAGGGGGACGGACGCGGTGTTCAGGTCCACGCCGACGGCGTTTACGCAGTCTTCCACCACCGCGTCCAGCTTACGCGCAAGCTGCGTCTGGCTCACGTCGTGCTGATACTGGCCCACGCCGATGGATTTCGGGTCGATCTTCACCAGCTCCGCCAGCGGATCCTGCAAACGACGGGCGATAGAGACCGCACCGCGCAGGGAAACGTCCAGGTCCGGGAACTCCTGTGCCGCCAGCTCGGAGGCGGAATAGACCGACGCTCCCGCTTCGCTGACGATCACTTTCTGCGCCGTTACCTTCGGGAACTGCTTCTGCACGTCGAGGTAGAAACGCTCGGTTTCGCGGGAGGCCGTACCGTTACCGATGGCGACCAGCTCAACGTTATATTTTTCACACAGCGCAGCCACGACCGTCGCCGCCTTCGCTGCCTGGCCCGTGTGCGGGTAAATGGTGTCGGTGGCAACCAGCTTGCCGGTACCGTCAACCACGGCCACCTTCACGCCGGTACGCAGACCCGGATCGAGACCCATGGTGGCGCGCAGGCCAGCGGGGGCGGCCATCAGCAGGTCGTGCAGGTTACGGGCGAAGACGTTGATTGCTTCGTCTTCGGCGCGCTCGCGCACGGTGCCCATCAGCTCGGTTTCGAGATGCATCAGCACCTTGATGCGCCAGGTCCAGCTCACCACGCCTTTGCGCCAGCTGTCCGCCGGAGCGTTGTTCAGGCGCAGGCCGAGGTGATCGATAATGATCTGCTCGCAGTGGCTCTCTTTTGGCGGCTCGTCAAACTGCGGATCGGCATTCAGGGAGAGTTGCAGTACGCCCTCGTTACGGCCGCGGAACATCGCCAGCGCGCGGTGAGACGGTACGGTTGAAATGGGTTCGTGATGATCGAAGTAGTCGCGGAATTTCGCGCCTTCTTCCTCTTTGCCGGCCACCACGGTGGCGACGATATGCGCGTTCTTCCACAGATAGTCACGCACTTTGGCCAGCAGCGCGGCGTCTTCGGCGAAGCGCTCCATCAGGATGTAACGTGCACCGTCCAGCGCGGCTTTGGTGTCCGCCACGCCTTTGTCGGCATCGATAAATCTGGCGGCTTCGGTTTCCGGGTCGTGAGACGGATCGTTCCACAGCAGGTCGGCCAGCGGCTCAAGGCCTGCTTCAATCGCAATCTGCCCGCGCGTGCGGCGCTTCGGTTTGTACGGCAGATAGAGATCTTCGAGTTCGGTTTTGCTCAGGGTGCCGTTAATGGCTTGTTCCAGTTCACTGGTCAGCTTGCCCTGCTCGCCGATAGATTTGAGGATCGCCTGACGTCGGTCTTCCAGTTCGCGGAGATAGCCCAGACGCGTCTCCAGGTTACGCAGCTGCGTGTCATCCAGACCGCCGGTGACTTCCTTACGATAACGTGCAATAAACGGCACGGTGTTCCCTTCATCAAGCAGGCGAACGGCAGCTTCTACCTGTTCGGCTCTGGCCTGAATATCACCCGCAATAATGCGGCAGAGCGACTCTTTCATCATGGTCAGTTCATCTTGTGGATCGAAAATCAGGGGGATAGTTATACGGGCTGACACCGAAAAATGCCAGCCGGGGAGGGCGCTCTCGGACTATTTAACATACTCGATTTCGTTGACGTACCAGCTTGCTTCACCCGCGGGCGTCTGGACGATGGCTAAATCACCCACCTCTTTTTTCAGCAGGGCGCGGGCCATCGGCGAATCGATAGAAATGTAATCCTTACGACCAAAAATTTCATCGTAACCGACGATGCGAAAACGCAGGGTATTGCCGTCATCATTTTCGATCTCCACCCAGGCGCCGAAGAACACTTTGCCTTCCTGCTGCGGGGAGTAATCGACGATTTTGAGATTTTCGAGGCATTTCGTCAGGTAGCGCACCCGGCGATCGATTTCGCGCAGGCGCTTTTTATTGTACTGGTAGTCCGCGTTCTCGCTGCGATCGCCCAGGCTTGCCGCCCAGGTGACTTTTTTGGTCACTTCAGGACGCTCTTCGCGCCACAGGTAATCCATCTCTTTTTTGAGTTTCTCATACCCTTCACGGGTGATCAGGGGCGTTTTCATGGTGCAGCCTTAATGCCGGTTAACTGTCTTTGCGCACAATACGTAGCGCACAGTGTAACAGACAAGATTAATAATGATTTATGTGATGAAATGAACAGATAAGCTGCTGTTAAATATGCTTTGTAACAATTTCGTCTAGAATTTATACCAGAATTTGCTGGTCGAACACGTGCACTTTTTTAGAATACGCTGTTCCAGGCCTATCCGAACCTTTGGGAGTACACACAATGCAAGAGAACTACAAAATTCTGGTCGTAGATGACGACATGCGCCTGCGTGCGCTGCTGGAACGTTATCTGACAGAGCAGGGCTTCCAGGTTCGTAGCGTCGCGAACGCGGAACAGATGGATCGTCTGCTGACGCGTGAATCCTTCCACCTGATGGTGTTAGATCTCATGCTGCCGGGCGAAGACGGGCTCTCTATCTGCCGCCGCCTGCGCAGCCAGAGTAACCCGATGCCGATCATCATGGTGACGGCGAAGGGTGAAGAAGTTGACCGCATTGTCGGCCTTGAAATCGGCGCTGACGATTACATTCCAAAACCGTTTAACCCGCGTGAGCTGCTGGCGCGTATTCGCGCCGTGCTGCGTCGTCAGGCGAACGAGCTGCCTGGCGCGCCGTCTCAGGAAGAGGCGGTGATTGCATTCGGTAAGTTCAAGCTGAACCTCGGCACCCGTGAGATGTTCCGTGAAGATGAGCCAATGCCGCTCACCAGCGGCGAGTTCGCGGTACTGAAAGCGCTGGTCAGCCACCCGCGCGAACCGCTCTCCCGTGACAAGCTGATGAACCTCGCGCGCGGTCGTGAATATTCCGCGATGGAGCGCTCTATCGACGTACAGATTTCCCGTCTGCGCCGCATGGTGGAAGAAGATCCGGCGCACCCTCGCTATATTCAGACCGTATGGGGTCTGGGCTACGTATTCGTCCCGGACGGCTCTAAAGCATGAGGCGAATGCGCTTCTCGCCGCGAAGCTCGTTTGCCCGCACGCTGTTACTGATCGTCACCCTGCTGTTCGTCAGCCTGGTGACGACCTACCTGGTGGTGCTGAACTTTGCGATCCTGCCGAGCCTTCAGCAGTTTAATAAGGTGCTGGCATACGAAGTGCGTATGCTGATGACCGATAAGCTGCAGCTGGAGGACGGCACGCAGCTGGTCGTTCCCCCGGCGTTCCGTCGGGAAATCTACCGCGAGCTGGGCATTTCACTGTATTCGAACGAAGCGGCGGAAGACGCGGGCCTGCGCTGGGCGCAGCACTATGAATTTCTCAGTCAGCAGATGGCTCAGCAGCTTGGCGGTCCGACGGAAGTACGCGTTGAGGTCAACAAAAGCTCGCCGGTTGTCTGGCTGAAAACCTGGCTGTCACCCAACATCTGGGTGCGCGTTCCGCTGACCGAAATCCATCAGGGCGACTTCTCGCCGCTGTTCCGCTACACCCTGGCGATTATGCTGCTGGCCATCGGCGGCGCGTGGCTGTTTATCCGTATCCAGAACCGACCGCTGGTCGACCTGGAGCATGCGGCTCTACAGGTCGGTAAAGGCATTATTCCTCCGCCGCTGCGTGAATACGGCGCGTCGGAAGTGCGCTCGGTAACGCGTGCGTTCAACCATATGGCCGCAGGCGTCAAACAGCTGGCGGACGATCGTACGCTGCTGATGGCGGGCGTCAGCCATGATTTGCGCACGCCGCTGACGCGTATCCGCCTGGCGACGGAGATGATGGGCGAGCAGGATGGCTATCTTGCCGAGTCCATCAACAAGGATATCGAAGAGTGTAACGCCATCATCGAGCAGTTTATCGACTACCTGCGCACCGGGCAGGAGATGCCAATGGAGATGGCGGATCTGAACGCGGTGCTGGGGGAAGTGGTCGCCGCCGAAAGCGGCTACGAACGTGAAATTGCCACCGACCTTCAGGCGGGTGAGATTCAGGTACGTATGCACCCGCTCTCCATCAAACGCGCGGTCGCGAATATGGTGGTCAACGCGGCGCGCTACGGCAACGGCTGGATTAAAGTCAGCAGCGGTACGGAACTTAACCGCGCGTGGTTCCAGGTGGAAGACGATGGCCCGGGCATCAAGCCCGAACAGCGTAAGCACCTGTTCCAGCCGTTCGTGCGCGGCGACAGCGCGCGCAGCACCAGCGGCACCGGCTTAGGCCTGGCGATTGTGCAGCGTATTGTTGATAACCATAACGGACTGCTGGAAATTGGCACCAGCGAGCGGGGTGGTTTGAGTATTCGCGCGTGGTTACCGGTGCCGGTGATGCGGGGGCAGGTTAAAGAGGGTTAAAAAAGGGTGCGGTCTGATGCCCTCACCCCGGCCCTCTCCCACGGGGAGAGGGAGAAAAAAGTAAAAAAGGCAACTTTCGTTGCCTTTTTGATTTTACCTACAGCTTCGGTCCCGCACTCACCAGCGCAGCACCCGCCGGGGTGTCGGTATACTTCTCAAAGTTCTCAATAAACAGCTTCGCCAGCGATTCCGCCTTCTCGCGCCACTGTTCCGGTGAACCGTAGGTGTTGCGCGGATCAAGGATACGGGTATCCACGCCCGGCAGCGCCGTTGGGATCGCCAGGTCGAACATCGGCAGCGTAAAGGTCTCGGCGTTATCCAGCGAACCGTCCAGAATGGCGTCAATGATGGCGCGCGTATCTTTGATGGAGATACGTTTGCCCGTACCGTTCCAGCCGGTGTTCACCAGGTAGGCCTGCGCGCCGGATGCCTGCATGCGCTTCACCAGCACTTCCGCGTACTGCGTCGGGTGCAGCGACAGAAATGCCGCGCCGAAGCAGGCGGAGAAGGTTGGCGTTGGCTCCGTCACGCCGCGCTCGGTGCCCGCCAGCTTGGCGGTAAAGCCGGAGAGGAAATGGTACTGCGTCTGGCTGGCCGTCAGGCGAGAAACCGGCGGCAGGACGCCGAAGGCATCCGCGGTCAGGAAGATCACCTTCGTGGCGTGGCCCGCCTTCGACACCGGCTTCACGATGTTGTCGATGTGGTAGATCGGGTAAGAGACGCGGGTGTTTTCCGTTTTGGACGCATCGTCGAAGTCGACAGAACCATCGGCACGCACGGTGACGTTTTCCAGCAGCGCATCGCGGCGAATGGCGTGGAAGATATCCGGCTCTGCCTCTTCAGACAGGCGAATAGTCTTCGCGTAGCAGCCGCCTTCAAAGTTAAACACGCCGTCGTCGTCCCAGCCGTGCTCGTCGTCGCCAATCAGACGGCGTTTTGGATCGGTGGACAGCGTCGTTTTACCGGTGCCGGAAAGGCCGAAGAATACCGCCACGTCGCCTTTTTCACCGACGTTGGCCGAGCAGTGCATGGAGGCGATACCGCGCAGCGGCAGCAGGTAGTTCATGACGGAGAACATCCCTTTCTTCATTTCGCCGCCGTACCAGGTTCCGCCAATCAGCTGGATGCGCTCGGTCAGGTTGAAGGCGATGAAGTTTTCGGAGTTCAGACCCTGCTCTTTCCACTGCGGGTTAGTGCATTTCGCCCCGTTCATGACGATGAAATCCGGGGTAAAGTCCTGCAGCTCTTCGTCGGTCGGACGAATGAACATGTTCTTCACGAAATGCGCCTGCCAGGCCACTTCGGTGATAAAGCGTACGGAGAGGCGGGTGTCGGCGTTAGCGCCGCAGAAAGCATCGACGATAAACAGACGCTTTCCGGAAAGTTGATGGGTGACGAGCCCTTTCAGATGCTGCCAGGTTTCGGGAGAGAGCGGTTTGTTATCGTTCTTCCCTTTGCCTTTATCAGCCCACCACAGCGTATCGCGGGTGGTATCGTCTCGGACAATATACTTATCTTTCGGCGAACGGCCGGTAAAGATACCGGTATCGACGGCGATAGCTCCAAGGTTCGTCAACACACCTCGCTCGTATCCTTCCAGCGCTGGATTGAGCTCTTCCTGATACAGCGTATCGTAATCGGGGTTGTAGACCACTTCCTGGACGTCGTGAATACCATAAGCCTTGAGATCTTGCGGGGTTAAACCATTAACACGCATATCACTGCTCCTTAGCCAATATGTACTGCCTGAAATTGTAGGGTTTTTCTGGGGATGTTAACCGCGACGGGGCTCATAGATTTACGTATCTGGTCAAAACCCTTACTAACGGAAAACCCTGCGACTCCAGCCACAGGGCGGGCAGATTATCGCAGGAATCGCTTTTTGGTTGGGGAAAATGTTCTTAAAAGGTTAATTGATGGTGAATTTAACCGGAAGAATGTGAATGTAATCGCATACATGTAGGAAAATTACGTAAGGGTTACATTGAGAAAACGATTCATGTCTCCCGCAGCTATGATTTCAGATATTGCCGTTGACGCCCTGTTATCGCTTTAATGGGACTCTATGCTTTTCGTAAACAAGGGATAAAAGATGGACAACAGTGAAACGTTATCCCCTTCAACGCGCCTGGCCGTCGTGCTGGCGGGTGCCTTACAGGGAGTGCTCTGCTATGCCATTACCTGGTACATCGGGTATGCGAAATTGCCGACCGATACGCTGTGGTTGATGTGCGTTATTCCTGCCACCGTGGTAATGACAACCACGATGTCGCTTGCTGTGACATCGTTCCGAAAGCCTTTTTTGTGGCTGGCGCTGGGGATGACCGGCGCGGCCGTTGCGGCCATGGGCGGCTGGCTTAAGTGGAGCGTAGCGGGGCTCGAAAGCTGGAGCATCAGGGATGAGATGCTCGTTTTCGGCTTTCACCTGCTGCTGATGACGCTGTTCATACTGCCATGGCTTCAGCGGCGTCTGGATCCCGTCCCGACTACGTCCTTTTACAGCGACTTTTATCAACGAAACTGGCATAACGCGCTGACGCTGCTCGTTATTTTTGTTTCAAATGGCCTCTTCTGGCTGGTGCTTTTCCTCTGGGCCGAGCTTTTCGAACTTATCGGCATACGCTTTTTTGATCGGCTTTTCTTCCATTCTGACGGGTTTATTTCAGTGGCGACTGGCGTAGTTTCAGCCAGTGCGGCCGTGCTCACGCGCGTGCAGGTACGGTTACTCCTTGCCCTGCAAAACCTGCTCACCCTGATCGCCACCGGTCTGCTTCCCCTGATGGCGGCGCTGGCCCTGCTCTTTATTGGCGCGCTGCCTTTCGTCGGCTTCGAAACCATTTCAGCCAGGATCTCCGCCGCGGGCTTGCTCACCACCCTGGCGCTGCTGCTGCTATTCCTGGTGACGATAGTGTGGCATCCACAGCGTCAAACGCTGCCTTACTATGCCCCGCTGCGAGGGATGATTCGCCTTGCCGTGGCTATCGTACCCGCATATCCGGTTCTGGCGGGGTGGGCGCTTTGGCTACGCATTTCGCAATACGGCTGGTCACCCGAGCGTCTTTACGGCGTGTTGATAACCATCGTGGCGCTGGTCTGGGCGGTCGGATTTTGTGCCAGCGTCCTGATACAGCGTCGTGAGCCGCAGCAGATCCATACGTACGTCATCCCGGCGACCGGGCTGCTTTCCCTCGTCTTCCTGATGTTGATCCATACCCCCCTGCTGGATCCGTGGCGAATAAGCGTCGCAAGCCACATGGCCCGCTATCAGACCGGAAAAATTACCGCGGATCGGGTAAGCCTCCACATGCTCAGCCACGCCGGGCGCAAGGGGCGTGAGGCGTTGCTGACGCTGCAAAACGATCCGCAGTTTATGTCCGACCCGAAACGCGCGCGTGATGTGAAAGGGTTGCTCGCCGGCAGCCCCCGGGGAGCGGGACAAATGACGGCCGCCATGCTGGAGAAAGCGATCCAGCTTGCGCCCGGCATGCCGCGTCCCGATAGCGCGCTATGGCAAGCGATGCTCAAGGAGCAGTACCGGTTTGAATCCTGCAGCAGGGCGCAGAGAAACTGTTTGCTCATGCCGCTGGATCTGAATGCTGACGGTAACCCTGAGGCCGTGCTGTACCAGTTTACCGATCGCGCCATCATGGCCTATACGCATACCGGTACGGGCTGGCAGCACGTGGGGGATGGTTGGACAATGCCGGAAGGACTGACGCGCGAGGAGCTGGACCGTGCCTTACAGCAGGGGAAGGTTAAGCCGGTCGTGAAGCCCTGGGCAGATATTGAAATTTTCGGGGAACGCGTAGATATGCTTTACGGCAGTGGCGCTAGCTTACGGCGCCCATAACGAATAACGGCTCCGTAAGGAGCCGTTTTGCCATGCTTAGTGAACCTGCGGGTCCGCCGGAGAGGCGTTATTGCGGATCTCCGCGATATCCATCGAATTGAACACGTAGTGCGTACCGCAGTAGTCACAGTGCATATCGATTTCACCGTCTTCCGCCATGATGCTGTCGATCTCTTCGTCCGGCAGCGTTTTCAGGGCGCCAGCACAACGCTCGCGGGAGCAGGTGCACTTAAATTCTACCGCCTGCGGATCGTAGACTGTCACCTCTTCTTCGTGGTACAGACGCCACAGCACGTCGGTCGCCGACAGGGTGAACAGCTCTTCCGCTTTGATGGTTTCCGTCAGGGTTGCCAGGTGCTCGAAATCATTGGTCTGCGCATCCTGCGCTGGCAGAACCTGCAACAGCATGCCGCCGGCTGCCGGCTGGCCATCCACTTCACCGGTACGGATGAACAGGCGGGTTGGCAGCTGTTCGGAACGCATGAAGTAATCTTCCAGGCAGGCGGCAAGCGTATCGCCTTCCAGCCCGACAACGCCCTGATAGCGCTCGCCCTCTTCAGGGGAGATGGTGATCACCAGGTAGCCGTTGCCGACCAGCGTTTTCAGATCGGCATTTTCAGGCACATCGCCCTGAACGCGCGCCACGCCGCGCATCTGCTGCTGGTTGTTGCCGTTGATCACCGCCAGCGACATCGGGCCATCGCCCTGAAGCTGAACGGTAATATCGCCCGCGAACTTCAGCGTGGCGGTCAGCAGGCTGGTGGCAACCAGCAGTTCGCCCAACAGGGTTTTCACCGGCAGCGGGTAGTTGTGGTTTTCCAGAATCTGTTTCCAGGTTTCGGATACGGTGACCAGCTCGCCGCGCACGGCGAATTGTTCAAACAGATAGCGGTGTAATTGGTCGTGTTGGGCCATTTTCATCTCTCGTGCAGGTGAGGGTTACTCGTTCTCACCGTGTTTAAATTTCATCAGATCGCGGCGCTCTTTTTTATCCGGTCGCCGGTCCGGGTGAGGCATGGTCAGCGCATTCATTTTGCGCGCCAGCGCGGTTTTCTCGCGCTTCGCTATGCTTTCCGCCGTCTCTTCATAAAGCAAAACGGCTTCCGGGGCGGGCCGCCGCTGTTCGGTAATGGCTTTCACCACAACCGTTTTCTCATCGTTGCCCTGGCGAAGCGTCAGCGTGGCATTCAGCTCAACCAGCTTGCTCGGTTTGCTGCGCTGGCCGTTGTAATGCACCTTACCGCCGTCAACCATTTCACGGGCAAGGGCGCGCGTTTTGTAAAAACGGGCGGCCCACAGCCATTTATCCAGTCTTACCCCATCAGAGGGTTTTTCTTTCATGGCGTCTCCTTCACGGTGAGTGAGGGGATCATCCGGCGATAGTCGTTCAGCCCCGGATGTCGCAGATAGCTTTTTTCAGCCAGGCCGGAATCAGGATTGGTCACGCCAAGGCAATAGCGAATGCCAAACGCTGCCGCAGAATCCAGAATCGGCTCGCTGTCGTCAATGAACAGCGTCCTTTCCGGCTGTAAACCGGTCTCTTCCACCACCGCATGCCACAGCCGCTGATCCTCTTTCGGATAACCAAATGTGTGGGTGGAAAGTAATAAATCAAGGTGTGAAGCAAGACCGGTATGTTCCAGCTTCACGGCCAGGTTATGGGGATGCGCGTTCGTCAGCAGAATACGGCGCTTGCCGCAGGCTTTCAGCGCGTCCAGGAACGGGACCGTATCGTCGCGCAGCACGGCGCGCGCGCCCTGGGCGGTGGTCATGGCGCAAATATCCAGACCGAGTCGCTCGCTCCAGTAGTCAAGACAGTACCAGTTTAGCGTATGCTGCACCGCACTATACTGCGAACGAATGAATTCCTGCGCTTCTGCCGGGGAGATCCCCTGCTGTTCACCGTACGTTTCCGGGACCAGCTTTTGCCAGAAATAGTTATCAAAGGCGAGATCGAGCAGCGTGCCGTCCATATCAAGCAGGACGGTATCGACCGCCTGCCAGTCGATGTCAAGATGCATAAGGGGGAACTCCAGCCAGAAGAAACGTGCGCGACAGGTTATCACAACTTGTCGCGCGGGGACGTTATCCGATCAGGCGCTAAGGGGTGGAGATCAGATTCGGATTGAGGCAGTTTTCGTAGTAGGCCTGGATTTCTGCCAGTCGCGTACGGGACCGCTGGTAGCGGCGTACGGCCTGATAACCGTTCCAGACGATGCAGGCCAGCATCGCCATCAGAAGCAGGGACGTTCCCACGTAGCGCCACAGGCCAGCGCTATCCGGCATCCGGTGCAGCCCAATATGGCGCGTGCCGTTGGCGTCGGTAACGATGCTGGTGACGATCCCTTCCGCGCTGAACGGCGTCTGCATCAGCATCTGCGCCAGGCGCTGAAACTCGCTCCACTGTTCCTGAGCCGGATAGTCGTAAAGCGAAACCTGCGGGTAGGGTTGATCTACCAGGTCACTGCCTTCATCGCTGGCAATCACAAAACCGCCCGGCGCCGGGCTGTTAAGCGCCTGGGCCGCACGGGTGGTTTCACGCATCACGAAGGGGGCGGTAGAGGTCGCCACCAGGTTATCCAGCGACTCGGCGCTGACCGGACGCAGAAGCACGTTCACCCCGTCCAGGCGTCCCGCTTCGGCGCGCTTCACCAGCGCTTCCCAGTCTTTACTGTTGCCGAGGTTCACCAGCGCGTTCTTAAGGCGAACGCAGTCGTCCTGCGCTGAACAGAGGTCTTCTGTTTTCAGAACGATTTCGCCAAAGTCATCCAGCAGCACCATGCCCGATTTCTGAATAGCCGAGCGCAGGGCAGGGCTTACGCGAGAATCATCGTCCGGTTTCGGATGGAGCTGGCGGTTTATCGTCTGGGTAAGCGCGGTAGCTTTATTGACCACATCTGATTCCGGCAGCGGCAGCGGCGAGGCGTCGTTCCAGATGATCTGTGAGCAATCGAACGGCGAGAACGGCGAGTTCTGGCGCGTGTTCCAGGCTCCCGGCGCGTGGATATTACACATGCCGGTGCCTTTCAGACGCAGCGTATCCCCCACGCGGACGCCCGCTTCTTCAAGCTGCTTCACGCTGGTGGCTTCTACGGTTTGCGCCCCTTTTATCCACGACAGGGTAAATTTGATCGGCATATCCAGCGGCACGAAAAGCAGCAGCATGATGAAGACCAACGCGGCGCCACCGGCAATTACCGCGCTGCGCAGCCAGTGCTGAAGCGGGAAGTTTTTCACCTCATCGTGCAGGGATAAATAACGCCCCTGGCGGACAACGTGGCGATCGAGGTAGATATCAATATCCGTTTTGTGGCCCAAATCCTGGGCGATCCACGGCTGCCAGTGGCGCGGATAAATGAGGTCGATAATCCCGAGCGAGATATTGTTGATATGCTCCTGATCGTTCTCCCCGAACAGGCCCCAGCGTTTTGGCGTGCCGCGCAGGCAGTGAATTTCACGTAGTGAGGTTTTAGCCGGCGGGGCAAATATGCCCCACAGCCCGGCGGCCAGCAGCAGCACCGCGCCGCCAGCAAGCCACGGTACAAACACGTCCGGCGTAAGCAGGCAGATGAAAAAGAGCAGGAACGAGGCGACAATCAGCACCGCTTCGCGAATACCATCGGGGCGGCTCAGGACATACTCTTCATGCGTCTCCTGACGGATGTTAAGCAGTTCTATTTGCTCCGTTTCTTCACCGCGAATAGAGGCCTGCGTTCCGCTCGCGCGTTCCAGCGCAAAGCGTGGCGCTTCCTGAACATATTCGCTCAGGGTATGACCATTAAGGGAAATAACCAGCGGCAGCGTGTCGGTATGGATCAGCTCAACGCTGTTCTCATCGTTAATGTACTGCTCCCAGAAGGGAGGCAGGTGGACTTCAACCGAATCGAGATAATAGCGCCATTTGTTGGGATCGTCGGTCGTGATGCCGTAGCGGGTAATCGAGCGCGTCACGCACAGAACGGTGTCGCTTTGTGCATTCAGGTTGAGCGATACGGGGGCGGTGCTGGCACCGGTAGGTCCAGGCGAGAGCCGGGATCGGTTCAGCGTGTCGAGATACTGCTCAACGGTGCTGCGTTCTTCAGGCGACAGCTTGCGCGTGCTTGCCCCGGCGAACGCGTTTAAAAAGGGCAACCGGTAACGGCGATGTACGCGGCGCCTGAATACCCACACCGCAATCGACGCGCAGGCCAGCACAGCAGCGAGAAAAATCAAAATGGTGCTCATGCTTTCCCCATCTTACTTATCTTCTTACAGGTGTTGTCGGTCGCACCTTTTGTACAATGAATGAGATCTGTGGTCGGCTATCGGCAAGTATGGAGTCTAACTTGAGCATGTTGACGCGTATCCCAGTGACCAATAATGATATCAAAGCCTGTACCGGCGCGATATCAGCAAATTCCTGGAAACATTTCAACCTCTTGACATTTGATTTGAAATGCGAATCAACCTCAGTTACGTTGCATAAATGTAAATAAAGAGCAATTGACATTGCCGAAACCGTGCGGCGTATCGCACAATAAAGCCAGTTCCCCCAGCATAGACCCGTCAAGATGACCAAACCCTTACAAAAGCCCACCATTCTGAATGTTGAAACCGTCGCAAAATCGCGTCTGTTTAATGTTGAAAGTGTGGATCTGGAGTTCAGCAACGGCGTGCGTCGTGTTTATGAACGTATGCGCCCCTCCTCGCGCGAAGCGGTGATGATTGTGCCCGTCGTCGACGAGCATCTGATCCTCATACGTGAATACGCCGTGGGGACCGAATCTTACGAGCTGGGCTTCTCAAAAGGGCTAATCGATCCGGGCGAAACGGTTTTTGAAGCGGCAAACCGCGAGCTGAAAGAAGAGGTCGGTTTTGGCGCGAAGGAGCTTACGTTCCTGAAAAAGCTGAGCATGGCGCCGTCCTACTTCTCCAGCAAAATGAATATCGTGGTGGCGGAAGATCTCTATCCTGAGTCGCTGGAAGGAGACGAGCCGGAACCGCTTCCGCAGGTTCGCTGGCCGCTGGCCCACCTGATGGATTTGCTGGAAGACCCCGACTTTAACGAGGCGCGCAACGTGAGCGCACTGTTCCTGGTGCGGGAGTGGCTGAAGGGGCAGGGGCGCCTGTAGCGGCCTGAATCCCTCTCGTGTGAGAGAGGGTGCAAACGTAAAAACGGCAACCCGAGGTTGCCGTTTCGATTTTAGAACAGCTCGTGCGTCTCGCCGTTATCAATTATCTCTGTACCCACCTCATGCACCGCCTGCGTGGTTGGCTGCGTGCCCTCGATGAAATACTCTGCGCGGCTGTTGCCGCCGTTAGCGAGCTGCCCGGTGCTGCGGTCAATATTGACCGTAACAATGCCCGGAGGAGGCGTTAACGGCTCCTCCGGCACGCCTTCGAGAGCGGCTTTCATGAAAGCATCCCAGGCCGGTTGCGCACTCTTCGCCCCGCCTTCATAGCCGGAGATCTGATCTTTAATCGCGCCAGAAGCGGTTGTGCGCCCCAGCGTGCGGCGGTGATCGTCAAAGCCAATCCAGACGGAGGTGACTACGCCCGGGCCGTAGCCTGAGAACCATGCATCTTTTGAGCTGTTGGTCGTGCCGGTTTTGCCGCCGATGTCGCGGCGCTGCAAATCGCGGCCCGCGCGCCAGCCGGTACCCTGCCAGCCCGGTTCGCCAAAGATATTGGTGTTCAGGGCGCTCTTGATCAGGAACGACAGCGGGGTGCCGATCACGTGCGGGGCATACTCCTGAGCGCCGCTCTGGGCGACCAGCGCCTGATTGGCCTGCTCCAGCTGAGGCTGAGGTACCGCCAGGTTCCGACGCTCCTGTGAGATGGCAACGTCTTCCATATCCTTGTTTTCAAGAACGTTTGATTTTGGCGTATCGCCGTAAATCACCGGAAGATCGCATTCAGGGCAGGCAATTTTCGGTTTCGCTTCAAACAGCACGCCGCCCTGATCGTTCTCGATTTTGCTGATGAAGTACGGGTCGACCAGGAAGCCGCCGTTCGCCATCACCGAGTATCCACGGGCCACCTGGAGCGGCGTAAAGGACGCGGAGCCCAGCGCCAGCGATTCGGTATGAACGATATTCTGCGCCGGGAAGCCGAAGCGTTGCAGATATTCTGCCGCATAATCTACGCCCATCGCCCGCATCGCACGCACCATAACCACGTTTTTCGACTGGCCAAGACCCTGACGTAGACGAATAGGGCCAGCATATTGCGCCGGAGAGTTCTTCGGCTGCCAGTCGGAACCGGCACCGGCATCCCAGCGGGAGATTGGCACGTCGTTGAGAATGCTGGCGAGCGTCAATCCTTTATCCATCGCTGCGGTGTAGAGGAACGGCTTGATGTTGGAACCCACCTGCCGCAGCGCCTGGGTTGCGCGGTTAAATTTGCTCTGGTTGAAATCGAACCCGCCGACCAGCGCCATGACGGCACCGTTTTGCGGATTGATGGAAACCAGCGCGGAGTTCACGTCCGGCACCTGGGCCAGCCACCAGGCATCATCTACCTGACGCACCCAGATTTGCTGTCCGGTTTGTACAACGTCGGTCACTTTACGCGGCGTAGGCCCCTGAAGGGTGTCGGAACGGTACGGACGCGCCCAGCGCATGCCGTCCATGCGCAGCGATACGGATGTGCCATCGGCCATCATCGCCACCGCTTCCTGCGGATCGGCCTGGGTTACCACCGCCGGTCGCAGCGGGCCGTAGGTCGGGAGCGCCTTCAGGGAATCAACGATCTTTTTGCTGTCCCATGCGCCTTCGCCCACTCTCCACAGCACGTTGGACGGGCCGCGGTAGCCGTGACGCATATCGTAATTCATGACGTTGTTACGCACCGCCTGCTGGGCAGCCTGCTGCACCTTGCGGGTCACGGTGGTATAGACGCGATAGCCATCTTCATACGCTTTATCACCGTAGCGACTCACCATCTCCTGGCGAACCATTTCAGTGAGATACGGCGACGAGAAGGCGATTTCCGGCGCGTGATAATTGGCGTCGATAGCCTCGCTGCGCGCCCGATCGTAGTCAGCCTGGCTGATGTAGCCTTCGCTCAACATGCGCGACAGCACCACGTTACGACGCGCGGTGGCGCGGTCCAGCGAATAGAGCGGGTTAAAGGTGGATGGCGCTTTTGGCAGGCCGGCAATGGTCGCCATTTCGCTCAGCGTGAGCTGTTCGACCGGCTTGCCAAAATAGACCTGTGCCGCAGCCCCGACGCCATAGGCGCGGTAGCCGAGATAGATCTTGTTGAGGTAAAGCTCAAGGATCTCGTCTTTGCTCAGCAGCTGCTCAATGCGGATCGCGAGGAATACCTCTTTGATCTTACGTATCAGCGTCTTTTCCGGGCTGAGGAAGAAGTTACGCGCCAGCTGCTGGGTAATGGTACTTGCCCCCTGAGAGGCATGACCGGAGAACAGCGCCACGCTTGCCGCACGGAAAATACCGACCGGATCCACACCGTGGTGCTCGTAAAAACGGCTGTCCTCGGTGGCGATAAAGGCCTTCACCATTACGGGTGGAATTTGGTTTAAGGTCAGAGGGATACGACGTTTTTCGCCGTATTGCGCCATCAGTTCACCATCGGCGCTATAGACCTGCATAGGGATCTGGAGCCGCACATCACGAAGCGTGGCGACATCAGGTAGCTGTGGCTCGACATATTTGTACAAACCAATAATCGAGCCTGCTCCCAGCAGAATGAAACAGACTGCAAGGATCAATAAATACTTTACGAACTTCACCGGAGATTTCCCATTTGGTTTAGCCTGGGCAGTTTCTAAACAATCGCGCGGTAGTATAAAGGCAAGCCTGATTCATTGATATAGCCGTCACTCCGACGGGCGATAAGGAGATCGTGAAGCATGGCTTTTAAAACGTGGCAAACGGGCGTTCATATTCAACAGGATAAGGTGGTTGCGGTTGCGCTAACCAGAGAGCGGGCGGGCTGGCGTTTACGGCGCTGGTGGGCCGTGCCGGTTGCGGACGGTATTATCCGGGACGGGAAGATTCATCAGCCAGAACAGCTGGTTAATGCGCTGCGCGCCTGGCGTAAGATGCTGCCGCACTCGCATCGGGTATTTCTCTCATTTCCGGCGGCGCGCGTTCTGCAACGCGCTTTGCCCCGACCCTCCGTTGCCCTGCGTGATAGCGAACAGCTCACCTGGCTAGGGTCCGCATTATCACGCGAGCTGGAGATGCCTGCCGATACGCTGTGTTTTGACTACGCGCAGGACACGTTCAGCAACACATTTCACGTCACCGCGGCGCAGAACAGGGAGGTCGATACCCTGCTGTCGCTGGCGAAAGCGCTGCGTTTGCGCCTGGCGGCAATCGCTCCGGATGCCGGCGCGCTGGCAAACCTTCTCTCCGCGGTAGCGCCCGCCCGGTGCGTAGCCTGGAGGGATAAAGAGCAGTGGCTGTGGGCGATGCGGCACCAGTGGGGGCGACGCTACGTCACGGAAGCGGCAGATGCGAATGCGCTGGCGGCGCTGCTTGCGCTTTCTCCTTCCGATATTGCCGTTTTTGATGCTGAACAAGATCCCTGGGAAACGGTGTCGCTATGCCAGCCGCCGCTGCCAGAATGCGGCGCCGATTTCACCGTCGCCCTGGCGCTGGCCATGAGCGAGGCGCCTTAATGAGCATGCCGAATCTCTTACCGTGGCGTCGGGAGCGGCGCATTCAGCAGCTGCGGTTCTGGGGCCTGCTGTACGCCGCCTCGCTGCTGTTGATGCTGGCGGGAGGCGTCAGCCTGCGTGTGGCGCAGAGCCTCGCGTCACAGGCGTTGCAGAGCGATCTGGCGGGAACGCGTGCGGTTCAGAAGGTATTAAAAGCGCGGCAGCCGCAGCCTGCGAAAGCGAGCTCCCCTTCGCAGCCGCCGGAGCCGGTAGCATGGCAACCCGTGCTGGAATCCCTTGCCAGCGCAATGCCGCAGCAGGCCTGGCTGACGACGTTACGTTATCAGCCCCCCTCACTGATCCTGAGCGGCTACGCCACCTCTTTCACGGAACTTACCGCCATGACCGATGCGCTGAAGCGGGTAACCGGTTTTATCCCCGGTCCGGCAGGCGCATTGCAGCAGGATAGCCGGGGGCGGTGGATGTTTACGTTTCAGCTTCATAGCCGGAGGTAGGTGATGAATATGTGGTATCAACGCTGGGCCGACGCGCCTCCTTCCCGGCGCGTGCTTTGCTGGTCGATCGCCTCGGCTATTGTTGCGCTTGCGATCTGGGGGCTGCTGCTGAGACCCGCTTATATCCACTTCGCCCGCATTCAGACGCAAGCCGTCAGTGCCGGGCGCATCAACGCGACGCTGTGGCCACGAGCTCTGCGGCAGCCGGTGGTAACGCAGGTGAGAGGCGCGCATTCGGCTGAACCCTTTTCCCCGCTGGCGCTTCAGGGAGAGGGCGCCAGGCTGGTGCACTGGAAACCGCGGCAGAGCGGGGGAGAGCTGGCGCTTGACGCTTCATGGCAGGCGGTCCCGGCGCTTTTTTCCCGTCTGGCGCGTAAGGACGTGCGGGTAAGCGCGTTTGACATCGCCCCTCAGGGCACGCAGCTTCGCCTCAGCCTCCAGCTGGAGACCGACCATGCCCGGTAAAGCACGCGTACTGATCCTGCTTTCTTTGCTTTTCCTGACGGGGATGCGGGACCCCTTCTCCGCGCCGGAAGACCTTTGTGCCGCAGGTCAGCTCGGCCAGTGGCGGTATCGGGGAGTTATCAGCGGCAGCAGCGATATCGGCCTTATGCAGGACGGGCAGAAACGCTGGCACCGGGTTAAGCGGCAGATGCGGTTAACGCCAGGGTGGCGGGTAAGCGCGATAGATAAACAACAACTGACCGTTGACGTTGGCGAGAGGTGCGAGCCGCAGCAATGGACATGGCAACGAGAAGGAACGAAAAAAAGTGAAGATAAGGATATTGCTGTTGCTGATGGCGCTCAGCCAGCCCCTGTTGGCCGCCGCGCCAAAGCCGGTCAGCCTGCTGGTGGATGAGGTGCCGGTGGTTCAGGTGCTACAGGCGCTGGTCGCGCTGGAGGACCGCAACCTGGTGGTATCGCCGGACGTTAGCGGCTCGCTTTCGCTGAATTTAACGCGGGTGCCGTGGCTGCAGGCGCTTCAGACGGTAGTCAACAGCGCCGGGCTGGTACTGCGGGAAGAGGCTGGCATTTTTTATGTGCAAACGGCGGCCTGGCAGCGGGAGCAACAGGCGCTTAAGGAGCAGGAGCGGGCCCAGCGTCAGCTCAACGCCCCGTTGATCGCTCACAGCATTCCATTTTCCTACGCAGACGCCGGCGAATTGCAAAAAGCGGCGGAAAAGCTCTTAAGCCCGAAGGGCAGCTTATCCGTCGACAGGCGCACCAACCGTCTTCTGGTAAGGGATAACCAGACGGTGGTGGACGTGCTGCAGCGCTGGGCGGCACAGATGGATCTGCCCGTGGAGCAGGTGGAGCTGGCGGCGCAAATCGTAACAATCAGTGAAAAAAGCCTGCGCGAGCTGGGCGTGAAGTGGAGCCTTGCGGGGGCGACCGGGACGGAAAAAATCGGACAGGTCACGACGCTTGGCGCAGACCTGGCGGCGGCGGGCGCAACCGCCCACGTTGGCTTTAACATCGGGCGCATCAACGGCAGGATGCTGGATCTGGAACTGTCGGCGCTTGAGCAAAAGCAGCAGGTGGATATCATCGCCAGCCCGCGGCTGCTGGCGTCCCACATGCAGCCAGCAAGCATCAAACAGGGCAGCGAAATTCCGTATCAGGTCTCGAGCGGCGAGAGCGGGGCAACCTCGGTTGAGTTTAAAGAGGCGGTATTGGGGATGGAGGTCACGCCGGTGGTGCTGCCGGGAGGCCGCGTTCGCCTTAAGCTGCATATCAGTGAAAATATGCCAGGCCAGGTGCTGCAACAGGCAGACGGCGAAACGCTGGCAATTGATAAGCAGGAGATTGAAACGCAGGTTGAGGTAAAAAGTGGAGAAACGCTCGCGCTGGGCGGCATTTTTTCGCAAAAGAATAAAACCGGACGCGATAGCGTGCCCGTGCTGGGAAACATCCCGCTGCTGGGCCAGCTGTTTCGCCATGACGGAAAAGATAATGAACGACGCGAGCTGGTGGTGTTTATCACGCCACGTCTGGTCAGTATTGATTAATGGGTAACGATCCCCGCAATGATTTTGCATTCAGTTTGTTGCAGATGTTTGACGTGGGGCATGAATTAGCATACAAGGAGTACCGATTTGAGTTGGACTTACGTCTTATTTCCCAGTGCACCGGGTACGGTGATTTAATCAGTTGCCAAACAAGCCGGAGTATTGAGATAATTTTTCGTCTGACTCTCGCTCTATTGCATATGAGGTTTCAGTTCATGTCCTGCTACGCCAGGTGTCTGCGCAGCGGGGATTACCATTAACGAATAGTCTTAGTAGTACCGAAAAAATGGCAGAGAAACGCAATATCTTTCTGGTTGGGCCTATGGGTGCCGGCAAAAGCACTATTGGGCGTCAGTTAGCTCAACAACTCAATATGGAATTTTACGATTCTGATCAAGAGATTGAGAAACGAACCGGAGCGGATGTGGGCTGGGTCTTCGATGTAGAAGGCGAAGAAGGTTTCCGTGACCGAGAAGAAAAAGTGATCAACGAACTCACGGAAAAACAGGGCATTGTGCTGGCAACAGGCGGCGGCTCTGTAAAATCTCGCGAAACCCGCAACCGTCTCTCCGCCCGTGGTGTAGTGGTCTATCTTGAGACGACCATCGAAAAACAGCTGGCACGCACGCAGCGTGATAAAAAGCGCCCGTTGCTGCAGGTTGAAACGCCGCCACGTGAAGTTCTGGAAGCGTTGGCCGATGAACGCAATCCTCTGTACGAAGAGATTGCAGATGTGACCATTCGTACTGACGATCAGAGCGCTAAAGTGGTTGCAAACCAGATTATTCATATGCTGGAAAGCAACTGATTCTGGCTTTATATACACTCGCCTGCGGGTAATAAGCATTTAAGGTGGATGTCGCGTCATGGAGAGGATTACAGTTACTCTCGGGGAACGTAGTTACCCTATCACCATCGCGGCTGGTTTGTTTAACGACCCAGCTTCCTTCTTACCACTGAAAGCGGGTGATCAGGCGATGCTGGTCACCAACGAGACGCTGGCTCCGCTTTATCTCGACCGCGTACGTCACCTGCTTGAGCAGGCGGGCGTAAAGGTCGACAGTGTGATTCTGCCCGACGGCGAGCAGTATAAAAGCCTGACGGTGCTTGATACCGTCTTTACCGCACTTCTGCAAAAACCGCACGGTCGTGATACAACGCTGCTTGCCCTGGGCGGCGGTGTTGTAGGCGATCTGACCGGTTTTGCAGCCGCCAGCTACCAGCGCGGCGTGCGCTTTATTCAAATTCCAACCACGTTGCTGTCACAGGTCGATTCGTCTGTAGGCGGTAAAACGGCGGTGAACCATCCGCTTGGCAAAAACATGATTGGCGCGTTCTACCAGCCTGCATCGGTGGTGGTGGATCTCGACTGTCTGAAAACCTTGCCAGCGCGCGAGCTGGCTTCTGGCCTTGCAGAAGTGATCAAATACGGCATTATTCTTGACGGCGAGTTTTTTAACTGGCTCGAAGAGAATATGGATGCGCTGCTGCGCCTCGATGGGCAGGCAATGGCCTACTGTATTCGCCGTTGCTGTGAGCTGAAAGCAGAAGTCGTTGCCGCAGATGAGCGTGAAACCGGCTTACGTGCTTTACTGAATCTGGGGCATACGTTTGGCCATGCGATCGAAGCCGAAATGGGCTACGGTAACTGGCTTCACGGTGAAGCCGTCGCTGCCGGGATGGTCATGGCAGCGCGTGCCTCTGAACGTCTGGGTCAGTTCAGGCCGGAAGAGACCGCGCGTATCATCGCGTTGCTTAAACGTGCGGGGTTGCCGGTGAGCGGACCGCAGGAAATGGCTGCGCAGGCGTACCTTCCCCACATGATGCGCGATAAAAAAGTATTGGCAGGCGAGATGCGTCTGGTGCTCCCGCTTGCAATAGGGAAAAGTGAAGTGCGCGGCGGAGTGCCGCACGACGTCGTACTTGGCGCTATTGCTGATTGTCAGCAGGCGTAACAACTAGAAAGGTCAGACCGCTCTAACGGGTGGTCGTTTAGCTTCAGGTAAATGCAGAGTCGTTGGCATAAGCCTTTGAGTGGGGTGTTAAATGGATGAATTCAAACCAGAAGACGAGCTGAAACCCGATCCCAGCGATCGTCGTACTGGTCGTTCTCGTCAATCTTCAGAACGTGATAACGAGCCGCAGATCAATTTTGACGATGTCGATCTGGATGCAGACGATCGTCGTCCTTCGCGCAGCCGCAATGCGCGAAATGAGCGTGAAGATGAGGAGTACGAATCCGAAGAAGCGTTAATGGATGAACAGCCCGTCGAACGCCGACCGCGCAAGCGTAAAAAAGCGGTAGCGGCAAAACCGGCTTCCCGACAGTACATCATGATGGGTCTTGGCGTTCTGGTACTGATATTGCTGATTGTCGGCATCGGTTCCGCGCTGAAAGCACCTTCTACAAATTCTGGCGAGCAGACCGCGTCTGCTGAAAAGAGCATCGACCTGTCTGGTAACGATGCGAGCAATCAGGCGAACGGCGCACAGCCTGCGCCGGGCATGACTTCTGCAGAGCAGACTGCCGGCAACAACAGCGCCGGTCAGGATATCTCTCTGCCGCCTGTTTCTGCTACCCCGACTCAGGGCCAGACCCCTGCTGCGCCTGAAGGCCAGCAGCGTGTCGAAGTCCAGGGCGATCTGAACAACGCGCTGATGCAGCCGCAAAATCAGGAGCAGGTTAACAATGCCGTGGTGAACTCCACGCTGCCAACTGAACCTGCCACCGTTGCGCCAGTTCATGGCAGTACTGCCCAACAGCAGGCTGCGGCAACGGAAACCAAACCGCGTCAGACGCAGACTGCACCGCGTCAGGAACGTAAGCAGGCCGTGATTGAGCCGAAGCGTGAGGCTAAACCGCAGGCCGTAGTAAAAGCGCCTGAAGCGAAAGCGCCAGCGCAGACAAAACCTGCGGTGAGCCAGCCGGTTAAAGCGCCAGCGCCAGCAGCAACCGCTGCTCCGAAAGCGACGGCGACCACAGCGGCGCCTGCTGCGACAGCGGCACCGGCTGCAACGCCAACCGCTAGCGCATCCAGCACCTCGGCAGGTAAAACGACGGGCAACGTAGGTTCTCTGAAGTCGGCGTCATCCAGCAACTACACGTTGCAGCTGAGCAGTTCGTCTAACTACGACAACCTCAACGCCTGGGCGAAGAAAACGAATCTGAAAAACTATGTGGTTTATCAGACGACCCGTAACGGACAGCCGTGGTACGTGCTGGTAAGCGGCGTTTATGCTTCTAAAGATGAAGCAAAACGCGCCGTGGCGTCACTGCCAGCGGACGTACAGGCGAAGAACCCGTGGGCGAAGCCGATCCATCAGGTGCAGGCCGATCTGAAGTAATGTTTAAAGCGCAGGATGCTGTCGGAGCTTTCTCCACAGCCGGAGAAGGTGTAATCAGTTAGTCAGCATGAAAAAAAATCGCGCTTTTCTGAAATGGGCAGGGGGGAAATACCCCCTGCTCGACGATATTAAAAAGCACCTGCCGAAAGGCGAGTGTCTTATTGAGCCCTTCGTGGGCGCGGGATCGGTGTTTCTGAATACCGATTTTTCTCGTTATATCCTGGCGGATATCAACAGCGACCTCATCAGCCTCTATAACATTGTTAAGCTGCGTACCGACGAGTATGTGGAAGAGGCGCGCAAGCTGTTTACGCCAGAGAACAACAGCCCGGACGTTTACTATCAGTTCCGCGCTGAGTTTAACCAGAGCCAGGATCCGTTCCGCCGCGCGCTGTTGTTCCTCTATCTCAACCGTCATGGCTATAACGGCCTGTGCCGGTATAACCTGCGTGGCGAATTTAACGTGCCGTTTGGCCGCTATAAGCGCCCCTATTTCCCGCAGGCCGAGCTGTATCACTTTGCTGAAAAAGCGCAGAATGCCGAGTTCTACTGCCTTTCGTATGAAGCGTGCATGGAGCTGGCTGGCGTAAACTCGGTGGTCTACTGCGATCCGCCTTACGCGCCGCTCTCGGCCACGGCAAATTTTACCGCCTACCACACCAACAGCTTTAGCCCGGCCGAGCAGGCCCGTCTGGCAGAGATGGCGGAAAAGCTGGTCAGCAAAAGAATTCCGGTGTTAATTTCGAATCACGACACGCCTGATACGCGCGAATGGTACAAAGCCGCGAAGCATTTTCAGGTAAAAGTGCGGCGTAGCATTAGCAGCAACGGCGGCACACGTAAAAAGGTGGACGAACTTCTGGCACTTTATCGACCCTGAGCCTTTGCCCGCCGGTAAACACATTTCAAGGAGATGCGGATGAAACAGTTTTTGATTGCTCCCTCAATTCTGTCGGCCGATTTTGCCCGCCTGGGTGAAGACACTGCCAAAGCTCTCGCGGCTGGCGCGGACGTCGTCCATTTCGACGTTATGGATAACCACTACGTTCCCAACCTGACCATCGGCCCGATGGTGCTTAAAGCGCTGCGTAACTACGGCATCACCGCGCCCATTGACGTGCACCTGATGGTGAAGCCGGTTGACCGCATCGTGCCTGATTTTGCCGCGGCGGGTGCCAGCATCATCACGTTCCATCCGGAAGCCTCCGAGCACGTCGACCGCACCCTGCAGCTTATCAAAGAGAACGGCTGTAAGGCGGGGCTGGTGTTTAACCCGGCGACGCCGCTGAGCTATCTCGATTACGTGATGGACAAGCTGGACGTGATCCTGCTGATGTCCGTCAACCCGGGCTTTGGCGGCCAGTCGTTTATCCCTCAGACCCTCGACAAGCTGCGTGAAGTGCGCCGCCGTATTGACGAGTCTGGCTATGATATTCGCCTGGAAGTGGACGGCGGCGTAAAGGTCAATAACATCGGTGAGATTGCGGCTGCGGGGGCAGATATGTTCGTTGCAGGCTCCGCCATCTTCGACCAACCGGATTACAAAACCGTCATTGATGAAATGCGCCGTGAACTGGCGAAGGTAAGTCATGGATAAATTGCAGGCTATTCGGGGTGTAGCATTTGACCTCGACGGCACGCTGGTCGACAGCGCGCCAGGATTAACCAGCGCCGTCGATCGTGCGCTGTATGCGCTTGAACTACCCGTTGCGGGCGAAGAGCGCGTCGTGACGTGGATTGGTAACGGTGCGGACGTGCTGATGGAACGCGCGCTGACCTGGGCTCGTCAGGAGCGCGCCTCTCAGCGTTCCGCGCAGGGAAAGCCGGGCGTTGACCACGCGGATATTCCCCAGGACGAGCAGCAGCGTATTCTGCGCAAGCTGTTCGACCGCTTCTACGAAGAGACCGTTGAAGAGGGCAGTTTCCTGTTCCCGGACGTGGCTGAAACCCTGAGTGCGCTGCACGCGAAAGGTATTCCGCTGGGGCTGGTTACCAACAAGCCGACGCCGTTTGTTGCGCCCCTGCTGGACGCGCTGGATATCGCGAAATACTTCTCCGTGATTGTGGGCGGCGATGACGTGCAGAACAAAAAGCCGCATCCCGAGCCGCTGCTGCTTGTGGCAGGAAAATTATCCTTATCGCCTGCGGAGCTGCTCTTTGTCGGCGATTCACGCAATGATATTCTGGCCGCCAGAGCGGCAGGTTGCCCCTCTGTTGGGTTGACCTATGGCTACAACTACGGTGAGGCCATCACGCTGAGTGAGCCGGACGTCGTGTTCGACCACTTCAAAGATTTGTTGCCCGCACTCGGGCTCTCGCACAGTGAACATCAGGAATTGAATAATGACTAAGCCCATCGTTTTTAGTGGCGCACAGCCTTCAGGTGAACTGACCATTGGTAACTACATGGGTGCGTTACGTCAGTGGGTGAGCATGCAGGATGACTACCATTGCATCTATTGCATCGTGGATTTGCATGCCATCACCGCCCGCCAGGATCCCGAGAAGCTGCGTAAAGCGACGCTGGATACGCTGGCGCTGTACCTGGCGTGCGGCATCGATCCTGAGAAAAGCACCATCTTCGTTCAGTCTCACGTGCCGGAGCACGCGCAGCTGGGCTGGGCGCTGAACTGCTACACCTACTTTGGTGAGCTGAGCCGCATGACCCAGTTTAAGGATAAGTCTGCCCGCTACTCTGAAAACATCAACGCCGGCCTGTTTGACTATCCGGTGCTGATGGCGGCAGACATTCTGCTGTACCAGACCAACCAGGTGCCGGTGGGTGAAGACCAGAAGCAGCATCTGGAGCTGAGCCGCGATATCGCCCAGCGCTTTAACGCCCTGTACGGTGACGTATTCAAAGTGCCTGAGCCGTTTATTCCGAAATCCGGCGCGCGCGTGATGTCGCTGCTGGAGCCGACCAAGAAAATGTCCAAGTCCGACGATAACCGCAACAACGTTATCGGCCTGCTGGAAGATCCGAAATCGGTGGTGAAAAAGCTGAAGCGTGCGGTGACCGACTCCGACGAGCCGCCTGTTGTGCGCTACGACGTGCAGAACAAAGCCGGCGTTTCCAACCTGCTGGATATCCTCTCCGGCGTAACCGGACAGAGCATCCCTGAGCTGGAAAAACACTTCGAGGGCAAGATGTACGGCCACCTGAAAGGCGAAGTGGCAGAAGCGGTTTCAGGAATGCTGACCGAGCTGCAGGAGCGCTATAACCGCTTCCGCAACGACGAAGCCTTCCTGCAAAAAGTGATGAAAGACGGTGCGGAAAAAGCCAGCGCGCGCGCGTCCGAAACGCTTAAAGCGGTATACGAAGCAATCGGGTTTGTCGCTAAGCCATAGGTAAAAGCAAAACGGTAACCACGTTACCGTTTTTAGAGTTTATTCCCTCTCCCCGTGGGAGAGGGCCAGGGTGAGGCATCAGGCCGCACCACCCAAACTAAAAACCGGGAAACCCCCGGTTTTTTTACGCCTGAAAAACGCTTACTGCTGTGCTGCCGGGCCGCAGCCACCAATGATCTTCGAAATGGAGATCGCCGGGTGCAGCAGGTAATCATAGCTGCAGTTATTTTTGGTGTTTTGAACGTGACCGGTGCAGGCAGTCAGAGTCGATAACAGGCCAACCAGAACGGCGGCTTTTGCCAGTTTGAACATACGCATTCCTTGTCTAAATATCGAAAAATGGATGTAACACGAGGGAATAAATGGAAAAGTTCCACTATGCGGACGGTATGTTATCGACTGAGGTAAGAAGGGAGTAGTCCGCTTAAAGACTACTCCCGGACAAGAGAATATGCGTTAGTGATTCGAGAACCAGTTCAGCTTTTCGCGAAGCTCAACCACGCGGCCAACGACGATCAGCGCCGGGCTTTCAACCTGCTGCGCCAGCTCGCCCAGCTGCGTCAGCACGCCATCGACCACGCGCTGGGTGATAGCGGTACCGTTTTCCACCAGCGCGACCGGCATATCTGCCTCCATGCCGTGCTCCAGCAGCTTGGCCTGAATGGTCGCAGCCTGATTAAGCCCCATGTAGAACACCAGCGTCTGCTTTTCAGCGGCCAGATTATGCCAGTCCAGCTCGCTGCCGGTTTTCAGGTGGCCCGTCACCAGGCGCACGCTCTGGGCATAGTCGCGATGGGTTAACGGTATGCCGGAATAGGCAGAGCAGCCGGATGCCGCCGTAATGCCCGGCACCACGGAGAACGGAATGCCCGCGTTGCACAGGGTTTCCAGCTCCTCGCCGCCGCGGCCAAAGATAAACGGATCGCCGCCCTTCAGGCGCACCACGCGCTTACCTTTCTGCGCTTCCCGCAGCAGGATCTGGTTAATCTCCTCCTGCGGCACGCAGTGGTAACCCGCCCGTTTGCCGACGAAAACCCGGTCAGCGTCGCGGCGCACCAGGTTCATGATGTCATCGGAGACCAGGCGGTCATACACCACGATGTCGGCCTGCTGGATCTGCTGCAGGCCTTTCAGCGTCAGCAGACCCGCATCGCCGGGGCCTGCGCCTACCAGCACCACTTCGCCACGATGATCCAGCGGCTCAGAGAGCAGCTGCTCGGTCGTCTCTTCAACGGCCTTCGCGTCCTGATTTGCCAGCGACTGTGCCAGCCTGTCGTTGACGAAGAATTTCTCCCAGAAGCGGCGGCGCTCGCCAACGGTGGCGAAGGTTTGCTTCACGCGTGAACGCAGTTGACCTGCATAGTGGGCGATCTGGCCAAGATGCTGCGGCAACACGGCTTCCAGCTTTTCCCGCAGCAGGCGGGCCAGAACGGGCGAGCGGCCGCCGGACGACACCGCAATCATCAGCGGTGAGCGGTCGATAATCGACGGCATGATAAAGCTGGCCTCTTTCGGCGCATCCACCACGTTACAGAAGATCCGGCGCGCTTCGCAGGCGTCGCTGACGCGCTGGTTCACCCCGTCGTCGTCCGTGGCGGCAATCGTCAGCCAGCAGGTTTCCAGCAGGGATTCGTCAAACTCACCCTGTACCAGCGCGAGCATCCCTTCCTGCGCCCAGACGTGAAACTGCGGGGCAAAGGTGAGGGCGTTGACGGTCAGTCGGGCGCCAGCCTCAAGCAGCAGGCGCGCCTTGCGTTCAGCCACATCGCCGCCGCCCACGAGCAGGCAGTCGCGGTTGCGTAATTGACAAAAAATCGGCAGGTGATCCACGACGTTACCTCACAGCATGGGTGGCGGGGGAAGAATTGACGTCAGGATAACAGCAGGAATCGTACAGAACATACGGTTTTTCCTGCCGTTACCCATAAGGGGTCATAAGCCTTTCCTATTGAAAAGGCGGGGCGTTACGCTTTCAGCTGCACCTCGCCGTCCTTCACGCGGACGTCGTAGTGCTTGACCGAGAAGCGTTCATCTTCCATGCAGTAGCCGTCGGTTAAGCGGAAACGCTGCTTTTTCAGCGGGCTGGCGACCCACAGTTCGCCCTGGTGCTCCGCAATCAGTCCGCGGGAGAGCACGCTGGCCTCGAAGAACGGGTCGATATTGCTGATGGCAAAGACCTGTTCGTCGTGGCGAGGACGGAAAATCGCGACCTGATCGTTACCCAGCAGCGCGCAAACGCCGGTCGCTGGCAGAATGTCGTTAATGTTGCAGATGTTTACCCACTGGCTCATGCGTTTTCCTCCACCAGCATCACCGGAATGCGTTCATACGGTGTTGCAGGACGATGCTGTTCGCGCTCTGGCACCACCTGCACGTTCGGGTCGCGCTGGGTGCTGTTGATAAAGTGTTTGAAGCGATTCTGCGCCGCTGGCGTGTTTACGGTTTCGGTCCACTCGCAGATCACCGCCTCGCGCAGGCGAGCCATCTCGGACTCCAGCTGTTCATTCAGGCCCAGCTTGTCGTCGATGATGACCGATTTCAGGTAGTCGATGCCGCCTTCCAGGTTATCCAGCCAGGACGCGGTACGGGTCAGCTTATCGGCGGTGCGAATGTAGAACATCATAAAGCGGTCGAGATACTTGATCAGCGTATCGCGATCGAGGTCCGCAGCCAGCAGGTCGGCGTGGCGTGGCTTCATCCCGCCGTTACCGCATACGTACAGGTTCCAGCCTTTCTCGGTGGCGATAATACCCACGTCTTTACCCTGCGCTTCCGCACATTCACGGGTACAGCCGGAGACGCCGAACTTCATTTTGTGCGGCGTACGGATGCCCTTGTAGCGGTTTTCCAGCTCTACGCCGAAGCCCACGCTGTCGCCCACGCCGTAGCGGCACCAGGTGCTGCCCACGCAGGTTTTCGCCATGCGCAGCGCCTTGGCGTACGCGTGGCCCGTTTCGAACCCTGCTTCAATCAGCTGACGCCAGATTTCCGGCAGGTCATCTTTTTGCGCGCCGAACAGGCCGATACGCTGGGAACCGGTAATTTTGGTGTACAGGTTAAACTCGCGGGCGATTCGGCCCACGGCGACCAGGCCTTCCGGGGTAATTTCCCCACCGGCAGAACGCGGAATCACCGAGTAAGTACCGTCTTTCTGGATATTCGCCAGGAAGTTATCGTTGGTGTCCTGCAGCGGCGTGTGCTCCGGTTTAAGCACATATTCGTTCCAGCAGGACGCCAGCAGGGAACCGACGGTAGGCTTACACACTTCACAGCCGTAGCCCTGGCCGTGTTTCTCCAGCAGTTCGTCGAAGGACTTAATGCCTTCCACGCGGATCAGGTGGTACAGCTCCTGGCGAGAGTAGGCAAAGTGCTCGCACAGGTTGTTGTTTACTTCGATGCCCTGTTTTGCCAGCTCAGCGTTCAGCACCTGCGTTACCAGCGGAATACAGCCGCCGCAGCCGGTACCGGCTTTGGTTTCGGCCTTCAGCGCCGCAACGGTGTGGCAGCCTTTGTTGATGGCGGAGATCAGCATGCCTTTGGTCACGTCGAAGCAGGAGCAAATCTGCGCGCTGTCCGGCAGTTTATCCACGCCGATAGACGGTTTGCCGCTGGACGCGTGGGCCGGAAGGATCAGCGCGTCCGGGTTTTCCGGCAGCTCAATGGCGTTCAGCACCAGCTGGAGCAGGTTGCCGAAGTCGCTGGTATCGCCCACCAGCACCGCACCGAGCAGGGTTTTGTTGTCCTGGCTGACGATGAGACGTTTGTAGACTTCTTTGCTTTCGTCCAGATAGACGTAGCTGCGGGAGTTCGGGGTGCGGCCGTGCGCATCGCCAATACCGCCCACGTCCACGCCCAGCAGCTTCAGCTTGGCGCTCATGTCTGCGCCGGTGAAGGCGTTTTCGCTGCCGAGGATATGGTCAACGGCGACCTGCGCCATTTTGTACCCTGGCGCTACCAGACCATACACGCGGTTATTCCAGCTGGCGCACTCGCCGATGGCGTAAATATCCGGATCGGAGGTCTGGCAGGTATCGTTGATCATGATCCCGCCGCGCTGTGCAACGGCCAGGCCGCACTGAGTGGCCAGCTTATCGCGCGGGCGAATACCGGTAGAGAAAACGATAAAGTCCACTTCCAGCTCGCTGCCGTCGGCAAAGCGCATGGTTTTACGCGCTTCGGTGCCTTCCTGAACGATCTCTTTGGTGTTTTTGCTGGTGTGAACCTTCACGCCCATGCTTTCAATCTTACGGCGCAGCTGATCGCCACCCATGTGGTCCAGCTGTTCGGCCATCAGCATCGGGGCAAATTCGATGACGTGGGTTTCAATGCCGAGGTTTTTCAGCGCGCCCGCTGCTTCCAGGCCCAGCAGACCACCGCCGACAACCGCACCGCGTTTGCTGCGGCGTGCGCAGGATTCAATGGCGTTGAGATCTTCAATGGTGCGGTAAACGAAGCAATCCTGGGTGTCCGAACCTTTAATTGGCGGGATCCACGGATACGAGCCAGTCGCCATAATCAGCTTATCGTAAAAAACCGTACGCCCGGCGCTGGAGTGGATCACTTTCTCCTGACGGTTGATGGTGATAGCGCGTTCGCCCACCAGCACTTTTACGCCATGCTTCTCGTAGAATCCTTCGCGCACCAGGGATAGCTCTTCGGCGGTATGGTGGGAGAAGTAGGAAGACAGGTGCACACGGTCGTACGCCTTGCGGGGTTCTTCACAGAACACGGTAATATCGAACTGGTCAGCATCGGCTTTATCAAGAAGATCCTCAATAAAGCGGTGGCCGACCATGCCGTTACCGATGATAGCGAGTCTGACTTTGCTCATTTTTGCCTCGATTTCTTTTCTATTACTGCCTACCTTAACGATTCAGCAGGGGCACTTATTGATGCAAATCAAATACGCCTTCAACTACCCCTTAGGGGGTATATGTATGATTTGTCGGGATTTTTATAAGTGGCGGATATTGTTCGATTTTTGTGCTTGCTGGTTTTTTGCACAAATTTGTGGGGGTTTTGAGAACGCGGCGGGCAGGGCGGGCGAGGCGGGGAATCACCCCTTTGCAGGCGCAAAGGGGTGATGGCGATTAATGGGTAGCGGTTGCCGTATTGTGCTGGCGATGGCGTGTCACGAAGCCGAGCACGAAGCACATGATAAATACCACCGCGTACAGACCGTTAGCGGTATGCAGCGCCGCCAGCGGGCCGCTGTGCGCTACGATCGGGCCAGTAACCACGAAGGTCAGCATGGTGCCGATGGTGCCGCAGGTCAGCACGAAGTTCACCAGCTTCGGTGAGGCCACTTTGGTCTGGAGCGAGCCAAGGGTGATGATCGAGGTATAAATCGCGCTGGAGAAGAAGCCCAGGGTCAGGATGAACCATGGCATATGCTCCGGAGAGCCGTTGATGAACAGATACATCAGCACGGTCGCCAGACCCGCCAGCACGGTCAGAATACGTTGCAGGTCGAAGAAGCGCAGGATAAAGCTAAACGCCCACATGCCGAACATGTAAGACATCCAGAAATCGCTCACCAGTTTGCCCGCGTCGTTCAGGCTCATGCCCAGACCTTTCGCGTATTCCGGTACCCACGAGATAAAGCCCAGCTGGCCCAGGATGTAGCACAGGGCGGCGATGGAGAGGAACAGCACGCCGATACCCCATTTTTCCTTCGCAACCGGCTCTGAGGTAGCCTGCGCTTTTTTGCCCAGCACCGGGAAGTCACAGCCGAAGGTCAGAATGAAGATAGCAACATAGACCAGACCAATGCAGGCGTACACCCAGTACCATTCGATGCTGCGCGCGAGAAGATACGCGGCGACCATCGGGAAAATCATCCCGGCCATGCTGAAGAAGGAGTCGGTAAACAGCAGACGCGCGCCGCGCTGGCGGCCTTCATACATATGGGTGATCAGGAACGTACCGATCGACATGGTGATACCGCTCACGAGGCCCAGCACGAACATGGCGGCAGAGAACAGGGCGATGCTGTGGCTCAGCATCAGGCCCGCCACGGCGGCAACCATCAGCACAAAGCCGAAACGCAGCTGCGTTTTCAGCGGCACGATTTCCATCAGCCAGGCATTAAGGAAAATAGAGATCAGGATCCCCGCGTTCAGGAAGGTAAAGGTGTTACTCATGCTGGAAACGGGCAGCTGGAAGTAGTCTGCGATATTTCCCATCACCATTCCGGTGACGATCACCAGCGCGCCGGTCAGGGCGTAAGAGAAGAAGCTGATCCATGTGAGCTTGATGCGGTTGCTGTTAGTCATGTCTGGCCTGTTAAAAGTAAAGAAAAACGCAGTGAGTGCGTTTGAGCGGGCAGATTTTAGTCTCGAAAGTGATCTAATTAAATCTTTTCAGAAAATTTTGAGCACAATTGCAGGCTTTATCGTGATAAAGATCACATTAAATCGCGTGATGGACAATCGTTTGCGCGGTAATAATTGTTTCAATTTCGTAAAATTAGGTAAAAGACTGGTCTGGGTTCATACTGCTCTTTAGAATCAAGCCATTCGCTTTTTATACTGCGCTTTGTTAAGGAATTCTCATGCTCAAATCAACACTGGCGGCTGTCGCAGCTGTGTTTGCTCTTTCTGCCGTTTCCCCTGCTGCGCTGGCAGCAAAAGGAGACCCCCACGTCCTGCTGACAACCTCTGCGGGGAATATTGAGCTGGAGCTGGATAGCCAGAAAGCCCCTGTTTCTGTGAAAAACTTCCTCGACTATGTGAACAGTGGTTTCTACAACAACACCACGTTCCACCGCGTCATCCCGGGCTTTATGATTCAGGGCGGCGGTTTTAACGAGCAGATGCAGCAGAAACAGCCTAACCCGCCAATTAAAAATGAAGCAGACAACGGCCTGCTGAACAAGCGCGGCACCATCTCCATGGCGCGTACGGCGGACAAAGACAGCGCCACCAGCCAGTTCTTCCTCAACGTGGCGGACAACGCCTTCCTGGACCACGGCCAGCGCGACTTCGGCTATGCGGTGTTCGGCAAGGTGGTGAAAGGCATGGACGTTGCGGACAAGATCTCTCAGGTGCAGACCCACGATGTTGGTCCTTATCAGAATGTGCCGTCAAAACCGGTGGTGATCCTCTCCGCGAAAGTGCTGCCGTAACCCTTCACACGCGGGCGGATCCTGCCCGTGTGAAACTGCCCTCCCTGCGAAAGCGCGTTTTGCTGCTTATACTTGTGGCAAACGGACTATTCAGGGAGGCGTTTAGTGAAAAAACTCACCGACAAGCAAAAATCCCGTCTCTGGGAGCGACAGCGCAATACCAATCTACAGGCGAGCAGCCTCCTTGAAAAAGGTCATGGCCCTGCTGAACCCCACATTGATACGCTGGAGCTTGGGCCTTCAGCACCCGGTTTGCCCCATCTGTGCCACATTCACCGCCATCTGTATCGCAGCGAGATGAAGCGGGCAGGCGAGTTCCGTACCGACGATATTTTTAAAGGTGAGATCCCTTTCTGCCATTTCGAATACATCGAGACGATGGGAAATGAACTGATGGCGGCGCTGGAAAGCGACAGGTATCTGGTTGGCCTTCAGAAAGAGGCGTTTATCGAACGCATAAGTCATTACTATTGTGAAATCAATATGCTACATCCGTTCGCTAGCGGGAACGGCATTGCGCAGCGCGTATTCTTTGAACAGCTGGCAATCCATGCCGGCTACATCCTGGACTGGCGCGATATCGATCCTGAGCAGTGGGTGGCGGCAAACCAGAGCGGCGCAACCGGGGATTTGACCGACCTGAAAGCCATCTTTGCCAAAGTAGTGAGCGAAGCGCGGGAATCTGAGTAGAATAGGGCGGCATTTTTTTCGGGAGCCGCCATGATTTTGCTGATTGATAACTACGATTCCTTCACCTGGAACCTTTACCAGTATTTTTGTGAGCTGGGTGCAGAGGTGGTTGTCCGCCGCAACGACGACATCGCGCTGGCTGACATTGAAACGCTGGCTCCGCGAAAAATCGTGATATCGCCGGGGCCGTGCACCCCGTCGGAGTCCGGTATCTCGCTGGACGCTATCCGCCACTACGCGGGCAGGCTGCCGATTCTGGGCGTATGCCTGGGGCATCAGGCCATTGCGCAGGCGTTTGGCGCAACCATCGTCCGCGCCGCGAAGGTGATGCACGGCAAAACCTCGCCGGTCTTCCACACCGGCGCGGGCGTATTCGCGGGGTTAAATAACCCGTTAACCGTCACGCGCTACCACTCTCTGGTCATCGACCCGCCAACGCTACCCGCCTGTTTTGAGGTTACCGCCTGGAGCGAGACGCAGGAGATCATGGGCATCCGCCACCGGGAATGGGATCTCGAAGGCGTGCAGTTCCACCCGGAAAGCATTCTCAGCGAGCAGGGGCACGCGCTGCTGGCTAATTTCCTCAATCGCTGAATATCAGTTGCCTTGCTGTGATTTTTTATGCATATTTTGTGATTATATTTTCACAATCACTGTGACATAAAAATGGATGGTCATGACATGGCAACTGAACAACCAGCAATTACCCGCGCGACATTCGATGAAGTGATCCTGCCGATTTATGCACCGGCTGAGTTTATCCCGGTGAAAGGGAAAGGCAGCCGCGTCTGGGATCAGCAGGGTAACGAGTACGTTGATTTCGCGGGCGGCATTGCGGTGACGGCGCTGGGCCATTGCCATCCTGCGCTGGTGGAGGCGCTGAAAACGCAGGGCGAAACCCTGTGGCACACCAGCAACGTTTTCACCAACGAACCGGCGCTGCGTCTGGGGCGTAAAATCATCGATGCGACCTTTGCCGAGCGCGTGCTGTTTATGAACTCCGGCACCGAAGCCAACGAAACGGCCTTCAAGCTGGCGCGCTATTACGCCACTACGCGCCACAGCCCGTACAAAACCAAAATCATCGCGTTTCATAACGCCTTCCACGGCCGTTCCTTCTTCACCGTTTCTGTAGGCGGTCAGCCGAAGTATTCCGACGGCTTCGGTCCGAAACCTGCGGATATCATCCACGTGCCGTTTAACGATCTGCACGCGGTGAAAGCGGTGATGGACGACCATACCTGCGCGGTGGTGGTTGAGCCAATCCAGGGCGAAGGCGGCGTGACGGCGGCCACGCCGGAATTCCTGAAAGGGCTGCGCGAGCTGTGCGATGCGCACCAGGCGCTGCTGGTGTTTGATGAAGTCCAGTGCGGGATGGGGCGTACCGGGGATCTGTTCGCCTATATGCACTACGGCGTAACGCCGGATATTCTGACCAGCGCCAAAGCGCTCGGCGGCGGTTTCCCGGTCAGCGCGGTGCTCACCACCCAGGATATCGCTTCCGCGTTCCACGTCGGCTCGCACGGCTCTACCTACGGCGGTAATCCGCTGGCGTGCGCCGTGGCGGGCGCGGCATTCGACATCATTAATACGCCGGACGTTCTGAACGGCGTGAACGCGAAGCGCGAACGGTTTGTGAAGCACCTTCAGCAGATTGACGACCAGTATGACGTCTTCAGCGAGATCCGCGGGATGGGGCTGCTGATTGGCGCGGAGCTAAAGCCGCAGTACAAAGGCCGCGCGCGCGATTTCCTGCACGCTGCCGCGCATGAAGGCGTTATGGTGCTCAACGCGGGGCCGGACGTCATGCGCTTTGCGCCGTCGCTGGTGGTGGAAGAGAAAGATATTGAAGACGGGTTAAGCCGTTTTGCAGCGGCGGTCGCGAAGATTGTAAAAGGTTAATACGCCGTCCGCTTCAGCCTGCGGGTTAACCAAATCCCGTGATGCGGACGCTGGCGCCATGCCACCGACGAAATGGTGTGCATGGTGTTCAGATGCCCCAGCACGCGCTGCAAATGCTGCTCCAGGGTGCTCATCGGCCCGTGGGTCAGCGTCTCCGGCGCTTCCAGTATATTCGTTTCTCCCGACTCGCCCGGCGCGTCATACTCCAGACGCTGCTGGCAGCGCTGCAGCGCAATTTCACACGACTGCAAATAGCGCTGCGCCAGATCCGGCGTCAGCATCGTGTGCTCGCGCGCCAGCGTGGTCATGGCGTTTATATGCTCGACGATGAACTGGCTGTGCGTTACCCACAGCTTCATGTCCGCCAGATAGTGCGCGTTAAAGCCCGGCTCCTGCATGGCCTGGTTGAGGGAGTTGAACAGGGCGTTATGCGCCTGGTTGACCTTCATCCGCTCGTAGGCCAGCGGGGAAGGCTGCGGATCGTCGCTCAGGATCAGGCGAATCGCACGCTGGTCGGCCTCCAGCGCGTCGTGGGCGTTCTGCCTCAGCAGCCCGCTCTGCCACTGCGGCCACAGCCAGACCATGCCGCCAAAGGCGATCAGGCAGCCAATCAGCGTATCGACCAGCCGGGCGATAATAAACTGTTCCCCGTTTAGCGTGAGCAGCTGCAGGGTATATACCGCCGTCACCGTAAAGCCCACCATCGCCCAGCCGTAGTTTTTGCGGATAATCAGGTAGCTCACCAGGGTAATGGCCAGCATGCCGGCCAGCGTGTAGCCCTCCGGCACGTGGAAGTGCAGCGTCACGCCCGCGATAATCAGCCCCGCCATGGTGCCTCCCGCCCGGTGCAGAATACGTACCCGCGTGGCGCCGTAGCCGTTCTGGGTGACAAACAGCACGGTCATTAAGATCCAGTAGGGTTTCGGCAGGTGCAGTGCCATGCCCATCAGGCTGGCGACGCTCAGCATCACGCTTATCCGGGCGGCGTTACGCAGGGCGGCTGACTTCAGCGACAGATAGCTTTTCAGGGCAGGCAGCAGCGGGAGCCGCTTTTGCTTATCCGCCATCAGGTCACGGGCGTACAGCGGGCGCTGGGTGCGCAGCACCCGGGCGATACGGCTGAAATGCCAGGCGGCAAACTGGCCGACCGGGTTATCCGGGTGCTGACGCGCTATCTTCTCCAGCGCGCCGAGCTGTTTGTCCATGGTAAAGCGCGTCGGGTAGCGGTGATAGAGAATATCGTCCGCCAGCACCCGCAGGCGCGCCGCAACGGTCTGCGCGTTCCAGCGGATCACCGCCTCCGCGTGGCTGCGCTCCACCAGCTTTTGCACCTCTTCCGGGTGGTGAAGGCTGACGGAGATATGCTCCTGCAAATCCAGCCCGACCTGGAAGATACGCAGCAGCCGCTTGTATTCCTGGTTTTGGCTGGCGGCGAGCATGTGCAGCTGCTGGTAGCACTGGCTTATCAGATCCACCACCTTTTGCTGGCGCTCCAGCAGCGGCGGCAGCGATTTTTCCGGATCGGTGTGCTGCGTCAGCAGGGTATATTTCGCTTCGCAATACTCCGCCAGCTGACGGTAGAGCAGGCTGAGGGATTCGCGCATCGGCTGTTCCCGCCACAGCCAGAACCAGAACCAGTTAAACAGCCCGTACCATAGCGTGCCGAGGGCGTAGATCAGCAACGGCTCCCACACCGGCATATTGCCCGCCAGGCTTAAGGTGAAGATGGCGGCGATCAGCGACGCGGGAAGGAGGCGGGCGTGCAGCGAGCTGATTTCGGCGGTCACGCCGAGTGTCATCGCCAGCACGGTCAGGATCAGCGGCAGGGGAATGTCCCGGGCCAGCAGGAGCTGGACGGCAAGGCTACAGCCGGCAAACAGGCAGCCGCCGACGATCAGGCGTTTGAAAAAGCGTTTATGCGGCGTGTCCAGACCGGCAATGTTGCAGCAGGCGGGAACGAGGGAAAACAGCAGGCCTTGCTGCAGGTGTCCGAGGATCAGGCCCACGGCCACGGGAAGACACAGCACCAGCGTTTGTCGCAGTGCGTAGTTAACTTCCGGGTGATAGATCAGCCTGCGCCACATGAGGAGTAGAGACAAAAACGGCGTGCCACCCTGCGGCGGCACGCCGTTTGGCCGGAATTAACGGGTTCCGTAGACCACGATAGTTTTACCGTGGGCAGAGATCAGGTTCTGATCTTCCAGCATCTTCAGGATACGGCCCACTGTTTCACGGGAACAACCGACGATCTGACCAATTTCCTGACGGGTAATTTTAATTTGCATGCCGTCAGGGTGGGTCATGGCGTCTGGCTGTTTCGCCAGGTTCAGCAGGGTCTGCGCGATACGGCCGGTCACGTCCAGGAAGGCCAGGTTGCCTACCTTCTCAGAGGTCACCTGCAGACGGCGCGCCATCTGGGAAGAAAGACGCATCAGGATGTCAGGGTTAACCTGAATCAGCTGACGGAATTTCTTGTAAGAAATTTCAGCCACTTCACATGCTGTTTTTGCACGAACCCAGGCGCTACGTTCCTGGCCTTCTTCAAACAGGCCCAGTTCACCGATAAAATCGCCCTGGTTCAGATAAGAAAGGATCATCTCTTTCCCTTCTTCATCTTTGATCAGCACGGCCACCGAGCCTTTAACGATGTAATACAACGTTTCCGCTTTTTCACCCTGGTGAATCAGCGTGCTCTTTGATGGGTACTTATGAATGTGGCAATGAGACAAGAACCATTCGAGAGTCGGGTCTGTTTGCGGTTTGCCAAGCACCATGCGCTGTTATCCTCTGTTATAAGCTGTCACCAGAGTCATAAGATGCATCCGGACTCTGGGGTTGCAATCGAATTCTTACCCATACCTGGGAAGTCGGCTGTCGTAACGTTTCGCAGCCAGTAAAGTTTGATGTCCTCTGCATACATGTGTAACGTCAATGTATTACTGTAGCATCCAGAGTGTTTTAGCATAGCTTTCGCCGCGTGTCTCCTGGTGTCTCGCTTCAGCATGACGCAGGTCGCCTTCCGTTGCGAGAAATGTAACGTACACGTAATCTGTCATAAAAAATGCAACGTTGGAGTGAGTGAATATGCAAGCGCGCGTGAAATGGGTTGAAGGGTTAACGTTCCTGGGCGAGTCCGCTTCCGGGCATCAGATTTTGATGGATGGCAACTCCGGCGATAAAGCCCCAAGCCCTATGGAAATGGTGCTGATGGCCGCGGGTGGATGCAGCGCTATCGACGTGGTGTCGATCCTGCAAAAAGGCCGCCATGACGTGACCGATTGTGAAGTGAAGCTGACGTCAGAACGTCGTGAAGAGGCGCCACGCCTGTTTACGCACATCAATCTGCACTTTGTGGTCACCGGTAAAGCGCTGAAGGACGCGGCGGTGTCCCGCGCGGTGGATCTCTCCGCGGAGAAGTACTGCTCGGTGGCGTTAATGCTGGAGAAAGCGGTGAACATCACGCATTCGTATGAAGTGATCGAGGCGTGATTGAGGGGGCATCTGCGTGTTGATGCCCTCACCCTAACCCTCTCCCGCAGGAGAGGGGATATGATTATGCGATCTGCTTCCCTTCCATCAACCGCTGTACCAGCGGCGTCATGATCAGCTCCATCGCCAGCCCCATTTTTCCGCCCGGCACCACTAACGTATTCATATGCGAAATAAATGAACCCTGCAGCATCGCCAGCAGCCACGGGTAGTCGATGCCTTCCAGATTGCGGAAGTGGATCACCACGAAGCTCTCGTCCAGCGAGGGAATGCTTTTTGCGGCGAACGGGTTTGAGGTGTCTACGGTAGGGACGCGCTGGAAGTTAATATGGGTTCGGGAAAACTGTGGCGTCAGGAAGTTGATGTAATCCTCCATGGAACGTACCACCGAGTCCATCACCGCCTCGCGAGAGTGCCCGCGCTCGCTGATGTCACGCGTCAGCTTCTGGATCCATTCAAGGTTAACAATCGGCACCACGCCCACCAGCAAATCCACATGGCGCGCCACGTCGTGCTGTGGCGTGACCACGCCGCCGTGCAATCCTTCATAAAACAGCACGTCAGTCGGTTCCGGGAGGGGCTGCCAGGGCGTGAACGTGCCCGGCACCTGATTCCAGGGCACGGCTTCATCGTAGGTGTGCAGATACTTGCGGGACTGTCCGGTACCGCTCTGCCCGTATTCACGGAAGGTTTGCTCCAGCAGGCCGAAGTCATTGGCCTCCGGTCCGAAGTAGCTAATGTGTTTACCCAGATCGCGCGCCTTGCGGATGGCCATGTCCATCTCCGGGCGCGTGTAGCGGTGAAAGCTGTCGCCTTCCACCTCTGCCGCCCGTAAATTCAGCTGTGCGAAGATCTTGCGAAAGGCGAGGCTGGTGGTGGTGGTTCCCGCCCCGCTCGAACCCGTAACGGCAATAACCGGATGTCTGGCAGACATAGCAACTCCCTGACTGGAAAGGTTTAAAGATCAGCCATGAAACGCGTTGCGGGGCATAATATTGACCGTCTCATGCAGTTCGGACCATACCAGCACCACGTCGCCGCTCTTAAGCTGGCGCTTAACATCGTTGACCTTTTGTTCAAGCGAACGTTCATGTTCACCATAATCGGTGCCTTCGCGCAAGACAAAGCTTTCAATCAGGTTATCGAGCGTTTCGGGAGAGAGATCCTGCCAGGGAATAATCATTTTTTACCGTCCAGATAGGCCGTTAACCAGTCGGGTATACGCGTCTCAAGCCACATTTTTGGCCGACGCAGCGTGCCGCCAACAAAGCCCACGTGGCCGCCAAACTCGGTGAGCTGATACTCCACGTTATCCGGCAGATAGTCAGGGGCGGGGATCGAGTGATGATCCATAAACGGGTCATCTTTGGCGTGGATAATCAGCGTGGGTTTCGTGATTTGATTCAGCAAAGGCATGGCGCTGCACTGACGGTAATAGTCAATTGCATCGGCAAACCCGTGGATCTTTGAGGTGATCAAATCATCAAACTCGCGCAGGCGCTTCACGCGTTTGAGCTGTTGCAGCGTGACGGGCAGCGTGTCCGGATAGGCCTTCAGCTTGCGCGCGGCGTTAGCCTTCAGCAGGTTGAGCAGATACCGCTGATAAACCCGCGAAAACCCCTTTTCCATATGATAGCTGCACTGCTCCAGCATAAACGGCGCGGAGACAATAACCGCCGCGTCCAGCGGCACCGCGTCGCTCTCCTTCGCCAGCAGGCAGGCCAGCATATTACCCCCCAGCGAATACCCCACCGCCGCCGTAGGCGCCGCGCCAAAATGGTCTCTCAGCCAGTGCAGGAACCAGGTGCCGTCCTCGGTTTCACCCGAGTGATAAATGCGTTTTTGCCGATTTGGCTCGCCGCTGCATCCGCGAAAGTGCATCACCACCCCAAGCCAGCCGCGGGCCTTTGCCGCCTCGATGAGGCCGTGCGCGTAAGGGCTGTGCAGGCTGCCCTCCAGACCGTGAAACACCACGAGACGGGGTTTATGCCTGGCCTGCTCTGGCGCTTCGCTCCAGGCGAGATCCAAAAAGTCACCGTCCGGCAGGTCAATGCGCTGCCAGTGGGGGTTGAACTGCACCTTGCGGCGGATCAGGCGCGGGAGCATGGTTTGCAGGTGGGGGTTAGCCACACCGCGCATGGGCACGAACTCGGCGCTCTCTTCGGCTGCAATGTCGAAGTCTGAGGGAATGATTTGGGTCATAAGGGCGATGCTGATTCTTGTCAGAAATTAACTATACCTTCCGAATTGTACCCCGTTTAGCCCGTTTTTCCGAAACATGAACTGATCCCGATCACATTTCCTTACCTTGTTTATTACTCTCAAGCTAATGATTCACTCCTACGCTTAATTGATGCCTTTATCACCAGAGCGCACACTTTACTCAACGTTAAGCAAATCAGAATGATGTGCTGAATCAGGAGGTTAATAATGTTATCTGGGCAAACACCCACCCGGCAATGGAACACCCGACGCAGCGAGAAAGCGCGTCGTCTGGCATCCGTACCGGTGCAGGGCAAGGTACTGCCAACCGGCGATCTTGTCGCCATGCTGGAAAAACTGATCGCACCAGGCGACAAAGTCGTTCTGGAAGGCAATAACCAGAAGCAGGCGGATTTTCTTTCCCGTTCACTGGCTGAAGTGAACCCGCAAATTGTTCACGACCTGCATATGATCATGCCGAGCGTCGGGCGCAGCGAACATCTGGATATCTTTGAGAAAGGCATCGCCCGCAAGCTGGACTTTTCCTTCTCCGGTACGCAAAGCCTGCGCATTTCGCAGCTGCTGGAAGATGGCCAGCTCGAAATCGGTGCGATTCACACCTACATCGAACTTTACTCACGCCTCTACGTCGACCTTTCGCCAAACGTGGCGCTGATTGCCGGGTTTAAAGCGGACCGTAAAGGTAACCTCTACACCGGGGCGAGTACCGAAGATACCCCGGCGCTGGTGGAAGCCGCCGCGTTCCACGACGGCATCGTCATCGCACAGGTGAACGAGCTGGTGGACGACGAGTGCGACCTGCCGCGCGTCGATATTCCGGGCTCGTGGATCGATTACGTGGTGGTGGCGGACAAGCCGTTCTTCATTGAGCCGCTCTTCACCCGCGACCCGCGCCTGATTAAACAGGAACACATCCTGATGGCGATGATGGCGATTAAAGGCATCTACGCTGAACACCAGGTGCAGTCCCTCAACCACGGGATTGGCTTTAACACCGCGGCGATTGAGCTGCTGCTGCCCACCTACGGCGAACAGCTCGGCCTGAAGGGCAAAATCTGTAAACACTGGACGCTGAACCCGCATCCGACGCTGATCCCGGCAATCGAAAGCGGCTGGGTGGAAAGCGTGCACTGCTTCGGCGGCGAGCTGGGGATGGAAGAGTACATTCGCGCCCGTCCGGACGTGTTCTTTACCGGTGCCGATGGCTCCATGCGTTCCAACCGCGCCTTCTGCCAGCTGGCAGGCCAGTACGCGGTAGATATGTTTATCGGCTCTACGCTGCAGGTTGATGGCTACGCTAACTCCTCAACCGTCACCCGCGGTCGCCTCTCCGGCTTCGGCGGCGCGCCAAACATGGGCCACGATCCGCACGGTCGCCGCCACGCCACGCCGGCCTGGCTGAACATGATCACCGAGCCTGACCCAATGCAGCGCGGTAAAAAACTGGTCGTGCAGATGGTGGAAACCTTCCAGGCAGGCGTGAAGCCAACCTTCGTGGAAAAACTGGACGCCGTTGACGTCGCGAAAGCCTCCGGCATGCCGCTGGCGCCGGTCATGATTTACGGCGATGACGTTACCCACGTGCTGACGGAAGAGGGGATTGCTTACCTCTACCGGGCGAAAGATCTGGAAGAGCGTCGCGCCATGGTCGCCGCCGTGGCGGGCATCACCGATATCGGTCTGGGCGTGGATGCCAAACGCGTGGCGGAACTGCGCCAGAGCGGCAAAGTGGTCTATCCGGAAGATATGGGTATTCGCCGCACCGATGCCACCCGCTCTCTGCTGGCGGCGGGCAGCGTGGCCGACCTCGTTGAGTGGTCCGGCGGCCTGTACAACCCACCTGCGAAATTCCGGAGCTGGTAATGAAACTTCTGCCCCGGATCCAGGTTGAAGGCGGTGCCGAATGGCTGGCGCGAACCGCCACGCAGTGTCTGATTGACGAAGCACGTTTAAGCCCGAAACCCGGTCTGGTGGACAGTCGGGGGAACGGCGCGCACCACGATTTATCGCTTGCGCTGATGGAGCGCTCCGCGCACAGCCTGACTCCCACGTTTCAGGCGCTGGCGCAGCAAAGCTGGCAGCGTCCGGCGGATATTGCCCTCCGGCAAACCGTTGGTCGCCTGGGGCGCGACGGCGAGCGGCAGATGATGGCCGCTACCGACGGCGTAAACACCCACCGTGGCGCGATCTGGGCGCTGGGGCTGCTGGTGAGCGCGGTGGCGATGCTGGGCGGTGATGCCAGCGCGCAGGCCGTCGCTAACACCGCCGCCCGGCTGGCAAAACTCCCGGACGACGCGGCACCGAAGGTGTTCAGCAAGGGGTTACGCGCCACGCACCGCTACCGCGTGCCCGGCGCGCGTGAAGAGGCGCAGCAGGCGTTTCCGCACATCATGCAGCGCGCGCTGCCGCAGCTTCGCCTGAGCCGCCTTAACGGCAGTAGCGAAACAAACGCCAGACTCGACGCGCTGATGGCAATCATGACCTCGCTCACCGATACCTGCGTGCTGTCGCGCGCCGGAATGGAGGGGCTGGACGCCATGCAGAACGGCGCCCGGGCGGTGCTGAACGCCGGTGGATGCGCAACGCTCGCGGGGCAGCAGGCGCTTGCGCAGTTAGACCGCCAGATGCTGACGCTCAACGCCTCACCGGGCGGCGCCGCAGACCTGCTTGCGGCCACGCTGTTTCTCGATCGCGTCGAAACGCCATATTCAAAGCATTAAGAGGATGTTATGGAAAAAATTACATTGACCGTGCCCGCCCGCCGCGAAGTAAGCGGCAGGGCGCTGGCAGGCGTCGTCGGCTCCGGGGATATGGAGGTGCTCTTCACCGCCGAACCTGGCCAGACCTTGACCGTTGATATCACCACCTCCGTCGACAACAGCCGCGGACGCTGGGAGGCGTTGTTCAGCCGCCTGGAAACCGTCAGCAGCCTGCCCGCAGGCAAACTGACCATCCACGACTTCGGCGCGACGCCGGGCGTGGCGCGCATTCGTATTGAACAGGTGTTTGAAGGGGTGAGCCATGCGTGATGACAGCAGCTTTATCGAATTAAAAGCGCGCCAGCGTGCGCAGGCGCTGCTCGACGAGGGCAGCTACCGCGAACTGCTGGATCCGTTTGAAGGCATTATCTCTCCGTGGCTTGGGCCACAGGGGATTGTTCCGCAGGCCGATGACGGCATGGTGGTCGCGAAAGGGACCATAAACGGCCAGCCAGCGGTAGTCGTGGCGATTGAAGGTACCTTCCAGGGCGGCAGCATGGGCGAAGTCTCCGGCGCCAAAATGGCGGCGGCGCTGGAGCTGGCGGCGGAAGATAACCGCAACGGCATTCCAACGCAGGCGGTACTGTGCCTCGAAACCGGCGGCGTACGCCTGCAGGAAGCGAACCTTGGCCTGGCGGCGATTGCCGATATCCACGCCGCGATCGTTGACCTGCGTCGTTATACCCCGGTCGTCGGGATTGTGGCCGGAACCGTGGGCTGCTTCGGCGGGATGTCTATCGCCGCGGCGCTGTGCAGCTACCTGATTGTGACCCGCGAAGCGCGTCTCGGCCTCAACGGCCCGCAGGTTATCGAGCAGGAAGCGGGCATTGAAGAGTACGACTCCCGCGACCGTCCGTTTATCTGGAGCATGACCGGCGGCGAAGTGCGCTATGAAAGCGGGCTGGTGGACGCGCTGGTAGGCGACGGCGTGAACGCGGTGAAAGCCGCGATGAACGAGGCCATCGCGAAAGGCGTACCGGCGAAGCATCGCACCGATAACTATGACGATTACCTGAACCGTCTGACGAATTTCGACACCCGCAAACAGGCCGATGCCGAACAGATTAAAGCGCTTTTTGCCCGGGAGGTGAAATGATGAATAACGCAATAAGCCGTGGCGAACGCTGGCTGGAAACGCTCGCCCCGAACGCCAAACGTATTGAGGGGCTGTGCCCGTCCGTGCAGGCGGCAGACGGCGAGCTGAACGGTGAAACGGTGCGTTTTGTCGCCGTGGTGCCGGATGCCAACAACCACTTCCCGCGCGCGGCGAAAGGGGAAGTAGGTCTGCTGGAAGGCTGGACGCTGGCAAAAGTGGTCAGCGAAACCGTAGCGGCAGATGCTGATAAAGCCGTTAAGCGCCCGATTGTGGCGGTGATCGACGTCCCAAGCCAGGCCTATGGCCGTCGCGAAGAGGCGTTTGGTATCCACCAGGCGCTCGCGGGAGCCGCGGCCGCCTACGCCAACGCGCGTCTGGCGGGTCATCCGGTGATTGGTCTTATCGTCGGTAAGGCAATGTCCGGCGCGTTTCTGGCGCACGGCTACCAGGCTAACCGTCTGATTGCCTTTAACGATAAGGGCGTGCTGATCCACGCGATGGGCAAAGAGTCTGCGGCGCGCATTACGCTGCGTACCGTCGACGCGCTGGAAAAACTGGCGGCAACCATTCCGCCAATGGCGTACGACATCAGCAACTACGCCACGCTGGGGCTGCTTTCCGACCTGCTGGATATCAGCAACCCGGATGCCCCATCCGATAACGATCTGACGCTGGTGAAAACCACCCTGCAACAGGCCATCAGTGACGCTCGTCAGGACACCACGCTGAAAAGCCGTCTGGGTGCTGACAACCGCCGCAGCTCGGCGCTCGTACGCGAACGTATGCGAGCCAGCTGGTAAGTAAAAAGAGACCTGCCAGATGCAACACCCCGTGGGCACGCACGCTGCGCCCGCGTGGGTGTCTGCATCCTGAAAATAATAAACATCGCGTCAGTGCTTAAACTTTTTTACTACAGGTGATTTATGACTTACGTAATTGTTCATGCTCTTGCACCGATTTTCGTCATCATGCTGCTGGGATTCTGGGCCGGTAAGGCAAAGATGGTCGATAACAAAAATGTTTCCCTGCTGAATATTTTCGTCATGGATTTTGCGCTTCCGGCCGCGCTGTTTAGCGCCACCGTGCAAACCCCGTGGACCGGCATCGTGGCGCAGTCGCCGCTGATCCTGGTGCTGACGCTGGCGATGTGGATCACCTATGCGGCTATCTACTTCCTCGCGACTAAAGTATTTAAAAAATCCCCGCAGGATGCGGCCGTGCTGACGCTCACCGTCGCGCTGCCAAACTATGCGGCGCTTGGCCTGCCGATTCTGGGCAGCGTGCTGGGCGAAAGTTCTTCCACCTCACTGTCCGTTGCGGTCTCTATCGCCTGCGGTTCCGTGCTGATGACCCCGTTCTGCCTGCTTATTCTGGAGCGTGAAAAAGCGCGCGCCGAGGGCAATAGCTCCGGCTCAACGCTCTCCATGCTGCCGGTGCTGATGTGGCGCTCCATAAAAAAACCGATCGTGATGGGCCCGCTGCTGGGTGTGATCCTGTCCGCTATCGGCATCAAAATGCCGGAACTGGTGCTGGCAGCAATTAAACCGCTGGGGCTGTCCGCGACCGCGGCGGCGCTGTTCCTGACCGGCGTGATCCTCTCTGCCCGTAAGCTCCAGATCAACACTATGGTGATCACCTCCACCATCGCCAAGCTGCTGATCCAGCCGGCGATTGCCTGGGGTATCGTTTTAATCTTCGGTCTGCACGGCTCCGTGGCGATCACCGCCATCCTGATGATTGCGCTGTCCGCGGGCTTCTTCGGCGTGGTGTTCGGTAACCGCTTTGGCGTGCAGTCGCCGGATGCAGAAGCCGTGCTGCTGTTAAGCTCCGTACTGTGTATCCTGTCGCTGCCGCTGTTTATCTCGCTGACTTCAGGAATGTAATTATGACCACAACATTACGCCCCCACGACCTCATCTGGCTTACCTCGCGCGACGCGCTGGAAGGTATTACCGAATCCTGGGTTGAATCTGCCTGGCATGCCGGCCTGCCGGTGGTGGTACGGCGTGATGTTGATAACGACGGCCGTATTCCCGTTGGCGTGCGCGGACTGCGCCGCGACCAGCGGGCGGCCGGATGGGTGAAGCCCGGGAACGTGCTGCGCGTGGTTTCACCTGAAGACCTGTGCGTCACCGCCGATCTGCTGCGTTCGCCGTTTGTAACCCAGCCGCCGGTACAGGTGGCGCTTCAGCTTGCTCAGCAGTCGTGGCCGTGGACGTGGGGCATTACCGGCAGCACCGGCTACGCGCTGGCGACCGGTATTCCGGTGATCCATGCCGACAGCGATCTCGACCTGCTGATCCGCGCTCCGCACGCCGTTTCCCCTGACGCTTTTGCTGGCTGGCAGCTTCAGCTCGGGCGCGCGCTGTGCCGGGCGGATACGCAGGTGGATACGCCGGAAGGCGGATTCGCGCTGGCGGAGTGGCTGCGCGACGGTAAAACGCTGCTGAAAACCCGCCGTGGGCCACGCCTGGTGGCAGATCCATGGCGCAGGGAGGAGTGATGAAAATACTGTTTACTTTTCCGGGCCAGGGCACGCAGCATGAAGGTATGCTGCAAAACCTGCCGGGTACGGAGCTGGAACAGGCTCGTGACGTGCTGGGTGCGGAAGTCGATACGCTGGACAGCGCAGCCTCGTTAACCCACACCCGCGCGGTGCAGCTTTCGCTGTTAATTGCCGGCGTGTCGTGGGCGCGCGAGCTGGAGCGACGCGGCGTGTCGCCTGACATCGTTAGCGGTTTATCGATTGGCGCTTATCCCGCGGCGGTGGTGGCGGGCGCGCTGGAATTTACGGACGCGCTGAAGCTGGTGGCGCTGCGCGGCGATCTGATGGAACAGGCCTGGCCGCACGGCTACGGCCTGACGGCAATCATGGGCTTAACCCTGCCGCAGGTGGAACAGCTTATCGAGGGTAGCGGAACGTACATTGCCAACCTGAATGCCGAAACGCAGATCGTCATTGCCGGATCCGATGAAGGGATGGCGCAGGTGGCAAAACGCGCCCTGGAAAAAGGCGCGAGCAAAGCGAAGCGGCTGGCCGTTAGCGTGCCGTCGCACTGCGAGCTGCTGGCGGAGCCGGCGCAGAAGCTGGTGGCGGCGTTTAGCTCGGTCACGCTTTCACGCCCGCGCTGCGCGTACCTGAGCGGCAGCACCGGGCGCGTGCTCTGGCAGCCGGAAAGCATTGCCGACGATCTGGCGATGAACATGGCGCGCACCGTGCGCTGGCAGGAAGCGGTGATTTCGGCTAACGAGCGTGATGCAAGGCTGGCGATTGAAATGCCTCCCGGCGGCGTGCTGACCTGCCTGACGCGACAGGCTTCGTGGGAAGGGGAGTCAATTTCGCTGGAGCGCAGCGGCGTGGACGTGGCGGTGCATCTGGCGGGACGGCTTCAGCGGTAAGTTTTTGCCCGGCAAAGCGCGGCCGGGCAATACGTCACGCATCCTCCTGCAGGCTGCGCGCATACATCCGCCCCTCGGCGGCTAATGCCCGCAGGCTCGGATCCTGCTCGCGGTTGCGGGCAAAGACGATCGCAATCAGCTGCTGCATCTGGTACGGCTGCGCCAGCTTCAGCAGCTGCACCGAATTTTCGTACACCTTCTTCATCCTGCCCGGCATCAGCGTAAAGCCAACCCCCGCCTGCACCAGGCTTAGCATCGAAAAGATGTCGTTCACGCGCGTCACAATCTCCGGTTCGAATCCGGCGATATGAAACGCCTCCTGAAACCCCGCATACGTGGCAAACCCTTCCGCGAGGGCAACAAACTTGCGGTCTTTATAGTCGCGCAGATCGGCGGGGCCGCTGGTATCGAGCGTGGCAGAGGCAGGCGCGGCAAGGAAAATATCGTCGTGGAACAGGGGCAGCACTTCGAGGCTGTTGCGGTCGATATCGCTCTCGGAGATGGAGATTAAAATGGCGTCCAGCGTGCCGTCGTCCAGCATGTGCAGCAACGTTTCGTTGGAGCCCATGGTCAGATCCATTTCCAGATCCGGACGGCGCAGCTTCATGCCCATTATCAGGCGCGGTACGGTTTCCAGCGTCAGCGAGTAGAGCGTGCCGACGCGTAACCGGCCCTGACCGATGCCGGCGACCTTGCGCGACTCTTCCAGCCCGCGCTCCATCACCTGCATTACTTCCTGGCAATACTCCAGCAGCGTCCACGCCGAGGGAAGGGCAATCAGGTTACGCCCTTTGTGGGTAAAGAGGGGGCAGCGGACATTCTCTTCCAGGGTATGCAGCGCCCGGTGTACGCTGACGCCGCTCAGGCCCAGCGTTTCGGCGGTACGCGCGATATTGCCCTTCTCCATAAACGTCATGAAGATGCTGAGCTTGCGGAATGTAATCTCGCTCGTGGTATCGAAACGCATAACCCTCCCGGCGTGTTAGTCGGCCTGCAGCATGGCTTCCAGCTGTTCCTGCGCGTCCAGCCACGCCATCTCACACGCTTCGAGGCTGGATTTGGCTTTCGCCTGGGTTTGCAGACAGTCGGTCAGCTCGGCTTTACGGCTCTGGTCATACAGTTCGCTGTCGCCCAGCTTCTCCTCGACGGCGGCAAGCGTGGCGTTGAGCTTTTCCATCTCTTTTTCAAGACGGGCAATCTCTTTACGCAGCGGCTGAGTCTGGGTGCGCAGCTCGGCCTCGCGGCGCTTCTGGTCTTTACGCGCCTGGGCGCTGTTGGCGTTGTCTTTCGCCGCTTCTTCCGGCTGGTTTTCCTGCTTCTGCACGTCCGTCAGCCACTGCTGGTAATCCTCCAGATCGCCGTCAAACGGCTCCACCTTGCCGCCGTGCACCAGATAGAGATCGTCGGTGGTGGAGCGGATCAGGTGGCGATCGTGCGAAACGACAACCAGCGCGCCTTCGAACTCAATCAGCGCTTCGGTCAGCGCCTGACGCATGTCGAGATCCAGGTGGTTTGTAGGTTCATCGAGCAGCAGCAGGTTCGGACGCTGCCAGACGATCAGCGCCAGCACCAGGCGGGCTTTTTCACCGCCGGAGAAACGCGCGGTATTTTCGGTGACCTTATCCCCCTGGAAGCCGAAGCCGCCAAGGTAGTCGCGCAGCTTTTGCTCCATCTCCTGCGGCGCCAGGCGCGCCAGGTGCTGAATGGGAGATTCATCGGCGCGTAAAAATTCCAGCTGATGCTGGGCGAAGTAGCCAAGCTTGATGCCCTTCGCCAGCCCGATTTCGCCGCTGACCGGGTTAAGCTCGCCCGCCAGCAGTTTGATGAGCGTTGATTTACCGGCGCCGTTGCGCCCCAGCAGGCCGATACGCGAGCCCGGTACCAGGTTCAGCTTGATGGAGTCGAGAATAATGCGATCGCCATAGCCCGCGCTCACTTTTTCCATCTTCAGCAGCGGGTTCGGCAGGCTCTCCGGCTCGCGGAAGCTGAAGTGGAACGGGTTATCCACGTGCGCCGGAGCGATCATCTCCATGCGTTCCAGCATCTTGATGCGGCTCTGGGCCTGCTTGGCTTTAGAGGCTTTGGCCTTGAAACGATCCACAAAGCTCTGCAGGTGCGCCACGCGCTGCTGCTGGCTTTCATACATCGCCTGCTGCTGGGCGAGGCGCGTCGCGCGCTGGCGCTCGAACGAGCTGTAATTACCGGTGTACTCGAACATGCTTTGCTGTTCGATATGAATGATTTTATCCACCACCGGGTCGAGGAAGTCGCGGTCGTGGGAGATCAGAATCAGAGTGCCCTGATAGCTCTTAAGCCACTTCTCCAGCCAAATAACCGCATCGAGATCGAGGTGGTTGGTCGGTTCATCGAGCAGCAGCAGGTCAGAGCGGCAGATCAGCGCCTGCGCCAGGTTAAGGCGCATACGCCAGCCGCCCGAGAAGTCGCTGACCGGGCGTTCTAGCTGTTCGTTGCTGAAGCCCAGACCGTGCAGCAGGCTGGAGGCGCGGGAGCGAATGGTCCAGGCGTCGATGGCGTCGAGCTTGCCGTGGACGGTCGCGATGGCGTGACCGTCGTTGCGCTCGTTGGCGGCGTTGAGCTCCGCCTCCAGCCTGCGGTATTCGCGGTCGCCGTCGATAACATAGTCGAGCGCGGGCTCGCTCAGCGCGGGCGTCTCCTGGTTCACCCAGGCGAGCTGCCAGTTGCCCGGGAAGGTAAAGTTCCCGCCATCCGCGCTTATCTCGTTTTTCAGCAGCGCCAGCAGGGTGGATTTACCGCAGCCGTTTTTGCCGACCAGCCCAACTTTCTGGCCCGGGTTGATGGTAGCAGTCGCGTTATCCAGCAGGACGCGCACGCCGCGACGAATTTGTAACGAGGAGAAAACAATCATAGAAGCGCCGTATGTTCCGACTATGTTAATTTGTCATTATGATAATGTAAGGTGTGGGCCATTTTCCCCACCGGGCCGCCATGGTAGCCCAAAACGACAACAATACACAAAAACAGAACCGGGAGGGGAGTGATGTCTCAGACAGCGAAAGTGCTGCTGCTGTATGCCCATCCGGAATCACAGGACTCGGTGGCGAACCGGGTACTGCTTAAGCCGGCCACACAGCTCAGCAACGTAACGGTGCACGATCTCTACGCGCACTATCCAGATTTCTTTATCGACATTCCTTACGAGCAGGAGCTGCTGCGTCAGCATGACGTCATCGTGTTCCAGCATCCGCTTTATACCTATAGCTGTCCGGCGCTGATGAAAGAGTGGCTGGACCGCGTGCTGAGCCGGGGCTTTTCCAGCGGGGTGGGAGGCAACCAGCTGGCGGGAAAGTACTGGCGGAGCGTCATTACCACCGGTGAGCCGGAGAGCGCTTACCGCCATGACGGGCTGAACCGTTATCCCATGAGCGATATCCTGCGGCCGTTCGAGCTGACGGCAGCGATGTGCCGCATGCACTGGATGAGCCCGATTATCGTCTACTGGGCGCGGCGGCAGGATCCGAAGGCGCTGGCGAGCCACGCCAGAGCCTATGGCGAATGGCTGGCATCACCGATTCCGGCGGGAGGACGTTAATGGACGGTTCGAATTTACTCCTTGCCGGCGTGCTGTTTTTATTTGCCGCGGTTGTCGCGGTACCGCTTGCCGCACGGCTTGGCATTGGCGCGGTGCTGGGCTACCTGCTGGCGGGGATTGCCATAGGCCCCTGGGGGCTTGGGTTTATCAGCGATGTGGATGAAATACTCCACTTCTCCGAACTGGGCGTGGTATTCCTGATGTTCATCATCGGGCTTGAGCTGAACCCCGCTAAGCTGTGGCAGCTGCGGCAATCCATTTTTGGCGTCGGGGCGGCGCAGGTATTGTTCAGCGCCGCCATTCTCGCGGGCCTGCTGATGCTGACGCAGTTTTCCTGGCAGGCCGCGGCGATTGGCGGGATAGGGCTTGCGATGTCGTCGACGGCGATGGCGCTACAGCTGATGCGCGATAAGGGAATGAACCGCAACGAGGCGGGGCAGCTGGGCTTTTCGGTGCTGCTGTTTCAGGATTTAGCGGTGATCCCGGCGCTGGCGCTGGTGCCGCTGCTGGCAGGCTCCGGGGACGATCATTTCGACTGGATGAAAATCTCCATGAAGGTGCTGGCCTTCGCGGGCATGCTGATCGGCGGACGGTTTTTACTGCGTCCGGTGTTCCGCTTTATTGCCGCATCCGGCGTGCGCGAGGTATTTACCGCCGCAACGCTGCTGCTGGTGCTCGGCTCGGCGCTGTTTATGGATGCGCTGGGCCTGTCGATGGCGCTCGGTACGTTTATCGCCGGGGTGTTGCTTGCGGAAAGCGAGTACCGGCACGAGCTGGAGACGGCCATCGATCCGTTCAAGGGGCTGCTGTTAGGGCTGTTCTTTATTTCGGTGGGCATGGCGCTCAACCTTGGCGTGCTCTATACCCATCTTCTGTGGGTAGTGATGAGCGTGGCGGTGCTGGTGGCGGTGAAAGCGCTGGTGCTGTATGTCCTGGCGAGGATTTATGGCCTGCGCAGTTCGGAAAGAATGCAGTTTGCCAGCGTGTTAAGCCAGGGCGGAGAGTTTGCGTTCGTGCTCTTTTCTACCGCGTCGTCACAAAAGCTGTTCAAGGATGACCAGATGGCGCTGCTGCTGGTGACGGTGACCCTGTCGATGATGACCACGCCGCTGTTGATGAAGCTGGTGGACAAACTGCTGTCGCGCCGCCTGAACCCGGCAGACGATGAAGACGAAGCGCCGTGGGTAGAAGACGATAAACCGCAGGTGATCGTCGTGGGCTTTGGCCGCTTCGGTCAGGTGATCGGGCGACTGCTGATGGCGAACAAAATGCGCATCACGGTGCTGGAGCGCGATATCAGCGCGGTCAACCTGATGCGCAAATATGGCTATAAGGTGTATTACGGCGACGCGACCCAGCTTGAACTGCTGCGCTCGGCGGGCGCGGAGGCCGCGGAGTCTATCGTCATCACCTGTAACGACCCGGAAGACACGATGAAGCTGGTGGAGCTGTGCCAGCAGCATTTCCCGCATCTGCATATTCTGGCGCGGGCCCGCGGACGTGTTGAAGCTCACGAACTTTTACAGGCAGGTGTGAAACACTTCTCCCGTGAAACCTTCTCCAGCGCGCTGGAGCTGGGTCGTAAGGCGCTTATCTCGCTAGGGATGCATCCTCACCAGGCGCAACGCGCCCAGATGCATTTCCGCCGGCTGGATATGCGAATGCTGCGTGAACTGATGCCTGTGCACAGCGATACGGCGCAGATCTCCCGCGTGCGGGAAGCGCGCCGCGAACTGGAGGAGATCTTCCAGCGCGAGATGCAGCAGGAACGACGCCAGCTCGACGGCTGGGATGAATTTGAATAAAGGGTAACGAAAGATGGCTGTACGTAAACGCTTTATCGCGGGCGCAAAATGTCCGTCCTGCCAGGCACAGGATACGCTGGCCATGTGGCGCGAAAATAATATCGATATAGTTGAATGCGTTAAGTGCGGACACCAGATGCGTGAGGCCGACAAAGAAGCCCGCGATCACGTTCGCAAAGAAGAGCAAGTGATCGGCATTTTTCATCCAGACTAGCGATATGCTCTGAGTTTTTTTAAGCTTAAGGGTACACGGGTGCAGATTTCCGCTACAATCTGCGCCAGCAATTTTCCCACGCTCAGGAGATATCATGAAAGTAGCAAAAGACCTGGTGGTCAGCCTGGCCTATCAGGTACGTACAGAAGACGGTGTGTTGGTTGATGAGTCTCCGGTGAGTGCGCCGCTGGACTACCTGCATGGTCACGGTTCCCTGATTTCCGGCCTGGAAACTGCGCTGGAAGGTCATGAAGTTGGCGACAAATTTGACGTAGCTGTGGGCGCGAACGACGCTTACGGCCAGTATGATGACAACCTGGTTCAGCGCGTTCCTAAAGACGTGTTTATGGGCGTTGACGAGCTGCAGGTTGGCATGCGCTTCCTGGCTGAAACCGACCAGGGGCCGGTTCCGGTTGAAATCACTGAAGTTGAAGACGACCACGTTGTGGTTGACGGCAACCACATGCTGGCTGGCCAGAACCTGAAGTTCAACGTAGAAGTTGTTGCCATCCGCGAAGCAACCGAAGAAGAGCTGGCTCACGGCCACGTTCACGGTGCGCACGGTCACGACCACGATCACGAACACGGCCACGATGGCTGCTGCGGTGGTCACGGCCACGACCATGGTCACGACCACGGTAAAGGTGGTTGCGGTAACGGCGGCTGCGGTTGCCACTAATTCCGTAAGACGGAAAATAAAAAAGCGGGATAATCCCGCTTTTTTTACGCCTCAATAGTGAGGTGGTGGCGTCTCTTCAGACTGTGAGGCAATGTTCGACGGCTGCGTCGCCTTCAGCTTTTCCGTCAGCAGGCGCATATGATCCCGCAGTTTTGCCATTTCAAGCTCATGTGCCGTCACGGTCTGGTTTAGCTCTTCGATGGTGATGTCCTGAAAAGCCAGGCGGCTTTCCAGCTCAGCCAGTCTCGCTTCCATCATTGTATCCTTCATCATTCACCTCGTTCATCTCTCATGGGCCATCAGGGGGCCTGCGGCGGCGAAGTTTAGCTGACTTTTCCCTTAAGTACAGTATCCATCTCCCTGACAAGAAACTTATTTAAACAAAAATAGTCTGAAAAGAAGAGACATTCGGGGGAGTCTGTCTGTAGATTTCTTCCACAACGTTTTATAGTACGTCACTCATTTACGTTTAACACTGGGGTGAGAGACCTCAGGTCCTGGAGATATGGATGAAATCACTGTTTAAAGTTACGCTGCTGGCGACCACCATGGCTGTAGCGCTCAACGCGCCGCTGTCTTTCGCTGCTGATACTGCTGCGAAGCCTGCTGCGACTACAGACAGCAAAGCGGCATTCAAAAATGACGACCAGAAATCCGCCTACGCACTGGGCGCGTCTCTGGGTCGCTACATGGAAAACTCTCTGAAAGAACAAGAGAAGCTGGGCATCAAACTGGATAAAAACCAGCTGATCGCAGGTGTTCAGGATGCGTTCGCAGACAAGAGCAAACTGTCTGACCAGGAAATCGAGCAGACTCTGCAGGCGTTTGAAGCGCGCGTGAAAGGCGCCGCTCAGACCAAGATGGAAGCTGACGCTAAAGAAAATGAAGCGAAAGGCAAAGCCTACCGCGATACGTTTGCTAAAGAGAAAGGCGTTAAAACCTCCTCTACTGGCCTGATCTATAAAGTTGAGAAAGAAGGTACCGGTAGCGCGCCTAAAGACAGCGACACCGTTGTCGTTAACTACAAAGGTACGCTGATCGACGGTAAGGAGTTCGACAACTCCTACACGCGCGGTGAGCCTCTCTCCTTCCGTCTGGACGGTGTGATCCCGGGCTGGACTGAAGGCCTGAAGAACATCAAGAAAGGCGGTAAAATCAAGCTGGTTATCCCACCGGATCTGGCTTACGGCAAAACGGGCGTTCCGGGGATCCCGGCTAACTCCACGCTGGTATTTGATGTAGAACTGCTGGACATCAAACCGGCACCGAAAGCGGATGCGAAAACAGACGCACCGGCTGACGACAAAGCCGCAGCAGCGAAGAAGTAATGCTGAAAAAAACCGCCGCCTTTCAGGCGGCGGTTTTTTTTATTGTGGGGCAGATATAATTAACACTGGAAAGCGTTATACGCGCTGTATTAATTTAGTTGTCCGTGTAGATAATGAGCCTGCCCTGAAAACCTAACGACAGGCTCCTGAAAAGGAGTGTTTTTTTCATGTCCAGGTCGCTTTTAACCAACGAAACCAGTGAACTTGATTTGCTGGATCAACGTCCATTTGACCAGACCGACTTCGATATTCTGAAATCCTACGAAGCGGTAGTGGACGGGTTAGCGATGCTCATTGGTTCCCACTGCGAAATCGTATTGCATTCCCTGCAAGATCTTAAGTGTTCCGCTATCCGCATTGCGAATGGTGAGCACACTGGCCGTAAAATTGGTTCGCCAATCACCGACCTTGCATTGCGTATGTTGCATGACATGACCGGCGCGGACAGCAGCGTCTCAAAATGCTATTTCACCCGCGCCAAAAGCGGCGTGCTGATGAAGTCTGAAACTATCGCAATCCGTAACCGCGATCAGCGGGTTATCGGCCTGCTGTGCATCAACATGAACCTTGATGTGCCATTCTCCCAAATCATGAGTACCTTCGTTCCGCCAGAAACGCCGGACGTAGGCTCGTCGGTGAACTTTGCTTCTTCTGTTGAAGACCTTGTGACCCAGACGCTGGAGTTCACCATCGAAGAGGTGAATGCCGATCGCAACGTATCCAACAACGCCAAGAATCGTCAGATCGTGCTGAACCTCTATGAGAAAGGGATTTTTGATATCAAAGATGCCATCAACCAGGTGGCCGATCGTCTTAACATCTCTAAGCACACGGTTTACCTCTATATTCGCCAGTTCAAAAGCGGCGACTTCCTGGGGCAAGAGAAGTAATGCGTTTTGCGTTAATGGTGACGGGCCCGGCGTACGGCACCCAGCAGGCCAGCAGCGCGCTCCAGTTTGCCCATGCCCTGCTTGAGGCCGGTCATGAACTGGCAAGCGTCTTTTTCTATCGTGAAGGGGTCTATAACGCGAACCAGTTTACGTCTCCGGCGAGCGATGAGTTTGACCTTGTGCGCGCCTGGCAAAAATTAAACGAGACGCAGGGCGTTGAGCTGCACATCTGCGTGGCGGCGGCACTGCGGCGCGGCGTAGCGGATGCGGCCGAAGCCGGACGCCTCGGTCTGTCGGGGGCTAACCTGCAGCCGGGCTTTTCGCTCAGCGGCTTAGGCGCCTTAGCGCAGGCTGCGCTGACCTGCGATAGGGTGGTACAATTCTGATGAAGCGCGTAGCGTTTGTTTTTATTTCTGCGCCGCATGGCAGCGCGTCAGGTCGGGAAGGGCTGGATGCATTGCTCGCGACGTCGGCATTGACGGAAGACATCGGCGTGTTCTTTTTGGGCGATGGCGTATTCCAGCTTCTGGCGGGTCAACAACCGCAGGCTATTCTTGCGCGCGATTACATCGCGACGTTTAAAGTGCTGCCGCTCTATGACATTGAAACCTTCTACGTGTGCGCCGACTCGCTGGCGGCGCGGGGGTTAAACGAGAAAACGGCATTCGTGCTGGACGTGACGATCCTTGCATCCGGCACCCTGCGCGAACATCTCTCTCACTACGATACCGTTCTGACTTTCTGAGGCTGTCATGCTCCATACCCTGAGCCGTTCACCGTGGCAATGCGATATCGACACCTTACTGAGCATGCTGTGCGAAGGCGACAATCTGCTGCTGATTCAGGACGGCGTGCTGGCGGCGCTTGAGGGCAGCCGTTTTGTTGAAATCCTCAGTAATGCCCCCATAACAGTCTCTGCGCTGAAGGACGATCTGGATGCGCGGGGTCTTTCTGGTCAAATTTCAGCCAAAATTGACGTGGTTGGCTATACTGATTTCGTCAATCTTACTGTGACGCACGCCAGTCAAATGAACTGGTGATTTGAGATCGCTGTATATTTCTTGACACCTTTTCGACGTAGCCCTAAAATTTCGCGTCCTCATATTGTATGAGGTCGTTTTATTACGTGTTTACGAAGCAAAAGCTAAAACCAGGAGCTATTTAATGGCAACAGTTAACCAGCTGGTACGCAAACCACGTGCACGCAAAGTTGCAAAAAGCAACGTGCCTGCGCTGGAAGCCTGCCCGCAGAAACGTGGTGTATGTACTCGTGTATATACCACCACTCCTAAAAAACCAAACTCCGCACTGCGTAAAGTATGCCGTGTGCGTTTGACTAACGGTTTCGAAGTGACTTCCTACATCGGTGGTGAAGGTCACAACCTGCAGGAGCACTCCGTGATCCTGATCCGTGGCGGTCGTGTTAAAGACCTTCCGGGTGTTCGTTACCACACCGTTCGTGGTGCGCTGGACTGCTCAGGTGTTAAAGACCGTAAGCAGGCTCGCTCCAAGTACGGCGTGAAGCGTCCTAAGGCTTAATGGTTCTCCGTTAAGTAAGGCCAAACTGATTTATCTTAATGTCAAACTAAACTCGTAGAGTTTTGGACAATCCTGAATTAACAACGGAGTAATCCCATGCCACGTCGTCGCGTCATTGGTCAGCGTAAAATTCTTCCAGATCCGAAATTCGGATCAGAACTGCTGGCAAAATTTGTAAATATCCTGATGGTAGATGGTAAAAAATCTACTGCAGAAGCAATCGTATACAGCGCGCTGGAGACCCTGGCTCAGCGTTCTGGTAAAAATGAACTGGAAGCTTTCGAAGTCGCTCTCGACAACGTGCGCCCGACTGTAGAAGTTAAGTCTCGCCGCGTTGGTGGTTCTACTTATCAGGTTCCAGTTGAAGTTCGTCCGGTTCGTCGTAATGCTCTGGCAATGCGTTGGATCGTTGAAGCTGCTCGTAAACGCGGTGATAAATCCATGGCTCTGCGTCTGGCGAACGAACTTTCTGATGCTGCAGAAAACAAAGGTACTGCAGTTAAGAAACGTGAAGACGTTCACCGTATGGCAGAAGCCAACAAGGCGTTCGCACACTACCGTTGGTAATCCCTTCGGAGTCGTAGTCACCAGGCGGGCGCTTCAGAGAAGCCGCCCGCTCTGGGTAACTTAACTGAACGCCTAAAGATATAAACGAGGAATCAAATGGCTCGTACAACACCCATCGCACGCTACCGTAACATCGGTATCAGTGCGCACATCGACGCCGGTAAAACCACTACTACCGAACGTATTCTGTTCTACACCGGTGTAAACCATAAAATCGGTGAAGTTCATGACGGCGCAGCCACCATGGACTGGATGGAACAGGAGCAGGAGCGTGGTATTACTATCACCTCCGCAGCGACTACTGCATTCTGGTCAGGTATGGCTAAGCAGTACGAACCGCATCGCGTAAACATCATCGACACCCCAGGGCACGTTGACTTCACCATCGAAGTAGAACGTTCCATGCGTGTTCTTGACGGCGCGGTAATGGTTTATTGCGCAGTTGGTGGTGTTCAGCCACAGTCTGAAACCGTATGGCGTCAGGCAAACAAATATAAAGTTCCACGCATCGCGTTCGTTAACAAAATGGACCGTATGGGTGCTAACTTCCTGAAAGTTGTTGGTCAGATCAAAACCCGTCTGGGCGCGAACCCTGTTCCGCTGCAGCTGGCAATTGGTGCTGAAGAAGGCTTCACCGGCGTTATCGACCTGGTGAAAATGAAAGCCATCAACTGGAACGAAGCAGATGCAGGCGTTACCTTCGAATACGAAGATATCCCGGCTGAGATGCAGGACCTGGCTGACGAATGGCACCAGAACCTGATCGAATCCGCGGCTGAAGCATCTGAAGAGCTGATGGAAAAATACCTGGGTGGTGAAGAACTGTCTGAGCAAGAGATCAAATCTGCTCTGCGTCAGCGCGTTCTGAACAACGAAATCATCCTGGTAACCTGTGGTTCTGCGTTCAAGAACAAAGGTGTTCAGGCGATGCTGGATGCGGTAGTTGACTACCTGCCATCCCCGGTTGACGTTCCTGCGATCAACGGCATCCTGGACGACGGTAAAGATACTCCGGCTGAGCGTCACGCAAGCGACGACGAGCCATTCTCTGCACTGGCGTTCAAAATTGCTACCGACCCATTCGTGGGTAACCTGACCTTCTTCCGCGTTTACTCTGGTGTGGTTAACTCCGGTGACACCATCCTGAACTCCGTGAAAGCGGCGCGTGAACGTTTTGGCCGTATCGTACAGATGCACGCTAACAAACGTGAAGAGATCAAAGAAGTTCGTGCGGGCGACATCGCTGCAGCTATCGGTCTGAAAGACGTGACCACTGGTGACACCCTGTGTGACCCGGATCACCCGATCATTCTGGAGCGTATGGAATTCCCTGAGCCGGTAATCTCCATCGCGGTTGAACCAAAAACCAAAGCTGACCAGGAAAAAATGGGTCTGGCTCTGGGCCGTCTGGCGAAAGAAGACCCATCATTCCGCGTATGGACTGATGAAGAATCTAACCAGACCATCATCGCCGGTATGGGTGAACTGCACCTGGACATCATCGTTGACCGTATGAAGCGTGAATTCAACGTTGAAGCGAACGTGGGTAAACCTCAGGTTGCTTACCGCGAAGCGATTCGCGCGAAAGTTACCGATGTTGAAGGTAAACACGCTAAGCAGTCTGGTGGTCGCGGTCAGTACGGTCACGTTGTGATCGACATGTACCCACTGGAGCCGGGCTCTAACCCTAAAGGTTACGAGTTCATCAACGACATCAAAGGTGGTGTAATTCCTGGCGAATACATCCCTGCCGTTGATAAAGGTATCCAGGAGCAGCTGAAAGCTGGTCCTCTGGCTGGTTACCCGGTTGTAGACATGGGTGTTCGTCTGCACTTCGGTTCTTACCACGACGTTGACTCCTCTGAACTGGCGTTTAAACTGGCTGCGTCTATTGCCTTTAAAGAAGGCTTTAAGAAAGCAAAACCAGTTCTGCTTGAGCCAATCATGAAGGTTGAAGTAGAAACTCCTGAAGAGAACACCGGTGACGTTATCGGTGACTTGAGCCGTCGTCGCGGTATGCTGCGTGGTCAGGAATCCGAAGTAACTGGCGTTAAGATCCACGCTGAAGTTCCGCTGTCTGAAATGTTCGGATATGCAACTCAGCTGCGTTCTCTGACCAAAGGTCGTGCATCATACACTATGGAATTCCTGAAGTATGATGATGCGCCGAACAACGTTGCTCAGGCCGTTATCGAAGCCCGTGGTAAGTAATCCACAGGATTAAAACCTAAGTCCCGTGCTCTCTCCGAAGGGGAGAGCACTATAGTAAGGAATATAGCCGTGTCTAAAGAAAAATTTGAACGTACAAAACCGCACGTCAACGTTGGTACTATCGGCCACGTTGACCATGGTAAAACTACCCTGACTGCTGCAATCACTACCGTACTGGCTAAAACCTACGGCGGTGCTGCTCGTGCTTTCGACCAGATCGATAACGCACCAGAAGAAAAAGCTCGTGGTATCACCATCAACACCTCTCACGTTGAGTATGACACCCCGACTCGCCACTACGCTCACGTAGACTGCCCAGGCCACGCCGACTATGTTAAAAACATGATCACCGGTGCTGCGCAGATGGACGGCGCGATCCTGGTTGTTGCTGCGACTGACGGCCCAATGCCTCAGACCCGTGAGCACATCCTGCTGGGTCGTCAGGTAGGCGTTCCTTACATCATCGTGTTCCTGAACAAATGCGACATGGTTGATGACGAAGAGCTGCTGGAACTGGTAGAGATGGAAGTTCGTGAACTGCTGTCTCAGTACGATTTCCCAGGCGACGATACCCCAATCGTTCGTGGTTCCGCGCTGAAAGCGCTGGAAGGCGAAGCAGAGTGGGAAGAGAAAATCATCGAACTGGCTGGCTACCTGGATTCTTACATCCCAGAACCAGAGCGTGCGATTGACAAGCCATTCCTGCTGCCAATCGAAGACGTATTCTCCATCTCCGGTCGTGGTACCGTTGTTACCGGTCGTGTAGAGCGCGGTATCATCAAAGTTGGTGAAGAAGTTGAAATCGTTGGTATCAAAGAGACTGCGAAGTCTACCTGTACTGGCGTTGAAATGTTCCGCAAACTGCTGGACGAAGGCCGTGCTGGTGAGAACGTAGGTGTTCTGCTGCGTGGTATCAAACGTGAAGAAATCGAACGTGGTCAGGTACTGGCGAAGCCAGGCTCAATCAAGCCACACACCAAGTTCGAATCTGAAGTGTACATTCTGTCCAAAGACGAAGGCGGCCGTCATACTCCGTTCTTCAAAGGCTACCGTCCACAGTTCTACTTCCGTACAACTGACGTGACCGGTACCATCGAACTGCCAGAAGGCGTAGAGATGGTAATGCCAGGCGACAACATCAAGATGGTTGTGACTCTGATCCACCCAATCGCGATGGACGACGGTCTGCGTTTCGCAATCCGTGAAGGCGGCCGTACCGTTGGCGCGGGCGTTGTTGCTAAAGTTCTGGGCTAATTAATTATCCCTGAAATAAAAAGGACGCTTCGGCGTCCTTTTTTTTGTGCCCTTTTTCTTGTCACAGCATGTCGCATTTTTTGTCTCCTCCCGCGCCGCATACAGGCGTATGTGCTATTGTAATCATAAGCATTCTCACTTACACTTTGCGCATATTTTGAACGGGAGTCTTTATGTACGTTTGTTTATGTAATGGTGTAAGCGACAAAAAAATTCGTCAGGCCGTTCGCCAGTTTCAGCCACAGTCTTTTCAGCAGCTTCGCAAGTTTGTTCCGGTGGGAAATCAATGCGGTAAATGCGTGCGCGCGGCGCGTGAGATTATGCAGGACGAATTGATGCAGATCCCGGAATTCAAAGAGATCGCGTAAGCTACCATCTTTTTTTTGACATCCCTGTAGCCCGTTCTACGCTTCAATGAGTGGAAGCGGAGGGACTATATAATGAAAGGTGATGTTAAAATCATAAGTTATCTCAATAAATTATTGGGAAATGAGCTTGTCGCAATCAACCAGTATTTTCTCCATGCAAGAATGTTCAAAAACTGGGGACTGACTCGCCTCAACGATGTTGAATACCATGAGTCCATTGATGAGATGAAACACGCCGATAAATACATCGAGCGTATTCTCTTCCTTGAAGGCATTCCTAACCTGCAGGATCTCGGAAAGCTGGGCATTGGAGAAGATGTCGAAGAGATGCTGCGTTCTGATCTCCGGCTTGAACTGGAGGGCGCGAAAGATCTGCGTGAAGCTATCGCCTATGCGGACAGCGTACATGACTATGTCAGCCGCGACATGATGATCCAGATCCTGGCCGATGAAGAAGGTCACATCGACTGGCTTGAAACAGAACTGGATCTCATCAGCAAAATTGGCCTACAGAACTATCTTCAGTCTCAGATCAAAGTGGAAAATTAATCAGGTTTTCCCAACCGACGCATAAACCCGCTGTCGCCAGAAATGGCCCAAAAGGCAGCGGGTTTTTTAATGTCTGCTTGTCAGGGGTAAGCAACGAGAGACACAGAAAGGAAAGTAGCGCTAACAGTGCCGCTACCAATGCCAGCATCGGCAGTACGCACCAGCCATGCCACGCGCCGAGCGCCGCCAGATATTTAATATCGCCGTAGCCCATCCCTTCACGCCGGCAGAGTAGCCGATAGCCCCAATAGACAGCGGCAAACCCGGCATATCCCGCCATCGCACCCACCACTGCACTCGGCAGAAAATCAGGGTGGAGACAGAGCTGATAGAGCAGGCCCGTCCAAAGCAGCGGGCAGAGAAATTTATCAGGAAGAAGCCCGGTGCGAATGTCTGCACGTATAAGGAAAGCCGTTAGTGAAAAATAGATCAGGAGAAAGGGGAGGGTCATAACCATGGAAAAGGCCTCAAAAGGGTTTGCACGCATACTCGCCATAATCTGCATGTCCGACAATTTACAAAAACCGCAATTGCGTAGCGGCTTCCGATAAAGCCTTGAGAAGGGATTGATTACATAAAAAAGTGCGTGACCTTACGCATCGTGCGTCTTTAGCGCTTAATTTCTAAACGGCACTTGCGTCTTGTCCAGATTTACGTATAATGCGCGGGCTTGTCGTAATTGACGGCGGGTTCAATCTGAACCAGAGTAGCTCACTTTGTTACTCAACAATGCTCCCAATTGGGGAGCTACGTAAGAACGGTTACACTCTCCCATCAATCGTAATGGGTTTGAGGAGTAATCATTTTCGTTTATAAAATAATTGGAGCTCTGGTCTCATGCAGAACCAAAGAATCCGTATCCGCCTTAAAGCGTTTGATCATCGTCTGATCGATCAATCAACCGCGGAAATCGTCGAGACTGCTAAGCGCACTGGTGCGCAAGTCCGTGGTCCGATCCCGCTGCCGACCCGCAAAGAGCGCTTTACCGTTCTGATCTCTCCGCACGTTAACAAAGATGCGCGTGATCAGTACGAAATCCGCACTCACAAGCGTCTGGTTGACATCGTTGAGCCAACTGAGAAAACCGTTGATGCTCTGATGCGTCTGGATCTGGCTGCCGGTGTAGACGTGCAGATCAGCCTGGGTTAATCAGGTCATCGAGCGATTGAGAGGTTGAAACAATGATTGGTTTAGTCGGTAAAAAAGTGGGTATGACCCGCATCTTCACTGAAGATGGCGTTTCTATCCCAGTAACCGTAATCGAAGTTGAAGCAAACCGCGTTACTCAGGTTAAAGATCTGGCTAACGATGGCTACCGCGCTATTCAGGTTACCACTGGTGCTAAAAAAGCTAACCGTGTAACCAAACCAGAAGCGGGTCACTTCGCTAAAGCTGGCGTTGAAGCTGGCCGTGGTCTGTGGGAATTCCGTCTTGCTGAAGGCGAAGAGTTCACCGTAGGTCAGGACATTAGCGTTGAGCTGTTTGCTGACGTTAAAAAAGTTGACGTAACCGGTACCTCTAAAGGTAAAGGTTTTGCTGGTACCGTTAAGCGCTGGAACTTCCGTACCCAGGACGCTACCCACGGTAACTCCTTGTCTCACCGTGTTCCGGGTTCTATCGGTCAGAACCAGACTCCGGGCAAAGTGTTCAAAGGCAAGAAAATGGCAGGTCAGCTGGGTAACGAACGTGTAACCGTTCAGAGCCTGGACGTAGTACGTGTTGACGCTGAGCGCAACCTGCTGCTGGTTAAAGGTGCGGTCCCGGGTGCAACCGGTAGCGACCTGATCGTTAAACCAGCTGTGAAGGCGTAAGGGGATAGCAATGGAATTAGTATTGAAAGACGCGCAGAGCGCGCTGACTGTTTCCGAAACTACCTTCGGTCGTGATTTCAACGAAGCGCTGGTTCACCAGGTTGTTGTTGCTTATGCAGCTGGTGCTCGTCAGGGTACTCGTGCTCAGAAGACTCGTGCTGAAGTAACTGGTTCTGGCAAAAAGCCATGGCGCCAGAAAGGTACCGGCCGTGCGCGTTCAGGTTCTATCAAGAGCCCGATCTGGCGTTCAGGTGGCGTGACCTTCGCTGCGCGTCCACAGGACCACAGTCAAAAAGTTAACAAAAAGATGTACCGCGGCGCGCTGAAAAGCATTCTGTCCGAACTGGTACGTCAGGATCGTCTGATCGTTGTCGAGAAGTTCTCTGTTGAAGCGCCTAAAACTAAGCTGCTGGCACAGAAACTGAAAGACATGGCTCTGGAAGATGTGCTGATCATCACCGGTGAGCTGGACGAGAACCTGTTCCTGGCCGCGCGTAACCTGCACAAGGTTGACGTACGCGACGCGACTGGTATCGACCCGGTTAGCCTGATCGCCTTCGACAAAGTCGTAATGACTGCTGATGCTGTTAAGCAAGTTGAGGAGATGCTGGCATGATTCGTGAAGAACGTCTGCTGAAGGTGCTGCGCGCACCGCACGTTTCTGAAAAAGCGTCTACTGCGATGGAAAAAACAAACACCATCGTTCTCAAAGTTGCTAAAGACGCGACCAAAGCAGAGATCAAAGCTGCTGTGCAGAAACTGTTTGAAGTCGAAGTCGAAGTCGTTAACACCCTGGTAGTTAAAGGGAAAGTTAAACGTCACGGACAGCGTATCGGTCGTCGTAGCGACTGGAAAAAAGCTTACGTCACCCTGAAAGAAGGCCAGAACCTGGACTTCGTTGGCGGCGCTGAGTAAGTCGGAGGAGTAATACAATGGCAGTTGTTAAATGTAAACCGACATCTCCGGGTCGTCGCCACGTAGTTAAAGTGGTTAACCCTGAGCTGCACAAGGGCAAACCTTTTGCTCCGTTGCTGGAAAAAAACAGCAAATCCGGTGGTCGTAACAACAATGGCCGTATCACCACTCGTCACATCGGTGGTGGCCACAAGCAGGCTTATCGTATTGTTGACTTCAAACGCAACAAAGACGGTATCCCAGCAGTTGTTGAGCGTCTTGAGTACGATCCGAACCGTTCCGCGAACATCGCGCTGGTTCTGTACAAAGATGGCGAACGCCGTTACATCCTGGCCCCTAAAGGCCTGAAAGCTGGCGACCAGATTCAGTCTGGCGTTGATGCTGCAATCAAAGCAGGCAACACCCTGCCGATGCGCAATATCCCGGTTGGTTCTACCGTTCATAACGTAGAAATGAAACCAGGTAAAGGCGGTCAGCTGGCGCGTTCCGCTGGTACTTACGTTCAGATCGTTGCGCGTGATGGTGCTTATGTCACCCTGCGTCTGCGTTCTGGTGAAATGCGTAAAGTCGAAGCAGACTGCCGCGCTACTCTGGGCGAAGTTGGCAATGCTGAGCATATGCTGCGCGTTCTGGGTAAAGCTGGTGCTGCACGCTGGCGTGGTGTTCGTCCTACCGTTCGCGGTACTGCGATGAACCCAGTCGATCACCCACATGGTGGTGGTGAAGGTCGTAACTTTGGTAAGCACCCGGTAACTCCGTGGGGCGTTCAGACCAAAGGTAAGAAGACCCGCAGCAACAAGCGTACTGATAAATTTATCGTACGTCGCCGTAGCAAATAATTTTAGAGGATAAGCCATGCCACGTTCTCTCAAGAAAGGTCCTTTTATTGACCTGCACTTGCTGAAGAAGGTAGAGAAAGCGGTGGAAAGCGGAGACAAGAAGCCCCTGCGCACTTGGTCCCGTCGTTCAACGATCTTTCCTAACATGATCGGTTTGACCATCGCTGTCCATAATGGTCGTCAGCACGTTCCAGTCTTTGTTACCGACGAAATGGTTGGTCACAAACTGGGTGAATTCGCACCGACTCGTACTTATCGCGGCCACGCTGCTGATAAAAAAGCGAAGAAGAAATAAGGTAGGAGGAAGAGATGGAAACTTTAGCTCAACATCGCCATGCTCGTTCTTCTGCACAGAAGGTTCGCCTTGTTGCTGACCTGATTCGCGGTAAGAAAGTGTCGCAGGCCCTGGACATCCTGACCTATACCAACAAGAAAGCTGCGGTATTGGTCAAGAAAGTACTGGAATCTGCCATTGCTAACGCTGAACACAACGATGGCGCTGACATCGACGATCTGAAAGTCGCGAAAATTTTCGTAGATGAAGGCCCAAGCATGAAGCGCATTATGCCGCGTGCGAAAGGTCGTGCAGATCGCATCCTGAAGCGCACCAGCCACATTACTGTGGTTGTGTCCGATCGCTGAGACTCTGGAGACTAGCAATGGGTCAGAAAGTACATCCTAATGGTATTCGCCTGGGTATTGTAAAACCATGGAACTCTACCTGGTTTGCGAACACCAAAGAATTCGCTGACAACCTGGACAGCGATTTTAAAGTACGTCAGTACCTGACTAAGGAACTGGCTAAAGCGTCTGTATCTCGTATCGTTATCGAGCGTCCAGCTAAGAGCATCCGTGTGACTATTCACACTGCTCGCCCTGGCATCGTTATCGGTAAGAAAGGCGAAGACGTAGAAAAACTGCGCAAGGTCGTAGCGGATATCGCTGGCGTTCCTGCACAGATCAATATCGCTGAAGTTCGTAAGCCTGAACTGGACGCTAAATTGGTTGCTGACAGCATCACTTCTCAGCTGGAACGTCGTGTTATGTTCCGTCGTGCTATGAAGCGTGCTGTACAGAACGCAATGCGTCTGGGCGCTAAAGGTATCAAAGTTGAAGTTAGCGGCCGTCTGGGCGGCGCGGAAATCGCACGTACCGAATGGTACCGCGAAGGTCGCGTACCGCTGCACACTCTGCGTGCTGACATCGACTACAACACCTCTGAAGCGCACACCACTTACGGTGTAATCGGCGTTAAGGTATGGATCTTCAAAGGTGAGATCCTGGGTGGTATGGCTGCTGTTGAACAACCGGAAAAACCGGCTGCTCAACCTAAAAAGCAGCAGCGTAAAGGCCGTAAATAAGGAGCGTCGCTGATGTTACAACCAAAGCGTACAAAATTCCGTAAAGTGCACAAAGGCCGCAACCGTGGTCTGGCGCAGGGTACGGATGTTAGCTTCGGCACTTTCGGTCTGAAAGCTGTTGGCCGTGGTCGTCTGACTGCACGTCAGATCGAAGCAGCACGTCGTGCAATGACCCGTGCAGTTAAGCGTCAAGGTAAGATCTGGATCCGTGTATTCCCGGACAAACCGATCACCGAGAAGCCACTGGAAGTTCGTATGGGTAAAGGTAAAGGTAACGTGGAGTACTGGGTTGCCTTGATCCAACCGGGCAAAGTCCTTTATGAAATGGACGGTGTTCCGGAAGAGCTGGCCCGTGAAGCCTTCGGCCTGGCAGCAGCGAAACTGCCTATCAAAACCACCTTTGTAACTAAGACGGTGATGTAATGAAAGCAAAAGAGCTGCGTGAAAAAAGCGTTGAAGAGCTGAACGCTGAGCTGCTGAACCTGCTGCGTGAGCAGTTCAACCTGCGTATGCAGGCTGCAAGTGGCCAGCTGCAACAGACTCACCTGCTGAAGCAAGTGCGTCGCAATGTTGCGCGCGTTAAGACTTTACTGACTCAGAAGGCGGGTGCGTAATGACCGATAAAATCCGTACTCTGCAAGGTCGTGTTGTTAGCGATAAAATGGAGAAATCCATTGTTGTAGCTATCGAACGTTTTGTGAAACACCCGATCTACGGTAAATTCATCAAGCGTACGACCAAACTGCACGTACATGACGAGAACAACGAATGTGGTATCGGCGACAAGGTTGAAATCCGTGAATGCCGTCCACTGTCCAAGACTAAGTCCTGGACGCTGGTTCGCGTTGTAGAGAAAGCGGTTCTGTAATAGAGTACGCATTCTCAATACGAATAAACGGCTCAGCGATGAGCCGTTTATTTTTTCTACCCATATTGCAGAAGCGGTGTTATAATGCCGCGCCCTCGATATGGGGCTTTTTAACGGCTCTGATTTTAGAGTCTCAGGTAGTAGTTGACATTAGCGGAGCACTAAAATGATCCAAGAACAGACTATGCTGAACGTCGCCGACAACTCCGGTGCACGTCGCGTAATGTGTATCAAGGTTCTGGGTGGCTCGCACCGTCGCTACGCAGGCGTAGGCGACATCATCAAGATCACCATCAAGGAAGCAATTCCACGTGGTAAGGTCAAAAAAGGTGATGTGCTGAAGGCGGTAGTGGTGCGCACCAAGAAGGGTGTTCGTCGCCCTGACGGTTCTGTCATTCGCTTCGATGGTAATGCATGCGTTATTTTAAACAATAACAGCGAGCAGCCTATCGGCACGCGTATCTTTGGGCCGGTAACTCGTGAACTTCGTACTGAGAAGTTCATGAAAATTATCTCTCTGGCACCAGAAGTACTCTAAGGAGCGAATCATGGCAGCGAAAATCCGTCGTGATGACGAAGTTATCGTGTTAACCGGTAAAGATAAAGGTAAACGCGGTAAAGTAAAAAATGTTCTGTCTTCCGGCAAACTCGTCGTTGAAGGTATCAACCTGGTTAAGAAACATCAGAAGCCGGTTCCGGCCCTGAACCAACCAGGCGGCATCGTTGAAAAAGAAGCTGCTATTCAGGTTTCTAACGTTGCAATCTTCAATGCGGCTACCGGTAAGGCTGACCGTGTAGGCTTTAGATTCGAAGACGGTAAAAAAGTCCGTTTCTTCAAGTCTAACAGCGAAACTATCAAGTAATTTGGAGTAGTACGATGGCGAAACTGCATGATTACTACAAAGACGAAGTAGTTAACAAACTCATGACTGAGTTTAACTACAATTCTGTCATGCAAGTCCCTCGGGTCGAGAAGATCACCCTGAACATGGGTGTTGGTGAAGCGATCGCTGACAAGAAACTGCTGGATAACGCAGCAGCTGACCTGACAGCAATCTCCGGTCAAAAACCGCTGATCACCAAAGCACGCAAATCTGTTGCAGGCTTCAAAATCCGTCAGGGCTATCCGATCGGCTGTAAAGTAACTCTGCGTGGCGAACGCATGTGGGAGTTCCTTGAGCGCCTGATCACTATTGCTGTTCCACGTATCCGTGACTTCCGTGGCTTGTCCGCTAAGTCTTTCGACGGTCGTGGTAACTACAGCATGGGTGTCCGTGAGCAGATCATCTTCCCAGAAATCGACTACGATAAAGTCGACCGCGTGCGTGGTTTGGATATTACCATTACCACTACTGCGAAATCTGATGAAGAAGGCCGTGCTCTGCTGGCTGCCTTTGACTTCCCGTTCCGCAAGTAAGGTAGGGTTACTGAATGGCTAAGCAATCAATGAAAGCACGCGAAGTAAAGCGCGTAGCTTTAGCTGATAAATTCTTCGCTAAACGCGCTGAACTGAAAGCGATCATTTCTGATGTGAACGCTTCCGACGAAGATCGTTGGAATGCGGTTCTCAAGCTGCAGTCTCTGCCGCGTGATTCCAGCCCGTCTCGTCAGCGTAACCGCTGTCGTCAAACAGGTCGTCCACATGGTTATGTGGGCAAGTTTGGGTTGAGCCGTATCAAACTGCGTGAAGCCGCCATGCGCGGTGAAGTACCAGGCTTGAAAAAGGCTAGCTGGTAATTACCAATTGAATCACGGGAGTAAAGACAGATGAGCATGCAAGATCCGATCGCGGATATGCTGACCCGTATCCGTAACGGTCAGGCCGCGAACAAAGTTGCGGTCACCATGCCTTCCGCCAAGCTGAAAGTGGCAATTGCCAACGTGCTGAAGGAAGAAGGTTTTATCGAAGATTTTAAAGTTGAAGGCGACACCAAGCCGGAACTGGAACTTACTCTCAAGTATTTCCAGGGTAAAGCTGTTGTAGAAAGCATTCAGCGTGTCAGCCGCCCAGGCCTGCGCATCTATAAGAAAAAAGATGAGCTGCCAAAAGTTATGGCTGGTCTTGGTATCGCAGTTGTTTCTACCTCTAAAGGTGTTATGACTGATCGTGCAGCGCGCCAGGCTGGTCTTGGTGGCGAAATTATCTGCTACGTAGCCTAATCGGAGGAAAGAATGTCTCGTGTTGCTAAAGCACCGGTCGTTATTCCTGCCGGCGTTGATGTAAAAATCGACGGTCAGGTTATTACGATCAAAGGTAAAAACGGCGAGCTGACTCGTACCCTCAACAAAGCTGTTGAAGTTAAACATGCAGATAACGCTCTGACCTTCGGTCCACGTGATGGTTTCGTGGATGGATGGGCTCAGGCTGGTACCGCGCGTGCCCTGCTGAACTCAATGGTTGTTGGTGTTACCGAAGGCTTCACTAAAAAGCTTCAGCTGGTTGGTGTAGGTTATCGTGCAGCTATCAAAGGGAATGCAGTAGGCCTGTCTCTGGGCTTCTCACACCCTGTTGAGCATCCGCTGCCGGCCGGTATCACTGCAGAATGTCCGACTCAAACTGAAATCGTGCTGAAAGGCGCTGATAAGCAGCTGATCGGTCAGGTTGCAGCAGATCTGCGCGCCTACCGTCGTCCTGAGCCTTACAAAGGCAAGGGTGTTCGTTACGCCGACGAAGTCGTGCGTACCAAAGAGGCTAAGAAGAAGTAAGGTAACACTATGGATAAGAAATCTGCTCGTATCCGTCGTGCGACCCGCGCACGCCGCAAGCTCAAAGAGCTGGGTGCAACTCGCCTGGTGGTACATCGTACCCCGCGTCATATTTACGCACAGGTAATTGCACCGAACGGTTCTGAAGTTCTGGTAGCTGCTTCTACTGTAGAAAAAGCTATCTCAGAACAATTGAAGTATACCGGTAACAAAGACGCCGCTGCAGCTGTAGGTAAAGCTGTTGCTGAACGCGCTCTGGAAAAAGGCATCAGCAATGTTTCCTTTGACCGTTCCGGGTTCCAATATCATGGTCGTGTCCAGGCACTGGCAGATGCTGCCCGTGAAGCTGGCCTTCAGTTCTAAGGTAGAGGTGTAAGATGGCTCACATCGAAAAACAGGCTGGCGAACTGCAGGAAAAGCTGATCGCGGTAAACCGCGTATCTAAAACCGTTAAAGGTGGTCGTATTTTCTCCTTCACAGCTCTGACTGTAGTTGGCGATGGTAACGGTCGCGTTGGTTTTGGTTACGGTAAAGCGCGTGAAGTTCCAGCAGCGATCCAGAAAGCGATGGAAAAAGCCCGTCGCAATATGATTAACGTCGCGCTGAACAACGGTACCCTGCAGCACCCAGTTAAGGGTGTTCACACGGGTTCTCGTGTATTCATGCAGCCAGCTTCCGAAGGTACCGGTATCATCGCCGGTGGTGCAATGCGCGCCGTTCTGGAAGTTGCTGGAGTTCATAACGTTCTGGCTAAAGCATATGGTTCCACCAACCCGATCAACGTGGTTCGTGCAACTATTGATGGCCTGGAAAATATGAATTCTCCAGAAATGGTCGCTGCCAAGCGTGGTAAATCCGTTGAAGAAATTCTGGGGTAATTGACCATGGCAAAGACTATTAAAATCACTCAAACCCGCAGTGCAATCGGTCGTCTGCCGAAACACAAGGCAACGCTGCTTGGCCTGGGTCTGCGTCGTATTGGTCATACCGTTGAGCGCGAGGATACTCCTGCTGTTCGTGGTATGGTCAACGCGGTTTACTTCATGGTTAAAGTTGAGGAGTAAGAGATGCGTTTAAATACTCTGTCTCCGGCCGAAGGCTCTAAAAAGGCGGGTAAACGCCTGGGTCGTGGTATCGGTTCTGGCCTCGGCAAAACCGGTGGTCGTGGTCACAAAGGTCAGAACTCTCGTTCTGGCGGTGGCGTGCGTCGCGGTTTCGAGGGTGGCCAGATGCCACTGTACCGTCGTCTGCCGAAGTTCGGCTTCACCTCTCGCAAAGCAGCGATCACAGCGGAAATCCGTCTGTCTGACCTGGCGAAAGTTGAAGGCGGCGTTGTAGACCTGAACACGCTGAAAGCAGCAAACATTATCGGTATCCAGATCGAGTTCGCGAAAGTGATCCTGGCTGGTGAAGTTTCTACTCCGGTAACTGTTCGTGGCCTGCGTGTTACTAAAGGTGCTCGTGCTGCTATCGAAGCTGCTGGCGGTAAAATTGAGGAATAAGTAGCAGATGGCTAAGCAACCGGGATTAGATTTTCAAAGTGCCAAAGGTGGATTTGGCGAGCTGAAACGCAGACTGCTGTTTGTAATCGGCGCGCTGATTGTGTTCCGTATTGGCTCTTTTATTCCGATCCCTGGTATTGATGCCGCTGTACTTGCCAAACTGCTTGAGCAACAGCGAGGCACCATCATTGAAATGTTTAACATGTTCTCTGGTGGTGCTCTCAGCCGTGCTTCTATCTTCGCATTGGGTATCATGCCGTACATTTCGGCATCGATTATTATCCAGTTGCTGACGGTCGTTCATCCGGCCCTCGCAGAACTGAAGAAAGAAGGGGAGTCTGGACGTCGTAAGATTAGCCAGTACACCCGTTACGGCACTCTGGTGCTGGCAATATTCCAGTCAATCGGTATTGCTACCGGTTTACCGAATATGCCTGGTATGCAGGGCCTGGTGTTAAACCCAGGCTTTGCATTCTACTTCACCGCTGTTGTAAGTCTGGTCACAGGGACTATGTTCCTGATGTGGCTCGGCGAACAGATTACTGAGCGTGGTATCGGTAACGGAATCTCAATCATTATCTTCGCCGGTATCGTTGCGGGTCTCCCGCCGGCCATCGCCCATACTATCGAGCAAGCGCGTCAAGGCGACCTGCACTTCCTCCTGTTGCTGTTGGTTGCAGTATTAGTATTTGCAGTGACGTTCTTTGTTGTCTTCGTTGAACGTGGTCAACGCCGCATTGTGGTGAACTACGCTAAGCGTCAGCAAGGTCGTCGTGTCTATGCTGCACAGAGCACACATTTACCGCTGAAAGTGAATATGGCGGGGGTTATCCCGGCTATCTTCGCTTCCAGTATTATTCTGTTCCCTGCAACCATCGCGTCATGGTTCGGGGGCGGTACTGGTTGGAACTGGCTGACAACAATTTCGCTGTATTTGCAGCCTGGGCAACCACTTTATGTGTTACTCTATGCGTCTGCGATCATCTTCTTCTGTTTCTTCTACACGGCGTTGGTCTTCAACCCGCGTGAAACAGCAGATAACCTGAAGAAGTCCGGTGCATTTGTACCAGGAATTCGTCCGGGAGAGCAAACGGCGAAGTATATCGATAAAGTAATGACTCGCCTGACTTTGGTTGGTGCGCTTTATATTACTTTTATCTGCCTGATCCCGGAGTTCATGCGTGATGCAATGAAAGTACCGTTCTACTTCGGTGGGACCTCACTGCTTATCGTTGTGGTCGTGATTATGGACTTTATGGCTCAAGTGCAAACTCTGATGATGTCCAGTCAGTATGAGTCTGCATTGAAGAAGGCGAACCTGAAAGGCTACGGCCGCTAACTGGTCGCCTGAGAAGTTACGGAGAGTAAAAATGAAAGTTCGTGCTTCCGTCAAGAAATTATGCCGTAACTGCAAAATCGTTAAGCGTGATGGTGTCATCCGTGTGATTTGCAGTGCCGAGCCGAAGCATAAACAGCGCCAAGGCTGATTATTTCGCATATTTTTCTTGCAAAGTTGGGTTGAGCTGGCTAGATTAGCCAGCCAATCTTTTGTATGTCTGTACGTTTCCATTTGAGTATCCTGAAAACGGGCTTTTCAGCATGGTGCGTACATATTAAATAGTAGGAGTGCATAGTGGCCCGTATAGCAGGCATTAACATTCCTGATCAGAAACATGCTGTGATCGCATTAACTTCGATCTACGGCGTCGGCAAGACCCGTTCCAAAGCCATTCTGGCTGCAGCGGGTATCGCTGAAGATGTTAAGATCAGTGAGCTGTCTGAAGAACAAATCGACACGCTGCGTGACGAAGTTGCCAAATTTGTCGTTGAAGGTGATCTGCGCCGTGAAATCAGCATGAGCATCAAGCGCCTGATGGATCTTGGTTGCTATCGCGGTTTGCGTCATCGTCGTGGTCTGCCAGTGCGCGGTCAGCGTACTAAGACCAACGCACGTACCCGTAAGGGTCCGCGCAAACCGATCAAGAAATAATCGGGGTGATTGAATAATGGCAAAGGCACCAGTTCGTGCACGTAAACGTGTAAGAAAACAAGTCTCTGACGGCGTGGCTCATATCCATGCTTCTTTCAACAACACCATCGTTACTATTACTGATCGTCAGGGTAACGCATTGGGTTGGGCAACAGCCGGTGGTTCCGGTTTCCGTGGTTCTCGCAAATCCACTCCGTTCGCAGCTCAGGTTGCAGCAGAGCGTTGCGCTGAAGCCGTAAAAGAATACGGCATCAAGAATCTGGAAGTTATGGTTAAAGGTCCGGGTCCGGGTCGTGAATCTACTGTTCGCGCTCTGAACGCCGCTGGTTTCCGCATCACTAATATTACTGATGTGACTCCGATCCCTCATAACGGTTGTCGTCCGCCGAAAAAACGTCGTGTATAACGCTCGTTTTTTAGGTTAGTTGGAGATAGAAAATGGCAAGATATTTGGGTCCTAAGCTCAAGCTGAGCCGTCGTGAGGGCACCGACTTATTCCTTAAGTCTGGCGTTCGCGCGATCGATACCAAGTGTAAAATTGAACAAGCTCCTGGCCAGCACGGTGCGCGTAAACCGCGTCTGTCTGACTATGGTGTGCAGTTGCGTGAAAAGCAAAAAGTTCGCCGTATCTACGGTGTGCTGGAGCGTCAGTTCCGTAACTACTATAAAGAAGCAGCACGTCTGAAAGGCAACACAGGTGAAAACCTGCTGGCTCTGCTGGAAGGTCGTCTGGACAACGTTGTATACCGTATGGGCTTCGGCGCGACTCGTGCTGAATCACGCCAGCTGGTTAGCCATAAAGCAATCATGGTAAACGGTCGTGTTGTTAACATCGCTTCTTATCAGGTTAAAGCGAATGACGTTGTTAGCATTCGTGAGAAAGCGAAAAAGCAATCTCGCGTGAAAGCCGCTCTGGAGCTGGCTGAGCAGCGTGAAAAGCCAACCTGGCTGGAAGTTGATGCTGGCAAGATGGAAGGTACGTTCAAGCGTCAGCCAGAACGTTCTGATCTGTCTGCGGACATTAACGAACACCTGATCGTCGAGCTTTACTCCAAGTAAAGCTTAGTACCAAAGAGAGGACACAATGCAGGGTTCTGTGACAGAGTTTCTAAAACCGCGCCTGGTAGATATCGAGCAAGTGAGTTCGACGCACGCCAAGGTGACCCTTGAGCCTTTAGAGCGTGGCTTTGGCCATACTCTGGGTAACGCACTGCGCCGTATTCTGCTCTCATCGATGCCGGGTTGCGCGGTGACCGAGGTTGAGATTGATGGTGTACTTCATGAGTACAGCACCAAAGAAGGCGTTCAGGAAGATATCCTTGAAATCCTGCTCAACCTGAAAGGGCTGGCGGTGAGAGTTCAGGGTAAAGATGAAGTTATTCTTACTCTGAATAAATCTGGCATTGGCCCTGTGACTGCAGCCGACATCACCCACGACGGTGATGTTGAAATCGTCAAGCCGCAGCACGTGATCTGCCACCTGACCGATGAGAACGCAGCTATTAGCATGCGTATCAAAGTTCAGCGCGGTCGTGGTTATGTGCCGGCTTCTGCCCGAATTCATTCGGAAGAAGATGAGCGCCCAATCGGCCGTCTGCTGGTCGACGCATGCTACAGCCCTGTAGAGCGTATTGCCTACAATGTTGAAGCAGCGCGTGTAGAACAGCGTACCGACCTGGACAAGCTGGTCATCGAAATGGAAACCAATGGCACAATCGATCCTGAAGAGGCGATTCGTCGTGCGGCAACCATCCTGGCAGAACAACTGGAAGCTTTCGTTGACTTACGTGATGTACGTCAGCCGGAAGTGAAAGAAGAGAAACCAGAATTCGATCCGATCCTGCTGCGCCCTGTTGACGATCTGGAATTGACTGTCCGCTCTGCTAACTGCCTCAAGGCAGAAGCTATCCACTATATCGGTGATCTGGTACAGCGTACCGAGGTTGAGTTGCTGAAAACGCCGAACCTAGGTAAAAAATCTCTTACCGAGATTAAAGACGTGCTGGCTTCACGTGGTTTGTCTCTGGGCATGCGCCTGGAAAACTGGCCACCAGCAAGCATTGCTGACGAGTAACCGGATCACAGGTTAAGGTTTTACTGAGAAGGATAAGGTCATGCGCCATCGTAAGAGTGGTCGTCAACTGAACCGCAACAGCAGCCATCGCCAGGCTATGTTCCGCAACATGGCAGGTTCACTGGTTCGTCATGAAATCATCAAGACGACCCTGCCTAAAGCGAAAGAGCTGCGTCGCGTAGTTGAGCCGCTGATTACTCTTGCCAAGACTGACAGCGTTGCTAATCGTCGTCTGGCATTCGCCCGTACTCGTGATAACGAGATCGTGGCAAAACTGTTTAACGAACTGGGCCCGCGTTTCGCGAGCCGTGCCGGTGGTTACACTCGCATTCTGAAGTGTGGCTTCCGTGCAGGCGACAACGCGCCGATGGCTTACATCGAGCTGGTTGATCGTTCAGAGAAAGCAGAAGCTGCTGCAGAGTAATCTGCAGTAACGTAAAAAAACCCGCTCCGGCGGGTTTTTTTATATCTGCCTAATACCCACTTATCTACAATACCTGTATCAATTTTGTTCATCCCCTGGAGCTCATAATGTGGTTGCTTGATCAGTGGGCAGAACGCCATATTCGCGATGCCCAACACAAAGGCGAATTCGATAATCTCCCAGGCTGTGGGGAGCCCTTAGTACTGGATGATGATTCGCACATTGCGCCCGAATTGCGGGCCGGTTATCGCTTGCTGAAGAATGCCGGCTGCTTACCGCCTGAACTTCAGCAACGTAATGAAGCCGTTGAGCTTTCAGATTTGCTTAAAGGCATTCATAAGAACGACCCACGATATGCAGAACTCAGCCGCCGGCTGGCGCTCATTGAGCTAAAGCTTCGCCAGGCGGGCATGAATACTGACTTCTTACACGGTGAGTATAGTGAAAGATTGATGCAGAAAATGAATGAGGAGTGATGATGTACCGCATAGGTGAACTCGCGAAACTCGCTAACGTAACGCCGGATACCATCCGCTATTACGAGAAGCAGCAGATGATTGACCATGAGATCAGAACAGAAGGTGGGTTTCGCCTTTATACGGATCACGATCTCCAGCGCCTTCGTTTTATTCGCTATGCGCGTCAGCTCGGCTTCACGCTGGAATCGATCCGCGAGCTGCTGTCGATCCGTATCGATCCTGAACATCATACCTGTCAGGAATCCAAAAGCATCGTTCAGGCACGCCTGGAAGAAGTTGAAGCTCGTATTCAGGAATTGCAAAGCATGCAGCGTTCTCTGCAAAGATTAAATGATGCGTGCTGCGGCACCGCCCACAGCAGCGTTTATTGCTCTATACTGGAAGCGCTTGAACAGGGTGCCAGTAGTGAAACTCAGGGTTGTTGATTTTTTAGCAGCCAGGGTCTAGACTCCCGCCGTCATTAACTTGCTCAGGAGAAATTATGAGCCGCTATCAGCACACTAAGGGACAAATTAAGGATAACGCCATAGAGGCACTGCTTCACGACCCGCTCTTCAGACAACGTGTTGAAAAGAATAAAAAAGGAAAAGGAAGTTATCTGCGTAAGGGAAAACATGCACAACGGGGTAACTGGGAGGCCAGTGGCAAGCAAGCGAATCGCTTTTTTACCACTGGCCTTCCTGTTTCGGTCTTCTGATTAAACGCGGTTGTTCTGCTCTTTTAACAGATCGCGAATTTCAGTCAGCAAGACTTCTTCTTTAGATGGTGCTGGCGGAGCAGCAGCCGGTTCTTCTTTTTTACGGTTGAGTCTGTTGATGAGTTTGATGGCCATGAAAATGGCAAACGCTACGATAACGAAATCAAATACGTTCTGAATGAATACGCCATAGTGCATTACAACCGCAGGAATATCGCCCTGAGCTTCCCGAAGCGTGAAGGCAAATTGTTTAAAATCAATACCTCCAATCAACAGTCCCAGCGGCGGCATAATAATATCTGCTACTAAGGATGAAACGATCTTACCGAACGCTGCACCAATAATGACACCCACTGCCAAATCCACCACATTCCCGCGCATCGCAAATTCGCGAAATTCTTTAATAAAACTCATTATGTTCTCCTTGTGCCAGCTGACGCCTATAAGTTTAACAAATGATTAGCCAAATGCCATTGGGGATAATAATCGTCACGAAAAATAAAAGGCATGGGAATTAAAAGGTTAATAAAAGGGTGCTCTCGTCCGAGCACCCGATTCATTACAGGAAGAATGGGCTTGGCTGGAATAAACGCTCTACGTCGGTAATAAACTTTTTATCCGTAAGGAACATAATTACGTGATCGCCCTGTTCGATACGTAAATTATCATTGGCGATCATGACATCATTACCGCGGACTACGGCACCAATAATAGTGCCTGGCGGCAGTTTAATTTCGTCGATAGCGCGACCAACGACCCGCGACGTCGTTTCATCCCCGTGGGCGACGGCTTCAATGGCCTCCGCTACGCCGCGACGAAGTGACGAAACGCCAACAATATCTGCTTTACGAACGTGGCTTAGCAGGGCGGAGATGGTGGCCTGCTGCGGTGATATGGCAATATCAATCACGCTTCCCTGTACCAGGTCGACATAAGCCTTACGCTGGATAAGCACCATCACTTTTTTTGCCCCCATGCGTTTAGCGAGCATCGCGGACATAATATTCGCTTCGTCGTCGTTGGTGACGGCAATAAAAAGATCGACCTGATCGATATGCTCCTCGGCCAGCAGCTCCTGATCCGAGGCATCGCCATAAAACACGATCGTATTTTGAAGCTTTTCAGCCAGCTCCGCCGCACGCTGCTGATCTCGCTCGATAAGCTTCACGCTGTAGTCTTTTTCCAGCCGTCTCGCCAGGCCTGCGCCAATATTACCGCCGCCTACCAGCATAATACGCTTATACGGTTTTTCGAGACGCTGTAGTTCACTCATCACCGCGCGGATGTGCTGGGAAGCCGCAATAAAGAAGACCTCATCGCCGGCTTCAACAATGGTGGAACCCTGCGGACGAATGGGTCGGTCATGACGGAATATGGCCGCAACGCGCGTATCGATATGGGGCATATGCTCGCGCATGGTGGACAGGGCATTACCAATCAGCGGGCCGCCATAATATGCCTTCACGACCGCCAGGCTCACTTTCCCTTCAGCAAAGTTCACCACCTGCAGTGCACCCGGGTATTCAATCAGACGATAAATGCTGTCGATAACCAGCTGTTCTGGCGCAATAAGATGATCGATAGGTACCGCTTCTGAGTTAAACAGCTTTTCCGCATCGCGGACATAGTCCGGGGAGCGAATACGAGCGATACGGTTCGGAGTGTTGAAAAGGGAGTAGGCCACCTGACACGCAACCATATTGGTTTCATCAGAACTGGTTACTGCTACCAGCATATCGGCATCGTCCGCACCCGCTTCGCGAAGGACGCGCGGATGGGAACCGTGCCCTTGCACAACGCGAAGGTCAAACTTGTCCTGCAAAACGCGCAGCCGATCGCCGTTGGTATCCACAATGGTGATATCGTTGTTTTCACCAACGAGGTTTTCGGCCAGCGTTCCACCAACCTGACCCGCGCCCAGAATGATAATTTTCATCTTTCGTGACCTGTTCTCAACATCACTCTTTGATTAGCTTAGCGTAAAAGAAGCCATCACCCTCTTCTGCACCCGGCAGGTTTTGCAGGCCCGGACGTTCAGGCGTGCCCGTATCGTGCAGGGCAGCGTCAGGTGTACGTTTCAGGAAGGCTGCAATTTGCTGGCTGTTCTCCTCAGGGAGTACAGAGCAGGTTGCATACACCAGCGTTCCGCCGGATTTGAGATGTGGCCAGATGGCATCCAGGATATCGGATTGCAGCTGTGCCAGTTCGTTAATATCGCCATCGCGACGCAGCCACTTGATATCCGGATGACGACGGATGACGCCGGTTGCAGAGCAGGGGGCGTCCAGCAAAATGCGATCGAACCGGCTTTCACCACACCACTCTGCGGGTTTGCGCCCATCGCCTTGCTTAACCTGCGCCTTCATCCCCAGACGCTTAAGGTTGTCGTAGACGCGTGAAAGGCGCTGCTCATCAACGTCCACGGCCATTACGCTGGCCTGTGGCGCCACTTCGAGGATATGCGTTGTTTTACCGCCTGGCGCAGCGCACAGGTCGAGGATCTGTTCTCCATCCTTCGGTTCAAGCCAGGTCATGCAGCCCTGTGCGGAAGCGTCCTGTACCGTTACCCAGCCCTCTTCAAAACCGGGTAAAGCATGTACTGGTGCAGGAGAGGCTAAACGTACCGCATCAGGATAAGCATCGTGGGTGAAGCCGCTCATTCCTGCTTCCTCCAGCAGGGCCAGCCACGCGTCGCGAGTATGATGGTTACGATTGACGCGCAACCACATCGGCGGACGTTGATTATTGGCTTCAGCAATCTCTTGCCACTTCTGCGGATAGGCCTTTTTAAGGCGCTTCAGCAGCCATTCCGGATGCAGGAAACGCGCTTCACTTTGGGCAAACTCTGCCAGCAGTTCGTCCTGCTGACGCTGGAACTGACGCAGCACGCCGTTGATCAGTCCTTTGAGCTGGGGACGCTTAATCGCAACGGCGCCTTCCACTGTCTCAGCCAGCGCAGCATGAGGTGGAATGCGGGTGTGAAGAAGCTGATAGAAACCGACCATGATTAAATAATGTACGGTTCGTTGCTTGCCGCTCATCGGGCGTGACATCAGCTTATTGATTAACCACTCAAGCTGAGAGAGGGTGCGCAAAACGCCAAAGCAAAGCTCCTGAAGCAGGGCTTTGTCTTTATCGGAGACTTTCTGTTGCAGTGGCGGCAGAACATTACTCAATGACTGGCCCTGCTCGATAACCTGCTCAACGGCCTGAGCCGCCATAGTGCGTAGATTTTGTCTTTTCATAACCGTAAAAATAAAAATGCCCGGAAACACCGGGCCTTAAGAAGAAAGTTGTTCAGGCAAGGCGATTGCCAGGAATAAACCATTCACGACGAGAGTTTAAGAGATCCTGAGCGCTCATTGCCTTTTTACCGGCCGGCTGTAGCGATTCCAGATTCAAAATCCCTTCCGCGGTTGCAACCTGAATACCGTTCTTGCTGGCATCGATAATCGTACCGGGTTCGGCCGCCGTATTGCCGCTTATCACTGAAGCCTTCCAGATTTTCACCGGCTGCTCATCAATCATCATCCAGCTCATCGGCCATGGATTGAAGGCGCGGATGCAGCGTTCAAGCTGGGCCGCTGACAGGGACCAGTCGATCCGGGCTTCTTCTTTACTCAGCTTTTCAGCATAGGTCACCAGCGCGTCGTCCTGAACTTCAGGCTTAGCCGTATTGTCAGCAAGCTGCTGTAACGTCTCAATCAGCCCCTGTGGGCCGAGATCCGCCAGCTTGTCATACAGCGTGGCGCTGGTATCTTCGGTAGTAATTGGACACGCCAGTTTAAGCAGCATGTCGCCAGTGTCTAAACCTACGTCCATCTTCATAATGGTGACGCCAGTTTCAGCATCACCCGCCCACAGAGAGCGTTGAATTGGCGCCGCGCCGCGCCAGCGCGGTAGCAGGGAACCATGGACGTTAATGCAGCCCAGGCGCGGCATAACAAGTACCGCTTTTGGCAGAATGAGGCCGTAAGCCACAACCACCATCACATCTGCATTCAGGTCAGCCACCAGCTGCTGGTTTTCCTGAGGACGTAATGAGGCTGGCTGAAACACCGGTAATCCATGCGCCTCTGCCAGGACTTTTACCGGACCTGGCATCAGCTTCTTACCGCGGCCAGCCGGACGGTCTGGTTGCGTAAATACGCCAACAATCTGGTGTCCAGACGATAACAGCGCGTCAAGATGACGCGCTGCAAAATCAGGAGTACCCGCGAAGATTATACGTAGTGATGTAGACACGTTATTCCTTGTATCCGGGGGGACGTCATGCGCGAGAGCGCAAACGGTCCAGTTTCTCTACTTTCTGACGAATGCGCTGTTGCTTCAGTGGCGAGAGGTAATCGATAAACAGCTTACCGACCAGGTGGTCCATCTCATGCTGAATGCAAATCGCCAGCAGATCGTCGGCTTCCAGTTCAAAGGGGTTGCCGTCGCGGTCCAGTGCGCGGATTTTCACTTTTTCGGCACGCGGCACTAAAGCGCGTTGTTCAGGAATAGACAGGCAGCCTTCCTCAATGCCCGTTTCGCCGCTTTTTTCGAGCAGCTCAGGGTTGATCAGCACCAGACGCTCATCGCGGTTTTCAGAAACGTCGATCACGATAATACGCTTGTGAATGTCTACCTGGGTCGCCGCAAGGCCAATGCCTTCTTCAGCGTACATGGTATCGAACATATCATCGACGATACGCTGAATTTCTGCATTCACTTCTTTAACCGGTTCCGCGACGATGCGAAGGCGCTCGTCAGGAATATGTAACACTTGCAAAACTGCCATAAATTTCCAGAGTCGTGTTCAGGAGTTGATAAGAATATTACTTCTATTCTAGACAAATCCCCGGTCGATTGACAGCATCAGTGACCAATCGCAAAGATTGCTGAGGCTGCTTATGGCAGGGAAAAGGATGACGCCCACAGAGATATGGTTAAGGCTTATAAACATCGGATCGTTATGTGGTGATGCGATGCTGGAAACCGCCCAGCGGCTGCTTCGCCAGACGTGTGTTGATGCCGACGCTGTCAGAGACGCAGGGCTGTCGGCCAAACAGGCCGGAAGGTTTTTTTCATTTAGTGAGGGTGAACTTGAACGTAGCCTGAAATGGCTGGACCAGGCGGAGAATCACCTGCTGACGGCTGATGATCCTCGCTTTCCGCCTTTGTTGCGAACTATCCCCGACTTTCCGGGGGCGCTATTTGTGCGAGGCAGCGTCGACGCGCTCAATAGCGTGCAGCTTGCGGTTGTGGGCAGCCGTGCGCCCTCGTGGTACGGCGAGCGGTGGGGGAAAATTCTCAGTGAACAACTCGCTCAATGTGGATTTACCATCACCAGCGGCCTGGCTTGCGGCATCGATGGCGTGGCGCATCACGCGGCGCTGTCGGCAAAAGGGCGAAGTATTGCCGTGCTGGGAAATGGTCTGTTCAGTCTCTACCCGCATCGCCATCAAATGCTGGCTGAGCAACTTATTGCCGCAGAGGGGGCAATCGTCTCTGAATTTTCGCTCTCAACCTCTCCCAGGCCGGGCAACTTTCCCCGGCGTAACCGGATCATCAGTGGGTTAAGCCTGGGCGTGCTGGTGGTAGAGGCCGCGATTCGCAGCGGATCGCTGGTTACCGCAAGGTGCGCGCTGGAGCAGGGGCGGGAGGTCTTTGCGTTACCCGGCCCGATTGGCAACCCCGGCTGCGAAGGCCCGCACTGGCTGATAAAGCAGGGGGCGACGCTGGTTACCTGTAAAGAGGATATCCTGGAAAATTTGCAGTACGGATTGCATTGGCTGCAGGATGAACCTCAAAAGCGACATATTTCATCAGATCAGGAGGCAGTAGCATTGCCATTTCCCAAGCTCCTGGCTAACGTAGGAGATGAGGTAACACCTGTTGACGTTGTCGCTGAACGTGCCGGCCAACCTGTGCCAGTAACGGTAGCACAGCTACTCGAACTGGAGTTAGCAGGGTGGATCGCAGCTGTACCCGGCGGCTATGTCCGATTAAGGAGGGCATGCCATGTTCGACGTACTGATGTATTTGTTTGAGACTTACATCCACAACGAAGCAGAAATGCACGTGGATCAGGACAAATTAACACGGGATCTGACCGACGCAGGTTTTGAGCGGGAAGATATTTATAATGCGTTGATGTGGCTGGATAAGCTGGCTGATTATCAGGACGGCCTCGCCGAACCGATGCAGCTTGCTTCTGACCCATTGTCTGTGCGCATCTATACAGCTGAAGAGTGTGAAAGGCTGGATGCCAGCTGCCGGGGATTTATTTTATTCCTTGAGCAGATTCAGGTGCTAAACCTCGAAACGAGAGAAATGGTGATAGAGCGCGTTATGGCGCTGGATACAGCAGAATTTGAACTGGAAGATCTGAAATGGGTGATCCTGATGGTTCTGTTCAACATTCCAGGCTGTGAAAACGCCTATCAGCAAATGGAAGAATTACTCTTTGAAGTGAATGAAGGTATGCTGCATTAATTCAATGTGCAGCAACAAGAGTTGTTATGGCCAAATCAGCACTCTTCACGGTGCATAAAAACGAGCCCTGCCCACAGTGTGGGGCTGAACTTGTTATTCGGTCCGGGAAACACGGTCCGTTTCTCGGTTGTTCACACTATCCGGAATGTGATTATGTTCGTCCCCTGAAAAGCCAGGCGGACGGACATATTGTTAAAATTCTGGAGGGTCAGCTCTGTCCGCTCTGTGGGGGTGTACTTGCGCTGCGGCAGGGACGTTTCGGGATGTTTATCGGATGCTGTCGTTACCCGGAATGTGAACATACGGAACAAATTGATAAGCCAGATGAGACGGCAATTGCCTGCCCTCAGTGCCAGCGTGGGCAACTGGTGCAGCGCCGCTCCCGTTATGGTAAGACCTTCCATTCATGCGATCGCTATCCTGAATGCCAGTTCGTTATCAATTTCAAACCAGTAGCGGGTGTCTGCGCTCATTGCGATTATCCGTTACTTATAGAGAAGAAAACGGCGCAAGGCATGAAACGCTTTTGCGCCAGTAAACAATGTGGAAAGCCGGTTTCGGCGGATCAAATCAGTGAATAATAACCTGCCATCAGGCTCCATCGCGCAGGCGGTGGAAGTCCTGAAAAAAGAAGAAGTCATCGCCTATCCAACAGAAGCCGTTTTTGGGGTCGGGTGCGATCCTGACAGCGAAGTCGCCGTTAGCCGGTTGCTGGCGCTTAAACAGCGTCCTGTGGAAAAAGGATTGATTTTGATCGCTGCGAATTACGAGCAGCTTAAGCCTTATATTGATGATTCCATGCTGACGCCTGCACAGCGGGAAACCATTTTCTCTGCGTGGCCTGGTCCCGTGACGTTTGTTTTTCCTGCGCAACCGACTACGCCGCGCTGGTTAACGGGCCGTTTCGATTCGCTCGCGGTGCGTGTAACCGACCATCCGCTGGTGGTGGAGTTATGCCAGGCGTTTGGCAAACCGTTGGTTTCAACCAGTGCCAACCTGACCGGTCTCCCTCCTTGCCGTACTACGGAAGACGTTCTGGCGCAGTTCGGGAATGATTTCCCGGTCGCCGTGGGTGAAACCGGTGGTCGTCTTAACCCGTCGGAAATTCGCGACGCCTTAACCGGCGAACGTTTTCGCCAGGGGTAATATGATGGAAACCTATGCTGTTTTTGGTAATCCGATTGCACACAGCAAGTCGCCTCTGATTCATCAGCTGTTCGCCGGGCAGTTGCAGATAGATCACCCGTATGGCAGGGTCCTTGCACCCGTTGATGCATTTATACCGACGCTGAACGCTTTTTTTGATGCTGGCGGTAAAGGTGCGAACATTACGGTGCCTTTTAAAGAAGAGGCTTTCGGGCGTGCGGATGAACTGACCGAGCGAGCGTCCCTCGCAGGCGCCGTCAATACGCTTAAGCGGCTTGAAGATGGTCGCCTTCTGGGTGATAACACCGATGGCATAGGTTTACTTAGCGATCTGCAAAGACTGTCGTTTATCAAACCAGGCTTTCGGATCCTGCTGATCGGCGCGGGGGGAGCGTCGCGCGGCGTATTGCTTCCTCTCCTTTCACTGGACTGCGCGGTAACAATAACCAACCGTACCTTCTCCAGAGCAGAAGCGCTGGCGGCATTGTTCGAACATACGGGCAGCGTAACCGCGGTAGCGCTGGATGATCTCGCGGGGCACGAATTCGATTTGGTCATCAATGCCACTTCCAGCGGTATAAATGGAGAGATCCCGGCAATTCCCGCGAGCCTGATACATTCCCATATCTACGCCTATGACATGTTTTATCAATCAGGAAAGACGCCTTTTCTGACCTGGTGTGAGCAACAGGGTGCAAAACATCTGGCTGATGGCCTCGGTATGCTGGTGGGGCAGGCGGCACATGCGGTGCTGCTGTGGCACGGTGTGTTACCTGCCGTAGAACCGGTTATCGAAAAGCTGAAACAGGAACTGACAGCGTGAATCAGGCGATTCATTTTCCCGACAGAGAAATCTGGGATGAGAGCAGGCAAGCGGTCTGCTTCCCGGTGCTGGTGCATGGAATGCAGCTGACCTGTGCAATTAAAAGGGACACGCTGCTCCAGCGCTTTGATGGTTCAGATCCGTTGGCGGTGTTTTGCGAAAATCGCTGGGATCTTGAAGAGGAAGCCAGCGATTTAATCCGCGATGGGCAGGAAGACGATCAGGGCTGGGTCTGGTTATCCTGATCCAGATAGTCATTCTTCCATTTTACGTAATTGTTCGCTGAATATTTCAATCCTTCGATTTCCGCCTCTTTTAAGGGGCGGATCTGTTTTACCGGGCTGCCTAAATAGAGATAGCCACTTTCCAGGCGTTTGTTTTGCGGAACAAGGCTTCCAGCACCAATCATGACGTCATCTTCTACCGTCACGCCATCCAGCAAAATAGATCCCATCCCAACGAGAACTCTGTTACCGATCGTGCAGCCGTGGAGCATCACTTTATGGCCGACGGTGACGTCTTCCCCGATGATGAGTGGATTGCCTTCCGGGTTGTAGGACGATTTATGCGTTACGTGCAGTACGCTGCCGTCCTGAATATTGGTGCGTGCACCGATAGCTACATAGTTAACATCGCCGCGGATCGCCACGAGCGGCCAAATGCTGACATCATCGGCCATGCGAACATCACCAATGACCACGCTGCTGGCATCGATCATCACGCGATCGCCTTTCTGTGGGAACAGATCTTTATAGGGACGTAATACTGAAGACATATCTACCTCGATACAGATGAACGCTATAAAGAAGACTTTGATCGTATTCGTGGATCGAGGCAAGGCAAAATGCGTCAATTTTTAAGCGGATCGGGCGGGATTTCAGCGAAAAGCACGGAAAATCATCAGTTGGAAAAAAAGATCTAAAAAGTACTTGTGCTAAAAACTGGGATCCCTATAATGCGCCTCCATCGACACGGCGGTTGTGAATCACTTCACAGACAGCCCGGTCGGCTGAAGAGAAAAAATCCTGAAATAACGGGTTGACTCTGAAAGAGGAAAGCGTAATATACGCCACCTCGCAACGGTGAGCGAAAGCCGCGTTGCACTGCTCTTTAACAATTTATCAGACAATCTGTGTGGGCACTCAAAGTGACATGGATTCTTAACGTCGCAAGACGAAAAATGAATACCAAGTCTCTGAGTGAACATACGTAATTCATTACGAAGTTTAATTCACGAGCATCAAACTTAAATTGAAGAGTTTGATCATGGCTCAGATTGAACGCTGGCGGCAGGCCTAACACATGCAAGTCGAACGGTAACAGGAAGCAGCTTGCTGCTTTGCTGACGAGTGGCGGACGGGTGAGTAATGTCTGGGAAACTGCCTGATGGAGGGGGATAACTACTGGAAACGGTAGCTAATACCGCATAACGTCGCAAGACCAAAGAGGGGGACCTTCGGGCCTCTTGCCATCGGATGTGCCCAGATGGGATTAGCTAGTAGGTGGGGTAACGGCTCACCTAGGCGACGATCCCTAGCTGGTCTGAGAGGATGACCAGCCACACTGGAACTGAGACACGGTCCAGACTCCTACGGGAGGCAGCAGTGGGGAATATTGCACAATGGGCGCAAGCCTGATGCAGCCATGCCGCGTGTGTGAAGAAGGCCTTCGGGTTGTAAAGCACTTTCAGCGGGGAGGAAGGCGGTAAGGTTAATAACCTTGCCGATTGACGTTACCCGCAGAAGAAGCACCGGCTAACTCCGTGCCAGCAGCCGCGGTAATACGGAGGGTGCAAGCGTTAATCGGAATTACTGGGCGTAAAGCGCACGCAGGCGGTCTGTCAAGTCGGATGTGAAATCCCCGGGCTCAACCTGGGAACTGCATTCGAAACTGGCAGGCTAGAGTCTTGTAGAGGGGGGTAGAATTCCAGGTGTAGCGGTGAAATGCGTAGAGATCTGGAGGAATACCGGTGGCGAAGGCGGCCCCCTGGACAAAGACTGACGCTCAGGTGCGAAAGCGTGGGGAGCAAACAGGATTAGATACCCTGGTAGTCCACGCCGTAAACGATGTCGACTTGGAGGTTGTGCCCTTGAGGCGTGGCTTCCGGAGCTAACGCGTTAAGTCGACCGCCTGGGGAGTACGGCCGCAAGGTTAAAACTCAAATGAATTGACGGGGGCCCGCACAAGCGGTGGAGCATGTGGTTTAATTCGATGCAACGCGAAGAACCTTACCTACTCTTGACATCCAGAGAACTTTCCAGAGATGGATTGGTGCCTTCGGGAACTCTGAGACAGGTGCTGCATGGCTGTCGTCAGCTCGTGTTGTGAAATGTTGGGTTAAGTCCCGCAACGAGCGCAACCCTTATCCTTTGTTGCCAGCGGTCCGGCCGGGAACTCAAAGGAGACTGCCAGTGATAAACTGGAGGAAGGTGGGGATGACGTCAAGTCATCATGGCCCTTACGAGTAGGGCTACACACGTGCTACAATGGCGCATACAAAGAGAAGCGACCTCGCGAGAGCAAGCGGACCTCATAAAGTGCGTCGTAGTCCGGATTGGAGTCTGCAACTCGACTCCATGAAGTCGGAATCGCTAGTAATCGTAGATCAGAATGCTACGGTGAATACGTTCCCGGGCCTTGTACACACCGCCCGTCACACCATGGGAGTGGGTTGCAAAAGAAGTAGGTAGCTTAACCTTCGGGAGGGCGCTTACCACTTTGTGATTCATGACTGGGGTGAAGTCGTAACAAGGTAACCGTAGGGGAACCTGCGGTTGGATCACCTCCTTACCTTAAAGAACCTGCCTTTGCAGTGCTCACACAGATTGTCTGATGAAAAGTAAACAGCAAGGCGTCTTGCGATTGAGACTTCAGTGTCCCCTTCGTCTAGAGGCCCAGGACACCGCCCTTTCACGGCGGTAACAGGGGTTCGAATCCCCTAGGGGACGCCACTTGCTGGTTCGTGAGTGAAAGTCACCTGCCTTAATATCTCAAAACTCATCTTCGGGTGACGTTTGAGATATTTGCTCTTTAAAAATCTGGATCAAGCTGAAAATTGAAACGACACACAGCTCATGTGTGTTCGAGTCTCTCAAATTTTCGCAATCAGAAGTGAAACATCTTCGGGTTGTGAGGTTAAGCGACTAAGCGTACACGGTGGATGCCCTGGCAGTCAGAGGCGATGAAGGACGTGCTAATCTGCGAAAAGCGCCGGCGAGGTGATATGAACCCTTGACCCGGCGATGTCCGAATGGGGAAACCCAGTGCAATTCGTTGCACTATCGTTAGCTGAATACATAGGCTAACGAGGCGAACCGGGGGAACTGAAACATCTAAGTACCCCGAGGAAAAGAAATCAACCGAGATTCCCCCAGTAGCGGCGAGCGAACGGGGAGCAGCCCGGAGTCTGAATCAGCTTGTGTGTTAGTGGAACGGTCTGGAAAGTCCGACGGTACAGGGTGATAGTCCCGTACACGAAAGCACACATGCTGTGAACTCGAAGAGTAGGGCGGGACACGTGGTATCCTGTCTGAATATGGGGGGACCATCCTCCAAGGCTAAATACTCCTGACTGACCGATAGTGAACCAGTACCGTGAGGGAAAGGCGAAAAGAACCCCGGCGAGGGGAGTGAAAAAGAACCTGAAACCGTGTACGTACAAGCAGTGGGAGCCTCTTTATGGGGTGACTGCGTACCTTTTGTATAATGGGTCAGCGACTTATATTCTGTAGCAAGGTTAACCGTATAGGGGAGCCGAAGGGAAACCGAGTCTTAACTGGGCGTTAAGTTGCAGGGTATAGACCCGAAACCCGGTGATCTAGCCATGGGCAGGTTGAAGGTTGGGTAACACTAACTGGAGGACCGAACCGACTAATGTTGAAAAATTAGCGGATGACCTGTGGCTGGGGGTGAAAGGCCAATCAAACCGGGAGATAGCTGGTTCTCCCCGAAAGCTATTTAGGTAGCGCCTCGTGAACTCATCTTCGGGGGTAGAGCACTGTTTCGGCTAGGGGGCCATCCCGGCTTACCAACCCGATGCAAACTACGAATACCGAAGAATGTTATCACGGGAGACACACGGCGGGTGCTAACGTCCGTCGTGAAGAGGGAAACAACCCAGACCGCCAGCTAAGGTCCCAAAGTCATGGTTAAGTGGGAAACGATGTGGGAAGGCACAGACAGCCAGGATGTTGGCTTAGAAGCAGCCATCATTTAAAGAAAGCGTAATAGCTCACTGGTCGAGTCGGCCTGCGCGGAAGATGTAACGGGGCTAAACCATGCACCGAAGCTGCGGCAGCGACGCTTAGGCGTTGTTGGGTAGGGGAGCGTTCTGTAAGCCGTTGAAGGTGTCCTGTGAGGGGTGCTGGAGGTATCAGAAGTGCGAATGCTGACATAAGTAACGATAAAGCGGGTGAAAAGCCCGCTCGCCGGAAGACCAAGGGTTCCTGTCCAACGTTAATCGGGGCAGGGTGAGTCGACCCCTAAGGCGAGGCCGAAAGGCGTAGTCGATGGGAAACAGGTTAATATTCCTGTACTTGGTGTTACTGCGAAGGGGGGACGGAGAAGGCTATGTTAGCCGGGCGACGGTTGTCCCGGTTTAAGCATGTAGGCGGAGGTTCCAGGTAAATCCGGTACCTTTTTAACGCTGAGGTGTGATGACGAGGCACTACGGTGCTGAAGTAACAAATGCCCTGCTTCCAGGAAAAGCCTCTAAGCATCAGGTAACACGAAATCGTACCCCAAACCGACACAGGTGGTCAGGTAGAGAATACCAAGGCGCTTGAGAGAACTCGGGTGAAGGAACTAGGCAAAATGGTGCCGTAACTTCGGGAGAAGGCACGCTGATATGTAGGTGAAGCCCCTGCGGGTGGAGCTGAAATCAGTCGAAGATACCAGCTGGCTGCAACTGTTTATTAAAAACACAGCACTGTGCAAACACGAAAGTGGACGTATACGGTGTGACGCCTGCCCGGTGCCGGAAGGTTAATTGATGGGGTTAGCGGCAACGCGAAGCTCTTGATCGAAGCCCCGGTAAACGGCGGCCGTAACTATAACGGTCCTAAGGTAGCGAAATTCCTTGTCGGGTAAGTTCCGACCTGCACGAATGGCGTAATGATGGCCAGGCTGTCTCCACCCGAGACTCAGTGAAATTGAACTCGCTGTGAAGATGCAGTGTACCCGCGGCAAGACGGAAAGACCCCGTGAACCTTTACTATAGCTTGACACTGAACACTGGTCCTTGATGTGTAGGATAGGTGGGAGGCTTTGAAGCGTGGACGCCAGTCTGCGTGGAGCCGCCCTTGAAATACCACCCTTTAATGGCTGGTGTTCTAACGTAGACCCGTAATCCGGGTTGCGGACAGTGTCTGGTGGGTAGTTTGACTGGGGCGGTCTCCTCCCAAAGAGTAACGGAGGAGCACGAAGGTTGGCTAATCCTGGTCGGACATCAGGAGGTTAGTGCAATGGCATAAGCCAGCTTGACTGCGAGCGTGACGGCGCGAGCAGGTGCGAAAGCAGGTCATAGTGATCCGGTGGTTCTGAATGGAAGGGCCATCGCTCAACGGATAAAAGGTACTCCGGGGATAACAGGCTGATACCGCCCAAGAGTTCATATCGACGGCGGTGTTTGGCACCTCGATGTCGGCTCATCACATCCTGGGGCTGAAGTAGGTCCCAAGGGTATGGCTGTTCGCCATTTAAAGTGGTACGCGAGCTGGGTTTAGAACGTCGTGAGACAGTTCGGTCCCTATCTGCCGTGGGCGCTGGAGAATTGAGGGGGGCTGCTCCTAGTACGAGAGGACCGGAGTGGACGCATCACTGGTGTTCGGGTTGTCATGCCAATGGCACTGCCCGGTAGCTAAATGCGGAAGAGATAAGTGCTGAAAGCATCTAAGCACGAAACTTGCCCCGAGATGAGTTCTCCCTGACTCCTTGAGAGTCCTGAAGGAACGTTGAAGACGACGACGTTGATAGGTCGGGTGTGTAAGCGCAGCGATGCGTTGAGCTAACCGATACTAATGAACCGTGAGGCTTAACCTTACAACGCCGAAGATGTTTTGGCGAAGAGACAGATTTTCAGCCTGATACAGATTAACAGAATTTGCCTGGCGGCTTTAGCGCGGTGGTCCCACCTGACCCCATGCCGAACTCAGAAGTGAAACGCCGTAGCGCCGATGGTAGTGTGGGGTCTCCCCATGTGAGAGTAGGGAACTGCCAGGCATCAATCAAGAAGAACCCCGTACCGTAAGGTGCGGGGTTTTTTGCTTTGTGCGTTTTAAACGCAAAAAAGTGCTGTGCGTATGGCAGGCCGGGAAAGGTGAAAACGCCACCCGGCAATGTCGATCGAACGATCCCTCCCCACGTCTATGCTTAAGAACTTACCGCGTCGTAGCGCCTCTCGTAAAGCCTGTGCGCTCATGCACGAGAAGAAGAAGAGGATAAAGATATCGGCCTGATAATGGCGGGTAGAAGCGGGTAGATAAAATTCAAACCGGCCTGGCAGGACAGGAACTTAATGCGGAGTATATGCAGAAAAGCAAAAACCCAGCCATAGGCTGGGTTCTTAGAATAGTGGTGCCCGGACTCGGAATCGAACCAAGGACACGGGGATTTTCAATCCCCTGCTCTACCGACTGAGCTATCCGGGCAACGGAGCGCATTAAACCGCAATCACGTGAGATCGTCAACACTATTTCGGGAAAAGCGGTTCAACTGCTCAACTTTACGGCAATGTGCTGGCTTTTGGTGCAAAAAAGCCAAACTACGCTTACGTTAACGCCCCACCCGCACGACACTGAGCAAACCGCAGGATATCTTCCGCCAGACGGTGCGCCGTATCCACGTCCGCCTGACTACGGTTCACCAGCATACGGCTCAGGCAACCTTCCAGGACCAGCTCCATCTGCTTCGCCACCATTGCCGGGTCATCCACTTCAAGCGTGGTCAGCAGCTCGTGCGTGAATTCGTACGCTGCCCGTTTTTGCCGATCGGCCAGCTGATGAACAGGGTGTCCAGGAGCGGGAAAGTAGGTGCAGGCGGCGATAAACAGGCAGCCGGGATAGCGGTTGTTGCTTACACACTCCGTCAGCGCGGTATAGCGCGCCAGCAGCTTTTGCTCTGTGCTCAGCTCTTCATTCAACAATAGCTGCCTGCGCCAGATATCTACCTGCTGGCTGAGATAGCGCAGGGCATCGTAAAGCAGCGCCTCTTTATCCGGCCAGAAGCGCTTAAGTTCATCCAGAGGGTAATCGATACGGTCGGCGACCATCTCAAGCGTGGTGCTGGCGATCCCTTGAATCTCAAGTAATTGCAGGGCTTGTCCCAGTACGTCTTCGCGTTGCACGGTTATCTCCTCCGCTATTCCCAACGGTTTGTCCCGTCTAAAGTGTTGTTTACGGTTGGCGATTGCGCAAATGCGCGCTGAAAGCCGTTGCGTCCATAAACCCGGTTATGCGCTGCGCTGGCTGCTCATTCCCCTCTTCATCGAAGAAAAGGATGGTAGGCAGGCCGAGCACGTTAAGCTGCTTCAGCAGGGCTTTATCCTGCGCGCTGTTGGCGGTTACGTTTGCCTGAAGCAGAACGGTGTCGTTCAGGGCGCGTTGTACCTGCGGATCGCTGAAGGTGTATTTTTCAAACTCCTTGCAGGCCACGCACCAGTCGGCATAGAGGTCGAGCATGACCGGTTTACCTTTCGCCTGTGCCAGTGCGTGGTTGAGGTCATCCACGTTTTTAACCGGGGTGAAATTCAGATGCGCCTGCGCCTGGGCACTCGGGGTGCCGAACGCCCAGTCCTGCAAAGGACGAACGCTCACCAGCGCGGCGGCCAGCAGAAGAATTTGCACCAGACGCATCCACGGTTTTTTCGCCCCCAGGCTGACGATGAACGCCCAGTTGAAGAAGGCCACGCCAAGCATCGCCCACAGGCGAATGCCCCAGGCGTCACCGATGATACGCTCCAGCAGGAACACCGGCAGCGCCAGAATGACAAAACCGAATGCAGTTTTCACCGTCTCCATCCACGGGCCGCTCTTCGGCAGCAGGCGATTGCCAAACACCGTCACCAGAATCAGCGGCAGGCCCATGCCCAGCGCGTAGAGGTACAGCGTTCCGCCGCCGAGCCACATGTTGCCGCTCTGCGCAATGTACAGCAGGATGGCGCTCAGCGGCGCGGTGGTGCAGGGAGAGCAAATCAGCCCTGCGATAGCCCCCATGGCGAATACCCCGCCCGCAGAGCCGCCCTGCTGGCGATTGCTCATCAGCGTCAGGCGGGTTTGCAGGGAAGAGGGCAGCTGCAGGGTGAACAGACCAAACATCGACAGCGCCAGCAGGACAAATACCGCTGACAGCCCAATAAGCACATAAGGATGCTGAAGCGCAGCCTGGAACTGCAACCCGGCAGCGGCGACCACCAGGCCAAGCGCCGTATAGGTTAATGCCATGCCCTGCACGTAGATAAAGGCCAAAAGCAGCGCGCGGGCGGTGGAAAGACGTTGTTTGCCGCCCAGCACGATGCCAGAGATAAGCGGGTACATCGGCAGCACGCAGGGGGTAAAGGCGATGCCAATGCCAATCAGTAAGGCCCAAAGCGCTGAGAACGGAAGGTCTGTATTGCCTTCGCTGCTCTCGCCGGAGGGGGGCGGAGAAAGGGCGACAGCCGCTTTCACTTCGCTGAGCGGTACGACCTTCGTTTCCGGCGGATAGCAGAATCCGGCGTCGGCGCAGCCCTGATAGGTCACCGTCAGCGTAGCGCCTTTATCCGCCTGGTTCACCGTGACGGGCACGCTTAAGCGCTGACGATAAATTTCACTTTTACCGTAGAACTCGTCCTCGTGCCACTCGCCCGCGGGCATCTGCAATGCACCGACGTTAGCCTTTGCCGGCGTGATGCTGACCTGCTTGCGGTAGAGGTAATACCCCTCTTTTACCTGCCAGGTGAGGCTGAGCTCGTGCTGGTTCTGCTGGAAGTCAAAAACGAACGCCTGGTCGGCAGGAATAAAGTTCGAACGGCCGGGCGCGTCAAACAACCCGGCAAAAACTGACGTGCTGCACAGCAGCAGGATCAGCGTAAGGAAGCGTTGAGCCATGAGAGATAGTCGTTATCGCCGTGGACCACTGGCAGCACCAGCAGTTCCGGGGTTTGGTATGGATGATGAGACTTGAGGCAGTCGAGGAGCGCCTGCTGATTTGTCAGATTGGTTTTAAGCAACATCTGGACTTCATACTCCTGCTCCAGCTTGCCTTCCCAGTAATAAAGGGAGGTAGCGCCGGGAAGCAGCGTGACGCAGGCAGCCAGTTTTTCGGCCAACGCTTTGGCGGCGAGATCCTGGGCAGAAGCTTCATCAGGGGCGGTACACAGTACAACAACAGCATCAGGCGTGTTCACAAGCTGACCTCCTCATCACGAAAGTCTTCACTATATCACGCAAGGCGTCTGGTCATTAATGAAACGGGCCGCAGAGCGGCCCGATTTTAACTATTTTTACAACGGCTAATCGTTTACAGCACAATGCCGCCGATGATAAAGCCGAGGACCACGCAAAGCGTAATCGCCACCACGCCCGGGATCAGGAACGCGTGGTTAAACACGTATTTACCGATACGGGTTGAGCCGGTGTCATCCATCTCAACCGCGGCGAGCAGGGTTGGATAGGTTGGCAGAACGAACAGGGCGGAAACGGCCGCGAAAGAGGCAATCGCCGTCAGCGGCGTAACGCCCAGCATCAGTGCCGCAGGCATCAGCGCTTTGGTGGTCGCCGCCTGGGAGTACAGCAGCGTCGCGGCAAAGAACAGCACCACCGCCAGCAGCCACGGATAGTTGTGCAGCAGGTCGCCTGCGACGGTCTGGATATCGCTGATGTACGCTTTTACGAAGGTGTCACCAAGCCACGCCACGCCCAGTACGCACACGCAGGCGCTCATGCCGGATTTGAAGGTGCTGGCGTTCAGCACTTCGCTGGTGTCGATTTTGCAGGTGATGCTAATCAGCGTTGCGATGGTCAGCATGAACACCACAATCGCTTCGTTACGCGGCAGAACCGGGTTCTGAATGAGGCCTACCGTGTCGCTGATGGCGGTCGCGTAGAACATGACGGCAACGATACCAATCAGGAACAGCAGCACGGAGCGTTTTGCGTGCGGCTTCAGCCTGAAGACCTGGCTACCGCGCAGGCTCACTTCGCCTTTTGCCAGACGCTCCTGGTAAACGGGATCGTCTTTCAGCTCGGCACCGAGGAAGTTGCACAGCACGGCGGTGATCATTACCGCAATCAGCGTCACCGGAATGCAAATTGCCAGCAGCGTCAGGTAGCTCACGCCCATCGGCTCAAGAATACCCGCGAAGAAGACCACGGCCGCGGAAATAGGCGACGCGGTGATTGCAATCTGGGATGCCACCACGGCAATAGAAAGCGGGCGGGACGGGCGAATACCCTGCTCTTTCGCCACTTCGGTGATCACCGGCAGCGTGGAGAAGGCGGTGTGGCCAGTACCGGCGAGAATGGTCATAAACCAGGTCACCAGCGGGGCAAGGAAGGTAATGTATTTAGGATGGCGACGCAGCATACGCTCCGCCAGGCTCACCAGGTAGTCCATACCGCCAGCGACCTGCATGGCCGCGATAGCGGCAATAACCGCCATGATGATTTCGATAACGTCAAACGGGATGGCGCCGGGTTTAATCTGAAAGATAAGGGTAAGTACGAGCACACCGAGACCGCCGGCAAAACCGATGCCGATACCCCCGAGTCTTGCTCCCAAATAAATCGCCAACAGGACGATGACGAGTTCTGCTCCAAACATAAAGACCTGCCTTGCTCATTAACAAGTTGATATTGAATTGTTGTGTTTTGGTAACGCCCATAAAGAAAAAAGGCACGTCACAAGTGACGTGCCTTTCGGAAGCTTAGCCTGAACGGTTACTGTTCGCTTTCATCGGTATATCGTTTCGCTTTATACGCCGGGTGCATCAGGTTCTGGGCGGAGAAGATATCGTCCAGTTCGGCTTCGGTCAACAATCCTCGCTCGAGAACGACCTCACGCACGCTCTTACCGGTTTCGGCACAAATCTTCCCGACGATGTCGCCGTTGTGGTGGCCGATGAACGGGTTGAGGTAAGTGACGATCCCGATTGAGTTGTACACGTAGCCTTCGCACACCTCTTTATTGGCGGTGATGCCGTTGATGCATTTTTCCAGCAGGTTGTAGCAGGCGTTAGTCAGGATATGAATGGATTCAAACATCGCCTGGCCAATCACCGGCTCCATAACGTTCAGCTGCAGCTGACCGGCTTCAGAAGCCATGGTGACGGTGGTGTCGTTACCAATAACCTTGAAGCAAACCTGGTTCACCACTTCTGGCACCACCGGGTTCACCTTGGCTGGCATAATGGAAGAACCCGCCTGCAGCTCTGGCAGGTTGATTTCGTTCAGGCCAGCGCGCGGGCCGGAGGAGAGCAGGCGCAGGTCGTTACAGATTTTGGACAGCTTCACCGCCAGACGCTTCAGCGCGCTGTGCACCATCACGTAGGCGCCGCAGTCGGAGGTAGCTTCAATCAGATCTTCGGCAGGCACCACCGGCAGGTTAGACACTTCTGCCAGCTTCTGTACCGCCAGTTGCTGATAGCCATCCGGCGTGTTCAGGCGTGTACCGATGGCGGTTGCGCCCAGGTTCACTTCCAGCAGCAGTTCGGAGGTGCGCAGCAGGTTTTTGGTCTCTTCGTTCAGCAGCACGTTAAACGCGTGGAACTCCTGGCCGAGGGTCATTGGCACCGCGTCCTGAAGCTGGGTACGACCCATTTTCAGAATGTCCTGGAACTCAACGGCTTTACGCTGGAAGCCATCGCCCAGCTGGTTAATCGCGTCCACCAGTTTCACCACAGAGGCATACACCGCGATGCGGAAGCCGGTTGGGTAGGCGTCGTTGGTGGACTGACATTTGTTAACGTGGTCGTTCGGGTTCAGGTACTGGTATTCACCTTTCTGATGGCCCATCAGTTCCAGGCCGATGTTTGCCAGTACTTCGTTGGTGTTCATGTTGACGGAGGTACCCGCGCCGCCCTGATAGACGTCAACCGGGAACTGATCCATGCACTTGCCGTTGTTCAGCACTTCATCGCACGCGGCGATAATCGCATTTGCAGCGCTTTTAGGAATGGTTTGCAGCTCTTTGTTCGCCAGAGCCGCGGCTTTTTTTACCATCACCATGCCACGCACAAATTCAGGGATGTCGCTGATTTTGCTGTTGCTGATGTAGAAGTTTTCAATCGCTCTCAGAGTATGAACACCATAATAGGCATCCGCTGGAACTTCCCTGGTACCCAACAAGTCTTCTTCGATACGAATGTTGTTTAACATGTGAACCTTCTTTTCAAGCTGCCGATGGATTGTACTAAACACACAGTATATATGTGGTTTTGAATATTTTCTGACCGACGATTATTCCCTCAATCGGCCCGATGTTCGAGATCATATGCTGATGATAGCGAATTGCCGTAAGCTGGATCACTTATTATCGACCCGATTCCATGATAATTATTAATCTGTGAAATGGGTCACCGCTTTAATATTTCCAAAAAAAATATCCGTGCAAACCGATTGAATTTTGGCTAACCGTCTCCATCTCTAACCTACGCGCTTCGCGAACACATTCAGACAGGGGCCCGAAGGCACCTGCCACACAGGAGATGCCAGTGCGCTGGATACCATTTATTGCTTTCTTTCTCTATGTTTACATTGAGATTTCGATTTTCATCCAGGTTGCCCACGTGCTGGGCGTCCTGCTGACGCTGATTCTGGTGATCTTCACCTCCGTCATCGGCATGTCGCTGGTGCGTAATCAGGGTTTCAAAAATTTCCTGTTAATGCAGCAGAAGATGGCGGCAGGCGAAAGCCCGGCAGCCGAAATGATCAAAAGCGTGTCGCTGATTATTGCTGGCCTGCTGCTGATCCTGCCGGGGTTCTTCACCGACTTCCTCGGCCTGCTGTTGCTGCTGCCGCCGGTGCAGAAGCACCTGACTCTGAAGCTGCTGCCGCATCTGCGATTCAGCCGTATGCCGGGCGGTGGGTTCAGTACCGGGCCGGGAGATACCTTTGAAGGGGAATACCAGCGCAAGGACGACCAGCGTGACCGCTTAGATCACAAGGACGATCGATAAGGAATGTTAAGCCCGGTAAGCGTTGCGCCACCGGGCTTTATTTCACAGACTGCTCCGCTTCGGTAAGAACGCCCACAGCCCCGCCAGCACGACGATAGCGTACACGCTCTTCCAGCCCACCATCGCCAGTAGCACCAGACACAGCACACACCCGACGGCCGCCAGCGCCTTATAGCGTCCCTTCAGCAGCCGACAGCCCGCCAGCATGCACAGCAGGTAGATCATGATGAAAATACCGTTGGCGTAAACAATCAGCGCGTCAAGGTTGATGTCGAGTAGATAAATGCCCAGGGAACTCACCGCACAGCAGCCCAGTACGGTATTCAGCGCATTTATCGGAAGCTGCCGTGCAGAAAGGCGAGCCAGGCGGCTTTCCGGTTTATAAAGTGCCTGAGACCACACCAGCCGGGCGAAGCTCTGAATATAAATATTGAGGCTGGCAAAGCAGGCGAGATACCCAATTACGCAGGCCACCGACAACGCTTTTACGCCAAACAGTTGCACCACGATGCCCGGCAGCGACGCGGCGGCGGCTTTATCGTCGCCGAACGCGTTGAAGTGCAGCACCAGTACCGTACAGGCCCAATACACGGTGCCCGCCAGCAGCAGGCCAATCATCAGGGCGCGCGGAAAATCACGCTCGGGCTGTTTAAATTCGGATGCCAGGTGAGCGAACGCCTCAAGGCCGACGAAACACCAGAACATGACGGATAACGCAGCAAATAGCTGCGGACGATCGATATCGTTCACCGCGGGGAAAGGAATATCCGCCAGGGTAATGTCGCCCGCAAGCCAGATGGCGACGATCAGCGCGACGATTAACACCGCGACCAGCGTTTGCAGATTGGCGCTGGAGCTGGCCCCGCGTGAGCCGACCCACCAGATAATCGCCAGCGTACCCAGTTCAGCCAGCAGCAGCTGGTGGTCGTGCCAGCCAAACAGCGCCTGTCCAAACCCGGTCGCGATATGCAGGGCCGCCGGAAGGCCGACGGGGATCACCGACAGAAACAGCCAGCCGGTCACGCGCTCCAGCCGCGGACCAAACGCCATACCGACAAAATGCGCTACGCCGCCCGCGCTAGGGAAGTGCCGGCCGAGGATGGCAAACACGATTGCTACCGGGAATACCAGCACGATAAGCACCGGCCACGCCCACAGGCTGTTATTTCCTGCTACCAGCGCCGCCAGGGCGGGAACCGCAAATACGCCCGTACCTAACAATGACGTTGAGAGTAGGCCAATGCCCTGCGCCAGCCCCAACTCCTGCCTGAGTCCACTCATTTACCTCGTCCTGCCACCGTCAAAAGAGAGTCGATGGTAACACTTTCGCAAATTTTTTTTCGGCTACCCCTTGAAGGGGTAAAAAGCTATCCCCATCTCTCAGGGCACTAGCCGGAAAACCGCATGCGGACCGGCGTCATCCATAACTGATAATGACTTTCTCAAAGGAGAGCTATCAATGAGTATTCGTCCGTTACATGATCGTGTGATCGTCAAACGTAAAGAAGTTGAAACCAAGTCTGCTGGCGGTATCGTTCTGACCGGTTCTGCAGCAGCAAAATCAACGCGTGGCGAAATCATCGCTGTCGGTAAGGGCCGCATCCTGGAAAACGGAACTGTGCAGCCGCTGGACGTTAAAGTTGGTGACATCGTCATTTTCAACGATGGCTACGGCGTGAAATCCGAGAAGATCGACAATGAAGAAGTGTTGATCATGTCCGAGAGCGATATTCTGGCAATTGTTGAAGCGTAATTAACGCACGAAACTGTACGAATTTGAGGAAATAAGAACATGGCAGCTAAAGACGTAAAATTCGGTAACGACGCTCGTGTAAAAATGCTCCGCGGCGTAAACGTACTGGCAGACGCAGTGAAAGTCACCCTGGGCCCGAAAGGCCGTAACGTAGTGCTGGATAAATCCTTCGGCGCACCAACCATCACCAAAGATGGTGTTTCTGTTGCACGTGAAATCGAGCTGGAAGACAAGTTCGAAAACATGGGTGCGCAGATGGTGAAAGAAGTTGCCTCTAAAGCGAACGATGCAGCAGGTGACGGTACCACCACCGCGACCGTACTGGCGCAGGCGATCATCACCGAAGGCCTGAAAGCTGTTGCTGCGGGCATGAACCCAATGGATCTGAAACGTGGTATCGACAAAGCTGTCGCGTCCGCTGTTGAAGAACTGAAAGCGCTGTCCGTACCGTGCTCTGACTCTAAAGCTATTGCTCAGGTTGGTACCATCTCCGCTAACTCCGACGAAACCGTAGGTAAACTGATCGCTGAAGCGATGGATAAAGTCGGTAAAGAAGGCGTTATCACCGTTGAAGACGGTACCGGTCTGGAAGACGAACTGGACGTGGTTGAAGGTATGCAGTTCGATCGCGGTTACCTGTCCCCATACTTCATCAACAAGCCAGAAACTGGCGCCGTTGAGCTGGAAAGCCCGTTCATCCTGCTGGCTGACAAGAAAATCTCCAACATCCGCGAAATGCTGCCAGTACTGGAAGCCGTTGCGAAAGCAGGCAAGCCGCTGGTTATCATCGCTGAAGATGTTGAAGGCGAAGCGCTGGCAACGCTGGTGGTCAACACCATGCGCGGCATCGTGAAAGTGGCTGCGGTTAAAGCACCTGGCTTCGGCGATCGCCGTAAAGCGATGCTGCAGGATATCGCTACCCTGACCGGTGGTACCGTGATCTCTGAAGAGATCGGTATGGAGCTGGAAAAAGCGACCCTGGAAGACCTGGGCCAGGCGAAACGCGTTGTGATCAACAAAGACACCACCACCATCATCGACGGTGTGGGTGAAGAAGCCGCTATTCAGGGCCGCGTTGGTCAGATCCGCAAGCAGATCGAAGAAGCAACTTCCGATTACGACCGTGAAAAACTGCAGGAGCGCGTGGCGAAACTGGCAGGCGGCGTTGCGGTAATCAAAGTGGGTGCTGCAACCGAAGTTGAAATGAAAGAGAAGAAAGCTCGCGTTGACGATGCCCTGCACGCGACCCGTGCTGCGGTAGAAGAAGGCGTGGTTGCTGGTGGTGGTGTCGCGCTGGTGCGTGTAGCCGCTAAACTGGCTGGCCTGACCGCTCAGAACGAAGACCAGAACGTGGGTATCAAAGTTGCGCTGCGCGCAATGGAAGCTCCTCTGCGTCAGATCGTATCCAACGCCGGTGAAGAGCCGTCTGTGGTAGCGAACAACGTGAAGGCGGGTGAAGGTAACTACGGTTACAACGCTGCAACGGAAGAATACGGCAACATGATCGACTTCGGTATCCTGGATCCAACTAAAGTTACCCGTTCTGCTCTGCAGTACGCGGCATCTGTAGCTGGCCTGATGATCACTACCGAGTGCATGGTAACCGACCTGCCTAAAGGCGACGCGCCTGACTTAGGTGCTGCTGGCGGTATGGGCGGCATGGGTGGAATGGGCGGCATGATGTAATCATGTTGTTCTGAACCTTTCAGAACGAACCCCGGGCAGCGATGCCCGGGGTTTTTTATTGCCCGTCGAGCCGTTACTCAAACAAGATGTGCATTTCGGAAACGCGGGGATTCCGGCACTGAAAAATCCATTTTTATCTCCTCAGAAGAGTAGCTGCATCACCCACATTGAGAGCAGGGCATTAATGACGCAGAGAGTAATTATGTGCGGGTAATATTTCGGGTTCACGCCCGCGGTGCCGAGGCAGCGGCCCGTGTTTTGCACCGGATTGCCCATCAGGTAGATGGCGGGCAGCAGGATGGTGGCATCATGGCCGCTGAGCGTGCCGGCAACGACCAGGCTGGCGCAAACCCCCACGCCGCCGCCCATACTCATCACCGAGGCAAGAAGGACCGTAGCCGCCGCGCCCGGAAGTCCCCACAGCGCCATAATCGGCTCGCATATCCTGCCGACAACATCCAGCAGGCCAGTGACCTTGAGCGCCTGAATGAGGACAAACGCCATAACCACGTTCGGCAGCAGGCTGGTGGTGGCGATGGTGAAGCCGCGGCGGGCGCCATCGATAAACATGTCCATCATATTTTTACGCGGCTGGGCGATCATTTTTCCTCCTGAATACGACGATGTTCCAAGTGGGCGATCCACAGCCGCAGGAAGTTGGCGCCAACAAATTTGAACACCAGAATGACCGCCAGCGGCGCGATCGCCGGGACGGTAATGAAGGCAAAGAGGGCTGCTCCGGAAGAAAAGTAGTTAGTAATAATGGCGCTACCGCTGGTCTGGAAGGTGGCGAAAATGGCGCGCTCATGGTCCGTTATCGCCCCTTCGTCGGTCAACTCTTTGGTCATCCCTGCGGCTGCATCGGTGTTTTGCAGGTTGGCGATAAGCGCCAGAGAGCAAATGCCCGGCACGCCAAGCAGCGGGCGCAAAACGGGCGTCATAAGCTTTTGGGCGGCACGCAGCCCGCCCAGCCCTTCGGTGACGGCAATGATCCCGAGCGATAAAATGACCGACGGCGCCAGCTCAAGGGCAAACAAGAAACCGTCTTTCGCCCCCGAGCCGCCCTCGCCGCGAAACGTTAGCGCGCCGTTCACCGGCCCAAAGCTGCCGTTTAAGACGGTAAAATCCAGCACCCGCCACCATTCGGTGCTTTTGGCGAAAAAGCCTGAGAAAAATACGATGGTGAGCACGAACGCCAGATAGCCCACCCATGTCACTTTTTCCTCTCCTGAGGATGATGCACTCATGAAACCCCCTGTTCTAGTCGCGTACAAAAGTTGTACGTCGCACCACTAAAAACGATCGGGGGCTAAAACACGATATCCCAAAGGTTATTATCAGAATTCATTTAAGATGTCGGAGGAGTGCCGGGCGGAATCTGGCTCGCAGAAATGCTCAGCATTTTTCTTTTGGTCATCTTTTTAGTATAAGGTTTACACGCGGACAACTACTGTCCAGCTTATTGAAAACGAGGAATAACATGCGCATAAAAGTCTGTGCAGGGATTGTAGGTGCAGCATTGCTGCTGGCGGGTTGTAGCACCAGCAATGAGCTGACGGCAGCGGGCCAGAGCGTTCGCTTTGTGGAAGATAAGCCGGGCAGCGAATGCCAGCTGTTAGGCACCGCCACCGGCGAGCAAAGCAACTGGATGTCGGGACAGCACGGCGAAGAGGGCGGCTCTATGCGCGGTGCGGCCAACGCCCTGCGTAATCAGGCTGCGGCAATGGGCGGTAACGTGATTTACGGCGTAAGCAGCCCGACGCAGGGGATGCTGTCCAGCTTTGTGCCGACCGCCAGCCAGATGAACGGCCAGGTCTATAAGTGCCCGAACTGATAGCCTTTTCCCTCTCCCCGCAGGGAGAGGGTTAGGGAAGCTAGCGTTGCCGAAGCTGCAAATCCAGCGGCGTCTTGCTCGGCTCTCCGCCAATCTCGCGTGCCAGCTTCGGCACCATATAACCTGAAACCAGCGTTAACAGTTCGCGCATAATCTGTCGGGCCTCGTCATCCGTCACCATGAAGTGTGCCGCACCCTGTACGCGATCCAGAACGTGCAGGTAATACGGCATCACGCCCGCATCAAATAAGGCATTGCTGAGATCGGCCAGCACGCGGGCGCTGTCGTTTACGCCGCGCAGCAGTACGCTCTGGTTGAGCAGCGTGACGCCCGCCATACGCAAACGCGCCATCGATGCACGAAAGTCTGCGTCAATTTCATTCGCATGGTTGATATGGTTCACCAGCAGCACCTGCAAACGGGACTGTTCGAGGCGCGTGACCAGCGCGTCGGTAATACGCGCCGGGATCACGATCGGCAGACGGCTGTGAATGCGCAGACGCTTAACGTGCGGAACGGACTCAAGCTGAGTCAGCAGCCAGTCCAGCTCATGATCTTTAGCCATCAGCGGATCGCCGCCGGAGAAGATGATCTCATCCAGCTCCGGGTGCGCCGCGATGTAGTCCAGCGCCACCTGCCAGTTGCGCTTGTTGCCCTGATTTTCGGCATAAGGGAAGTGACGACGGAAGCAATAGCGGCAATTTACCGCGCAGCCGCCCTTTACCAGCAGCAGGGCACGGTTGCGATATTTATGCAGCAACCCCGGTACCACACTGTTCTGCTCTTCCAGAGGATCGGTGCTGTATCCTGGTGCCGTAATAAACTCGTCCTGAGAGGTAAGCGTTTGTTTAAGCAATGGATCGTCGGGATTCCCTTTTTCCATGCGGGCAACAAACGCGCGGGGAACGCGCAGGGCGAAAAGGCGCTTCGCCTCACGGCCTGCACGCAACGTTTCATGCTGTTCGAGGTCTAAAAGACGCAGCAATTCATCAGGACTGGTGATTACATCGGCAAGTTGCGATAACCAATCTTCTCTGGACGGGGTGTTTAGGGTTACAATATGCGCCATTTTGTGGCTTAGCTACCAGTTAACAAATTTAGAGGGCCTTATGGCAACGTACTATAGCAACGATTTTCGTGCTGGTCTTAAAATCATGATGGACGGCGAACCGTACGCGGTTGAAGCCAGCGAATTCGTTAAACCAGGTAAAGGCCAGGCATTTGCGCGCGTTAAGCTGCGCCGCCTCCTGACCGGTACCCGTGTTGAGAAAACCTTCAAATCTACTGACTCCGCTGAAGGCGCTGATGTTGTCGATATGAACCTGACTTACCTGTACAACGACGGTGAGTTCTGGCACTTCATGAACAACGAAACCTTCGAGCAGCTGTCTGCTGACGCGAAAGCGATTGGCGACAACGCCAAATGGCTGCTGGATCAGGCTGAGTGCATCGTGACCCTGTGGAATGGTCAGCCTATCGCCGTTACGCCTCCGAACTTCGTTGAGCTGGAAATCGTTGAAACCGATCCAGGCCTGAAAGGTGATACCGCAGGTACCGGCGGCAAGCCAGCAACGCTGTCCACCGGCGCTGTGGTAAAAGTGCCGCTGTTCGTTCAGATTGGTGAAGTGATCAAAGTGGATACCCGCTCCGGCGAATACGTATCCCGCGTGAAGTAATTTACGTGATGATATAAGGCGCAGCGCCCGCTGCGCCTGATTTTGCAGGCAGGGAAGATGAAACGCACCGTTAAAATTCTGCTTCTGTTAGCGCTCTCCGGCGCCATTCTCTCCGGTTGCAACACCGCGCGTGGCGTGGGTGAAGATATCCAGGATCTCGGCCATATCATTTCCCATGCTGCCAGCTAATTCCGTCTAATTTTCCTAAAAATTCTTCCTTTTCCGTCAAACGACAAGATCTTGTCTATTCTTAAGTTGCTATACACAAAATAACTTTGGCTATAAAAGGAAGATATTATGGTTAAGAAAACAATTGCAGCGATCTTTTCTGTTCTGGTGCTTTCTTCGGTACTGACTGCATGTAACACCACCCGTGGCGTAGGGGAAGATATCTCCGACGGTGGTAACGCTATTTCTGGTGCAGCAACTAAAGCTCAGAACTAATGAAAGCGACGGTACGGCGCCTGGTTTCACCGTACCGTCAATTCTCCGCTTCCTGTAGCGATAAAAACGGGGAATAGCGCGTATCCATATGCAGCTTCATGCGGATGTTGCGTTTGTACGTATATACCGTCTTACCGTTAATACGTAAATTGCTGGCAATCTTCTGGTTGCTTGCGCCATCCATCCACAAAGTCAGCACTCTCTCTTCCTGACGCGTCAGCAGCGGTGCCGCAACTTTTGGTATTTCCGCAGTGGCGCATGACGTCAGGGCGTCATTGATAACCGTCGCTAATCCTTCCAGATCGGTATGCTTCGACAGCGAAGACCATACCGGGTAATGCGCAAGATAATCCGTCATCTCCTGCTCCTGCCCCGACTGCAGCAGTATAAAAGGCAGCGTTTCGCTGGCAATCAGCAGGGAAGAGAGCTGCTGGAAGTGGTGCATATCCTGCCGAAAGCTATATAAATCGGCGATCACCAGCGAAGGCTTCCATTGCAAAATATGCTCTCTGGCAAGAAAGAGATTATTTAACCCGGTTACGACGAATTGACCCGGAAACAGGCCGGAATGATTGAGCCATGCTTCAAATCCCGTGCGGGTGAAGTGACAACGGTCAACCAAAAGAATTTTGAACATAAAATATTCGCAGTCGGCTAGTGGTTTGGCTTCCTGCCATCAGAAAGCCTAACATCATAGAGAAGTCGGATGAGTTATAAATGCCGGAACTACGTGCCTTACAGAGGCTATTTCTTGCCTTAACGCGTTCAGCAGAAAAGGATTGAAAAAAAATTTCTCGCTAACCAAAATAAGAGGCTCAATCTCTGCCTTGCGGGACGACCCGCAAGCGCATCACTCATCGGGGACGGCCCCAACTTGTCGTTAAGTTAAGGAGCCTGTTATGTCCTGGATCGTTCTTGTTATTGCCGGTTTACTCGAAGTGGTATGGGCTATTGGCCTGAAATACACCCACGGTTTTACCCGCCTGACGCCCAGCGTTATTACCATTGCCGCGATGATTGTCAGTATCGTCATGCTTTCATGGTCGATGCGCACCCTGCCCGTAGGGACGGCTTACGCTGTCTGGACGGGAATTGGCGCGGTAGGCGCTGCCATTACCGGCATTCTCCTGCTGGGGGAATCCGCGAGCCTGGCGCGTATTGCCAGCCTCGCATTGATTGTCGCGGGTATCATTGGGTTAAAACTCAGCACGCACTAATGCGGCTGTTTCACCCAGATTAATTTCGTCACATCAAACCCTTGCCGGGTCGCAACGTTAAGCATCTGCTGCTTCATTTCCGCAGAGATCGCTGGCGTGCGGGAGAGGATCCACAGGTAGTTGCGATCCGGCCCACAGATCAGCGCGTGGCGGTACTCTCTGTCCAGCGCAATGACGTTATACCCGCCGTAGAACGGGCCGAAGAAGGAGACCTTCAGCGCGGCGCGGTTCGACGCGCCGGTGAAATAGGCCTGACCAACCGACTGCTGCCACATCTGCCGATCCGGGTTATAGCCGCGATTAACGACCTGGATCCCGCCGTCATCCATCGCGCTGTAGGTGGCCGTGACTTTCTCTAAACCGCGTTCAAATTGATGATCCATACGGGCGATTTCATACCACGTACCGAGGAAGCGCTGTGCGTCGAAGTTGCTAACCACCGTAACGCCGGGCGGGGGAGTGGGGGAACTGCAGGCCACAGCTAAAAATGCGGCCGTCACGACGGCAATAACGGACAGAATGCGCATAAGAATTTCCTTACCGTTTTTTGTTAAGTGTAGATGACGGCAGGAAAATGTGGATGTGGCCGGGTAGGGTGAAGCCGCTACCCGGCAGTGTTTTACTTCAGCGCGCTCAAAATACGATAACCCGCGTCAACGCGCGCCGGGTTGGGGTAACTTTTATTCGCCAGCATCACGATCCCGATCTGTTTTTCCGGAATAAAGGCCACGTAGCTGCCGAACCCGCCAGTCGATCCGGTTTTGTGCACCCAGGAGGCTTTTACAGGCGGTGCCGGAGGAACTACCTCGACCGCCGGCAAGGCGGCCAGCGCCACCTTGCCGTCACTCCCCTCGACCACCGTTTTGGCCTCCACCGGCCAGTTGAGCATCTCCCAGCCCAGACCCTGGTACATTGAACCTATCCGCCAGTAGCGCGACTGCGCCAGCGCGATGCCCTGCTTAAGTGAGGCGTCAGCGACCTTCTCCGGTGCCATGTTTGCCATCACCCAGTCTGCCATATCCTGCACGTTGGTTTTGACGCCATAGGCTTCCGCGTCCAGCATTCCCGGCGAAACGTGAACGGCTTTACCATCACGGTAGCCCCAGGCGTAATTTTTCTCTTCCGCTTCTGGAACGTTAATCCAGGTGTGATGCAGCGCCAGCGGTTTAAATACCCGCTCGGTCATTGCCTGCTCGTAACGCATGCCGGAAGGTTTAACCGCCAGCGCCCCGAACAGGCCGATGCTGGCGTTTGCATAAAGACGTGTTGTGCCCGGCTTCCACTGCGGCTGCCACCGTTGATAGAAGCGCAGCAGTGAGGCGTTATCCGTCACCGCATCCGGTACCTGTAGCGGCAAACCGCCGGCGGTGTAGGTCGCCAGATCCAGCATCCGAATGCCCTGCCACTGCTTGCCTGTCAGCTCAGGCCAGTATTTGGTCACCGGATCGCCCAGAGAAATTTCACCGCGAGCGACAGCATCCCCACCCAATACCCCGGTGAAGGTTTTACTTATAGAGCCCAGCTCGAACAGGGTATCTGGGGTGACCGGTTTGTTGGCCGCGACGTCGGCTTTGCCGAAGGTGTAGTAGTGCGGTTTACCCTGATAAATAACGGCCACCGCCATGCCGGGAATGGACTGGGCCTTCATCAGCGGCGTAATCGTATCCGCGACCACCTGCGCCAGCTGTTTATCCGACACCGGCGCGGCCAGAGCAGAGCAAGAAACGCCGAGCAGCAGGGCGCAGCAAAGGGATTTTTTCATCATCAGTAATCTTCCGTAATAGCGAGTCAAGGGGATGTCCGGGCCCGTCAGACAGGCCTAGTCTGTTGGATTTGACTGTATCTGACAAACGGTTAAATTTAGCATTAGCTGTTAATTTTTCTAACGGATGAGGCCATGACGCGAAGCTATCTCCCCCTTAATTCGCTTCGAGCCTTTGAAGCGGCCGCAAGGCATCTCAGCTTTACGCATGCGGCCATTGAGCTGAACGTGACGCACTCGGCCATTAGCCAGCATGTGAAAGCGCTGGAGCAGCATCTGAACTGTCAGCTGTTTGTCCGCGTTTCGCGCGGGCTGATGCTGACCACCGAGGGCGAGAACCTGCTGCCGGTGCTGAATGATTCGTTTGACCGTATAGCCGGAATGCTGGATCGCTTTGCTAACCATCGCGCGCAGGAGAAGCTGAAAATCGGCGTGGTGGGCACGTTCGCGACCGGCGTTTTATTCTCCCGTCTGGATGATTTTCGCCGCAGCTATCCGCACATCGATCTTCAGCTTTCTACCCATAACAACCGCGTCGATCCGGCTGCCGAAGGTCTTGATTACACCATCCGCTACGGTGGAGGGGCGTGGCACGGCACCGAGGCCGAGTTTCTTTGCCATGCGCCGCTCGCGCCGCTGTGCACGCCGGATATCGCCGCCGAACTGCACAGTCCGTCCGACATCCTCAGGTTTACGCTGCTGCGCTCCTACCGACGCGACGAGTGGAGCGCGTGGATGCAGGCAGCTGGCGAACTCCCGCCTTCACCAACGCATCGTGTGATGGTGTTCGATTCGTCAGTCACGATGCTGGAAGCGGCGCAGGCGGGCGTGGGCATAGCCATCGCGCCCGTCGATATGTTTACCCATCAGTTAGCCAGCGAGCGCATTGTGCAGCCGTTTGCGACGCAGATCGATCTCGGCAGTTACTGGCTGACCAGACTGCAGTCGCGGGCGGAAACCCCTGCCATGCGTGAATTTGCCGGGTGGCTGGTGGAGAAGATGAAAAAATAAAAGGCCCGCCGGATGGCGGGCCTGTTCACTCAGATAGTGACCACGGCAATCAGCGTGACCACCGTCAGAATGGTCGCCAGACCGTAGAAGACCCATTTACCGCTCGGTACATGGATTTTCAGATCGTGCATCGCATGGTGGATACGGTGCAGGCCGCACCACAGCGGCAGAACGATCGTCAGGAAGATGAACGCGCGGCCAATAAAGCTGCTCGCAAAGGCCATCACGCGCTCGTAGCTCAGCGCGTCGCCCGGGAACAGCCCCAGCGGCAGCATAATCCCGACCAGCAGGATGATGACCGGGGCAATAATGGCGCTCCACATGCCGCCTGCGCCAAACAGGCCCCAGAAGACCGGCTCGTCTGAACGTTTTGGATTTGGATTGATCACAATAGTCTCCTTACCAGAACAGTGCGACAAACAGAATGACTACAGAGACCACTGCCGTCACTCCCCAGAGCCCTTTAATGACCGGCTCTGGTCCCATTTTCTCGCCTTTTACAATAATGTTCGCGGCTTTTGGCGCCAGTTCAAACCAGGTTTTGGTATGAAGCAGCGCGGCTGCGAGCACAATCAGGTTCAGAACAACGATGATTGGGTTTTGCAGGAAGCCCACAAAGCTCGCCCAGGCTTCCGGGCCGTGCTTGAGGGCAAAAACGCCGTACAGCAGTTCGAGGCTGAACCAGACCGCAGGAACTGCCGTGCCTTCACGCAGCATATAGAAGCGATAAAACGGCAGTTTTTTCCACCAGGTGGACGGCATCGGCCGCACGTAGGCTTTGCGTTTAGTCGTCATCATGCACTCCTTAGCGTGGTTTCAGGGTGGCGATAAGAAAGTCTTTCGAGCTTTCCACCTTACCCTGCTGAATGGCGGCGGCCGGGTCGACGTGCTTCGGACACACTTCGGAGCAGTAGCCCACAAAAGTACAGCTCCAGACGCCGTTCTGGCTGTTAAGCTGCGCCATACGTTCTTTTTTACCGTTGTCGCGGCTATCCTCGTTGTAGCGGTGAGCCAGCGTGATCGCCGCCGGGCCGATGAACTCAGGGTTCAGGCCAAACTGCGGACAGGCGGCGTAGCACAGGCCGCAGTTAATGCAGCCGGAGAACTGATGGTATTTCGCCATCTGGGCCGGCGTTTGGGTGTTGGGCCCCTGATCCGGCGTGCGCGGGTTGCCGATAATGTACGGCTTAATCGCTTCCAGGCTTTCGATAAAGTGGGTCATATCAACCACCAGATCGCGCTCGATCGGGAAGTTGCCCAGCGCTTCAACCTTGATGCCTTTGGTGTAATCACGCAGGAAGGTTTTGCACGCCAGCTTCGGCACCTTGTTGACCATCATGCCGCAGGAGCCGCAGATTGCCATGCGGCAGGACCAGCGGTAGCTCAGGTCTGGCGCCAGGTTATCTTTGATATAGCCGAGCGCATCCAGCAGGGAGGTTTGCTCGTCGTAAGGGACTTCATAAAAAGCGCTGTGCGGCGCGGTGTCCACTTCCGGATTGTAGCGCACCACTTCAACTTTCAGTTTTTGCATCTCAGCCATTCGCCTTCTCCTTCTTATCGGCGGCTTCTGCTTCTGCACCGTACACGCGTTTCGCTGGTGGCAGCGTGGTGATTTTCACGTCGCTGTAGCCCAGACGGGTGGTGCCATCCGCATCGCGCCAGGCGAGAGTGTGTTTAAGGAAATTAACGTCGTCACGTTCTGTGCAGCCTTCATCCAGGCGCTGGTGCGCACCGCGCGACTCTTTACGAGCCAGGGCTGAATGGGCCATACACTCCGCGACGTTCAGGCCGTGGCCCAGCTCAATGGTGTAGAGCAGGTCGGTGTTGAAGACGCTGGAGGTGTCGGTGATGCGCACGCGCTTGAAGCGCTCCTGCAGTTCCGCCAGCTTGTCGACGGTTTTCTGCATCAGCTCTGGCGTACGGTAGATCCCGCAGCCCTCTTCCATTGAGAGACCCATTTCGTCGCGGATCTTCGACCAGTTTTCGTTGCCTTCCTGGTTTACCAGGCCTTTCAGACGCTTCTCGACGTCTGCGGCCTGCGCATCCAGCGCCGCGCCGTTTGCTTCGCCTGCGGTTGCGGCACGCTCCATCGCGCGCTCGCCCGCCATGCGGCCAAAGACCACCAGCTCAGCCAGCGAGTTAGACCCAAGACGGTTTGCGCCGTGCAGGCCGACGGAGGAGCATTCGCCCACCGCAAACAGCCCTTTGATGCGGGTTTCGCACTGCTGATCGGTTTCAATACCGCCCATGGTGTAGTGCGCGGTTGGACGAACCGGAATCGGCTCTTTCACCGGGTCGACGCCCACGTAGGCCTTCGCCAGCTCGCAGATGAACGGCAGACGCTCCAGCAGCTTCTTCTCGCCCAGGTGACGCAGGTCGAGATGAACCACGTCGCCGCGCGGCGTGGAGATGGTGTTGCCTTTGCGCCACTCGTGCCAGAAGGCCTGAGAGACTTTATCGCGCGGGCCGAGCTCCATGTATTTGTTTTTCGGCTCGCCGAGCGGGGTTTCCGGACCCATGCCGTAATCCTGCAAATAGCGATAGCCGTTTTTGTTGACCAGAATGCCGCCTTCGCCGCGGCAGCCTTCCGTCATCAGAATGCCGGAGCCGGGCAGGCCGGTTGGGTGATACTGCACGAACTCCATATCGCGCAGCGGCACGCCATGGCTGAGCGCCATGCCCATACCGTCTCCGGTCACGATGCCGCCGTTGGTGTTGTAGCGATAAACGCGGCCCGCGCCGCCGGTCGCCATGACTACCGCGCTGGCGCGGATCTGGACCAGCGTGCCTTCCATCATGTTCATCGCCACCAGGCCGCGCGCCTGGCCGTCGTCCACCAGAATGTCGAGAACGAAGTGTTCGTCGAAGCGCTGAATTTGTGGGAACTGGAGTGACGTCTGGAACAGGGTGTGCAGCATGTGGAAGCCGGTTTTATCGGCGGCAAACCAGGTACGTTCGATCTTCATTCCACCGAAGCGGCGGACGTTGACGCTGCCGTCCGGACGTCGGCTCCACGGGCATCCCCACTGTTCAAGCTGGGTCATTTCCGTTGGGCAATGGTGTACGAAGTAATCAACGACATCCTGTTCGCAAAGCCAGTCGCCCCCTGCAACCGTGTCGTGGAAATGGTATTCGAAGCTGTCATGATCCTGCGCGACGGCGGCGGACCCTCCTTCTGCGGCCACCGTATGGCTGCGCATCGGGTAGACTTTTGAAATCAGTGCGATTTTAGCGTTCGGATTGGCTTGTGCTGCTGCGATTGCAGCGCGTAATCCAGCCCCGCCAGCGCCTATTACGGCAAGATCGGCTTGAAAAGTTTGCACGACATTCCTCCAGATTTTTGTTTTCCCGCAACGCGATGAGCTAAAGGTCGTTCACCTGCCCGAACGGGCGGTTGCGGAAGCGATTCCACTGCTCCTTTATGGGTAAAACAGTATAACCGCGTAGATGGAAGGGAAATTTGACGTGTTCGATTTTTTTGCTGTTCTGTGCGGTGATTTATCATCGTGATTAATGAATTTCGTCACAGTATTTTTCTGCGTAATGAAAAGGGACTTTTACTGCGCAAAATTTGTCTCTGCTCCGGCTTGCGAGTAGACTTCGTGCCCTTGTATGAAATCGGAGAAAATACTCATGAGCGAAACGGCCACCTGGCAGCCGAGCGCATCCATTCCAAACCTGTTAAAGCGCGCGGCAATTATGGCGGAGATCCGCCGCTTCTTTGCCGACCGCGGAGTCCTGGAGGTGGAAACGCCGTGCATGAGTCAGGCAACGGTCACGGATATTCATCTGGTCCCGTTTGAAACCCGTTTTGTTGGCCCTGGCCACTCTCAGGGCATGAATCTGTATCTGATGACCAGCCCGGAATACCATATGAAGCGTCTGCTGGCGGCCGGGTGTGGCCCGGTGTATCAGCTGTGCCGTAGCTTCCGTAATGAAGAGATGGGCCGCCACCACAATCCTGAATTTACCATGCTGGAGTGGTATCGCCCGCACTACGACATGTATCGCCTGATGAACGAAGTCGACGATCTGCTGCAGCAGGTGCTGGATTGCGCGGAAGCCGAGACGCTCTCCTATCAGCAGGCCTTCCAGCGCCATCTGGAAATCGATCCGCTCTCGGCCGATAAAACCCAGCTGCGTGAGGCGGCTGCAAAGCTGGATCTGAGCAACGTGGCGGATACCGAAGAGGACCGCGACACGCTGCTGCAGCTGCTGTTCACCTTTGGCGTTGAACCCCAGATTGGCAAAGATCGTCCGACGTTTGTTTATCACTTCCCGGCCAGCCAGGCCTCGCTGGCGCAGATCAGCACCGAAGATCACCGCGTGGCGGAGCGCTTTGAGGTGTATTACAAAGGCATCGAGCTGGCGAACGGTTTCCACGAGCTGACCGACGCGCGTGAACAGCAGCAGCGTTTTGAGCAGGATAACCGCAAGCGCAACGCGCGCGGCCTGCCGCAGCAGCCGATTGATACCAACCTGCTGGAAGCGCTTAAGGCCGGTCTGCCGGACTGCTCCGGCGTGGCGCTGGGCGTGGATCGTCTGGTCATGCTGGCGCTTGGCGCGGAACAGCTGGGCGACGTGATCGCGTTTACGGTCGATCGCGCTTAAAGATTAGCCGGGTGGCGCTGTCGCTTACCCGGCCTGTTTCAAACGGCAATTTCCCTTTCCATCTCCGCAAACAACATTAAAAACTGCCACATTCTCTGTACACGGGTCTTTTTCTTAATTTGACTCGTATAGCCACAGTATTTGTCTGGTCATCTGCTACCATCCGCGCAGTTTACTTCCTTACCGGATGGCTATATGTCCCACTCGCTTAAAAAGATGACCCTTACCGGGCTCATCCTGATGATTTTTACCTCAGTGTTTGGCTTTGCCAACAGCCCGTCGGCTTTCTATCTGATGGGCTACAGCGCGACGCCGTTTTATATCGTTTCTGCCCTGTTCTTCTTTATCCCGTTTGCGCTGATGATGGCGGAGATGGGCTCGGCTTACCGAAAAGAGGAGGGCGGCATTTATTCGTGGATGAACAACAGCGTCGGCCCCCGTTACGCGTTTATCGGTACGTTCATGTGGTTTTCATCCTACGTCGTCTGGATGGTCAGCACGGCGGCTAAGGTCTGGGTGCCGTTCTCCACATTTCTCTTCGGTGCGGATAAAACCCAGGTCTGGTCTCTGGCGGGGCTGAGCTCCACGCAGGTGGTCGGTATTCTGGCGGTGTGCTGGATGGTGGTAGTTACGCTGGTCGCCTCGAAAGGCATCAACAAAATTGCCCGTATCACCGCGGTGGGCGGGATTTCAGTGATGTGTCTGAACCTGGTGCTGCTGCTGGCCAGCATCGCCATCCTGTGCCTGAACGGGGGGCATTTCGCGCAGGAGGTGAATTTCGTTTCATCACCTAATCCGGGCTATCAGTCCGGGCTGGCCATGCTCTCCTTCGTGGTATTTGCCATCTTCGCTTACGGGGGGATTGAAGCCGTAGGCGGGCTGGTCGACAAAACAGAGAACCCGGAAAAGAACTTCGCCAGAGGCATTATCTTTGCCGCCATCGTCATTTCCATTGGCTACTCGCTGGCGATTTTCCTCTGGGGCGTCAGCACCAGCTGGCAGCAGGTGTTGAGCAACAACACCACCAACCTCGGCAACATCACCTACGTGCTGATGAAAAGCCTGGGGATGACGCTGGGTAACGCCATGAACCTGACGCCGGAAGTCTCGGACACCCTGGGGATCTGGTTTGCGCGTATCACCGGCTTGTCGATGTTCCTTGCCTATACCGGCGCGTTCTTTACGCTGATCTACTCCCCGCTGAAGGCGATCGTCCAGGGTACGCCAAAGGCGCTGTGGCCTGATCGTATAACGCAGCTAAATACTGCCGGTATGCCCGCAAACGCCATGTGGATGCAGTGCCTGCTGGTGTGCGTGTTTATTTTGCTGGTGTCGTTTGGCGGGGATACCGCGTCGGCGTTCTACAACAAGCTAACCCTGATGGCGAACGTGTCGATGACGCTTCCGTACCTGTTCCTGACGCTGGCGTTTCCCTTCTTCAAGGCGAAGCAGGGGCTGGAGCGACCGTTTGTGATCTTCAAAACCCGCACGGCAACGCTGCTGGCGACTACCGTTGTGGTGCTTGTCGTGGCGTTTGCCAACATCTTTACCGTTATTCAGCCAGTGGCAGAGGCCGGTGACTGGAGCAGCGCGCTGTGGATGGTCGGCGGTCCGATCTTCTTCTCGCTGCTGGCAATGGGGATTTATGAGAATTACCGCCGTCGCCCGACGGCCTGCGTAGCAGACGTCGCGCAGTAGGCTAAAACCCCCTCCCGACGGGGAGGGGGAAAAGATTACAGACTGCCGGCCGGGCGCGAACGCGCCGCAGACGTTAACGTTCGTCCCGTTTTGCGTCCATCCAGCGTTTCCAGACGCATCTGGAACGGCGGGAACGGCATATCAATACCGTGCTCGCGGAAGCCTGCCAGGATCAGCTGGTGGATCTCATGGCGCAGCGGCATACGGTGCCCCATCTCCGCGGCGTAGATACGCAGCTCGAAAATCTGGATCCCCTGCTGCAAATCCACCAGGAAGACTTCCGGTGGCGGGTTGTCGATCACCAGAGAACAGCGTTCCGCAGCGGTATAGAGGATCTGGGTTACCTCTTCGCTGTTGGCATCCGATGGTGCCGGTACGGTCAGCACCACGCGCGTAACGGAGTCAGACAGCGACCAGTTGATAAACTGCTCGGTGATGAACGCCTTGTTCGGCACGATGATCTCTTTCCGGTCCCAGTCGCTGATGGTGGTGGCGCGGGTGTTGATCTTGGTGACGCTGCCGGTTAAATCGCGAATAGTCACCGTATCGCCAATGCGAATCGGCTTTTCAAACAGAATGATCAGGCCGGAGACGAAGTTGGCAAAGATCTCCTGCAAACCGAAGCCGAGGCCTACGGTCAGGGCGGCGACCAGCCATTGCAGCTTTGACCATTCGATCCCAATCATCGAGAAGCCAACCAGCCCACCAAACAGCATGATTAAGTATTTGGTGATGGTGGTGATCGCATAGCCCGTGCCGGGGGTTAAATCCAGATGTTGCAACAGCGCCAGCTCCAGCAGGGCCGGGAAGTTACGTATCAGCTGCGTGGTGATGATCAGCACCAGAATCGCAATCAACACGGCGCCTAAGGTGATTGGCTCAAGGCTTTCCACTCCCTGCACCGTAGAGGTTACATCCCATAAAGAGATGTTCTCCAGGAAGCCAAACGCGGAGTGGATTTCCGACCACAGGAAGATAACCGACAGCAGGGCGACCAGCATGAGAATGGAGCGCACCAGCCGCAGGGACTGGGTGCTGATGGCATCCAGATCCAGTTCGACTTCATCTGCGTCCGTCGCCCCCTCGGTACTGTTAACGTGGTTCGGCTCTTCTTCGCCGCGCGCGCGCTGGGCCAGGATTTCCGCACGACGGTGTTTGGCACGGTCAAAGGCCAGCCGACGCCGCTGGATCAGCATGCCGCGGCGGATAACGTGGTACACCACCAGCAGCAGGAACCAGATCGCAACCGACGTTTCCAGACGGGCGAGCAGCGCCTGCGCCGTGGCAAGGTAACCGACGGCCGCCGCCAGCATCGCCGCCAGCGGCGCGCCGAGCAGCAGGTTCCACAGCAGACGGTTAAACATGTTATCGCCAGTGCCGGACTTATCGAGATAGAGCGGGATCCCGGCGCGCTTCAGGCTGAGCGTCACCACCGCTAGCGCCCCGCAGATCAGCATGAAGCACAGGCGCCCCAGCGATCCGGAGAACTCCCGGTCATTAAGGTTATCGAACATGATCAGCGCCATAATCAGCGGCACAATCAGCCCGATACTCATCAGGTAGTAGCGCATCGCCCGCGCAACGCGGTTTCGCGGCCAGCCAAAGTGGGCGATAAACAGACCGTTTGGCCGCGCGAACGTGGCGCAAATCATCACGACCCACAGCAGCGGCACGGTGGCGGTCACGCCATCACCAATCGCGACGGCGAGCGGGTAAGGCCAGGCTTCACGCAGGCCGTATCCGAGCGTCATCCATAGCACCGGCAGCGGAGACGCGACAAGAATCGACCAGAACACCGTGCGCAGCGTCAGCCAGAAGTGGTCCTGGGTCACTTTCCCCACCCGGGCGCTGGAGCGCTCAAGGAAACGGGTAAAATGGCGACGGGAATATATGCTGAAGCCCACCAGAATCAATGCCCCCAGCAGCGGGAAGATGGTCTCCTTGCTGGTAATCATCATCACGCTGGCGAGGCCCAGCTGGCTAAAGGTGTCGAGCGAAATGAGGCGGCGCAGATCCTGCACGATTTCAATCGGCCAGGCGAAGGTCATCGGCCGCACGTCAGACGTCCAGAAGAGATAACGGTGCGTCGCCTCGTTCACCTCTTTCAGCGCGTCCTCCAGCTGGCTATTGGAAACTTTCAGCTTTGTCAGCTCCAGGATCAGCGTATCGCCACCCTGTAGCAGAGAGTTCAGCAGCTCACGCTGGGTGCGCAGCTGCGCTTCCAGAATACGGCTCTGCTCGCCGGTGAGCGGCTTTCCGTCGGCCTGACGGATCTGGCGGATTTGCGGCTGCTTGTTGAGAAGATCTTCATAGTGCAGGCGCTGAACGCGCAGCTGCGCCATTTCGGTATCAAGCTGCTGCGGTTTCGGCATCTCCGGCAGGCGAGCAACCTGGGCGCGTAACGCCTCGCCCAGCAGGTTCGACGCGCCAAGCCACTGGGACTGCTCGCGCAGCGTGTTGAGTGCCTGACGAACCTGGAGCGTCTGATTAGTGGCCTGACGCTGCTGCGAGGCGACCAAATCCATACGCTGCGCCTGCTGATTCAGCGCGGCGGAAAGCTCGCGGTTAACCTTAAACTGATCGACAATGCCGGCGGGCAGGTTTGCGCTGTTTTCGGCCAGCAGCTCGGTGCTCTCCAGCGCACGTTCAGCTTCACGCTGACGCTGGCTGTTGAGGTGATTTCTCAGGGCCTGGAGATACGCGTCAAGCTGCTCGCTCTGCTTTTGCGCCAGCTCGGAGCGCATACGCGACAGCTCCTGGCGGTTATTAGCGGAAAGCTGCGCCAGCTCAAGCTCATCGACCAGCGCTTTGAGTCTGGCGGATTCCGCCTGTAGGCCAAGATTTTGCGCCTGGTTTTGCGGCGTGCTGCCTGTCTGCGCTCCGAGACGGCGTTCCACCTCGTTCAGCTGACGGCGGGCATCGGTCTGCTGCTGCGGAAGCTGGCTGAGCGAGTCGGCAATTTCACGCGCCCGCTCCTGCTCCTGCTGCGCCTGGCGGCTTTTTTCCAGAAGCTGGCTGCTGACCTGGAGGATCTCCTGGTTCAGCGCCTCGGAGGTCATGCCTGCCGGGACTTCGCGTGGCTCATCGCGCAGGTTAGTTAACTGCGAACGCAGGGTCTGTGAGAGTTTAGGGAAATTGTCGATAACCTGCTGATACTGCTGCGCGCGCTCGAGGGAGCCTTTCCGCTCCTCAAGCGCGTTCAGTGCAGACTGGAGCGACTCAACGGCCTCCGGCTGAGCGGGTTTCGCCGCCTTTGCCTGCTCCAGCTCCTGGGCTATCTGTTTGGCGTCGGGGGCCGTCGCTGCGTACGCCCCCATGCTGAGGCACCAGGCCATCAGTAATACGATAATCGGGCGCACGTCAGCGATCCTTCTGTTGTTAGCCTTCGTCTTTTTTGTCGTCAACCAGCGGGCTGGCGTCGTGTTCGGCTTTGATCTCTTCTTCAGACAGTGGCGCAGGCTCTGCATCCGGCGTCACGAAGGTTTCGGTAGAGATTGCCAGAGGCTGGCCGAGTTTGGTCACTGACAGGCTCTTAAGCTCATCAACCAGGTTAACTTTGCCCGGTGCGAACAGGTTAATCACCGTTGAGCCCAGCTTGAAGCGGCCCATCTCCTGGCCTTTCAGCAGGGCAACGGAGCCTTCTTCTTCACCGGCAGGCCACGTCCAGCGCTTGATCACGCCTTCGCGCGGCGGGGTGATGGTGCCAGCCCAGACGGTTTCGATGCTGCCTACAATGGTCGCACCCACCAGAATCTGCGCCATTGGGCCAAATTCAGTATCGAACAGGCAGATGACGCGCTCGTTACGGGCAAACAGGTTAGGGACGTTTTGCGCCGTCAGGTGGTTTACGGAGAACAGATCGCCCGGCACGTAGATCATTTCGCGCAGGATACCGTTACACGGCATATGAACGCGGTGGTAGTCGCGCGGGGAGAGATAGGTGGTGGCGAACGTACCGTTGCGGAACAGGTCCGCCATCAGGTAGTTCCCGGCCAGCAGCGCTTCGAGGCTGTAGTTATGGCCTTTCGCCTGCAAAATTTTGTCGTCTTCAATTTTACCAAGCTGGCTGATCACCCCATCCGCAGGCATGACCAGCACGTTAGGGTCGGTATTCAGCGGGCGCACTTCGTCGCGCAGTGGGCGCACGAAAAATTCGTTAAACGTGCGGTAGCTGGCCGTATCCGGCTTCTGCGCTTCCTTCATGTCGACCTTGTAGTATTTCACAAACAGATCGATGACCAGTTTGGTCAGCCAGCCCGCTCGTTTGCTCGCGCCCCAGCCCGCCAGGCGAGTGAGCCACAGTTTCGGCAGAATGTATTGAAGCGAAAGTTTAAATGAGTTTAACAAGGTAGCCTCCAGGCCATTGTTTTGTCGTTCCTGATCCGGCAGCACGCCGCCGGAACCTGAAAAAAGGGGACGATTTTAGCGACGCTTAGCTTAGTTGTCAGTTATCAGAATCAGAAAAGTTTTTACGCGTTTTTACCTGGTCCATGCTTTCGAGAATACGGTGGTAATTTTCGAAACGGGTTTCCGCAATTTCACCGTTCTCTACCGCTTCGCGAATTGCGCAGCCCGGATCGTTGTCATGTTTACAGTCGCGATATTTGCAAGCGCCTAAATAGTCATGGAATTCGACAAATCCGTTGAAGATTTGTTCCGGCTCAAGATGCCAGAGACCAAACTCACGCACGCCCGGAGAGTCAATCACGTCGCCGCCGTGCGGGAAGTGGTAGAGGCGTGAGGCGGTGGTCGTGTGCTGGCCTAGGCCGGAGACGTCCGACACATCGTTAGTGAGGATCTCCTGCTGCAGGCCAAGCAGGTTGTTAAGCAGGCTCGATTTACCTACGCCGGATTGCCCTGCAAAGATGCTGATGCGGTCCGTCAGCGCATCTTCCAGCGGCTTCAGGCCATCTTTGGTGCGGCTGGAAACCATCAGTACGCGATAACCGATATGGCGGTAGATATCCATCTGCTCATTCACAAAGGCCATGGCCTCGTCATCCAGCAGATCGATTTTATTCAGGACGATAAGCGGCTCAACCTGCAAGGTTTCGCAGGCCACCAGGTAACGGTCGATAATATTGAACGAAAGCTCGGGCAAAATCGCCGAAACGATCACAATCTGGTTGATATTGGCGGCAATAGGCTTCACGCCGTCATAGAAATCGGGGCGGGTAAGGACCGACGTGCGTTCATGTACGGCCTCAACAATGCCTTTAACCGTTACCCCTTCCGCTGCCGCTTTGCCTGGACGCCAGACCACGCGGTCACCGGTAACCAGTGAACGGATGGTGCGACGGATATTGCAGCGGTGGATGTTCCCGTCGGCGGATTCGACATCGGCGTGCATACCGAAGCGGCTAATCACAACGCCTTCTGTCGCTTCGCCAAACAGGTTGTCGTCGTAATCGGGCTTCTCCGTAGTGGTTTTAAGACGGCGCTGGTGATTGGCGTTCACGCGGCGCTGCTGCCCTTTGGAGAGTTTATTTTTACTCAATCGCGCTGGCTCCTGGTCGCCCGTAGCGGGCAAAACCTCTATGATACACTCTAATTAATACTAGTTAACCTGCTACTGCCGGTTATGCGAGAAGGGTGGAAAATAACATGAGCGCGGACGAAAATAACCTGATTTGGATCGATCTGGAGATGACCGGGCTGGATCCCGAGCGCGATCGCATTATTGAGATCGCCACGCTGGTCACCGATGCTAACCTCAATATTCTGGCGGAAGGCCCAACGATTGCGGTGCATCAGTCTGATGACCAGCTTGCGCTGATGGATGAGTGGAACGTGCGTACCCATACCGGCAGCGGGCTGGTGGAGCGCGTGAAGGCCAGCACCATGGGCGACCGCGAAGCGGAGCTGGCGACGCTTGAATTTCTTAAGCAGTGGGTGCCCGCAGGAAAATCGCCTATCTGCGGCAACAGCATTGGCCAGGATCGTCGTTTCCTGTTTAAGTACATGCCGGAGCTGGAGTCCTACTTCCACTACCGCTATCTGGACGTGAGCACCCTGAAAGAGCTGGCCCGCCGCTGGAAACCGGAAATTCTCGACGGCTTCAAAAAGCAGGGGACGCACCAGGCAATGGACGACATCCGCGAGTCTGTGGCGGAGCTGGCGTACTACCGCGAAAACTTTATTAAGCTGTGATTTTGCGATCCGGCGCCTTGCGCGGCCGGGTTTTTGTCGTTAAATTGTTCAGCTTGCCGATTAAATAAGCACTTGAACTTAATTTCGAAAAAATCGCTTTGAGGGGGGTTGCAGCTAAACGGATTTCTCGTATAATGCGCCTCCCGTAACGACAGAGAATTACACGTTACGACAGCAACAAAAGCAGTACAGATTTGCGGGAATAGCTCAGTTGGTAGAGCACGACCTTGCCAAGGTCGGGGTCGCGAGTTCGAGTCTCGTTTCCCGCTCCAAAATTTGAAAAGTATCGCAAGATACGCCAGCACCAGAACACCCAAGCGGGAATAGCTCAGTTGGTAGAGCACGACCTTGCCAAGGTCGGGGTCGCGAGTTCGAGTCTCGTTTCCCGCTCCAAAATTTGAAAGTATCGCAAGATACGCACAGCTTCAGAACACCCAAGCGGGAATAGCTCAGTTGGTAGAGCACGACCTTGCCAAGGTCGGGGTCGCGAGTTCGAGTCTCGTTTCCCGCTCCAAATTTTTACTTCTTATCAAAATCATCCACAGCGAGTTTCGTCGTTGGGGACATCTTTCGTTGTATCTGAAATACTCTTGTAAACAGAGTTATCCACAGAAAAGTCGCTTAACCAGAACCGTTCAAAAAGTTAGCAGGGTGAATGAAATTCTCCTAACCGCATGAATTATATTAATAAAATTTCATGTCAAAATGTTATTGAGATCACTTGACCTGTTTGCTAAGCCTGATGGCGCCTGCGTTCTTATTTTTATTCACAGGCTGTGAATATATCACGCATCCCGCGGAAGCCCTTTTTCAATGACCCTGACCAGACGCTGTTTTTTCGGTAACTGCACCTCGACCACGCAGGCATTTCGCTTCTCGATTTGCTGCGCAATCGCCCATTCTATGTGTTCATCGAGAAGTGGGTGCTCACCTCTTCGGCTTTCGAGCGCCTGAATATTCGCTTCATCCCACGGGGCATTGCCCAGCGCGACGGCCACATTTCGCAGCCAGCGCAGATGGCCGATACGACGAATGGCGGAACCTTCCGTCACTTTCAGGAACCAGGCTTCGGTCCAGGCAAACAGCTCGATTAACGGCGGAGCATGTAACGCCTTGCGCGGGCTAAAATCTTCTTCGTCCGTCAGCTGTGAATAGCGGTTCCACGGACAGATCAGCTGGCAGTCATCACAGCCGTAGATGCGGTTGCCGATAAGCGGGCGGAATTCCTCCGGAATAGCCCCTTCCAGTTCGATCGTGAGGTAGGAGATACAGCGACGCGCATCAACGGTATACGGCTCAACGATAGCGCCCGTTGGGCAGATGGTCATACAGGCCACGCAGCGCCCACAGCCTTCTTCCACCGGGCCGTCTACCGGCAGCGGTAAATCAATCAGCAGCTCGCCCAGGAAAAAGAACGAGCCCGCGTCGCGGCTTAAGATAAGTGAGTGCTTACCTGTCCAGCCAAGCCCGGCTTTTTCAGCAATTGGACGTTCCAGAATAGGCGCAGAATCAACAAAGGGTCTAAAATTCAGCGAAACACAGTGCTGCTGAATGGTTTCCCCGAGCTTTTTTAGGCGGTTGCGCAGAAGCTTATGGTAATCACGCCCCAGAGCGTAACGGCTGACGTAGCCCAGAGAGGGATTTTTTAGCGTACGCGCAAAGGCCGCACTGGCGGGAAGATAGTTCATGCGTACGCTAATGACGCGTAACGTACCCGGCAAAAGCTCGTGAGGGCGGGCACGCATCATGCCGTGACGCGCCATCCACTCCATTTCGCCGTGATATTGTTTATCCAGCCATGCCTGTAGCTTAGGCTCGCTGGCAGAGAGATCGGTGTCGGTGATACCGACCTTCTGGAAGCCCAGTTCAGCACCCCACTGTTTTATTTTTTGCGCTAATTCATTGAGATCGAGGGGCTGTGACATGACGGACCATACTGTGAAGAAAAACCCCGCAAGTATACCACATTCCATCTGGCATGCGGATGACCTCCGACGCGCCGAAAAAGAGGCCGCAGACAGCCTGGGCATCACCCTTTATGAACTGATGCAGCGCGCGGGCGAGGCGGCGTTCAACGTTGCGCGCATGGCCTACCCGGATGCTTCGCATTACCTGATATTGTGCGGGCACGGCAATAACGGTGGCGACGGCTATGTCGTGGCTCGTCTGGCGGTGGCGGCGGGGCTGCGCGTCACCCTGCTGGCGCTGGAGAGTGATAAACCGCTGCCGGAAGAAGCCGGTACGGCGAGAGAAGCCTGGCTGAACGCCGGGGGCGTTATTCACGCGCCTGATATCGCCTGGCCCGATGACGTGGACGTGATTGTTGACGGGCTGCTGGGAACGGGACTGATGCGCGCCCCTCGCGATAACGTCGCCGCCCTGATTGCGCGCGCCAACGCGCATCCCGCTCCGGCGATTGCGCTGGATATTCCCTCCGGCCTGATGGCGCAAACCGGCGCGACGCCGGGAGCGGCGATCGAGGCCGCGCATACCGTGACCTTTATCGCCCTGAAGCCGGGCCTGCTTACCGGCAAGGCGCGGGACGTGGTGGGTATCCTGCACCACAACGCGCTGGGGCTGGAAAACTGGCTGGCGGGGCAGGAAACCCAGCTTTCCCGCTTTGATGCCTCTCAGCTTGCACGGTGGCTGCCGCCGCGCCGGCCCACGTCCCATAAGGGCGACCATGGCCGGCTGGTGATAATTGGTGGCGATAGCGGTACCGCAGGCGCGATTCGCATGGCCGGAGAAGCGGCCCTGCGCAGCGGTGCCGGTTTAGTGCGCGTGCTCACCCGCAGCGAAAACATTGCGCCGATCGTTACCGCGCGTCCGGAACTGATGGTCCACGAGCTTACCCCGCAGTCGCTGGAGGAGAGCCTCGAATGGGCGGATGTGGTGGTAATTGGCCCCGGGCTCGGGCAACAAAGCTGGGGTAAACAGGCCCTGCAAAAAGTCGAGAACTTTCGTAAACCGATGCTGTGGGACGCCGACGCGCTTAACCTTCTGGCAATAAATCCGGATAAGCGTCACAATCGCATTCTGACGCCACACCCCGGCGAAGCCGCGCGGCTGCTTAACTGTAGCGTGGCAGAAATTGAAAGCGATCGCTTACTTTCTGCCCAACGTCTGGTAAAACGTTACGGAGGTGTTGCCGTTTTGAAAGGGGCGGGAACCGTCATCGCCAGCGATGACGCCGTGGGCATTATTGATGCCGGTAATGCAGGCATGGCGAGCGGCGGCATGGGCGATGTGCTCTCCGGCATCATTGGCGCATTGCTCGGACAGAAACTTCCCCTTTATGATGCAGCCTGTGCTGGCTGCGTGGCCCACGGTGCGGCGGCTGACGGGCTGGCTGCCCGTTATGGCACGCGCGGTATGCTGGCCACCGATCTTTTTTGCACGCTGCGGCGTGTTGTTAACCCGGATGTGATTGACGTAGAAAATGACTAATCGAGCGATTCCTTTACCTGATGAACAAGCCACTTTAGATCTCGGCAAGCGCGTGGCGCAGGCCTGTCAGGGGGCGACCGTCATTTATCTGTATGGCGATTTAGGCGCGGGTAAAACAACCTTCAGCCGCGGTTTTTTGCAGGCGTTAGGCCATAACGGGAACGTAAAAAGCCCGACCTACACGCTGGTAGAACCGTACACGCTTGAAAATATCATGGTGTACCACTTTGATTTATATCGTCTTGCGGATCCGGAGGAGCTGGAATTTATGGGGATCCGCGATTACTTTGCCAACGACGCCATCTGCCTGGTGGAGTGGCCGCAACAAGGTGCGGGTGTGCTGCCTGACCCGGATGTCGAAATTCACTTAGATTACCAGGCACAAGGGCGTGAGGCGCGCATCAGTGCGGTTTCCTCATCAGGCTGTTCCTTACTGGCGCGTTTAGCCGGTTGAGCGTAGGGATAACGGGATGATTAATCGCGTTAAAAGTTGGGTGTTGGCTGCCACGGTACTGCTGTGCGCGCAGGCCGGGGCGGCAAGCCTCTCGGATATTCAGGTGTCGAATGGCGATAGCCAGGCCCGCATTACGTTCAGCTTTATGGGCGATCCTGAATATGCTTTTTCACAAATCGACAGCCGCAGCGTGGCGCTCGATATTAAACAGTCCGGGGTGATCCAGGGGCTGCCGCTACAGTTCAGCGGTAATAATCTGGTGAAAAGCATCCGTTCGGGTACTCCGAAGGATGCCCAGTCTCTGCGCCTGGTGGTTGACCTCACCGAAAAAGGCAAAACGAAGGCGGTTAAGCAGCAAAACGGCGCGAATTATACGGTGGTCTTCACCATCAATGCCGACGTGCCGCCACCGCCACCGCCACCGCCTGCACCCGTTGTGGCAAAGCGCGTAGAGGCACCGGTGTATACCTCACGACCGTCTGAGCCTGCCCGTAATCCGTTTAAATCACAAAATGACCGTCTTACCGCCGTGACCAGCAGCAACACGGTGACGCGTCCGGCGGCCAGCGCGCGACGTACGCCAGCTAGCGGCGATAAGGTGATTATCGCCATTGACGCCGGACACGGCGGGCAAGATCCCGGCGCGATTGGCCCGGGCGGCACGCGTGAGAAAAATGTCACCATTGCCATTGCCCGCAAGCTGCGGGCGCTTCTGAATGACGATCCGATGTTTAAAGGCGTGTTAACCCGCGACGGGGACTACTTTATCTCCGTGATGGGACGCTCGGACGTGGCGCGCAAACAGAACGCTAACTTCCTGGTCTCGATTCATGCGGACGCTGCGCCGAACCGTAGCGCCACCGGTGCGTCCGTGTGGGTGCTGTCCAACCGTCGCGCCAACAGCGAAATGGCCAACTGGCTTGAAGAGCATGAGAAGCAGTCGGAACTGTTAGGCGGGGCAGGCGATGTGCTGGCAAACAGCCAGGCCGATCCGTATCTCAGCCAGGCAGTGCTGGATTTACAGTTCGGTCATTCTCAGCGCGTCGGGTATGATGTCGCCACTAACGTACTCAATCAGCTGCAAAGCGTTGGATCGCTGCACAAGCGTCGTCCGGAGCATGCGAGCCTCGGCGTGCTGCGCTCGCCGGATATTCCGTCGATTCTGGTAGAGACCGGCTTTATCAGCAATCACGGTGAAGAGCGTCTACTGGGAAGCGACAGCTATCAGCAGCAAATTGCCGAAGCGATTTATAACGGCCTGCGTAAATACTTTGAGGCGCATCCGCTTCAGTCTGCACCACAGGGCGGTGCAGCCCAGACGGCCAGTGCAGCGCTGCCGGGTGAGATGACCGCGACTAATTAAGGAGAATTCATGCCGATTCAGGTTCTACCGCCGCAGCTCGCGAACCAAATCGCCGCCGGTGAGGTGGTGGAACGCCCTGCGTCGGTAGTGAAAGAGCTGGTGGAAAACAGCCTCGATGCGGGGGCAACCCGCATTGATATCGATATTGAACGCGGGGGCGCAAAGCTCATCCGCATTCGCGACAACGGCTGCGGCATTAAAAAAGACGAGCTGGCGCTGGCGCTGGCGCGTCATGCCACCAGCAAAATTGCCTCGCTGGACGATCTGGAAGCGATTATCAGCCTGGGGTTTCGCGGCGAAGCGCTGGCCAGTATCAGCTCCGTTTCCCGCCTGACCCTTACTTCCCGCACGGCGGAACAGCAGGAAGCCTGGCAGGCCTACGCCGAAGGGCGCGATATGGACGTCACGGTCAAGCCTGCGGCGCATCCGGTAGGCACCACGCTGGAGGTGCTGGATCTCTTCTACAACACGCCCGCTCGCCGCAAGTTTATGCGAACCGAAAAGACTGAATTCGGACATATCGACGAGATCATCCGCCGCATCGCGCTGGCGCGTTTTGACGTCACCATTAACCTCAGCCATAACGGCAAGGTGATGCGCCAGTATCGCGCGGTGGCGGAAGGCGGGCAAAAGGAGCGTCGGCTGGGGGCCATCTGCGGCACGCCGTTTCTGGAAAAAGCGCTGGCTATTGAGTGGCAGCATGGCGATCTGGCCCTGCGCGGCTGGGTTGCCGATCCGAACGCGAGCAGCGCCGCATTTGCTGAGATCCAGTATTGCTACGTTAACGGCCGCATGATGCGTGACCGCCTGATAAACCACGCTATTCGGCAGGCCTGCGAGGATAAGCTCGGCGCCGATCAGCAGCCCGCCTTTGTGCTCTATCTGGAAATTGACCCGCATCAGGTTGACGTTAACGTGCATCCAGCCAAGCATGAGGTGCGTTTCCACCAGTCGCGTCTGGTGCATGATTTTATCTATCAGGGCGTGGCCGCTGTATTGCAGCAGCAGGCCACGCAAGAGCTGCCGCTGGCAAAGGAACAACCCGAGCCGCGTCCGCTTCCGGAAAACCGCGTGGCGGCCGGACGGAATCACTTTGCCGAACCGGCGGCGGTGCGCGAGCCGTCTGCGCCGCGCTTAGCCCCGACGGGCAACGCTCCACGACCGACCGGGGCGAACTATCCCAACGCCCAGCCGGGCTATCAAAAGCAGCAGGGAGCGCTGTACCGCAAACTGCTGGATACGCCGTCGGTAGAGCATAAAGAGCACATCACGGTTTCAACACCCTCTCTGGATGGGCATAGCCAGAGCTTTGGCCGGGTGCTGACCATCGTCGCGCCTGACGTGGCCCTGCTTGAACGCGAGGGTAAGCTGATGTTGCTGGCCCTTACCGTAGCGGAGCGCTGGCTCAAGCAGGCGCAGCTAACGCCCGGCGTGAATGCTGCCTGCGCGCAGCCGCTGCTGATCCCCGTTCGCCTGAAAATATCCCCGGAAGAAACAAGGGTTTTGCAGCAGGTACAGGCGCAGCTGGCCGAAATGGGCATCGAAATCGTACTGGACGCGCAGCATGTGACAATTCGCGCAGTGCCTTTACCCTTACGCCAACAAAATTTACAAAACTTGATTCCTGAACTGATAGGCTACCTGGCGCAGCAAACGACGTTTGATGCCGCCGATACCGCGCAGTGGATCGCCCGCCGTCTGGCCAGCGAACATTCGCCGTGGAGTATGGCGCAGGCGATTACCGTGCTGGCGGAGGTGGAACGTCTCTGCCCGCAGCTGGTGAAAGCGCCGCCAGGGGGTTTGTTACAACCTGTTGATTTACAAAAGGCGATGACCGCCCTGAAACATGAATGACGTAAGTAAGGCGAGCCTGCCAAAGGCAATTTTTTTAATGGGCCCAACGGCCTCCGGCAAAACGGCGTTAGCCATTGAGCTACGTAAAGTTTTGCCAGTAGAGTTGATTAGCGTCGATTCTGCCCTCATTTACCGAGGGATGGACATCGGCACGGCGAAGCCCGGCGCAGAGGAACTGCGTGCGGCACCGCACCGTTTGCTGGATATTCTCGACCCGGCGCAGGCTTATTCCGCGGCAGATTTTCGCCGCGATGCGTTAGCCGAGATGGCCGAGATTACCGCCGCGGGACGTATACCGCTGTTGGTTGGCGGAACCATGCTCTACTTTAAGGCGCTGCTGGAGGGGTTATCGCCTCTGCCATCGGCAGATCCTGAAGTGAGGGCAAAGATTGAGCAGCAGGCGGCAGAGCAGGGTTGGGACGTTTTGCACAAGCAACTGGAAGAGATTGACCCGGTTGCCGCAGCGCGGATCCATCCAAACGATCCGCAAAGGCTTTCCCGGGCACTGGAAGTTTTTTTCATTTCGGGTAAAACTTTAACGGAACTGACGCAAACGTCAGGAGACGCTCTGCCGTATCAGGTGCATCAGTTCGCCATCGCCCCGGCGAGCCGTGAACTGCTCCATCAACGAATTGAGCAGCGTTTTCATCAGATGTTGGCTTCAGATTTTGAAGCAGAAGTGCGGGCGCTTTTTGCCCGTGGAGATTTGCATACGGACATGCCTTCCGTTCGTTGTGTGGGATACCGCCAGATGTGGTCGTATCTTGAAGGCGAGATTTCATACGATGAAATGGTTTATAGAGGTGTTTGCGCCACGAGACAGTTAGCGAAGCGCCAGATCACCTGGTTGCGCGGTTGGGAGGGAGTTCACTGGTTAGACAGCGAAAAACCGCAACAGGCGTTAAACGAAGTGATTGAGGTTATTGGTGATATCGCTCACTGAATGTGTACAATTGAGGCGTATCGTGCGCAATTTTTCAGAATCGCAAGGTTCTAAGTACAAAACAAGCATATAAGGAAAAGATAGAATGGCTAAGGGGCAATCTTTACAAGATCCGTTCCTGAACGCATTGCGTCGGGAACGTGTTCCAGTTTCTATTTATTTGGTGAATGGTATTAAGCTGCAAGGTCAGATTGAGTCTTTCGATCAGTTCGTGATCCTGTTGAAAAACACGGTCAGTCAGATGGTCTATAAGCACGCTATTTCTACTGTTGTTCCGTCCCGTCCGGTATCTCATCACAGCAATAACGCTGGCGGCGGCACTGGTAGTAACTACCATCATGGCAGCAACGCGCAGGGTTCTTCTTCTCCTGCGCAGGACAGCGACGAGACCGAATAAGGTTTCGTACTGTTATCCACACGGGGAGCCAGGGATCCTGCGTTCCCCGCTGATCTTTTTAGAGAGGTTTACGCTTGTTTGACCGTTATGACGCCGGTGAGCAGGCGGTGCTGGTACACATCTATTTTTCGCAAGACAAAGATATGGAAGACCTCCAGGAGTTTGAATCTCTGGTCTCTTCCGCCGGTGTCGAAGCAATGCAGGTGATTACCGGTAGCCGTAAAGCGCCGCACCCGAAGTATTTTGTTGGTGAAGGTAAAGCAGTAGAAATTGCGGATGCCGTAAAAGCAACCGGCGCATCCGTTGTGCTGTTTGATCATGCGCTGTCTCCGGCTCAGGAACGTAACCTGGAAGCTCTCTGCGAATGCCGTGTTATCGATCGCACGGGATTGATCTTAGATATTTTTGCTCAGCGTGCGCGTACCCACGAGGGTAAACTGCAGGTTGAGCTGGCGCAGCTGCGCCATCTGGCGACGCGTCTGGTGCGTGGCTGGACACACCTTGAAAGACAAAAAGGCGGGATTGGTTTGCGCGGCCCGGGTGAAACCCAGCTCGAAACCGACCGCCGTTTGCTGCGTGGCCGTATTACCCAGATCCTTTCACGTCTGGAACGTGTAGAGAAACAGCGCGAGCAGGGGCGTCGTGCGCGAACCAAAGCGGACATCCCGACGGTGTCGCTGGTGGGCTATACCAACGCCGGTAAATCTACCCTGTTTAACCAGATAACCGAGGCCCGGGTTTATGCCGCAGACCAGCTGTTTGCGACCCTGGACCCCACGCTGCGCCGGATTGACGTAGCTGACGTCGGTGAAACGGTGCTGGCGGATACCGTAGGGTTTATCCGCCATCTGCCGCACGATCTCGTCGCGGCGTTTAAAGCGACGTTGCAGGAGACGCGTCAGGCAACCCTGCTGCTGCACGTGATTGATGCAGCAGACGTACGCGTGCAGGAAAACATCGACGCGGTGAATGTGGTGCTCGAAGAGATCGACGCCCACGACATTCCCACGCTGTTGGTAATGAACAAGATCGATATGCTGGACGATTTCGAACCGCGTATCGACCGAGATGAAGAGAACAAACCAATTCGGGTCTGGCTGTCTGCGCAGTCCGGGATTGGTGTGCCACTGCTTTTCCAGGCTTTGACAGAACGTCTTTCCGGTGAGGTAGCTCAGCACACGCTGCGACTGCCGCCACAGGAAGGCAGGCTGCGCAGCCGGTTTTATCAGCTTCAGGCGATAGAAAAAGAGTGGATGGAGGATGACGGCAGCGTGGGGATGCAGGTGCGTATGCCGATCGTTGACTGGCGTCGCCTCTGTAAACAAGAACCTGCGCTGGCGGACTATATCGTCTGATCAGAAAGGGGAAGCCTGAATAATTCGCCCTTGCATAACAAATATGGAGCATATACATGGCGTGGAATCAGCCCGGTAATAACGGACAAGACCGCGACCCGTGGGGAAGCAGCAATAATCAAGGCGGCAACTCTGGGGGAAATGGCAACAAAGGTGGTCGCGAGCAGGGGCCACCGGATCTGGATGATATCTTCCGCAAGCTAAGCAAAAAGCTTGGTGGCCTCGGCGGAGGAAAAGGTTCTGGCTCGGGTGGCAATTCCACTCAGAGTTCGCGCCCGCCTATGGGTGGCCGCGTAGTCGGCATTGTGGCCGCTGCGGTGGTAATCATCTGGGCAGCCAGCGGGTTCTACACCATTAAAGAAGCAGAGCGCGGCGTGGTAACCCGTTTTGGTAAGTTCAGCCATCTGGTTGAGCCGGGCCTGAACTGGAAGCCGACCTTCATTGACAACGTGACCGCGGTGAACGTGGAGTCCGTTCGCGAACTGGCGGCCTCCGGCGTGATGCTGACGTCTGACGAAAACGTGGTGCGCGTTGAGATGAACGTGCAGTACCGCGTGACGGATCCTGAGCGTTATCTGTTTAGCGTGACCAGTGCGGATGACAGCCTGCGTCAGGCGACCGACAGTGCCCTGCGTGGCGTGATCGGTAAATACACCATGGACCGTATCCTGACCGAAGGTCGTACCGTTATTCGTAGCGATACCCAGCGCGAGCTGGAAGAGACCATCCGTCCGTACAACATGGGTATCACCCTGCTGGACGTCAACTTCCAGGCTGCTCGTCCGCCGGAAGAGGTGAAGGCCGCGTTTGACGATGCGATTGCTGCGCGTGAAAACGAACAGCAGTACATCCGTGAAGCGGAAGCGTACACCAACGAAGTTCAGCCGCGTGCTAACGGTCAGGCGCAGCGTATTCTGGAAGAGGCGCGTGCGTATAAGACCCAGACCATCCTGGAAGCGCAGGGTGAAGTGGCTCGCTTCGCGCGTATCCTGCCGGAATATAAAGCGGCTCCGGAAATCACTCGCGAGCGTCTCTATATCGAGACCATGGAAAAAGTGCTGAGCCATACCCGCAAAGTGCTGGTTAACGACAGCAAGGGCGGAAACCTGATGGTTCTGCCGCTGGATCAGATGCTGAAAGGCGGTTCTGCGCCAGCCGCGAAAGATAACAGCGGTGCGAACAACCTGCTGCGTCTGCCGCCAGCCTCGTCTGGCAGCGCCAGCGCGAACACAACGCCTTCTTCGAACGATGGTGACATTATGGACCAACGCCGTGCTAACGCGCAGCGTAACGACTACCAGCGTCAGGGGGAATAAGGATGCGTAAGTCAGTTATTGCGATCGTCGTCATCGTACTTGTCGTGCTTTATACCTCGATCTTTGTGGTGAAAGAGGGCGAGCGTGGGATCAAGTTCCAGTTCAGCAGCGTCGTGCGTGACGGCGACAAGCGTCCGGTGATTTACGAGCCGGGCCTGCACTTCAAGGTGCCTTTCATTCAGTCTGTTAAAACGCTCGACGCGCGTATCCAGACCATGGATAACCAGGCCGACCGTTTTGTGACTAAAGAGAAGAAAGACCTGATCGTTGATTCCTATATTAAATGGCGTATCAGCGATTTCAGCCGCTACTTCCTGGCAACAGGCGGCGGCGACGTTTCTCAGGCGGAAGTTCTGCTGAAACGTAAGTTCTCTGACCGTCTGCGTTCCGAGATTGGTCGTCTGGATGTGAAAGACATTGTGACCGACTCCCGTGGCCGACTGACGCTGGAAGTGCGCGATGCGCTGAACTCCGGTACCGCGGGCACGGAAGACGAAGTGGAAACGCCAGCAGCGGATGATGCGATTGCTAAAGCGGCTGAACGCGTTCAGGCTGAAACCAACGGTAAAGTGCCGGTGATCAACCCGAACAGTATGGCGGCGCTGGGTATTGAAGTGGTCGACGTGCGTATCAAGCAGATCAACCTGCCGGCGGAAGTGTCTGAGGCTATCTACAACCGTATGCGCGCTGAGCGTGAGGCAGTAGCCCGTCGTCACCGTTCACAGGGTCAGGAAGAAGCGGAAAAACTGCGCGCGGCAGCGGACTATGAAGTGACCAAGACGCTGGCGGAATCTGAGCGTCAGGGCCGTATCCTGCGCGGTGAAGGTGATGCCGAAGCGGCGAAACTGTTTGCTGATGCTTTCAGCCAGGATCCTGACTTCTACGCCTTTATCCGTAGCCTGCGAGCTTATGAGAATAGCTTCAAGAGCAACCAGGATGTGATGGTGCTCAGCCCGGACAGCGATTTCTTCCGTTATATGAAGACGCCATCCAACGCAACGCGATAAACTCAGTCTCGTTTGAGTATTCAAACCACCGCTTCGTCAGGAGCGGTGGTTTTCTTTTATAAGGATGAAAAATGAATTCAACGATCTGGCTCGCTCTGGCCTTGGTTCTGGTGCTGGAAGGTCTCGGCCCGATGCTTTATCCCCGCGCGTGGCGTCGAATGATCGCAACAATGAGCCAGCTGCCGGACAATATTTTGCGTCGTTTCGGCGGCGGTCTTGTGGTTGCCGGTATCGTTATCTACTACATGTTGAGGAAAACGATTGGCTGATCAAAAACTAACCGTAACTGGCATATTTTAGGGTCAAAAAGTGCTGTATATCTGAAAAAGCGATGGTAGAATCCATTTTTAAGCAAACGGTGATTTTGAAAAAAATGGGTAACAACGTCGTCGTACTGGGCACCCAATGGGGTGACGAAGGTAAAGGGAAGATTGTCGATCTTCTGACTGAACGGGCTAAATATGTTGTACGCTACCAGGGCGGTCACAACGCAGGCCATACTCTCGTAATCAACGGTGAAAAAACCGTCCTCCATCTTATTCCATCAGGCATTCTTCGCGAAAACGTCACCAGCATCATCGGTAACGGCGTTGTGCTGTCTCCAGCTGCGCTGATGAAAGAGATGAAAGGTCTGGAAGACCGTGGTATCCCTGTTCGTGAGCGTCTGCTGCTCTCCGAAGCCTGCCCGCTGATCCTGGATTATCACGTGGCGCTGGACGTTGCGCGTGAAAAGGCGCGTGGCGCGAAAGCTATCGGCACCACCGGTCGCGGTATCGGTCCGGCTTACGAAGATAAAGTTGCACGCCGCGGTCTGCGCGTGGGCGATCTGTTCGACAAAGCCACCTTCGCTGAAAAACTGAAAGAAGTGATGGAATATCACAACTTCCAGCTGGTGAACTTCTACAAAGCTGACGCTGTTGACTACCAGAAAGTGCTGGATGACGTCATGGCGATCGCAGACATTCTGACCGGTATGGTTGTTGATGTGTCCGATCTGCTGGACCAGGCGCGCAAGCGTGGCGATTTCGTCATGTTTGAAGGTGCGCAGGGTACGCTGCTGGACATCGACCACGGTACCTATCCGTACGTAACCTCCTCTAACACCACCGCCGGTGGCGTGGCAACCGGCTCTGGCCTGGGCCCACGTTATGTGGATTACGTTCTGGGTATCATCAAAGCTTACTCCACTCGCGTGGGTGCAGGTCCATTCCCGACCGAGCTGTTTGATGAAACCGGCGAGTTCCTGTGCAAGCAGGGTAACGAATTTGGCGCGACCACCGGTCGTCGTCGTCGTACCGGCTGGCTGGACGCCGTTGCCGTGCGTCGCGCAGTGCAGATCAACTCTCTGTCTGGCTTCTGCCTGACCAAGCTGGACGTGCTGGACGGCCTGAAAGAAGTGAAAATCTGCGTAGGCTACCGTATGCCGGATGGCCGTGAAGTGACCACCACTCCGCTGGCTGCTGACGACTGGGAAGGCATCGAGCCAATCTACGAAACCATGCCGGGTTGGTCTGAGACCACCTTCGGCGTGAAAGAGCGTAGTGGCCTGCCAAAAGCCGCGCTGGATTACATTAAGCGTATTGAAGAACTGACCGAAGTGCCGATCGATATTATTTCCACCGGCCCGGATCGTACTGAAACGATGATCCTGCGCGACCCGTTTGACGCATAATGATGGTTTCGCCCGGCGGCGCTGCGCTTGCCGGGCCTGAAAAAACTGTCTCAGGCCGGATATGCAACGCGCATCCGGCTTTTTCGTTCTCCTTCCCCCTTTCAGTTCAAATAAATTAGCCGCTACCTATCTGGCTGGTTTATCATCATTAATGAATATCTCTGCGGTTTAACCGCGTTTTCCCTTTTTCCTGAGGTTGATGTGCAGTTAACAAGTTTCACCGATTACGGCTTACGCGCGCTGATTTACATGGCGTCGTTACCCGATGGGAAGATGACCAGTATCTCTGAAGTCACAGAGGTGTACGGTGTATCCCGTAATCATATGGTCAAAATAATCAATCAACTTAGTCGTGCCGGATACGTTGCTGCCGTCCGCGGGAAGAATGGAGGGATCCGTCTCGGTAAACCGGCACAGAGTATTCGTATCGGCGATGTGGTACGTGAGCTGGAGCCGCTATCTCTGGTGAACTGTAGCAGCGAGTTCTGCCATATTACGCCCGCCTGTCGCCTGAAACAGGCGCTTTCAAAGGCCGTGCAAAGTTTTCTCAAGGAACTGGATAACTACACGCTGGCCGATTTGGTTGAAGAGAATCAACCGCTTTATAAATTATTGCTGGTGGAATGAAGAAAATTTCCACCGGAGCTGACAACGGAGGAACCGACATGTCACAAGATCCTTTCCAGGAACGCGAAGCAGAAAAATACGCGAATCCTATCCCCAGCCGCGAGTTCATCATTGAACACTTAACAAAACGCGAAAAACCCGCCAATCGTGAAGAACTTGCCGCTGAATTAAACATTGAAGGTGAAGAGCAAATTGAAGCCCTTCGCCGCCGCCTGCGCGCCATGGAGCGCGACGGGCAGCTGGTCTTTACCCGTCGCCAGTGCTACGCGCTGCCGGAACGCCTCGACCTGCTGAAAGGCACCGTTATTGGTCACCGCGATGGCTTTGGCTTCCTGCGTGTGGAAGGCCGTAAGGACGATCTGTACCTCTCATCCGAACAGATGAAAATGTGTATCCACGGCGACCAGATCCTGGCGCAGCCGCTGGGTGCAGACCGTAAGGGCCGCCGTGAAGCGCGCGTGGTCCGCGTGCTGGTGCCGAAAACCAGCCAGATTGTGGGCCGCTACTTTACCGATGCGGGCGTAGGCTTTGTGGTGCCGGACGACAGCCGTCTGAGCTTCGACATCCTGATCCCGCCTGAAGAGGTGATGGGCGCGCGTATGGGCTTTGTGGTGGTGGTTGAACTTACCCAGCGCCCGACACGGCGTACCAAAGCGGTAGGTAAAATCGTCGAAGTGCTGGGCGATAACATGGGCACCGGCATGGCCGTTGATATGGCGCTGCGCACCCATGAAATTCCGTACGTCTGGCCGAAAGCGGTGGAAGACCAGATCGAAAACCTGCGTGAAGAAGTGCCGGAAGAGTCCAAAGCAGGCCGCGTGGATTTACGCGATCTGCCGCTGGTCACCATTGATGGTGAAGACGCCCGCGACTTTGATGACGCCGTGTACTGCGAGAAAAAACGCGGTGGCGGCTGGCGCCTGTGGGTGGCCATCGCTGACGTGAGCTACTACGTTCGCCCGCATACGCCGCTGGATAACGAAGCGCGCAGCCGCGGCACGTCGGTTTACTTCCCGTCTCAGGTTGTGCCGATGCTGCCGGAAGTGCTTTCCAACGGTCTGTGTTCCCTGAACCCGCAGGTTGATCGCCTGTGTATGGTTTGTGAAATGACCATCTCCAGCAAGGGACGCCTGACCGGATACAAGTTCTACGAAGCGGTCATGAGTTCCCATGCGCGCCTGACCTACACCAAGGTCTGGCATATGCTGCAGGGCGACCGTGACCTGCGCGAACAGTACGCGCCGCTGGTCAAACATATTGAAGAGCTGCATAACCTCTACAAAACGCTGGATCAGGCGCGCGAAGAGCGCGGTGGGATCTCGTTTGAGAGCGAAGAGGCGAAGTTTATCTTCAATGCCGAGCGTCGCATCGAGCGTATCGAACAGACCCAGCGTAACGATGCCCACAAGCTGATTGAAGAGTGTATGATCCTGGCGAACATCTCGGCGGCACGTTTCGTTGAGAAAGCCAAAGAGCCTGCGCTGTTCCGTATTCACGATAAGCCGACCACGGAAGCCGTTACCTCGTTCCGCTCCGTACTGGCCGAGCTCGGTCTGGAACTGCCGGGCGGTAATAAGCCTGAGCCACGCGATTACGCCGAGCTGCTGGAGTCCATCAGCGATCGTCCTGACGCGGAAATGCTGCAAACCATGCTGTTGCGCTCCATGAAGCAGGCGATTTACGATCCGGAAAACCGCGGTCACTTTGGTCTGGCGCTACAGTCTTACGCGCACTTTACCTCGCCGATCCGCCGTTATCCGGATCTGTCGCTGCACCGTGCGATCAAGTATCTGCTGGCGCATGAGCAGGGCCACAAAGGCAACACGACCGAAACCGGGGGGTATCACTACTCCGTGGAAGAGATGCTGCAGCTGGGCCAGCACTGTTCCATGACCGAGCGCCGTGCCGATGAAGCCACGCGCGACGTGGCGGACTGGCTGAAGTGTGACTTTATGCTGGATCAGGTAGGTAACGTCTTTAAGGGCGTGATTGCCAGCGTCACCGGCTTTGGTTTCTTCGTGCGTCTGGATGAGCTGTTTATCGACGGCCTGGTGCACGTTTCCAGCCTTGATAATGATTACTACCGCTTTGACCAGGTTGGCCAGCGCCTGATCGGCGAATCTGGCGGCCAGACCTACCGTCTGGGCGATCGTGTGGAAGTGAAGGTCGAAGCCGTCAATATGGACGACCGTAAAATCGACTTCAGCCTCATCTCCAGCGAGCGTGCGCCGCGTAACGTCGGCAAAACCGAGCGCGAAAAGGCGAAGAAAGGCGGCAACGGCAAAGCGGGCGGCAAGCGCCGTCAGGCGGGTAAGCGCGTGAACTTTGAGCCGGACAGCGCCTTCCGTGGCGAGAAGAAGCAGAAGCCAAAGGCGGCGAAGAAAGATGCCCGTAAAGCGAAAAAACCGTCGACTAAGACCCAAAAAATAGCGGCCGCGACCAAAGCGAAGCGCGCGGCGAAGAAACAGCAGGCGGAGTAAATCCTCCCCTCAACCTGACCCTCTCCCCCAGGGGAGAGGGGAAATATTTATTACGAGAACCATCAATGAGTGAAATGATTTACGGCATCCACGCGGTGCAGGCCCTGCTGGAGCGCGCACCAGAGCGTTTTCAGGAAGTATTTATTCTGAAAGGGCGTGAAGATAAGCGTCTGATGCCGCTGATCCACGCGCTGGAAGCGCAGGGCGTGGTGATCCAGCTGGCGAACCGCCAGTATCTGGATGAGAAAAGCGAAGGCGCGGTGCACCAGGGCATCATCGCGCGCGTGAAGCCGGGTCGTCAGTATCAGGAAAACGATCTGCCGGATCTGATCGCCGGGCTGGAGAACCCGTTCTTCCTGATCCTCGATGGCGTAACCGATCCCCATAACCTTGGCGCGTGCCTGCGTAGCGCGGATGCGGCAGGGGTGCATGCGGTGATTGTGCCGAAAGATCGCTCCGCACAGCTGAATGCGACCGCTAAAAAAGTAGCCTGCGGCGCGGCGGAAAACGTGCCGCTGATCCGCGTCACCAACCTGGCGCGCACCATGCGTCTGTTGCAGGAAGAGAACATCTGGATCGTCGGCACCGCCGGTGAAGCGGATCACACCCTGTATCAGAGCAAAATGACCGGCCGTCTGGCGCTGGTGATGGGTGCTGAAGGCGAAGGTATGCGCCGTCTGACGCGCGAGCACTGCGACGAGCTAATCAGCATCCCGATGGCGGGCAGCGTGTCGTCCCTGAACGTTTCCGTTGCGACGGGCATCTGCCTGTTTGAAGCGGTGCGCCAGCGCGGAGCATAAACAGCCCTTCTCCCTCTCCCTGTGGGAGAGGGCCGGAGTGAGGGCACCAGACGGTGATAACCTCACTCCTCCAGCGACCGCAAATGGTCATCCTTCCTCAACGTCATCAGCGCGAAAATGCTCACCACCGCCGTTGCCATTACGTAATACGCCGGAATATCCAGATTCCCCGTCTCTTTAATCAGCCCGGTAATAATTAGCCCCGCACAGCCCGAGAAGATCGCGTTCGACAGGGAATAGGCCAGCCCCAGCCCGGTATAGCGCACGCGCGTCGGGAACATTTCAGACAGCATTGCCGGCCCCGGGCCTGCCAGCATTCCCACCAGACCTCCCGCAATCAACACCACAATCGCTTTGACCGCCAGCGTGCTGGACTCCGCCTGCAGTATTTTCAGCAGCGGCAGGGCGAGGATCAGCAGCAGCACCGTGGCGATAACCATTACCGTACGCCGCCCGATTTTGTCGCTGAGCATTCCCGACGGAATGATGGTGAGCGCAAAGCCAACATTAGAAATCACCGCAATCAGCAGCGCCTGGTTAAACCCGGTGTGCAGCGCCGATTGCAGATAGGTCGGCATAATCACCAGATAGGTATACCCCGCCGCAGACCAGACCATAACGCGACCAATACCCATCAGGATGGTTTGGAAGGTGGCGGCGGTGCTGGCCCGTGCAATAACCGGTTTTTCCTGCTGCTGCACGAAGCTTGGCGTCTCTTCCATGCTCACCCGCAGCCATAGCGCGACCGCACCCATCGGCAGCGCCAGGAAGAACGGGATCCGCCAGCCCCAGTCGTGCAGGGCTTCGGGTGTGAGGAGGGCGGAAAGCAAAGCGACAATGCCTGCGCCCGCTAACAGCCCGAGCGCTACGGTGAAGGATTGCCATGCGCCGTAAAGGCCGCGCTTGCCGCGCGGAGCGAATTCCGTCATCAACGAAACCGCACCGCCATACTCACCGCCCGCGAACAGACCTTGCAGAATACGCAGCAGCGTAACGATCAGCGGCGCGGCAATCCCGATGCTGGCGTAGACCGGCACAATACCGATGGCGGCGGTGGCGAGCGTCATCAGCACCAGCACGATAATCAGCGTCGGTTTACGGCCGATCCGGTCGCCAGTGCGGCCAAACACCACCGCCCCCAGTGGGCGGAAGAAGAAGGCGATGGCGAACGAGGCCCAGGTGAGGATCAGGCTCGTCAGTCCCGCTTCCCCTTCAAGCTGGAAGAAATTTTTCGCAATAACGGTTGCCAGAAAACCGTACACCGCAAATTCATACCACTCGATGAAGTTACCAATGGAGCCTGCAATTAATGCACGCTTGTGCGCATCCTGTTGCATAACGATCCTCACAACGACGGGTTAAGAATAAATTATTCAACATAAGCGGAGTAATGAAATAGTTTATTCTTATGTTCTGTGAGCTAATTCACGAATGATATCAGTGCGATCGCCATCGTGTGACCCCCCTCCCATGCAGCGTTCACGCGCCCTGTCCATACTTACGCTAATTGCCAATGAAAGGAGGGAGACAGCATGCACTGGCAGACGCATACCGTTTTTAATCAACCCGCGCCGCTTTCGAACAGTAACCTTTTTCTCTCTGACTGCGCCCTGCGCGATGCGGTTGCGCGCGAAGGGGCTGAATGGGATATGGAACTTCTTGCCAGCATCGGACAGCAGCTGGGCACGGCGGAGTCGCTGGAGCTGGGCAGGCTGGCGAACGTTAACCCGCCGGAGCTGCTGCGTTATGACGCTACGGGAGAGCGGCTGGATGACGTTCGCTTTCATCCGGCATGGCATCTTCTGATGCAGGGGCTTTGCGCTAACCGGGTCCACAACCTGGCGTGGGAGGAGGCGGCGCGAAAAGGATCTTTCGTCGCCAGGGCCGCGCGCTTCGTGCTTCATGCTCAGGTGGAGGCCGGGACGTTATGCCCGGTGACCATGACCTTTGCCGCCACGCCGCTGTTGCAGCAGTCGCTGCCCGCGCCCTTTCATGACTGGCTTACGCCGCTGATGAGCGATCGCTACGATCCCCATCTTGCGCCGGGCGCCCAAAAGCGCGGCCTGCTGATAGGTATGGGGATGACGGAAAAGCAGGGCGGATCGGACGTTCTCAGCAATACCACCAAAGCAGAAAAATGCAGCGATGGCAGTTACCGGCTGGTGGGCCACAAATGGTTTTTCTCCGTGCCGCAGAGCGATGCGCACCTGGTGCTGGCGCAGGCGAAAGGCGGTTTATCCTGCTTTTTTGTCCCGCGTTTCCTGCCTGACGGCCAGCGTAATGCCGTTCGCCTGGAGCGTCTGAAGGATAAGCTCGGCAACCGCTCGAACGCCAGCAGTGAAGCGGAGTTCCTTGATGCTTCCGGCTGGCTGCTGGGCGAAGAGGGCGAAGGCGTCCGGCAAATCCTGAAGATGGGCGGGCTGACGCGCTTTGACTGCGCGCTGGGCAGCCACGGACTGATGCGCCGGGCGCTCTCGGTGGCGCTTTATCATGCCCATCAGCGCCAGACCTTCGGTAAAAACCTTGTCGATCAGCCGCTGATGCGCGAGGTGCTAGGCCGTATGGCGCTGGTGCTGGAGGGACACACGGCGCTGCTGTTCCGCCTGGCCCGCGCGTGGGACAAACGTGAAAACGCGCAGGAAGCCGCATGGGCACGGCTTTTTACTCCGGCGGCTAAATACAGCGTCTGCAAAGCGGGTATCCCCTTTGTGGCGGAAGCGATGGAGGTGCTGGGCGGCGCAGGCTATTGCGAAGAGAGCGAGCTGCCGCGGCTGTACCGTGAAATGCCGGTTAACAGCATCTGGGAAGGTTCAGGCAATATTATGTGTCTGGACGTCCTGCGCGTGCTGGCGAAGCAGCCGGGCATTCTCGAGCTGCTCACCGACGATTTTGCGCAGGTGAAAGGCCAGGACAGACACTTCGATCGCAGCTGGCGGCAGCTGCAGCAGAAGCTGCGTAAACCGCAGGAGGCGCAGGGCAGGGAGATCGTCCAGCAGCTCTTTTTACTCGGCGCCGGAAGTCAGATGCTGCGGCACGCATCGCCGCCCGTGGCGCAGGCGTGGTGCCGCATGATGCTGGATGCCCGGGGCGGAACGCTGTTGAGCGAGCAGGTGCAAAATGACCTGCTGCTGCGCGCCACGGGCAGAGTCGGTTAACCCTTCAGCTGGAACAGGCTTACCAGCCTGGTCAGGTGGGAGCCCTTCTCGCGCAGCGTTTGCGCCGTCTGCTCGCTGCGTGAGATGCGATCGGCGTTAATGTGCGAGGCCTCCCCGATGTGCGTCATCGCCAGATTCACCTGGCCAATCCCCGCAGACTGCTCGCGGGACGCGTGGTTGATCTCGGTAACGAGCTGGCTGATGTTATCGATATGGACAATGATCGAGTCCATCGCCAGGCGCGTCTGTTCAGACAGCGCATGGCCTTCGCTCACCTTGTTCAGCGTGTCGCCAATCAGCTGCTCAATCTCCTTCACCGCATTGGCGCTGCGCGCCGCCAGGGCACGCACCTCCTGCGCCACCACGGCAAAGCCCTTGCCGTGTTCGCCTGCCCGCGCCGCCTCAACCGCCGCATTGAGTGCCAGAATATTGGTCTGGAAAGCGATGGACTCAATCACGCGGGTGATGTCTTCGATACGTTTCGATGCGTCGCGAATATCATCCATGGTTGATACGGCGTGCGTTACCGTCTCTCCGCCGTGGTGTACAGCCCGCGAAGTTTCTCCCACCAGCTGCTGCGTTTGCTCCATGTTGGCGGCGTTTTGCTGCACGGTCGCGGCTAATTGCTCCATGCTGGCAGACGTTTCCTCAACGCTGCTGGCCTGCTTGTTGATTTGCTCAGAAATCTCGCCAGTGTCTGAGGCCAGCGCGTTAGTGCCCTGATGGATCTCGCCGGCGGCCTCGCGAACCTGCAGCACAATTTTTTGCAGGCCATCCCCGATGCCGTTAATGGCGTCAACCAGCTGGCCGACCTCATCCTGACGCGTTACCGGCAGGCTGGCGCGAAGATCGCCTGCGGCATACTGGCGCGCAAGATCGATTACCCCGCGCAGCGGGCGGGTCAGCATCCGGCGAATGATGAGAACGAACAGGCCCGCGAAGAGTGCAGACAGCGCCACGCCCGCCAGCAGGAAGCGATCGCGCAGGGTCGCCACGCTTGAAAGCAGCACGGCTTTATCCACTTCACCCACGATGGTCCAGTTCCAGCCCGGCAGCGGCGTATAGGCGACTTTTAGCGTACGGCCATCCGCGCTCACGCGTTCCAGCGTGCCGGGTTTATCACCCAGAAGCTGCTGCTGTGTGGCGGCGTCCCAGTTCGGCAGCTTACCCTCTTCGGTGGCGTGGAACAGGTACTGTCCGCGCGTTTTGCCATTGCTGCGGTCCAGTACAAAGAAGCGACCGCTCTCGCCCAGACGACGGTTCAGGATTTTCTCGCGCATGACGTTCCACGAATGGGTGATGTCCACGCCGACAAAGATAATCCCGATAACCTGGCCTTGCGGATCCTTAACGGGCTGGTACTGCGTGATGTAGCGCTTACCGAACAGCAGCGCCAGCCCACGATAGACTTCCCCTTTGGTTACCGCCGCGAACGCCGGGCCGGTGGCGTCGAGCACGGTTCCGATCGCGCGTTCCCCATTCTCTTTGCGCAGCGACGTCGCCACGCGGATAAAGTCATTACCGCTGCGGACAAACAGCGTCGAAATGGCCCCCGTACGGCTCAGGAAGTCATCAGAAAGCGTATTGTTCTCGTGTAGTTCCGTTTCCCCACCTTTGAGCAGGGGAACGGTAAGCCCGTTGATGGTCCGGCTCTGGCTGCCGTCGCTATTCAGCGGCTGCGGCAAAAAGGTGGTGAACAGGCGAGTATAGCTTTCGACCTCTTCGCTCAGGCTGGTGTTGAACATCTGCACCATATCCACCATGCCGGTAGACTGATTGTGCAGGTCTTCAACCGCTAAATCTTCGAGCTGCTGGCTGGCTTTGTGGCTGAGAAGAAAGGTGAACAGCAAAAAAAGCGTGGCGACACCCGCGCCTGTCAGCAGCGATAGCTTCGTGCCCAGGCCCGCCCGGTGGAAGAAAGTGATCATAAATTGCTCATCATTGAAAAGGTATGGCTGTTCAACGGCAGAGCGAAGCGAACGTTTATCACTTTAATGTAACTGGATGTTACATTGTTGTTTTTATTTGGTTTCAGAGAGGATAAAAAATTTGCAAATACGAAAAGCCACTAAAATTAAGTGGCTTTTATCGGGAGGAAGTTATGCATAAAGAATGGCCTGGACCCGCCAGTGGTTAATATGGCGGTCTTCCTGCATCTGGACGATGCGATACCAGGAGGCGCCCTGTTCGTCCGCCTTCAGGGCCACGACACGTTCAACGTCCTGCGGGCTCCCCGTAATATTCGTCACGGAGATCTGACCAATTTCGTTCAGGCCAGTGACACAATCAGCGCTGGCAAATTCGGCTGACTGCGCCGTGGTGCTCAGCAGGCCTGCTGAAAGTAATAACGTCGTTAAGGCAAGGGTTCGTTTCATCGTCAGCTCCTTTTCACGTGTCTCCGGTATCCGCCGGGCAATCCTTCGCGAATAAACTCATTTCCATTGTTGCTGGCATGGAGTTTATTGTGGACAGGAAAATGTCTACGGACGCAAAGCAGTGTAAAAGTCGTTTAAATGATGATGCTTACCTGCGGTACAAAATCCCCTGTGCGTACCACTGTCCCGTAATAATGGTTTCATCAATCATCGTGATGACGTAATAATCTGCTTTTGCGGCGACGGCCTGTGCTTCGATTGCGTCTTCTGCATCATCCGGGGAACCGCGAACCATCGCGGAGACGGAACCCAGACGTTGTAATCCTTCCGTCTGGTTACGACGAATTTCCTGAGGACGATCGGTAACCGGTGGAGCCGGTTCTGGCGTACCCTGCAGTACGGAACATCCGCTAAGCAGTGAGACCAGCAATAAAGCGGTAAGCCTGCGCATAAACCTGTCTCTTTTCCTGATAGCCATAGTGTAGTTGTCTGCGAATTTAGTTTTGGGGGAATGTTCCCGAAGTGTTATCTGGGGCGTAGATTTCGAATGAAAATATCGCGAAACCGTAATCCAGCTCTCAACATTATGAATCATTCATCAGTTCAGGATCGACAATGATTGAAATTGAAACCCGGCGCCTTGGTGACCATGAAATCATTCATGCATTTCCGACAGGTAAAGCTGAACAACCGTTGCCGACGGTGGTTTTTTATCACGGCTTTCTCTCCTCTAAGCTGGTCTACAGCTATTTTGCCGTAGCGCTGGCGCAGGCCGGTTTTCGTGTGGTCATGCCCGATGCGCCAAATCATGGCGCCCGCTTTACGGGTGATGAACAGGCGCGGCAGGGGCTGTTCTGGCAAACGCTGCACGGCAGCTTGACCGAGTTTGCCGGGCTGCGCGACGCGCTCCTGTCGGGCGGGCTGGTGGAGGGGAAACGGCTGGCGGTAGCGGGCGCATCGATGGGCGGAATGACGGCGCTGGGGATCATGGCCCGACATCCTGAAGTGACGTCCGTGGCGTGCCTGATGGGGTCGGGCTATTTTACCTCACTGGTAAAGACGCTGTTCCCGCCGCAGGGGCCTCAGGAGATTGAGGCTTTGCTATCCGAGTGGGACGTCAGCCATGCGCTCCCGCAGCTGGCCGATCGCCCGCTGCTGCTGTGGCATGGCGATGCCGACGACGTGGTCCCGCCCGGCGAGACGTTCCGTCTGCAGCAGGCGCTACAGCGCGAAGGGCTGGATGGCAATCTGACCTGCCTGTGGGGAGCCGGCGTCCGGCACCGCATTACGCCCGCGGCGCTGGATGCGACCGTCGCATTTTTCCGCCAGCATCTTTAGACGCGAAGCACCTTAACGCCCTGATCCTCAAGCTTGCTGAGGATATCAGGGTTGGCGTTTTTGCCGGTGATCACCATGCTGATTTGCTCGGCGCGGCTGAAAAGCATCCCGGCGCGCTCACCGACCTTGCTGCTGTCCACCAGCACCACCAGCTTGCCCACCACGTTAAGCATATTTTGTTCCGCCATGGCGGTGAGCATATCCGTCTTATAGAGACCTTCTGCGGTCAGCCCCTTGCCGCTGGTAAACATCCAGTGCCCGGCGTAGAGGCTGTTTTCACTGTCCTGCGGGCTGAGGGTAATGGACTGGCTCTTGTTGTACTGGCCACCCATGATCACCACGCTTTCATGTTCCTGGTCAATGAGATAATTGGCCAGCGGCAGATAGTTGGTAATGATTTGCACCGGCTTGCCGCACATCTCCCGACCCAGCAGAAATGCCGTTGAGCCACAGTTGATCACGACGCTTTCACCGGGGTTCACCAGCTGTGACGCTGCCCGGGCAATCCGCACCTTTTCATCGTGATTCTGCGCCTGGTGGATGTTCATCGGCGTCCAGCGTGGACGCTGCTGGCTAATGGCCTCTGCGCCGTTGCGGACTTTTTTCAGCTTGCCGCTTTCATCCAGCTTGTTGATGTCCCGCCGCGCGGTGGCGGGGGAGATCCCTAAACGTTCGATCACTTTCTCGACGGTGATAAACCCGGTTTGCGCCAGGAGTTCCAGTAAAATTTGATGCCGTTGCGCTTCCGTCATGAGCTATTCCGATAAGAATTGATTTGAAAAGATGATATTTGAAATAGCGTGAAATTACTAAAAGAAATACGACATCGCCAGACACAGGGTCTGGCGATTTGGCTTCACAATCAGAGGAAGGACTTGAACGGCAGATCTGGCTCAATAGTAAAGCAATCATCGAAGCCACGCGGGTAGTGGTACTCAAGATTATCTTTGTCCAGCGGCCAGGTGAACTTGCCGCCAACCTGCCAGATAAACGGCTTGAAGCCATACTTGAGGCGATCTTTTTTCATCTCCCACAGAACGCGGATCTCTTGCGGATCGGCCTGGAAATTCGACCAGATATCGTGGTGGAACGGGATCACCACCTTGGTATTCAGCGCTTCCGCCATGCGCAGCATATCCGCGCTGGTCATTTTGTCGGTAATACCGCGCGGGTTTTCACCGTAAGAGCCGAGCGCCACGTCAATCTGATGCTCGTTACCGTGCTTCGCGTAATAGTTGGAGTAATGAGAGTCGCCGCTGTGATACAGGGAACCGCCAGGGGTTTTGAACAGGTAGTTCACCGCACGCTCGTCCATGCCGTCTGGCAGTACGCCTGCGGCTTTCTGGTCGGCGGGCAGGGTAATCAGCGCGGTGCGGTCGAAGGCATCCAGCGCATGAATTTCAACGTCTTTGATTTTGACCACGTCGCCCGGTTTCATCACGATGCAGCGCTCTTTTGGCACTCCCCAGCCAATCCATAAATCCACGCACGTCTGCGGCCCGATAAACGGCACGTCGTCAGCGCAGTTTTGCATTACCGCTGCCGCCACGTTCACATCAATGTGATCGTTATGATCGTGGGTAGAAAGAACGGCATCGATCTGGCGAATGGCAAAGGGATCAAGAACAAACGGCGTGGTACGCAGGTTCGGCTGAAGTTTTTCCACGCCGGCCATGCGCTGCATCTGGTGGCCTTTTTTCATCAGCGGATTGCCGTGGCTCTGTTTACCGGTGCCGCACCAGAAATCGACGCAAATATTGGCGCCGCCTTCAGATTTCAGCCAGATACCGGTGCAGCCCAGCCACCACATTGCAAACGTGCCGGGAGCAACCTGTTCCTGCTCAATCTCTTCGTTCAGCCAGCTACCCCACTCCGGAAAGGTGCTCAGAATCCATGACTCACGGGTGATGGTTTTCACTTTACTCATCGGTTTAGCTCCTGCTTTTAATCAAAAGTAATCATATAATGACGTGTTATGATTAATGCTGACACTGTTTTAATCGGTTTGCAATGACTATCTTGCGGAAAACTCCCCTCGCTGCATCACGGAAAAAACGTCTTAGCATTGTTAAGATAACCTCTAAGTATCATTAATATGCTGAATTTTAAGAATTAATTAATATTTTTCAATCGGTAGTGAAAATCATTACTGATACCAGGGAAATAAATTGCGTGATACGTCACAAATAATCAAATGCAATCTTGTGGTGATTATTTGTGATTAATAGAGTGAAGGCACCAACCACGCAGGGATTGCCTCGCGTGTTCTCATTTTCTGGAGAGAGTTATGGAGATCCTCTACAACGTCTTTACCGTTTTCTTTAATCAGGTAATGACCAACGCCCCGCTGTTGCTGGGTATCGTGACGTGCCTGGGGTACATCCTGCTGCGCAAAAGCGTCAGCGTGATTATCAAAGGCACCATCAAAACCATCATTGGTTTTATGCTGCTGCAGGCGGGGTCTGGCATTCTGACCAGCACCTTTAAGCCGGTGGTTGCCAAAATGTCGGAGGTGTACGGCATTAACGGCGCCATCTCTGATACCTACGCGTCCATGATGGCCACTATCGATCGCATGGGGGATGCGTACAGCTGGGTTGGATATGCGGTACTGCTGGCGCTGGCGCTGAACATTATTTATGTGCTCCTGCGGCGCATCACCGGTATTCGCACCATCATGCTCACCGGGCACATCATGTTCCAGCAGGCGGGGCTGATTGCGGTTTCGCTCTATATCTTTGGCTACCCAATGTGGACCACGGTTATCTGCACCGCTGTGCTGGTCTCACTTTACTGGGGCATTACCTCCAACATGATGTACAAGCCAACGCAGGAGGTCACTGACGGCTGCGGCTTCTCCATCGGTCACCAGCAGCAGTTCGCCTCCTGGATAGCTTATAAAGTAGCGCCGTATCTGGGCAAAAAAGAGGAGAGCGTTGAAGACCTCAAGCTGCCGGGCTGGCTGAACATCTTCCACGACAACATCGTCTCAACGGCGATTGTAATGACTATCTTCTTCGGGGCCATTCTCCTCTCCTTCGGCATTGACGTGGTGCAGGCGATGGCGGGTAAAACCCACTGGACGGTCTATATCCTGCAAACCGGTTTCTCCTTTGCCGTGGCTATTTTCATCATCACTCAGGGCGTGCGTATGTTCGTCGCCGAGCTGTCTGAAGCGTTCAACGGTATCTCTCAGCGCCTGATCCCTGGCGCGGTGCTGGCGATTGACTGTGCGGCTATCTATAGCTTTGCGCCAAACGCCGTCGTGTGGGGGTTCATGTGGGGCACCATTGGCCAGCTGATTGCAGTTGGCATCCTGGTGGGCTGCGGCTCCTCCATCCTGATTATTCCAGGCTTTATCCCGATGTTCTTCTCCAACGCCACTATCGGCGTGTTTGCTAACCACTTCGGCGGCTGGCGCGCTGCGCTCAAGATCTGCCTGGTCATGGGCATGGTTGAAATCTTTGGTTGCGTGTGGGCGGTCAAGCTCACCGGTATGAGCGCCTGGATGGGCATGGCGGACTGGTCAATTCTGGCACCGCCAATGATGCAGGGCTTTGCCTCCGTCGGGCTGGCCTTTATGACCGTCATCATCCTGATTGCACTGACTTATATGTTCTTCGCTGGCCGTTCGCTGCGGGCTGAAGAAGATTCGGAAAAACAAACAGCAGAAGTTTCTGCTCATTAAGGAGTTTCGATTATGACCGTACGTATCCTGGCTGTGTGTGGCAATGGGCAAGGAAGCTCCATGATCATGAAAATGAAAGTGGATCAGTTTTTAACCCAGTCAAACATTGACCACACGGTGAACAGCTGCGCAGTGGGTGAATACAAAAGTGAACTGAACGGCGCGGACATCATTATCGCTTCAACTCACATTGCCGGTGAGATCAGCGTGTCGGGCAACAAATATGTGGTAGGCGTGCGCAATATGCTGTCGCCTGCGGATTTCGGGCCAAAACTGCTGGAAGTGATCAAAGAACACTTCCCACAAGACGTGAAGTGAGGGCGACACATGAAGCTGCGTGATTCGCTGGCAGAGAATAACTCCATTCTTCTACAGGCCGAAGCCAGCACCTGGCAGGAAGCGGTGAAGCTGAGCGTGGATCTGCTGGTCAAGGCGGACGTTGTCGAGCCGCGTTATTACCAGGCCATTCTGGATGGCGTGGCGCAGCACGGCCCGTACTTTGTGATTGCCCCGGGCCTCGCAATGCCGCATGGCCGTCCGGAAGAGGGCGTCAAGAAAACCGGCTTTGCGCTGGTGACGCTGAAAACCCCGCTGGTGTTCAACCACGAAGATAACGACCCGGTCGACATCCTGATCACCATGGCGGCCGTTGATGCCAATACCCACCAGGAGGTGGGCATCATGCAGATCGTTAACCTGTTTGATGATGAAGCTAATTTTGACCGTTTACGCGCCTGCCGTACCGCGCAGGACGTGCTGGATTTAATTGATAACGCCACTGCGGCGGCAGTTTAAGAGGGAATTGAAAATGTCATTACCAATGTTGCAGGTCGCGCTGGATAACCAGACTCTGTCTCACGCCTACGAAACCACCCGCCTGATTGCGGAAGAGGTGGATATTATCGAAGTGGGCACCATTCTGTGCGTGGGCGAGGGCGTTCGCGCGGTTCGCGACCTGAAAGCGCTCTATCCGCACAAAATCGTGCTGGCGGATGCCAAAATCGCCGATGCGGGCAAAATTCTCTCACGCATGTGTTTTGAAGCCAACGCCGACTGGGTCACCGTCATCTGCTGCGCGGATATCAACACGGCCAAAGGCGCGCTGGACGTGGCCAAAGAGTTCAACGGCGACGTGCAGATTGAACTGACCGGTTTCTGGACCTGGGAGCAGGCGCAGGAGTGGCGCGAAGCGGGCATCCAGCAGGTGGTTTATCACCGCAGCCGTGATGCGCAGGCCGCCGGCGTGGCGTGGGGCGAAGCCGATATCAGCGCGATCAAACGCCTGGCCGATATGGGCTTCAAGGTGACCGTAACCGGTGGCCTGGCGCTGGAAGATCTGCCGCTGTTCAAGGGTATTCCAATTCACGTCTTTATTGCCGGTCGTAGCATTCGCGACGCGGCGTCTCCGGTGGAAGCGGCGCGCCAGTTCAAACGCTCGATCGCTCAGCTTTGGGGCTAAGGAGCGGGTATGTTGTCAAAACAGGTCCCGCTTGGCATCTATGAAAAGGCACTCCCGGCGGGGGAGTGCTGGCTGGAGCGGCTACAGCTGGCGAAGCGGCTGGGCTTTGATTTTGTCGAAATGTCCGTGGATGAGACGGACGAGCGCCTTTCGCGCCTGGACTGGAGCCGCGAACAGCGTCTGGCGCTGGTGAGCGCCATTGCCGAGACCGGCGTGCGCGTGCCGTCCATGTGCCTGAGCGCTCACCGCCGCTTTCCTCTCGGCAGCGAAGATGATGCCGTGCGCGCGCAGGGGCTGGAGATCATGCGGAAAGCTATCCGCTTTGCGCAGGATGTCGGCATCCGCGTGATCCAGCTGGCGGGTTACGATGTTTACTATCAGGAGGCCAACGACGAAACGCGGCGTCGTTTTCGTGACGGCCTGAAAGAGAGCGTCGACATGGCAAGCCGCGCGCAGGTGACGCTGGCAATGGAGATCATGGACTACCCGTTGATGAACTCCATCAGCAAGGCGCTGGGCTACGCGCACTATCTGAATAACCCGTGGTTCCAGCTCTATCCGGATATCGGCAACCTGTCGGCATGGGATAACGACGTGCAGATGGAGCTACAGGCGGGCGTCGGGCATATCGTGGCGGTGCACGTCAAAGATACCCGTCCCGGCGTGTTTAAAAATGTGCCGTTCGGCACCGGGGTAGTGGATTTCGAACGTTGCTTTGAGACGCTCAAACAGACAGGTTATTGCGGGCCCTATCTGATTGAGATGTGGAGCGAAACCTCGGACGATCCGGCGGCGGAAGTGGCGAAAGCCCGGGACTGGGTGCGCGAGCGCATGGCGCGGGCGGGCTTACTGGAGGCGGAACATGCGTAAGCTGAAGCAGCAGGTCTTTGAGGCCAATATGGATCTTCCTCGCTATGGTCTGGTGACGTTCACCTGGGGCAACGTGAGCGCCATCGATCGCGAGCAGGGGCTGGTGGTGATTAAGCCGAGCGGCGTGGCATATGACGCCATGAAAGCAGACGATATGGTGGTGGTTGACCTCGAAGGAAACGTGGTTGAGGGTAAATGGCGTCCTTCTTCGGATACGGCTACCCATCTGGCGCTCTACCAGCGTTATCCGTCGCTGGGCGGTATCGTGCACACGCATTCTACGCACGCCACGGCCTGGGCGCAGGCTGGCCTGGCCATCCCGGCGCTGGGCACGACGCACGCGGACTACTTCTTCGGAGACATTCCGTGCACGCGAGCACTAACGCAGGCTGAGGTAGAAGGCGAGTACGAGCTCAACACCGGCAGGGTGATTATCGAAACGCTGGGGGAGACGGAACCGCTGCATACGCCGGGTATTGTGGTGTACCAGCACGGTCCGTTCTCCTGGGGTAAGGATGCGCACGACGCCGTGCATAACGCGGTGGTGATGGAAGAGGTGGCAAGAATGGCGTGGATTGCCCGCGGCATTAACCCACAGCTTCAGGGCATTGATGATTATCTGATGAACAAGCATTTCATGCGTAAGCACGGCCCGAATGCCTATTACGGGCAGAAGTAAATATGCGCTCTGGAATACCGAAACAGCTGTAACCGGTGGTATTCCGGAGCCATTCATAAAAAAGCCCCCGTGCAGGGTGCTGGTTGGTTGTTGCTCTGTCTCGTTGGCTTTCCTGGTGCTGGCGATAAAGCGTTATTGGTAAATATCTGCACTGGCGTGCATATTACCGTTGCTGCCGGGCTCACGCGTCAGCATGACGTGATAGTATTTTGCGCCCCGGGCGTCGGTTTCTTCATTAAGCGCCCGATCTGCTTCACTTTCGGTGGCGAAGTTATGATTGATGTAAATTACGCCTAAGCTCTGCACATCATCCATGTTTCTGGCCTGCTGGCTGTCTATCCTGATGGCTGCCATCGCGTTTGCACTGAGCAAAAGCGCAGCCATAATGGCGATTGCGATGTTTTTCATGATTTGCGCTCCACGACTGCATGCTGCGGTAATACGGTTGCTGCTCTCCTTCCCGGTTTATATGGTCTTTGCTTAAAGTGTAATCGCTTCTCTGTCAGCGATGAGTGACCATTTCTGATGGTGTTGTTCAAAAAAACAGCACTTCAGATATGAGCGATTTTAAATCACCCACTTAGACCCGCTTCGCGCTTTGTGCGAATTATTTGTGCAATCAGCTTGAGTTTCCCGGGGGGCGCAAGTATTATGACGCGTCAATTTTTCAGCCGACCTTTAACACGTTCCTTGCCTCCCCGGGCCTCGGCTGACCCAGACAGGAGGCTGAATAATCCGTAAGGAGCAATTCGATGCGTCATTACGAAATCGTTTTTATGGTCCACCCTGACCAGAGCGAACAGGTTCCGGGCATGATCGAGCGTTACTCTGCTGCCATCACTGGTGCAGAAGGCACGATCCACCGTCTGGAAGACTGGGGCCGCCGTCAGCTGGCTTACCCGATCAACAAACTGCACAAAGCTCACTACGTTCTGATGAACGTTGAAGCTCCGCAGGAAGTGATCGATGAGCTGGAAACTACCTTCCGCTTCAACGATGCCGTTATCCGCAGCATGGTTATGCGTACTAAGCACGCAGTTACCGAAGCATCTCCGATGGTTAAAGCGAAAGACGAGCGTCGTGAACGTCGCGATGATTTCGCAAACGAAACCGCAGATGATTCTGATGCTGGGGATTCTGAAGAGTAATTTCTGATGACCAACCGTCTGGTGTTGTCCGGTACCGTGTGCAGGACCCCCCTTCGAAAGGTCAGTCCATCAGGAATTCCGCATTGCCAGTTCGTGCTTGAGCATCGTTCTGTGCAAGAGGAAGCCGGGTTTCACCGGCAGGCGTGGTGCCAAATGCCCGTAATTATTAGCGGACACGAAAACCAGGCCATTACTCACAGTTTAACGGTCGGTAGCGCAGTAATCGTTCAGGGGTTCATTTCTTGCCACAAGGCAAAGAACGGTCTGAGCAAAATGGTTCTGCATGCCGAGCAGATTGATTTGATAGATTCTGGAGACTAGCCATATGGCACGTTATTTCCGTCGTCGCAAGTTCTGCCGTTTCACCGCGGAAGGCGTTCAAGAGATCGACTATAAAGATATCGCAACGCTGAAAAACTACATCACCGAAAGCGGTAAGATTGTCCCAAGCCGTATCACCGGTACTCGTGCAAAATATCAGCGTCAGCTGGCTCGCGCTATCAAACGCGCTCGCTACCTGTCTCTGCTGCCGTACACTGATCGTCATCAGTAATCGGGCACGGTCCATTAATACGACTTTAAGAGGATAAGGTAATGCAAGTTATTCTGCTTGATAAAGTAGCAAACCTGGGCAGCCTGGGTGATCAGGTAAACGTTAAAGCGGGTTACGCTCGTAACTTCCTGGTACCACAGGGTAAAGCTGTTCCAGCTACTAAGAAAAACGTAGAGTTTTTCGAAGCACGTCGTGCTGAACTGGAAGCCAAACTGGCTGACGTTCTGGCGGCTGCTAACGCTCGCGCTGAAGCAATCAACGCACTGGGCACCGTTACTATCGCGTCTAAAGCTGGCGACGAAGGTAAACTGTTCGGTTCCATCGGTACCCGCGATATCGCTGATGCAGTAACTGCAGCAGGCGTTAAAGTGGCTAAGAGCGAAGTTCGCATGCCGAACGGCGTTCTGCGTACCACTGGTGAGCACGAAGTTGACTTCCAGGTTCACAGCGAAGTGTTCGCTAAACTGGTTGTTAACGTTGTAGCTGAGTAATTTTTACTCTGCTCACGTCGAAGCGCCGGCCCTGTGCCGGCGTTTTGCTTTTTAGCGTGACCCTGCATCATCTTTTGCTCTTGTAAGGTCGCTATTCCTGACGCATTCTCTGATAATAAATTGAAACGCAATTTTATTTATGAGATTAGTCATGGACACCGCTCTACCCACGCCCGTCTTTGCCCGTCGAAATGTGGCCTATGCCTGCGCCACGCTCTGCTGTCTGCTTTGGGGTAGCTCGTACCCGGCCATAAAAAGTGGCTACGAACTCTTTCAGATCGCGACCGATGATATCCCGTCCAAGGTGGTGTTTGCCGGATACCGTTTTCTGTTTGCCGGTGCGCTACTGCTGCTGTTTGCCCTGGCCCAGCGAAAACCGATTGGCAGGCTCACCCCCACGCAGTTTGGCCAGCTAACGATCCTCGGGCTGACCCAGACCACCGTTCAGTACACCTTCTTTTATATTGGCCTGGCCTACACGACGGGCGTGAATGGCTCCATCATGAACGCCACCGGCACCTTCTTCAGCGTGCTGCTGGCGCACTTTATCTATCACAACGACAAGCTCAGCTATAACAAAACGCTGGGCTGCATTCTCGGGTTTGCCGGGGTGATGCTGGTAAACTTCCACAGCGGGTTAAGTGATTTCCAGTTTGTCTGGCAAGGTGACGGTTTCGTGGTGCTGGCGGCCTTTATTCTCTCTGCCGCCACGCTTTACGGAAAGCGGATCTCCCAGACCGTTGACCCGACGGTAATGACCGGCTGGCAGCTGGGGATAGGCGGGGCGGCACTGGTTGCGGGTGGCTATGCTACGGGCGGGACGCTGGAGGTGCACAGCATGAAGGCCGCCGCCGTGCTGGGCTATCTGACGCTGCTTTCATCGGTGGCGTTCGCCCTGTGGAGCGCGCTGCTGAAGGTGAACCGCGTAAGCATGATTGCCCCGTTCAACTTTGTCATCCCTGTGGCAGGGACGGTGCTCTCCGCCATTTTTCTCGGCGAAAACATTCTGGACATCAAATACGCGATTGCGCTGGTGCTGGTCTGTTCGGGGATATGGTGGGTAAATAAGCGGAACGCCTGAGAATTTTCGCCGGGTAACGGCTTTGCCTTACCCGGCCTGCAAACTACCGTGCTCTGATAAAGCTGCCGTCCGGCTGGCGGGTAAACAGCACCTGCTGACCGTTCCCGGTATCAATCGTCAGCCCGGTCACCACGCCGCTGGCATTCTGGCGGATCTGCACCATCTGACCATTTTGCAGGTTGCTGAGCGGCTTGCCTGCCCCTTCGACTTGCGCCATGGCATACACGTCCGTCGCGGGCAGATTATGGTCGCGGAACAGTTGGGCAAGGGTTTTCCCCGACTCGACGCGATACGAGCGCCACTGCTGCTCGATGCCGGTAGGCTGTTGAGCCTGCGGTTCAGAAGGGGCGGCGGCCTGCTCCTGATCGTCCTGAACGGGCTCAGGCTCAACTGGCGCAACCTGGCCCGGATCGTTAGATGGCGTAACCAGCTGCGTCTGCATCGGCTGTGAATCGGGCTGCGGCCGGCTTTGCGACTGAATATCCAGCTCGGCATTCCGGCTAACCGGCGCGGTATCACCGCTGTCACCGCCGGAAGGAAGCAGGAAGCCGATGACGATCAGCAGCGCGCCAATGATAATGCCCCTGCGGTGCAAAGGCGGCAGCGGGTCCATGATGCGAAAGTTATCCGGCGCATGCCAGATTTTCGCCAGGGTAGGTTTCAGTTCAAATCGCCCGGGCATGGCTCTCCTCCTGCTCCGCGTCTTTTTATCCTGTCCTGAGAAGTGTAGTTTGCTAACTGCCTGATGGGCGTAACAAAGCCAGCTTTCGTGACATATATTCGGGAAAATCCTGACGGCTACTATTGTTTCCGTTTCGCCGCAGTTTGTCACCTTTACTTAAGACAAAGTTTTACCCATAAGGGCATGGCTGATATGCTGCCCGCTACTTTAAATGTGATGGAAGGAAAACCCATGACCACCCCGACTTTTGACACTATCGAAGCGCAGGCAAGCTACGGCATCGGCTTGCAGGTAGGACAGCAGCTGAGCGAATCCGGCCTGGAAGGTCTGTTACCGGAAGCGCTGGTGGCGGGTATCGCTGATGCGCTGGAAGGCAAGCAGCCAGCCGTGCCGGTAGACGTTGTGCACCGTGCGCTGCGTGAAATCCACGAACGTGCTGACGCCGTACGTCGCGCGCGTTTCGAAGAGATGGCGGCAGAAGGCGTGAAATATCTGGAAGAGAACCGCGAGCGTGAAGGCGTGAACAGCACCGAGTCTGGCCTGCAGTTCCGCGTGATCAACCAGGGTGACGGCGCAATCCCGGCTCGTACCGACCACGTTCGCGTCCACTACACCGGTAAGCTGATTGACGGTACCGTGTTCGACAGCTCCGTAGCGCGCGGCGAACCGGCTGAGTTCCCGGTTAACGGCGTTATCGCTGGCTGGATCGAAGCATTAACCCTGATGCCAGTAGGCTCCAAATGGGAACTGACCATCCCTCATAACCTGGCTTACGGCGAGCGCGGCGCTGGCGCGTCCATTCCGCCGTTCAGCACCCTGGTGTTTGAAGTCGAGCTGCTGGAAATCCTGTAATCGGCTTTTCTTATTTTCCTCTCTCCGCACGGGGAGAGGAAAATAGCGATAAAACCTATAGTTACGACGGAATCAACATTTTATGTTGCAAACGAAACTGTTGCGTGTATTTTTGTGAGCTGTTTCGCGCTGTATGAGTGATATGACACTCACTTTCAACATATTATTAACATAATATTCAATTCATAGTATTCATCCCGCCGATTCTTACCTACTATCGATAAGCCCTTACAAAGGGACCGTCATTTATTTGGCGTATTTAAAGGCCAACAGAGCCTTAACAACACAGACAGGCATAAACAGGAAAATATAACATGGTAGATCAGGTCAAAGTCGCCGCCGCAGAAGAGGCGACATCTGAACAGTCGCTACGGCGTAATCTCACAAACCGTCACATTCAGCTTATTGCCATTGGGGGCGCCATCGGCACCGGGCTGTTTATGGGCTCGGGCAAAACCATCAGTCTTGCCGGGCCGTCGATCATCTTCGTTTATATGATCATCGGCTTTATGCTCTTTTTCGTGATGCGCGCAATGGGCGAACTGCTGCTCTCGAATCTCGAATACAAATCCTTCAGCGACTTCGCGTCGGATCTGCTCGGCCCGTGGGCGGGCTATTTTACCGGCTGGACCTACTGGTTCTGCTGGGTCGTTACCGGTATGGCGGACGTCGTTGCCATTACGGCTTACGCACAGTTCTGGTTCCCCGGCCTGTCGGACTGGGTGGCCTCGCTGGCGGTGATTGTCCTGCTGCTGAGCCTCAACCTCGCCACCGTTAAAATGTTCGGTGAAATGGAGTTCTGGTTCGCGATGATCAAAATTGTCGCCATCATCGCGCTGATTGTCGTCGGGCTGGTGATGGTGCTGACGCACTTCCAGTCGCCAACCGGCGTTCAGGCGTCGTTTGCCCATCTGTGGAATGACGGCGGCTGGTTCCCGAAAGGCATTAGCGGCTTCTTTGCCGGTTTCCAGATTGCGGTATTCGCGTTTGTCGGCATTGAGCTGGTCGGTACCACGGCGGCGGAAACCAAAGATCCGGAGAAATCCCTGCCGCGCGCGATCAACTCCATTCCGCTGCGTATCATCATGTTCTACGTGTTCGCGCTGATTATCATCATGTCCGTGACGCCGTGGAGTTCGGTAGTGCCAACCAAGAGCCCGTTCGTCGAGCTGTTCGTACTGGTCGGCCTGCCGGCGGCGGCGAGCCTGATTAACTTTGTGGTGCTAACCTCCGCGGCTTCATCGGCGAACAGCGGCGTGTTCTCCACCAGCCGCATGCTGTTCGGCCTGGCGCAGGAAGGCGTTGCCCCGAGCGCGTTTGCCAAACTCTCTAAACGCGCGGTGCCGGCGAAAGGGCTGACCTTCTCCTGCATTTGCCTGCTGGGCGGCGTGGTGATGCTCTACGTCAACCCGAGCGTGATTGGCGCATTCACCATGATTACCACGGTCTCTGCGATCCTGTTCATGTTCGTCTGGACCATCATCCTGTGCTCGTACCTGGTGTACCGCAAACAGCGTCCACACCTGCATGAGAAGTCGATCTACAAGATGCCGCTGGGCAAGCTGATGTGCTGGGTATGCATGGCGTTCTTCGTCTTCGTGCTGGTGCTGCTGACGCTGGAAGAAGATACCCGTCAGGCGCTGATCGTCACCCCGCTGTGGTTTATCGCGCTGGGGCTGGGCTGGCTGTTTATCGGTAAGAAACGTATGGCGGGCGTAAGGTAAAAGCAAAACGGCAACGTCGGTTGCCGTTTTTAGTTTTTGCTCCCTCTCCCCGTGGGAGGGGGCATCAGGCCGCAGCGGCCTTTTTTATTCCCCGGCCAGTGCACGCGGGAACAGAACGTTATTCTCAAGACTGATGTGTTCCATCAGATCGTCGATCGTCTCGTTAATGCCGTTGTACAGCGCTTTCCAGGTAGTGCACGCTTCTGGCGGCGGGGTGACGTTATTGGTGGTGTGTTTGATCACTTCCAGCAGTTCGCCGGCGTCATCATGCTCGCTTTCCATCACGCTTATAGGCCCCATCGCCTGGCTACCCATTCCCTGTTTAATCATCGGGAAGAGGATCTGCTCTTCTTTCATCATGTGGCTGGAAAGTTCTTCGTGCAGCATGGTCAGGTATTTTGCCAGACCGCGCGGTACGGAGGGTTTGTCGGCGTGAACGCGCTCGACTTTGGTCGCCTGCAAAATTAGCTCCGGCAGCTGTTCGCGGTGACGATCGTGGTAACGCACGATGATATGGTCGATGATCTCAGCAAGCGGCGCGGTGCGCCAGTCTTTATCGACAGGCTGTTCGGCCAGCAGCGCCAGCTCCGCTTCGATAGCCTCCACGTCCAGCTCTTTACGCGACGCCGCGCGCGCCAGCGTTTGCTTACCGCCGCAGCAGTAATCCATGTCGTATTTGCGGAACAGCGCAGAAGCGCGAGGGATGGAGAGCGCCAGCTCGCCCAGGGGTTGATCGCGGAAGGCCATAGTCGTTACCTCATCATCAGTAATATAAGATGCATTTTAAATGCATCTTTAAGCCGATACTATAACCCTTTAGTGGCAAGGGTAAAAATGAGAGGGTGCTCACAAAAAAAAGAGCGCTTTTAAGCTGCTGATTGAATGCAGAAAAGGGCTTTAGAAAGTTTTTAAAGGTGGAGAAACAGTAAACAACCCGCCGCGCGTGCCGATAGATACACGTCAGACAAACCTGCATATAAAAAGGCAACGCATGTTTAAACGTATAAAAGTGATTACTCTTCTGATTTCGGTGCTGCTTGTGCTCGGCATTATGCAACTGATCTCCGCCGGCATTTTCATTAACGCGCTCAATAACGATAAAGAGAACTTCACCGTTTCTCAGATTTCCAGCCAGAACGTGGCGGAGTTTACCGATGCATGGATTAGCCTGAACCAGGCGCGCGTCACCCTGAACCGCGGCATGCTGCGCCTGCAAAGCAGCATGGCTTCCCAAATTAACGGCGGCCAGCTGAACGAGCTGGTGAATACCACGAAAAACCTGCTGGCCGACGCGCAGGCCCACTACGATACGTACTACGCGCTGCCGGAAACCCCGGGGCTGGATGAGCGCCTGGCCGACAGGCTGGAAGAACAGTACCGCATTTACTCCGCCACGCTGACGCAAATGAACGTCCTGCTGGGCCAGGGTAATCTGGAAGATATGTTCAAGCAAAATGCGGAGCAGAAACAGACAGCGATGCAGAAGGTCTATCACGAGTGGCGTGAGGCGCAGGCCGCGCTTACCGCGAAAGGCATCAAGGACAATGAAAGCGACTACAAGCGCATTCTGTGGATCCTTTCTGCGGTGATGCTGCTGGTGATCGCGGTGATTATTTCCAGCTGGGTTGCGATGCGCCGCGTGCTGCTGCTGCCGCTGGAAGAGGTGATTAATCACATCCGCGCCATTGCAGCAGGGGATTTAACCCAGCCGGTTCAGGCTGAGGGGAAAAACGAAATGGCGATCCTGGCGCGTAACGTCCAGGAGATGCAAACCGCGCTGGCCAACACGGTGGGCGTGGTGCGTGAAGGCGCAGACACCATCTACACCGGCGCGGGTGAAATTTCTGCCGGCAGTAACGATCTCTCTTCCCGTACCGAGCAGCAGGCCGCGTCGCTGGAAGAAACCGCCGCCAGCATGGAGCAGCTGACCGCTACCGTGAAGCAAAACGCCGATAACGCGCGTCAGGCTTCCCGCCTGGCGCTGGATGCCTCCTCCACCGCGAAGAAGGGTGGGAACGTGGTGGAAGGCGTGGTGCGCACAATGGATGAAATCGCCACCAGCTCCAGCAAAATAGCGCAGATCACCAACGTGATCGACGGTATTGCCTTCCAGACCAACATCCTGGCGCTGAACGCGGCGGTAGAAGCCGCGCGCGCGGGCGAACAGGGCCGCGGCTTTGCGGTGGTTGCGGGCGAAGTGCGTACCCTGGCCCAGCGCAGCGCTCAGGCGGCGAAAGAGATCAAAGCGCTGATCGACGATTCTGGCGAGCGCGTGAACGCAGGCTCTCAGCTGGTGAATGAGGCGGGCGCGACGATGGCGGAAATCGTCAGTGCGGTTACGCGCGTAACGGACATTATGGGCGAGATTGCTTCTGCGTCCGACGAGCAGAGCCGCGGTATCGACCAGGTAGGTCAGGCCGTGGCGGAGATGGATCGCGTCACCCAGCAGAACGCCTCGCTGGTGGAGGAATCTGCGGCAGCGGCGGCAGCGCTGGAAGACCAGGCGGCGCGTCTTAACGAAGCGGTGGCGGTATTTAAAATTACCCGCAGCCAGGCGGTGAAGGCAGCCCCGGTGAAAAGCGTTGCAGCCAGGGCACAGCCCGTAGCGTCAGCGTCTGAAGCGAACTGGGAAACGTTTTAACCCAGTGCCGGGTAGGCGTTCGCGCCACCCGGCAAGAATCACGTCTCCGAAGCCGGAACGATCCTCGGTTTTTCCGGCTTCGCTCTCACCGCAATCACCACTCCAAGGACCAGCAGCGCGATCCCGCAGGCCGTTAACAGCGGCGGCACGCTCTGGCGCATCAGGAAGGTATAGAGCAGCCCGGCCAGGGTTTCGAAGACAATCAGCGGCCCCAAGATCACCGTCGGCAGCTTCTGGCTGGCCACGTTCCAGCACAGCGCGCCCACCCATGAACACAGCACGGCAATGGCGACCATCAGCCCGACGAACACCCACGGGCGCGGCCCAAAGGGCAGGGTAAACGCCGGCTGCTGGCTGCCCAGCCAGATACACGCGCCGACATAGCCCACTAACGAGACGGGGAGCGTCACCAGCGCCTGCGCCGTGGCCCACATCATCGGGTGTTTGTCCGGGTTCTCCCGCAGCCAGCGCGCGTTGCGCAGGGCATACCAGGCCCAGCACGCCACCGAGATGAACGCTAACAGGATACCCGAACCGTAGCGCCACAAGCTGAAATCCTCCAGACCGTGGCGCAGCTCGGCGATATTAACGCACACCAGCCCCACAGCGGTGCAGGCCAGCGCCGGCGCCATTTTTGACCACGCCAGCCTGCCGTCACGCTGGCTGTAAAGCAGGTTCGCGAAAACCGGGATCACGACCGGCAGCGTACCGATAATCATGGTGGAAACCGGCGCGCCGGTGCGCTGAATGGCGCTCGCCAGAAAGACGTAGTAGATAAGATTACCCGTCATGGTCAGCGCCAGCGCGGTGATCCAGTCCTGACGACCAAGCTGACGCAAACGCGCCCGTCCCAGCCACGCCAGCGGCACTGCAATCAGCCCCAGCGCCAGATAGCGTCCGGTAGACTGCAATATCGCCGGGTACTCCGGCACAATCAGCGGGCCAACGAAAATCAGCCCCCACATTAAACCCGCAAGCAGGGCATACAACACGCCGCTAATCATCTTCTCATCCACAGTGATTTATTTTGTAACCAGTGTAGGAGGCGGACGCGCGCGCGTATTGTATGAGATTGCGCATCAGCGCCTGGCAACCTGCTTCTGGTAGCGCACGGGCGTAATGCCGTAGCGGCGGGTAAAGGCGCGGGTCAGGTGCGACTGATCGGTCAGCCCCGTTGCGGCGGCCACTTCGGCGGCAGGCATGCCGTGCGTAAGGAACGCTTTGGCGCGCCACAGGCGAATGGCCATCAGCATCTGATGCGGGGTAACGTGAAAATGGGCTTTGAACTGACGCTGAAAATGGTACGGGCTGAGCGAGACGACGTTAGCCAGCTCGTCCAGGGTAAGCGAGCGCATATAGTTATCGTGCAGATAGTCGCGAACGCGTTCGAAGCGGTGCGCGCCTTCGTTAACGACCGGCGCATGGTGGGCCAGCGGCTGAAAAGTCTGAATCAAATCCAGCAATAACCCCTTCTGTGCCAGCGGATCGTCCGTATGCCACAGGCCGTAAATCAGCTGGCCGATTTGCTGCGAGCGCAGCGGGTCATGGCGGGTTACGTCGCTAAACCACCAGTGGCGCAGGCCGGTGACCTCCTCCAGCAGATCGGGTTCGAGATAAACCATCCGATAGCGCCAGCCGCCCTCGGTTGCTGACTCTCCGGTGTGGATCTCGTCCGGGTTCATGGTGACAACGGATTTTTCAGCGGCGAGATGCTGGGTCCCGCGATAGCGAAAGCGCTCGGCACCGGTTTCGATGGTGCCGATGCCGAAGGCTTCATGGGTATGAGGCTCGAAGGCGTAGTCAGAGATATGGGCATGATAAAGCTCAAGACCGGGCAGCTGCGCCAGATGGCGAAAGCGCGCGCTGTCTCTCTCATCAGTAAACTGTTCCGGTACGCCTTGCACGGTGAGCCTCCTTGTGGGTCATCGCTTTATTATCAGAGATGACCCAGGGGGATGCCACAAAAAATAACCGATTCTTAACAATTACAGAATGGCTTTGATGCTTTCCGCCAGCGGCGTCGTCGGACGGCCAATCAGCCTGCTCAGGGTACGGCTGTCGTCAAACAGGCCGCCTCTGGACGCGCCCGTGTCGGAGTCCGCCAGCATATCCGCCAGCCCGGCAGGCAGCCCTGCGCCCTTCAGCGCGGCGGCGAAATCCGCTTCGCTCAGGTTCTGATAAGCCACCGGCTTGCCGCTCTGCTTGCTCAGTTCCGCCGCCAGCTCGCTCAGCGTCCAGCCGTGGTCGCCCCCCAGCTCGTAGACCTTGCCTGCATGGCCCTCTTCAGAAATGACTTTCGCCGCTGCCGCCGCGTAATCCGCACGGGTCGCGGAGGCTATTTTGCCGTCACCCGCCGCGCCAATAAACACGCCGTGCTCGAGGGCTGGCGGCGCGCTCGCCAGATAGTTTTCGGTATACCAGCCGTTGCGCAGCAGGGCATAAGGCACGCCGGAGGCCGCCAGCGCATTTTCGGTTTCAACGTGCTCTGCGTGCAGGCCCAGCGGGGAGTTATCCGCGTGCAGCAGGCTGGTGTAGGCGATGAACTTCACGCCTGCCGCTTTGGCAGCGTTAATCACGTTCTGATGCTGTACGGCGCGCTGGCCCACTTCGCTGGAGGAGATGAGCAGCAGTTTATCCACGCCGTTCAGCGCGGTGGTGAAGGCGGCTTCATCGGTGTAGTCCGCCTGACGCACGTCGAGCCCCTGCTGACTCAACGCGTCGGCTTTCGCCGGGTTACGCACGATAGCCACAATCTGGCTGGCCGGAACGGTTTTCAGAAGCTGTTCAATAACGAGTTTGCCAAGCTGGCCGGTAGCGCCGGTAATTGCGATCATGATGAATCTCCTTCGTGTTTGTCTGGTGTTGTGGCACACTAGCACCATAACTAACTTTTAGTAAGTACGCACAAAAAGGTAAGTATTAAAATGACGATACCAACGCTCACCGAGCAAATGCGTGACGGGAATCTTTTTGCCGAACAGTGCCCCTCCCGGGAGGTGCTCAAACACGTAACCAGCCGCTGGGGCGTGCTGATCCTGGTGGCATTACGCGAGGGCACGCACCGCTTCAGCGACTTGCGCCGCAAGATGGGCGGCGTCAGCGAGAAGATGCTGGCCCAGTCGCTTCAGGCGCTGGAGCAGGACGGATTTGTCGATCGCGTCTCGTATCCGGTCGTGCCGCCGCATGTGGAGTATAGCCTGACGCCGCTGGGCGTTGAGGTAAGCGAGAAAGTGGCCGCGCTGGCGGACTGGATTGAGGTGAATACGCCGCAGGTGCTGGCGAACCGGGACGAGCGCGCGGCCTGATGCCCTCAGCCTGACCCTCTCCCGCGGGAGAGGGAACAAACGTTAAAAACGGCAACGTGCGTTGCCGTTTTGCTTTTACCTGCTCAAATCGACCTGATAAATCGCAAAGCCAACGTCATCCGTCGCGACCTTTTTCATCGGATACTGGGCTTTATCCTGAATAAACGCGGCTGCCTTATCGGACGGTGAGGTCTCAAAGCGAATATCCAGCGTTGTGTCGCTGTGGATGGGCGCCAGACGCCAGTTGTTATCCACCGCCGGATGAATTTCACCCGCTTTTTTAGACTCTGCGCCGATCCACGCCGCCAGCACCGAGCGGTTCTCATCCGGGGACGCAAAGGCGATATGGCTGTCGCCCGTTCCGGCGAACTTACCGCCATAGGCGCGATAGTTATTGGTCACCACCAGGAAGGTCGCATTCGGGTCAATGGCCTTACCGTTGAAGGTCAGGTTTTTGATGCGCTCCGCCTGCGGGTTTATCGTCTGGCACTCGCCGTCATATCTGGCGGGCTGGGCTACATCAATCTGATACTCCACGCCGTCGATCACGTCGAAGTTGTAGGTGCGGAAGCCGTCCCAGTTAATCAGCGACTGCGGCTTGCTGCTGTGCGGGTCGATCTGGTTAAACTGCCCGGCGGAGCACTCCAGCCACTCCTTCACCTCTTTCCCCGTGGCCTTCACCACGACGAGGGTGTTGGGATAAAGATAGAGGTCGGCGGCGTTGCGGAAGGTCAGCTGGCCTTTTTCCACCTCAACGTAGCTGGCCGGATCGTTCTTGCGGCCGCCCACCTTGAACGGCGCGGCGGCAGACAGCACCGGCAGTTTTGCCAGGTCCGGGTCGCCCTGAATAAAGTGTTCGGCGTAGGCTTTCTGCGCCATGTTTACCACCTGCACGGTCGGGTCATCCTGCACCAGCGCCAGGAAGCTGTACATGTTGTCGGCTGATTTACCGATAGGCTTGCTGACAAATTCACGCGTGGCGTCGTGATCGTGCTTCAGCACGTCAACCAGCGGTTTATCTTCTGCGGCCAGGGATTTTTTCGCGGCGACGTCATAAATCGGACGCGCTTGCGCTTTCGACTGCGTGACTTTCCAGCTTCCGCCGTCGTTATTCAGCACCAGATCCACCACGCCAAGATGATCGCCCCACATGCCCGGCATCACGGACGGTACGCCGTTGAGCGTGCCTTTTTCGATGTCTGCGCCTTTGATTCCGGAGAAATCTTTGCCCGGGAAGACCGCGTGGGCGTGGCCGAACAGGATCGCATCGACGCCCGGCACCTGGCTGAGGTAGTAAACGGAGTTTTCGGCCATCGCCTGATACGGATCGGCGGAGAGGCCCGAGTGGGCGACAACCACCACCAGGTCTGCGCCTTTCGCGCGCATCTCCGGCACGTACTTACGCGCGGTTTCGGTAATATCGTTTACGGTCACTTTACCGTCGAGGTTGGCTTTATCCCACGTCATGATCTGCGGTGGTACAAAGCCGATATAGCCGATTTTCAGCGTCTGTTTTTTACCGTCCCGATCGACGGCGTCGGTCTCTTTAATCAGATAAGGGGTAAACAGCGGCTTCTGGGTTTTAACGTCGATGATATTGGCGTTAACGTACGGGAATTTAGCCCCTGCCAGCGCGTCGTGCAGGTATTTTAGCCCGTAATTAAATTCGTGATTGCCCAGGTTGCCGACGGCATAGTCCAGCGTATTCATCGCCTTATAGACCGGGTGGATCTCACCTTTCTTCAGCCCCTTCGCCGCCATGTAATCGCCGAGCGGGCTGCCCTGAATCAAATCGCCGTTGTCCACCAGCACGCTGTTTTTTACCTCACCGCGAGCGGCGTTAATCAGGCTTGCCGTGCGCACCAGGCCGAATTTTTCGGTTGGCGTATCTTTGTAGTAATCGAAGTCCATCATGTTGCCGTGCAGATCGGTGGTTTCCAGAATGCGGAGATCCACCGTCGCTGCCTGAACGCCTGCCGCAATCAGCGTTGCCAGGAGCGTTGCGCTAAACTTAATCATCTGAGGAGTCCTTTTTTCGATCCAAGCCACAAAAGAATATGTATGTATATTTTATTGCTTACAGAAGTGTGAATGCTGCCAGAAAAAAGGCCCCTGAAACCAGAATTGCTTCACAGATAGCGGAATTGTTCACATTACGATATAACTAAAACAATAAGTTATGCCCACTGCGTTAACGAAGAGGTGGAGAATGTTAGATAAGATTTGTCAGCTCGCACGGGATGCGGGTGATGCCATCATGCAGGTGTACGACGGTGCGCAGCCGATGGACGTTGTCAGCAAGGCGGACGACTCTCCGGTTACGGCGGCGGATATCGCAGCGCATGCGGTGATCCTGAAAGGCTTACAGGCGCTGACGCCGGACATCCCGGTCCTTTCCGAAGAAGCGCCCCAGAGCTGGGACGAACGTCAGCACTGGCAGCGTTACTGGCTGGTGGATCCGCTCGACGGCACCAAAGAGTTCATCAAGCGTAACGGTGAATTTACCGTGAATATCGCCCTGATTGAAAACGGGAAAGCGGTGCTCGGCGTGGTTTACGCACCGGTGATGAAGGTGATGTACAGCGCGGCGGAAGGCAGGGCCTGGAAGGAAGAGTGCGGGGTACGTAAGCAGATTCAGGTGCGCGACGCGCGTCCACCGCTGGTGGTGATCAGCCGCTCGCACAGCGACAGCGAGCTGGAGGAGTACCTGCAGCAGCTGGGTGAACATCAGACCACGTCGATTGGCTCGTCGCTGAAGTTCTGCCTGGTGGCGGAAGGGCAGGCGCAGCTGTACCCCCGTTTTGGGCCAACGAACGTCTGGGATACCGCAGCGGGCCATGCCGTTGCCGCTGCGGCCGGTGCGCATGTGCATGACTGGCAGGGCAAGCCGCTGGATTACACCCCGCGCGAGTCATTCCTGAACCCGGGCTTCCGGGTATCACTTTACTGAGCCAGCAGCTTGTGCAGCAGGGCAACCACCTGCTGCACCTCATCCTGGGTCAGCGCGCCGTCTTTGACCCACGCTACGCGGCCCTCTTTATCCAGCACGATAACCGCTGAACTCTCTTCTTCCAGCTGCCAGGCCTTACGCGTCACGCCGTTGCTGTCGACAATAAACTGCGACCACGGATAGAGCTTCTTATTGCTCTCCAGGCTTGAACGCACAAACATCCCGGAGCCGGGAATGGCATCGTCGGTGTTCACGATGGTGGTGGTCTGATAGCGGTCGTGAGGGAATTTTGCTGACTTGATCGCCTCCACGAGTGTCGCGTTTTTCTCTTTTGCGGATGTACGACCGGCAATATGTTGTACAACTCTCACTTTGCCCGCGAGCTGCGCGCTATTCCAGGCTTTATAGCTAAACTTATCATTGTCGAGAATCAATTCTCCCCGGTCAGCAATGCCGACGGGCGGAACGCGTTGTCCTTTTTCAATGTTATGTGCGGATGCCATCAGAGGCAGCAACAGGCAAGCTGCTGCCAGGATGTTACGTAGGGTCATGGTGTTTCCTTATTGTGAGCAGGTGATCCGACCACTTGGTCATGCGCTTTAATCATAAGTGCGATCAATGGGCTTTTCCCGCAATCCCGATGCCAGTTTGCGGGCGAACGCACATATCCATGCAAAAACGACGGCATATACTGCTCTGCATCACGGTTTGCAAAGATTATTCTGAATAATTGTAATCAAACGGTAAATAAACTTATGCACACTGGGTAAGTACGAGGTTCTGGTCTATAGTCATTGGGCATCAAAATTTGCGCTCAGGACAGTCGGGCCGATTGTGGCACCGCAAGAGCGTATGATTCGCAGGAGATACAAGAATGAAAATTTTCCAACGCTACAACCCGCTTCAGGTGGCGAAGTACGTGAAGATCCTGTTCCGTGGACGGTTGTACATCAAGGATGTTGGCGCTTTTGAGTTCGATAAGGGGAAAATCCTTATCCCGAAAGTGAAGGACAAACAGCACCTGTCTGTGATGTCCGAAGTCAACCGCCAGGTTATGCGTCTGCAGACTGAGATGGCTTAACCAACGTGCTATGCAGTAGTTAAAAAGACGGCTCCCGATGGGAGCCGTTGATGTTTGTGGGGCCAGTTGAGAGGCATACCCTAAAGCCGGGAGTTTTGACCTGGTGTTATTGGTCTCAACGGGTATAACCGTGAATTGATGAAGTTAATCTTAAAATCTTTTTCAGTACTTAAAAATTGATATAAAACATTAAAATCCTGGATCGTTATTGGTCTTATTATCCATGGCATAAAGAATATCCCTCTACTTTTATAAGCGTGTAGTAAATAGCCGATCTTTTACTGTTGGCTGAGAAGAGAAGCCGTTGCGCATGGAAAAGGACTGGAAATATGATGCATCGTGATCAGGTTTTTAAAAATAAGAACATATTCGTATTATCTATGTTAGCTATTATAGGATATGGACTTTGGCGCATGTCTGGAGACTATTTTTACCTGGAACAGACAATAGTTTATCGGCATACCGTAGCGGATACGTCTATGCTCTACGTTACGGAAAGCAGCGCGGGTGCGACGACTGCTTTCGTTTACAAATATTATGTTTATTCAGCACGGAAGACCGATGAGGTTTTTTTAGAAGACATTAAAAACGGTTATGAACCTTTTCTTGTTACCACCGATCCCGGCGTAAAGATTAGCATTGAAGACAGATCTATCTTCCTTAAAGTAAGTGGGGATATTTTTAAATTTAAAAATCTGGCAGGCTCCGTCTTTATTTATCTCAACTCATCCCCCTTCTAATGACTTAAAAAATCATGTTGGTTAAATAAACGACAGCTTACGTTTTTAAATAGAAAGGGCAGCTCATCGCTGCCCTTCAAAGATTACGCCGACACCTTCTCTTCCGCGTCCGGCAGTTTCGGCACCAGCACGGTCGGTTTGCTGTCAATACGCGTCACCAGCAGCTGGTCGATGCGGTAGTTATCGATATCCACCACTTCAAACTTGTAGCCTGAGAACTTCACCGAGTCGGTGCGTTTTGGGATTTTACGCAGCATAAACATCATAAAGCCGCCGATGGTCTCGTAGTTTCCGGACTGCGGGAACTCGTCGATATCCAGCACGCGCATCACGTCTTCAATCGGCGTACCGCCGTCGATCAGCCATGAGTTCTCGTCACGCTGCACAATTTGCTCTTCCAGCCCCTGGCCGACCAGGTCGCCCATCAGCGTCGTCATGACGTCGTTGAGGGTAATAATACCTACCACCAGCGCGTACTCATTCATGATCACCGCAAAGTCTTCCCCGGCGGTTTTGAAACTTTCCAGCGCTTCGGAGAGCGTCAGGGTATCCGGCACAATCAGGGTGTTGCGGATCTGCACGCCGCTGTTCAGCGCCAGGCTCTGGTTCGCCAGCACGCGGTTCAGCAGATCTTTGGAGTCAACATAGCCGATGATATGGTCAATATCTTCGTTACAGACCAGGAACTTGGAGTGCGGATGCTGCGCCACCTTGGTCTTCAGGCTCTGCTCATCTTCATGCAGATCGAACCAGATGATGTTTTCACGGCCGGTCATGGAAGAGGGAACGGTACGGGATTCCAGTTCGAAAACGTTCTCAATGAGTTCGTGTTCCTGCTTGCGCAGCACGCCGGCCAGCGCGCCGGCTTCCACCACCGCATAAATATCGTCGGAGGTGATGTCGTCCTTACGCACCATCGGCAGCTTGAAGATGCGGAAAATGACGTTTGCCAGGCCGTTAAAGAACCACACCAGCGGGCGGAAGACGTACAGACAGAAGCGCATCGGGTTGATGATACGCAAAGCCACGGCTTCTGGCGCAATCATACCGATGCGTTTCGGGGTCAGGTCCGCGAACAAAATGAACAAACCGGTGACCAGCGAGAAGGAGAGGATGAAGCTCAGCTGCTCGGCCAGCTCTGCTGACATGTAGTTAACGAAGAGGCTATAAAACGCCGGGGAGAATGCTGCATCGCCCACGATACCGCCAAGAATGGCGACCGCGTTCAGGCCAATCTGCACCACGGTAAAGAACATGCCGGGATTTTCCTGCATTTTCAGAATGCGTGATGCGTTGATGTTGCCCTCGTCGGCAAGCAGCTTCAGTTTGATTTTACGGGAGGCGGCCAGCGAGATCTCAGATATCGAGAAAAATGCGCTGACGGCAATGAGACAAAGTATTACTAAAATACTGTTTAACATAGTTTATCCGGCGTAACGCCAGATCCTCAGAAGGGGAGTTGATACCATTCGTGTGAAGACACATTGAACTCAGCTCGTAGCGTTGAGCCGATTATTTCAGCGGTAGTATAGCGTAAAGAGATGTAAATCTGCCAGAGGTCACGTTTTCGACAAAAAAAGCCGGACCGGCACAGGGCCGATCCGGCGCAAGGGCGTTATTTTACGGGGGTTAAGCTAACATCTCCCACCGCCTGGCGGGTAGCTTCGCCGCCCCAGACCTGATCGTACTCGTAGCCCGTAAGCTGCTTTATGACCACGCGGGTGTTGGCGTCACAGTCGCGGTAATCGCCACCCAGCTTCCGACGGGCGATCTCCTTGAGCAGCACCTTGTGCGTTTCACGGGTCAGCTTGAATTTGTAGGTAGTGAAAAAGCTCACGGCCAGCAGCGCGGCGGTGGCAAAAATCATCAGGCCGATTATCGCCCCGAGGGCGCTTTCAGGCTGCGCGCCGCTGCCTTTCACAAAGCCGGACTCCTGCAACACCAGGCCGATAATCATGATGGCAATCGCGACGGTGCTTTTGCGCGTCAGCACCATCACGCCGGCAAAAATGCCTTCCCGGCGCTGCTGCGTGACGATTTCGTCGATATCCGGAATAAAGCTGTAAATATTCCACGGGATGTAATAAAGGCCGGATCGGGCGGCTCCCAGCAGGATAAAGACGGCGGAGAACAGCAGCGTCGGCACCTGTGTTTCAGTGAGATAGACCGTAAACAGGAACGCCAGCACCAGAAAGATGCAGCCATACGAGAGGCGCAGCGCGGCGGAAGGGGTTATGTTGAGCCTGTTCAATAGCAGCATAAATCCGTACGTGCCCGGCACGGAGGCAAACGCCGCAATACTCAGCCAGCCGGACACCGCTGCCGCGTCCTGGCTCAGGCAATAGACTACGTAATAGGTAAATACTGAACCAAATACGTCCATCGCGGTGAAGGAAAAAATATATATCAGAATATGCAGGCGGAACGCGCGAATACGGAATGACGAAAAGAGATCCAGAACCAGATATTTCAGGTGATTACCTATTCCGCTGCTGCGCCGGGTATCCACCTTAAAGTCCGACTCCTGATGCACGTCTTTTGCTTCCCAGGTGGTGTACCAGGTAATAAATACCGCAATACAAAAGACGCAGGAAAATATCAGGCCGGTCAGCGTATAGGTAAATGAATTATCCTTGCCGGTAAAATGCATAATTACGCCGGGGACCGACACCGCAAGAAAACCGCCCAGCTGGGAGCAGATCATACGTACGCCGGACAGGCGGCTGCGCTCTTCATAGCGGTTGGTCATTTCAGCGGCGAGGGTCTCCCATGGCACCAGCACCATCGCCGACAGCAGCTCGATAGAAAGGTAGGTGCCCAGGTAATACCAGTAGCCCATATCCGTCAGCCACAGCAGGGCATACAGGAACATGAGCGGGGAGCTGAGTAATAAGAAGAAGCGGCGACGGCCAAATTTACGCCCAAGCCAGGTATCGCCGAAATTATCGGTGATATACCCCATTATCGGGCTTAATAACGCATCAATGACGCGGGCTATGGCAAATATTGAGCCCGCTTCTACGACGGATAATCCGCAGTAGGTGGTATAAAAAAATAGCAGCCAGGTGCCGATAATGGCGAAAGCGCCTCCGCCAAAGAGGTCGGTTATGCCGTAGCCAAGCGCCACGCCATAACCCACTCTGCGTTCAGTTGGTTTAACCATAATAATATCCAGTGTAGGGTAGATGTAGAGGTTGTTTTTTTATTTCACTGCTGGACTACACGTGACGTTCTGATTATTAATATCAATCCATTGCCTTAGCTGAGACGATCGATAAAAAGCCTCCACGAGCCTGAGTGATATTCCGGCGGTACGGATATCGATAAAATCCGTATTCTCCGGGTGACGAATGGCGTGATAAAAACGGCGAATGGCCTGCTGGTGTCCTAATCCCCAGTAACTTTTCGCCGTGCCGTCGGGAGAAGCATCGCTTTCAAGACGAAACCGCTCGTCGGGCGTTATGCGCCACAGGGTGTTGTCGTTTAGCAACAGCGAGCCGCGTTCGCAGCGGATCTCCAGCCAGAGGGGGGAGTCCGCGGTGTGACAGTTGCTGGCATAAAACAGGCCGCGGGCCCCGTTGGCGAAGTGCAGCGTGGCCATCGCGCTGTCTTCCCCTTCCGTGACGTCGGCCAGCTCACCGCAGTCGACCACCCCCTTCAGCCGCGTCACGCCACCGCCGAACCACTGCATCAGGTCGAGAGTATGGATCGCCTGGTTGATCAGCAGGCTTCCGCCTTCCGTTGCCAGCTTTCCACGCCACGGGCTTTCCGTGTAGTACGCGCCAGAGCGGGACCAGGTGAGTACGGCCTTGATACTTAACATCCTGCCCAGCCCGCCCTCCGCCAGCTCCTTGCGAATGCGCAGGCTGGTAGGGTTGAGCCGGTTCTGGTAGCAGACGCCGAGCCTGCCGGGCGCCTGCGCGGCGGCGGCGGCAATGTCCGCAAGCTCGCTGCTGTTCATGCCCACCGGTTTTTCACAAAAAACATGCTTCCCGGCGGCCAGCGCCGCCAGAATCATATTTTTATGTTCGAAGTGGGGCGTGCAGATATGCACCACATCGATACTTTCATCCAGCAGCATTTCCCGGTAATCCTGATAAAAGCGGCACCGATAGTTCATCGCCAGCGTCAGTCCTTTGACGCTGTCAGTGTCTGCCAGCGCGCGCAGGGCCACGTTGGGGAGTTGCCTCAGGGCATTCACGTGGCAGCCGTGAATGGCCCCGGCGCCGATAATCGCCGCGTTGAGGTGTGTCATCTCGCCCCCTTACCCGGCCGCATTGGCGAGCATTTGCGCCTTCACGCACAGCTCGGCCGCCTTGAACGCGTGAGCCTGGGTCATGGCATTTTCGGTGCGGTGCAGGCAGTCGAGGATCAGGGCGCCAAAGTACGGGAACCCGACCTGCCCGGCGACCGGATAGCGGAACTCGCCCTCCTTATTGACGAGGTAGACCACATCCTGCTCGCCACGGGTAAGATCGACATACTTGCGGATCTCGATATAGCCGTCGGTACCGAGCAGCGTCAGGCGACCATCGCCCCAGGTGGAGAGCCCGTCAGGGGTGAACCAGTCGCAGCGGAAATAGCCGCTGGCGCCGTTTGCCCCTTTAATCATGGCGTCGCCAAAATCTTCGAAGGCCGGATGCTGCGGGTGGTTAACGTTGCGCACCTGGCTGGCCACCACGCGGGCATCGCTGTTGCCGGTAAAAAACAGGAACTGCTCGATCTGGTGGCTGCCGATATCGCACAGGATGCCGCCAAAGTAGCGACGATCGTAAAACCACGCCGGTCGGCCCGTGCCTTCCCGGTGCGGCCCCGTGCCAAGGGTTTGCACCACGCGACCAATCGCCCCCTGCTGCACCAGCTGCCCGGCAAAGACCGCGCTTTCCACGTGCAGGCGCTCGCTGTAGTAGACCGCGTATTTTCTCCCGGTTTTCTCCACCATCGCTTTGGCATCGGCCAGCTGTTCCAGCGTGGTGAGCGGCGCTTTGTCCGTGAAGTAGTCTTTGCCCGCCGCCATTGCCTTCAGCCCCAGCGCGCAACGTTCGGAGGGGATGGCGGCACCCGCGACCAGACGCACCTCGTCGTCGTTGAGTATCACCTCCAGCGACTCCGCGACTTTCGCCTGCGGGTACTGCTGGATGAATTTATCCACGTTGGCCGGGTCGGGATCGTACACCCACTTCAGCGTGGCGCCTGCTTCAATCAGGCCGTTACACATGCCGTAGATATGCCCGTGGTCGAGCGCGGCGGCGGCAAACACAAATTCACCCGCCTGTACCACCGGCTGCGGTTTGCCGACCGGCGCGTAGTTCATTCCGTCATTCTTGTTCATGGTTACAGTCCTCGATCCAGATCTTTACCCAGAGGGATAGCGCCCACTTCGCTGAAGCTGGTGACGCTTGCGGATTTTTCATAAAAACGGGGGGCGAGGGCATTAATGCCGCCGGTCAGGTAGAACGGGTCATCGCTGCGGATGGGTAAGGCGACGATACTGCGGGTGATGGCCGACTTGTAAATTGCGGTTATCAGCTCCAGCGAGCGCTTACCCTGCACGCCGTCCACCAGCGGGGCCGTGCCGCGCTCAATGCTCTGGAGCAGGTCGTTAATCTGCCCGGCGTGGAGCGTCCATGCGAGCCTGGGTGTCTCCTGAAACACGGCGTTTAGCCGCGCTTCGCGTTCAGCGTCACTGGTCTCCTGCGGGAACCCGTTGTCGGCGCTTACGCTGGCAAAAGCCTGCCACGGCGCGGAGATGCGCGCCTTATCGCCCTGAATAATGATTTTCTGATCTTCGCCGTGGTGCACCACCGAAGCCGTAAGCTGCGTGAGCGCGCCGCTGGGGTATTTAAATATCGCGGCGCTAAGATCTTCCACCTCGGCGTTATCGTGGGCCACGTTGCTCATCATCGCCACCACCTCAGACGGAAAACCGAGCATCCACTGAATGGCGTCAATGTGGTGCACCGCGTGGTTAAGCGTGCAGCCGCCCCCCTCTTTTTCCCACGTGCCGCGCCACCACAGGTCGTAGTAGCAGTGCCCGCGCCACCAGAACGAATCTACCTGCGCATGGCAGATCTTCCCGGCGAGGCCGGAATCCACCGCCGCTTTTAAGCGCCAGAAGGCATCGGTGAAGCGGTTCTGGGCAATAACCGAGAGCATTTTTCCGCTGGCCTGCTGTGCGGCGATCATCGCGTCGCACTCCTCCAGCGAGGCGGCCATCGGTTTTTCACACAGCACATGGCGGCCCGCACGCAGCGCATCAATGCTGATTTGCGCATGAACATAGGGCGGGGTGCAGACGTCAACGATGTCCAGCGCGACCGTTTCTTCCAGCATCTGCTGATGGCTGGCGAACACGCGTGCCTCCGTCAGGCCGTAGCGCGCTTTTTTCTCCTCCGCTTTCTCCGGGTAGATATCAACCAGCGCGACAATCCGGCAGCGCTGTCCAAACTGCAAATAACCCTGAATATGGTTATGGGCAATGTTGCCCGTTCCCACAATGGCGACATTTAGCATCGATTTTCTCCGGCGTTACCAGTTGCCCGAGGCGTCCAGCGTGATGCTGGCGGCCCCTTTATCTACAGAGGTGCTGATGCGCTGCTGAAGCAGGCGCAGATACTGTTTTTCATTCAGCGGCAGTTCAACCCAGTCGTCGGTCCAGGTCGAGAGGTGCATAGCGTTTGAGAGCGTTAAGCCGCGAATGCCGTCCAGACCCGGCGCAATTAGCGGTTCGCCGCGCAGCACGGCGGCGCAGAAGTTGGCGGTGATAACGTGATGCTCGCTGTATTCAGGGGCTACGGGGAGGGTGACTTCCCAGCATTCCGGCTCGCCAAAGCCATTCTGCCAGCGGGCGTTAAACGCGGTTTCCGATTCGCGCAGCCGCCAGTAGCGCAGTTTCCCTTCCTCAACGACGACTTTGCCGCGATCGCCCACGATCTCCAGGCGGTTGGTACCCGGCGTTTCCGCGACGGTGGTAATGAACACGCCGGTCGCGCCGTTGGCGTACTCCGCATAGGCGGTGACCTCGTCTTCCACTTCGATATCGCGATGTTTGCCGAACTGGCAAAACGCGCGCAGACGAACCGGCATGCCCACCAGCCACTGCCACAGATCGAGCTGATGCGGATCCTGATTGAGCAGCACGCCGCCGCCTTCGCCTTTCCAGGTGGCGCGCCAGCCGCCGGAGTTGTAATAACTTTGCGAGCGATACCAGTTGGTGATGATCCAGTTGGAGCGGCGGATCTCGCCCAGCTCGCCGCTGTCGATCAGATCTTTCACTTTCTGATACAGCGGGTTGGGCCGCTGGTTATACATGATGCCGAACACCACGTCGCACTCGCGGGCGCAGGCGTTCATCTCCTGCACCTGCGCGGTATAAACGCCTGCCGGCTTCTCGCACAGGGTATGAACGCCGTGACGCATCGCCAGCATCGACAGGCGCGGATGGTCGTAATGCGGCGTAGCGACAATGACCGCATCGATAAGCCCGCTCTGGAGCATCTCCTGCGCGTCACTGAACAGCGGAAGGGTGCCAACCAGCTGACGAATGGCGGGATGCTTATCCACCGCGTTATCGCACACCGCGGTCAGGCAGGCGTCGCTGACGGTACCGGCCAGTAAATAGCGCGCGTGAACCGTACCGATATTACCTATACCAATAATGCCAAAACGTACCTTCTCCATGTCTCACCTTAATTTCAGCCAAAAAGCGTGATGACCGAAAAATAGGAAAGGCGAGCCGCAGCGACAATGTGTTTTTGTGAGAATACTCGCAAGGTCAATAAGTAAACTCTAACCGTTTTGAAATTTAGTTTTAAAATCAATGCGCTGTTTCTGCAAATATTTGCAAAAACTGATTGAGAGCGAGGTCACACTATGCCGGGCAGGTTAAAAATGGAGGAGATCGCCTCCCTGACGGGGTATTCCGTGAGCACGGTTTCCAGAGTGTTAAGCGGCAAGTCTTACACCAGCGACAGGGCCCGGGAGGCGATTGTCCGCACCGCGCGGGAGCTTGGCGTGCTGGAATCGATGGCGAGCGGGCGGCTCTTAATTAACGGCATCGCGGTATTTGCTCCCGAAAGAACCTTTCAGGGGCGCGGGGATATTTTTTATCTGGAAGTGACCAAAGGTATTGCCGAGGCCAGCGCGCCGCACAATGTCTGGATCAGCTATTGCGGATTAGAGGAACAGCATGCGGATGTGAAATTATTTATGGAAAAAGCCAGCCATAAAAATATTAACGCGATCATTATCATTGGTACGGATGATTCCACCATATTTAAGCTGGCCAGTACGCTAAATAAACCCTGCGTATTAATTAATTCCGTCGACCGGGATCGGGTGCTGGATTCCGTTTCTCCCGATCACCGCGCGATTGGCTTTACCACCATGCAGTATCTCTTCGAGCAGGGGCACCGGCGGGTGCTGACCATCACCTGCTTGCGCCGGGACACGCTCTATGCGCGGCTGGACGGCATAAAAGAGGCGTACCGGCATTTTCACGTGGCGTTTGAGCCGCAGCGGGACCTGCTGGTCACGGAGTGGTTTACGGCGGAGGAGGCTGAACGCGAGCTTGACGCATGGCTGTCAGGCCACGACAGAGCGCAGTGGCCCGAGGTGATTTTTCCCAACAGCACCAGCATGACGGAGGGCGTGCTCAGGGCACTCCGGCGCCACGGGCTGCGCGTGCCGGAAGATATCTCCATTATCACTACCGATTTTGCATGGAACTTAGCCAACCGGCTGGAAAAGCCGATTACGGGGATTGCGGTGCCCTGCCGGGAGCTGGGTATAGAGGCGGTGCATTTGGTGCAGACGCGGCTCAACCGGCCGCAGGCGCCGGTCTTTAACCTGCTGTTGCAGGGGAAAGTGCTGGATTACGGTTCGGTGAGCAACGCCACGCGCCACGCGGCTCGCGTGGCGCTGGATCGGTAGTCAGGCCTGCTGCGGCGGCAGGCAAACGCCGATGCCGCCGATGCCGCAGTAGCCGTACGGATTTTTATGCAGATACTGCTGGTGGTCGTCCTCGGCATAGTAGAACGGTTTCGCGGTGGCGATTTCGGTCGTCACCTGGCGTTTATCACCCGCTGCCTGCATCGCTTCCTGGAAGCGCGTCAGGCTGGCACGGGCGGCGGCCTCCTGCTCGGGGGTGAGCGGATAGATGGCCGAGCGGTACTGGGTGCCGTGATCGTTACCCTGACGCATGCCCTGCGCCGGGTCATGGTTTTCCCAGAACACCTGGAGCAGCTGTTCATAGCTGATGACGCCCGGGTCATACACCACGCGGACCGCTTCGGCATGGCCGGTCTCACCGGAACAGACTTCGCGATAGGTTGGGTTAGGCGTATACCCTCCGGTATAGCCCGCCGCGGTGCTGTACACGCCCGGCAGCTGCCAGAAGAGGCGTTCCACGCCCCAGAAGCAGCCCATGGCGAACAGGGCGATCTCCATTCCATCAGGAACGTTTGTCATTGAATGGTTGTTTACGGCGTGTAATGTTGCCACGGGCATAGGGGTGTTGCGTCCCGGTAACGCATCGGCCTGTGATACCAGATGCTTTTTATCGAATAAACTCACGGTGGGGCCTCCCGGGTGGCGTTGTTTCGGTTAAGGTTGTCACGACGCGTTTAATTGAACACAATAAATGCGATGAATGAGTCTAGATTTAATCATAAGAAATATTTGGGTGTTACACCCTTTTTCAACCCGTTATTTGGGTTTTTGGCCACCAGGCCGTATTTTGCCGCGGAGCGGCACTGCATTTGCTTCCAGGGTGGAAACAGGGATATTCAGGAGAAAACGTGACAAAGATCCGCCAGTTATGTTTGGTCAGTTTAATGCTGACAAGCGGGATTGCCAGCGCGGCGAATGTCCGTTTGCAGGTTGAGGGGCTATCCGGGGCGCTGGAAAAAAACGTGCGTGCGCAGCTTTCCACCATCCAGAGCGACGAAGTGACGCCGGACCGGCGTTTTCGCGCGCGCGTGGATGACGCCATCCGTGAGGGCCTAAAGGCGCTGGGGTATTACGAGCCCACCATCGATTTCGATTTACGCCCGCCGCCGGCCAAAGGGCGGCAGGTGCTGATTGCCCGCGTTTCGCCGGGCGAACCCGTTTTAATTGGCGGCACAAACGTGGTGCTGCGCGGCGGTGCGCGTACGGATCGGGATTATCTCGACCTGCTCAGCACCCGCCCGAAAGTGGGCACCGTCCTGAATCACGGTGATTACGACCGCTTTAAAAAGTCGCTCACCAGCGTCTCGCTGCGCAAAGGCTACTTCGACAGCCAGTTCAATAAAAGCCAGCTGGGCGTCGCGCTGGAGCGGCGTCAGGCGTTCTGGGATATCGATTACGACAGCGGCGAGCGCTATCGGTTTGGCGACGTAACCTTCGAAGGCTCGCAGATCCGCGAAGAGTACCTGCAAAACCTGGTGCCGTTCAAAAAGGGCGACTACTACCAGTCCAGCGATCTGGGCGAGCTTAACCGCCGTTTGTCCGCCACCGGCTGGTTTAACTCGGTGGTGGTGGCGCCAGAGTTTGAGAAGTCCCGTAAAACGAAGGTCTTACCGCTGCATGGCGTGGTCTCTCCGCGCACCGAGAACACCATTGAGACGGGTGTCGGCTACTCCACGGATGTCGGCCCACGGGTGAAAGCCCAGTGGAGAAAGCCGTGGATGAACTCCTACGGCCACAGCCTGACCACCAGCGTCAGCCTCTCGGCACCCGAGCAGCAGCTGGACTTCAGCTATAAAATGCCGCTGCTGAAAAACCCGCTTGAGCAGTATTACCTGCTTCAGGGCGGCTTTAAGCGCACCGATTTGAACGATACCGAGCAGGACTCGACGACGCTTGCGGTATCCCGCTTCTGGGATCTCTCCAGCGGCTGGCAGCGCGCCATCAACCTGCGCTGGAGCCTCGACCACTTTACCCAGGCAAACGTCACCAACACCACCATGCTGCTTTATCCGGGGGTGATGATCAGCCGTACCCGCTCGCGCGGCGGCCTGATGCCAACCTGGGGCGATTCGCAGCGCTACTCCATTGATTATTCCAATACGGCCTGGGGATCGGACGTGGACTTCTCGGTGGTACAGGCGCAGAACGTCTGGATCCGCACCCTGTACGACAAACACCGCTTCGTGGTTCGCGGCAACCTCGGCTGGATTGAAACCGGCGACTTTGAGCGCGTTCCGCCGGATCTGCGCTTCTTCGCCGGGGGCGACCGCAGCATTCGCGGGTATAAGTACAAATCGATCTCGCCTGAAAACGAAAAAGGGCAGCTGACCGGGGCATCTAAGCTGGCGACCGGCTCGCTGGAGTACCAGTACAACGTCAGCGGCAAATGGTGGGGCGCCATGTTTGTCGACGGTGGTGAAGCGGTGAACGACATCCGCCGCAGCGATTTCAAAACCGGCGCGGGCGTGGGCGTGCGCTGGCAGTCACCGGTCGGGCCGATCAAGCTCGATTTCGCCGTTCCGGTGGGTGACAAAGACGAACACGGTTTACAGTTTTACATCGGTCTGGGGCCTGAATTATGAGTTTATGGAAGAAAATAAGCCTCGGAGTGCTGATTTTTATCGTATTGCTGCTTGGTGCGGTGGCGTTTCTGGTGGGCACCACCACCGGCCTGCACCTGCTGTTTAACGCCGCGAACCGCTGGGTGCCGGGGCTTGAAATCGGTCAGGTGACGGGCGGCTGGCGCGATCTGCGGCTGAAAAATATCCGTTACGAACAGCCCGGCGTGGCGGTAAACGCCGGTGAGTTTCATCTGGCGGTGAAGCTGGGCTGCCTGCGGGATAGTCAATTGTGCGTAAACGATCTGTCGTTAAAAGACGTTAACGTGGCGATAGATTCCGAGAAAATGCCAAAGTCTGCGCCGGTCGAGGAAGAGGATAGCGGCCCGCTTAATCTCTCCACGCCGTACCCGATCGCGCTCAGTCGGGTGGCGCTGGACAACGTCAATGTCAAAATCGACGATACGACGGTGTCCGTGATGGACTTTACCTCCGGCCTGCGCTGGCAGGAGAAAAACCTCACCCTGACGCCAACCTCCCTGCAGGGGCTGCTGATTGCGCTGCCGAAGGTCGCTGACGTTGCGCAGGAAGAGATCGTTGAGCCGAAGATCCAGAACCCGCAGCCGGAAGAAAAACCGCTGGGTGAAACCCTGAAAGCGCTCTTCTCGAAACCGGTTCTGCCGGAGATGACCGACGTGCATCTGCCGCTGAATCTCAATATCGAATCGTTCAGGGGCGAGCAGCTGCGTCTTACCGGGGATACCGATCTGACGGTCTATAACATGCTGCTTAAGGTCAGCAGCATCGACGGCAACATGAAGCTCGACGCGCTGGATATCGACACTAACCAGGGCTCGGTGAACGCCTCCGGCAACGCGCTGCTGCGCGACAGCTGGCCGGTGGATATCACGCTTAACAGCGCCCTGAACGTCGATCCGCTGAAGGGCGAGAAGGTGAAGGTGAAGGTTGGCGGTGCGCTGCGCGACAAGCTGGAGTTCGGCGTAAACCTCTCCGGCCCGGTGGATATGGTGCTGCGGGGGCAAACCCGGCTGGCGGAGGCCGGTTTACCGCTCAATCTTGAGCTCGTCAGCAAGCAGCTTTACTGGCCGTTTACCGGCGAAAAACAGTTCCAGGCCGACGATCTGAAGCTGAAGCTAAGCGGCAAAATGACCGACTACACGCTGTCGTTCCGTACGGCAGTGAAGGGGCAGGGGGTACCTCCCGCCAATATCACCCTCGATGCGAAGGGCAACGAGCTGCAGGTTAACCTCGACAAGCTGACCGTAGCGGCGCTGGAAGGGAAAACCGAGCTGACCGCGCTGCTCGACTGGCAGCAGGCGATCAGCTGGCGCGGCGAGCTGAAGCTGACCGGCATCAACACCGCCAAAGAGGTGCCGGACTGGCCGTCAAAACTGGATGGTCTGATCAAAACCCGCGGCAGCCTGTACGGCGGCACCTGGCAGATGGACGTGCCGGAGATCAGGCTCACCGGCAACGTGAAGCAGAACAAGGTTAAGGTCGAAGGTTCGGTTAAGGGCAACAGCTATCTCCAGTGGGTGATCCCGGGCCTGCACGTGGCGCTCGGCCGCAACACGGCGGACATTAAGGGCGAGCTGGGGGTGAAAGACCTGAATCTGGATGCCACCATCGACGCGCCGAATCTTGATAACGCCCTGCCCGGGCTGGGCGGCACGGCGAAGGGGTTAGTGAAGGTTCGCGGTACGGTTGAAGCGCCGCAGCTGCTGGCAGACATCACCGCCAATAACCTGCGCTGGCAGGAGCTCTCCATCGCCCGCGTGCGGGTCGACGGCGACGTGAAGTCCACCGATCAGATTGGCGGAAACCTGGACCTGCGCGTGGAGCGTATCTCCCAGCCTGACGTGAACATCAGCCTGGTGACGCTGGCGGCCAAAGGTAACGAAAAGCAGCACGATCTCCAGCTGCGCGTGCAGGGCGAGCCGGTCTCCGGTCAGCTCCACCTGGCAGGCAGTTTTGACCGTGAAGCGACGCGCTGGAAAGGCGTGCTGGATAACACCCGCTTCAGCACGCCGGTAGGGCCGCTGGTGCTGTCACGCTCTGTCGCGCTGGACTATCGCAATGCGGAGCAAAAGATCAGCATTGGGCCACACTGCTGGACCAACCCGAATGCCGAGCTGTGCGTGCCGCAGACCATTGATGCGGGGGCGGAAGGGCGCGCGCAGATCAACCTCAACCGTTTCGACCTGGCGATGCTGAAACCGTTTATGCCGGAAACCACTCAGGCCAGCGGCGTCTTTAGCGGTAAAGCGGACGTGGCGTGGGACACCACCAAAGAGGGGCTGCCGCAGGGTAGCGTTACGCTCTCCGGGCGTAACGTGAAGGTGACGCAGGAGGTCAACGACGCGCCGCTGCCCGTGGCGTTTGACACCCTGAACCTGAATGCCGACCTGCGTAACAACCGCGCCGAGCTGGGATGGCTTATCCGCCTGACCAACAACGGCCAGCTTGACGGACAGGTGCAAATCACCGATCCGCAGGGCCGACGCAATCTTGGCGGCAACGTCAATATTCGCAACTTCAACCTGGCGATGGTGAACCCGATTTTCTCGCGCGGGGAAAAGGCGGCGGGCATGCTCAGCGCCAACCTGCGCCTGGCGGGGGATGCGCAAAGCCCGCAGCTGTTCGGCCAGATGCGGTTAAACGGTGTGGATATCGACGGTAACTTTATGCCGTTCGATATGCAGCCAAGCCAGCTTGCGATGAACTTTAACGGCCAGAGCTCAACCCTCAGCGGTTCAGTGCTGACGCAGCAGGGGCAAATTAACCTGAGCGGTGACGCAGACTGGAGCCAGCTCGACAACTGGCGCGCCCGTATTGCGGCCAAGGGCAGCAGGGTTCGCATCACGGTACCGCCGATGGTGCGGCTGGACGTGTCGCCAGACGTGGTCTTTGAGGCGACGCCAAGTCTCTTCACGCTGGATGGCCGCGTTGACGTGCCGTGGGCGCGCATCGTCGTGCACGAGGTGCCGGAAAGCGCGGTCGGCGTCTCCAGTGATGAAGTGATGCTCGATGAAAATCTGAAACCTCTTGAACAGAAGAGTGCCGGCATACCGATCAATAGTAATCTTATCGTGCACGTGGGGAATAACGTGCGTCTGGACGCGTTTGGGCTGAAGGCGAGGCTCACGGGCGATCTGAAAGTGGCGCAGGATCAGCAGGGGCTTGGCCTGAACGGGCAAATCAATATTCCTGAAGGGCGCTTCCATGCCTACGGCCAGGATTTGATTGTGCGTAAAGGCGAGCTGCTGTTCTCCGGTCCGCCGGATCAGCCGGTCCTTAACATCGAGGCGATTCGTAACCCGGACGCCACCGAAGATGACGTGATTGCGGGCGTGCGCGTTACCGGCTCCGCCGACGAACCTAAGGCTGAAATCTTCTCAGACCCGGCCATGTCGCAACAGGAAGCGCTCTCGTACCTGCTGCGCGGTCAGGGTCTGGATAGCCAGCAGGGCGATGGCGCGGCAATGACGTCAATGTTAGTGGGTCTGGGGGTTGCACAAAGTGGTCAGGTTGTGGGTAAAATCGGCGAGACGTTTGGCGTAAGCAATCTGGCGCTGGACACTCAGGGCGTGGGTGACTCTTCGCAGGTAGTGGTCAGCGGCTATGTTCTGCCGGGCCTGCAGGTAAAATATGGCGTGGGGATCTTTGACTCGCTGGCTACACTCACGTTACGTTATCGCCTGATGCCTAAGCTATATCTGGAAGCAGTGTCCGGCGTAGACCAGGCACTTGATCTGCTCTATCAGTTTGAGTTTTAGCAATGCGAATATTTGTTTACGGCAGTTTACGAACCAAGCAAGGCAACAGCCACTGGATGACCAACGCCCAGTTGCTGGGAAATTACACAATCGAAAACTACCAGTTGTACAGTCTGGGCCACTATCCAGGCGCGGTTCCGGGGAACGGAACGGTACAGGGTGAAGTTTATCGTATTGATAATGCTACGCTGGCCGAACTTGATGCCTTGCGCACCAGGGGCGGTGAATACGCTCGCCAGCTGATCCAGACGCCTTACGGCAGTGCATGGATGTACGTGTACCAGCGTTCGGTTGACGGGTTAAGGCTGATTGAAAGCGGTAACTGGTTAGACAGAGACCAGTACTGAAAAACGACAACGCCACCGTAAGGTGGCGTTGTTTTTTGTGCGCTGGCCCGCAGCCTGTTGCGTAATGTTCTTCCGCTATCATGTGAAGAAGAGGAAGTTAAGGCGCCAGCCATAAAAAAGCCCCGACGCGCGGGGCTTAGCATCAGCGGTACGAATTACTTCTTAGCAGCGCGTTCGAAAGACGCGATGATTTCTGCTTTCGCAGCTTCTGCGTTATCCCAACCTTCAACTTTAACCCATTTGCCTTTTTCGAGGTCTTTGTAGTGCTCGAAGAAGTGGGCGATCTGCGCTTTCAGCAGCTCTGGCAGGTCGTTCACATCTTTAATGTGATCGTACTCTTTGCTCAGCTTGGTGTGCGGTACGGCAACCAGCTTCGCATCTTCACCCGCTTCGTCGGTCATTTTCAGCACGCCAACCGGGCGGCAGCGAATGACGGAACCTGGCTGCAGTGGGTACGGCGTTGGGACCAGTACGTCAACCGGGTCACCGTCCAGAGACAGGGTGTGGTTGATGTAGCCGTAGTTGCACGGATAGAACATGGCGGTAGACATGAAACGGTCAACGAACAGCGCACCGGTGTCTTTGTCGATTTCGTATTTGATTGGATCTGCGTTGGCCGGGATTTCGATAACCACGTAGATGTCTTCTGGCAGTTCTTTACCCGCTGGGACGTTGAGTAAGCTCATGTCGGTGTCCTTTAAAATGGATGGTAAACAAGTGGCAAGTATTATAGCCAACTGGCGCTGAAAGTCTCCGCCTGTTTTCGTCTTCTCTCCCTCCTCCCGTCACTTTTCGGACCGTTTCCATGACAGGATAATCCATAAACTCAGCCGCATTTTAAATGTTGAAATGAAAGCGATTACAAACTTGTGATTAACGTTTTATTCACTTTTCTGAAGTGTGATGTAACGCAATCCGTAACATATTCGATTGGCTATAGTTCAACCGCGGAACATCTTTTAACCAACAATAACCTACCCTACGAGGACGTTCATATGTGGAAGCGCTTACTTCTTGTTACAGCAGTTTCGGCAGCCATGTCGTCTATGGCGATGGCCGCACCGTTAACCGTTGGATTTTCGCAGGTCGGATCTGAATCCGGCTGGCGCGCCGCTGAAACTAACGTGGCGAAAAGTGAAGCTGAAAAACGCGGTATTACGCTCAAAATCGCCGATGGTCAGCAAAAGCAAGAGAACCAGATTAAAGCGGTACGCTCCTTTATCGCCCAGGGCGTGGATGCGATCTTTATCGCCCCGGTTGTCGCCACGGGCTGGGAGCCGGTTCTGAAGGAAGCCAAAGATGCTGAAATTCCAGTCTTCCTGCTTGACCGTTCCATCGACGTAAAAGACAAATCTCTCTATATGACCACCGTCACCGCCGATAACGTTCTCGAAGGCAAGCTGATTGGTGAATGGCTGGTGAAGCAGGTGGATGGCAAGCCGTGTAACGTGGTTGAGCTGCAGGGTACCGTCGGTGCGAGCGTGGCTATCGACCGTAAGAAAGGCTTTGCGGAGGCTATCGCCAGCGCGCCAAATATTAAGATCGTCCGCTCTCAGTCCGGCGACTTCACCCGCAGCAAGGGCAAAGAGGTTATGGAGAGCTTCATCAAAGCTGAAAATAACGGCAAAAACATCTGCATGGTTTACGCCCACAACGACGACATGGCCATCGGCGCTATCCAGGCCATCAAAGAAGCGGGCCTGAAGCCGGGCAAAGATATTCTCACCGGCTCTATCGACGGCGTGCCGGACATCTATAAAGCGATGATTGACGGTGAAGCGAACGCCAGCGTCGAGCTGACGCCAAACATGGCGGGCCCGGCATTCGATGCGCTGGAGAAATTCAAGAAAGACGGCACGATGCCTGAAAAAGTGACGGTCACCAAATCCACGCTCTACCTGCCGGATACGGCGAAAGAAGAGTTAGAGAAGAAGAAAAATATGGGCTACTAAGCTCTGACCCCCCCTCACCCCAGCCCTCTCCCCGGAGGGGAGAGGGGGAAAGGCAGGGCGGAGCTGGATATTAACAGTTGGCACGATCAATCCCCTCTCCCCTCCGGGGAGAGGGTCAGGGTGAGGGGGAAACCATGACCACTGAACAACACCAGGAAATCCTCCGCACAGAGGGCCTGAGTAAATTCTTCCCGGGCGTTAAGGCGCTGGATAACGTTGATTTCAGCCTGCGGCGCGGGGAGATCATGGCGTTGCTCGGCGAAAACGGCGCGGGGAAATCGACGCTGATCAAAGCCCTGACCGGGGTGTATCACGCCGATCGCGGCACCATCTGGCTGGAAGGCAACGCCATTTCGCCAAAAAATACTGCCCACGCGCAGCAGCTGGGGATCGGAACGGTCTACCAGGAAGTGAACCTGCTGCCGAACATGTCGGTGGCGGATAACCTGTTTATTGGCCGCGAGCCCAGGCGCTTTGGGCTGCTGCGCCGCAAGGAGATGGAAGCCCGCGCGGCGAAGCTGATGGAATCTTACGGCTTCTCCCTCGACGTGCGCGAGCCGCTGAACCGCTTTTCCGTGGCGATGCAGCAGATCGTCGCGATCTGCCGCGCCATCGATCTCTCGGCGAAAGTGCTGATCCTTGATGAACCCACCGCCAGCCTCGATACCCAGGAAGTGGAAATGCTTTTTACCCTGATGCGCCAGCTGCGCAATCAGGGCGTGAGCCTGATTTTCGTTACCCATTTTCTCGATCAGGTCTACGAGGTAAGCGATCGCATTACGGTGCTGCGCAACGGCAGCTTTGTTGGCTGCCGCGAAACCCGCGAGCTGCCGCAGATTGAGCTGGTTAAAATGATGCTGGGCCGGGAGCTGGAGGCCAACGCGCTCCAGCGTGCGGGCCGGACGCTGCTGAGCGAAAAGCCGGTCGCCGCGTTTCACGACTACGGCAAAAAAGGCACTATCGCACCGTTTAACCTGGAGGTGCGCCCCGGTGAAATTGTGGGGCTGGCGGGGCTGTTAGGCTCTGGTCGCACCGAAACTGCCGAGGTGATCTTCGGGATCAAACCCGCCGACAGCGGAACGGCGCTGATCAAAGGCAAACCGCAAACGCTGCGTTCGCCGCATAAGGCGTCGTGTCTGGGAGTGGGCTTCTGCCCGGAAGACAGGAAAACGGACGGCATTATTGCGGCCGCCTCGGTGCGCGAAAATATTATTCTGGCCCTGCAGGCCCAGCGCGGCTGGCTGCGGCCGATCCCGCGTAAGGAGCAGAACGCCATTGCCGAGCGCTTTATCCGACAGCTCGGCATTCGTACCCCGAGCGCTGAGCAGCCCATCGAGTTTTTGTCGGGCGGCAACCAGCAGAAGGTGCTGCTTTCTCGCTGGCTGCTGACCAAACCGCAGTTCCTGATCCTCGACGAGCCAACGCGCGGCATCGACGTGGGCGCGCACGCCGAAATCATCCGGCTTATCGAAACGCTGTGCGCCGACGGCCTGGCGCTGCTGGTCATCTCGTCGGAGCTGGAGGAGCTGGTTGGCTATGCCGATCGCGTCATCATCATGCGCGATCGCAGGCAGGTGGCGGAGATCCCGCTGGATGAACTGTCCGTTCCGGCGATCATGAATGCCATCGCGGCGTAAGGAGTCACATGTGATGTCCCGTTCTCTTTCGCAAACCGGCGAAGCGAAGCGCCGCTTCAGCTGGCCGACCGGCACGCCGCAAATCGCGGCGCTGCTGCTGGTGCTGCTGGTGGATAGCCTGGTGGCTCCGCACTTCTTTCAGATCGTCGTGCAGGATGGCCGCCTGTTTGGCAGCCCTGTCGACATCTTAAACCGTGCCGCGCCCGTGGCGCTGCTGGCGATTGGGATGACGCTGGTAATTGCCACCGGCGGCATTGACCTTTCCGTTGGCGCCGTAATGGCGATAGCGGGCGCTACCGCCGCCTCGATGACCGTCGCCGGGCACAGCCTGCCGGTAGTCCTGCTCGCCGCGCTGGGCTCTGGAGTACTGGCCGGGCTGTGGAACGGCATTCTGGTCGCGGTTCTCAAGATCCAGCCGTTTGTCGCGACGTTGATTTTGATGGTGGCCGGACGCGGCGTGGCGCAGCTTATCACCTCCGGGCAGATCGTCACCTTTAACTCTCCGGGCCTGGCGTGGATCGGCAGCGGTAATTTTCTGTTCTTCCCGACGCCGGTGATCGTCGCCCTCGTGACGCTGGTGGTGTTCTGGCTTTTCACCCGCAAAACGGCGCTTGGCATGTTCATCGAAGCGGTCGGGATTAACATCCGGGCCGCGAAAAACGCCGGGGTAAATACACGGCTGATGGTGATGCTGACCTACGTGCTGAGCGGCGTCTGTGCCGCAATTGCCGGGGTGATCGTGGCGGCAGATATTCGCGGGGCGGATGCCAACAACGCCGGACTCTGGCTGGAGCTGGACGCGATCCTCGCGGTGGTTATCGGCGGCGGGTCGCTGATGGGCGGTCGTTTCAACCTCCTGCTCTCGGTGGTGGGGGCGCTGATTATTCAGGGCATGAACACCGGGATTTTGCTCTCCGGGTTCCAGCCGGAGCTTAATCAGGTCGTCAAGGCGGTCGTGGTGCTTATTGTACTTATCGTGCAGTCGCCGCGCTTTATCACTCTCATTAAGGGGTTCCGCGGTCATGATAAAACGTAATTTACCGTTAACGATCACGCTGGGCGTGTTCGTGCTGGGCTACCTTTACTGCCTGACCCAGTTTCCGGGCTTTGCCTCAACGCGGGTGATTTGCAACATTCTGACCGATAACGCGTTTCTTGGGATTATCGCCGTCGGCATGACGTTTGTGATCCTCTCCGGTGGGATCGATCTCTCCGTCGGGTCGGTGATCGCCTTTACCGGCGTGTTTCTTGCCAAAGCGATTGGCTACTGGGGGATCTCGCCGCTGCTGGCCTTCCCGCTGGTGCTGGCTATGGGCTGCGCGTTCGGCGCCTTTATGGGGCTTTTAATCGACGCGCTGAAAATCCCGGCGTTTATCATCACCCTCGCCGGGATGTTCTTCCTGCGCGGCGTAAGTTATCTGGTGTCGGAGGAGTCGATTCCGATTAACCATCCTATCTACGACACGCTCTCCAGCCTGGCGTGGAAAATCCCCGGCGGCGGTCGACTGAGCGCGATGGGGCTGCTGATGCTGGGCGTCGTGGCAATCGGCATCTTGCTTGCCCGCCGTACCCGGTTTGGTAATCAGGTTTACGCCATCGGCGGCAGCGCTACGTCAGCGAACCTGATGGGGGTGTCGACGCGCAGCACCACCATCCGCATCTACATGCTCTCGACCGGGCTGGCGACGCTGGCGGGTATCGTGTTCTCGATCTACACCCAGGCGGGCTATGCGCTGGCGGGGGTGGGCGTCGAGCTGGACGCGATTGCCTCGGTGGTTATTGGCGGCACGCTGCTCAGCGGCGGGGTGGGAACGGTGCTCGGCACGCTGTTTGGCGTGGCGATCCAGGGGCTGATCCAGACCTACATTAACTTCGACGGCACGCTCAGCTCCTGGTGGACTAAAATCGCCATCGGCATCCTGCTGTTTATTTTTATCGCGCTCCAGCGCGGCCTGACGGTGCTCTGGGAGAACCGCCAGAGCTCGCCTGTTACCCGTGTGAACACATCACTAACAGAGCGATAACATGCTGAAAGTCTAAACAAATTCCGGTAGCGGCCGATACTCTTTCTTTATGCCCAGAAATATCTCGCTACCGGAAATAACATCATGCTTAAAACGCTATCGATTCGTACCGGCTTGCTCTCTTTACTGGCCGTTATGACCCTTCTGCTGCTGGCCGTCAGCGGCATCGGCATTTATGCCCTCACGCAAAGCTCCTCATCGCTCCAGCGCATCAACCACCTTCAGGGGGAACAGATGGTGCAGCTGAACGCTGGCTACACCCTGATCCTGCGCGCGCGCAACGAAGCGGGGCAGGCCGTCCGCATGATGGAGATCGGCATGCTGGACGATGCTGCAAAAGCGGTCAAAACCATTAATCAGGAAGTGGCGCAGGCGCGGAAAACGCTGAAGGGTACGATCGACGGTGGCGTAGCGGATGAACGGGGGCAAACGCTGCTGGATAACGTGGCCGCGAGCCTGGCGGCCTATAACCAGCAGGGTATTGACCCGATGCTGAAAGCCCTGAACGAGCAAAGCGCGGACAGCTATTACGATCTGCTGGAAAATAAGCTGATCCCGGTGGCGAAGCGGTTTGATAACGACATGCAGGCGTTCCAGGCGTGGAGCGAGGCGCGCGGCAAAGCGGAAGTGAACGCCGTTCAGGCGAGCAAAACGCGGGTGCTTATCCTGATCGTTGTCGCCGCGCTGCTGACGGCGGGCATTATCGTGCTGGCCTGGCTGGCGCTGCGCCACATGCTGCTCAGGCCGCTTTCCGCCTCGATTGCCCAGCTGGAGCACGTAGCGGCCGGAGATTTAACCCACGCGCTGAACGCCCCGGCGAGCCAGGAGTTTAATCGCCTTAACGCGGCGATCGAAGCGATGCGCCGGTCGCTGATGGACTCGGTGCTGCGGGTGCGCGACGCCAGCTCGCAGATTGATACCGGCAGCCGCGAGCTGACGGCGGGAAACCGGGATCTTGCCGTACGCACGGAATCCACCGCCACCTCGCTGGAGCAGACCGCCGCCAGCATGGAAGAGATCACCGCCACGGTGAAACTCAACGCCGACAACGCCGGGCAGGCGCACCAGCTGGCGAAGTCGGTATCCGATACCGCCGATCGCGGCAGTGAAATGGTGTGCTACGTGATTGAGAAGATGCGCGATATTTCCGGCAGCTCGGCGCGCATCGCCGACATCCTGAGCGTGATTGACGGCATCGCGTTCCAGACCAACATTCTGGCGCTGAACGCCTCCGTTGAAGCGGCGCGCGCGGGCGAGCAGGGGCGCGGTTTCGCGGTTGTGGCGGGCGAAGTGCGTAACCTCGCCAGCCGCAGCGCCGACGCCGCAAAAGAGATCCGCTCGCTTATCAGCGATTCGCAGAACCACGTGAACGAAGGCAGCGAGCTGGCGCAGCAGGCCGGCGAGACGATGGACGAGATCGCCACCGAAGTGCTGCGAATGACAAAGCTGATGCGTGAAATTGCGACCGCGTCTCAGGAGCAGAGCCGGGGTATTGAGCAGGTGAATATTGCCGTCAATCAGATGGATGAAACCGCCCAGCAGAACGCGGCGCTGGTGCAGCAATCTACCGCCGCCACGCGCTCGCTGGAAGCGCAGTCGCGCGAGCTGATGGAAGCCATGGCCTCCTTCAGACTCACGACGCAAACGGCATAACGAAAAAGGGGAGCCTTCCCGGCTCCCCTTTTGGCGTATTACGCGTCCGGGTATTCGCGGATCATGCGTTCTACGTCATCAACCATATGGTCATTGCCGACGAAGAACGAACGGCGCTGGTGCAGGCTTTCCGGCACGATATCCAGAATACGCTCTTTACCGTCGCTCGCCTTGCCGCCCGCCTGTTCGGCCAGGAACGCCATCGGGTTGCATTCATACAGCAGACGCAGCTTCCCGTCCGGGTGGCTTGCGGTGCTTGGGTAAAGGTAAATGCCGCCCTTCAGCAGGTTACGGTGAAAATCCGCCACCAGCGAGCCGATATAGCGGGAGGTGTACGGGCGCTGGGTAGCCTTATCTTCTTCCTGGCAGAATTTGATGTATTTCTTCACGCCGTTCGGGAATCGGATGTAGTTGCCTTCGTTGATGGAATAGGTGTTGCCCTTCTCCGGGAAGCGCATACGCTCCTGGCTCAGACAGAAGACGCCCAGCGACGGATCGTAGGTAAAGGCGTGAACGCCGCAGCCGGTGGTGTACACCAGCATGGTGGACGAGCCATATACCACGTAACCGGCCGCGACCTGATTGCTGCCCGGTTGCAGGAAGTCTTCTTCCGTCACCGGCGTGCCAACAGGCGTGACGCGGCGGTAGATAGAGAAAATGGTACCGACAGAAACGTTAACGTCGATGTTGGAGGAGCCGTCCAGGGGATCCATCAGAACAACGTATTTTGCGTGTTCACACCCTTCGAAAACGACGATTTCATCTTCTTCTTCAGAGGCGATACCCGCAACGATGTCGCGCGCGCGCAGTGCTGCTTTTAGTTTTTCATTGGCGAACAGGTCGAGTTTCTGCTGAACCTCACCCTGAACGTTCTCGGCACCGCTGGCACCCAGGATATCGACCAGACCGGCCTTGTTGATATCACGGTGGATGATCTTAGCGCCCAGCTTTATTGCCGACAGCAAAGCAGTGAGCTCACCCGTAGCATGAGAGAACTCGTGCTGCTTTTCGACAATAAATTCACCTAACGTTTTCATAACACTTTCCCTGCATCTTATGTTGAGTAAAGCGGTTGATGTCCAACAATCTTAACAAACATTCAAATATTAGCGCAGAGGTGAATCGCGCCAGCAAAATACGGATTTACCTGAAATGCGTTTCACAGCCGCTGACATGCGGGTAAAATGTGCGCCACATTGAAGAAGGATAGTGACGTATGCGCATTCATATATTGGGGATTTGTGGCACTTTCATGGGCGGACTGGCAATGCTGGCGCGCTCGCTGGGCCATGAAGTGACGGGTTCGGACGCCAATGTGTATCCGCCGATGAGCACGCTGCTGGAGAAGCAGGGTATCTCTCTGATTCAGGGATATGACGCCAGCCAGCTGGAGCCGCAGCCGGATCTGGTGATCGTGGGTAACGCCATGACCCGTGGAAATCCATGCGTTGAGGCGGTGCTGGAACGCAATATTCCGTACATGTCTGGCCCGCAGTGGCTGCATGATTTCGTCCTGCGCGACCGCTGGGTTATCGCCGTTGCCGGTACGCACGGCAAAACCACTACCGCCGGAATGGCAACCTGGATCCTCGAAGCCTGCGGCTACAAGCCGGGCTTTGTGATCGGCGGCGTGCCGGGGAATTTCGACGTCTCCGCGCGTCTGGGTGACAGCCCGTTCTTTGTAATTGAAGCGGACGAATACGACTGCGCATTCTTCGACAAGCGTTCCAAATTTGTGCATTACTGCCCGCGCACGCTGATCCTCAACAACCTTGAGTTCGATCACGCTGACATCTTTGACGACCTGAAGGCGATTCAGAAACAGTTCCACCATCTGGTGCGCATTGTTCCGGGTCAGGGGCGCATCATCCTGCCGGAGAACGACATCAACCTGAAGCAGACCATGGCAATGGGATGCTGGAGCGAGCAGGAGCTGGTGGGCGAGCAAGGCCACTGGCAGGCGAAAAAGCTCAACGCGGATGCATCCGAGTGGGAAGTGCTGCTCGACGGTGAGAAAGTGGGTGAGGTGAAGTGGAGCCTGGTGGGCGAGCACAACATGCACAACGGCCTGATGGCGATCGCTGCGGCGCGTCATGTGGGCGTACTGCCTGCGGATGCCGCCAATGCGCTGGGGACGTTTATCAACGCCCGCCGCCGTCTGGAGCTGCGCGGCGAAGCCCACGGCGTGACGGTGTATGACGATTTCGCGCACCACCCAACCGCTATTCTGGCGACGCTTGCGGCGTTACGCGGCAAGGTTGGCGGCACCGCGCGCATTCTGGCGGTGCTGGAACCGCGTTCAAACACCATGAAAATGGGTATCTGCAAGGACGATCTCGCGCCGTCCCTGGGGCGTGCCGACGAAGTCTTCCTGCTGCAGCCGCAGCATATTCCGTGGCAGGTGGCTGAAGTGGCCGACGCCTGCATTCAGCCTGCACACTGGAGTGCGGACGTGGATGTATTAGCGGATATGGTGGTGAAAGCGGCACAGCCTGGCGATCACATTCTGGTGATGAGCAACGGCGGGTTTGGTGGTATTCATCAGAAACTGCTGGACGGTCTGGCGAAGAAAGCGGAAGCGGTAGCAGAGTAAGCCCCTCACCCCAGCCCTCTCTCCTTTGGTGAGAGGGTGTTCAATTCCCCTCTCCCCTTTGGGGAGAGGGGCTGGGTGAGGGGACAGATTATTCGCCGTTCTCGGACAGCTCGCGCAGATACTGGAAAATCAGGCGCGCAGACTTCGGCGGCTTATTCCCTTCTTTCTCTTTCTTCGCGTTACGGATAAGCGAACGCAGCTGCTGGCGGTCGGCATCCGGCCACAGGTTCAGCACTTCAGGTACGGCGTCATCGCCCTGTTCAATCAGACGATCGCGGATCTGCTCCAGCTTATGGAACAGCGCAACCTGCTGGTTGTGGCGGTTTTTCAGCTTGTCCAGCGCCTGACGGATCGGCTCTACGTCGCGCTGACGCAGCAGTTTACCGATAAGCTGAAGCTGGCGGCGACGCCCTTCCTTCTTGATTTTCTGTGCCAGTTCAATGGCATCACGCAGATCCTGGTCGAGCGGGATCTTATCCAGCGCGTTTTTACCCAGATCGACCATCTCTGCGCCAAGCTGTTTTAACTCTTCGGCGTCACGTTTAATTTCACTTTTACTGACCCAGATGATCTCATCATCTTCGTCTTCGATGTCATCACCGGGAACGTCGTCGAGCCAGTCTTCGGGCTGCTTAGTCATGTCAGGCTCCTTAAAAAAAGAGGCTAATGTTACCAGTTAAGACGCGCACTGAAAAACGGTTCTCTGTTAGACTTCACTTAACTCTCTCTTACAGTATGGCATTTGCGATGAAAGTAACCTCACAAGTTGAAGCGCAGCGTAAGATCCTGGAAGAAGCCGTCTCCACCGCGCTGACGCTCGCTTCAGGTAAATCAGATGGCGCCGAAGTGGCGGTCAGCAAAACCACCGGCATTAGCGTGAGCACCCGCTATGGCGAAGTGGAGAATGTAGAATTTAACAGCGATGGCGCGCTGGGGATCACCGTTTATCACCAGAATCGCAAAGGCAGCGCCTCGTCTACCGATCTCAGCCCGGATGCCATCGCCCGTACGGTGCAGGCGGCGCTGGATATCGCCCGTTACACCTCCCCGGATCCTTACGCTGGCGTGGCCGATAAAGAGCTGCTGGCGTTTGATGCGCCGGATCTCGATCTGTTCCACCCGGCGGAAGTGACCCCGGATGAAGCCATCGAGCTGGCCGCGCGCGCCGAACAGGCGTCTTTGCAGGCGGATAAACGCATCACCAATACCGAAGGCGGCAGCTTCAACAGCCACTACGGCATCAAAGTCTTCGGCAACAGCCACGGCATGCTGCAGGGCTACTGCTCTACCCGTCACTCGCTTTCCAGTTGCGTGATCGCCGAAGAGAACGGCGACATGGAGCGTGATTACGCCTATACCATCGGCCGCGCGCTGGGGGATTTGCAGTCTCCGGAGTGGGTGGGTAAAGAGTGTGCCGAACGCACGCTGTCACGCCTGTCGCCGCGTAAGCTTTCCACCATGAAGGCCCCGGTGATTTTTGCCAACGAAGTGGCGACCGGCCTGTTTGGCCATCTGGTGGGCGCTATCGCGGGCGGCTCCGTTTACCGTAAATCGACCTTCCTGCTCGACTCGCTGGGCAAGCAGATCCTGCCGGAATGGCTGACCATCGAAGAGCATCCGCACCTGCTGAAAGGGCTGGCCTCCACGCCGTTCGACAGCGAAGGCGTTCGCACCGAACGTCGCGATATTATCAAAGACGGTATTCTGACCCAGTGGCTGCTGACCAACTACTCCGCGCGCAAGCTGGGGCTGAAAAGCACCGGTCACGCGGGCGGCATCCACAACTGGCGCATTGCCGGTCAGGGCCTGAGCTTTGAGCAGATGCTGAAAGAGATGGGCACCGGCCTGGTGGTGACCGAGCTGATGGGGCAGGGCGTAAGCGGCATCACCGGCGACTACTCGCGCGGCGCGGCGGGCTTCTGGGTGGAAAACGGCGAAATTCAGTATCCGGTGAGCGAAATCACCATCGCGGGTAACCTGAAGGACATGTGGCGCAACATCGTTACGGTCGGTAACGATATTGAAACACGCAGCAATATACAGTGTGGTTCAGTTCTTCTGCCCGAAATGAAAATTGCGGGTCAATAAAGATAGCGTTTTGTTAATAATAAAAAAGGAAGTGAGCAATGCGTAAACACCTGTTAGCGATCGTCGCGGCTTCAACGCTGGTTCTTGGCTCGTCCGCGTTTGCTGCCGATCTCGAAGACAATATGGATATTCTCAGCGAAAACCTGAAGGTTGTGCAGAAAACGGACAATGCGGCGGACATGAAAGACGCCCTGACCAAAATGCGCGAAGCGGCGCTGGACGCGCAAAAGGCGACGCCGCCGAAGCTGGAAAGCAAAGCGGCGGACAGCGCCGAGATGAAAGACTACCGTCACGGTTTTGACGTGCTGGTCGGCCAGATCGACGGTGCGCTGAAGCTGGCTAACGAAGGCAAGGTGAAGGAAGCCCAGGCGGCAGCGGAACAGTTTGCCACCACGCGCAACACCTATCACAAAAAATATCGTTAATTGGGTGCCTGAGCTGTACGTCCTTTCCCGTATGCGGGGGCGCAGTTAGCGCCCCCGCATCTTTGCTCCCTACTTGCCGGAGCGACACTCCATCCGCGCGGTCACTTCAGGCGAGCCGTTTCGAAAGCGGATCCCCATAAGAAAACCTTATCCACGTCACATTTCTACGAGTCGGCTCGTAATCTTTTCCACTTCGCTGACCTGTCCATTGCCGCGTAATAGCGTGATATTCATCACGCAAATACAGCGTTTTATCCAGATTCACCGCATTTATGTGGCACAGATCACTGCCGCTGCTCGCCTTTCCACTTTGAAGTGGAAAACAACTCGCTACAAACCCTTCCCTCCCAACGTTAGTTTTATTCCAGAGCCATTAACGGGGTAAGACGAGTGATTAACGGAGCGGTAATGAACGACGTTGGGGAACAGGCGGTGCAGACTGAACAGCTCGCGAACACCATGCTACAGCAGGTTTATGCCCTGCTGGCCCGGCACAACATCATCCCCAATGCAGTACAGGAGCAGATGCTGACCTCCCACGTTCGCGCAATGGCGCACCGGTCCGTGACCGGCGAGCCGCTGCCGGAGGTTGAAGCAGAGCTGTTCGACGAAATTTCACCCGATTCAATGCGGCTCGCCCGTGAAGTGGTGGCGCAGTTTGGCAACCTTCCTGATGAAGAGGCCTGGCTGCTCTCCGTTCACTTCGAAGTCGCGAAAGACAACCTTTAAGGAGCAACACATGGAACAGATTACAGTCGTGATTGGCGATCGCCTGGGCAAAGGTCAGAAAGTGGCTGCCGGTGTGGAGAAAGCCGGTGGGCGCGCGGTTGTCGTACCGGGCATGGCCGCGGACATGAAGCTGGGTGACGTAATGAAGGCGGAAAACGCCACCTTCGGTATCTCGTTCTGCGGCAGCGGCGGCGCGGGCGCCATCACCGCCCAGACCAAATACGGCTACAAGGCCAAGTACGGCATGCGTTCCGTGGATGAGGGCGTGACCGCCATCAACGAAGGCTGCAACGTGCTGGGCTTTGGCTTTATGGATAAAGAAGAGCTGGGCGAACGTCTGGTGCAGGCGTGGCAGAAGAAATACGGCGCATAAGCATGAAAGAACAGTTCACAACCACGGTGAGGGTGAAGGGGAAGGGCGACGCCAAAGCGCGCGCCTTTGCCGACGCGCTCAACCACGTTCAGGCCGCGGTGATGAAAGCCTCACCGCATATCTTACTGCGTATTGAGCCACAGGATGTGCAGGTCGTTCAGGCGCAAGAAGCGGTGCGAAAAGAAGCCTTTCTGTTCTTCTTTTTGCGCCGGGAAAGACGCACCTACAGCGTGGAGCTGGATGTGACCGTCAACGTGACCGCCATCAATCTCGACCAGGTGGACTTCGTCACGCAACGCTGATTATTCATAAAAGGGCAGACTGATGTTCTTAATTATATTAATAAAATCGCTCATCATTGGCGGCCTGGTTGGCGTCGGTGTTGGAGCCGGGGCTGCACGCATGTTTCATGCGCCTACCACTCAGGGTATGGGCGCGTTTCGTACGTTGGGGGAGCTGAACTCCTGCGAAGGGGATCCGGCGTCCCACTTCTCCTTTGGGTTAGGCTTCTTCTTTAACGCCTGGGCCTCTTCCGTGGCCGCTGGCGCCTTCACACAGGACGTTGACCACCGCATCATCCCAAACTGGGGTGCTGCCGCACTGATGATCAAAAACCGTAACGTCGGCGAAACGCTGCACGATCCCCGCAAAATGGCGATTGCCTGCGGCATCATCGGCATGATTGTCGTGACCTTCCTGAACCTTACCGCCTCCTCCGTTCCGGCCGCGCTTCAGGTCACCGCCGTGAAGGTGCTGGTGCCGGCGGCGAACCTGCTGGTGAACACCGTAATGCCGGTGATCTTCTGGCTGGCGGCCATCGACGCGGGTAAAAAATCGGGCTTCTGGGCCACCATCTTCGGCGGCGCGGCGCAGCTGATTATGGGTAACGCCGTACCGGGCCTGGTGCTGGGGATCCTGATCGGTAAAGGCGTGGAAGAGAGCGGCTGGAACCACGTCACTAAGGTGATGATGGCGGCCATCGTTCTGCTCTTCGTGCTGAGCGGCTTCTTCCGCGGCTTCGACATGAAGATGATCGAATCCTTCCATCTGACGGTGCCGAACTGGCTCGACATGATCCACAACTCGCTCAGCGGTAAATAACAGGAGCCTCCAATGGAACAGAATAAAGGTTTTTGGTATGCCGACTGGTCGTTCCCGATCTTCGTTGGCCTGCTCTCCTCCGGCGTGTTTGCCGGGACGCACATGTACTACCTCTACGGCATCGGCGCGTTTAACGAAGTGGCCTTCGTGGCGATGCTGAAGGCGGGGATTGATACCGGCGTGTACGGCGCGGTGGCCGCGTTCGGCGCGAGCTTCCTGTTCGCCCGTATTATCGAAGGCTCGCTGGTGGGGATCCTCGACATCGGCGGGGCGATCCAGACCGGCGTGGGGCTCGGCGTGCCGGCGCTGCTGCTGGGCGCGGGGATCATGTTCCCGGTGACCAACTTCATTGCCTCGCTGATTACCGGCCTGGTGATTGGCCTGGCGATTGGCTACGTCATCATCCTGGCGCGTAAGTTCACCATCAACCAGAGTAACTCTACCTACGGTGCAGACGTGATGATGGGCGCGGGCAACGCTTCCGGCCGCTTCCTCGGTCCGCTGATTATCCTCAGCGCCATGACGGCCTCCATTCCTATCGGCGTCGGCTCCCTGGTGGGGGCGCTGCTGTTCTACATCTGGCAGAAGCCGATCACCGGTGGCGCCATCCTCGGCGCAATGATTTTGGGCTGGCTGTTCCCGGTCGCCCTTTAATACCCGCGGGCGCTCCGGCGCCCGATTTATCAGGAGAACCTTATGTTTGATTTACTCCTGCGCCGTGCGCGCCTTGCCGACGATACCCTGACCGATATCGCCATTCAGGACGGGAAGATCGCCGCGACAGGCGAAATTGACGCTCCCACCCGCAAAACGGTTGAGCTTAACGGTAACGTGTTCGTCAGCGCGGGCTGGATTGACTCCCACGTTCACTGCTACCCGAACTCCCCCATTTACCACGACGAGCCGGACAGCGTCGGCATTGCCACCGGCGTCACCACCGTGGTGGACGCGGGCAGTACCGGTGCCGACGACGTGGACGATTTCTATGACATCACCCGCAAAGCCTCAACCGAGGTGTTTGCCCTGCTGAATATCTCCCGCGTGGGGCTGATTGCCCAGAACGAGCTGGCCAATATGGCGAATATTGATGCCGATGCCGTGAAGCAGGCGGTGAAGCGCCACCCTGATTTTATCGTCGGCCTGAAGGCGCGCATGAGCAGCAGCGTGGTGGGGGAAAACGGTATTACCCCGCTGGAGCGCGCAAAGGCCATTCAGAAAGAGAACGGCGACCTGCCGCTAATGGTGCACATCGGCAACAATCCGCCGAACCTCGACGAAATTGCCGAGCTGTTAAGCTCCGGCGACATCATTACCCACTGCTACAACGGCAAGCCAAACCGCATTCTGACGCCCTCCGGCGAGCTGCGCGCCTCCATTACCTCCGCCCTGAAACGCGGTGTGCGGCTGGACGTAGGCCACGGTACGGCGAGCTTCAGCTTTGAAGTGGCGAAACGCGCCATCGCGATGGGCATTCTGCCGCACACCATCAGCTCGGATATCTACTGCCGCAACCGCATCAACGGCCCGGTCGGCTCGCTTTCGAGCGTGATGTCAAAATTCCTCGCCGTCGGCATGTCGTTGCCGCAGGTGATTGACTGCGTCACCGCGAACGCCGCCGACGGCCTGCGCCTGACGCGCAAAGGGCGTATCGAGCCCGGCCTCGACGCCGACCTGACGCTGTTCACCGTTAAGCGCCAGCCGACGGTGCTGACGGATGCTGAAAACGACAGCCTGCAGGCTGAACACATTCTGGTGCCGCTTGCCGCGATCCGCGCGGGCAAGGGCTACATGACCGAACAAGGGAGCACGGAACATGCCTTCGATTTATGAGAAGTACCACTTAAAGCAGGTTATTAACACCTCTGGCCGCATGACGGCGCTGGGCGTCTCCACGCCGCGCCCGGAAGTGGTGCAGGCGGCGATGGACGGCATGAATCACTACTTCGAGATGAAGGATCTGGTTAACAAAACCGGCGAATACATCGCGAAGCTGCTGGACGTGGAGGGCGCGACGGTGGTCTCCTGCGCGTCGGCGGGCATTGCCCAGTCCGTGGCGGCAGTGCTGGTGAAGGACAGCGACTGGCTGTTGGAAAACCTGCACGTCACCCCGATTGAAAACAACGAGATCGTGCTGCCGAAAGGCCACAACGTGAACTTCGGCGCGCCGGTGGGCACCATGGTGGCGCTGGGCGGCGGCAGGCTGGTGGAGGCAGGCTACGCCAACGAATGCTCTGCCGATCAGCTGGCGGCGGCGATCACCCCGCGCACCGCGGCGATCCTCTATATCAAATCGCACCACTGCGTGCAGAAAAGCATGCTCAGCGTTGAGCAGGCGGCGGTCGTGGCGCGTAAGCACGATCTCCCCCTGATCGTCGATGCCGCAGCGGAAGAAGATCTGCACGCGTACTACTGCTCCGGCGCTTCTCTTGTTATCTACAGCGGCGCGAAGGCGATTGAAGGGCCAACCAGCGGGCTGGTGATCGGCAAAACTCAATATGTTGAATGGGTGAAGCGTCAGACGGCGGGCATTGGCCGCGCCATGAAGGTGGGCAAAGAGGGCATTCTCGGCCTGACCTGCGCCATCGAACACTACCTGACGGCCACCAAAGAGAGCGGTGCAGAGATGGTGGCAAAAATGACGCCGTTTATCGACGCGCTCAACACCCTGAACGGCGTCACGGCGCGCGTGGTCTGGGACAGCGCCGGTCGCGACATTGCGCGCACCGAGATTAAGTTTGACGAAGCGACCACCGGCGTCGGCACCGGCGAGCTTGTCGCGCAGCTGAAGCAGGGTGAATACGCCATTTACTTCCGTGGCTACAAGGCCAACGAAGGGATCATCGAAGCGGACGTGCGCAGCGTGAGCGCTGACCAGCTGAACATCGTATACCGCCGCATTAGCGAAGTATTAGGACAGGAGAAAAAAGCATGAAACTGACCCCCAATTTTTACCGTGACCGCGTCTGCCTGAACGTGCTGGCAGGCTCGAAAGCCAACGCCAGCGCCATTTACGAGGCGGCGGAAGGCCATGTGCTGGTGGGCGTGCTCTCCAAAAACTATCCGGACGTGGCGAGCGCGGTCGCTGATATGCGTGAGTACGCGGCGCTGATTGATAATGCGCTCTCCGTAGGGCTGGGCGCGGGCGATCCGAACCAGTCGGCGATGGTGAGCGAAATCTCCCGCCAGGTTCAGCCGCAGCACGTTAACCAGGTTTTCACCGGCGTGGCCACCAGCCGCGCGCTGCTGGGGCAGAATGAGTCCGTGGTCAACGGTCTGGTCTCACCGACCGGCACCGTCGGGATGGTAAAAATCTCCACCGGCCCGCTGAGCAGCGCGGCACCGGACGGCATTGTGCCGGTTGAAACGGCGATTGCCCTGCTGAAGGATTTCGGCGGCAGCTCGATCAAATACTTCCCGATGGGCGGCCTCAAGTGTCGCGACGAGTACAAAGCGGTGGCGGAAGCCTGCGCCCGTCATGACTTCTGGCTGGAGCCGACCGGGGGAATCGATCTGGATAACTTCGAGGCGATCCTGCAGATCGCGCTGGACGCGGGCGTGAGCAAAATCATTCCGCATATCTACAGCTCGATTATCGACAAAGACAGCGGCGATACGCGTCCGGAAGACGTGCGTACGCTGCTTGCGATGACGAAGAAGCTGGTAAAGTAAAACAAAACCTTACCCCTCACCCCAGCCCTCTCCCCAAAGGGGAGAGGGTGTAATCGTCCCTACTCCCCTTTGGGGAGAGGGTTAGGGTGAGGGGAAACACGCCGCACAACCCCAAAGGAGCCACCATGCACACCCAAAACCTGCTTGTCGCTTCACTCTCGTTGCTTGCCACTGCCGCTATCGCCCAGCCGCAGTACGCCTGGGTCGGCACCTATAACCCCAACGGTGAGGGGCTGTACCGCTTTACCGTCGACCCGAACACCGGCGCGCTCGGCGATAAAACGCTGGTGAGCAGGCTCCCGAACGCGGCGCAGCTGACCGTCTCTCACGACGGCAAAACGCTGTATCTGGCAAGCGAGGTGGAGCAGGGCGTGGTGCAGGCGCTGCGCGTGGGCGATAACGGCGAGCTGAGCGAGCTGAATCAGGTCTCCTCCGGCGGTGCGGGGCCGGTGTACCTGTCGTTAACGCCGAACGGCCAGCACCTGCTGGTGGCGAACTACGTCAGCGGATCGATCGCGGTGCTGCCCGTCAACGCAGACGGCAGCCTGGGTGAGGCCACGGACACGCATCAGGATCGGGGCGAACCGGGGGCGGCGAAGCCGGAAGCTGCCGTTGAGGGCAGCTTTGCCATCAGCGATCATAACGGCCCACATGCGCACATGATCGCCGCCGATCCGAGCGGGAAGTATGTGTTTTCTACCGATCTGGGGCTGGATCGCATCTACCAGTACCGCTTTGACGATCGAAGCGGCAAGCTGACGCCGAACGATCCGCCGTTTATCAGCGCCTCATCAAAAGGTGCCGGGCCGCGCCACTTTGTCTTTACGCCGAAGGGAGACGCTCTGTGGCTGATTAACGAAGAAGCCTCTACGCTCACCCATTATGCGCTGGACAGCAACGGCAGGCTCAAAGAAGGTAAAACGGTTTCAGCCCTGCCGGACGGTTACAGGGGTACCAGCTTTGCCGCCGGGCTGGCGTTAAGCGCCGATGGTAAACAGCTGTATGTCGCTAACCGTTTGCATAACAGCATCGGGCACTTTACCGTAACGGCGGAGGGGACGCTGACGCACCGGGACGATGTCTGGACGCGCGGTGACTATCCGCGAACCCTGACGCTCGATAAGCAGGGGCGCTGGCTGTACGTCATGAACCAGCGCAGCGACAACATTACCCGCTTCCGCGTGGCGCAGGACGGCAGGCTGAGCGTTGAGCCAGACTACACCCCGGTCGGCAGCCCATCCCAGATGGTTATTTCACCCTGAGCAGTAAGAGGACGACGACGTGCGATTTCCGAACCAACGTTTAGCGCAACTTTTCGATCTGTTGCAAAACGAGACGCTGCCGCAGGACGAGCTGGCGCAGCGGCTGTCGGTCTCCACGCGAACCGTCCGGGCGGATATCACCGCCCTGAACGCGCTGCTGGTGAGCCACGGCGCGCAGTTCGTTCTGAGCCGCGGTAACGGCTATCAGCTTAAAATTGATGATGCTGAACGTTACCAGCAGCTACAGGCATCGCACCCGCGCGCGCTGCGCATTCCGCGAACCGGGCCGGAGCGCGTGCACTATCTGGTGGTGCGTTTTCTGACCTCGGCGTTTTCCCTTAAGCTGGAGGACCTGGCGGACGAGTGGTTTGTCAGCCGCGCCACGTTGCAGAGCGACATGGTGGAGGTACGCGAGTGGTTCCACCGGTACAACCTGACGCTGGAAACCCGCCCGCGCCACGGCATGAAGCTGTTTGGCCGCGAGATGGCGATCCGCGCCTGCCTGACCGACCTCCTGTGGGAGCTGGCGCAGCAGGACAGCCTGAACCCGCTGGTTACCGAGGTGGCGCTCAACGCGGGCGTGGCGGAAAAGATGGTGCCCATACTGCACGACGCGCTGACCCGCCATCACATTCGCCTGACCGACGAGGGCGAGCTGTTCCTGCGCCTGTACTGCGCGGTGTCGGTGCGGCGCATCAGCGAAGGTTACCCGCTGCCGGAATTTCATGCGGAAGACGTGGAGGACAACGTGCGCGAGGCGGCGAAAGCTATCGCGGCGTCCATCCAGCAGCTGGCGGACAAAGCGCTTTCACCTTCGGAAGAGAGCTGGCTGTGCGTGCACATTGCGGCGCGGCAGATCCAGGAGATCGCCCCCAGCGCGATTAACGCCGACGACGATGAGGCGCTGGTCAACTACATCCTGCGCTACATCAATACCCACTATAACTACAACCTGCTCAGCGACGAACAGCTGCACGCGGATCTGCTCACGCACATCAAAACCATGATCACCCGCGTGCGGTATCAAATCATGATCCCCAATCCGCTGCTGGATAACATCAAGCAGCACTATCCGATGGCGTGGGACATGACCCTCGCGGCCGTGTCGAGCTGGGGGAAATATACCCCGTACGCGATCAGCGAAAACGAGATTGGCTTCCTGGTGCTGCACATCGGCGTCGGGCTGGAGCGTCACTACAACATTGGCTACCAGCGCCAGCCGCGGGTGCTGCTGGTGTGCGACGCCGGAAACGCGATGGTGCGGATGATCGAGGCGGTGCTCCAGCGTAAATACCCGCAGATTGAGATCGCGCGGACGCTCACCCTGCGCGAGTACGAGCAGGCGGATACCGTCGTCGAGGACTTTGTTATTTCCACCGCCCGCGTGAGCGAAAAATCCAAACCGGTGGTGACGATAGCTCCGTTCCCGACCGACTATCAGCTGGAGCAGATCGGCAAGCTGGTGCTGGTGGACAGAACCCGCCCGTGGATGCTGGAGAAATACTTCGACGCGGCCCATTTCCGCATTATCGACAAGCCCGTCGACCAGCAAACCCTGTTCCGCGAACTGTGCGAGCAGCTCGAACGCGAGGGCTTTGTCGGGGCGGAATTTCTGGATTCGGTCATCGAGCGTGAGGCCATCGTCAGCACCATGCTTGGCGACGGCATCGCGCTGCCGCACTCCCTCGGCCTGCTGGCGCAAAAAACGGTGGTCTACACGGTGCTGGCGCCGCAGGGCATTCAGTGGGGAGATGAAACAGCCCATGTGATTTTCCTGCTTGCGATTAGCAGGAGTGAATATGAAGAGGCGATGGCCATTTACGACATCTTCGTCACCTTCCTGCGTGAACGCGCGATGGCGCGCCTGTGCCAGTGCGAGGATTTTGCGACGTTTAAGGCTGAGGCCGTGGAGAGTTTGAGCCGGTTTTGAGAAAAAAGCGGATAGAGGCTATCCGCTATTAATTAACGCAGATGATGCACAACCTGGTTACTGCTGCCTCGCCAGATAAGCATGGGATCTTTTAAATCCTGCACGAACTTGCCGTCGACCAGCACGTTAATCAGATCCACCACTTCCCTCTGAGCAGCATTCAGTTCATCCAGCTTATAGCCCGTCCAGACCCAGATATCTTTTCCCGCGCATTCGCGGCGAATGCGTTTCACCAGCTTCAGAATATCCGGCACGTTTTGCGGATGCAGCGGGTCGCCGCCGGAGAGCGAAATCCCCTGACGTTTGATGCGCGTGTCGTTCAGGTCGCTGATGATGCGGTCTTCCATTTCAGCGGTGAACGGCATACCGGAATTTAAGCGCCAGGTGCTTTTGTTGTAGCAGCCGGGGCACTCGTGAATGCAGCCCGATACAAAGAGCGTGCAGCGGGTGCCGGGGCCGTTGACGATGTCGACGGGGTAGTACTGGTGATAGTTCATAGCGTTGGCCTGATGTGATGCCTTAACCCTCACCCTAACCCTCTCCCCAAAGGGGACGATTACACCCTCTCCCCTTTGGGGAGAGGGTTGGGGTGAGGGGGAGAACCCGGCAAAAAACTTACCCGATCTGCCCATTCCCTAAATGCTTCACGCGGCGCTTCACCTCTTCCTGCTTGCCGGCGTTAAACGGACGCGCGTCCGGGCTGCCGAGATAGCCGCACACGCGGCGGGTCACGGAAACGCGGGCCGCATCGTGGTTACCGCATTTCGGGCAGGTGAAGCCTTTGCTGGTGCACTCAAACTCGCCGGTAAAGCCGCACTCGTAGCATTCGTCGATTGGCGTGTTGGTCCCGTAATACGGCACGTGCTGGTAGCTGTAGTCCCACACGTCTTCCAGCGCCTTCAGGTTGTGCTGAATGTTCGGGTACTCGCCGTAGCAGATGAAGCCGCCGCTGGCGATCGGCGGGTAGGCCGCTTCGAAGTCGATCTTGTCGTACGGGTTCACCTTCTTCTCTACGTCGAGGTGGAAGCTGTTGGTGTAGTACCCTTTGTCGGTCACCCCTTCCACAATCCCGAACTCGGCGGTGTCCAGGCGGCAGAAGCGATCGCACAGGTTTTCGCTCGGCGTACTGTACAGGCTAAAACCGTAGCCGGTTTCGTCTTTCCACTGGTCCACCGCATCACGCAGGCGCTGCACAATCGCGATGCCTTTCTCGCGCAGGGTATCGCTGTCGTAAATGTGCCTGACGCCAAACAGCGCGTTAATGGTTTCGTGAATACCGATATAGCCCAGCGAGATCGACGCGCGGCCGTTTTTGAAGATCTCAGCAACGTCATCGTCCGCCTTCAGGCGCACGCCGCAGGCCCCTTCCATATAAAGGATTGGCGCGACGCGGGCTTTCACCCCTTCGAGACGCGCAATGCGGGTCATCAGCGCCTTACGCGCCAGCTGTAAACGCTCGTCCAGCAGCGTCCAGAAGGCCTCTTCATTACCTTTCGCCTCCAGCGCGATGCGCGGCAGGTTAAGGCTGATTACGCCCAGGTTGTTGCGCCCGTCGTGGATCTGCTCGCCGTTCTCATCTTCGTACACGCCGAGGAAGCTGCGGCAGCCCATTGGCGTTTTGAACGAGCCGGTGACCTTCACCACCTGGTCGTAGTTCAGAATGTCCGGGTACATGCGCTTGCTCGCGCACTCCAGCGCCAGCTGTTTAATGTCGTAGTTCGGATCGCCAAACTTGTGGTTCAGCCCGTCGCGGATGGCGAAGACCAGTTTCGGGAACACCGCAGTTTTGCGGTTTTTACCCAGGCCTGAAATACGGTTGCGCAGGATGGACTGCTGAATGAGGCGCGACTCCCAGCTGGTGCCGAGACCAAAGCCAAAGGTCACAAACGGCGTCTGGCCGTTGGCGGTGTGCAGCGTGTTCACTTCGTATTCCAGCGACTGGAAGGCGTCGTAGCACTCTTTCTCCGTGCGGGAACGGGCGTAACCGTCGGCATCCGGGATCTGCCACTCTTCCGCCGTTTTACGGTGCTTGTTGAAGCTCTCGGTTACGAACGGGGCCAGCACTTCATCGATGCGGTTGATGGTGGTGCCGCCGTAAATGTGGCTCGCGACCTGGGCGATGATCTGCGCCGTGACCGCCGTCGCGGTGGAGATGGATTTTGGCGGTTCAATCTCGGCGTTACCCATTTTAAAACCGTGGGTCAGCATGCCCTTCAGGTCGATCAGCATGCAGTTGAACATCGGGAAGAACGGCGAGTAGTCGAGATCGTGGTAGTGGATTTCACCGCGCTCGTGCGCCGATACCACGTCGCGCGGCAGCAGATGCTGGCGCGCATAGTGCTTGGCGACGATACCGGCCAGCAGGTCGCGCTGGGTCGGGATTACTTTGCTGTCTTTGTTGGCGTTTTCATTAAGCAGCGAGGAGTTGGTCTGCTCCACCAGGCCGCGGATCTCCTGGTTCAGGCGACCGCGCTTCTCGCGCTGGACGTCACGGTCGTGACGGTACTCAATGTAGGCGCGCGCCAGCTGCTTGTAGGGGCCAGACATCAGCTGGTTTTCTACCGCAGTCTGGATCTCGTTGATATCCACCTGGCTGCGTTCATGCATCTGGCTGCTAACGACTTCTGCGACGGTGGCGCAGTAATCTGCGTCATCGACTCCCGCTGCTTTAGCTGCACGCAGAATGGCTTCTTTGATGCGCTCTGATTTAAACGGCACTTTACAGCCATCACGTTTCATCACATGCGGTGTCATGATCACTCCATTTTAAAAACAGGTTATCCACAGAGGTGGGGAAGTATTCACCGGGCTTATTGCTCGGCAGGCCAAAGACTTCCCGCGTTCCCGGTTCGTGTTATCCACAATTCCGGCCAGCGTAAGCGCCGTCTTGTTGTTGGAATTGTAGACGATAGATACAATATGTTGGGTCGGGATGCATTTTAAGTGCTACATATAGTGATTTGCATCAAACATGTTTGCGATTTTTTTGATTCAGAACAAAGTAAAAAGACGAGAGTACAAACGGCGGGCGCTGGAGCGATTGTAAATGCGCAGAGGCAAAATATTGCTTAATTATTCAACAAAAACAGCAAAATAAGCCGGGCGCGACGGGCGCCCGACGGGGAAATTACTGCTGTAACCACCACACGGCTTCAAACGGACGGAGCGAAGACGTATGGGGGGCAGGGTAGTTACTCATCACGATCCGCGCCTCGCCGCCCGGAGCGTCTGCGTGCCATTCCTGAGATGCGCCGCTCAGGTTTGCCACCACTATCAGCGTTTGTCCCTGCCACCGGCGGCGGTAGCACCACAGGGAAGGGTGTGTCGGGAGCAAATCTTCATAGTCTCCCCACGTCAGCACCGGCAGGGTTTTGCGCAGCCTGATGAGCGACTGATAGGTGTAAAACACCGAGTCCGGGTCGTCCAGCGCGGCCCGGGCGTTCACCGTCTCGTAATTATCGCAAACGCCAATCCACGGCTCGCCCCCGGTAAAGCCCGCGTTGTGCGAGGCGTCCCACTGCATCGGCGTGCGGCCATTATCGCGGGATTTGCACGCCAGAATCGCCAGCAATTCCTCCGCATCGCGGCCGTTTGCGCGCAGTTCGGCAAACATGTTCAGGCTTTCCACGTCGCGGTAGTCGGTGATGCGGCTGAAGTGCGGGTTGGTCATGCCCAGCTCTTCGCCCTGATAAATATACGGCGTGCCCTGCATGCCGTGCAGCACCATGCCGAGCATTTTCGCCGCCGCCACGCGGTGTTCCCCTTCGTCGCCAAAGCGCGACACGATGCGCGGCTGATCGTGGTTACACCAGAACAGCGCGTTCCACGCCTTGTTGTGCATCCCCTGCTGCCAGTGGTTAAAGAGGGTTTTTAGCGCCACGAAGTCCGGCTTCGCCTTTGTCCATTTTTCGCCGCCGGGGTAGTCCACCTTCAGGTGGTGGAAGTTGAAGGTCATCGACAGCTCGCGCCCGTCCAGAGACGCGTACTGCTGGCAGTTTTCCAGCGAGGTGGAGGACATCTCGCCTACCGTCATCAGGTTACGCGGGGTAAAGACGTCGCGGCTCATCTCCTGAAGAAATTCATGGATGCGCGGCCCGTCGGTGTAGAAGCGACGACCATCGCCGAAGGGATCGTCCGGGAAGGACCAATCTTTCGAAATCAGGTTAATCACGTCGAGACGTAAACCGTCCACGCCGCGATCGGCCCAGAACTCGCACACCTTCTTCAGTTCGGCGCGCACCTCCGGGTTTTCCCAGTTGAGGTCCGCCTGCTCCGGCGCGAACAGGTGCAGGTAATACTGCTCGCTTTCGGCGTGCCAGCGCCAGGCGTTGCCGCCAAACTTGGAGCGCCAGTTATTGGGAAGCTCGTCCGGCGTGCCGTCGCGCCAGATATAGAACTGGCGGTACGGGCTCGATTTGTTCAGCGATTCGCGGAACCAGGCGTGCTGCGTCGACGTATGGTTAAACACCATATCCAGCACGATGCGGATGCCTCGCGCGTGCGCCTGGGCGACCAGCTCGTCAAAGTCGTCCAGCGTGCCGTAGGTCGGGTCGATGGCGATGTAGTTCGCCACGTCGTAGCCGTTATCCACCTGCGGCGAGATATAAAACGGCGTCAGCCAGATGGCGTCAATGCCGAGGGTTTTCAGATAGTCCAGGCGCTGCGTCACGCCGCGCAGATCGCCCGTGCCGCTGCCGGTGGTGTCCTGGAAACTCTTTGGGTAAATCTGATAGATGACGCCGTTTTGCCACCAGTGAGGAAGGGTATTCATAGTGCGTTCCTGCAAATGCGAAGGGGCGCAACTGCGCCCCGAAAGAGGGAATTAAACAATCTGCAGCGTGCCCTGACGGAACTTACGCTGGTAGACCACGGTAGTCAGCGCCATTGGGACGATAATCGCCACCGCCATTGCCAGCGCAAACACCTGCCAGAACGCGGGCTGAATGGAGAGGATTCCCGGCAGGCCGCCCACGCCAATCCCGTTCGCCATCACGCTGTTCAGGCCGCACAGCAAACCCGCCAGGCCAGAGCCGATCATCGCGCAGAGCATCGGGAAGCGATATTTCAGGTTGATACCGTACATCGCCGGTTCGGTAACGCCGAGGTAAGCGGAGATAGCTGCCGGAACGGAGATCTCACGCTCGTTGTGCTTACGGCTGACGATGATGATGCCGGTAACCGCGGAGGCCTGCGCGATATTAGACAGGGCGATAATCGGCCAGACCGGCGTGCCGCCCAGGCTCTGGATCATCTGCATATCGATCGCCAGCGTCGTCTGGTGCACGCCGGTGATCACCAGCGGGGCATATAGGAAGCCAAACAGCGCGGCCCCAACCGGCGCGAAGCTGCCGGTCATCAGGTGACGCACCGCGAAGGCCACGCCGTCGCCAATCATGCGGCCAAACGGACCGATAAAGGCGTGCGCCAGAAATACCGCCAGGATCAGCGAGCAGACCGGCACCACCACCAGATAGAGGTAATCGGGCACGATGCGCTTGAGGCGCGTCTCAATAAAGCCCAGCGCCAGCCCGGCCAGCAGCGCGGGGATCACCTGCGCCTGATAGCCCACTTTGGCGATGGTAAACAGGCCGAAGTTCCACACTTCAGGCACCTGCTGCCCAAGTAAGTAAGCGTTCATTAACTGCGGAGAGACCAGCGTGACGCCGAGCACGATGCCAAGAATCGGCGTTCCGCCCATCTTGCGCACCGCTGACCAGCAGATCCCGACGGGCAGGTAGAAGAAGATCGCTTCGCCAATCAGCCACAGGAAGTCATAGATGCTTTGCAGCGCCGGGTACATCTGCGCCAGGGTTTTACCGTCGCTCATCGGCACATCGCCGATGACGTTGCGGAAGCCTAAAATTAAGCCCCCGCTGATCAGCGCCGGCAGCAGCGGGAAGAAGATCTCCGCGAAGTGGGAGATAAGCTGCTCGTGCCACTTCATATTCTGGCGCGCGGCCTTCTTCGCCTGCTCTTTGTCGGCGGAAGCGTGCCCGGTCGTCGCCAGCAGAGCCTGATAGTAATCGCCCACTTCGGTACCAATCACCACCTGGAACTGCCCGGCGTTGGTGAAGCAGCCTTTGACCATTGAAAGCTCTTCAATGGCTTTTGGGTTAGCTTTAGCCGGATCGTTCAGCACGAAGCGCAGGCGGGTAATGCAGTGGCTGACGGTGGCAATGTTTTCACGGCCGCCTACCAGGACGATCAACCGATCGATATCGGCTTGTTTGACTTTACTCATCATGAAACCTCATGACAGATGGTGAAGGGATGAATGACCTGAACGCAAGCCTACTCCCTGAGCGCGACGGCGAAAATGGGAACGTTCCCGAAATCGGGCGAAGATCACAATAAACTATTCAAGAAGGTTATGAGAGACGGGCAGGAATAACGATCTGGCGCGGTTCGCTCCGCCCGTTGATCTGCTCTATCAGCTGCGCGGCCGCCTGCCTGCCTGACTCAGCGTAGCCCGGATCGACGCTGATAATCTCGGGGTGTAAGAACTTCATCAGCGGCGTGTTTCCCACGCTCGCTAACTGCAGTTCCCCGATGCGCTGCTCCTGCAAATATTTGCTCGCACCCAGGGCGAGGGTATCCGTGGCGCACACCAGGGCCGTGGTCTGCGGAGTCAGCACGCTGGCGACCTGCTCATATCCCTGCTTCATGCCCAGCCCGGGCAGCGCGGCCACGGCGGGCAGGTTATGTTTTTTACAGAACGCCAGGTACGCCTCATGACGACGCTTGCCGGTCGTGATGTCGGCATGCGGCACGCCGAGATAGCTGATATAGCGATGGCCCTGCTCATACAGGCGCTGCATCAGGATCACAATCGCCCCTTCGTCATCGTAACAGACAGAAGCAAACCCGCTGGCGTCGCGCGCCAGCAGCACCAGTGAAGGCTGCCAGGGCTTGAGGACATCTTCTTTAAGGCCGGTAAAGCCGAACAGCACCACGCCATCAATGTTGCGTCGCTGAAGCATACCGAGATGCTCCTCCACCATCTGCGGCGAGAATTTGCTCTCCATCATGATCGGATCATAACCCTGCTCGTAAAAGGCGGGCAGCATGGTCTGCACGGCAAGGTTTTCGGAGAGAGAATCCAGACGCGAGACGATAATGGCGACCACTTTATCGCTCTGCCCGCGCATGGCGCGCGCGGAGCGGGAAGGGGAGAAACCGTGCTGATTCATGACCGCCTCAACGCGCTCGCGCGTACGCTCGCTGACGCCGCTTTCGTTGTTCAGCACGCGTGAGACGGTCGATTTCCCCACGCCGCTTAAACGCGCGATGTCTTTAATCGTAAGGCGGTTCTGCATGCTGTATTCCCTGTAACAACGATAAAATAGTCAGTTGAGCCTAATGCTATCCTGCGAATTCGCCATGGGCAAAGTCTGGTTTACGTTTGGTTTATTTGCAGGGCGTTATAATACCGCCCGATTAAACACAAACGGTATGGTTAAATCGCTATACTGCGTGCCGACACCCTACTTTTTACTTACCGGAGGCGACATGGATCCCGATCCCACACCTCTCCTGACCAGGAGAAAACCTTCTTTCCGGTAAGCCAGCCTTTTGCTGTCTCACCGGCGTGAGGCAGCAACGTTCATACGTTCCTGCTTGAAAATTTAAGTGCCTGACAGGTGCGGCTTTGCCATGCCTGCGGGAAAGACTGCGTCCGCCATTGCGGATGCGGGGGAATGACTATGCTGAAAAATATCACCCGGCAGCTGTTTGCACAGCTGAGCCGCCATCTGCCACATCGCCTGATTGCGCGCGATCCGCTGCCAAACGGCAAAAATATCGCGGGGGCGACAATTCCCGCCTCCCTGACCGAGCGCTGCCTTAACGTGGCGGCGATGGATGAAAACGAAGTCTGGCGCGCCTTTGGCGGTCACCCGGAAGGGCTGAACGCGTCCGAAGTTGAAAAAATTCGCGCCGTGCACGGCGACAACCAGATCCCGGCGCAAAAGCCCTCTCCGTGGTGGGTGCACCTGTGGCTCTGCTACCGCAACCCGTTCAACCTGCTGCTGACGGTGCTGGGCATCATCTCTTACGCTACCGAAGATCTGTTCGCCGCCGGCGTTATTGCCCTGATGGTGGGTATCTCCACGCTGCTGAACTTTATTCAGGAAGCGCGCTCCACCAAAGCGGCGGACGCCCTGAAGGCGATGGTCAGCAACACCGCGACGGTCTCGCGCGTGATTAACGAACTCGGCGAAAACGCCTGGGTTGAACTGCCCATTGACCAGCTGGTGCCGGGCGATCTGGTGAAGCTGGCGGCCGGGGACATGATCCCGGCGGATTTGCGCATCATCCAGGCGCGCGATCTGTTCGTGGCGCAGGCTTCGCTCACCGGGGAATCTCTGCCCGTTGAGAAGGTGGCGCGCTCCCGCGATCCGCAGCAGATGAACCCGCTCGAGTGCGACACCCTGTGCTTTATGGGCACCACGGTGGTCAGCGGCACCGCGCAGGCGATTGTTACCGCCACCGGCGGCAATACCTGGTTTGGACAGCTTGCCGGACGCGTCAGCGAGCAGGAGAGCGAGCCGAACGCGTTTCAGAAGGGCATTGGCCGCGTCAGCATGCTGCTGATCCGCTTTATGATGGTCATGACGCCGATCGTGCTGCTGATCAACGGCTACACCAAAGGCGACTGGTGGGAAGCGGCGCTGTTTGCGCTCTCCGTGGCCGTCGGCCTGACGCCGGAAATGCTGCCGATGATTGTCACCTCTACGCTGGCGCGCGGGGCGGTTAAACTCTCTAAACAGAAGGTGATCGTCAAACACCTCGACGCCATTCAGAACTTTGGCGCGATGGACATTCTCTGCACCGATAAAACCGGCACGCTGACCCAGGACAAAATCGTGTTGGAGAACCATACCGACATCGCCGGAAAGACCAGCGAGCGCGTGCTGTACAGCGCGTGGCTGAACAGCCACTACCAGACCGGGCTGAAAAACCTGCTCGACGTGGCGGTGCTGGAAGGCGTAGATGAAGAGTCGGCCCGCATGCTCTCCGGCCGCTGGCAGAAAGTCGACGAGATCCCGTTCGACTTTGAGCGCCGCCGCATGTCGGTGGTGGTAAGCGAACAGCCGGACGTGCATCAGCTGATCTGCAAAGGGGCGTTGCAGGAGATCCTGAACGTTTCAACGCAGGTGCGCCATAACGGGGAGATCGTGCCGCTGGACGAGACCATGCTGCGCCGCATCAAACGCGTTACCGATAACCTGAACCGTCAGGGGCTGCGCGTGGTGGCGGTGGCGAGCAAGTTTCTGCCCGCGCGGGAAGGTGACTATCAGCGTATCGACGAATCCGATTTGATCCTCGAAGGTTACATCGCATTCCTCGATCCGCCGAAAGAGACCACCGCCCCCGCGCTGAAGGCGCTGAAGGCGAGCGGTATCACCGTGAAAATCCTCACCGGCGACAGCGAGCTGGTGGCCGCCAAAGTGTGTCACGAGGTGGGGCTGGACGCGGGCGACGTGGTGGTGGGAAGCGATATCGAATCGCTCTCAGACGACCAGCTGGCGCAGCTTGCCCTGCGCACCACGCTGTTTGCCCGCCTGACGCCGATGCACAAAGAGCGCATCGTCACCCTGCTGCGTCGGGAAGGGCACGTGGTGGGCTTTATGGGCGACGGCATCAACGACGCGCCCGCCCTGCGTGCGGCGGATATCGGTATTTCCGTGGACGGGGCGGTGGACATCGCCCGTGAAGCGGCAGACATCATCCTGCTGGAAAAGAGCCTGATGGTGCTGGAGGAGGGCGTGATCGAAGGGCGTCGGACCTTCGCCAACATGCTCAAGTACATCAAGATGACCGCCAGCTCCAACTTCGGTAACGTCTTCAGCGTGCTGGTGGCGAGCGCGTTTCTGCCGTTCCTGCCGATGCTGCCGCTGCACCTGCTGATCCAGAACCTGATGTACGACGTGTCCCAGGTGGCGATCCCGTTTGATAACGTCGATGACGAGCAGATCCAGAAGCCGCAGCGCTGGAACCCCGCCGATCTGGGGCGCTTTATGCTGTTCTTTGGCCCGATCAGCTCGATCTTCGACATCCTGACCTTCTGCCTGATGTGGTTTGTGTTCCACGCCAACACTCCGGAACACCAGACCCTGTTCCAGTCCGGCTGGTTCGTGGTGGGGCTGCTGTCGCAGACGCTGATTGTGCATATGATCCGCACCCGCCGCATTCCGTTCATCCAGAGCCGTGCCGCCTGGCCGCTGATTATCATGACCGGGGTTGTGATGGCGCTTGGGATCGCGCTGCCGTTCTCACCGCTTGCGAGCTATCTGCAGCTCCAGGCGCTGCCGCTGAGCTACTTCCCGTGGCTGGTGGCGATCCTCGCGGGCTATATGGTGCTGACGCAGCTGGTGAAAGGATTCTATGCGCGCCGGTACGGGTGGCAGTAAAAACTTACCCTCTCCCTAGAAGGGAGAGGGGGATGATTACACCCTCCCCCCTTTGGGGAGAGGGCCGGGGTGAGGGGACTGGCTTTTCTCCCAAATTCAACAACCTGTGATCTCCGTCGGCGCATTCGCTTGACGACAAATTGAGCGCATGTTAACAGAATGTTTTGCCTTTATACCCTAAATAATTCGAGTTGCATGAAGGCGGCAAGGGAGTGAATCCCCGGGAGCTTACATAAGTAAGTGACCGGGGTGAACGAGTGCAGCCAACGCACAGGCAACTTGAAGTATGACGGGTATATTTGGCCCGTCAGATAAGGAACATTCATGTTACGGTACAGTCTCTTAACCGCCGGGCTAATGCTCGGCGCCTCCGCGTTTGCCGCCCCGGCAGGCGATCTTCCCCTGATGCCCTGGCCTGCGAAGGTCGAACGCCCGACAACCCAGGGCGCGCTGGCGCTGAGCAACAACGTTTCCGTCAGCGTCAGCGGCGACGATCTGGGTGAGGCGGTGGACCGCCTGCGCCAGCGCATCGCCCTGCAAACCGGCTGGACCCTGCAGCCGCAGGCCGACAAGCCGGAAAAGCCAACCATCCGCATCGCTATCGTCAAAAAGGTCAAGCCGCAGCCGCTGCCGGACAGCGATGAAAGCTACAGGCTGACGGTGGATGCCAGTGGCGTAACTATCTCCGCCAACACCCGCTTCGGCGCGCTGCGCGCCATGGAAACGCTGCTCCAGCTCATTCAGAACGGCGCGGAAAACACCTCTATTCCGTGGGTCACGATTGAGGATTCGCCGCGCTTCCCGTGGCGCGGGCTGCTGCTTGATTCGGCGCGCCACTTCATCCCGCTCCCGGATATCAAACGCCAGATTGACGGCATGGCCGCGGCCAAGCTTAACGTTCTGCACTGGCATCTGACCGACGATCAGGGCTGGCGCTTCAGCTCAGCGCGCTATCCAAAGCTGACCCAGCTTGCCAGCGACGGGCTGTTCTACACGCCGGAACAGATGCGCGAGGTGGTGCGTTACGCTACCGTGCGCGGCATCCGCGTGGTGCCGGAGATCGACATGCCGGGCCACGCCTCGGCCATTGCCGTGGCATACCCGGAGCTGATGAGCGCGCCGGGACCGTACGAAATGGAGCGCCACTGGGGCGTGCTGAAGCCGGTGCTGGATCCCACCAAAGCGGCAACCTACGCCTTTGCCGACGCGATGGTCAGCGAACTGGCGGCGATCTTCCCGGATCCGTATCTGCACATCGGCGGCGATGAGGTCGACGACAGCCAGTGGAAAGCGAATCCGGCCATTCAGCAGTTCATGCGCGATAACAGGCTGGCGGACAGCCACGCGCTGCAGGCTCACTTTAACCGCAGGCTGGAGACGATCCTCGAGAAGCATCACCGGCAGATGGTCGGCTGGGATGAGATCTACCATCCTGACCTGCCGAAAAGCATTCTGATCCAGTCCTGGCAAGGGCAGGACGCGCTGGGGCAGGTGGCGCAGAACGGCTACAGGGGCATTCTCTCAACGGGCTTCTACCTCGACCAGCCTCAGTCCACCGCCTATCACTATCGCAATGAAATTGTCCCGCAGGGGCTGAACGGCGTGGATGTGATAGCCGACACCGACAGCGTTCAGAGCTGGGCCTTCTCCATGCCGCGGCTGAAGGGCAAGCCGGTAGAGGGCAGCTTCACGCTGGTGAAAGGGGAGTCGGGGTGGCGCGGGTTTATCGATTTTGCCGGGAAGTCGCGTCGCGCGGTGCAGGATATCGAATGGCGCGATGACAACCAGGTGACGTTTACCGTCGACACCTGGATGGGCGAAACGCGCCCGGTCGTCTCCGTTGAGAACGATAAGCTGAGCGGCTATTTCCTGGTGGGCAATGCCCGCTACCCGATTAGCGGCACGCGTCTGAACGAGGTGCCAAAAGGCATCCCGCCGGTGGTGCCGGACGTGGCGAATGAGGCCAACCTGCTCGGCGGTGAAGCCGCGCTGTGGGCGGAAAACGTGATCGCACCGGTGCTGGATATCCGCCTGTGGCCGCGCGCCTTTGCGGTGGCGGAGCGGCTATGGTCGGCGAAGGACGTAAACGACGTCGACAACATGTATACCCGCCTGCAGGCGATGGACAGCTGGTCGACGGTATCGGTCGGGCTGCAACAGCATACCCAGCAGCAGGTGCAGTTCACGCGCCTGGCCAATAACGCCGATACGCTGCCGCTGCAAATCCTCGCCCAGGCGCTTGAGCCGGCCCAGTATTACACCCGCCAGCACCTCAAGTTCCAGGCCGGAAACTACCATCAGTTTGAACCGCTAAACAGGCTCGCCGATGCGCTGAACGCCGAAAGCGCCACCGTGCGTCAGATGAGCAAATGGGCGGACCGTCTGGTGAGCGACGCCGAAGACACGGAAAGCGCCGACGCCCTGCGCCACGTGTTTAACCGCTGGCAGAACAACACCAGCGACGCGCTGGCGTTAAGCGAAAACAGCTATCAGCTGAAGGCGATCAAGCCGGTGATTCAGGAGGTGGACAGGCTGGCGTCGATTGGCCTGAGGCTCACCGATCTGGTGGCGCGTCAGGGGACGCTGGACGATAAGGAGATCGCGTCGATTCAGAGCGAGCTGGATAACGCGGCGAAGATTCAGGATGAGGTAGTGATTGCGGCGGTGTATCCGCTGGAGACGCTGCTCAGAGCGACGCGGAATCAGTAATAAAGAACCCCCTCACCCCAACCCCTCTCCCCAAAGGGGAGAGGGGCTCTATCGTTCCCTTCTCACCTGTGGAGAGAGGGGGAGGGTAAGGGCTCTATCGTTCCCTTCTCACCTGTGGAGAGAGGGGGAGGGTAAGGGCTCTATCGTTCCCCTCTCACCGTGAAGAGAAGGCTCGATCGGTTCCCTCTCCCCTTTGGGGAGAGGGTTAGGGTGAGGGGATCAGACGACTCAGTGCTTAAGAACCCACGCCTCTTTCCAGTGTGAACCTGTGCCCGGCTCAAACTGGGTCGCATACTTGCTCCACTGCACGCAGTAGCCGCTGTACGGGAATGGCTTACATTCGTAGGTCTTACCGTCTTTAGGCTGCAGCACCACGGTACCCGCTTTGTAGGACGCGATATTATCCGGGAAGATAAAGTCGTGCTGGCCGCCGGTGTCCGCCGCGGCATCGCTTTCCAGCATCAGGTTCAGTACGTCCTGCGCAAACAGGGTGCCGTCTTTATTGGTGGCATAGTACTTCAGCATGTGGTGACCCGCTTCAACGCCGGTCAGCGTCATGGTGACGTCCTGATTGGCGTTGTTCATCTCCTGCTTCAGATACCCTTTTTCCGCGCCGTGATGGTTCATGACGTGGGCTTCGAAATCGACGTTGCCGTGGGTATTCACGTGGAAGGTCACGGTCGCGCTGCCGTTCTCGATTTTGCTGTAGTGCAAGTCGGTAACGGCGATGGTTTCATTGACGTCCGCCTTCTGCTCTTCGTATGAAATCGCAACGGATTGCAGGGTGCTGCCATCTTTGACGAATACGCTGTTCGCGCCGTGAACCGGGCTAATTTCGCCCGCTTCATCCTTCACCCCGACGCGGATATCGTCGTGCGCGGTGTTAATTTTCTGCGCCAGATCGTAAGACCACTGGTTGGCATCACCCTGAGCGGCAGTGGCAATCGTCAGTTCGGTGCGCAGGGAAGTCACTTCACCGTGCGCGTCGAAGAAGCGGGCAATGATCTTATCGCCGACGTTCAGGTTATTACCCGCAATCTGGCCGCTGAGCGTTTTGCTCCACTCAGATTCGATACCTGTATTTTCATCCGGCGTTACGTTGCCTCCGTTACCGAAATCAACGTCAATGGCCTGGTAGAAACTATTAGACGTATCCGCAATTTCCCAGACGCCATAAATAACCTGATAGCCGGTACGTGACGGCACATTACATTTCATCGCCTGACGCATTGTTGGCGCCTGGCCATTTCCATTAATGGTACAGAACGGCGTTAATTCAAACTGAGCGCGGGTCAGGGGCTTATTTGGATCCCAGTTTTGTTTGGTAATGTAATAACGCCAGTTGGTGGTTTTGTGCGGCGCGGTGTGATACCAGACAAACTCATGCGGGCCCGCGGTTATAGGGTTTTTCGTCCATGCGTTCAGGCTCTGCTTATCCAGCTGGGAGTAATTGGCAATCCCCGCGCTGGCAAGCTGGCCGTCAGGCGGCATCGCCCCTGTCGGGAAACCGGAGGCTTTCTCCACGCTCTGCGGTTCGTACTGTACGGAACCGCAGTCAATATTTTGACCGAGCTTACACATATAAGCGCGGCTGGCGGGTGATTCAATATATCCATGCGCGAGTGCGGAAGAGGCGACGGTTAATGTTGCGATCGCCAACGCAATTTTTGAAATTTTCATTCTTAGTCCATTTAAAAGAAGATAACAAAGCAACTGCAGTTTATTAATGGACCGCGTATGGCGTCATTGAAAGTCGAGAGTAAAAATAGTCAAAATAATAAAGGGCAGCCTGAGCTACCCTTTATTTATTGAAATGAATTAACGACGTACGGCGATCGCTTCAATTTCAATTTTCACGTCTTTTGGCAGACGGGCGACTTCCACGCAGGAGCGCGCCGGGAAGGTGGCGTTATGTTCGGTGAAGAACGCTTCGTAGGTAGCGTTAACGGTGGCGAAATCGTTCAGATCTTTTACGAAAACGGTGGTTTTGACGATATCGCCCACCTTCAGGCCGGCGGATTCAACGATCGCCTGCACGTTTTCAAGCGACTGACGCGCCTGCGCCGCCACGTCTGCCGGCACTTCACCGGTTTTTGGATTCACCGGGATCTGGCCAGAAGTGATGATCATGCTGCCCAGATCAACGCCCTGAACGTAAGGGCCGATGGCCGCTGGTGCATTTTCCGTCGCGAGTACTTTGCTCATTTTTTCTCCAGAATTACAGCGTTAAGAATGTTCCCGGCCATTATAACAGCCGGGATTTCATTACCAACCTCAATTAGTTGGCCAGCACCACATAATGAGAAAACTCTTTTTCGCAGTATTTGCATTTGAGCGCGATGTCATCGGCGCGTTTTTTCACTGCAAAACTGGAGGAAACCGGCTCGGCGTGGCTGATGCAGTTGCTGTTCGGGCAGACCAGCACGCTCTCAATGCGCTCCGGCAGGCTCGGACGGGATTTGCCCACCACGTCGTAATCGTCGATGCGGTTAACCGTCGCGTCCGGCGCGTACAGCGACAGCTGATTGACCTGCTCGTCGGTCAGGAAGGTATTCTCGATTTTGATCAGGTCCTTACGGCCCATTTCACCGGACGGCAGGTTCAGGCCGATGGTGATGCGCTGGTCGGTTTCGGTCAGCTTGAACAGCGTCAGCAGCTTAAAGCCCACCTGCGCAGGGATGTGGTCAATCACGGTGCCGCGCTTGATGGCTTCAACCTGGAGTTTGTTATCGTGTGTCATGGTCGTTTCCCCTTACAGAGCTAATTCGCGATTCAGAACCAGTGCCAGTAACGCCTGGCGGGCGAAGATGCCGTTCCCGGCCTGCTGGAAGTACCAGGCGTGCGGCGTTTTGTCCACGTCGGTGGCGATCTCATCGATGCGCGGCAGCGGGTGCAGCACCTTCATGTTGTCGCGCGCGCCGTCGAGGTCGCTGGCGCGCAGCACGAACTGCGCCTTCACGTTGGCGTATTCGGACGGATCCAGACGCTCTTTCTGCACGCGGGTCATGTAGAGAATATCCACGTTACCCACCACCTCTTCGATGCTGGCGTGCAGGCTCCACTGAATGCCTTTCTCGTCCAGCATGTCGAGAATGTACTGCGGCATCGCCAGCGCGTCCGGGGCGATGAAGAAGAAGCGGTTGCCGTTAAATTTCGCCAGCGCCTGGGTCAGGGAGTGGACGGTGCGGCCATACTTCAGGTCGCCGACCATGGCGATGTTCAGGTTCTCCAGCGAGCCCTGGGTTTCCTGAATGGTGAACAGATCCAGCAGGGTCTGGGTCGGGTGCTGGTTGGCACCGTCACCGGCGTTCAGCACCGGAATGCCGCCGGAAAATTCGGTTGCCAGGCGCGCCGCGCCCTCCTGCGGGTGGCGCATCACAATCGCGTCAACGTAGGTGCCGATCACTGAAATGGTATCCGCCAGGGTCTCGCCTTTTTTGCCCAGCGACGTGTTGCTGCTGTCCGAGAAGCCCACCACGCTCGCGCCCAGGCGGTGCATGGAGGTTTCAAAGGAGAGGCGGGTGCGGGTCGAGGCTTCGAAGAAGCAGCTCGCAATCACCTTGTGCTTCAGCAGCTCCGGTTGCGGATTGGCCTTCAGTTTTGCCGCGGTTTCCAGAACCAGTTCCAGCTCTTCGCGGCTGAGGTCGTTTATGGAAATGATGTGTTTTTGATAAAGCGGATTCATGTTTATCTCCTGACGCCGGGCAAAAAAAAGCCCCTCAAATGAGGGGCTCTGGGAATAGATTACGCAACGGGAAGAAAAACGGCAGGCCAGCGTCTGATTTCAGACGCGGTAAGACGTTATGTCGTACACGCTTGACCATGCTTCCTCCCGGCAAATTGTCGGGCATTATACGCAGCTCGCTTTTCGGATCAAGCGATTTAATGCACGCTTTACTCAAAGCAAACGGTTCTTTTTGAATATTAATGCGTTCTGAGTAAATAATTAATTTGCTTATGCACCAGCGCGGTGCGCTTCACTACCCGGGGGGCGACCCAGACAATACTGCTTCCTGCCACCACGCCTAATATTTCCGGTAACTGGTGATAATCCAGAATACGCGCCACCGCGCGGCCATATCCGGCCACGGTATGGATAAGAATAAATTCGCTATTGTGCTCCACGCTTACCACCATTTCCGAGACGGTGCGCGCCGCGTCGGGGGCAGGGCGCAGCTGTGGATTCAGCGAATAAATCTTTAGCCCTTTAGCATTGCGAATTTTTATGACGCCAAGCAGCTTGAGCAGACGTGAAACGGTGGACTGGCTGATGGTCTCAAAACCATGCTCCTGCAGGTCGCGGCGGATCTCCTCCTGAGAGAGATAGCTCTTTTCCGCGATCAGACGCTGGCAGACCGTTAGCTGTAGTTGCTCTTTGGGAGAGTACTCTTCGTAATCCATCATAGTTCCCATATCAGTTCCCGAAATAACCGGTGGCACCGCACCGATCCGCAGGCCGGATACGCGCAGCGCCATCCGGCAAATCACAACAAGGCACCCAGGCTCAACGCCACCATAATCACCACCGTTAATATCCCCAGCAGCGGCGCGACCCACTTCAGATAACGCACGTAGGGCACGCGGGCGATAGCCAGCCCGCCCATCACAACGGCAGAGGTAGGAGTGACAAGGTTAACGATGCCGGACGCCGACTGGTAAGCCGTAACCACCAGGTCGCGGTTGACGTTAGCGAAATCGGCAAGGGGCGCCATGATCGGCATCGTCAGAACGGCCAGGCCGGACGAAGAAGGCACAAGAAACGACAGCACCACCTCCAGCCAGTACATCACGTTGATGAACGCCACCGTCGACAACCCGGTCACCAGCCCCTCGGCGCTGTGCAAAATGGTGTGGGTAATCATGCCCTTATCCATGATCACTACGATACCGCGCGCGATGCCGATAATCAGCGCGACGCCCAGCAAATCTCGCGCGCCGTTGATAAAGGTTGAGGTCAGCTCCTCTTCGCTCATGCGGGCGATAAGCCCCACGATGATGGCGCTGGCGAGAAACACCGCGGAGATCTCCGCCATCCACCAGCCCAGCACCGCCACGCCGTAAATCATCACCGCGAAGGCGAGGGCGAAAATCACGAGGATGATTTTGCGAACCGGGGTAAATTCCAGCGTCTGCTCGCCCCTGTTGCCGAGGAAGTGGGCGCGGTTCTCCTCCTGCTTATCCGCAACGATCGACAGCGACGGATCCTGGCGCACCTTGCGGGCGTAACGCATCACCCACGCCACGCAGATGACCCAGCCGATGACCAGCAGCGCCACGCGCAGGGCGATCCCGTTGGTGAAGGGGATCCCGGCGGCGTTGGCGGCGATCACCGTGGCGAACGGGTTGATGGTGGAGCCGAGCGTGCCGATCCCCGCGCCGAGCAGCACGGTGGAGGCGGCGACAACCGGATCAAAACGGGCGGCCAGCATTACCGGCACCAGCAGGGTGTAGAACGGCAGCGACTCCTCGGCCATGCCGTAGATCGTGCCGCCTGCGGCAAACAGCGCCATCAGGATCGGGATCATCCACTCCTCGCGCCCGCGCAGCCGGGTGGTGACGCGCTCGATCCCGGCGTCAATCGCTCCGGTTCTGGTGACGATCCCGAGAAATCCCCCGATGATCAGGATAAACAGCGCCACGTCGATGGCCCCGGCCTGGCCGGACTCCGGATCGTACAGCCCGGCAATCGGGGCCATCAGCACCGAAACCAGACCCTGCGGGTGCGCCGCCACGTGCGCGTAGGTGCCGGCAACCGGCACGTCCTTGCCGAGCGCCTCGTTCATTGCCATATGGTATTGCCCCGCCGGAACAATCCACGTCAGCGCGGCAACCACGGCAATCAGCACAAAGAGGATGGTGTAAGCGGAGGGAAACTTGAACTTGCCCATGATGTTCTCCTGAAACCCGGCGCACCCCGCGGCGCGCCGGGCGGTGATTAGTCGCCGAGTGTCGCCACCATGACCGCCTTAATGGTATGCATGCGGTTCTCCGCTTCGTCGAAGACGATGGAGTTCGGTGATTCGAACACCTCTTCCGTCACCTCCAGCCCCTTCAGGCCGTAGGCCATCTCAATTTCACGGCCCACTTTGGTGTGCTCGTTGTGGAACGCCGGCAGGCAGTGCATGAACTTGACGTTCGGGTTGCCGGTGGCCTTCATGACGTCCGCGTTGATTTGATACGGCTTCATCAGGCTGACGCGCTCGGCCCAGGCTTCCTTCGGCTCGCCCATGGAGACCCACACGTCGGTGTAGAGGAAATCGGCTCCCTTAACGCCTTCCTCCACGTCGTCGGTGAGGGTGATACGCGCGCCGGTTTCTTTGGCGATGGCGCGGCACTGCTCGACCAGCCCCGCTTCCGGCCAGAAGGATTTCGGCGCCACCAGGCGGATATCCATGCCCATTTTGGCCGCGCCGACCATCAGCGAGTTGCCCATGTTGTTTCGCGCGTCGCCGAGATAGGCAAAGCTCAGTTCCGGCAGGGCTTTGCCCGGCGCGTGCTCCAGCATGGTCATCAGGTCGGCGAGTATTTGGGTGGGGTGGAACTCGTCGGTCAGGCCGTTCCACACCGGCACGCCCGCGTATTCGCCCAGCTCTTCGACGATGGCCTGCCCGTAGCCGCGGTATTCGATGCCGTCGTACATCCTGCCCAGCACGCGGGCGGTGTCTTTCATCGACTCTTTATGGCCAATCTGCGATCCGCTTGGGCCGAGGTAGGTGACCTGCGCGCCCTGGTCAAACGCGCCCACTTCAAAGGCGCAGCGGGTGCGGGTAGAGGTTTTTTCAAAGATCAGGGCGATGTTTTTCCCGACCAGGGTTTGCTTCTCGCGCCCGGCTTTTTTGGCCGCCTTCAGCTCGATGGCGAGGTCGATCAGGTACTGGATCTCTGCCGGGGTGTAGTCCAGCAGCTTGAGGAAATTGCGGTTTTTCAGGTTAATGGTCATGGGGGAATCCTTTTTAAAATTAATGTCTAAGACCTTTCCTTACCCCTCACCCTAACCCTCTCCCCATAGGGGCGAGGGGATGGTTTGCTCCCTCTCCCCTATGGGGAGAGGGCAGGGGTGAGGGGCGAGGTGTGAAGTTATTCAGTTACGAATCAACGTGCCTTTCTCGCCCGCGAGGATCTCCGCGCCGTCGGCCAGCGCGCCGATCCCGGCTATCCCATTGCAGGCTTCAACAAACTCGCGGCAGGCGGCGACCTTCGGCCCCATCGAGCCAGCGTCGAACTGCATGCCCCTGAGCAGCTCCGGCGTGACCTGCGCCAGCGGGCGCTGGGTCGGTTTACCCCAGTCGAGATACACCGCGTCGGCATCGGTCAAAATCAGCAGGGCATCCGCCTCAATCTGGCGCGCCAGCAGGGCGGCGGAGAGGTCTTTGTCGATTACCGCCTCAATGCCGCGGTAGCCGTTGGCGTTTTCCACCACCGGCACGCCGCCGCCGCCGTTGCAGATCACCAGGTGGTCGCGCTGAATAAGCGCCGCGATGGCGTCGCGCTCAACGATGCGCTTCGGCTGCGGAGAGGGCACCACGCGGCGGAAGTAGCCGCCGTCGGCCTTAAACACCCAGCCTTTCTCCGCGGCCAGCGCTTTCGCCTGCGCTTCGCTGTACACCGGGCCGATGTATTTGGTCGGGTTGCTGAAGGCCGGGTCGGCGGCGTCCACCTCCACCTGGGTGAGCAGCACGCTCACCTCGCGCTGGGGCAGGCTGTTTTTCAGTGCCTGCTGGAGCATGTAGCCGATCATTCCCTGGCTTTCCGCGCCGAGAACGTCCAGCGGGTATGGCGCGACCCTGTCGTAGGCGCTGTTCTGCAGCGCCAGCAGCCCGACCTGCGGCCCGTTGCCGTGCACCAGCACCACGCGCCACTGCTCAGTCAGCCCGGCGATGGTGCGGGCGGCCAGCTCGATGTTCTGACGCTGGATGTCGGCTTCCAGCGGTTCGCCGCGCCTGAGCAGCGCGTTGCCGCCCAGGGCCACAACCAGAGTGGGTTTTCGTTCCATGATGGCTCCTTTAAATTCCGTCTCGTTCCAGTGGGCAGCTCATGCAGCGCGCGCCGCCGCGCCCGCGTCCCAGCTCGTCGCCCGGGATGGGCAGCACGGTGATACCCGCCTTGTCGTACTTCTCGTTGGTCCAGACGTTGCGCTCGTAGCCGATCACTACGCCCGGGCGGATGGTCAGCACGTTGTTGGCGTCGTTCCACTGCTCGCGCTCGGCCTCAAAGGCGTCGCCGCCGGTGGTGATCAGGCGCACCTGATTAATGCCGAGCGCCTTCTCGATGGCGTGCAGCAGGTCGGTTTCCTGGGTGCGGAGCAGGCCGCCGCGTCCGTCCGGGGTGAGCGTCCAGCACTGGGCGTCCTTGCGCACCACTTCCGGATAGACGGAGAAGGTATCCACGTCGATGTGGGTCATCACGGTGTCGAGGTGCATGCAGGAGCGGTGCTTCGGTAGCTCAACGGCAATCACGCGCTCGGCCTGGCGGTGTTTGAACAGGCTGTTGGCGAGAAACTCCACGCCCTGCGGGGTGGTGCGTTCAGACATGCCAATTAATACCGCGCCGCGGCCAATCACTAATACGTCGCCGCCTTCCAGGGTGGCGTGGTCGTAATTAATATTCTCGTCGCCGAAGTACTTAATAAAATCGCCGTCGGCAAACGCCGGGTGCCAGCGATATATTGCCCGCAGGTTATTCGTTTCACGCTGGCGGGCCGGTTTGGCCATCGGGTTAATGGAGACGCCGTTATAAATCCAGCACGAGGTATCGCGGGTAAATAAATGGTTCGGCAGCGGCTTCATAATAAAATCATTCGCCGTGTGGGTATCCACCACCATATTTTTAATCGCTGCCGGAATTTCGCCGTAGGTTAATCCGCCGCTTAATCTGCGCGCCAGTTCCCGGTGCGGCATATCCGCCAGCCAGCCGCGGACGTCGCCGGCAAAGGTTGGCCCGAGGCGGTAGTCGGAGATTTGCGTCTCCAGCAGCCAGGCCTTCGCCTCAGCAATATCAAGGGTTTGTGTCAGAAGGTCGGTCAACAGCAGGACTTCCACACCCTGCTCGCGCAGCGTGTTTGCGAAAATGTCATGCTCCTCACCCGCCCGCTCAACCGAGAGCACGTCATCAAATAACAGCTCCTGACAGTTTGATGGCGTTAAGCGCTTCAGGCTTAAATTTGGGCGGTGTAGCATAACGCTACGCAATTGACCTATTTCAGAACCGACGTAATGCTTTTCCATAATTATTCCTTTTTCTTTTTTCAGAATAAAAAGGGCATGCGCCATGTGATGTATTTAATTGCATGGCGGCTAAGCTCAATTGATTTCGTGATTTATACTAGGCAGTTAAATAATCCGTAATGTGATATTGCTCACGTGAAATCGGATATTAAGAGGTTTGTTTTCATTTGCATGATTCGCATCAGATAATGATTAATTTCATATTGCGGGCAGATGAATAGCTAAGCAGGATCCGCTGGCATTATTTGAGGTTGTTATTATTTTGTAGAATTAAATAGTTTGAAATGATTAGTCATGTGTTTGATTTTAAAAGATAAAATCATGTCTAAAGAATGGCTATGCAGTAATGCCGGTTAACTATTTTTGACTTAAGAAAAATCAATAAATAAATATGGAGTTATAAAGGAAATAATCGAAGTGATAAAGTGTGATGCAGCAGCAGGTTTTGTGAATTAACGTTGTATTTCAGCTGATTATGCCGGGCATGTAAAACGCGCCGAATGAGGTTATGCATAACCGCTGCATAAATGCCGGTGCGTAATTAACATAGGATTAACACATTTACCGATAAACATGCGCTCGCGCAAAACTTACCTAAAAAGGGCTGGTGTGAACGAGACAATCCTCGTATAAAAGATAAAAATGAAACGATGTTTTACTTTGAGGGTTTAACCATGATTATTGGCAACATTCATCATCTTCAGTCCTGGCTGCCGGACGAGCTGCGTCAGGCCATTGAGCACGTTAAGGCACACGTCACCGACGCCACGCCGATCGGCAAGCACGACATCAGCGGCAACAGCCTGTTTTATCTGGTATCGGAAGACATGACCCAGCCGTTTGCCGAGCGCCGCGCGGAGTACCACGCGCGCTATCTGGACATTCAGATTGTGCTCAAAGGTCAGGAAGGGATGACGTTCAGCACGTTGCCGCACGGCACCCCAGACACCGACTGGCTGGCGGACAAAGACATTGCGTTCCTGCCGGAAGGCGAGCAGGAGAAAACCGTGGTGCTGAGCGAAGGGGATTTCGTGGTGTTCTGGCCGGGCGAGGTGCATAAGCCGCTGTGCGCGGTGGGGGCGCCTGCTAAGGTCAGGAAAGTGGTTGTTAAGATGCTGGTGGAGTAACCCTTACCCCTCACCCTAACCCTCTCCCCAAAGGGGAGAGGGGACTGCACCGAGCCATCTTTTCCCCCTCGCCCCTTTGGGGAGAGGGCCGGGGTGAGGGGCAATATGTGATCCAGCTTAAACTTCCCGCACTCCCTCCTCATCTCTCATTTACCTGCGCTTTTTCTGCGTCATAGTATGATCGTTAAATTAATGAACGCTGTTCTATAATGTAGAACAAAATGATTCAGCAAGGAGATCTCATGCCGCAGTCCGCGTTGTTCACGGGAATCATTCCCCCTGTCTCCACCATCTTTACCGCCGACGGCCAGCTCGATAAGCAGGGCACCGCCGCGCTGATCGACGATCTGATCGCGGCAGGCGTTGACGGCCTGTTCTTCCTGGGCAGCGGCGGCGAGTTCTCCCAGCTCAGCGCCGAAGAGCGTAAAATCATTGCCCGCTTTGCTATCGATCATGTCGATCGTCGGGTGCCGGTGCTGATCGGCACCGGCGGCACCAACGCCCGGGAAACCATTGCGCTGAGCCAGCACGCCCAGCAGGCGGGCGCCGACGGCATCGTGGTGATTAACCCCTACTACTGGAAGGTGTCTGAAGCGAACCTGATCCGCTATTTCGAGCAGGTGGCCGACAGCGTCACGCTGCCGGTGATGCTCTATAACTTCCCGGCGCTGACCGGGCAGGATCTGACGCCGGCACTGGTCAAAACCCTGGCCGACTCGCGCAGCAACATCGTGGGCATTAAAGACACCATCGACTCCGTGGCCCACCTGCGCAGCATGATCCACACCGTCAAAGCCGCTCATCCGCACTTCACCGTGCTGTGCGGCTACGACGATCATCTGTTTAATACCCTGCTGCTCGGCGGCGACGGGGCGATCTCGGCCAGCGGCAACTTTGCCCCGCAGGTGTCGGTGAATCTTCTGAAAGCCTGGCGGGATAAAGACGTGGCGAAAGCGGCTGAGTATCATCAGACCTTACTGCAAATCCCGCAGATGTATCAGCTGGATACGCCGTTTGTGAACGTCATTAAAGAGGCGATAGTGCTTTGCGGCCGCCCGGTTTCTACCCACGTGCTGCCGCCCGCCTCTGCGCTGGACGAGCCGCGTAAGGCGCAGCTGAAAACCCTGCTGCAACAGCTCAAGCTCTGCTGAGCCGGACGATAACCATGACCATCGAGAACATTTACACCCCGCAGGACGACGCGTTTTATGCGGTGATCACCCACGCGGCGGGGCCGCAGGGCGCGCTGCCGCTGACCCCGCAGATGCTGATGGAATCCCCCAGCGGCAACCTGTTCGGCATGACCCAGAACGCCGGGATGGGCTGGGACGCCAACAGGCTGACCGGCAAAGAGGTGCTGATTATCGGCACCCAGGGCGGCATCCGCGCCGGGGACGGGCGCCCGGTCGCGCTGGGCTACCACACCGGGCACTGGGAGATCGGCATGCAGATGCAGGCGGCGGCGAAGGAGATCACCCGCAACGGCGGGATCCCGTTTGCGGCCTTCGTCAGCGATCCGTGCGACGGGCGATCGCAGGGCACGCACGGCATGTTCGACTCCCTGCCGTACCGCAACGACGCGGCGATCGTGTTTCGCCGCCTGATCCGCTCCCTGCCGACGCGCCGGGCGGTGATCGGCGTGGCGACCTGCGATAAAGGGCTGCCCGCCACCATGATTGCCCTGGCCGCGATGCACGATCTGCCGACCATTCTGGTGCCGGGCGGGGCGACGCTGCCGCCGACCGTGGGGGAAGACGCGGGCAAGGTGCAGACCATCGGCGCGCGCTTCGCCAACCACGAACTCTCCCTGCAGGAGGCCGCCGAGCTGGGCTGTCGCGCCTGCGCGTCGCCGGGCGGCGGGTGTCAGTTCCTCGGCACGGCGGGCACCTCGCAGGTGGTGGCGGAGGCGCTGGGCCTGGCGCTGCCGCACTCCGCGCTGGCGCCGTCCGGGCAGGCGGTGTGGCTGGAGATCGCCCGCCAGTCGGCGCGGGCGGTGAGCGAGCTGGATAACCGCGGCATCGCCACGCGCGATATCCTCACCGATAAAGCCATCGAAAACGCGATGGCGATCCACGCGGCGTTCGGCGGCTCCACCAATCTACTGCTGCACATCCCGGCCATCGCCCACGCGGCGGGCTGCACGATCCCGGACGTTGAGCACTGGACGCGCGTCAACCGCAGGGTGCCGCGCCTGGTGAGCGTGCTGCCCAACGGCCCGGACTATCATCCGACCGTGCGCGCGTTCCTCGCGGGCGGCGTGCCGGAGGTGATGCTCCACCTGCGCGATCTCGGCCTGCTGCATCTGGATGCCATGACCGTCACCGGTCAGACGGTGGGCGAGAACCTCGACTGGTGGCAGGCGTCCGAGCGCCGGGCGCGCTTCCGCCAGTGCCTGCGCGAGCAGGACGGCGTGGATCCGGACGACGTGATCCTCCCGCCCGAGAAAGCAAAAGCGAGAGGGCTGACCTCGACGGTCTGCTTCCCGACGGGCAACATCGCGCCGGAAGGATCGGTGATCAAGGCCACGGCCATCGACCCGTCGGTGGTGGGTGACGATGGCGTTTACCGCCACACCGGTCGGGTGCGGGTGTTTGTCTCGGAAGCGCAGGCGATCAAGGCCATCAAGCGGGAAGAGATTAAGCAGGGCGACATCATGGTGGTGATCGGCGGCGGACCGTCCGGCACCGGCATGGAAGAGACCTATCAGCTCACCTCCGCGCTGAAGCATATCTCGTGGGGCAAGACGGTGTCGTTAATCACCGATGCGCGCTTCTCGGGCGTGTCGACGGGCGCCTGCTTCGGCCACGTCTCCCCGGAAGCGCTGGCGGGCGGGCCGATTGGCAAGCTGCGCGACAACGACATCATTGAGATTGCCGTGGATCGCCTGACCCTGACGGGCAGCGTCAACTTTATTGGCACCGCGGACAACCCGCTGACGCCGGAAGAGGGCGCGCGCGAGCTGGCAGTAAGGCAGACGCACCCGGACCTGCACGCCCACGACTTTTTGCCGGACGATACCCGGCTGTGGGCGGCGCTGCAGTCGGTGAGCGGCGGCACCTGGAAAGGCTGTATTTATGACACCGATAAAATCATTGAGGTAATTAACGCCGGTAAAAAAGCGCTCGGACTTTAATTATTTTCTGAGCGATACCGTCTACGGGAAATATCCCGTGGACGGTTTTCGCGTATCTTAAGTTTATCAATTTAAACAATGCGTTGCGATATATCGGTGGCGTCACAAAAGCAAAATATCGTAATTCGGAAATAAGATATGACCATTGCTGGTTAATTGAACAGCTCATTACACTCCATTAACACGATGTTGTGAAATCAGCATACGAAAATAAAGGTGCGATGATGATGCAATTAACCATGAAAGATAAAATTGGCTACGGGCTGGGTGACACCGCCTGCGGCTTTGTCTGGCAGGCCACGATGTTCCTGCTGGCCTACTTTTATACCGACGTGTTTGGCCTGTCGGCGGGCATTATGGGCACGCTGTTTTTGGTCTCCCGCGTGCTCGACGCCGTGACCGACCCGCTGATGGGGCTGCTGGTGGACCGCACCCGCACGCGGCACGGCCAGTTCCGCCCGTTCCTGCTGTGGGGGGCAATCCCGTTTGGCATCGTCTGCATGCTGACCTTCTACACGCCGGATTTCTCTGCGCAGGGCAAAATCATCTACGCCTGCGTAACCTACATTCTGCTGACCCTGGTCTACACCTTCGTTAACGTGCCGTACTGCGCCATGCCGGGCGTCATTACCGCCGACCCGAAAGAGCGTCACGCCCTGCAGTCGTGGCGTTTCTTCCTGGCGGCGGCGGGCTCGCTCGCCATTAGCGGCATCGCGCTGCCGCTGGTCAGCATCATCGGTAAAGGGAACGAGCAGGTGGGCTATTTCGGCGCCATGTGCGTGCTGGGCCTGAGCGGCGTGGTGCTGCTCTACGTCTGCTTCTTTACCACCAAAGAGCGCTACACCTTTGAGGTGCAGCCGGGCTCGTCGGTGGCGAAAGACCTTAAGCTGCTGCTGGGCAACGGACAATGGCGGATCATGTGCGCGTTCAAGATGATGGCGACCTGCTCTAACGTGGTACGCGGCGGGGCGACGCTCTACTTCGTCAAATACGTGATGGATCACCCGGAGATGGCGACCCAGTTTTTACTCTACGGCAGCCTCGCCACCATGTTCGGCTCGCTCTGCTCCTCCCGTTTGCTGGGCCGCTTTGACCGGGTAAAAGCCTTCAAGTGGATCATCGTCGCCTACTCGCTGATCAGCCTGCTGATTTTCGTCACCCCGGCGGAGCATATCGCCCTGATTTTCGCCCTCAACATCCTGTTCCTGTTCGTCTTCAACACCACCACGCCGCTGCAGTGGCTGATGGCCTCTGACGTGGTGGATTACGAGGAGAGCCGCAGCGGGCGACGCCTCGACGGGCTGGTGTTCTCCACCTATCTGTTCAGCCTGAAGATTGGCCTGGCGATTGGCGGGGCGGTGGTGGGCTGGATCCTGGCGTACGTCAACTACTCCGCCAGCAGCAGCGTGCAGCCGGTTGAGGTGCTGACCACCATCAAAATTCTGTTCTGCGTGGTGCCGGTGGTGCTCTACGTGGGCATGTTCATCATGCTGTCGTTCTATAAGCTCACCGATGCCCGCGTGGAGGCCATCAGCCAGCAGCTGATCAAGCACCGCGCGGCGCAGGGCGAGGCCGTTCCCGACGCTGCGACAGCCGCATCCCATTAACCGGAGGCAATATGGAAATCACCAACCCAATACTCACCGGCTTCAACCCGGACCCGTCTTTATGCCGTCAGGGCGAGGACTACTACATCGCCACCTCGACCTTCGAGTGGTTCCCCGGCGTGCGCATCTACCACTCCCGCGACCTGAAAAACTGGTCGCTGGTCAGCACCCCGCTGGACCGCGTGTCGATGCTGGACATGAAGGGCAACCCGGACTCCGGCGGCATCTGGGCGCCGTGCCTGAGCTACGCCGACGGCAAATTCTGGCTGCTCTACACCGACGTGAAGATTGTCGACTCGCCGTGGAAAAACGGCCGCAACTTCCTCGTCACCGCGCCGTCCATCGAGGGGCCATGGAGCGAGCCGATCCCGATGGGCAACGGCGGGTTTGACCCGTCCCTGTTCCACGACGACGATGGCCGCAAGTATTACCTCTACCGCCCGTGGGGGCCGCGCCACCACAGCAACCCGCACAACACCATTGTAATGCAGGAATTCGATCCGCAGACCGGCACCATCTCGCCCGAGCGCAAAACCCTGTTTACCGGCACGCCGCTCTGCTACACCGAAGGCGCGCACCTGTACCGCCACGCGGGATGGTACTACCTGATGGTCGCCGAGGGCGGCACCAGCTACGAGCACGCCGTCGTGGTGCTGCGTTCAAAAAACATCGACGGGCCGTACGAGCTGCACCCGGAGGTGACGATGATGACCAGCTGGCACCTGCCGGAGAACCCGCTGCAGAAGAGCGGCCACGGCTCGCTGCTGCAGACTCATACGGGAGAGTGGTACATGGCCTACCTCACCAGCCGCCCGCTGCGCCTGCCCGGCGTGCCGCTGCTGGCCTCCGGCGGGCGCGGCTACTGTCCGCTGGGGCGCGAGACCGGCATCGCCCGCATTGAGTGGCGCGACGGCTGGCCGTACGTGGAAGGCGGCAGGCACGCGCAGCTGACCGTGAAAGGCCCGCAGGTGGCGGAGCAGCCTGCAGCCGTTCCGGGCATCTGGCGGGACGATTTCGACGCCAGTTCGCTCGACCCGGAACTGCAGACCCTGCGCATCCCGTTCGACGACGCTCTCGGCTCGCTCACCGCGCGGCCGGGCTATTTACGGCTCTACGGCAACGACTCGCTCAACTCGACCTTTACCCAGTCGACCGTGGCGCGCCGCTGGCAGCACTTCGCCTTCCGCTCAGAAACGCGGATGCAGTTCTCACCGGTCCACTTCCAGCAGAGCGCGGGGCTGACCTGCTACTACAACAGTAAAAACTGGAGCTACTGCTTTGTGGACTACGAGGAGGGGAAGGGGAGAACCATCAAGGTGATTCAGCTCGACCACAACGTGCCGTCGTGGCCGCTGCACGAGCAGCCGATTCCGGTGCCGGAGAGTGCGGAGAGCATCTGGCTGCGGGTGGACGTGGATACGCTGGCCTACCGCTACAGCTACTCGTTCGACGGCGAGACGTGGCACGCCGTGCCGGTAACGTATGAGGCGTGGAAGCTGTCGGACGACTACATCGGCGGGCGCGGCTTCTTCACCGGCGCGTTTGTGGGGCTGCACTGCGAGGACATCAGCGGCGACGGCTGCCACGCGGACTTCGACTACTTCACCTACGAGCCGGCCTGACGGCTCAGGCCGGGTAGCCCAGCGCGCGTGAGAGCTGGAGCCCGGCCTGCTGAAGCTGCTCGCGGAAATTAGCCAGCTCTGCATCGTCCACGCGGGAGGTCAGCGTCGACAGGCTCAGGGCGGCAATCACGCGGGATTCATGGTTCCACACCGGCACCGCCACGCAGCGCACGCCCTGCTCGTTCTCTTCGCTGTCCAGAGCGTAACCCTGCTCGCGGGTCTGCGCCAGGGCGCTCATTAAGGCTTCGCGAGAGGCGAGGGTGGAAGGGGTATAGGTGGTGTACTGATAGCCCTCAAGCAGGGCGTTCAGCTCGGCCTCGCCCAGCCAGGCAATCAACACCTTGCCGATGGCGGTGGCGTGAACCGGCAGGCGGCGGCCGATGCGCGAATAGGCGATGGCGGCCAGCTTGCCTTCGATCTTCTCGATATAAACCCCTTCACGCCCGTCCAGGATCCCAAGATGGGTGGTCTGCCCGGTCCGCCGGGACAGCTCCGTCAGCCAGCCTTTCGCCTTCTGGCGAATGTCGATGGAGCCCACGACGAAATGACCGCGCTCGACCAACTTCATGCCGAGGCGATACTTGCCGTTCTCCGGGTTCTGATCGATATAGCCGTGAAGCTGCAGGGTTTTCAGCAGCGAGTGGAGGGTACTCTTGCTCAGCCCCATCAGTTTGCTGATGTCGGTGATCTTAAGCTCGGTGGCCTGCTCGTTGAACAGGTCGAGGATTTGCAACGCACGTTCAACAGACTGAATAATCGGCATAATGCTGGCATGTCCACGCTGGAATTAAGGCGAAAACGTACCTTTTTCAGGGTGAAAAATCAATGAAGCAGAGCCGGTTTGCTCCCTCTCCCCGTGCGAGGTAAAAGCAAAAACGACAACCCTGTTGTCGTTTTTTAGTGTTTTCCCCCTCTCCCCGCGGGAGAGGGCCGGGGTGAGGGCACCAGACCGCAGAGGACCCAATCACTCCCCAAGCGTCGCCACCATCACCGCCTTAATCGTATGCATCCGGTTTTCCGCCTGGTCAAACACGATGCTCGCCGCTGACTCAAACACCTCGTCCGTCACTTCCATCCCGCCGTGCAGATCGAACTCTTTCGCCATCTGCTTGCCGAGGGTAGTCTGGTCGTCATGGAACGCGGGCAGACAGTGCAGGAACTTCACGTCCGGGTTGCCGGTAAGCGCCATCATCTGCGCGTTCACCTGATACCCGCGCAGCAGCGCAATCCGCTCCGCCCACTTCTCTTTGGCTTCGCCCATCGACACCCAGACGTCGGTATAGATAAAGTCCGCGCCCTTCACGCCCGCCGCCACGTCTTCCGTCAGGGTAATTTTGCCGCCGTGCTTTTCCGCCAGCGCAGCGCACTCCGCCACAAGGCTCTCTTCCGGCCAGCAGGCCTTCGGAGCCACCAGGCGCAGATCCAGCCCGGTCAGCGCCGCCGCTTCCAGCATCGAGTTGCCCATGTTGTTGCGCGCGTCGCCCGCGTAGACCAGCGTCATCTCGTTAAACGCCTTGCCCGGCAGGTACTCCTGCATGGTCAGCAGATCCGCCAGCAGCTGCGTCGGGTGGAACTCGTTGGTCAGCCCGTTCCACACCGGCACGCCCGCGTACTGCGCCAGCGTTTCCACCACTTCCTGACCGTGGCCGCGGTACTGAATGCCATCGTACATCCGCCCGAGCACGCGCGCGGTGTCCTTAATTGACTCTTTATGCCCAATCTGGCTGCCGCTCGGCCCTAAATACGTGACGCGTGCGCCCTGGTCAAATGCGGCAACTTCGAAAGAGCATCGTGTACGGGTTGAGTCTTTTTCGAAGATGAGCGCGATGTTTTTACCGGTAAGCTTTTGTACTTCCTTGCCATTTTTTTTATCGGCTTTGAGCTGTGCGGCAAGGGTCAGCAGAGAAGTGAACTGTGCAGGGGTAAAGTCGAGCAATTTCAGAAAGTGTTTCTTGTACAAATCGGACATTTTATCCTCACATGGCGAACGCCACTTATTGAATTAAAATTCACTTTATATGTGTAATTATTCATTTGCAACCCCGTTTCACAAATCTTTCCAACAAAGGTGGAGGCAAACCCGTCCGTGTGTGAAAATAGAAGTATATGCCGCACTTTAAAGAGGATTGAGCCATGGCAAACCCGGAACACCTGGAAGAGCAACGCGAAGAGACGCGTCTGATTATTGAAGAACTGCTGGAAGACGGTAGCGATCCGGACGCGCTGTACACCATCGAGCACCATTTCTCTGCGGATGATTTCGACGCGCTGGAAAAACTGGCGGTAGAAGCCTTCAAGCTGGGTTACGAAGTGACCGAGCCGGAAGAGCTGGAAGTGGAAGAGGGCGACACCGTCATCTGCTGCGACATCCTGAGCGAAGGCGCGCTGAAGGCGGAGCTGATCGACGCGCAGGTAGAACAGCTGATGAACCTGGCCGAGAAGTTTGAGGTGGAGTACGACGGCTGGGGAACCTACTTCGAAGATCCGAACGGTGAAGACGGCGAAGAAGGCGACGACGAAGATTACGTCGACGAAGACGACGACGGCGTGCGTCACTAAGCGTTTCAGGCGGTGGCGCGCGCCACCGCTTTTTCAAGGCAGAACCATGGATTACCCGCAGATACTCGCCCCCGTACTCAACTTCCTCCAGTGCCCGACCCCGCAAGCATGGATTGATGAAGCCCGCGACCCGGCGAACCTGCCGCTGCTGCTCACCGACCACATGGTGTGCGAGCTCAAGGCCGCCCAGACCGCGCTGCTGCTGGTGCGTAAATACGTCGCCGACGAAAGCGGTGCCGACGCGCTGCTCGACTGGCTCAAGCCCTACGAACTGTTCACCTTCCGCGACGGCCCGGAGCCGGACTTCATCGCCCTGCACAGGCAGATTGGCAAAAGCGTGATGCCCAAAACCGACGACCCGTGGGGCCAGGCGCTCATCGACAGCATGGTGCTGCTGATTAAAGAGGAGCTGCACCACTTCTGGCAGGTACGCGAGGCGATGCAGGCCCGTGACATTCCGTACGTCAAAATCACCGCCAGCCGCTACGCCAAAGGGATGCTGAAGGACGTGCGCACCCACGAACCGCTGACGCTGATCGACAAGCTCATCTGCGGCGCCTACATCGAAGCCCGCTCCTGCGAACGCTTCGCCGCGCTGGCCCCGTTCCTCGACAACGACCTGCAGAAGTTCTATCTCTCGCTGCTGCGCTCGGAAGCGCGCCACTATCAGGACTACCTGACGCTGGCCCGGCAGGTGAGCGACGACGATATCTCACCGCGCATAAAGCTTTTTGGCGAAATTGAAGCCACACTTATCTCGACACCGGACAACGAGTTTCGCTTCCACAGCGGCGTGCCGGTGTAAACCGGCATAATTCAAGGATAAGGATGCGAGATGAATAAAAAGTGGACCCGTATTGTGATTGTCGTCTTTGCGGCTGCCGCCGTGGCGTTCTGGGTGTTTTTCGACAGGCAGCGCGCCCCGGAACGGCAGATGGATAATGCCCTCAACGCGATGCCCGCCTGGCAGGTGATTAAGGAGCAGGAGCCCGCGCTGCATCAGCGTATCCTCGACCAGATGGCCGCCCTGCAAAAGGCGGGCGAGCCGGAGCAGCAGATTATCGACACCATCCAGCCGCAGATCCTGCATCTGCAGATGTCGCGCCTGCAGAACGCCCCGGACGCCAACGTGGTGAACTACATGACCATCAACATGGAGCAGACCGCCGCCATCCAGAAGGTGAGCGACGACGCCTGCTTCCGCTTCCTCTACCCGATGGTGAAGGGCGGCATCAACCCGATGCGCATGCTGGATAAAGACCTGATGGCGCGGCGCATGCAGGCCGACGCCGACATGATGCGCGCGGCCTACGGCAAAAACCGCCACACCGTGACCCCGGCCGAACGCGAGGCGGCTGTCGAGGATGTGCGGCCTATTATGAAGGCACTTGCCGATAAGTACGGTGAGGACATCCAGCTGCTGCAGATGCCGGAGAAGGCGGCGGGCAAAGAGAAGCTCTCCTGCGATATGGTGCAGGAGATGTGGGCGAAGGTGCTGGCGCTGCCGGAGCAGAAGGCGGCGAGGGTGATTCGGCTGGCGGTGTCTGAGCTGGACTGACGAAGGGCGCTGGTTTTTTGGGCACTTAGCGCGGGTTTAGCGCGTCGTCGCTTGCATGGCGGCGCGCGACAGGTATAATCCACAACGTTTCCGCATCCCCTTCAGTGCCGAAGTGGCGAAATCGGTAGACGCAGTTGATTCAAAATCAACCGTAGAAATACGTGCCGGTTCGAGTCCGGCCTTCGGCACCATACAAAGCTTTTTTCAAGTCTACTAACGTCTACTTTAGTCCATAAAAACAGTGAGTTAAGCAGGTTTCTGGCTTTTCTTAGTCTGTCCACGTCTACTCAATTCCTTGAACATATACCAACTGATGATGGTATAACTGATGGTATTCCCGGTTCGATTGATTTTGGTACCAACACTGGAGGTATCAACTGATGGCTCTCACCGATATCAAAGTTAGGACTACCAAGCCCTCCGACAAACCCTTCAAACTCACAGATGGGCAGGGTATGCACCTGCTGATCAATCCTAACGGCTCGAAGTACTGGCGATTACAGTACCGTTTCGGGGGTAAACAGAAAGTTTTAGCATTGGGTGTTTATCCAATGGTCTCTCTTGGTGAAGCCCGCAGGAAGCGAGATGAAGCCAAAAAGTTGGTATCTGATGGTATCGACCCTTCTGAGAAGAAAAAAGCAGATAAGATTGAGCAAAGCGAAGCCCTGACATTCGAAGCTGTTGCGAGGGACTGGCATACTGCCTGTAAAAGAAAATGGTCAGATTCTCATAGTGAAAGGGTTTTAAAGAGCCTTGAAGACAACCTTTTCTCTTCCATAGGACAGAGAAAAATAGCCGAGCTTAAAACTAAGGATCTTCTCGTTCCAGTCAAAACTGTTGCGGCTTCTGGACGACTAGAAGTAGCTGCTCGTCTGCAACAAAGAACCACAGCAATAATGCGATATGCCGTCCAGAATGGCTTAATTGACTATAATCCAGCACAAGAGATGTCTGGAGCAATTGCTGTTGCGAAACGAACCCACAGGCCAGCATTACCATTTGATAGGTTCTCAGAGCTTTTAGAGCGCATCGAGAGCTTTAAAGGTAGGAAACTTACTAAATTAGCTGTGAAGCTGACATTGCTCATTTTTATCCGTTCCAGTGAACTCCGATTCGCAAGGTGGTCGGAGATCGACTTTGAAAATGCGATGTGGACTATCCCTGGAGAACGCGAGCCATTACCAGGGGTCAAACATTCCCATCGAGGCTCAAAAATGAAGACCCCACACCTCGTGCCGTTAAGTCGTCAGGCTTTAGAACTTCTAAAAACGATCAGAGAAATCAGTGGTGAATGCGACCTTGTATTCATTGGCGATCATGATTTCAGAAAACCTATGAGCGAGAACACAGTGAACAAGGCACTAAGGTCGATGGGTTATGACACAACCGTTGAGGTATGTGGGCATGGATTCAGGGCGATGGCTTGTAGTGCCTTAATCGAATCAGGAAAATGGTCAAGGGATGCTGTTGAACGGCAGATGAGCCACCAAGAGCGAAACTCCGTTCGTGCTGCCTACATTCATAAAGCAGAACACCTCGATGAGAGAAAGCTTATGTTGCAGTGGTGGGCTGATTATCTTGATGAAACAACTAAGAGAAGAATTGCACCATTTGATTTTGATAACTAACTGATTTTTATAAATATAATGGCGTATTCAATAACCAATTGAAACGCCATTTTTTTATTTGCGATTTATGTGCTATTACGAAGTAAGACTTTTTACAACGGAGTGGCATTAATGAAATCTTGGGTAAAAATGAATAGTTGGACATCAGAAGACACTAAAGCAGTGAAAACGTGGTTTGATTTAGACAAATATCGCGAGTTTGAAAACATTTCTATTAATATGCTTTACCATGAAATATGGGCGAGAACATATTTCTTCAAACCAGTAATAGAAGAAGGAATGCAGAAAACGGTATTGAAAAACTATATGCAGATATTGGATGGTGATCCTTTTCTTATCAAAGAGAAGCACTTAAATTATATGGATTCCGAAAATAAATCATATCAACCCCCATACTTTTTTATTACTACTGTTGATCGAATAGCAAATATCAGTTTTGCTTGCATGAGAAAGGCTTTATTCATAAGAGCAAATACAGAACAATATAAAATTGATTCCACTATTGAGAATGAATACATATCCGAAGTAATTCCTGAACAATTTCCTACTACCATTATGTTAGAAATCGATCTTGCGGGTGGAAGCGATGATGAGATAGCCGAAGCCCTGCGAGTATCATTACCGCAATGGCGAAAAGTAAAGGGCGTTAAACCTGCACCACTTGATGCAGTCAGGTTTGGTTATGGGGCAATAAAAAAATTAATTAGCTATCGAATAATCCCCATGCTTGATTTGCTTGCATGGTCAGAAAGAAAAAAAGTACTTCTGTCAGACGATAGACTATCCCGATTGCTTTACACGGATGAAGACGATGATAAGGCAATTCGCCAAGGATATCATATTAGGGATGCGGATCGCCCTTTTGCAATGAAAACTGTAGAAACTGATTTTCTTAGGCAGTTTAATTTTTTTATCAATAAAAATCAGCACGTTAAAGAAATGAGGGTTTCGGATGTTATGAAACTCTCAGACTCTGAGTGATATGAATCTCCATAGACTCATAGTTTCGAGCCAAGGATGGCTCTGGTGTTCGTAATCTCGCTTCATCCATTTGAAATTCATTTGTATTCTATCCCTGTAGAAACAACAGAGGACATACATATGGAAAATCAAGCTCGTCTCATCCGTTTACCAGAAGTCATGAAGAAAACTGGATTTGGTAAAGCGTGGATCTATAGGCTTATCAGCAAGGGATGTTTTCCTCAACCAGTAAAAATTGGTCTTCGTGCAGTAGCCTTTGTAGAAAGCGAAGTAGATAACTGGATTCATGAAACGATTAATTCTTCGAGAAATAAAGTTTCTTAGGAAATAAATAAAAAAATATGAACACAAATTGTTAGAGCTGAGGATTGATGTTAATTAAGAGACGATTATGGTTATTAATATAATTTATGAGATTGAAGCCATTTTAGTCAATGGGTTAATAAAAGAGGGTCGATTTAGAAGCAATTACGCATAGTTATTCGAAATATTAACTAATTAATAAGAAAATACCTTTCTTATTTTAAAAATGGTTATTGTGGTTCTTTCTTTAAATGTCAATTTCCTTAACATATTAAATTTGGTGATCACCGTAATGTATAAGAGTGAGCAATCCGTTTTCATTAGATTTTACTTATGAATATTTAGTCGTTTGCATTCAGGTATTAAATTGTTGATGAATATATGCTGATTTTTGATTCAAAACAAAATGGTCTATTCCTTATATATTTGATATAAAAGATTATATTGGTATGCTGTACATTAGAAATGATATGCTTTATTTGTTTTTCTCTAATGCTAAATATCGTCTATAATATGCAATTGCGCTATATTTTGTCGTGTTCATTTCTTCAGCAACTTCTTTCCATTTTAAACCTGATGCTCTTAGTTCAAAAGCAAGCTTCCTTCTTTCAGTTGCTACCCTTTCGTAATTCTCACGGCTAATGCCGTAATATTTAATCACTGTTGAACGAGATACACCTGCAGCCTTAGCTAAGTCTTTTGCTTTAATTAATTTCCCATTAATTATCATGATAATGTCTCCAATGCTATTTCTAATTTTTTTTGCGTTTTTCTTGTTTTCTTTGCTCTTATTGATTGTATTGTAGAAAATTTCTGAATTGAAAAATTACGCCATGTCCATTTACAAATACTGCTACAAATTTGTTTTGTCTCTTCATGAGATAATGGATTATGAGGGTTGCTATGATTATTAAGTAAAGTCGCTTTTGATAGCATATCATAAAAAAAACAACGATAGTTTTTACTCTTTTTAAAACTTAATACTTCTTTATAAGCAATAATTCTCAAATCTTCGAACAAGTTAACGTTGCGGCCCAGCCCATGTATAACACTTTTCTTTTTACTCGAAATTCTTATCTTGTCTGGGATAAAATCTAAGAGGTATTGTAAATCATATGCTGAAGTATTTGTCCATGTCGTTCTCCATTCATGCATGTTGAGAGGGTTTTTCATTAAAACATCAGCATAAGCTCTGTCTGCATCTAACCTTTCTGTAAATCCACTCTGAACAATAGCGGCCAACTTTAAAGGCTTATCTCTTGCCATGTCTGTTTTTAATACCGGACTTTTTAAAGCATAAAGTAAATGAGCATGGCCATTTTTTATGTTTTGTATGATCGTATTTGGTATTGGTAAACCAACTAAGTCCCATGCGACCGCTCCATATTTGTGATCTACATCAAAAACCAAACCGTTAATAAAAGATTTGTTATTAAAACAAATATATTTCTTTAGAAGGGCTTTGTCTTTAGGGGCTCTGTATACTCCATCTCTAAAATCATCACAGCATAAAGCATATTTTTGAATTTGCAGTTTGTATTTTTCTACATTATATATATTTTCGTTATTTAACATTTCTGATCTCCTTATTGTGTTCTCCATTTCATTGTATTTTTCTAAAAAGGAGATGCGTGTTATTTTTATAATTATTTAATAAGTGATTTTAAAAGTTTGTCAAGTGTCTAAAAGCCATATCAGATATTAGGTGTTTCTTGTAGGGTTATAATAACAAAAGGGAAGTGCTTCAATAACAATATAAATGATGATAGCGCTTTTTTAAGTGCGGATCATAAATCATAGTTGCATACTGTAATATGATTGCTTTTTATCTGATAAAAACTAAATATTGATCGCAGGTCTTTTAATTTAATTATTAATTCAATAATCTGACCTTGTCAAATTTTGTATTGTAAACTTCAACTTCCTTTGTATACAAAGAAGATATTTTAAATTTATAACAACAATATTTTTAACTATAGGAGATATAGAATGTATAAGTTAAGTTTTTTCTAATTAATATCTGTGGCAAATTTTATTTTGTTGATATGGTTTATTAGTTGACAATTTAAATAAAGCATATATAAGTATTTAAATTGATATAGTTAAATTTAATGGTGGCATTATGCAGAATACAAAATTTAATATTATGGAGAGATATTTGATACTGCTCGATAAGTTTGTCGATAAAATTATCGAATCAGGAGTTTCTGAACAACAATTGATCGAGAGGTCGTATCTGTTTTGTGCTGGGTATTATATTAAGTACCAGCAAGAAATTGAAAGGCTGACATTCTCAAATAAAGATGTTGTTTTAACATTTCTATTATTTTCATACTACAATTATATTAATGAATTAGATAATAATTTAATTGATAAAGTAAGAATGAGAAGAACGTGTTCATTACTTATTAATTTCATTGTCGATAATGGTAGTCAGACAGAAAAAATTTATGTGCAGGAAAAAAAGAAGTACAAATCTTTTACAATGAAAAGGGATTTATCAGTAAAGAATAAAAGGAAAAAATATGGTCTATAACAATATGAAAACTTCCGTGATTTGAATTTAATGCTTTCAACTTATTATCAGATGCCTACATGAAAAATGCCAAAACTTACATAGCTTGCTTCAGCACAAGCAATTTAGAAATCAACTTTATCTCCTTTAAGCATAATCGTGATTGTTTCGTTGTTTCCACGGAGTACCGATGACAGGGATGTATATCGTTGTCTGGGACTGACCGTTATGCTTATAGTATAAACATTTATCTTTGCTGCCAGAAGGGCTCAGGCTGTAAGATTCGACAAGGATGTTAACATATTCTATTCGTGATTTTCTCGTTCAAGATTTTAATTTTAAAATTGTATTGACTTAATAACGCTTCTGAGTGCGTTATCAAATCTTTGGCTTCTTCTCTTTATCCATTTAATGCAGGTAAAGCTTCCAAGTCGTGAGGAAAAATAGGTTAACCACATATATTTGTGTTCGTCAAAAACATATCCAGATTTAAACCCCCATGGCAATACAAAAAATGAAATAACTGCAATGCAACAAAGCAAGATAAATATGGTGGAAAAAAACTTAGGAACAGGCATCGCCCTATAATAAAATGCCATCGAAGCGTTAGGGAAAAGTACGGTGAGAAACGCAGGGAGAATAATTGTCTTTCTATTTAAGTTGACTTCGTATTCACCAGTGGTTGCATTAACAATGAGAGCATCTTTGAAGACACTAAATGAACCATTAACTCTATACTGGCGAAGCTCGTATTTACAAACTTTGTGAGATTTTATAAATGTGATACCAAAGGCTGGAATCTGTGTCTCATCCCCCGTATCGGTTTTAACCCAAACTTGGTCAGTAATTGGGAGGGGACTGATGACAGTAGCAGAAAAGGTCTCAACGAACATGTAGGTTTCGCCGAACAACTCGAATTTAGGTGTTGTCATCTCAGCTTTCGTTTCCCGGCGACTTAACGGGTCAATGTTAACTTCTTCATTGCAGTGTTTCGTGATGGAGCTGCTCATACAAATTCCTATGTTTAAGATGAAATCAGATTCGATGATGTATGAAATCGTTCACTTCCAAAGATGGAATAATGTCTGCCATTTCCAGTACCGGTGCATTAATGAAAAGGATATAGACTAGTAAAATCATAATGTTAGCATTACAGTGTGAACTAACATTTTGACTAGGTTTACAGGAAACTCAAATCACTTGTACCGATCGATTAACAAATAATGATAGATTATAGCTATCAACCCATCTTTATCGATCGGTATAAACGATCAATTTTAGGGGTATGTTGCTTACTAAAATCTACATGTAAGGTGGTAATGTTGCCTTGGCGGCACTAAATTGCCGTCAAGTAAAGGCTCCACAAAAGTGTTTTTGGGATTGATGGGATGGATTTCTATCTTCATCGCTTCAGTGATGACTTGGTGCTTTGCGGGGCGTCTAAGAATTGGGATTTTAAGTTGTCTCAGCAGACGATAAATCGTATCAAGGTAAGGGATGGTTTCCATCCATCTGAATGCTGAGACCTCGTAGCTTTGATTAGGCATCTCTTTTACGGCTATAGTTGCTATCGCTTTCTTACTCCCTGCTAAAGCTTCCGAGGAACACTTCTCTTCTACATAAGCGACAGCACTTTCGTCTCTACCTGCATGCCTATCAATAATAAATGCTTCGAAGGAGTTTTTAACGTTTTCCTTTAATATTTCGTTTGCATTCGCTTTAGTGATAGTTGCTTTAAGGTCAAACAGAAAGCCGTTATCGCGTTCCGGTCTATAATCGAGTTTACCCTGCAAGGTCGACCATGAATAACACTTAGCTAATTGCGAAGCTTTGAAAGCAATCCCGGCGTATTCGAATGAGAAACCATTCATTTTACCTGTAGATGTGATATTGGGTAATGCATTAATATTTTGTTCAAAAAGCTGTTGGACAAACTCAGTGGTCGATACTCTTTTAGAAACTAACGTCTCTAAAGCGTTCTGGATGATGGTTTTTGGGCATTGTTCACCTGTCCTTTTCTCTTGCATCGCTTCATTTCGTGTTTTTTTTCGTTTTAGTTTAGGGCAGGGCAATGCTAAAGAGGTTTTTGTTTTAGGGCCTTTGGTTCTTAGTAGCGAATAGTCGTGTTCAAGCTGTTGGATAATGCGTGTACTAATCAGGTTTTCATTTTTTCCGAGATAGAGTTTGCCTGTAATACGGTCTATGCGGCTGGCGATAATGTGGATGTGTTGACCGACCGCATCGTCATGCAACACGTAGCATCTGAGATGCGTTTCCGAGAAGCCGATGCGCTTCATATAGTCATCAGCTATAGCGGACCACTGAGCATCGGTTAGCACTTCGTCCTTTGGTAAACGAAGCGAATTGTGCCAAACAGGTTTATCCACATCAGGGCGAAGCGTTTTTGTTAGATTGAATTCAGTGATCAGATCTTTCGCTGCACACCCATCCATATTTCCCCCGATCACGACAGGAGCTACCCTATGATGAGAATCTGGTTTTAACGTATAGAGGACGATCCCGATAAAATTCTTACCTCTGCGGATCTTTTGCATTCCCTTCATCGGAGTCTCCCCACAAGTCGGCGGTGATGAGATGTAAGCGAAGATCGGCAATTTGTCGCTTCACTGCAAATAGTTCCGTTTTTGTCAGGTGGCTTCCGGTACTTTTGTTATCAAGGTGGGCAACAATTTTATTTAGTTTCTGTGAAAGGTCAGCTAAAGATCTCCATGCTTTTATATTAATAGCTGGAACAACACCAGGAAGCGCATTAAGAAAAGATAAACGAAGCCATTCCCCTTTGCGATGCTGGCCACGTTTTTCATTTAGAAGCGTCAGCTCTTTATCATTAAGCCTGACACTGACGCAATGATTACGAATTTGCTTGCGTGAAAGCTTCGTTTCGCAAGAGCTTCTACAGGAAGCTCGCGTATTTATAATGGTCTTATTGAAATTATTATTACTGACCATATTAACCCCTTTTTAAATATATAAATAAAAATATTATTTTATTTATATAATAAAATGGTCAGATGTCAATATACATGTATTATATTGATTTTAACTTTTTTCAACTGAAAGGCGAAAAAACAAGGGGAAACTCAATGAAGCAGCGTAGCGCTTCGTTGAGTTAGCCCTTGCTTTAACAATATTGACCAAAATCTCTTTTTAATATAAAATGAATCCTAAGAGGGATGGAGGTATACATGCTCAATGATAATAAAATTCGCACTGCATTAATAAATTTTTTACTGGCTAAAAAACCAGCGCCAGAAAGGATTATTGAAGAATTGCATATCGAGAACGGAAGAGCAATAGCTGATGTCGTAGCAGCATATAGTTATTTACATTGCTACGAGATTAAAGGAGAGACTGATTCAATTGGAAGAATCCTTACTCAAGCTAATTATTATAATACTTCTTTCAACAAAATTACACTTGTAACTACAAAAAATCATTTAACATGGGCATTAAAGCGTTCCCCATCCTTCTGGGGAATCATATTAGTAGAATTAAAAGATAATAACATTACTTTCAAATATATAAGGGGGGCTAAAGATAATATTTTCTTCAGAAAAGAAAATGCTTTCATGATGTTATGGAAGGACGAAATGTTGAAGGTAGCAAATGAAGCCTCTGTACCAGTTAAAAGATCACACACGAGGATGGAAATAGCCGAAATGCTTAGTAGTTCGCTTAAGAAAAGTGATGCTTTGCAAACTATACAAAGCATCATATCTAATCGACTAAAATTAAGGGATGCAGTGTAAAACAAACTTAATGTGTGAAGTCAGCATGGCTTTAATCCAGGATGAGGGATTACCTGCTTTATCTGGTTTTTTAGGCGAATAACTACTTCTATCATAAACATATTGTTCCCCATATGAGAATGTAGTTGCCCTGAAGAATTTTTGGTCATGGATTATTGTGGCAATATCATAATATTGACCATTTCCTCTCTCATCATTCTGGAAAGATCCACCTCTAACACAAAACATATTATTCTTATACGTATAAAATACTTTTGGTGCGGAAACTTTTCTAAATAGCTTCGGATCTAAATCTATATCAGAATAATCAGGGCTAACAATTCCATAATCCCCGTATATAATATTACCAATTTTCTTTTCGTTAACTAATGTGTCCCAAATTTTCCACTCCGCTCTCGTGAACGATTTTCTTTGATAGGTTTCAAGTAATGAGGAAATATTAGCCGGTATCGAAGAGGCTGATATAATACACTTATCAAAGTGAAAGTCTTTATTTACATTTACAATAAAGTATTCAGCCATGTCAGTTAGTCGCTTTATGTCAGTTGGCTGAATGTATCGTAGATCTATAATTAAGTGCAATTGTTCTACTTTCAGATTTCTAATGATTGCCATCATCTTCAAGAGATGCATTTTTGTTATTTTATAGCTCTCAATATCTTCAGCAACTAACCTTATGGCTAATTTTCCTCCGTTAATTGATAGGCTATCGTAAACACTTTTATTGTGTTTCTCTAATCGGTTGATACCGATCACAGGAATATATAAGTAATCACGAAAAAGAGACAGTATATATTCGTATTGCTCCACTCCATCAATTAATATTTCATCATCCAGGTCATAATTATCTATGTAAAATTCCATGTTTTTAAATAAAGCTTTATTATCCAATCTCTTTTTGAAAGAATGAGCTTTATTCAAGACATTTTCCATTGTTTGATTATTTGATTCTCTTGGTATATCGAAGAATGGAGTGATTTGTGTGAAGATTGTAGCATCTTTTTTGTAAAGCTCTTCGAGGGCTTGAGTTTCGTTGCTTTTTGCTTTTAAAAATGGGATATATTTACTCATTCAAACCAAGCTCCCTTCTGACATCAATTGAATTGACTAAACTTGAGAAGATAACATAATTTTTGTGTTTATTTCTTACCGCACCAGCAGCGATTATTGGGTGTATATTAAATCTTTCGCAGACAGATATTAGACTATCAGGTTCATTAAATGTCCGAAAGACAGCTCTATTTGCTTCTCTGGGTATCAGACTATCAGCTGCGGCTCTGTTAGCCTCAATCTCTACGTCTGTTTCTGTGTCAATGTCTAAATCATCGAGGATTGGCGTATCTAATTTATCATAGTGCAGAGCAATGTGGGATAATTCATGCATTAATGTAAACCAAAAGTAATCATATCTCGAATATCTTAAACTTAGACCTATGACTGGTGTTTTATTTGGTAAACAAAAGGTACAGCCATCTAACTTCATACCTTTGAATGATTTTTCAATTATTAGAATAATACCATATTCTTCTTTAAGGATTCTTGAAATATAATGAATAGATTGTACATCCCTGCTCAAACTTGCAATTATTCCGAGATTTTCAAAATCCAGATCTGTGAAGACCTTTGTATTTCCTTTTAAATAGGTGTTTAATGACTTTTTTTCTATTAATGATAACCATAAATTTATGAGTTCAGAATTAGCATCATCTCTTTTTCTAAATAGTTTATTTTTGTTAAATGTTAAATTTTTTGCTACATCAAGTAGGAATTGATTTTCGTTTTCCATTTCTGGTTTACGGGAAATAATATCTTTTATTTTTTTGCTGTTTTTTATCTTTTGGAAATTTAGTAAAATTTCCAAATCAGACTCACTAAACTGATTTGATACAAAGAAATCTTTCTCATGCGGCATTTGAAATTCCTCCGAGAGTTGATGCGACAACCTGTGATGCCTCATAAAATCGGAGATTTTCTTTTTCATGGTCGACGCCAAAATCAGTCATGCCAAGATGGTTATAGAAACCCTCTGCACTTGGGAGTGCATGTAGGCAAAAACCAGGTCTATACCCCCAGTTTGAACAGGCATAATTAATTGTATGTTGGATAAGCTCTTTGCCTACTCCACTATATTTAGGGGTAAAGTTAGGACGAGGACGATTCCAGTATGCTGTTGCAATATAATCCACGTAGAAAATTTTATTATTATCAAATCGACTTTCTTTTGGATGGTAAAGAACACAAACACCTTGAACTGCGTCGTTTATTTGCAGAAAAAACCACTGATAATCATCACCATTACATTGCAAAAGCTTGCGGCACCAGTCCCAATGCCAATCAGAAAGGCTGTTATCTGCCAGAATTTTCCTTGCTAACTCGTTATCAGTGGCCATACCGGGGTTAGCAGTAATTAGAGCTGACAATAAATCAGCACGATAGGCACCCCATTTGCTCTGCAAGTCAACCACTTTAGCATAGTCAATCCCTACGTTAATTTGGTAATCAACTGATTTTCCTGAAAAATTTTCAACGACCATAAGCTCCCTTTCCATTGTGTCGGCTCATTTTGACTAATAATACAACTTTATAGTCTTTAAGAATGCTCTGCTGGTCAAATTTCTTATTTGATCTATAGAAGGCTATGTTTTGAAGCTGGTTGTTAATCTGGTTATGATGTGGTCATATTAGAATTGGTAAGTCAAACCAATTTTGTTGGTATGAATGATGGTATCTTCGCTAATGTAATATGCTTTATTCACTAAAAATCATAAGGATAGTTGCGATGTTCGAGTCCGGCCTTCGCATCGCCATCAGCTCGCCCTTGTCACGCATATACATCGCTCTCCGCTCCCGCATCGGCGCAATCAGTTCCTGCAAACATCCCTCCAGCTCGTTCTTGCACGCGCGGTCACCCAGCCCGCCCGCCTGGTAATGCGCCTTCATCGCCGCCACTTTGTCCTTGTCCGGATGAAACGCGTCGAGATATGTAAACACCACGTTCCCCTCAATCTGCCCCGGGTCGCTCACCTTCAGGTGGTTCGGGTCGGTGTACATGGCGCTGACCGCACGGTGAATAGCCTCTTCGCTGGCCGAGAGGTGCAGCGTGTTGCCCAGCGATTTCGACATCTTGGCGCTGCCGTCGATGCCGGGCAGGCGGCTGGTGTCGCTCAGCATCGCCTTACAGTGGCGCAGCACCGGAGCGGGCAGCAGGCTGTTCATCTTGTGCACAATCTCGTTGGTCTGCTCAATCATCGGCAGCTGGTCGTCGCCGACGGGCACGCACTCGGCCTTAAACGCGGTGATGTCCGCCGCCTGGCTGATGGGATAGGCCATAAACCCGACCGGCAGCGAGCGGGCAAAGCCTTTCTGCACAATCTCGCTTTTCACCGTCGGGTTACGCTCCACGCGGGCGACGGTGACGATGTTCATATACAGCATCGTCAGCTCGGCGAGGGCGGGCAGGGCGGACTGCAGGCAGATCGTGGTCAGGTGTGGGTCGATGCCCGCGGCGAGGTAGTCGGCCAGGACTTCGGGGATGTTGTCGCGGATTTTTTGCGGGTTGCTGCCGTTGTCGGTCAGCCCCTGCAGGTCGGCAATCAGCACAAACTGGTTGTGCGTCTGCTGCAGCGCCACGCGCTGGCGCAGCGATCCGACGAAGTGGCCGAGGTGCAGCGGGCCGGTTGGGCGATCGCCGGTGAGGATAGTTTGCGGGTTCATAAAGACTCCTTAACGTGGTAATGCCGAAAGGGGTCTTAGATGTGAGAAAGCCGCCTTTCGGCGGCTATCTGAAAATGGGAAAAACTACTCCGTGCCGCCTTTAAGAAGGCAGCCACCAGCGGTTTACGGTGAGCACGGCGTGGTTTATGTTCATCTCTTTACCGTACCACGTCCGGCGCGAAAAACAAAAGGGCACGTCATGCTGCAATCACTCAACCACCTGACCCTCGCGGTCAGCGACCTGCAAAAAAGCGTCACCTTCTGGCACGAGCTGCTGGGGCTTGCGCTGCACGCCCGCTGGAATACCGGGGCCTATCTCACCTGCGGCGATCTGTGGGTCTGCCTGTCGTACGACGAGGCGCGCAAGTACGTGCCGCCGCAGGAGAGCGACTACACCCACTACGCGTTTACCGTCGCGGAAGCGGATTTTGAACCGTACTCGCACAGGCTTGAGCAGGCGGGCGTCACCGTCTGGAAGCAGAACAAAAGCGAGGGGGCGTCGTTCTATTTTCTCGATCCGGACGGTCACAAGCTGGAGCTGCACGTGGGCAGCCTCGCCGCGCGGCTGGCGGCGTGTCGCGAGAAGCCCTATGCGGGCATGGTGTTTACCTCAGACGAGGCTTGAGGCGCGCACCTTCAGCCTGCCCGCCAGCGTCACGTGCGTGGCGGCATCTTCCTGATTGCACAGGTATTCCACCGCCAGCCGTCCCAGCTCGCTGTAGGGCAGCTGGATACTGGTCAGCGGCGGGGTGAGCTGCTCGGAGATCTTCTGGTCGTCGTAGCCCGCCAGCAGCATATCCTGGGGGATGCGCACGCCGTTTACCGCCAGCGCCTGATAGCAGCCAATCGCCAGCCAGTCGCTGGCGCAGAAGATGGCGTCCGGGCGCTCGGCCAGTTCCAGCAGGGAGGTGGTGGCGGTAAAGGATTCGCTGAACTGCCAGTTGGTCTGGCGTACCAGGTCGTCTTCGCACGCGAGTCCGGCCTGCTGCAGCGCCGCCTGGTAGCCCGCCAGACGCTGGCGCGAGGCCTCCATCCAGCTCTCGCCGGTGATGTGGGCGATGCGCGTGGCCCCGCAGGCGATGAGGTGTTTAGTCACCTGGAAGGCGTTGGCGTAGTCGTCCGGGATAAACGATGGCAGCAGCGGCGAGCCGGGGTCGCGCTGGTTAAGCAGCACCAGCGGAATGCGGGTGCAGTCCTGGAAGTCCGTCATGTCCACCAGCGTGGTGACCGGAGACGCGAGAATAATCCCGATGCAGTTGCGCTTCTCCAGCTGGCGGATGATGTTCAGCGCCAGCTCGATATCGTCGCCGTAGTCGTAGACGGTGAGCAGCGTCTCGTTGCGCCACGCCGCTTCCCGCGCCTGGCTGATGGCGTCGATAAACGGGTCGAAGCTCTGCATGGAGCTGACCAGCATGGCGATCTCTTCCTGGTTGCGCGGGGCGTGAACGGCGGGGAGGCGGTCGTAGCCGAGCTCGGTAGCGACGCCAATCACCCGCTGGCGGGTGTCGTCGCTGAGCTTGATGTTGCGGGACTGGTTAAGCACCAGCGATACCGTCGCCTGCGACACGCCCGCCGCCCGCGCAATATCGTTCATCGTCACTTTCGTTTTTCGCTTCATCCGTCCTCTCCCTTTCGCGATTTCGCATCATACCCTAACCGCACGCTTTAGCGCCGTCGATCACGTTTCTCATTCATCGAAGCGTGAACTTTGTGAGGGCCGTCGCTTTTCTGAGCGCCGTGATTTGCGCATTTATCCCGCGACTAATATTTATTAGCTAAACATTATCAGTGAGAGGACGCGTAATGAAAGAGCAGTGGAGCAGGGAGCAGGCACAGGCGTGGTATCAGCAAAAAGGCTGGCTGTGCGGGTTTAACTATCTGCCGTCGACGGCGGTGAACTGGACCGATATCTGGCAGGCAGAGACCTTCGACGCCGTCACCATCGAGCGCGAGCTGGGCTGGGCGGCGGAGGCGGGCTACAACACCCTGCGCATCAACCTGCCGTTTATCGTCTGGGAGCATGACCGCGACGGGCTGATGGCGCGCATCGACCGGTTTTTGACCATTGCCTACGGTCACGGGTTCAGCACCATGCTCACCCTGATGGACGACTGCGGCTTCTCCGGCGACGAGCCGTACCTCGGCCCGCAAAAGCCGCCGGTTCCGGGCAAGCACAACAGCCAGGCGGCGGCGAGCCCGGGGCGCGATAAAGTGTGCGATCCCGACTGCTGGGCAGACATTGAACGCTACATCCGCGACGTTGTCCGCCAGTTCCGCGACGATAAGCGCGTGCTGCTGTGGGATCTCTATAACGAGCCGGGCAACCGCGGCATTTTCGCGACCGGCACGCAGGAGGTGCAGTACGACGCGAAGCTGGAGACCTGCGCTCACGAACTGATGAAGCTGGCGTTCCAGTGGGTGCGTGAAGAGGACCCGACCCAGCCGCTCACCGTCTGCGCGTGGCGCCTGCCGCCGGAAGAGGGGGGCGAGACGTTCTTCCAGCATCCGCTGGACCAGACCGCACTGGCGCTCTCGGACGTGGTGAGCTTCCACGCTTACACCCACACCGGGCGCATGACGGCGATTATCCAGCAGCTGCAACAGCTCGGTCGTCCGCTGTTCTGCACTGAATGGCTGGCGCGCCACGTGGGCAGCACTATCGAGGAGCAGCTTCCGCTGATGTACGCGGCGAAGGTCGCGCCGTACCAGTGGGGGCTGGTGCGCGGCAAAACCCAGACGTGGCTGCCGTGGCCGGTGGTGATGAAGGAGTCCACGGACTACTGCCGCCTCTGGTTCCACGACGTGTTTGAGGAGAACGGCATTCCGTTCTCGCGCCGTGAAATCGCCCTGATGCAGCAGCTGCGCAAGATCGCCCCGAAGGCGCAAGGCTAATAATATCGACCCGGCGGCCAACCGCCGGGCAACCAGGCAGGCATATATCAATGGCAACGACAATGAAAATACCGTCTCGCGAGCTGTGGTCTTATTTTGGCTATGGATTAGGTCAGTGTTTTAGCTTTGGTTTAGTGGGTTCGTTTATTAACTATTTTTACACCGACGTGCTGGGGATTTCGGCGCTGGCGGCGAGCACCATCTTCCTGATTGCCCGCGCGTGGGACGCGGTTCACGATCCGCTGTTTGCCAGCATCATGGACACCATTAACAGCCGGTTCGGCAAGTTTCGCCACTTTTTGCTGATCGCGCCGCTGCTGATCACCGGCGTCACGCTGCTGTCGTTCTATAAAATCGAAGCGGACATGACCACCAAAATCCTCTATGCCGGGGTGACGTATATCCTGTGGGGGACGCTGTACGCGATCTCCGATATCCCGTTCTGGTCGATGTCGTCGGTGATGACCAACGACTCCGGCCAGCGCACCCGCGCGGTGACGGCGGCGATGCTCGGGGTGAACGCCGGGATCGCCTGCGCCAACATCTTCTTCCCGAAGCTGGCGGCGTTTTTCGCCCAGTACAGCAATGATAAAGGCTACTTTATGGCGGCGCTGGTGATGATGCTGGTGGGCCTGCCGCTGATGCTCAACGGCTTTATGCAGATCAAAGAGCGCGTGCCGCCGAGCCCGGAAAAGGTGTCCATCCGCGACACCTTCCACAACCTGCGCCAGAACAAGCCGCTGTTTATTGTCCTGCTGTCGTTCTTCTTCTGCGTGTTCCACAACGTGGCGGGCGGGCTGTATATCTACTTCTTTATCAACAACCTCGGCGACGGCAGCCTGCAGATGGCGATTGGCGTGATGGGGATTGTGGCGGCGGTGCTGTGCCTGGTGGCCCCGATGCTGACGCGCCGGATGCAGAAGCGGAAGCTGTTTATGATCCTCTGCGGGCTGGACGTGGCGGTGCGCGTGGTGATGTGGTTCATCGGGTATCAGCAGGTGACGATGCTGTTTATTCTGCTCGGCCTGAGCACGCTGTTCGTGATGATGACCAACATCCTCACCTCGTCGATGATTGCCGACACCATCGAGTACGCGGAGTACCACACCCACAAGCGCTGCGCGGCGATCACCTTCTCCGGGCAGACCTTTACCGGCAAGATGTCGGTGGCGGTGGGCGGCGGGCTCATCGGCGTGTTCCTGACGATGATCGGCTACGTGCCGCAGGCTCAGATCCAGAGCGAAGGCGTGCTGTCGGGGCTGTTCTTCGGGATCTGCCTGCTGCCGGCGATTGGCTCGCTGATCCGCATGGGCTTTATGTCGCGCTTTACCTTTACCGAGGAGAAGCACGCGGAGATTTGTCGGCTGCTGGCGGAGCGCGAGCAAGGCGTTGTGCAACGCGGTCAGCCTGGGCAGAAGCATGAGCCTACGCTTACGGTGAATTGATTAAGTAGCGCCCGCGCTGCGGGCGTTTCTTAACAAGCTACTTGATATCATGAAGCAACTTTAATAAAAGGCTATCACCGGTAGATTTTATTTTCTGAAAATAAACAGGCTCAGCTATAGGCGAATCCCATTGGTGTATCTCATCTTTCTTAAACGGGATACATTTCATAGCGGTGTTTTTTAATCGTTTTATGCGAAGGTCATATTCGTCAAAATTCTCTGGCGTAGTTTTCAGGCTCAGCGATCTGGCATGATTGATTTGTGTAGGGCAAATAAGCTGAATATTTCCAAGCGAGAAAATGTTTACGCCGGTGATAAAGAATCTCGAAGGGATATCTTTATAGTAACGTGTGTTCCATGTTAAACCATCAAACATCGCTGGCGGGTGAGTATGAGTATCTATGTAATATTGATGCGTGCGCCAGTCGCTTATGCCGGAAAGGTTCATGGTCATGTTAATGATCATATTGGGGGTGGGGCGGAAAATCATTGTCAGGACAAGCATGCTGACAGGAATAATGATTAGTGTATAAATGATTATTTGCAATATACTTTTGTTTTTCTTCTCATTTATCAGGATCATCCCGGGGAAAATGCCCACAATAATCATCGCGACCGAGAGCGCAAGAAAAATGATAACCTGTAATAATGTATTACTTTCTTCGTTAAAATCTAGCTGGCCCGCGATAAAAATGAGTGGGAAGATTTGTGTAAAAGCAGGGGCAATCAATAACAGAGGCAGCCAGTTCCTGACGGCGTTTTTCTGCAAATATTTTACATCACGCGTATTATCAACATCCTTATATGACTGAACGTTGAACATAAGCTTGTAGCATAAGCCATACGATGCGGCCAGTATTATGGCTACCGCTAAGGCAAGAACGATAAAACCATTTATATCCAGAAAAAATTGTAAGCAAAACGCTCCGATAAGCACAACGCACATCACAAAGCTATTACCAAAACAGACTGAGGTAAAACTATGTGTCAAACCTTCGTATTTAACAAACTCTTTCTCATGTGCGGTGTAAATTAAGTAAGCAAGGAAAGATGAGATAAAAATGACAAGGCTGAAGCCAATTAGTGATACAAGGGTAAATCCAAATATTATTCCTACTGCGCTACTCACGCTCAACGCATCGTATAAAATATCAAGCCGGTCAATATTCGCAAGATAGAACCATATAACGCTAAATGTACAGGCTGTGACAAATGAAGAGGATGTTAAAATAGCGAAGATAAACTTTCGGGTTAGCCGCTTATGAAACTGGATATTCATCTTATGTAGTCTCCCTTTGAAATGAAGGAATACTAGTCACAAGGGAGAGGGAGTTCTACGCTCAAATTTAGTATGCCGGGAAGCGCATATTCAGGCTGACGCCTGCTGGCGTCAGCCCCGGGACATTACAGCGACTTCACAAACGCCAGCAGATCTTCGTTGAGCTGATCCTGGTGGGTCAGCGCGAAGCCGTGCGGCGCGTTGTCGTACACCTTCAGCGTGGCGTTTTTGATCATCTCTGCCGCCAGCTTGCCGGTGCTTTCAAACGGCACGATCTGGTCGTTGCTGCCGTGAATAACCAGCGTTGGCACGTCGATTTTCGCCATATCCGGGCGGAAGTCGGTTTCGGCGAAGGCGGTCACGCAGTCGATGGTGCCCTTCAGGGACGCCAGCAGGGCGATGTTCAGCGTCTGGGTCAGCGCGCCGGCAGAGACGGTCTGCCCGGCGTTGGTGCCGTAGAACGGGGTGGCGAAGTCGCTGATGAACTGGGCGCGATCTTTACGCAGCCCGTCGCGAATGCCGTCGAACACGCTCTGATCCACACCCTGCGGGAAGGAGTCGGATTTGCCGAAGATTGGCGTCACCGCGCCCAGCAGCGCCAGACCGGCCACGCGCGCGCTGCCGTAGTTGTTGATGTAGCGGGTCACGTCGCCGCCGCCCATGGAGAAGCCCACCAGCGTCACGTCCTGCAGATCCAGAGTGGTAATCAGGTCGTTAATGTCGGACGCAAAGGTGTCGTAGTCGTAGCCGTTCCACGGCTGATCCGAGCGGCCAAAGCCGCGACGGTCAAAGGCGATGGCGCGGAAGCCGCGCTCGGCCAGGTAGTTCAGCTGGCTGTCCCACATGTCGCCGTCCAGCGGCCAGCCGTGGCTGAAGAGAACCGGTTTGCCCGCGCCACAGTCTTTGTAGTAAATCTGCGTGCCGTCTTGTGCCTTAAACGTTGCCATAGTGTGTTCCTGTACAGGTGATGGTTATGGTTATACCGGCGCAACCAGGTAGCGAATGGCCGGTGATGTTGTGCCCTGATGAAAAGCCAGAACGCGGCTCTGCAGCAGGAGGTCATTCATGGTGTGGCGTTCCTGCTGGCGCAGATGCTCAATCCACGAGCCCATCAGGAAGGTCTCGATAAACAGTCCTGGGCGCTCAATATCTTCGTACACCGCCCAGCTCATCGCCCCGGCGCGGCGGCGCACCCGGCGCAGCTCGTGCACCGCCTGCAAAAACGCTTTCGCGTTGTGCGGGTCGATGATGTACTCGTGCGACACCAGCACCGGGCCGCGCTCGTTCGGCAGGTCGATCTCCACGCCGTCCAGGGGCTGGCCGCTGAGGTCGAGATTTAAATCAGGATCTTTCTCCAGCTTCCAGCGGAACGCCGTCGCGCTTGCCAGCGCCATCCCCAGCGTGGCGACCACCAGCGAGGTCGGGGTGCCGAACTGCGAAGCGATCTGTCCCCAGATGGCGCTGCCTGCGGTCATCGAGCCGAAGAACACCGTCAGATACACCGCCAGCGCGCGGGCCTTCACCCAGCGGGCGGCGCTGCGCTGCGCGCCGAGGTTGAGGGTGGAGAGCACCGCAATCCACGCGAAGCCGGTGAAAAACTCAAACAGGTTGAGCAGCCAGAAGTGGCGCACGAACGCCAGCGCCAGCATGGTGAGGGCAAACGTCAGGCTGGCGGCCACCATCAGCCGGTCGGCGTTCAGCCGCTGGCGCAGGCGCGGCAGCAGGATCGCCCCGGCAATCGCCCCCAGGCCAATGCAGGCCAGCATCACGCCGTAGCCCGCGGGGCCTAAGCCCAGCTCGCGGCGCGCCACCAGCGGCAGCAGTGCCCAGCCCGCGCTGCCGAAAACGAAGAAGGCCACGGTACGCACCAGCACATTGCGCAGCACCGGCGCGGCGTGCACGTAGCGAATGCCGGAGCGCACCGCCGAGAAGAAGTGCTCCGGCGGCAGACGCTGCACGGACGGCGCCGGACGCCAGCGCCACAGCACCCACGCTACGCCAACCACGGAGAGCGCGTTCAGGGCAAACACCATCCACGGCCCGGCGAGCGAGAGCAGAAAACCGCCCAGCGCGGGGCCAATCGCCCGGCTGATGTTCACCCCGAGCGAGTTGAGCGCCACGGCGGCGCCCAGCTCCGGCTTGCTCACCAGGTCGGGCACCACGGCCTGGAACGGCGGCGAGCTCATCGCCGCGCCCACGCTCAGCAGAAACGTCGCCACCAGCAGAACGGTGGGGGTAACGTGTCCGGTGAAGGAGAGCACCGTCAGCCCGGCGGCGGCGATGAACACCCACAGCTGGGAGAAGAGCAGGTATTTTCGCCGGTCGACGATGTCCGCCATCACCCCGGAGGGCAGGGCGAAGAGGAACATCGGCAGGCTGCTGGCCGCCTGCACCAGCGCGATATTCAGCGGATCGGCGCTCAGGGTCAGCATGCTCCAGTTGACGCCGACGTCGCTCATCCATGAGCCGACGTTAGAGACCACCGTGGCGATCCACAGCATGCGGAACACCGGCTGGCTCAGCGGCTGCCAGGGGGAAACCGTCGGTGCGGGCGCTGGCTCAACGTGGGCGTCGCGAACGTCGTTAACCTGGGTCATGCGAACCTCTCCGCAGCCTTACGCTGCACGCGCCACTGGCCCGGCCCGGTGAGGGCGAGGGTGGTGAAGATAATCAGCAGCAGCCAGCCAAATTGCCCTTCGGCAATCGACCAGTTCGGGTGTACCACCAGCATCGCCACCAGCAGCACGGCGATAATCGGCAGGCACGCCAGGCGGGTGTAGACGCCCGCAATGATAAACAGCGGGCAAATCACCTCGGCGACAATCGCCGGGATCAGGCTCGCATACGGCCCGAAGCCGAACGGATCCTCAATGCGCGTCAGCTCTTCGCTGAAGTGCAGCACCTTCGGCAGGCCGTGAACGTACAGCAGCAGCAGGCTGCCGGCGAGGCGCAGGAAGAACAGCCCCAGGTCGACCCGGGGCGGGGTAAAGGTGTTTTTCATCAGAATGCAAAGCAGCTGCAGCCCAGCGCCCCCCAGAAAGCGTTATCGTCGGACACCGGCATTGCTGATGTGCGGGCAAAATCGTGCTGGTGGCTGTGCACGCCGCACGGGCCGCTGCAGTGGTGAACCACACTCAAGCCGACGCGTGCGGCCTGCGGCGGCGCGCTGCGGTAGTGGCCCGGTACCTTCACTACCGGCGACCACTCGGGCAGGACCGGAATGGCCGGCGGGGCCAGCGGGCCAAAGGTTCCTGCGGCGTAGACGATATCGCCGTTCACCACCGTCAGGACGGACTCGATGCCCTTGATCTCCTCTTCCGGCACGCGGAAGTAGTCTTTGCTCAGCACCGCCAGATCGGCAAGCTGGCCGACCTTGATCTGCCCCTTCTGGTTCTGCTCGCTGGAGAACCACGCGCTGCCCTGGGTCCAGAGCATCAGGGCGGTATCGCGGTCCAGACGGGCGCTGTGGTCGTACATCTGCATCCCGCCGACGGTGCGGCCGGAGACCAGCCAGTAGAGCGCGGTCCACGGGTTGTAGCTCGCCACGCGGGTGGCGTCCGTCCCTAAGCCCACCGGCACGCCGGTCTCGAGCATTTTCGCCACCGGCGGCGTGTGGCGGGTGGCTTCGATGCCGTAGCGCTCGGCGAAGTATTCGCCCTGGAAGGCCATGCGGTGCTGGACGGCAATGCCGCCGCCCAGTTCTTTGATGCGGTCGATGTTGGCCTGGGTGACGGTCTCCGCATGGTCGAAGAACCAGTGCAGGCCGTTGAACGGAATGTCGCGGTTTACCTTCTCGAACACGTCCAGCATGCGGCTGATGGATTCGTTATAGGTGGCGTGCAGGCGGAACGGCCAGCGGTGCTCCACCAGATGGCGCACCACGCGCTCCAGCTCGTCCTCCATGCCCGGCGCGAGATCCGGGCGCGGCTCGAGGAAGTCTTCAAAATCAGCGGCGGAGAAGACCAGCATCTCGCCCGCGCCGTTGTGGCGGAAGAAGTCGCTTCCCTGGCCCGGCGTGAGCATGTCGGTCCATTTTTCAAAGTCTTCCAGCTCGTGGCCCGGACGCTGGGTAAACAGGTTGTAGGCGATGCGGATGGTCATCTGCTTTTTCTCGTGCAGCTCGGCAATCACCTCGTAATCTTCCGGGTAGTTCTGGAAGCCGCCGCCCGCGTCGATGGCGCTGGTCAGCCCCAGTCGGTTCAGCTCGCGCATGAACTGGCGGGTGGAGTTGACCTGCTGCTCCAGCGGCAGCTTCGGCCCTTTCGCCAGCGTGGCGTAGAGGATCATGGCGTTCGGACGGGCAATCAGCATCCCGGTCGGGTTGCCGTTGGCGTCGCGCTGGATCTCACCGCCCGGCGGGTTTGGCGTGTCCCTGGTGTAGCCGACCACCTTCAGCGCGGCGCGGTTGAGCAGGGCGCGGTCGTACAGGTGCAGGATAAATACCGGGGTGTCCGGCGCGGCGTTGTTGATCTCGTCCAGAGTCGGCATGCGGCGCTCGGCAAACTGGAACTCGTTCCAGCCGCCCACCACGCGCACCCACTGGGGCGACGGCGTGCGCAGGGCCTGCTCTTTCAGCATGCGCAGGGCATCAGCCAGCGACGGCACGCCTTCCCAGCGCAGCTCGAGGTTGTAGTTCAGCCCGCCGCGGATCAGGTGCAGGTGCGAGTCGTTCAGGCCGGGGATCGCGGTGTGGCCTTTCAAATCAACCACCTTGGTGCCGTCGCAGTGGTGTTGCATCACCTCGGCGACGGTACCCACTTCCAGAAATTTCCCGTCGCGCACGGCAACGGCTTCGGCGAGAGGGTTCTCGCGATCGACGGTGTGAAACTGGCCGTTAACCAGAATGAGATCGGCTTTACCGAGGGTAACCATAACTGCTCCTGACTGAGAGGGGAATGGTCAGGATTATGGGAACCGGTTTCGGCAAAGATCCAGTTATACAATAGGATAGGTATACCAAAGTATAACTATACCTAAGGTTAACTATACGAAGAGATAATTACGCCCGGAGGCGGAAAACCGCAGGATGGGGGTGATTTTATCGGCGCGGCACTCGCGGCGATTTCACCCTTAACCACTGGAAAATGCTATGACCACTTCAAAGCTCGAAGTTTTAACCCCTGCGAACTGTCAGATTATTTTCATCGACCACCAGCCGCAGATGGCGTTTGGCGTGCAGTCTATTGACCGTCAGGTGCTGAAAAACAATACCGTGGCGCTGGCGAAAGCGGCAAAAGTGTTCAACATCCCGACCATCATCACCACCGTTGAGACCGAAAGCTTCTCCGGTAACACCTACCCGGAGCTGCTGGACGTGTTCCCGGGCCAGGATATCCTGGAGCGTACCTCCATGAACTCCTGGGACGACCAGAAGGTGCGCGACGCGCTGAAGGCCAGCGGCAAGAAGAAGGTGGTGGTTGCCGGCCTGTGGACCGAAGTGTGCAACAACAGCTTCGCCCTGTGCGCGATGCTGGAAGGCGACTACGAAATTTATATGGTGGCGGACGCGTCCGGCGGCACCTCCAAAGAAGCTCACGACTTTGCGATGCAGCGCATGATCCAGGCGGGCGTGATCCCGGTGACCTGGCAGCAGGTGATGCTGGAGTGGCAGCGCGACTGGGCGCGTAAAGAGACCTACACCGCGGTGATGGATATCGTTCGCGAGCACTCCGGCGCGTACGGTATGGGCGTTGATTACGCTTACACCATGGTGCACAAATCTCCGTCTCGCCAGAAGAGCGAGCACCGTACCTTAGCGCCGGTCCCGGCCCGCTAAGCCCCGGCGGCAGGCTGGTCCCTCATCCGGCCTGCCACTGACTGCTTTCTGGAGTTCTCTATGAGTACAGGGTTGATATCCCTTGCGGCAGGCGTGCTGATCGGCCTGATGTATGCCGCGCTGAAGGTACGCTCCCCCGCGCCGCCCGCGCTGGCGCTGATTGGCCTGCTGGGGATGCTGGCGGGTGAACAGGCGACGCGCCATCTGCTGGCCCGCGACAGCATGGCGAGCGTTCCGGCGGTGGTTCACCATCCGGCAGGAGAGTCGTCATGAAGGCCTGGATAATTTCGCTGGTGTGCGGTGTGGTGGCTGGGGTACTTTACGCTCTGCTCAACGTCCATTCTCCGGCACCGCCGGTTGTCGCCCTGCTTGGCCTGTTTGGCATGCTGGTCGGCGAACAGCTGATCCCGGTAGGGCGTCGGGTACTGAGTCGCGAACCGCTGACCCTCGCCTGGTTTCGCCACGAGTGTGTGCCAAAAATCAGCGGCACGGCGCCTTCCGCGCCCGTGAAGGAAAACCGCGACGTTTAATGATTTTCTGAGGAATAACAGCATGACGCTGCCGTGGCGCATTGCCATCATCGATGACGAACGTTCTGTCCGCAGCGGGCTGAGTAACCTCCTGGAGTCGGAAGGGTATGCGACCGATACGTTTGATTCGGCAGAGGTGTTTCTGAGCCACCCGTTCGCCCTGTCCGGCGCGTCGCTGGTGATCGCCGATATCAAGCTGCGGGGCATGAGCGGCCTGGAGCTGTTTGAAAAGCTGCGGCTGCTGGCCGCCCCGCCTCCCCCCGTGCTCTTTATCTCCGGTCATGCTGATGAAAATATGCAGCGGTACGCTCTTGATATGGGCGCCGCTGCATTTTTGCGTAAGCCCATTAACATCGATATTCTGCTGGATCATATTCAGCGGGAGCTGGCCCGCCGACAATAAGGATCGCGGATGAACGAAAACGAGCTGCCTGCATTCTGGCCCGCCCAGGGAAATTTCCATGAAGGGCGGGTTTTTGTCCTTAAAGAAGATGTCATTTTTACCGTGCTGGCGCAGGAGGGAGGGATCTCCTGGATGCACGCGCGGCATCCTCACTCTGGCGGCTCCTTTATCATTGCCACCGCGGTCAGCGACGAAGAGGAAGAGCGGGCCACCCGGCTGCTTAAAAATGAGTTTGCGCTGCGAGACCTTCTCCAGGACGGCTGGGCCATCCGCGCCGTGGCCTCCACCCAGTACCGGGGGCGCTTCGCGCTGGTGTATGCCCCGTTTTCCTTCGAGCTGCTGGCGCGACGCGCGGGTAGGGCGATCTCGGGGATCGCGCGGTTTATCGAGCTGGCGATCCAGATCTGCGCGCCGCTGCGCCAGATGCACCTGCAAAACCTGATCCACGGCGATATCAAACCCGGCACCATCTTCGTTCATCACGATTCCAGCTGTCGTCTGGGCAGCTTCGGCCTTTCAGGCAGTATCTCCGGGGCTTTTTCCCAGACCCGGCTGGCCGTCTCGGGCGGTACGCCCGCCTATATGTCTCCGGAGCACACCACCCGTACCCGGCGCGCCGTTGATTGCCGCAGCGATCTCTACAGCCTGGGCATCGTGCTTTATGAGCTGCTGACCGGACGCCTGCCGTTTGAGCTGGCCGCGGAGGAGCAGACCAACTGGGCGCATTACCACATTGCCTCTGAGCCACTTTCTCCCGCCGTGATGCGCCCGGACGTGCCCGGCATGCTGTCGACCATCATCCTCAAGCTGCTGGAGAAGAATCCCGATAACCGCTACCAGACGGTCGACGGGCTGATTGCCGATCTTCGACGCTGTCAGGCGACGTTAACCTCCGAAGGCGAGATCGTCGCCTTTGCGCCCGGCCAGCAGGACCGGACGCCGGCGATCCATCTGGCGGACTCCCTGTTTGCGGCGCATCCGCAGGCAAACGACGTTATCGCCGCGTTTGAGCGGGTGGGGCAAAACATTGTGCCGGAGCTGGTGACGATCGGCGGGCCGTCGGGGATCGGTAAATCCTCCATCATCGCCACGGCGCTAAAAACGCTGCAGCAGCGCAGGGTGCTGCTGGCGGTGGGCAAGGTCGATCAGTTTTCGCCGACGTTGCCCTACGGCGTATTAAGCTCGGCGTTTCGCACCCTGACGCTGCACCTGCTCGGGCTGCCCGCTGAAGAGGTGGCGAAGTGGAAAATCCGCCTCTCGCGCGCCCTTGAGGGGTATGAAGCGCTGGCGGTCAGCCTGGTGCCCGAGCTGGGCCTGCTGCTGGAGAGTAAACCCCGCTTTTCGGCGGATACGTTTTCCATTGATGCCCGGGCGCGCTTTAGCCATATGGTGCTGGTGCTGGTCAAAACCTTTGCCTCCCAGGGCTGTCCGCTGGTGCTGGTGCTCGACGATCTCCAGTGGAGCGACGCCGCCAGCCTGCATACGCTGAAGCACCTGCTGATGAACTGCGGCGTTATTCCGCTGCTGGTGGTGGCGGCGCACCGCGATATTGATTCGTTGTCCGACCCGGCGCTACAGCAGCAGCTGGCGAGCCTGCCGGAGGCGGCGCAACGCGCGACGGAAATTGTCCCGCAGGCGCTCTCGGTTAAAGCGGTGGCGCGCTGGCTGGCGACGGTGTTTCGCACCCGCAGCGCGGCGACGACCGACCTCGCCACGCTGATCCACGAAAAAACCGGCGGCAACCCGCTGTTCGTGCATGAGTTTTTCCGCCGCATTGTTGATGACGGGCTGGTGGTCCACAACAAGTATCAGGATAAATGGCAGTACGATCTGCAGGCGATCCGCGCCCGGCATTACACCGAGAACGTCGTTACCCTGGTGCTGGAAAAGCTCGAAGAGATGCCCGACGAAACGCGTCGCCTGCTGGGCAGCATTGCCTGTCTCGGCGGCACGGGGGAGCTGGAAATGATGTGCCGCGTGGTCGGGATGTCGGTCGCGGAAATTCGTTACGCCCTGCACCCGGCGGTGATAGCGCAGCTGATTGTGCTGACGGAAAAAGAGTACGCCTTCACCCACGATCGGGTTCAGGAGGCCGCTTTCGCCCTGCTGGATCAGGGTGAGAAAAGTCACCTGCACCTGACCACCGCCAGCCTGCTGGCCGAGGCCGCGCGGCAGGCGGCGGGCAACGAACTCCTGTTCCGCGCGGTACACCACGTGACGGCAGCCCTGGACAGCATTCAGCCCGCGCCGCAGCGCCAGATGTTCCGCGAGCTGAGCCTGCTGGCCGCGCGGCGTGCGAAGCGCACGGGCGATTACCCTTCGGCGCTGAGCTACATTCAGACCGCCAGGGCGCTGGGCAACGCCGGGGCAGTGTCAGATTTTATGCTCGATATCGAAGAGGCGGGCTGCGAATTTGCGCTCGGCCATCTGGCGCGAACCCGCGAGCTGTGTGACGCCATCCTCGGCTGCCCCGGCGGGCTGACCGAAAAAGCGCTGGCGGCTAACCTGCTGGTGGAAGTGTACATAAGACAGTCGGACAGCCGCCTGGCGCTGGAGGCGGCGCTGTGCTGGCTGGGGATTTTTGGCATCCAGATCAGCCACTATCCGGAAGACGTCGAGTGTGACGAGGCCTGGGAGCGCTTCTGCAACCGCGCGGGCGACGCGCCGCAAAACCTTTTTGTTCAGCTCTCGCAGATGGATAACCCGCAAACCGAAGCGGTGATGAACCTGCTCTACAGCGCCAGCATTTGCGCCAGCTTTATCTGCCCACGCCTGCACTTTTTGCTGCTCTGCCGCATGATGCACCTGACCCTCGACCACGGCATTACCGGCGCCTCCACCACGGCAATGGCCTGGTTTGGGGTGTTGATTGGTCAACGCTACGCCGAGTACCGCCTCGGGTTCCAGTACGGCACCCTGGCCCGCGAGCTGGTCAATCGCCACGGCTACGATGCGTTTGAAGCCAAAACCCTGCTGCCGCTCGACCAGCTCAGCGTCTGGACCCAGCCGCTGTCCTTCACCATCGAGTGTGCAAAGGCGTGCTTTACCGCCGCCGTGACCCACGGTGACATGACGGTGGCCTGCTTTGCGGCCTGCCACCAGGTGATCAACTTCCTCTCGCGGGGCGATCACCTGGACGGGGTGCTGACCAGCATCGATCGCGGCCTGGCGTTTGTGCGCAAAACCCACTTCCAGGACGTGGAAACAATTTTTATGCTCCAGCGCGGCTACGTTGAGTTTCTGCGCACGCCAACCATCGGCACCTGGAGCGCGTCACAGGTACTGCCTGAAGCACTGCTCCCCGCCTCGCCGGAGCAGGCCCCGGAGCATACCTCGACCATGCTGTTCTGGTACTGGCTGTATCGCGGCATGGCGCACTTCACCTGCGGGGAGTATGCCGCCGCGCAGGCGGAGCTGGAGCAGGCGGGCTGGTTCGCGTGGTCTGCGCCGGGGCACATTCACCTGCTGGATTACCATCTCTACAGCGCCCTGTCGCTTTCCAGACAGCTGACGCCGGAGACCTTCTCGGCAAATCACCGCCGCAGCATTCACGCCCACTACGACAAAATCGCCCTCTGGGCGCGCATTAATCCGGGCACCTTTGCCGACAAAGAGGCGCTGATTTATGCCGAAATCGTGCGCCTGGACGGCATGAACAGCATTGCGCTTGAGCAGTATGAGAAGGCGGTGCGCCTCTCGCGGGAAGGCGGCTTTAACCCCCTGAACGCGCTGGCCCACGAGCTGGCAGGGCGCTTTGCCCTTGCCTGCGGCTATCCGACCGCCTCGGACGCCCACTTCCGCGGGGCGATCGCCGCCTGGGGCCGCACCGGGGCGCAGGCAAAAGTGCGTCAGCTTGAGCAGGATTTCCCGCACCTGCTGAACTCCGCGCAGGCCAGCGCCTACGACACGGTGGCGTTTGCGCAGAATGAGACGATCCGCGATCTGCAAAGCGTGATCAAGGCGTCGCGCGCGCTGTCTGAAGAAATTAACCTTGAGCGGCTGATTGAAAACCTGATGACGCTGCTGCTTGAACGGGCCGGTGCTCAGCGCGGCCTGCTGCTGCGCGTGAGCGACAACCATATCCCGGAGATCGAGGCCAGCGCCTGGACCAGCACCGAGGGGGTACGGGTGCGGATCCTGAAGGAAGCCCCGATGGCGACCGATATGCCGCTGTCGGTGCTGGCGGCGGTGATCCGCACCGGGCAGGAGATCCGCACCGGCAAGCCGGAGGAGTTTCACCCCTTCAGCCAGGATCCCTATCTGGTGACCTCGGGGGCGGCCGTCATGTGCGTTCCGATGTTCAAACAGGCGCGGCTGGTGGGCGTGCTCTACCTGGAAAATCGCCTCATGCCGGAGGTCTTTACCGCCGAGCACTCCCGCGTGGTGAGCCTGCTGGGGGCGCAGGCGGCGGTCTCGCTGGAGACGGCGCGCCTGTACGCCGAGCTGCTGGCGGAAAACATCCAGCGCCGACGGGTGGAGAAAGAGCTGCGATCCAGCCAGACCTCGCTGATGCTGGGCGAGCAGATCAGCCACACCGGCAGCTGGCGCTGGGAGCTGGAGCAGGATCTGATGTTTATCTCCGAGGAGTACGCCCGCATCCTCGGCCTGCCTGAGATGCAGAAAATGATCTCCATGGCGGAGTTTTTAACCTTCGTTCACGAGGACGACTACGCCCGCATCAGCGCACTCGTCACCGGAAGCGTGCGTGACGGGCTCTCCATGCGGGCGGAGTTTCGCGTTAAGCGTACCGACGGTTCCACCCGCTATATTCTCGGGATTGGCGATCCGGTGGGCGTGGGCAGCGAGGTGAACGAGTATTACGGCATCATCACCGACATCACCAGCCAGCGCGCCGCGGAGGATGCGATGCGGGTGGCGCAGGCGGATCTGGCACGGGTGTCCCGGGCCACCACCGTCGGGCAATTGACCTCTTCCATCGCCCACGAGATCAACCAGCCGCTGATGTCGATCGTCTCGAACGCCGGGGCGAGCCTGCGCTGGCTCAACCGGGAGCCCGCCCGGCTGGATAAGGTCCGCGAAGGGCTGGAGGAGATCGCCGCGGAAGGGGCGCGGGCGGGGGAGATCATCCGCAGCATCCAGTCCCTGACGCGCAAGCAGGATCCGACCTTCTCGCGCATCGATCTGCACTACCTGATCCACCATATCATCGCGCTGTCGCGCAGCGAGCTTGAGCAGCGACACATAAGCGTTGATTACCTTTTGCAGGCGCAGGACAGCTTTATCACCGGCGACAGCGTGCAGATCCAGCAGGTGCTGCTTAACCTGGTGATGAATGCGGTAGAAGCGATGGCCGAAGTGAAAGATCGGCCTTGCACCATCGCCATCGCTACCGGCAATGCGGAGGGGAGAGTGCTGGTGGAGATAGCCGATACCGGCAGCGGCATAGAGCCTGAGCGGCTGGAGAAGATTTTTGACTCGTTCTATTCCACCAAAGCGCAGGGTATGGGGATGGGGCTGACCATCAGCGCCAGCATCATTGAGCGCCACTGCGGGAAGCTGAGCGCGCGTCGGCGGGAGCCGCACGGCACCGTGTTTGCCTTTACGCTGCCGCTTGCCGCGCAGGAGGCGTAGCGGCTACTCCGTCGGCTGTCCCTTGGTCAGGCGCTCAACGGCCCTGACCAGCTCCGCGACGGATCGCACCTGCATCTTCTCCATCACGCGGCGGCGATGGACCTTAACCGTGATCTCACTGACGCCAAGCTCGGCGGCAATCTGCTTGTTAAGCATGCCGCTAATCGCAAGCGTCAGCACCTCGTGTTCGCGCGGGGTGAGGGAGCTGTGCCGCTGCTTCAGGGCGAAATGCTCTTTGTTGCGCACGGCGTTGTGTTCCGCCAGCCTGAGCGCGGATTCGATGGAATCAATCAGCGCGCCGGACTCAACGGGCTTGGTGAGAAACTCGTAGGCCCCGCCTTTGATCGCCCGGACGGACATCGGAATGGTGCCGTGGCCGGTGAGAAAGATAATCGGTATTTCCCGCCCGCTGGCCTTCAGCGCGTCCGCCACGTCAAACCCGGTGATTGTCGGCATCTGCATGTCCAGGATCACGCAGGAGGGCAGCTCCTCAAAGGGATGGTTCAGGAAGGCTTCTGCGGATGAGAAGCCAAGGGCGCGTAAATCTGCTGACTCCAGCAGCCCGACCACGGACTGCCTGACAGTGTCATCGTCATCAACCACATAAACAATGTGTTCCATTCACCGCCCCGGTGCGATCAGTAAATCATCGAGAATAAAAACAGCCCCCGACGTTTGCGTAAGGGACTGTTTATGCTGACTTTCATCTTAACACATTAAATATCATTATCATTTAACAATATGATAACCATATGAAGTATAGCGAGCCATGGCGGGGCGGTTAAGGAACGAAACGCTGATTTTATGCACCGACCAGCTCAATGCGGTTGCCGTCCGGATCGGCAATCACCGCTTCATAAAAACCGTCACCGGTCATGCGCGGGGCGCTGAGCAGCGTGCCGTTTGCCTGCGCCCGCTCTGCCATGCTGTCCACCTGCGCCCTGCTGCCTACGTTAATGGCGATATGCGCCCAGCCGATGAACTCCGGGTGCGCCGGCGCGCCGGGCAGGTCCGGCAGCGTCATCAGCTCAATGGTCGGCCCGTTATCCAGCGTAATAAAATGGGATTCAAACCCCGGGCGGTTTTGACTGACGTAGCGTTCATTGCTGCGGCCGCCAAACACCGTTTCCCAGAACTGAACCTGTGCCTCGAGGCTGCGGGTCCAGAGAGCGACGTGTGCAATATTCATAAGATCCCTCGTTATTTGTCTGTGAGGACTTTCACCGGTAAAACAGGCTACACTCTGGTTTTGAGCGCTAAATGCTGAGGACATAACAATGCACTACACACTGAAAGAAAGCGACAAGGAAAAAGCAGAAGGGTCAAACGGCGCGGGCGCGCTACAGCAAAAGCTGCTTGAGTCCCGTTCGATTGTTATCTCCGGTGAGATCAACCAGGAGCTGGCGCAGAAGGTCATCACCCAGATGATCCTGCTGCAAAGCGTGAGCAACGATCCGATCAAGCTGTACATCAACAGCCAGGGCGGCCACGTGGAAGCGGGCGATACCATCCACGACTTCATCAAGTTCATCCGTCCGGAAGTGCACGTGATTGGCACCGGCTGGGTGGCGAGCGCCGGGATCACCATCTTCCTGGCGGCGAAAAAAGAGCATCGCTACTCTCTGCCAAATACCCGCTTTATGATCCACCAGCCGCTGGGCGGCGTGCGCGGCCAGGCGTCGGACATTGAGATCGAAGCGCGTGAGATCATCCGCATGCTGGATCGCGTGAACAAGCTGATCGCTGACGCTACCGGCCAGCCGCTGGAAAAAGTGAAAAAAGATACCGACCGCAACTTCTGGATGTCTCCGGCAGAAGCGCTGGACTACGGCATCGTCGGCAAGCTGATTACCCATTATGACGAGCTGAACCTGGACTAAGTTTAGCCCGCGCGTGCGTCGGGTGGGGCGTTGCCTTACCTGACCTACGCGCCCGCGTTTGACCCACGACAAGTTCCCCCTCTGCCTTCTTGCCTATAATCGCGCCTGTTTCCCCTCTCACTGGTGCTGACCATGGCGTATCAACTGAACCTGAACTGGCCGGAATTTCTCGAGAAATACTGGCAAAAACAACCCGTTGTGCTGAAAAATGCCTTCCCGAACTTTGTCGACCCGATTACCCCGGACGAGCTGGCTGGGCTGGCGATGGAGCCGGAAGTGGATAGCCGCCTGGTGAGCCATGCTAACGGCAAGTGGCAGGCGAGCAACGGCCCGTTTGAGCATTTTGACCATCTCGGCGAGACCGGCTGGTCACTGCTGGCGCAGGCGGTGAACCACTGGCATATGCCTGCGGCGGAGCTGGTACGCCCGTTCCGCGTGCTGCCGGACTGGCGTCTGGACGACCTGATGATCTCCTTCTCCGTCCCGGGCGGCGGCGTAGGGCCGCATATCGATCAGTACGATGTGTTTATCATTCAGGGAATGGGCAGCCGCCGCTGGCGCGTGGGCGACAAGCTGCCGATGCGCCAGTTCTGCCCGCATCCGGCGCTGCTGCACGTGGATCCGTTCGAGCCGATCATCGACGAAGATCTTGAGCCGGGCGATATCCTCTATATCCCACCTGGATTCCCGCACGACGGCTTTACCCATGAGACCGCGCTCAACTACTCCGTCGGCTTCCGCGGGCCAAACGGCCGGGATCTGATTAGCAGCTTCGCCGACTACGTGCTGGAAAACGATCTGGGCGGGGAACACTACAGCGATCCGGATCTGACCTGTCGCGAACATCCCGGGCGCGTGGAGCAGTACGAGCTGGATCGCATTCGCCAGATGATGATCGACACGATCGGCAAAACCGAAGATTTCACGAAATGGTTTGGCAGCTTCGTCTCCACGCCGCGCCACGAGCTGGATATCGCCGCCGCTGAACCGCCGTATGCGCCGGAAGAGGTGCTGGATGCGCTGCAGGGCGGCGAAACGCTGTCTCGCCTGAGCGGCCTGCGCGTGCTGAACATCAACGGCAGCTTCTTCATCAACAGCGAGCAGCTGGAGACGGTGGACGCGAAGGGCGCGGATGCGCTGTGCCGCTACACCGAGCTGGGCCAGGCCGAGCTGGGTGACGCACTGAATAATCCGGCGTTTGTGGAAGAGCTGACCGGATTGATTAACCAGGGCTACTGGTACTTCGACGAGTAACGAAGGGCGGCGTTTAGCCTGGCTAAACGCCGCGTTGTTCAGACCAGCATATTGCAGGCTTTCCAGTAGTTCAGAAGCCGTTCATCATCGCGTTCTTTCTCGGCTTTGATTTTCATCGCCTGCGCCAGATTTTCCCGCGACACTTCATGCCCTTTTTGGACAATATCTAATACCGCTTCACCAAGGGCCTGTGAAATTTCTGCCCGATTATTACGAATCGCCATAAATGCCTCCTCGTGGTTTGCGTTAATTAAATTATGAAAGAGAAATAACGAGCCGGAAATAATTCATCTAATTCTTATCAGGAACGGCGTAAACAGGAATCGCTAAATATACTGAATAAGTGGTTATGTCAATGATGTTTCAAAATGCTAATACAGGCCGCAAGCAGATTTTTATACGCTACAGTTAATGACGTGCAACAGCCATATAACCGAAACAGGAGAATCAACATGGTAGATAAAAGCGCAATTAAGGACCATACCCAGGTTGTAGCCAGCTGCGGTACGCATGTCGGCGTTGTGGACCATCTGGACGGCGAGCGCATTAAGCTTGCGAAAAGCGATCCTGAATCTGGCGGCAAGCATCACTATATTCCGCTCGGCTGGGTCGACAAAGTGGATGATAATAAAGTTATTCTGACCAAAGACCATAACGCGGTCTTTGCTAAATGGCAGGAAGCATAAATATATTTCTTTCCTGAAAATATATTATCAGGCTCCGGCTCAGGCCGGGGCTTTGTGCTATTAAACCCGCATTAAAAAACGCCGCATTGCCGCCACGATAAATGAATGGTACTGTTTCCCTTCGTCTTTTATCCGATGCAGGCTCCTCACGATGCGCCAGAATGCAAATACCCCAGCGAAACGCCTTTACCTTGTGGCGGATTTTCAGGTATTTGGCGAGCGCTACGGTATCGACTACCATTTTCCGCAGCTCAAGGAGACGCAGGCCACCAGCCCGGTGCTCCGCGGCGATGTGGAGGAGATGACGCTCTCCTCAGGGATTTCCCTGACCCATTCCGACGTTCACGTACTGCAGCCCTACGAAACCACCTCCCGCCACAGCAGCCCGCTCTATATGCTGGTGGTGCTGGAGGGATGCGTCACGCTCACGCTCGGGGATGATGAATACGTGGTGCGATCCGGGATGGCGTTCAGCGCCCGCCTCAGCGAAGAGCAGGTGATGGGCGCGCGACACGATGCCGACTGCACCCTGAAGACGCTGTCGTTCGGCGTCTACCCTTCCGATGCCAGACGTGAAGGGCTGCTGGAGTCGCTGCTTCTGGAATGGCAAAACCAGAAGATTCCGGGGTTTGTCTGGCAGGTTCCGGACCACGTGCTTTCCGGCATTGAGCATGCGCAACGGCAGGGGGTAAGTGCGCTCTCCCGGAGGCTGCTTCTGGAAGGGCTGATGTATCAGCTGCTGGGACACGGCCTGAGCCAGCGCCAGCAGCATGGCCTGTGCCGACCAGAGCATGCGCGTCTGGAACGCGTGCGGAGCATGCTGGAACAGTCGCCCGAACTGAATCACACCCTTGCCGAACTGGCCGCCCTAGCGGCAATGAGCCAGAGCAGCCTGCGCAGCAAGTTTCGTCAGCGCTACGGCTGTACGGTATTTGATTACCTGCGCGACTGCCGCCTTTCGCTGGCGCGCCGCTACCTTCTTGAAGGCTACAGCGTGCAGCAGGCGGCGTGGATGTCCGGCTACCAGCATGCCACCAATTTCTCGACCGCGTTTCGTCGCCGCTACGGCGTCTCTCCCGGCGAAGTGCGCCAGCCGCGCTAACCCATTTTTCCTGTTCCTGCGAACGCGATCCGTGCGGTTTGCCATCGCGCATACGAAACCTGGCGGCGCGCATAGCCGTTTGCGGAATGAAAAAGGTAATAATTCTTATTAACAATAAGAAATGCCTTTGGAGAGGATCATGTTTGCTAAGTCGCGTCTGGCACTGCTGGTGGGATGGGTTACCGGTAGCGTCGCTTTTCCTTTGCTGGCACAGGATGCCCAAAAAACCGAAACCGTTGTGGTCACCTCGCAGATGCAGTCTGCCGCCACCAAAATTGAAACGCCGGATATTGAAACCCCGCAGTCGGTCTCTGTCGTCACCCGCGAGCAGTTTGAAGAGCAGGGGGCCACCAGCGTGCGTCAGGCGGTGAGCTATACGCCGGGCGTGTACAGCAACCAGATTGGGGCCTCAAACCGCTTCGACTACATCGTGCTGCGCGGCTTCTCTGACGGCAGCCTGGATAATATCTACCTCGACGGCCTGAAGATGATGGGGGACACCAATTCCCACAGCTCGCTGGTGGTCGATCCGTGGTTCCTGGAAAACGTTGAGGTGGTCCGCGGCCCGGCCTCCGTGCTGTATGGCCGTTCATCCCCCGGCGGGATCGTGGCGCTGACCTCCCGTAAGCCGTCGTTCGATCCGGGCGGGGAGATCAAGCTCTTTGCCGGGAATAACGACCAGCGCGGGGCGATGTTTGACGTCACCGGCCCGCTGGACGATAACGACCGCGTGGCGGCGCGCCTCAGCGGCATGACCCGCTACGCCGATTCCCAGTTCGACCCGCTGAAGGAGGAGCGTTACGCGCTGATGCCGAGCCTGACCTGGCGCATCACCGACAGCACCCGTCTGGATCTGATGGCCTACCTGCACCGGGATCCGGAAGGCGGTAGCCACTCCGGTCTGCCGTATGAAGGCACCGTCGTGCCGCACCATGGCAGGAAGATCGCCAACACCTTCTATGAAGGGGAAGACGATTACGACAAATACGATCGCCGCGAGAATATGGTGGGCTACAGCTTCGAGCATATGTTCGATAGCGGCTGGTCAGTGCGCCAGAAGCTGCGCTACCTGCATACCAAAGTGGAGCTGAATCAGGTGTATGCCGCGGGCTGGCTGAACGACAGCGAACTGAACCGGGGCTACTCCGGCTCTGACGAGAAGATGAACGCCATCACCCTGGATAACCAGGTGGACGGCAGCTTCGACACCGGGGCGGTGAACCATCGGGTGCTGATCGGCATGGATTATCAGGATCGCACCAACAACGTGACGGGCTACTACGGCGGCTTCCCGCCGATCGACGCCTTCCATCCGGCGTACGGCGCGAAGCCCGACTACATCACCCAGTACAGCCGGGAAAAACACAAGCTGCGCCAGACCGGGTACTACCTTCAGGATCAGATGTCCATTGACCGCTGGCGCCTGACGCTGGGCGGACGGTACGACCAGGTGAGCGTGTCGAATATCGACAACTTCAACCATACCCGCAGCGATCTGGACAAGAACAACTTCAGCAGCCGCGCGGCGCTGCTGTATCTGTTTGATAACGGCGTTGCGCCGTACGTGAGCTACTCTACCGCCTTTACGCCGACCAGCTTTGCCGACGAGCAGGGTAAGATCCTTGATCCGATGAAGGGCAGGCAGTGGGAAGCGGGCGTCAAGTACGAGCCGGAGGGGATGAACAGCCAGTTCAGTGCCTCGGTGTTCCGCATCAACCAGAAGAACATCGCCACCAAAGAGGAGCCGACCGATCCGTATCGTTCCATCGGTGAAATCGAATCCGAAGGCGTTGAGCTGGAGGCGATTGGCCAGCTAACCGACAGCCTGCGCGTGCAGGCGGCGTATACGTATACCGATATTCGCTATAAGAAGAGCAGCCCGGAAGAGGAGGGCAAGCGCGCCGTCTATGCCCCGCGCAATATGGCCTCCGCCTGGCTGAGCTACGACGTTAAAACCGGTCCGCTGGACGGCCTGACCGTCGGCTCCGGCGTGCGCTACGTAAACGGTATTACCAGCGATCGCCAGAACACCCACACGCTGCCGTCCTATACGCTGGTGGATATGGTGGTGGGCTACGATCTGTCGAAGGTGGGGCTGAAGGGCGTGAGCGCGCAGCTGAACGTCAATAACCTCACGGACAAAAGCTACGTGGCGGCGTGTAACTCGCTTTCGTACTGCTACTTTGGCGCAGAACGCAGCATTGTGGGCAGCGTTTCCTGGACGTTCTGAGGCGTTAGCCCCTTTTCGCCCTCTCCCCGTGGGAGAGGGCCGGGGTGAGGGCATCAGGCCGCGCTACTCCTCCATCGCAATCACAATCGCTTCCCCCATTTTCCTCAACGCCTCGCGATGCTTTTCCGAAGGCGGTAACGCCACGTTGATGCGCAGGCAGTTGCGGTACTTGCCGGAGGCGGAAAACAGCGACCCGGCCGCCGCCTGGATCTTCAGGCGGCACAGCTGCTTGCTCACGCACACCATATCTACCTTCTCCGGCAGCTCGACCCAAAGCAGGAAGCTTCCCTGAGGCCGCGTGACGCATATCTCTGCCGGAAAATATTGCCGCACCCAGCAGGTATAGGTTTCCATATTTTGCTGATAAATCTGGCGCATACGCCGCACGTGGCGATGGTAATGCCCGTCGCGAATAAAGGCCGCCACCGCCATCTGCGTACCCGGCACGTTGAATCCGCCGGCGGCATACTTCATGTGCATCACCCGGTCGTAATAACGGCCCGGAACAATCCAGCCGACGCGCAGCCCCGGCGCCACGGTCTTGGTAAACGAGCTACACAGGATCACGCGGCCGTCGATATCCATGGAGTGAATGGTGCGCGGACGCGGGTACTCTGCGGCCAGCTCGCCGTAGATATCGTCCTCCACAATCACAATATCGTGCCGCTGGGCGAGCGCCAGCACCTGCTTTTTCCGCGCTTCAGGCATGATAAAGCCGAGCGGGTTGTTGCAGTTGGGCACCAGGATCGCCGCCTTGATCGGCCACTGCTCCAGCGCCAGCTCCAGGGCTTCGATGCTGATGCCGGTTTCAGGATCGGTAGGAATTTCAATCGCCTTGATGTCGAAGCCGCGCAGCATCTGCATGGTGCCGTGAAACGACGGGGACTCGACCGCTACGATATCTCCCGGCTTGCAGATCGACAGCAGGGCGATAGACAGCGCGCCGTGGCAGCCGTTGGTGATCACAATCTCGTTTGCCGCCACGGTAGAGCCGCCGTCCAGCATCAGGCGGGCGATCTGCTCGCGCAGCTCCAGGCGCCCGTCGAGCACGTCATAGCTCAGCATCTCGCCCGGATTGTGCTGCGCAATGCGGCTCATCTCGCGCCAGAGCGGCTTCAGGCTCGGCTGGTTAACGTCCGGCGAGCCGCCGCCGAAGGAGATCATCTCTTTATCGGCGCGGGCGTCCAGCAGCATCATCACCTCATCCCACTGGGTAACGTCCACGGGGCGCTGCACCGGGCGCGTCATCGCCGGTACGGGTGGCTGAGCCTTCCGTGTTGAAACAAAATAGCCGGAACGCGGCCGGGGCGTGATGAGCTGGAGGTTTTCAAGGATGTGATAGGCCTGCTGTATGGTGCTGATACTTACGCCGTGCTCCTGGCTCAGCGCGCGCACCGACGGCAGACGTTCGCCGCTGCGGTACAGCCCTTGCTCGATGCGTTCCGCCAGAAGATTGGCCAGATGTTGGTAGCGCGTCATGCTGTATCCTTTGTTATTACCATACAGTTTAATAAACCAGTACAGATTGCCGTTACAAACGGCAAGCAGATACCGTTTTAGCGGATCTGTATGTTAAACAAAAGGTGTTTTTGAATCTGTATTGCACGGGCTGATTTGCACGATGATAGCCTCACTGGCACAGTGAGGAGAGCATGATGGAATTCTACGAGAATCGTTCAAAACGTCCGTTTATCGCGTTTGTCTGGATAGCGAAAACGCTGCGTAACTGGTATCGCATCAACCGTACCCGCCGCATTCTGAGCCAGATGAGCGACGAGCAGCTCAAGGACGTTGGGTTGTCGCGGCATGATGTATGAGCCGCGTCATCGCCCGGTGGCGCTACGCTTACCGGGCCTACTCGATCCCGTAGGCCGGGTAAGGCGCAGCCGCCACCCGGCATATAACAAGCGGATTATTCGGCAGATTTTATCGACGTGTTTTCAGCAATGCGGCGCAAATATTCGTTGTTCTTGAACGCAACCATAATCAGTTCGAACATCACGCGGCATCCGACCAGGCTGCATATCATACCGATAAAGCCGGTGATGAGATGGTCGCTGAACATGGTATACACACCGCCTGCAAAAATAAGCAGCATGGCGATCCAGTAAAATAAGACCAGCACGCGTGGTGTTAATAAATAATCAAATCCCAAAATTGATTTCATTTTCTTTTCCTTAGAAATGTAAAAAAGCCATCAGATTATATCGATATTTTAAATCGGTGCTAATTGGGCAGATATCTGATTTCAGAGTAATATTTCAAGCGTCTGCCGTTTCGGCCTCTCCAGTAGCTCAACCGCCTCCTGATACGACCGCACGTTGTTATAGCCCATTACCAGCCCGTAGCGCTTCCCGGACCCGCAATACCACTCGGACAGCGCGTTCACCTGCAGCTGGTGTGCCTGCCAGCAGCGCGCTACCTCCCGGTCACGGCTTCCTGTGCTGAGAAACGCCACAATGTGCATCCCGCCGTCGTTTTGTTCGGTGAAGAACAGGTCGCCATACACCTCACGCAGGGCGGCAATCATCCAGTCGCGCCGGGTCTGGTAGAGGGCACGCATCTTCTTAAGATGCCGGAAAAAATGCCCCTCGTTGAGAAACGCGGTGAGGATCTTTTGCGTCAGTACCGGCTGGCCGCTGGTGGTGATTTCCGCGCAGTCGGTAAAAGCGCTAACGGTGCGCGCGGGCATGACCACGTAGCCCATGCGCAGCGACGGCATAATGGTTTTACTGAAGGTGCCCATAAAGATCACCCGGTCATGCCGGTCGAGGCTTTTCAGCGACGGCAGCACCTTGCGGGTGTAGTGAAACTCCCCGTCGTAATCGTCTTCAATAATCCACGCCTCGTTCTGCGAAGCCCAGTCGAGCAGCTGCTGTTTACGCGGCAGGGAGAGCGTTACCGCCAGCGGGCTCTGGTGCGACGGGGTGACGATGGCAAAGCGGGCGTCGCGATGGTGACGGAGCAGGTATTCCGTGTCGATCCCGCTGCGATCGACCGGCACGGTGTGCAGACGCGGCACGATCCGCCTGAGCAGCTGCTGGCCCATAAAATAGCCCGGATCTTCAAATACCACCTTGTCGCTGCGGCTCGCAAGCGTGTCGAGGATCAGGCGCAGGCTGCTGCTGTAGCCGCTGGTGATCAGCACCTGGTCGGCGGTGCAGGAGAGCCCGCGGGAGATATTCAGATAGCGGGCGATCGCCTCGCGCAGCGGATACCAGCCCGACACCGGCGGGTTGAGCATTTCATCCTGACGCATGGCGCGCGTCGCCTGGCCCGCCAGAAGCAGCCATTTTTTGTACGGGAAGCTGTCGAGTGCGGGAATGCCGGGGCGCAGAAAGCCGGCCCGCTCGCGCTGGCTGATAAGCGATGCCGGGAGCGTGCCGGTGGTCTGCTCCGCCGGAGCGGGTGTAGCCGGAAGCAGGAGATCCGGGTTTACCCGCGTGCCGCGGGCGCCCTGGCTTACCAGGTACCCTTCGCCCGTCAGGATGGCATAGGCCGTTTCGACGGTTTTGCGCGCCACCTTCAGCTCCTCAGCCAGCACGCGGATGGCAGGCACCTTATCGCCGGGCTTCAGCACGCCGCGCGTGATGTTGTCGCGATAGCGGGCATAGATGTCGTGATAGCCTGGCTTCATGTCCTACCTCATTTCACGCTTTTTGTATCTTTTTACTATGTCATGAACGGCGTAGATTTGCATCATCGCGCGACATAAACCGCACAATACAGAGGAAAGACAATGAGCACCCGCGTAAACCACCATAAAGCCACACCTGCCCTCGCCAACGCCCTCTCCGCCCTGAGCATGGAGGTGGCGAAAACCTCCATCGACCCGGCGCTGAAGCACCTGATTGACATTCGCGTGTCGCAGCTGAACGGCTGTACCTTCTGCCTGGACATGCACTCGAAAGAGGCAAAAATCGCCGGCGAGCGCGAGCTGCGCCTGTACCATCTGGCGGCCTGGCGCGAATCCCCGCTGTTCAGCGCCCGCGAGAAAGCCGCGCTGGCCTTCACCGAAGCGCTGACCCAGATTGGCGTGCATGGGGTGAGCGACGCGTTGTACCGCAGCGTGGCGGAGCACTTCTCGGACGTGGAGATTTCGGAGCTGAACTTCGCCATCGCAGCGATCAACGCCTGGAACCGTCTGGGCATTACGTCGCGCATGGCGCCCGGCTCGCTGGATGCGGCTTACGGGCTGAACAAGGCTAACCTGGAATAATCACAATAACGCGGCGCTTACCGGGCCTGCCGTAGACCGATAAGCGCCGTGCCACCACATTTCGCTCCCTGCCGAAGCATCGGCCATTCTGTTCCCGCATGCTCTTCGTAACCTCACAACGGAGAGACAACCATGATCGCAGTCCTTTTCGAAGCCAAAGCCAACCCCGTCCATCAGGCGCGTTACCTGCAGCTGGCCGCTGAGCTCAAGCCGCTGCTGGCGGGTATCGACGGGTTTATCGATATCGAACGTTTCCAGAGCCTGACCACCGACGGCAAAATCCTCTCGCTCTCCTGGTGGCGTGATGAAGCGGCTGTCCGCAGCTGGAAGCAGAATGTTTTTCATCAGGCCGCACAGGCCGAAGGGCGGGAGTCGATTTTTGCGTACTACCGTATTCGGGTGGCGCAGGTCACGCGGGAGTACGCCTCCGAAACCGGAGGGCACGCGGATGTATGACGTTCATGTCGTGTTTAACGCTGTTCCCGGCGAGCTGGCGCGTTTTGGGCAACTTCTGGGGCGCAACGGCGTGGGGCTGGAAGGCGGCGGCGTATTCGGCACCGATGCTCATTTTCTGGTGGAGGATGGTGAAAAAGCCCGCCGCGTGCTGGCTGAGGGTGGGTTTACCGTGCTGGCCGTACGTAAACCGGTAATCAGAAAACTCAAGCAGGAGCGACCCGGCGAGCTGGGCGAGCTGGCGGCCGCGCTGGCCGCACGGGGCGTGTCTGTGCTTACCCAGTACAGCGACCATGCGAATCACCTTATTCTGCTGACGGATGATGATAAGCTGGCCGCAGAGATCACCGAACCCTGGGCAACGAATGTTAAAGACGAGCTTATCTCCTGACGGCAGCGCGGCGCTGGAGCGGGCCATTGCCGCGGTGGCGGCAGCCATGGCCGATCCGTCGCGCGTGAAGATGCTCTGCGCGCTGATGGACGGACGGGCCTGGACCGCCACGGAGCTGAGCGCTGCCGCCGACGTGGCGCCGTCGACCGCCAGCGGGCACCTCGCCCGGCTGGTGGAAGGGAGGCTGATTACCTGCCTGTCGCAGGGGCGGCATCGCTATTATCGTCTGGCGGGGCACGACGTGGCGGCGCTGGTCGAGCAGATGATGGGGCTCTCCTGGAGCCGCATTACGCCGCCGGAAACCTCCGCGCCAAAAGCCCTGCGTGAAGCCAGGACCTGCTACGACCATCTTGCCGGAGCGGTGGCGGTGCAGATCTATGAGTTCATGCAGGCGGAAGGCTGGCTTGAGGCGGACGGCTCCGCGCTGACGCTGTATGGCCGGGAGCAGTTCCTGAAGCTCGGCGTTCCGTTAAGCGCGCATCCGCGCCGGAAAGCCTGCTGCGCCTGCCTGGACTGGAGCGAGCGGCGGTTTCATCTGGGCGGAGAGGCGGGGGCGGCACTGCTCATGCATCTGGAAAGCAAGGGCTGGATCCAGCGGGTGGCGGGATACAGGGAGGTAGTGGTTACGGGCGCAGGGAAGGCGGCCGTCAGGAAGTACTTTAGCCGCTAAACGCCATTGCGGCCCGATCCCCTCACCCACAGGAGAGGCAGCCAGCCTTTCGCAATTCCTGCGCTTTAGATTCTCGTTTCTTGATACTTACCCTGATAACTATTATCGTGGTGGGGTAATACGAGAGGGACTCCCCATGAGTGAAGACGATCTGTTTAGCCGCAGGCCGATGGGCATGCGGATGGCGATGATCGTGCGCCAGTGGCGCGCGGTGATCGACGACGCCATTCTCGACACCGGGTTAACCCAGTCGAGCTGGACGGTAATGATGCAGCTTCATCAGCTTGGGGATAACGTCTCGGTCAGCGAGCTGGCGGAGGTGCAGGGTATTGAACTGCCCCCGCTGATGCGCACGCTGACGCAGCTGGAAAAGCAGGGCTACCTGCTGCGCACCGTCTCGCCATACGACAGGCGCATCCGGCTACTGACGCTGACGCCCGAAGGAAAGGCCATTCTTCAACGGCTTACTCGGGTGATCGAGACGCTTCAGGCGCGCGTATCGCAAAACATCGCGCCGGAACATATCGATATTTTCAGCGCCACGTTAAATCAAATCGCCTGCAATTTGCGGACAATCCGCGAAGAAGATAACAAGACCGAAAAATAATGACTCCTGAACAAAAGTTTGCCCGCTGGGTAAGGGTGAGTATTGCCTCTTTCCTGCTGATGTTTGTCTACTTTATCGTCGCGGATATCTGGATCCCGCTGACGCCGGACTCTACCGTGATGCGCGTGGTGACGCCGGTGTCGGCGCGCGTCTCCGGCTATGTGGCGGCGGTCCATGTCCATAACAACAGCCAGGTGAAGAGAGGCGATCTGCTGTTTGAGCTCGACGACACGCCGTTTCGCAACAGGGTCGACGCGGCGCGCATCGCGCTGGAGCAGGCCCGCCTGTCTAACGAGCAGCTGGACGCGCAGATTGCCGCCGCGCAGGCCAGCCTGAAAACCGCCGTGCTGACGGCGCGTAACGATAAGGTGACCTTCGACCGCTACCGGAAGCTGAGCACGATGCAGAACGTTTCGCAGGCGGATCTGGACAAAGTCCGCACCGCCTGGCAGAGCAGCGAGCAGTCCGTCAGCGCGATTCAGGCCAACATCCATAACCTGCGCATTCAGCGCGGGGAGCGGGATGAGCACCGCAACGTGACGCTGCAAAAATACCGCAACGCGCTGGAGGAGGCGGAGCTGAATCTGGGCTGGACGAAGGTCTACGCCGGGGCGGACGGTACGGTCAGTAACCTGCAGTTAAGCCCCGGCTTTTACGCCTCGTCCGGCTCGGCCGCGCTGGCGCTGGTGAACACGCAGACGGATATCGTGGCCGATTTCCGCGAGAAGAGCCTGCGCCATACCCACCAGGGCACCGATGCCGCCGTGGTGTTTGACGCCTTCCCGGGGCAGGTGTTCCGCGCCCACGTCACCAGCAGCGACGCGGGGATCCTCGCCGGACAGGAGGCCGTTAACGGCCAGCTGTCACAGCCGGAAACCTCCAACCGCTGGGTGCGTGACGCTCAGCGTATGCGCATTCACGTGGCGCTGGACGAGGCCATACCGAAGCCGCTGCCGACCGGCGCGCGCGCCACCGTTCAGCTCTACAACAGCGAAGGGCCGTTTGCGCGCTTCTTCTCCGGGATGCAAATTCATCTGGTGAGCCTGCTTCACTATGTCTATTAGCACTCTGGCGCGGGTCTTTACCCCGCACGGCAACATCGTCTATACGGCAAACGACTTTCGCCAGACCCTGCGCATCGTCTTTGCCGGGATGATTGCGCTCAGCGTGTCGAGCTTCTACAACACCAGCTACGGCGTGTTTTTTGTGGTTTATCCGATCATGCTGCTGTCGCTGGTGCCGGTGTTTAACCGCCACGTAGCGAAGCAGTTTGTGTTCAGCGCTTCGCTAAACTGCGTGGAGATGGTGCTTATCATCGGCTATCTGTCGCAGTGGCCGGTCATCATGACGCTGGTGGTATTTGCCCTGTACGTGATGCGGTTTCGCTTTATGAGCAAGGGGCCGCTGTTTCTGTTCGGTTCGATGGGCGTGGTGTGCCAGAGCGTGATGCTCAACTTTATGAGCTATCCCACGACCAGCTGGCACACGCTTTTATTCTCCAACATTGAAGCGAGCGTGATGGCGGTGTGCCTGAGCGCGCTGATGAATTACCTGCTGCCGGACGTGGAGCCGCGCAAGCCGCCGCCGCTGATCGAGAAAAACGACGCCCGCGTGCGCCACGAGTCGCTGCTCTCCGGCACCGTGGCGACGCTGATTTTCGTGGTGTTTCAGATTAGCGATTTAAGCGATTCCCTGTCGGCGCTGATGGCGGGCATTCTGATCCTGTTCCCGATGCACTATCGCGGCTCGGTTATCAGCTCCATCTGGCGCGTGGTCGGCGTGGTGCTGGGGTGTCTTTATATCCTTGTCGTCCAGCTTATTCTGTACGATCACAGCAGCCACATGCTGCTGATGATGCCGCTGATTGGCCTTGGGCTGGCCTTTGGCGCGCGTCTGCACGTGATGGAGAAGGTGGGTGCCGGTGTGGGCTTCGCCAGTATTACCACCATCGGCATTATGTTCGGGCAGAATATGCACCCGGACAGCGACCTGGTGTTCAGCGATCTGTACCGCATCACCTCCGTCACCTTCGCGCTGGTGGTCACGCTGACGATGGTCTTTCTGGTGCACCTGATCCTCAACCGCTTTGAGGCGACGCGCTACGTTATCGCGCCGCCAAAAGCGGATTAATGCCCCAGCACGGCGGGCAGCTGCGAGAGCAGAAACAGGATCAGACCGATCGTCCCGCCCACCAGGGTGCCGTTAACGCGAATGAACTGAAGATCTTTACCGATGTTGAGCTCAATCTGACGCGACATGTCTTTGGCGTCCCAGCTTTTCACCGTGTCGCTGATATGTCGCGTCAGGAACGCGGCGAAATCCGGCGCCACGCGGTGCGCGGCCTGCTCCAGATGTTCGTTCAGGGACGCGCGCAGGCTGGCGTCGTTGGTCAGCGTTTCGCCAAACCATAGCCCGGCGCTGGCGATGCGCTGCTTCACGCGGGAGTCGTCGCTCTGCATGTCATTTTTCAGCCACTGGCGCAGGTCGGCCCACATCTCCCCCAGATAGCGGTTAAAGGCCTCGTCATTTTTCAGGTAGTGCTTAATGTTTTCGGCTTTTGCCGTCATCTCCGGATCGTTTTTCAGATTGTCGATGAGCCTGATGGTGGCGCGGTCGAACGCCTGACGGATCTGGTGCGTGCGATCGTGGCTGATGTCGTCCAGCAGGGTATTTACCGCGTTTGACACCATCTCGGCGCTCTGGTCGCCCAGCCACTCGGTGGGCAGCACCATCGCCTTGCGCGGATGCTCGGTCTTAAGCCAGTGGACGATCTGGTCGGAAATAAATTCCCGCGTGCTTTCCCGCTGGATCAGGGTAATCAGCCGGTTAATGATGGCGTCCAGCAGCACCTGATGGCGGTTGTTTTTGGTCATGCTCTCCAGCATGACGGCGCTGGTCTCGGTTAAATCGACCTTGTCGATAGCCTTATGCACCGCGCGCTTGAGCAGGCGCTGAATGCGACCGTCGTCGGTCAGTTCCAGAAAACCGCTCATCACCTGCACCAGATGCTGCCCCACGCGCCGGGCGTTATCGGGCTGGCTGAACCAGGTGCCAATCATCTGCGCGGGCTCATAGCGACGGATAAGGGCAACAAGGGACTGCGTGTCGAGAAACTTCTCCTGCACGAACTGGCCGAGGTTATCGCCGATACGGTCCTTATTGCGCGGAATAATCGCCGTATGGCGGGAGATAAACGGAATGGGCACCCGGCGAAACAGCGCGACAACCGCGAACCAGTCCGCCAGCGCGCCGACCATCGCCGCCTCGGCAATGGCCTTCACGCCGCGCACCCAGAAGGTTTGCGGCAGGAAGAGGGTGGTGATAAACGCCGCGACGGCAATCAGCAGCAGCGACAGCGCCAGCAGCTTGGCGCGTTTGAGTTCAGCTATTTTTTCCATGGGTTAAGGATAGAGGGAGACGGGGGGAAAGTGCAAAAACCGCCACAGCACCCACCCGCCAAACGCCATCAGCACTACCCCTGCCGTGCGCTCAATCAGCCACAGCGAGCGGCTGAGCTTCTGCTGCACCGCGGGTAGCCCCATCAGCGACACCAGCGCCAGATCCCACGCCAGCACCACCATCACCATCCAGACGCCGCAGGTCGACTGCTGAAGCAGCGTGACGTTCGGCCCCAACAGCGCCGTCATCAGCGCCAGATAGAACAGGGCGTTCTTTGGATTTAACAGCGCCGAGCCGAGCCCCAGCAGGATCTGCTTGCGCAGCGAGGGAAAGCGCTGATGGGTTTCATTCAGCGCCAGCGCTTGCGGGCGGCTGCGTACCAGGTGCGAGCCGATCCACAGCAGGTACAGCGCCCCGCAAAGCTCGATAAGGGTAAACAGCCACGTAAACTGGCGCAGCGCGCTCCAGCCGATAATCACCAGCAGGATATACAACCCGTTTCCCGCGGCGATGCCGAAGCACAGTCCAGCGCTGCCGCGCAGCCGGTAGCGCGCCGCGTAGCCCACCAGCAGGAAAAAATCGGGACCCGGGCTTAGCAGGGCAACAAAATGCGCCAGCGCCAGGGCGAGAAAAGCGGAAGGGAAGAACGTTTCCATAGTGACCTCGTCGCATTAACTGAGGCCACCTTACGATGTTACTTATCCTGATTATTGTCTGATATTGATCGGCCCGTGGCGTACTGGCGCGGCGTGGCGGCGGTATAGCTGACGAAGGTCTTGTGGAAATGGCTCTGGTCGGCAAAGCCGCTCTGATAGCCAACGTCGGCGATATCGTCCCCGGCGCGCAGCCGCGCTTTGGCGTACTCCACGCGGGAAATGTTGAGAAAGCTGCCCGGCGTCAGGCCGGTGTCCTGCCTGAAGGTGCGGATCAGCGTCTCCTTGCGGAGCGAGAAGCGTTGGGCAAGGTCATCAAGCGAGGGCGGTGCGGCAAGGTCGGAAAGCAAAGCCTGCTGAACGTGCTGGCTGGTTGAACGTAGCTCACCCGTGCGGCTGGCGCAGCGCGGAAGGGCAGAAATCAGCGCGTTCAGGGAATTAGCCGACATGTTCTCAACAACATTCAGGTAAAGCGCAAATAGCGTGCGGTCGCGAATGACCTGTTCTGCCAGCGGAAAGTCCGTGTCGATATAGAGCATATGGTAGCTGCGCGGTTGCCCGGCGACGGGATTGCAGCTGTGCGGCGCATAGGCCGGGATCGCAATGAGGTCCCCGGGATGAAGGATGTACTCTCTGTCATGACACACGCAGCAGGTCTGGCCTTCCACTATCGCGCCAATTGAGAGCTGGGGGTGACAATGACGTTTATACGCCACGGTGCTGTGCCACGTGCTGCGCAGCTCAAGGCCCGGGATGCGGTTAAAGTTCTGGCGGACGTGTCGGGTATGGGTCATAGGCGCTCCTGTCGGGTATGTTTTTTATACCATGCCCGTGCCCCACTAAGAACCCTCCGTATATACCCAACTTTACCTCCATCGCCAGTCATTTTGACTACGCTTAAAACCCTAAGCGGTAAAACAAGGAGATTCGATATGGCTTACCAGACAGTAAATCCTGCCACTAACCAGCTCGTCAAAGAATATCCCTCCCACACTGATGCAGACGTTGAGGCGGCACTGAAGGCAGCCGATGCGCTCTATCACTCCGACTGGGCGAAGGGCGATATAAGCCAGCGTTTGCCGGTGCTGCATAAGCTGGCCGATCTGATTGACGAGCGCGCGGAGGATCTGGCGAAGATTGCCAGCCAGGAGATGGGTAAGCTCATCGAACAAAGCCGTGGCGAAGTGAAGCTGTGCGCGCAAATCGCCCGCTATTACGCCGACAATGCGAAGCAGTTCCTTGCCCCGGTGAAGTATCAGTCCGAACTCGGGGAAGCGTGGGTTGAGCATCACCCCATCGGTGTGGTGATGGCCGTCGAGCCGTGGAACTTCCCGTATTACCAGCTGATGCGCGTTCTGGCGCCAAACCTGGCGGCGGGTAACCCGGTTCTGGCCAAGCACGCCAGCATCGTACCGCACTGTGCCGAGACCTTTGCGCAGCTGGTGCGTGAAGCGGGCGCGCCGGAAGGGGCGTGGACCAACCTGTTTATCTCGTCTGAGCAGGTAGCGAACATTATCGCCGACGATCGCGTACAGGGGGCGGCGCTCACGGGTTCCGAAAAAGCAGGGAGCGTGGTGGCAGCGCAGGCGGCGAAGCACATTAAAAAATCGACCCTCGAACTGGGCGGTAACGACGTGTTCGTGGTGCTGGACGATGCCGACCTGGAGAAAGCCGTCAAGACAGGCGTTAGCGCGCGGCTCAACAATGCCGGACAGGTCTGTACCGCGGCGAAGCGCTTTATCCTGCACGAAAACATTGCCGACGCGTTCCTGAGCAAATTCACCGAGGCGTTTAAGCAGGTGAAGATTGGCGATCCGCTGGATGAAAGCACCACGCTGGGGCCGCTATCGTCTAAAGACGCGCTTGAAACGCTGACCAAACAGGTCGACGAAGCGTTGAAAAACGGGGCGACGCTGCACTACGGCGGCAGGCCGGTACAGCGCGACGGGAGCTTCTTCGAACCAACGATCCTGACCCACATCTCGCGCGACAACCCGGCGTATTTCGAAGAGTTCTTCGGCCCGGTGGCGCAGATCTATGTGGTGAAAAATGACGACGAGGCGGTCGCCCTGGCGAACGACTCCCACTACGGTCTGGGCGGGGCGGTATTCAGCCAGGACATCGAGCGGGCGAAGAAGATGGCGTCGCGCATTGAGACGGGGATGGTCTACATCAACTGGCTCACCGACACCGCGCCCGAGCTGCCGTTCGGCGGCGTGAAGCGTTCCGGCTACGGACGCGAGCTGTCGGATCTGGGGATCAAAGAGTTTGTGAACCAGAAGCTGGTGGTGGTGCGCAAGTAACGCGGTAATAAAAAAACCTGCCATCCGGCAGGTTTTTTTCAGGAAATTTATTGCACTTCAATCTTGTCCCAGCCGCTTTTGAACATGCAGCTGTCAACGAGCGTATCCCGGCGATATTCATTCGCGTCTTCCACCGTGTAGCTCGTTGAAACATCCTTTTTCTTATGCTTCTTGTCCGTTTTTTCCGAGCTTGAACCGGTCACGACGTTATCCGGGGGCAGATCGATAAGCGCCTGCGCTTCGCATTCCGTGAGCTTCTTATTCATCTCAGCATCACTGACGCCTGGCTTAACCCATTTGTACTGGACACAACCGGCAAGCATGACCGTGATGCTTAAAACACAAAGCGCGGCTATGCGGGGTTTCATCAGAAACTCACTCCACCGCCCACGTAGGCGCCGTCGATCAGCGTGTGGTTTGGACGGCCGTCTTTACCGTCAACGCTCACGTGGCGGTAGCCCACCTTCAGCGTTACCGGTTTGATCGGAGTCCAGCTAACGCCGCCGTTGGCTTCAACGTAGTTCTTCACGCTGTTGTTCAGACCGTCCGGCGCAACGTAACCTTCACCAAACACGCGGATGCTGTCGGTCAGAGCAACGTTCACGCCGCCGCCGACTGGGAACGCCACGCCGTTATCGCCTTTTTTCGGGCCGATGTAGATAGCCTTCGCGCCAGCGTTCAGCATCACCGGGCCGACTTCGACGTTGTAGCCTGCGCCCACGCCGCCGGTCTGGGTGCCGTCATCGGTGTTTTTCAGCCAGTTGCCTTCGGTGTACAGACCGGAGGTGGATTTACCCATTTCCACGTTCAGGTTGGTGAAGTTTTTACCCTGCTCGATGCTGCCGCCCATGGCCAGCGCGGAGCCCGATACGGCGGTCAGTGCGGAAAGGATCAGAACGTTAAGTTTTTTCATGAGTATGCCCTCGTCATCAAATTAATCTGAGGGCACCTTAACAAGCGATGTTTATGACTGCAAATGTGATGCATATCGCGGTTTTATGCTGATTATGTATGTTTATTGAATCTTAAATGTTGCATGAATGTTTGTTTGGCCTCTCGTCAATGCGCAATAAATTCGCGTTTAGGTACAGTTTATATTTCTGGCTAAACGGTGAATGAACGAGGCGCAAATAGTCATTCAGGGTGAATTAATTGGGTTTCTAATAATTTCCAAAAGTATTTCAACTGTCACAGATAAAGACAGAGGTTTACATTTCTGGTGATTGATATACACCCTTTCGGGCGGATCCGTGCGCCCGCCATGTCATTTTTCTGACACGTTTCTTCATTACGTTGTTGGCTTCACTTTATGGATGCTAACAATATGAAAAGAAAAATCATTTCTGTGCTTATCGGCTGTGCGCTCTCTTTCTCTGGCCTGGCGGCACAGCCAACCGCTGAGCGCTACGTCGTCAGCTTTCCCGACGGCTCGCACGTAAAATACAGCGGTGCGTTTGCCGGCGCGTTTCCGCACGGGCTTCCGGTGGGGATTGGCTCAGGCTTGCTGTTCACCGGCAGGCAGGGCGATACCCTGACCTTCGCGACCGTCACCGATCGCGGTCCCAATGCGGATTCGCCAAAGGTGGGGAAAAACGACGCCAAGATCTTCGTGACGCCGGATTTCGCCCCGATGCTGATGACGATTCGCGTGCAAAACGGCAAAGCGGAGGCCGTGGATGCGCGCCCGCTGCATGATGATAAAGGCGAGATTAACGGCCTGCCGCTGGAAAACGGCGTGATTGGCTCGACCAATGAAGTGGCGTTCAGCGACGCTTTAAAGGTGCTCAAGGGCGACAACCGCGGGCTGGATACGGAAGGCATCACGCCGGACGGGAAGGGCGGTTACTGGCTGTGCGACGAGTACGGCCCGTTCCTGATCAACGTTGACAGCAAGGGGAAAATTCTGGCGATCCACGGCCCGCAGGCGGCAGAAGGGGAGAAATCCATTGCGGGCGGTTTGCCCAACGTTATCAAATGGCGTCAGGCCAACCGGGGCTTTGAAGGGCTAACCCGGATGCCGGACGGGCGTATTATCGCCGCCGTGCAGAGCACGCTGGATATCGACGGTAAGAGCAAAAAGCAGGCGCTGTTTACGCGTCTGGTGAGCTTCGATCCGGCGACCGGCAAAACCGCGATGTACGGCTACCCCGTCGACAGTGAAGTTTACGGTAAGAACAGCGACGCCAAAATTGGCGACATCGTGGCGCTGGATGACCACTCTGTCCTGCTGATTGAACAGGGCGAAGATAAAAACGACGCGATGCGCAACCTCATCTACAGGGTCGATTTGCGCAATGCGAGCGACCTGACGGCGTTCGACAGGCCGGGCGAGTACCCGGAGTTTGATGACGCGAAAACGCTGGCGCAGCGCGGCATTACGCTTGCTAAAAAAACGCAGGTGGTCGACCTGCGCGCGCTGGGCTGGCAGCAGGAAAAGGCCGAAGGGCTGGCGCTGATTGACGGTAAAACGCTGGCGGTGGCGAACGATAACGACTTTGGCGTGAAGGTGGCGATGCAAAACCCGGTGGAGGGCAAAAAGCTTAAGGATTATCGGGTGAACGCGCAGGGTGCACTGACGCTGGATGATAAACCGGTGGAAACCACGCTCAGCGTGAAGCCGCTGAAGAAACCGGAATCAGACAGCGAGCTGTGGATTGTGACGCTGCCGCAGGCGTTGAAATAAGTTTATCTCTTACCCCTCACCCTAACCCTCTCCCAAAGGGAGAGGGGATTGTTCGGAGCGCGTAGTTAAACGGAGAGGTTATTTCTTCAGCCCCGCAAACGCCGCCCGAATTTCTTCTTCCGGCAGCTGGATTCCGATAAACACCATCACGCTGTGCGGCGTTTCCTCGCCCCACGGGCGGTCCCAGTCGGCGCTGTAGAGGCGCTGCACGCCCTGGAACAGCAGGCGGTTTGGTTCGCCGTCGATCCACAGCATGCCCTTATAGCGCAGCAGCTTATCCGCAAACGACAGCAGCAGGTTCTCCATCACGCGGGAGACTTCGCCGATATCTACCGGATAGTCCAGCTCCACCACGATCGACGCCACGTCGTTTTGCTTGTCAGACATAAAGTGGAAGCGCGGTTTCGCGGTGATATTCTCTTCCAGCATAAAGCCGTTAGTGTTGAACAGCCTGGACAGGTCGATATCGCCGTGCGTCACGGTGTAAATCGGCGCGCGGGAGTTAATGCGCGTCAGGCGCTCGCGCAGCTTAACGCTGTCGCCCGCCACGTCGGTTTTGGTCAGCAGGATGCGGTCGGCGTAGCCCACCTGGGACTGGGCGATGGTGAACTGGTTCATCTGCTCGTCGGCGTGGACCGCATCGACCAGGGCGATGACGCCGTCCAGCAGGTAGCGCTGGCAAAGAATATCGTGGGAGAAAAAGGTCTGAACGATCGGGCCAGGGTCGGCCATGCCGGTGCACTCGATCACCAGACGGTCAAAGTCGATTTCACCGCGATCGCGGCTGTCGAGCAGGTCCAGCAGGGCGTTTTCCAGCTCGCTGGAGCGGGTGCAGCAGATGCAGCCGTTGGTCAGGGTTTTGATCTGGGTGGCGCGATCGCCAATCAGCTGGTCGTCAACGGAGACTTCGCCGAACTCGTTTTCAATGACGGCGATTTTAAAGCCGTGCTGCTTGTTCAGAATGTGGCGCAGCAGGGTGGTTTTACCGGCGCCGAGAAAACCGGTCAGCAGGGTAACGGCAATCGGGGTCATGGTCTCTCCTTTAGCAGCAGCGGACGCCGCCTTCTCCACTTCCGCCGTAGCGCGCTTCCTGACGCTCGCGGAAGAATTCGGTGTAGGTCATGTACGGCTTATCCGGATGGTTGGTCTTCATATGCTCAACGTAGTTGTCATAGTCCGGAATGCCAATCAGCATTTTCGCCGCCTGACCGAGGTATTTTTTTGCTTCGCCTAAGTTACCAAACATTGTGGATTCCAGACAGGAAAAGCCCCTCACCCTAACCCTCTCCCCATAGGGGAGAGGGAACTTTTACACCCTCTCCCCTATGGGGAGAGGGCTGGGGTGAGGGGTATTAGTAGATTAATGGTGGGAAGAGGTCTTCACGCCGCCTTCCGGCACCGGCACGTACGGGGTCTCTTTATCCGTACGACCATCAGCGTTACGCACCTTCATCCAGGTTTTGATGCCGTAGAAGATGATGCTGTACACCACTACCAGGAACAGAATGCTCAGGCCCGCGTTGGTGTAGTTGTTCACCACGATATGGTTCATGTTGGCAACCTGCTGCGCGGTCAGATCCGCGCCGCCTGCGGCGATCTTCTCCTTGTACTGGTTAGCCATGTAGAAGAAGCCTTCCAGCTGCGGGTTGCTGCTGAACAGCTTCAGACCCAGCGCCCAGGTGGTGCAGAGCAGCAACCACAGCGCAGGCACCACGGTGACCCAGATGTATTTGGTGCGCTTCATCTTCACCAGCACAACGGTACCGAGCACCAGCGCCACTGCCGCCAGCATCTGGTTAGAGATGCCGAACAGCGGCCACAGGCTCTTAACGCCGCCGAGCGGGTCAACAACGCCCTGATACAGCAGGTAGCCCCACAGGCCGACGCAGCCCGCCGTACCGAGAACGCCCGCCACCAGAGAGTCGGTTTTCTTCAGGAACGGCACGAAGTTACCCAGCAGGTCCTGCAGCATGAAGCGGCCCGCGCGGGTACCGGCATCCAGCGCGGTGAGGATGAACAGCGCTTCGAACAGAATACCGAAGTGGTACCAGAAGCCCATGTCCGCCCACGGCAGCACTTTATGGAACACGTGAGCGATACCCACCGCCAGCGTCGGTGCACCACCTGCGCGGTTCAGCACGGACGGTTCGCCGATGTCTTTCGCGGTCTGCATGATCTGCTCAGGCGAGATCACAAAGCCCCAGGAGCTGACGGTCGCCGCCGCGTGTACGCTGGCCTCTTTCAGCTGGGCCATAATCATTGCGGTATTTTCGCCGCCCATTTCATGCAGGTTTGGCATGGTGATGCCCAGACCCGCCGGCGGCGTGTTCATCGCGAAGTACAGGCCTGGCTCGATAATAGATGCCGCAACCAGCGCCATGATCGCCACGAAGGACTCCATCAGCATCGCGCCGTAACCGATGAAGCGCGCGTCGGTTTCGTTGGCCATCAGCTTCGGCGTGGTGCCGGAGGCGATCAGCGCGTGGAAGCCAGACACGGCGCCGCAGGCGATAGTAATAAACAGGAACGGGAACAGGGCGCCTTTCCACAGCGGGCCGGTGCCGTCAATGTACTGGGTCACCGCCGGCATTTTCAGCTCCGGGTTGATGATCACAATACCGATTGCCAGCCCGACGATTACGCCGATTTTCAGGAAGGTCGCCAGGTAGTCGCGCGGTGCCAGAATCAGCCACACCGGCAGAAGGGCAGAGATGAACGCGTAACCGATCAGCGCGAAGGTGATGGTGGTGTCCTTAAAGGTCAGCGCCGGGCCCCAGTACGGGTCGTGCGCAATCACGCCGCCGAAGTAGATAGAGGCGACCAGCAGCACGATACCGATAACCGACACCTCGCCCACGCGGCCAGGGCGCAGGAAGCGCATGTAGATGCCCATGAACAGCGCAATCGGTACGGTAGAGCAGACGGTAAAGACGCCCCACGGGCTTTCGGCCAGCGCTTTCACCACGATTAACGCCAGCACCGCCAGGATGATGATCATAATCAGGAAGCAGCCAAACAGGGCGATAGTGCCCGGCACGCGGCCCATCTCTTCTTTGATCATCTCACCCAGCGACGAGCCGTTACGGCGCGAGGAGATAAACAGCACCATAAAGTCCTGCACCGCCCCCGCCAGCACCACGCCCGCCAGCAGCCAGAGCGTACCCGGCAGGTAGCCCATCTGCGCGGCCAGCACCGGGCCGACCAGCGGACCAGCGCCTGCAATGGCGGCAAAGTGGTGGCCAAACAGCACGTAGCGGTTGGTTGGCACGTAGTTCAGGCCGTCATTGTTAATGACCGCCGGGGTGGCACGCGTCGGGTCGAGCTTCATGACCTTCTGCGCGATGTATAAGCTGTAGTAGCGATAAGCCACAAGGTAGACGGAAACCGACGCGACCACGATCCACAGGGCGCTTACGTGCTCGCCCCGGCGTAATGCGACAACCGCCAGACAGAAAGCGCCGAGGATCCCGAGTAAGGCCCAGGGCACGTGCTTCAGTAGTTTTTTAGTATCCATAGTAAGACCTGGTTTTTTATGTAAAGAAAAAAGGGTCAGGGTTCGTTGTGAGGAGGTATTGATTAATGCTGGAGCGATCGTGCCAGATCCTCGCGCGCGTAAAGGACGGTAAATGGGTGAGTGGTTGAAAGCGATGCGTGAGCGGTCAAAAGCGAGGGCGAGTGGTCAGGGCTCACCCTCAGTGGAGGGAAATATGTGATTGAGATCACTAAGAATAATCCAGCGCTGACGGGCGTGGCCGCCCACACCCGCGCGGAACCTCAGCGTTTTTTGCGCAACGGCATTACACCGCGGCTTCCATCTCCAGCATCACCGGATGGAAACGGCGCCTGAAGTAGATCAGGCCGTGCCCCTCGCCGCTGAGGATGATGTTCTTAATTTCAACGAGGTAAACCAGATGGGTGCCGATAGTTTGCACCTGGGCTATCTCCCCTTCCAGGCTTGCCAGCGCCCCTTTCAGTACCGGCTGCGCCAGCGGGCCTTTCTGCCAGCAGGAGAGGGCAAAGCGCTCCTCCATTGCCATGCCCGTCATCCCGGCAAAGTGGCGGGCCATGATCTCCTGCTCGTGGTTCAGCACGTTAACGCACAGCTTGCCGTTGCCCTGAAAGACCGGATTCATGGCGCTGCTGGCGTTGATGCACACCATCAGCGACGGCGGCGTGTCCGTAACGGAACAGACGGCGGTGGCGGTAATGCCGCAGCGACCGGCCTCACCCTCGGTGGTAATGACGTTGACCGCCGCCGACAGGCTGGCCATCGCGTCGCGAAAACGCAGGCGTTCTTCTGATTGCATTGAAACCTCCCGCTGCGTTATTTCAGCAGCTTATCCAGCATGTTGATATCGGTGTTGTTGTGCAGGTGCGGTACGGTCCAGCCGTGCTGGTCGTACTCGGACATGCAGCGGTCGACCATCGCCATCATCTTGTCCATGTTGCCCGAGCTCTGCGCCTGGCGCAGGCACTGAAGGCGAATTTCGTCCTGGCTCCCGGAGTAGTTGATTTCGTACAGCTCGTGACGGCCGCCAAACTCGCTGCCGATGGCATCCCACATCAGCTTCAAAATCTTGATGCGCTCGACGTGATCCATGCCGTTGGAGCCGCGCACGTATTTCGCCAGGTACTGGTCGATCTGCGGGTTGTTCAGATCCCGCGCGCTGGACGGCAGGTAGATCAGCCCGGAGGTGACGTTGCGTTCGATGATGTTCTTAATCTTCGCGTAGGCCATTGGCGCCATCACGCGGTAGGTCTGCAGCGCCGCGTGATCGGGCAGGTACGCGCCGTTAACCCACGGCGTGGCTTCGGAGCACATGGAGTCGCTCAGCGCCCAGAACATGTTGCGCCAGGCGACCACTTCGCCCAGATCCGCCTGCACGCCGCGGAACTCGAGGGTGCCGGTACACTCCAGCGATTTTTTCAGCAGGGCGGTGATAAAGTCGAGCTTCACCGCCAGACGCACGCAGGCCTGAAGCGGGTACATGCGGGCGAAGCCGCCTTCCATCGTCCAGCGGCGGCAGCGGTCGAAATCACGGTAGATCAGCACGTTTTCCCATGGGATCAGCACGTGATCCATCACCAGGATCGCGTCGTTCTCGTCGAAGCGGCTGGAGAGCGGGTAGTCGTACGGGGAGCCGGTGGCGCCTGCCACCATCTCGTAAGAGGCGCGGGAGATCAGCTTCACGCCCTCGGCGTCCATTGGCGCGACGAACATCAGCGCGAAGTCCGGGTTTTCACCCATCACCTGCGCGGAGCCGAAGCCGATCATGTTGTAGTGGGTCAGCGCGGAGTTGGTGGCCACCACTTTTGCGCCGCTGACGATAATCCCGGCATCGGTCTCTTTCTCGAGCTTGATGTAAACGTCTTTCACCTCGTCCGCCGGCTTGTGGCGGTCGATAGGCGGGTTGACGATGGCGTGGTTAAAGTACAGGCCGGTTTCCTGAATGCGGGTGTACCAGCTGCGGGCGTTCTGCTCGAACTGGCCGTAGAAGGCCGGGTTAGCGCCGAGCGCGCAGCCGAACGCGGCTTTATAGTCCGGCGTGCGGCCCATCCAGCCGTAGCTCAGGCGCGACCACTCGGCGATGGCGTCGCGCTGCTGGCGCAGGTCGTCGGCGCTTTTCGCCACGCGGAAGAACTTATGGGTATAGCCGCCGCTGCCGGTGTCGGTGCCCCAGCAGAGCGTATCCTGCATGTCCGGCTTGTGCAGGGCGTCGTACATCTGCGCGATGGACGCCGCCGCGTTGCGGAATGCCGGATGGGTAGTTACGTCTTTGACGCGCTCGCCGTAGATATAAATCTCGCGACCGTCCTGCAGGCTTTTTAAATACTCTTCGCCGGTTAACGGACGTTTGGCATCGGCGCGGAACTCTTCAGGCTTCATAGGGACCTCGTATCGGAAGATGGTTGTTAAATTTATGTTTTGTTTTTGTTGTTTAATTGAAGCGTGAGAAGGGCGGACCGTGAAGGGACGATTGGGACAACGGCGGGTACTTTTCGGGTGGTGAGGGGATTTGTGATCGTTGTCCCCTCACCCTAACCCTCTCCCCAAAGGGGAGAGGGAACAATTACACCCTCTCCCCCTTGGGGAGAGGGCCGGGGTGAGGGGAAACCGGTACTTTCTGCGCCCGATACGCGCTTGGCGAGCACCCGGTCAGGCGATTGAAAAAACGGGCGAAATAGGCCGGATCCTTAAACCCCAGCTGCCAGGCAATTTCGCTGACCGCGCTGTCGGAAAACAGCAGCAGGCGCCTGGCCTCCCGCAGCTGGCGGTCGAAAATCAGCCGTTTTGGTGAGCGGTTGGCGAAGCGGCGGCAGATGTCCGTCAGCCGAGATTCGGTCAGGTGCAGTTCGCTGGCGTATTCCGGCACCGTCCAGTGCAGGTGATAGTGGGTATCAATGAGCTGGTTAAAGCGCTGGAACAGCTTCAGCTCGCCGCGCATTCCGCCTGACGCGTGGTCGTCGAGCTTCGCGTTGCGCAGCAGCAGGGTAAACACCGCCTGCGCCAGCAGGACCAGCGTGTGCTCGCGCCCCGGCAGCTGGGAGGTTGATTCCCGCGCGATCAGCTGCCAGTAGTGCCTGAGCGCCGCCAGCTCGTCAGGCTTGTCGGCCATCGAGAGGCAAATCCCCGGCAGGCCGAACGCTTCCCGCGTGCCGGGGTAGAGCACCTCCAGCAGCGGCCAGATCAGATCTTCCTGCACCGTCAGAACGTGGCCGTCGCTGTCGGATTCGGTGATAAACGCGTGCGGCACCGACGGCGGCGTGAGGACGAACAGCGGCGCCTGCACCGAGTAGCGGTGATCGTCGAGCTGGAGCTCAATCTGCCCGGTATCGAGAAAGTGCATCTGGAAGTACTGGTCGTGACGATGCGCCTGCATGTCGCGGCCAAAAAAGGCCGCCATGCGGGCGAACGACTGATAGTGCACATCGTCGGTGCCCAGACTTTCGTCGTACTCCTTGCTGATATCAATGTTGGCGATGGGGCTCTGGCACATGATTGTTCCTCTGTTGATCCCGCTGCGTCATCGGGATGCGCGTCAGCACCAGCGCGCCCACCAGCAGCAGCCCGGCCACGAACCACAGCCCTGAACTGAAGCTGCCGGTCGCGTCGCGCAGGATCCCAATCAGCAACGGGCTGACGGCGGAACCCACGTTACCGATGGCGTTGATCACCGCCAGGGCTACCGCGCGTGACTGCAGGCTGATAACCCGATCCGGCGTGGTCCAGAATATCGCCATGGCGGTAAACGATCCGGTTGAGGCCATGATGATGCCAAGCAGCTGGATCAGGCTGTGATCGGTCGCCGAGGCCAGCATCCAGCCTGCCGCCGCAAACAGGTACGGCAGGATGGTGTGCTTTTTTCGCTCTTTCAGCCTGTCGGAGCGGCGGCTCCACCAGATCATCCCGAGGATGGTGCAAAACTGCGGGATCGCCGCCAGCAGGCCGATGGTGATATTGCTGCTGCCGGTGTTGAAGCTTTGCAGGATCTGCGGCGTCCAGATGTTGATGGCGCTTAACGTGTTGGTCAGGCAGAAGTAGGCCAGGGTGTAGAGCAGCACGGCGGGCGTCAGTACCTCGCGAAGCGTCGAGCGCGGTGTGGCGGCGTGCGCAATCGCCATTTCCTGCTCGCGGGCGATCATCGTTTTCAGCGCCTGCTTTTCGTCATCATCCAGCCAGGTAGCCTGATCCGGCGTGTCGTTGAGGTAGAACCAGGTCACCACGCCGAGCACTACCGACGGCAGTCCTTCCAGCAGAAACAGCCACTGCCAGCCCTTCAGGTTCCACAGCCCGTCCATCGCCAGGATGTACCCGGAGAGGATCGAGCCGAGCATCATGGTCACCGGCATGGCGATCATAAACAGCGCGTTGGCGCGGGCGCGGTGATACGCGGGGAACCACCAGGTGAGGTAGACCAGGATCCCCGGCAGGAAACCGGCTTCGGCAATGCCCACCAGCATACGCAGCACGTAAAGCGTTTCCGGGCTGGTGGCGAACATGGTACAGGTGGAGGCGATGCCCCACACCACCATGATCCCGGCGATCCAGCGGCGCGCGCCGATCTTCGCCAGCATGATGTTGCTCGGGATCCCGCACAGCACGTAGGTGACGTAAAAGAGCGTCGCGGCCAGGCCAAACATGGTCGAGGTGAGGCCCAGATCCTTGCCCATCGTCAGCCCGGCAAAGCCGATGTTGATGCGGTCGAGAAACGAAAAAACAAACAGGATAAAGAGAAACACGATTAAACGACGGAACAGCTTATTTATAACGCGATGTTCAACAGCTTTGTTTTGCAGGGTTGAGGTCGTCATGTTGCGCTCCACATCGTACGTTTAGTAGACGGATTTATTGTTATCAACAGCTGTGGTGACGTCGGTAAAGCGGGCTGCCAGCGCTTCCGCGCCGCGGGCGAGCAGGGTGGTATCCACGCCGACCGCAACGAACAGCGCGCCGAGTTCGAGATAGCGTTTGGCCAGCAGCTCGTTGGCCATCAGGATCCCGGGCGCTTTCCCTGCGCCGAGGATCTGCGCGATCGCCTGTTCAATGGCCGCCTGCACTTCCGGGTGCTGCGGATTACCGGCATAGCCCATGTCGGCGCTCAGATCCGCCGGGCCGATAAACACCCCGTCGACGCCGTCCACGTCCAGGATCTGCGGCAGGTTTTTCAGCGCCTCGCGGGTTTCGATTTGCACCAGCACGCACATGGCGTCGTTGGCCTGATGCAGATAGTCAGGGATGCGGTTCCAGCGCGAGGCCCGCGCCAGGGCGCTGCCGACGCCGCGAATGCCCGCGGGCGGATAGCGCGTGGAACATACCGCCAGACGGGCCTCCTCAGCGTTTTGCACCATCGGCACCAGCAGGGTTTGCGCCCCCACGTCCAGCAGCTGTTTGATCTGCACCGGATCGTTCCACGACGGGCGCACCACCGGCTGGCTCGGATAAGGGGCAATGGCCTGCAGCTGGGTTAAGACGGTCTGCACGCTGTTCGGCGCGTGCTCGCCGTCAATCAGCAGCCAGTCGAAGCCTGCTCCGGCCAGCAGCTCGGCGCTGTAGCTGCTGGTCAGCCCCAGCCATAAGCCGATTTGCGGGCGGCCTGCCTGCAGCGCCGCTTTGAATGCGTTTTGCATGGTCCTCTCCTAAACAAAGCGGCAGCTGATGGAGCCCATATTGCCGTAGTCCACGTGGAAGGTGTCGCCTCTGCTGGCGGGCACCGGGCGGGTAAAGGAGCCGCCGAGGATGATCTGCCCCGGCTCAAGCTGCACGTCGTACGGCGCAAGCTTGTTCGCCAGCCACGCCACGCCGTTGGCCGGATGGTTGAGCACCCCCGCGGCGACGCCGGTCTCTTCGATCACGCCGTTGCGGTAGAGCAGGGCGGAGATCCAGCGCAGATCCAGCTCGTCGGGCTTAATCGGGCGGCCGCCGAGGATCACCCCCGCGTTGGCGGCGTTATCGGAGATGGTGTCGAACACCTTGCGCGGGCGCCGGGTTTCCGGGTCGACGTTGTGGCAGCGGGCGTCGATCAGCTCCAGCGCGGGAATGACGTAATCCGTGGCGTTGTAGACGTCGAAGATGGTGCAGTTCGGGCCGCGCAGCGGCTTGGCCAGCACGAACGCCAGCTCCACCTCGATGCGCGGAACGATAAAGCGATCGACGGGGATGTCGCTGCCGTCGTGGAAGAACATGTCGTCCAGCAGCGCGCCGTAGTCCGGCTCGCTAATCTGCGAGCTGGCCTGCATCGCTTTCGAGGTGAGGCCGATCTTGTGGCCCTTCAGCACGCGGCCTTCGGCGATCTTCAGGCTCACCCATTCGCGCTGAACGGCGTAGGCGTCTTCAATCGTGATCTCCGGGTACTCCAGCGAGATCGCGCGGATCTGCTCCCGGGACTGCTCCGCCTGATGCAGGCGGTGGGCGATCAGGGTATGGGTGTGTTTATCGAGCATGGCGATATCCTGTTTTATGTTTGTTTTCTCCCTCTCACCGTGGGAGAGGGACGGGGTGAGGGCATCGGGCCGCAGAGGTATCCCCTCACCCTAACCCTCTCCCAAAGGGAGAGGGGACGGTGTTACGTAAACAGCGCGTGCACGTTGTTTTGTTTGTAATTGAGCGTCGGGTGCAGTTCGTCGAGCTCAAACGACAGCGCCAGATAGCGGGCGGCCATGAGGTCGGCAAAATGCGCTTTGATCAGCGTAAACAGCATTTCACCCACCGCTTGCCGGCTCTCAAGGCTGCGCCCGGAACCAATCTTTAGCGTCATATGCACAAAGGCGTAATCGTGCCTGCCGTCGGCCATCTGCCAGGTATCCAGCCAGTGGGCGCGGCTGCGGATACCGCCGATGGGGAAAATGCCGGTGGCGGCCAGCGCCTCGTTCACTTTGGCGAACAGCCCCGGCAGGTCGGCCTGCTCGCGGATGTTGTCGGTACATTCGGCTATAAAGTGCGGCATGGCGGCTCCTTATGCGGGCAGCGGGAAAACGGCGTTGACCTGGCCGGTGCCGGAGCTGGCGAACAGCTCGGTGAGGAACTCCACCTTGCCGTCGTAGTTGTCCCAGCCGAGCATGCCCAGCAGCATCACCGTGTCGTGCATGTTGCCCTCGCCGTAGCAGTAGTCGGCGTACTCCGGCAGCATGCTGCAAAACTCCTTAAACTGGCCCTCGCGCCACAGCTTCACTACCCGCTCGTCCATCTGGCGGTCGAACTCGCGGGTGTAGCTGTTCATTCCTTCTTCCGCCCGCTGGTCGTCGATAAAGCGGTGCGACAGCGAGCCGCTGGCGAGCACCGCCACGGTGCCGTCATATTTTTTGATGGCGCTGACGATGGCCTCGCCCAGCCTGCGGCTGTCGGCGAAGTCGTGAACCGTGCAGAACGCCGAGATGGAGACCACCCTGAAGTGCTTATCCGCGTTCATGTAGCGCATCGGCACCAGCGTGCCGTACTCCAGCTTGAGGCTCGGAATGTTGTGCGCTTTGGCGCGCACGCCAAGCTTTACCGCCTCGTCGGCGATCAGCTGGCCGAGCTCCGGGTTGCCGTCGTAGTCGTAGGCCATGTCGCGGATAAAGTGCGGCAGCTCGTTGCTGGTATAGACGCCTGAAAAATGGTCCGCACAGTTGATGTGATAGGCGCTGTTCACCAGCCAGTGGGTGTCGAACACGATGATGGTGTCCACGCCCAGCTCGCGGCAGCGCTTGCTAATTTCCTTATGCCCGTCGATGGCCGACTGGCGGCAGCCGTGGTTTTTTCCCGGCAGTTCAGAAAGATACATCGACGGTACGTGGGTAATTTTCGCCGCTAACGCTAACTTGCCCATTGTCAGATCCCCCATTTTGGAATCGGATGGTCGCCCATGGAGATGCAGACGTTCTTCATCTCCGCGAAGACTTCAAAGCTGTACTCGCCGCCTTCGCGCCCGGTGCCGGAGGCCTTCACGCCGCCGAACGGCTGGCGCAGGTCGCGCACGTTCTGGGTATTCACGAACACCATGCCCGCTTCGATGCTGCGCGCCAGGCGCAGCACCTTGCTGACGTCCTGGGTCCAGATGTACGACGCCAGGCCGTACTCCACGTCGTTGGCGAGGCGCAGGCCTTCCGCTTCGTCCTTAAACGGCAGCAGGCAGGCCACCGGCCCGAAGATCTCCTCCTGCGCCACGCGCATGCGGTTGTCGACGTCCGCCAGCACGGTTGGTCGCAGGAAGTTACCCCCCTTCAGGTGCGCGGGCAGATCGGTCGGCTTGTCCGGGCCGCCCGCCAGCAGGGTCGCGCCCTCCTCAATGCCGAGGCGGATATAGCCGGAGACTTTCTCCCAGTGTGGCTTGCTAATCAGCGCGCCAATCTGGGTGTTGGGATCGGTCGGATCGCCCACGCGCAGGCGGCTGGCGCGCTCGGCGAAGCGCTTCACGAATTCCGGGTAGATGCTCTGCTGGATGAAGATGCGCGAGCCCGCGGTGCAGCGCTCGCCGTTGATGGAGAAGATGGTGAACAGGGCGGCGTCCAGCGCGCGCTCGATGTCCGCATCCTCAAAAATCAGCACCGGGGATTTGCCGCCCAGCTCCATGGAGTATTTCTTCAGCCCGGCGTTTTTCATGATGTTGCGCCCGGTGGCGGTGCCCCCGGTGAAGGAGACGGCCCGCACGTCGTGATGGCGCACCAGCGCATCGCCAGCCGTCGCGCCGTAGCCCTGAACCACGTTCAGCACCCCCGCCGGAATGCCCGCCTCCAGCGCCAGCTCGCCCAGACGGTCGGCGGTCAGCGGGGAGAGTTCAGACATCTTCAGCACCGCGGTATTGCCCAGCGCGAGGCAGGGGGCGACCTTCCAGGTGGCGGTCATAAACGGCACGTTCCACGGCGACACCAGCGCGCAGACGCCCACCGGCTGCACGAGGGTGTAGTTAAGCATCTTGTCGTCGACCGGGTAGGTTTTGCCGTTCATCTGCTGGCACACCTCGGCGAAGAACTCGAAGTTGTGCGAGGCGCGGGGGATCAGCACGTTTTTGGTCTGGTGGATCGGCAGGCCGGTATCGGCGGTTTCCATCGCGGCAATATCCGGCACGTTCTGGTCAATCAGATCGCCCAGGCGACGCATCAGGCGCGCGCGCTCCTTCATCGGCAGGTTGGCCCATTTCGGGAACGCCGCTTTGGCGGCGGCGACGGCCTGATGAACCTCGGCTTCACCGCCGGAGGCCACTTCCGCTAATACCTCGCCGGAGGCCGGGTTAGTGGTGTGGAAGTACTCGCTTCCGGCGACGTTTTTACCGTTGATCCAGTGGTTAATCTTTTTCATTTTGTTGTCTCCTCGCTGACAATGCGGTTCATCAGGCGGCCCACGCCCTCCACTTCCACCACCACCTCATCGCCCGGTACCACGTTGGACAGCCCCTTCGGCGTGCCGGTGGCAATCATGTCGCCCGGCTGCAGGGTCATAAAATCGCTCAGGTACGCAATCAGGTACGGGATGCTGAAAATGAGATCTGCGGTGGTGCCTTCCTGACGCAGCTCGCCGTTGACGAAGGTGCGCAGGGTGAGGCTGTGCGGGTCGGGGATCGCCGCTTTCGGCACGATGTTGGGGGAAATGGGCGTCAGCCCGTCGCGGCTTTTTACCCGCAGGTTCGGGCGGTAGTAGTTTTCCAGGTAGTCGCGGATGGCGTAGTCGTTGCAGACCGTATAGCCCGCAACATAGTCCATCGCCTCGGCTTCGCTGACCTTGCGCGCGGTTTTGCCGATGACCACCACCAGCTCCGCTTCGTAATGCATGTATTCAACGCCGTTCGGGCGCACCGAGGTCTGGCTGTCGCCGTTGAAGGTGTTCGGCGCTTTGATAAACACCAGCGGCTCGGTCGGCGGCCTGAAGTCCAGCTCGCTGGCGTGATCGGCATAGTTCAGGCCGAGGGCAAACAGCGTGGGATGCGGGGGCGCGCTTTGCGCGAGGGCGACGTCGCGTTCATCAACCACCGGGTTTTCCAGCGGCGGGAAACCTTCTGCCAGAATGCGTACCCGATCGCCCGGGCGGATCTCAACGCGGTTTTGCGGGGTGCCGAGCAATATCGCATCCCCGGGGTTCAGGGTGGCAAACTCGCTCAGGGCGCTCAGCAGTTCGGCGGCGCCGCGGTGCAGATCGGCGGTGCTCCAGCGATCCGCTTCGCGGCCGTTGATTTCGGTGACGATGGTCAGGTTATCGACGTTGCCGACGGCAGCCAGCTCGCCAGTCGGGCAAAACCCGTCCCGACATTTGGCCTTGATGGCCGGGCGGTAGAAGCTCTCTTCCGGCAGGCTCACCTCGTTGGCCAGCGCATATCCCGCGATGTACGCTGCGGCATCCTCCACCCGTACCCTGCTGGCGGTTTTACCCACCACCAGCGCGACCGTCGCGCCGCTTAGCACCGTTTCGCCCTGCGGGAAGGGGATCGGTTCGCCTGCGCGGATCGCGGTGTTGTGCGGCTTGATAAACCATACCGCCGTTTGTGGCGGCGCGTTGTAGGGGGCTTTTTCAAAGGCGTCAGCCCAGGCTTCTCGCTGGCTTCGGTGGTTTAGCGCCACGGCAAAAACGGTACCTTTCATTGACATACTCCTCTGGCCGGATGACCGGTTTGGATTTCATTAATATGTTAATGATCTGGTTTTATGCTTTTGCTGTTCGTTTCGCAATCAGAAGTGAATAATTTGTGATATGAATAACAATAAATTTACATATAAGGGTTAAAAGCTATTAAAATTAACGTGTTAAAAAAATAGCGCTGATTCTGTTAGACTTTTTGAGTTAAAACGTGTTGTTTATAAAAACGTCTTTTTTGGATTGTTTACTTGTTAATGATATGAGAGGAAGGCTATGCATGATTCATTAACCATCGCGCTGCTGCAGGCGCGGGAAGCGGCGATGGGCTACTTCCGCCCGATTGTGAAGCGGCATAACCTGACCGAGCAGCAGTGGCGTATTGTGCGCGTGCTGGCCGAGCATCCCTCCATGGATTTTCACGACCTGGCCTTTCGCACCTGCATTTTGCGCCCAAGCCTGACCGGCATTCTGACGCGCATGGAGCGCGACGGCCTGGTGCTGCGCTTAAAGCCGGTGAACGACCAGCGCAAGCTGTACGTGTCGCTCACCAGAGAGGGTAACGCGCTGTACCAGCGTGCTCAGGCACAGGTGGAAGAGGCGTACCAGCAGATTGAGGCGGAGTATACGCCGGAGAAGATGAAGCAGCTGACGGCGCTGCTGGAGGAGTTTATTGAACTCGGAAACCGGCATATTGCCGCGCGGGACGAAGAGTAAAAACCCTAAATTCCAGGATGATTTTCGTAAAGTTTTCCCTTACCAGGCCGAAAATTCTGTTATCTGTCTGAGGAAAACGAAAACATGTTAAACCGTATCAAGATTGTCACCAGCTTAATGCTGGTTTTAGCGATATTTGGCCTTTTACAACTCACGTCCGGTGGTCTTTTCTTCAATGCCCTGAAGCACGACAAAGAGAATTTCACCATCCTGCAAACCATTCGCCAGCAGCAGTCCACCCTGAACGGCAGCTGGGTGGCGCTGCTGCAAACCCGTAATACCCTGAACCGCGCGGGTATCCGCTACATGATGGATCAGAACAATATCGGCAGCGGCTCAACCGTCGCCGAGCTGATGCAGATTGCCTCCGCGTCTCTGAAGCAGGCGGAAAAAAACTGGGCGGATTACGAAGCGCTGCCGCGCGACCCGCGCCAGAGCGACGCTGCGGCGCTTGAAATTAAACGTAACTACGATATCTACCACGGCGCGCTGGCTGAGCTGATCCAGCTGCTGGGTGCCGGCAAAATCAACGAGTTCTTCGACCAGCCGACCCAGAGCTATCAGGATGGCTTTGAGAAGCAGTACGTCAGCTATCTGCAGCAGAACGACGCGCTGTATCAGACTGCGGTTGAAGACAGCAACAGCTCTTATCACCAGGCTATCTGGGTGCTGATTAGCGTACTGATTGCGGTGCTGGTGGTGATTGTAGCCGTCTGGCTCGGCATTCGTCAGGCGCTCATCTCTCCGATGACCCGTCTGATCGACAGCATTCGCCATATCGCCAGCGGCGACCTGGTGAAGCGCATCGACGTGGAAGGCACCAACGAGATGGGTGAGCTGGCCGACTCCCTGCGCCACATGCAGGGCGAGCTGGTCCGCACCGTGGGCGACGTGCGTAACGGCGCGAACGCCATTTACAGCGGCGCGAGCGAAATCTCGATGGGCAATAACGATCTCTCTTCCCGTACCGAGCAGCAGGCGGCGTCGCTGGAAGAGACCGCAGCCAGCATGGAGCAGCTGACCGCGACCGTGAAGCAAAACGCCGAGAACGCCCGTCAGGCGAGCAACCTGGCGCTGAGCGCATCCGAAACCGCGCAGAAAGGCGGGAAGGTGGTGGATAACGTGGTGCAAACCATGCGCGATATCGCCGGCAGCTCGCAGAAAATCGCCGATATTATCAGCGTGATCGACGGCATTGCCTTCCAGACCAACATCCTGGCGCTGAACGCGGCGGTAGAAGCGGCGCGTGCGGGCGAGCAGGGCCGCGGCTTTGCGGTTGTTGCGGGTGAAGTGCGTAACCTGGCGCAGCGCAGCGCCCAGGCCGCCCGTGAAATCAAGAGCCTGATTGAAGACTCCGTGGGCCGTGTCGAAGTGGGTTCTACGCTGGTGGAAAGCGCCGGTGAAACCATGGGTGAAATCGTGAACGCGGTCACCCGCGTGACGGACATTATGGGCGAGATTGCCTCTGCGTCTGACGAGCAGAGCCGCGGTATCGACCAGGTCGGCCTGGCGGTGGCGGAGATGGATCGCGTGACCCAGCAGAACGCCTCGCTGGTAGAGGAGTCTGCTGCAGCGGCAGCGGCGCTGGAAGAGCAGGCGAGCCGTCTGACGCAGGCCGTGGCGGTGTTCCGCATTCAGCAGGAGCAGCAGAAAGCGCGCGAGTTCGCTTCCGCGAAAAGCGTTGCGGCACCGGTAGCGGCGCGTAAACCGGCGACCGCGGACGCGGGCGATAACTGGGAAACGTTCTGACGCCGCGCGTTTCGCCGGGTAACGGCTGTGCCTGACCCGGCCAGCGGTTCGAGTGTGCTCCAGGCCCGGTAAGCGCAGCGCTACCGGGCGATATTAGAGAGGCAGGCGCATGGCGCAGCGGTCGTTTGACGCTAACCCGTGCGCGGTCTCTTCTTCCCTTTTCCGGCGCAGCTCCGGCGTCAGCGTCGTCACCCTTTCAAAGCCCAGCCGGGCATAAAATGGCGCATTCCACGGTACCTCGCAAAAGGTTGTTAGCGTCAGCGAACGCAGGCCGAGGCTGCGGGCATGCGCGGCGGCGCGGGCGATGAGCTGGCGTCCAGCCCCTTTTCCCTGCCAGTCCAGATCGACCGAGAGTTCCTCAATAAACAGCGACGTTGGATGGGCTTCTGCGAGGATAAAGCCCACGGGACGATCGTCTGCCAGCGCCAGCCAGCTTAGTCCGCGCGCGATGTAACCGAGGTGCACTTCAACGGAAATAACGTCGCCTTCGGCCAGCCAGGCCAGCGCCGGATAGTCGCGAAAACGCCGGCCCGCCGCGCGCTCGATGGCGGGCAGGGCGGCAACGTCGTTGACAAAAGTGGGGCGAATGCGAATGTTCATGGCTGGAAGTATAGCCTGAGCGGCCGACGCTACACTGAGCAGATCAGCACGGGCGAATAAAAATTGCTAATGACCAGCGCGCCCTGGGGCGTGCGCTCTATCGTCAGGAGCCTTTTTTTCCCCAGCGTCAGGCCGGCGACATACTTTTCAAATACTCCCGGCGGCATGGCGTCATGGCTAAAGCGCTCCACTTTTTGAATGACGATTTCATACAGTTCTCCCTCCACCTGGCGCCACTTAAACATCTCCTGACGAGACACTTCCCAGCTCTGGGGGGCGTTCTCAACGTTACCGTTTAGCGTAATGTAGCCCGTTTTATCGGGTTGAAAACGCATAATAACCTCGCCGTCAAACGTGAAGGCATGGCTGTCACGTTTGTCGGAGAACGTCAGGTTTCCATCGCAGGCCACCGAGAGCGGAGGCGTGTAAAAGTACCACGCCAGCGCGGAGCCCAGAAGCAACAGGTTGAGTACCAGTATTAGCCAAACTTTTTTCTGTCTCATATCACCACTCGTAATAGAAAAGCGTCCGGCAGGCGCTGGCTTTACCCCGGGCAAGGGAGCATTGGGATAGCACCAGCCGCCCTTCGTGACCGTAGAACAGCGTTCTCTGAATGTGCATGTAGAAGATTGAATTTTTCAGGCACGGCAAATGACCGTCTCGCTGAAGGGTTTGCGCCAGCGCAACCGCCCTCCCGTGAAACACATCTGCCAGCGGCGTAAAGGTGTAGACCGGACACGCGCCAATATGGGTGAGCAAATGGATTTCGCTCTGCGGGGCTTCTGGCTTGACGGCCGTTATCCAGACGCACAGCGCGACGATAGCGAGCGTGAGCGCGCCGCAGAACAGCAGTTCAGGCCGAATGCGCCAGGCGGGTTTCGCCGTTTCGGCCGCCGGGGCCTCCTCTTCCAGCGCCGTTACCGTGACGTCCGCGCAGAGCATAAAGCCCGTTTTAGGCACCGTAACGATAAACAGCACGTCGGGAAGCAGGCTGGCCAGCATTTTGCGCAGGATGCTGATGTACTGGTTTAACGAGTTGTTGGATCCCTGAAGCCCGCGCTTATCCCAGACCTCACGGAGAAACGTTTCCCGTTCGATGACGTTACCATGATGCTTTACCAGCAGCTTCAGGATGGTATTGGCCGTACAGGTGAGGAGCTGCGCATCCTCTTCCGGCGCATTAACGGGAGTAACGGTACCGTCCTCGTCGTTGTAAACGAGGGCATCAGCGAGCAGGTATTTCATAATTTGTTGTAATGCAGACAGAGATAATTAATTAAAAAAGAGAAGGCATTACGCCTTCCTAAGCGGAACTGCTGGTTATTTTAGCGCCATTGTTACCGATAACATTGATCCAGACGGTTTTTTGTGTCGTTTAATAAGTCAGCGTAATTATCACGTCGTCAATAAACTCACCCGTACCGCTCAGGGGCTGGGCCGGTACTTCTCCGTAAACGGTGAAGTTCTGCGTGCCGCCGGCGGGGTTGGTGACCTGCAGCGCATCGCCGCTGCTTTGATCGCCCCAGCTTTGCGTGGCCGCGGCATCCTGCCAGAGCGTATAGCGCAGGCACTGGCCCTCATCGTTGCAAAGCTGCCGCCGATCGCCGCTGGCATGATTGCCTTTTCCCATGGCGAGCGTGAATGCGGTTCCGGCCGGACAGCGCGTGGTGAGGGTTGCCGTGGAGCGCGTCGGGCGCAGCGTGGCGGCGCTGGTTAAGGTGCCGAAGTTGAGCGGGGTGACGCGCTCTATGTAGCACCCTTCGCTGATTTCGGCCTGGGCATTGCTCCCGCCCTGCACCTGTTCCCCCTCCGCGGAGCCGTCTGCACAGCTTTGCAGGGCGTCCCGGCGGGTGGCGCTGTGCCAGGCGATGCGCAGATTCATGTTGTAGTTGTAATAGTGGGTCGCGGGGAGCTGGCTCTGCCCCGCCGGAAGGGTGGCGATAAGCGGAAAGCTGCCGCTGACGCTGGCATTGCTTTGCGCCATGATGGTCTGCTGGATGAGATTTCCGCTGCTGGCGGGACCCAGCTCCTGGGCACGCGCGATGCCGTTAAGCAGGCGAAACAGCAGGGTATATTGTTTACCGTCCCCGTCGCCCAGCGAGAGCATCTGAAAGGGCGGGGCGTCAATGCTGCTCAGGCAGACGTTGATATACTCTGACGTGCCGTAGTTGTCGGCCTGACAGCTAAATTTTACCTCGGTGCTGGTCGAGGCAGCGTTGCCCGCCACGACATTGCCAAAGTTGATGACGGCGGGCGAGGTTATCCAGCATGCCGCCGCCATCGCCTTCATGGAAAGCACGGGCAGCAGCAGTAACGACGCTTTTAATGACACGGCTGTTCTCCAATATTCATTACGGTTGACGCGGCGCGCGGGGCCGGAAGCGTGACCCGGCACTCACCCTCACCGGTTTTCACCACCAGCTCACCGGGCAGGGGCGGATCTTCAAGCCAGATAAACCCGTCGCGTCCCACGATGGTGGCGCCGTGCGGCGTTGACACGACGCTGCCCAGCGGCAGCGGCCGGCCGCGCGCGTCCACCAGCCGGGCCTGAACCGTCACGGCGTAATGGACGTTAAAATCGACTTTCACCGCGCTGCCGTTGCCCGGCCTGGCATACATGTCGGTGACGGGCGCGATCGCGTCGGGGGGCAGATCCAGCGGATCGATGGTGACTTTACTGTTGTGGTAGCGGGGCAGGTCGGTCAGCAGAAGGTACCCGCGCTCATCGGTTTCGCCTGCCCGGCGGTTTTCCAGCATCACCGGCACGTGGCCGATACCGCGCGTGGAGACCAGCGCCAGCCCCTGCTGGTTGTAGCGCAGCGCGTGCAGGCTGTGGTCCAGCAGCGTTACGCTGCCTTCGGCCGAGGCGTACTGGCTGCCTGTGTTAACGCCCTGCTCCAGCCCGGCGTGCCACTCTCCGGCGCGGCCAAGGTAGCCCACGTCTGCATACCTTTCCCGATTTTTGCCAAAGCCCTGTCCCAGCTGCCAGGACCAGCCGCCAGCCTGATTGTCTGGCTGATGGCGATAATCCATACGCGGGGACTCCCGGCTAGCCTGAGCGGAAAGCGTGTCATGATGGCCAAACGGAACGGAGAGCATAAGCTGAACGTTACTCGACGAGTCCGTAAACGAGCGCGTGTAGCTCAGCGTGCTGGAGAGATGGGCCGGCAGCGAGACGGTCCAGGAGGCGTTGAGGTAGCGCTGGGTATTGCCCTGGAAATGTTGTTGAACCCAGCCCGCACCCAGCGTACCGACGTGGGGAACGGCGTGGCTTACCCAGACGCTATCGCTGCGTCTGACGGGGACGGCACCGCTCATGCGAGCGTTATCGGCGAACGCGGCATCGGTACGAACGGTGCTGGCGGAAATGCCCGTCCCGTTACCGCTCCACTGCCAGCCAAGACCCCACTGCATTCCCTTACCGTAGGGGCTGTCGCTTAGGGCGATGTGCGGGCTGAGGATGCCCGTAGCCGGGGAGATCAGCCAGTCCGCGCCGGCGCCCACGTTACGCAGCTTTCGCTGCTGTTCCGTATGCAGCGCCATCGTCAGCTGGTTATTCACGCCATAACGCCAGCCGGCGTCGAGCATAGGCGAGGCGGCATAGTCATTGGAGCGCAGGGCGTAGTTTTGCCGCATCCAGCCGATATCCAGTGAGCCACTGCTCAGCCCTTCCGCCAGCATTCCCGGCGCGCCGTACAGATCGAGCTGGACGGTGCGCCGCTGGCCGTTGATGTCGGTAATGACCACCTGCGCCTGCCCGCTGCCGGTAAAAGAGGGCAGGGTATCCAGCAGAAAATCCCCCGGCGTTACGCGCTGGCTGCTCTGCTTAAGCCCATCGATGTAAAGATCGACCGTTGAGGGCAGGACGGCCGTGTCGCTGTAGCGGCTGCGCGGTTCGGTGTTGAGCTGGGGATTCAGCTCAAAATTACGTGCCCAGTGCAGTCCGCCAAAGCGTACCTGTCGGCTCCAGCGGGTGCCGGTAGTGATACTGTCCCCCAGCGCCAGGCTGGTGAGCGAGTCCGTGTTGTCCCGCTGCCAGCGGGTTTCAAGACGCGTGTGGGCGGGCCGTCCCGCGCTGTTTTCCTCTCCGGCATGGCTGGAAAAGCTGCTGCTGAAGGTGCCGGGCAGCATTCCGGAGGCGGTCAGCATGGTCTGGGCGTTAAGCTGTCGTTTCCCCTCTGACTCGCTGGCATAGAGCGCGTAGCCGAGCGTCAGCGCGCTGATGGGCTGTGCCTCAGGATAGCGGTACGGCGAGGGCGGCCTCCCGAAAGCCAGGTGCTGCTGCCCCGCGAGCGCCTTTGCTCCAGCGGTAATTGACACCTGCTGAGAAAGTAAATCGAGGCTGACCCTGAGATCCGGCAGGGACGTCAGTTCAATCCACTCGTTGTGGTTATCCGGGGCGCGAAGCCCCAGTTTTTGCATGTCGCTGCGGCTAATCCACAACGCGTCACCCGCTACCCGGCAGGCCCACAGCTCGCCACGCGGGGCGTGGTTCACGGTGATGGCCAGCCATTGCACGGTGTCAGCGGTGGATTCAGCCCGGGCTGACAGCATGAGCGGTAGCCAAAGCAGGAGCGCGAGCGGCAAGCGGGCGCAGAGGTATCTGGCTGGCATTGTGATCGTCATTGATGTAGGCGCGTAGCGCGCTGAGCGTATGGCGTGGAGCGTGCCTGAATGTCAGAAGCGTGGTCTGTCCCGGCAGTACGTAGCCCGCCAGGCCTTTAATCGAGGCCACAGCCTGCCCGCTGGCCGTCAGGGCCTGAAGGTGGCTAAGGCGAATATGGCTGTTTCCGGCGTTATAGCAGCGGATAGTCGCCGGGGTGTCCGCCTGTTCGCAGCTCAGGGCATCGCGGCTGACGGGCGCTGTCTGGTTTCCGGCAATGAAGACCGGAATTGAGTAGCGCAGCAGGAAATGCACCGCGTTGGGGCTGGCCGCGCGGGCCGCTGCATCCGGCAGCTCATCGATGACCAGCCGGTAGCTTTGCTCCTGTTCATTCAGGCCCGGGCGCATGACGATAATACGCACCAGCTGCTGCTGGCCCGGCGCCAGCGAGGTCATCGCCGGGCTGCTGACCACCTCCTCGGTGGCGGCCAGGACGTCTTTACCGTTTTTCTGGCTCCACTCGTACACCCGTATCTGCGCATGGATGGCCGATTTCCCGCTGTTAGTGAGGTAAACCGCCGTTGCTCTTTGCCCGCTCTGGAGATCGAGCGTTACAGGGGCGACCTGAAGCGTGGCGGCCAGCGCGTAGCGTGACAGCAGCGCCAGCATCATGAGCCAGATAATGAAGCAGGGAAGATAGCGTCGCACGATCAGTACACCAGGTTTAAGGTGATATCGTCGCTATAGGTGCCCGCCTGCGCGGCCGTCAGGGCGCCTGCATCAATAACACCGTACAGCGTCTCTTCCTGTTTCATGCCGTTGCCGGTATCGGTGAGCCCGTCAGTGCCGGTGATTTGCGTCTGTTTGCCCTCGTCAGCAAACAGTTTCCAGGCAATTTTCTGGGCGCCCGTTTCGCCGTTATCCGGCTTCAGCCAGAAGGTGCCGTTTTCGCTGCTATCGTTGCTGGTCGCGGAGAGCGTGAACGGCGTACCGTTGGTACAGACGATATCGACCTGGGTTTTGGCCTGTATTTCACTGGTTTCATCCGAACCGTGGCGCGAGAAGTTAAGGTCGTTGGCGTTGAGGGTGCAGGATTTAACCACCTCGAGCGAGACGTGCATCGTCGCGCTTGCGGTGCTGTCTGCTGCGATCGCAGCGGCAGGAAGCAGGAGAACCGAACAACATACAACAGTGGGGATAATTCTCATGATCTTATTTCCTAACGTGGTTAACGGTGCAATTACAGAGACGAGAGCTGAGCGTCCAGCAGGCAGAGTTTTCGATGGAATTCCGCCAGGTTCTGGCAGCAAAATTTGTTCATCGCGTTACGCTTGTGGGTGTAAATCGTTTTAGGTGACTTACCAAAGACCTGTGCGATACGAACCGGGCTGAATCCTTTGTGAAACAGCATGCAAACCCGCATCTCCTGATACGTGAGCGTGGCGAGGTTTTCGAAAGAGTATGTCGTGTCGCTAAAGCAGCGGCTCAGCTGAGCAAGCGTCAGATTGTCCGCCACCACTCTGGCGCGCTCGCCGCGCAGGAAAGCGTTAATCTCATCCACGCGGGCCGCATCGGTAAAGACCAGCCAGTCTGACCCGGCGCGGGTATTCAGGAGGTGCTCCTGCAGGTGCAGAAGCCCTTCGGGATTAACGTCGTTAATCCAGTAAATCTCGGGACGTGGGGCGACGGCGGTAGCGATAATCGACCTGAGCCCAAGGCATAAATACGCGTTTTCGCTCAGGATGATGACCCGAAAGCCCGCGTTGATAATGCAGGGCGTCATGAGTTGCCCCACAGGTAGCCCTGGCCGTAATCGGCCGCGCTGGCGCGGGCCAGCGCGAAATCACCCGCGGTTTCGATACCCTCTATCAACACCTTACTGGCGAGACGCTTGCACTGGCGGGTGAGGTGCAGAAACTTTTCCTGCTCGACGCGGCCGCTCCAGAAAGTATGCTTGTCAATTTTGACGCCGCAGAAGCGGATCTGGCTGGCAAGCAGAGCCGGAATGAGATCTTCGCAGACGTCGTCAGCCCACACTTCGATACCCCGCTGATGCAGCGTGGCGATGCATATCCGCAGGGCCCGGCTTTTGTCGTCATCAAGCTGTACGATGCGATGAAGATCGGTAACTTCGATAGCAAGCCTCTCCGGGCGGGGCGTTTCTTCTTTCAGCCTGTCGAGGAAGTCCGTTTCCAGCAGCAAATCCGATGTCGCGTTGAGATAATATTTTTTGCCTTCTTCGCGCAACATGGCATGACGAAGCTGCGCAAAGAAATGCGCTTTACGCTGCGTCGCGGGCATCGCGCAAAAGTAGTCTTCGAGATTGACGTGAGGCTTGGCCGTGGACAATACCTCCCACGCAATCACTATTTCACTGCGCAGCGCCCGGATGGATTCGAACTTATAGCCGGTTAGCATGATAAAAGTGCGTCACTCCCCGCGGTGTATTAAGGAGCTGCATATTTTATGAATTACGGCTTTGGCGGGATATTTATAAAATAAAAAGGCTTAAATATGGTGCTTTTAGCTAATTTATAAGGTTTTTATAGGATTATTTATTTTCATAAGCGCCCGGCTTTTGGCCGGGCGCTGCATCATTAGCCGGCTTTACTGACGATTTTGATCTCCACCATGCCAATGCCCAGCCTGCGCGGAGAGTGGCCGAGAATATTCCCTTCGTTTGTGGCCTGCGGGTCTGGCGGCACAATGACCAGCGTATTGCTGCGCGAGGGGTTCTCGAAGTGCAGCGTGTGAGTGCTGACCTCGTTCCCAAGCGTCAGCGTCTGCTCCCGATCGCCCACGCGTACCGGTACGGGCCTATTGGCGTTAGGGCCAAATGCCCGGGCGGTGATCACCAGGTCGAATTTCTCCGGCAGCGGCTCGTTATATTCGATTTTCACCTCATCGCCCAACTGCGCGTTGGACCAGCGCCCCCACGATTCAGGACGTGAAATACCGCTGAACTGCTTCACCTCCTCCGGCGCGCCGGCTACGTTAAAGATGAAGCTGTCCGCTTTGTAACGAATATCGTTGTCGACGACCTTCAGCAGATCGACGTTGCGCTGATAGCGTACGGTATCAATAACCGTATCCCTGAACGCGGTTTTACCCTGCCACACTGGTTTACTGACGTGTTGTACGGTCTGCTCACCGCCGAGCTGCCCCTGAGAGACGCACCAGTCGGTGGAGAGTGACAGCTGAGGCGACCAGAGCTGCCCCATTTTGTAGCACCTGTCGACCCAGACGAAGTTATCGCGCGGGGCGAAATCCGCCAGCTGGAAGCGCAGTGGCGCAGAGTATTCACTTTCAGGCAGCGGCTCGACGCGCTTGTCTGACACCCGCAGCAGCAGCGGCAGGCGGAAATGGCTGCCGGAAAAGGCGATCGTTTTTTTATCCCGATCGATGGTGAAATCCTGTATCTCTTTCGGGAAGTTCCACAGACGGATGATGTCCGGCTTCCAGGCAAGGATTTTTTCCTTCATGTTGAGGAAGATTTCCGACAGGGATTGCCCCGACAGCGTGCTGCGGCCCAGGCCAATAAAGTTATCGCCGCCCAGAATATCCAGCACCGTCGCGCCGTTGTCCATCGAGTTACGTTTGGTGGCGATAACCTCCTGCCGGGGCTGGTCGCCGCGCAGCACAAAGAACAGGTTGCTGCGATCCCGCTTGCTCAGCTCGTCCCAGGCGCTGTTTTTCATTGCCAGATGGTCTGACGAGACGACGATGACCGTATTTTTGAAGTAAGGCGATGCTTTGATTTTCTCAACGAACGCCGCGATGTGCTCCTGGCTACAGGTCACGGCGCTGAACGAGGTGTTGTTTTTGCCGTCGATGTCGTAGCGCTGACGCTTGCAGGTGCGCGAGACGAAGCCATCCGGGTGGTGCGTGTCGACGGTCAGCGCAAACAGCGAAAAGCGTTTACCGGCGCGGGAAAGCTCCTCGAATTTCTTCCAGGCTTCATCCAGCACGGTGTCGTCGTAAAAGCCCCAGTCGTTGCGGTAAGCCGGATCGGCCACGGTGGTTTTCAGCTCTTCTGAACCATAAAGATGATCGAAACCGTGGGATTTCAGGAACACGTCTTTCCCGGCAAAGCGCAGGTTGGCGCCCTGCATAAAGTAGTTCTCATAGCCCGAGTTTTTCAGGATATCGCCAAGACAAACGTTTTGCGGGAAGAAGCTCGACATCGAGGCGGAGGCGTTTCCTTCAAACGGGGCAAACAGGGGAATGCCGCACTGGGAGGCCACCATCCCGGCAATGGTGTAATCCGTACCGGGCAGCTGCATGGTGTGGCTGAAGTCGAGGCCTTCGTTCTTCAGCGCGCCCAGTTCTGGCGTCAGGTTCGGGAAAGCCTCGTTATCAAAATAGGTGCGCTCCAGGCTCTCGCCATAGATATAGACCAGGTTGAGCCTGGGGTTATCGATCTTCTTCGAGGGCTCTTTGTAATACGCGGCAAAGTCCGGATCGCCATCGCGCGACTGAGATTTTACCAGCTCGGTAATCTGATGAAACGCCGGGCTGGCGTCGACGGAGGCCAGCGCCAGACACAGCGCCAGCAGGCTGTAGCCATGATGATGTGGACGGTGGCGGCGACGGCGCAGCACCCAGGCCAGCGCGGCGAAGATACCCACCAGCGCGGCCACCAGTCCCAGACCGGGAAGTATGTACTTACCAACGCCCGCGCCGGTCAGGCTGTTGGTGAGGGTGTAGAGCACGGCGTCGTTAATACCGTCGCCGGTAAAGTAATCGCTGGCATATAGCGTAATGTTCAAAATAATAAAAATGCCGAGCACCGCCAGGGTGGCAACAAACCACCAGGTGTGACGACCGGCTTTCCAGGCGTAAACGCCAATCGAAGCCAGAAAAAGGACAAGGGACATTAACTCTGACAACAGCACATCCTCATCATGCCGGACGCTCGGCCGGCTAACTGATTATTTTTTGGGTAAGACAATGTAATTGCGATGTCGTATAGCTGCAATTTTAGTGTCACGAAAGTGTGCTGTTGTTAGGATTTGGTTTATAAAATCGTTTATTTGAAAGCAGTCGCATGGTGGCATACGGATGCTGAGGCGGTGGCGAGGCGTAAAAAGGCGCGCTTCACGCCGCGGTTTCAAACTTAACTGAGAAACCGGGCGTGTAGGGGCCGAAAAGGGGGGGCGATCAGGAGAGGAAATTAACGCCCTGTTTCAGCACCAGATCGCAGGCTTTGGTTTTCACCTGTTTCGCCAGAGAGGAGTTGCCCAGGGTGCTGAGGTTAAGCTGCTGGCCGTTTTGCGCGTTCAGCAGGCCCTGAATGCCGTCCATATAGTTGGTGTCCGCCTTCTGCTCCTGGGTGTCCAGGCCAAGCTTACCCAACACCTGATTTTTGATGTTTTCGGTATCGGTTACGGAAGCCAGCTTCTGCTTCGCGCAGTATTCCAGGATACCCGCCGCGTTGTTCATCGTACCGGCGCTCAGGCTCTGGGAGCTGTTACCCAGCAGGCTGGTGAGGGATGACGCGGAAAGGCTGCCCTGGGTGCCGCTGCTCTGTTTGGTTAGCTCACCTGCTGCGCTGGAGAGCGACTCCTGCCATGACGCGGCCTGCGCTGCGCCCGTCACCAGCAGAACGCCAGAAATAACGCTGATAAGAAACTGTTTTTTCATAATGGTTTACCCGAAAAGGTCCGTTTTGAGCCGGAGGGGAGTCCAGTATATACCTCCGCTCCACCGGTATTCCCTGGAAATATCTTAATACTCTTTGCCGGTGACGCGGCTGCGGTAGCTGTCCCAGTCGAAGATGACGTACAGGCTGTTGCCCAGCTTCATGCGATCCATAACCCGCTCGCCCAGGAGCCGGGTCATCTCGTCGATATTGTGGTTCGTCAGCATGCCGGTTGGGCGTTTCGACGATGAACGGCGATCGACAATCTGGTTAATGATCACTTTTTCGTAGCGGGATTCCGTCTGGACGCCGATCTCGTCGATGACCAGCAGGTCTACGTTGCTCAGATCGTTCAGCAGCTGTTCTTCACTGGTTTCGCGGTTGCTGAAGGTGTCCTTCATGGCGGACATGATGTCGGCCACGGTGATAATCAGCACCGACTTTCCGCGCAGCAGCAGCTCGTTGCAGATAGCGGCCGCGAGGTGATTTTTCCCGGTGCCGGGTTTTCCGCTAAAGATGAAGCTGGCGATGTTGCCGTCAAATTCATCAACGTACTGGCGCGCCTGGCTAAGCGCGTTCATCTGCCCCTGCGACTCAACCTTGTAGTTCTCGAAGGAGCAGTTCTGGTGCAGCGGACGAATGCCCGAGCGGTTAAAGGTGCGCTGCATTTTCATCGCGCGGTTTTCGCGGGCGAGGGCAGCCGCGCGGATTTCACCCTGCTCTTTTTGCCACGCCAGCAGCTCTTCGCCCGTGGTGAAGGCGGGCTTCACGTTGGCTGGCATCATCTTCTGCAAACGCTTCATCAGGTCGCCGACGTTTTTCATTTCGCACCTCGGAATCCATCAGGGATTTTTTTATCCGGTTCTGAAAAGGCATTAATATCACGCTTTGGCTGGCCGTTGCTGCTGGCGCGGTTGATTTGCAGGCTTCGTGCGAGCTTTTGCTGCCACTGAACGTGATGGAATACTTTCCCTTCAGCCTGCCAGTAGGCGGTAAAGGCCGCCAGCTCTTCCGGCGTCGCGGGCTGCGAGAGGGCAATCCCCCAGAGTGCCGCCTGGCGCTGAAAATCGGCGTCCGGCTGCCACCCGGCGTACATGGGGAATTTACCCATCGGAACGGCTACCGGGGTGCTGGTGGGTTCATCAAAAAACTGATTGTCCAGCGTGACGTCACTCGCCGGGCGCGACAGCCGCGCTTCAATATCCAGAAGCTGTGCCAGACGTTCCGGCGTAACCGCGTAAAACGCCGGGGCGTTGTCGGCAAATACCGCGAGCGTGCCGCCTTCGGCGTGCGTCAACACACCGCGAGGATCGCGCATAAAGGCATCAATGCCAGCAATGCTGGTGGTCAGAATTCTGGAGGACATAACACTTTCTCAACTGATTACTACGGGCGTGATTGAGGGTTATGGTAGCACAGAGAGAGGGCAGGAAAGGAGAGGATTTCCCCGGTAGCGCTACGCGTACCGGGGCTACAGTCACGGAGGCTGATTACGCGATGATGTTCAGCGTCACGTCGATATTGCCGCGCGTCGCGTTAGAGTAAGGGCAGACAATGTGCGCTGCATCCACCAGCTTTTTGGCTTCCGATGCGTCCATCCCCTCAACGTGGATGTTCAGCTTCGCTTCGATACCAAAACCGGTTGGCAGCGGGCCAATGCCGACTTCACCTTCAATAAAGGCGTCTTTTGGCAGCGCGAATTTATCGCGTGCCGCAACGAACTTCATCGCACCCAGGAAGCAGGCGGAGTAGCCCGCGGCGAACAGCTGTTCAGGGTTAGTCACTTCGCCACCCATGCCGCCCATCTCTTTTGGCACGCCCAGCTTGACGTCCAGAACGCCATCGGAAGAGGTTGCGCGGCCGTCGCGGCCCCCGGTTGCTTTGGCTTTGGCAGTGTAGACAACTTTTTCTAAAGACATGGCAGGTTCCTCATCTTGTATTTAAGTGCGCTATTAAATAGCGCGCGATGTTTTAAGGTAAATAAAGACGCGTAAAGTATAGCCTTACGCGCGATGCAGCTGCTGGCGAAGCAGTTCGAGCTGTTGCTTGAGCGCCAGCATGGTGTCGGTATCACACTGCGCAGCACAACCCACGGCGCGTGGGATGGTCACGGCCTGCTGTTGCAGCTTGCGGCCCGCGTCGCTCAGGGTCACGGCAACCTGACGTTCATCCTGACGGGAACGCTGGCGGAGGATCAATCCTGCGCTTTCCAGGCGCTTCAGCAGGGGCGTTAGCGTGGCGGAATCCAGGAACAGCCGCTCGCCGATGTCTGACACCGTAATATCATCCTGCTCCCACAGCACCAGCATCACCAGATATTGCGGGTAGGTCAGGTTCAGCGGTGCCAGCAGCTGCCGGTACAGCTTGTTAAGCGCCAGGTTCGCCGAATAAAGGGCGAAGCAGAGCTGGTTATCCAGCAGTAGCGCGTCGGTGGTGTCGTTCATTTTTGCGTCCATGGGATGAATATAGGTAGTGCGCGATATAATTGCAAGCGATTTTATTAAACGCGTGGACGCTTGCGGTAAAGCCACAGGCCGGGGATCGACAGGCCGATGGAGAGCGCGCCCACGATTGACGAGGCTTTGAGGAAGTTACTCAGCAGCAGGATCATTTGCGGTTCGCTGTAGCCAAAGTGGCTGATTTTTACGGCGGAAATCATCGCGGTATAGGCCGAAATGCCGGGAAACATGGGAATGACTGCCGCCACGGTGAACACTTTTGGGTGTGCCAGATACCAGCGGGACCATTGAATACCAATGCTTCCGACCAGCATGGCGGCGATAAAGGTCGACCATTCGATATTAAAGCCAGCGGTCATCATCGCCATACGCGAGCCGTGGCCAATGGCGCCGAGCAGCGCGCACCAGGGTAACGCCCGCTGTGGGACGTTAAACACCATCGCAAATCCAGCGGCGGGTAGGGCTGCCAGGAGCATGTCCTGCGCCAGTGCAAGCAGAAAATCAATTACGCCCATCCGCGTAACCCCCACATCGTCATTGCCATTACTACCCCGATACAGGTCGCCAGCGTCAGCAGGCTGGCTATCGCCCAGCGCGCAAGACCGGTGTTGATATGGCCTTTAAACATATCGGCGACGGCGTTGATGAGGGGAAACCCCGGCACCAGCAGCAGCACGCTGGCGGCCATCGCAACCGTAGGCGTGCTGGCGAAGACGGGCTGGCGCAGGAGCAGGCCGGAGACGGTTGTCGCCACAAAGGCCGTTATGCAGAAGTTAATCTGCGGATGCAGCTGCCTGTGCGTTAACAGCTGGCGGACATACATCGCGATGCTGCTGGCAAAGAAGGTCACGACGGCGCCGTCCCAGCCGCCGTTATTGAGCTTGCAGAAACAGGCGCAGGAAAGCCCTACCATCAGCACAACCAGCCAGCGCGGGTAGCGAAGCGGCTTGATTTGATTGAAACGTTTTTCAATCTCATGAAGATCGAGCAGCTTATGCTCGGCGAGGATCACGATGTGCTGCACCTCCGTTACGACGTGCATGTTAATGCCGCGGTCGTGATTTTTACGGGTCGAGGTGAGGCACTGCCCGTCTTTAATGGTGGTCAGCACAATGGCATTTGACGAGATGGAGCTTTCGACGCTGTCCATTCCCAGCGCCAGCCCAAGGCGCGTGGAAAGTTCTTCGACGAGGGCGCTTTCTGCTCCGTGCTGTAAGAGAAAAAGCCCGCACTGAATACATAGCCGCGTGGTAGCCCGCTGCGTAGACCGATCTGCCTGCATGTAATGCCCTGAAGAGAAGAGAGATTGCTTACTTTTAACACAAAGTGCAGGGCCCATTGCGCTGGGCCAGATCAACTTTTATGCGATCGGTGGCGTGGCCAGCGCCGGGAGGGGACAGGCTTGTTATTTGCCTAATGAATATGAAATAAGGATTTATAAAAGCAATATATTAAGTATTTCTAATTTCATATTTTCGATCTTTTAAGGCAACTTCAATTAAATTTCGATAGTCTTTATGCGATATTAAGCCTGTATTGGGCGTTTCTTAACCTATATGACATTTTTATCGTTTACGAGTATTAAGCCGTTTTGTTCTTAGGGATGCAAATATGTTTTATCTCGTAGGGTTAGCTCGTTCTTAAATAATGAATTAATGACATGGAGGGTCTATGTTGCCATTGAATGGTAAACACGGAGTGGTGATTAGTAGAGTACCGGTTATGCAAAATGGGCTGGGTGGCTTAATGGCCCGCCATTTTCCGGAATTTGAGTTGACGTACTGCCGTTCCATGCAGGAGTTAACGCTACTTCAATTGCGTCGTGCTGGGGTTGTGATTGCCGATATTTCAGGGGAGTACCGTAATCCGCGCGGCACGCTTGAGCAATATTATGGATTAATGAATCAATACAGGGATATTCACTGGATTTTCCTCGTCTCTCGTCCTCTTTATCCGCTGGCGGTAGAGCTACTTATGCGTCCGGAAAGCACCTTACTGTCGGATATGGAGCCTATTGAAGGCGTGATTAACGCCATTCGCGCGGGCAGCGAACGTGCTGAGCGAATAAGCCAGACGCTATTAATGCCGGAAAATCCCGATATTGAAGAAGAGAGTGAGCAAATGATTGCGCTCACCCACTCTGAACGCAAGGTTTTACGTCTGTTAGGCAAGGGCTGGGGAATTAACCAAATTGCGACGCTGCTGAAGAAAAGTAATAAAACGATCAGCGCACAGAAAAACAGTGCCATGCGCCGTTTATCGCTTCGCAGCAATGCCGATATGTACGCCTGGATTAGCAGTACCCAGGGAATGCGAGAACTCAGTTTAATGTCGGCTTATGGAGAGTTTGAGGAATGGAAAAAACCACTGCACCAGGACATATCGCCGTCATCGAAAGCTGCTCAATGAGCGCCGTGGGGCTGAAGCATCTTTTTGCGATGCCGGCCCTGCGCCATTATCAGGTGCACCTGTTTAGCGGATTCGACAGCTTTAAAGCGGCGCTCTCTGATACCTCATTTTTTGCGGTAATCTATTCTTTGTCCGATGCGCGTGAGGAGCGCCGAAACTGTCTGGCCTGCTTGCGTGACCTTACCTTCACTCACGGCGGCGTTCAGCGTATCGTGCTGGTTTCGGATGAGATGGAAGCAAGGCTGGTGAGCCATCTGTCGCCGTCCCAGCTGCATGGGATAATCAGTAAATCGGTTCCGCTGAAGCAGCTGGTTGAGGAGCTTGAGACGCTGCTCAGCGAGACGCATCGGGTGAATGACAATATTTATAATCACTGGTGCGTGAACCAGAACCGCATGTTGAGCCCAACGGAGCGGGCAATACTGCGTTACATGTCGTCTGGCTATTCGATACCTGAAATAGCGGCACAGCTTGAGCGCAATATCAAAACCATCCGCGCGCACAAGTTTAACGCGATGGTAAAGCTGGGCGTCAATTCTGACGTGGGGTTACTGGATGCGGCGGATATCCTCGCGCATCTTCCCGCGCGGGAAGTGCGTCGTTCCGCTCTCACCGTTCCGTCATTCTCATAGAAACGCGTGATGCGCCAGAGCACTTCTGGCGCAACGTTCAGATACAGACATCCACCCATTTTGCCGCAGTCAGTTCCGCCATCCTGTCGGGCGATATTCGCACCGCACTGTGGATGGCACCCGCTGCGGGTAACACTTCCGCGTACTGTTTTAACGTGATGTCACAATAAACCGAAAGAGGATTCTCCAGTCCGAAAGGGCAGACGCCGCCGACAGGATGGCCCGTCAGGGTAATCACTTCATCACTGCTGAGCATGCGGGCTTTCGCGCCGAATGTCTCTTTGAGCTTTTTGTTATCCAGACGCGCATCCCCTTTGGCGACCACCAGAATCACGTCATTCTTAATTTTCAGCGACAGGGTCTTGGCAATTTGGCCTGGCTCAACGTTGTGCGCTGCCGCAGCCAGCGCAACGGTTGCCGTGCTTTGGTTAAGCTCAATGATCTCTATATCCGGAGCGTTGTCGGCAAAAAACTGCTGTACAGACTGCAAACTCATTGATTCCTCCTGACAAATATCCTGCGTAATCTGTCACAACAAATTAGTCGCTGTAAATATCCCTTAAGTAACAAATATCCGTCAGGGGCGATTTCTGGATCGCCTTCACATTCACAGAAACCGGTTACAGTAACCGGTTGCAGAGCGTGATGCAGAGATTAATACTGAGGGTGTAACTTCCCCTGTATCTAATAATAAGAGCTAATTATGAAACCAATCCGTTTGAGCAGTACCGCTGGTACACGATCCGGCAAGGTTGTGAAGTGGATTTATGGCACAGCGTGTGGCGTGAACACGCCTGAAACGAACGTCTGAAAGGAGATCTGATATGTCTGCCAACCATGCTGCGTTTAATCTGATTTTCCGTTTCGTTGAGAATTACGTCAGTCCGATTGCCGGGCGGATCTCTTCCCAGCGTCATGTTATGGCTATTCGTGACGGATTTATCTCGGCGATGCCGTTCATGATTGTAGGCTCATTCTTGTTAGTGTTTGCTTACCCACCTTTTTCGCCTGATACCACGTGGGGCTTTGCTCGCGCCTGGCTGGATATGGCGAAGCAGTTTGAAGGCCAAATTCTGACGCCGTTTGACATGACGATGGGCGTGATGTCCCTCTATATCTGCGCGGCCATCGCCTATAACCTGGGCAAGCATTACGTTAAAACGCATCAGCTGGATCCGTTTATGTGCGCGATGCTGTCGCTGATGGCGTTTCTGCTGGTGGCAGCCCCTAAAACCAAGGGCACGCTGCCGGTTGATAGCCTCGGCGGAACCGGTATTTTCACCGCGATTCTGGTGGCGATCTACTGCGTTGAGATGATGCGTTTCCTGAAAGCACACAACATCGGGATTCGCCTGCCGGACCAGGTTCCACCGATGATCAAAAACTCGTTTGATCTGCTGATTCCGGTGCTGGTGGTAGTTCTGACGCTCTATCCGCTGAGCCTGCTGATTCAGTCGCAGTTCGGTATGCTGATCCCGCAGGCGATTATGTCGATCTTTAAACCGCTGGTGTCCGCCGCTGACTCTCTGCCTGCGATACTGCTGGCGGTGCTGATTGGGCACCTGCTGTGGTTTGCCGGGATCCACGGCGCCGCGATTGTCTCCGGGATGCTGCAAATGTTCTGGCTGACGAATCTGGGGGCGAACCAGACCGCGCTTGCGGCGAGCCTGCCTTTGCCGCACATCTTCATGGAAGCCTTCTGGACGTTCTTTATCGTGATCGGCGGGTCAGGGGCGACGATGGGGCTGGTGTTCTGCTACCTGCGCAGCCGCTCCGCGCACCTGCGCTCGATTGGCCGCCTGAGCGTGGTGCCAAGCATTTTCAACATCAATGAACCGGTCATTTTTGGTACGCCGATTGTGATGAACCCGGTCTTCTTCATTCCTTTCCTGCTGGCGCCGATGGTTAACGCCGTGCTGGCGTGGGCGGCGATGAAGTTCGATCTGATTGGCCGCGTGATTTCCGTTGTGCCGTGGACGGCGCCGGCTCCGGTTGGTGCAGCCTGGGCGCTGGGTTGGGATTTCCGTGCCGCTATTCTGGTGCTGGTGCTGGCCTGCGTTTCAGCCATCATCTACTTCCCGTTCTTCAAGGTGTACGAGAAACAGCTCCTCCAGCAGGAAGCGGAAGAAGCACAGCGTAACGCGGAAGAGGAAAATCAGCAGATTGCCTGAGTAAACGCAAAGCGGCAGCGTCGGTTGCCGCTTTCAGCGTTGTTTAACGAGAGGGATTACGCTCCCGCCCGACTATTTCAGCGTGCAGTCGCCGCACTGCTGTACATCCGGCAGGCGATAGCGCTGGCAGCAGGTGCGACGGACCAGAAGCCCCTCGCGCGGGACCACGGTGCGGTAAAGAGGATTATCGCGCCCATCCGAAAGCTGTCTGGCAAAGAAACAGCTCTGGCGCAGCGCCTCCACTTTCTCGTCGCCAAGCAGCGGCTTCATCTCGGTTAAATACCAGTGGATAAGATACCCGGTATTACTCCAGATCAGCTTGCCGTTGATCTCGCCCGTCGCTTCCAGCGCGTCAACGACCGGAACCAGCGCTCTGGCGATCAGCATTTCCATACGCGCCTGCGCGGAAAGGTGAATCGCGCTCGGATCTTCATGGACGTCGATCCAGAAACAGGCGGCGCGCCCGGTTTCATGAAATTCGACGTGAAAATGTTCTGACGACAGGTCGAGCACGGTTTCCTGGGTCAACAATGCCAGCATGACCGGGGGAACCATCAGCCCGATGTACCACTGCGCCCAGAGGGAGAGCAGCGGTTTGTTTTCCCGCGCAAGCGTCGGTTGATTACGGTAAATATGGTCGGAATAGGTTGCCAGCAGCGAGCGAAGCTCGGCAGGGCGCTGCCACTGCGCCAGCGTCAGCGCATGGTGCGGAGGCGCTTCATCCAGCTTGATGAAATCCAGCAGGTGGGCGCGTGTAACGGCAATTTTTTCGCGTATGGCTTCCGCAAGCGTTGTCTCCCCGGCGGAGAGCGGTGCTCGCCAGAGTAAGGGCTCAACGATGTGTGCGGTACGAGTAGCCATAGCGTGGATTACAAATCTAAATGATAATGATTGCCAATCCTAACTATAGATAAAACCGAGCGCAAGACTTTTATCCTGGCTCTGTGAACGCGCCGTCAGGCGGTGTGCAGCTCCTCGCTCAGCAATATGCTGTTGCGTCCCATATGCTTGGCTTCGTAGAGGGCTTTATCCGCCTTCGCCAGCGCCCCTTCCACGTCTTCGCCTTCAAACATGGCGATGCCGATACTGATGGTCACGTTGGTGGCGACGCTTTCATTAAACATGTGCGGGATCTTAAGGTCGTACACCTTCTGCCGGATGCGTTCCGCCGTCTGCCGCGCTTGCTCAATCGGGATATTACTGAGCAGCACCATAAATTCTTCTCCACCAAAGCGGGCGACAATATCGCGTGAACGCACGGCGTCGCGAATCGCAGCCGAGACCCTGATCAAGGCCTGATCGCCCATCATATGGCCGTAATGGTCGTTGTAGGCTTTGAAGTGGTCGATATCCATCAGCAGCACAAAGTGCTCGCCGCTGTCCGGGGTGGGAAGATTCTCCAGCCGGCTTTGCAGCCCGCGGCGGTTATACAGGCCGGTGAGCGGATCCATCATGCTGAGATCGGTCAGGGTTTCGCGCTCCTCCAGCAGTTCGGAGAGGAGTTCCTGGGCGAAACGGTCGTTGCGCCGCTGAAGAACGTGATGAATGCCGATGGCCACCACCGGCAGGGCGAAAGAATACGCCATTCTCAGCCAGTATTCGGAATCGCTAAGCCACAGGCAGGCAATAAAAGCGGGAAATGAATGGAGCGTAAATGCCTTGATATTACTGGCAAACGCCAGAGACCCTATAAAAAGCACCGTTAATAGGGCCATCATTAAAAAATTCGCGTGATCGTGCGTAATTAACGAAAATTTAGAGACGATCTGCCAGGCCCATAAAAACCCGAAAATACCTGAAACAACAGGGATATTTATTTTTCGCGCGCAGTTTTTCCAGTGCCAGATAAGTAAGCCTGAGCTGAAAATAAATACCGCAAACAGGGGAACGGATAACACGCGAACGGAATACAGCGGGTTTGTTACCGAGAACAGGGCGGATGCGGCATTCAGAAATAAGAACAAACGTAAAGATAACTGATATTTCTTATCGACTAAAGACCGCCAGGTTTGTGATGTCATATGCGTGCGTTTTTATTAAAACTCAATTAAAACAAGAAGCAAGGTGTTGTTATGTAATAATAGATGCAACTCAATTGAATTTTTATTATCAGAAAAACTCATGAGAAGTTAACAGGTGGGCAATTTATCACCTTACACATTCTCTGTCATTATAGGAAAGCAAATTGTCGGTGCTATTTTCTTGCTTCGCATGCTGACAAGTGATAATTACTATCATATGATATTGGTTATCATTATCGATGCGAGAGGTTAAACCATGTTGAGCAAAGCGCTGGGAAGTGGGTGGGGGATTTTGCTGCCCGGCTCCATCATCGGTGGCCTGACGTTCGCCGATCTCCCCATTGATGTATGGAAAGCAATGATTGTTTCAGGACTGCTGGTGACGTCCGCGATGATATGGCACAAGCAGTTACGGCATTACGTGCTGCTGCCGTCATGCGTTGCGCTGGTCAGTGCAATACTGGTGATTATGATGAGTTTGAAATAAAAGGGAAAATCAGAGGTGCTGCTGAAGGGATGTAAGATAATTGGTGCGAGGGGGGGGACTTGAACCCCCACGTCCGTAAGGACACTAACACCTGAAGCTAGCGCGTCTACCAATTCCGCCACCTTCGCACAGTCATCTTACTTTTTTGATATCGCCTCGTTGGTGCGAGGGGGGGGACTCGAACCCCCACATCCAAAGGACACTAACACCTGAAGCTAGCGCGTCTACCAATTCCGCCACCTTCGCCCAGTGCGAGCAATATCAACGTGATTTATGGTGCGAGGGGGGGGACTTGAACCCCCACGTCCGTAAGGACACTAACACCTGAAGCTAGCGCGTCTACCAATTCCGCCACCTTCGCATACCATCGACACTGTAAAAGTATCGTAACCACGGAGGCGCATTCTAGATGTTTTCAGCTTTACGTCAACAGAAAAATGCGCGCGTTGTTTTGATTGCTGCAAAAATGGGCGATGGCAGCGTCAGCCATCGCCGGTGCAGGGCGAGTCTTACTTTTTCGCCTGGCGCGTCATTACGGTGCGATAGACCTTAAAGCGGCCAGTCTGGGCAATCACTTCGTGGAAGCCAAAGGTCTCATCTAGCACTTTCGGGTACGCCAGGAAGGCGTTTGCCACGATACGCAGCTCACCGCCGCTGTTGAGGTGGCGGGTCGCGCCGCGGATCAGCGCCTGCGCGGCTTCCAGGCTGGTTTCCATTCCGTCGTGGAACGGTGGGTTAGAGATGATCATGTCAAAGCGGCCGGTCACGTCGGAGAAGACGTTGCTGGCAATCACGTCGCCTTCAATGCCGTTAGCTGCAAGCGTGGCGCGGCTGGCCTCTACCGCCGGGGCGCTCACGTCACACAGGGTTAAACGGACTTTTGGCGAGTGGCTGGCGAGAACCGTTGAAAGCACGCCCGCGCCGCAGCCCACGTCCAGCACCTTACCTTTGGTATGTGGCGTCAGGGTAGAAAGCAGCAGCTTGCTGCCGGTATCCAGCGCGTCACGGCTGAATACGCCCGGCAGGGTTTTAATGGTCAGGCCATCAAGCTGGTACTCGTCCCAGAAGGCGTTGGCATCAAAGGCGGTCTGTTTTTCCAGACGCCCGTGATACAGGCCGCAGCGGCGGGCGCTGTCGATTTTGGTCAGCGGCGCGTACTCCTCCAGCATCTGCTCTGCGCTGCGCACGCCGCTGCGGTTCTCACCGACAACGAAAATATCGCAGCCGATCGGCAGCAGAGAAAGCAGGTTCATCAGCTGGAACTGGGCTTCCGGTTTGTTCTTCGGCCAGTAGTAAATCAGCGTGTCGCAGTCAGCAATATCGCTCTGCTCCGCCGCCAGGCTAAAGCGCGCGCGCTCGCCCATCTGGCGGCTCAGCACCTGCCAGTGGTGATAGTATTGGGTGTGGGCACGGCTTTCAGCACAGTCGAAACGCGCGGGCAGGTCATCCTGCATATCTCCGGCAAACAGAATACGGCTTTCTTCGAAATCATCACTGTGACGCAGCAAGACTTCACTTGCCGGGGTAAATGCAGACATGAATTGTTCCTCAATAAACTCAGGCGGGGATTATAGTAGGTAGATGGCGCAGTTTCGACACATTTGCTATATTTGCGCGCCTGAGAGACAGGAGTTTTCGCTATGACATCCCGACGAGACTGGCAGTTGCAGCAGCTGGGCATCACCCAGTGGGCTTTGCGTCGCCCGACGGCGTTGCGCGGCGAAATCGCAATCTCCATCCCTGCGCATGTCCGCCTGGTGATGGTGGCAGAAGCGCTGCCTGCCCTGAATGACCCCCTTATCGGAGATGTCCTTCGCAGCCTGAAGTTGACGGCCGATCAGGTACTACAGCTGGCGCCCGAAAGCGTCGCGATGCTTCCTCCTGACAGCCGCTGTAACAGCTGGCGAATCGGGACGGTTGATGCGCTACCCCTCGAAGGGAGCCAGATCAGCTCCCCGGCGCTGGATGAACTGAAGGCCAACCCAAAAGCGCGCTGCGCGCTATGGCAACAAATTTGCGAATATGAACACGATTTCTTCCCTCACGACGGCTGACCTGTCCACCGCGTTCGCGATTGAAACGCGCGCCCATGCCTTTCCGTGGAGCGAAAAGACGTTTGCCAGCAATCAGGGCGACCGCTATTTAAATCTCCGCCTGGACGTAGCCGGTACGATGGCCGCGTTTGCCATAACCCAGGTCGTTCTGGACGAGGCGACGCTGTTTAATATCGCGGTCGATCCTGCTTATCAACGCCGCGGGTTGGGCAGGGAACTGCTTAAGCACCTCATTCGCGAGCTTGAGACCCGTGACGTTTTCACCCTGTGGCTGGAGGTGCGCGCGTCGAATGTCGCCGCCATCGCACTCTATGAAAGCTTAGGCTTCAACGAGGCGACAATCCGCCGTAACTACTACCCCACCGCAGAGGGACGTGAAGACGCCATTATCATGGCTCTGCCGATTGGATAACGAAAAATAAGGTTGTAACGATGAAATGGGACTGGATTTTCTTTGACGCCGACGAAACGCTGTTTACGTTTGACTCGTTCGGTGGCCTGCAGCGGATGTTTCTCGACTATAGCGTGACCTTCACCGCTGAGGATTTTCAGAACTATCAGGCGGTGAATAAACCGCTTTGGGTGGATTACCAGAACGGAGCCATCACCGCGTTACAGCTTCAGCATCAGCGTTTTGACGTGTGGGCTGAACGGTTGAAGGTCAGCCCGGGAGCGCTGAACGAGGCCTTCCTCAACGCAATGGCGGATATCTGCGCGCCGCTACCCGGTGCCGTTTCTCTGCTGGATTCGCTGAAAGGGAAGGTGAAGCTCGGGATCATCACCAACGGCTTTACCGCCCTGCAGCAGATCCGCCTTGAGCGCACCGGCCTGCGCGATCATTTCGACGCGCTGGTGATCTCCGAAGAGGTAGGCGTACCGAAGCCGGATCCGCGTATTTTCGATTATGCGCTGGCGCAGGCCGGAAATCCTGACCGCGATCGCGTGCTGATGGTGGGGGATACCGCAGAATCTGATATTCTTGGTGGTATGAGATCGGGTCTGTCGACCGTCTGGCTGAACGCGCACGGTCGCGTGCTGCCGGAAGGCATCGAGCCGACCTGGACCGTTACGTCATTGAACGAACTGGAGCAGCTCCTGTGTAAACAATGATTGCCTGCCCCCTGCTGATGGGTAAAATAGCCGCATTTTTCGTATTCCATGATGCGCGGCCTGCTGCCGCGCTTACCTAAGAAGATTTGATTATGACGTTGTCTCCTTATCTGCAAGAGGTGGCCAAACGCCGCACTTTTGCCATTATCTCGCACCCGGATGCCGGTAAAACGACCATCACCGAGAAGGTGTTGCTGTTCGGACAGGCGATCCAGACCGCCGGTACGGTGAAAGGCCGTGGCTCCAGCCAGCACGCAAAATCCGACTGGATGGAGATGGAAAAGCAGCGTGGTATTTCGATTACCACCTCCGTGATGCAGTTCCCGTATCACGACTGCCTGGTGAACCTGCTGGACACCCCGGGTCACGAAGACTTCTCCGAAGATACCTACCGTACTCTGACGGCGGTCGACTGCTGCCTGATGGTGATCGACGCCGCGAAAGGTGTTGAAGATCGTACCCGCAAGCTGATGGAAGTAACCCGCCTGCGCGATACGCCGATCCTCACCTTTATGAACAAACTCGACCGTGACATCCGCGATCCGATGGAGCTGATGGATGAAGTGGAAAACGAGCTGAAGATTGCCTGCGCGCCAATCACCTGGCCAATCGGCTGCGGTAAGCTGTTCAAAGGGGTTTACCACCTCTATAAAGACGAAACCTATCTGTACCAGACCGGTAAAGGGCACACCATTCAGGAAGTGCGTATTGTAAAAGGTCTGGATAACCCGGAGCTGGACGCTGCCGTCGGTGAAGAGCTGGCCGCGCAGCTGCGCGACGAGCTTGAGCTGGTTAAAGGCGCGTCTCACGAGTTCGACAGAGAGCTGTTCCTGAGCGGTGAAATCACCCCGGTCTTCTTCGGTACCGCGCTCGGTAACTTCGGCGTCGATCATATGCTCGACGGTCTGGTTGAGTGGGCGCCGCAGCCGATGCCGCGTAAAACCGACACGCGCGAAGTGGAAGCGAAGGAAGAGAAGTTCTCCGGCTTCGTCTTTAAAATTCAGGCCAACATGGACCCGAAACACCGCGACCGCGTTGCCTTTATGCGCGTGGTGTCCGGTAAGTACGAGAAGGGCATGAAGCTGCGTCAGGTACGTATCGGTAAAGACGTGGTGATCTCCGACGCGCTGACCTTTATGGCGGGCGACCGTTCGCACGTGGAAGAAGCCTATCCGGGCGACATCATTGGCCTGCACAACCACGGCACCATTCAGATCGGCGATACCTTCACGCAGGGCGAGATGATGAAGTTCACCGGTATCCCGAACTTCGCGCCGGAGCTGTTCCGCCGCATTCGCCTGCGCGATCCGCTGAAGCAGAAGCAGCTGCTGAAAGGCCTGGTACAGCTTTCCGAAGAGGGGGCAGTCCAGGTGTTCCGGCCAATCGCCAACAACGATCTGATCGTTGGGGCGGTGGGCGTGCTTCAGTTTGACGTGGTCGTTGCCCGCCTGAAGAGCGAGTACAACGTGGAAGCGATTTACGAATCGGTGAACGTGGCGACCGCGCGCTGGGTTGAGTGTTCAGACGTGAAGAAATTCGAAGAATTTAAGCGTAAGAACGAAATTCAGCTGGCGTTGGACGGCGGCGACAACCTGACCTATATCGCCCCGACCATGGTTAACCTGAACCTGACGCAAGAGCGTTATCCTGACGTTCAGTTCCGCAAAACCCGCGAGCATTAATCCCCTCTCAGAGCACGGCAGCCGCCGTGCTCTGCTTTAATCCCTGTGTTATTAAACCCTTGCGGAATGTTCTTAATTCAACGCAATTTTTCGCTATTCGTTCGTTTTTTCCCCAATTCTGAATGCACCTCCGTAATTGTGATCTATATTTAACTCAGTGTTTAGCACCGGGCGTGGATGAATTAACTGTTCAATGCATGTCCACTGGTTCTCCATTTCGCCCGTGTGTTAATTCGCAATATATAAAACCAAGATTTAGGGAAGTATGTCGCCCAAATAACGGGCAAAACACAGGAATAAATCGATGAATATGACAAGACTGAAGATTTCTAAAACTCTGCTGGCTGTAACGTTAGGTAGCGTCCTGGTAAGCGGTTCTGCTCTGGCGGAAACCAGCACCATGGATAAAGCGCAAAACACCGCTAATACCGCAGGGGAAAAAATCGATAGCTCTATGAATAAAGTCGGTAATTTCATGGATGACAGCTCTATCACAGCAAAAGTGAAAGCCGCACTGGTGGATCATGAAGCCATCAAGAGCACCGATATTTCCGTCAAAACCGACAACAAAGTTGTCACCCTGAGTGGTTTCGTTGAAAGCCAGACCCAGGCTGAAGAGGCCGTGAAAGTGGCCAAAGGCGTTGAAGGCGTAAGCTCCGTCAGCGACAAACTGCACGTACGTGACAGTAAAGAATCTTCGGTGAAGGGTTATGCCGGGGATGCAGCAACCACCAGCGAAATCAAAGCTAAACTGTTAGCTGACGACATCGTGCCGTCCCGTATGGTGAAAGTTGAAACCACCGATGGCGTGGTACAGCTGTCCGGTACGGTAGAAAACCAGGCACAAAGCGATCGTGCTGAGTCAATTGCGAAAGCGATTGATGGTGTGAAAAGCGTTAAAAACGATCTGAAAACGAAGTAAAGCAACACCACTCGCCCGTCAGGCTTAGCCCTGCGGGCGAAATAAAAACGACTCTGGAAAATCGCCGGTGAGTGACCTGAGCGCTCACGTTTAGCGGCCGACATTAACTATGGTAAAGGAGAGGCTTATGTTTCGTTGGGGCATTATTTTTCTGGTTATCGCGTTAATTGCCGCCGCATTGGGCTTTGGTGGACTGGCGGGTACAGCGGCATGGGCAGCTAAAATTGTCTTCGTCGTAGGTATTATTCTGTTCCTGGTCAGCCTGTTTACGGGCCGACGTCGCCCGTAGCAAACGCAATATTGATTAAACAAACTAAAGCCAGTCCTTGTGACTGGCTTTTTCTCGTTTGAGAAGTGGCGGGGATGTGCGTTACTGTGTCTTATCAAAATAATGAAAACAGGAAGGCAGAGGTGGGGCAACGAATTCCCGTTACGCTCGGCAATATTGCGCCGCTGACGTTGAAACCGTTTCATGCAGGCCAGCTTGCGCTGGTCTGTGAAGGGGGCGGTCAGCGCGGTATTTTCACCGCTGGCGTGCTCGACGAATTTATGCGCGCGCAGTTCAACCCGTTCGATCTCTATTTTGGTACTTCTGCCGGGGCGCAGAATCTTTCGGCCTACGTCTGCAACCAGCCCGGCTACGCGCGCAAAGTTATTATGCGCTACACCACGTCCAAAGAATTTTTTAACCCGGTGCGCTTCGTGCGCGGCGGGAACCTGATCGATCTCGACTGGTTACTGGATGCCACCTCCAGCCAGATGCCGCTGGCAATGGATACCGCGTCGCGGCTGTTCGACGCCGGAAAGTCGTTCTGGATGTGCGCCAGCCGTGGCGATGACTATTCCCCGGGCTATTTTTCGCCGCAGAAAGAGAACTGGCTGGATATCATTCGCGCCTCAAGCGCGATCCCCGGTTTCTACCGTACCGGCGCGCTGCTGGAGGGAGTTAACTATCTTGACGGCGGCATCAGCGACGCGGTGCCGGTGCAGGAGGCCGCGCGGCGTGGGGCCAAAACTATTGTGGTGATCCGCACGGTGCCTTCGCAGATGTATTACACCCCGCAGTGGTTTAAGCGCATGGAGCGCTGGCTGGGCGACAGCAGCCTGCAGCCGCTGGTGAATATCGCAAAACAGCATGAAACGACCTACGGCGCGATGCAGCGCTTTATTGAAAAGCCGCCGGGCAAGCTGCGCATCTTTGAAATTTATCCGCCCAGGCCGCTGCTAAGCATGGCGCTGGGCAGCCGCCTGCCGGCGTTGCGTATGGACTACAAAACGGGGCGGCTCTGCGGTCGCTACTTCCTCGCGACGGTGGGTAAAATGCTGGCCGGACAGCCGCCGCTTCACCGGCATAAGCGTATTATTTTGCCGCCTGCGGTAGTGGCCAATGACGCGGTGGCGATGCCGCTGGTGGATGCTCCGCAGGCGAACGATGGCTTACTCGATAATGAGGATCTGGCGTGAGGCACGGCTTTATTGATACCCATTGCCACTTTGATTTTCCGCCGTTCAGCGGCGAGGAAGCATCATCCATCGAACGGGCGGCGCAGGCAGGCGTAAAAGCCATAATTGTGCCCGCCATTGAAGCGGCGCGGTTTGATACCGTGCTGGCGCTCGCCCGCCATCACGACGCGCTGTATGCGGCGCTGGGGCTGCATCCGATCGTGATTGAGCACCATCTTGATGAACACCTCGACAGGCTTGATGCCGCGCTGCAGGCAGCGGGTGAGAAGCTGGTTGCCGTCGGTGAGATCGGCCTCGATCTCTATCGCGAGGATCCGCACTTTGAACGCCAGCAGGCGATCCTGGACGCGCAGCTCAGGCTGGCAAAACGTCACGACCTGCCGGCGATCCTCCACTCCCGACGCACCCATGACAAGCTGGCGATGCACCTGAAGCGCATCGATCTGCCGCGCAGGGGCGTCGTGCACGGTTTCGCAGGCAGCCTTCAGCAGGCGCAGCGTTTTATCGACCTGGGCTATAAAATTGGCGTCGGCGGCACCATTACCTACCCGCGCGCCAGCAAAACCCGCGACGTGATGGCGCAACTCCCGCTGTCTTCGCTGCTGCTTGAAACGGATGCGCCCGATATGCCGCTGAATGGTTTTCAGGGCCAGCCGAACCGACCGGAGCAGGCGGCGCGCGTTTTTGACGTGCTGTGTGAGCTGCGCCAGGAGCCTGAGGACGTCATTGCCGGCGCGCTACTGGAAAATACCCGTGCGGTCTTCGGCATCACGCTATAGATACAGCGCCGGGCGGATCACCGTAATCTGCTGCTGTTCCAGGGCCAGCGCCAGCGGCTCGATATCCTCCGGCGTGGCGCTCCGCCAGAGCGCCGCCTCCCCGTAAACCCCGTGAGCGTGAAAGGCGTTAATCCGCACCGGAATATTCCCCAGGCTATGGATAAACGCGGTCAGTGAAGGCAGATTTTGCAGATAATCGCACCGCTCGGGGATCGCCAGCAGGCGCAGCTCGGCAAGACGATGATGTTCAGCCAGCCAGCGAATGCTCTGCTTGATTTGCGTATTTTCGCGCCCGGTCAGAAAGCGGTGATGCTCATTGCCCCAGGCCTTCAGATCCACCATCGCGCCGTCAAACACCGGCAGCAGCTTTTGCCAGCCGGTTTCGCTTAACAGGCCGTTGCTGTCCACCAGACACGTCAGATGCCGCAGGGCCGGATCGGCCTTCATTGCGCTGAATAGCGCAACCACAAACGGCAGCTGCGTGGTGGCCTCGCCCCCGCTGACGGTCACGCCTTCAATAAAAGGCGCGGACTTGCGAACCTGGATGAGGATCTCCTCTACGCTAAAGCGTTGCGCCATCGGCGTGGCCTGCCGCGGGCACAGGCGCAGGCAGGTATCGCACTGGTGGCAGTCGCTCTCCTGCCACCAGACGCGCCCGGCCTGCATGGTCAGCGCATCGTGGGGGCAGCGGGGCACGCAGTCCCCGCAGTCGTTGCAGCGCCCGATGGTCCACGGGTTGTGGCAGGTTTTGCAGCGCAGGTTACAGCCCTGGAGGAACAGCGCCAGGCGGCTGCCCGGCCCGTCCACGCAGGAGAAGGGAATAACCTGACTAACTAAAGCGCATCTGCTGTTCATGGCTAATCACGCGTGGCTGACGTTCCAGAATGCGGGTATTGCGCGCGGCCTCCTCGCCGAGCCAGGTGGTGTTGGTGCGCGAACCGGCCTCCCGGTACTTTTCCAGATCGGAGAGCCGCACCATATACCCGGTGACGCGCACCAGGTCGTTTCCGGCGACGTTGGCGGTAAATTCGCGCATACCGGCGCGAAACGCCCCCAGGCAAAGCTGTACCACCGCCTGAGGATTGCGTTTGACCGTCTCATCCAGGGTGAGAATATCGCTGATCCCCGAGTGATAGTGCTGGTGATGTGGCGCCACGGCCAGCAGGTGGCTGATGGGATCCGGCTCGTCGCCGTAAGGCAGGCGCGCCCCCGGCGTGGTGCCCGAATCAGAACTGATGCCAGACTGGGCATGCAGCATCGCGCGGTGCTTCCAGCCGTGCTTCACCGGCGTGTTCTCAACAAATGCCGCAAGCTGTTCACTGATGCGGTAGCCCAGCGCGTTGGCCTGCTCGTCTTTTCCGTAACGCCCCGCAATACCTGCTTTTTCGCACAGCACGTTCACCGCTTCGGCCAGCCCGTACATGCCGAACATCGGCACGAAACGATCGGCATCAATCAGCCCCTCTTTTACGAGGAAGCTATTCTCAAAGAAGCCGGATTGTTCATATAAAAAATCGCAGCGCGCGTTAACGATCGCCATTTGCTGCTGACAGTAGTGCGGCAGGGTACGGGCGAAAAAGTCTTCGGGAGAGTGGCTGTGCTCTGCAATCGCTTTCAGGTTAAGGCGCACCAGCGTGCTGCCGCCGCCCGCCAGCGGCAGGGAGTTGTAGCAGCTCACCACGCCATAGCGGCCTTTTGTGAAAATTTTATCATTCAGCGGGCCATTGGAAATATGCGGTTTACTGCACTCGCAAATGTTTTTCGCCACGCTCAGCAGCAGATCGTCAGGGGTGACGTCCGGGTCGTAAATAAAGGTAAGGTTCGGCGCGACCTGCTTCAGCTCTGCGTCCGCTCGCAAAACGGCACGCGTAACGGGCGTATCCGCCGGGCCGATATTGGCATGCATAAAGGCATCAGGCAGGGTTCTGTCGAGATAGCGCCAGAAACGTTTTATTCGGCTATCGATTTCATCCTGTGTTAGAATTTTAACATATGGAGTGAGGATTTCATCGAGCTGGCCCAGATAGACCGGCATCGATGTGACGGACGGAACATGATGGTAGAGGATAGCGAGCAGCGAGAGGGCATCATCCAGATCTTTCGCCCCTTCCAGCTCCAGCCACTCTGAGCCGTTTGCCAGGAATTTAGCGTAGTCCGGAAGCACGTAGCGCGGTTTGTAGGGCGCATGGCCTTCGAACATGTCGCAGATAAATCCTTCGTCCAGCGCGGCGCGTGCCGCCTCTGGCAGAGCAGGGTAAGGCAGATTGTTCTCTGCTTCCAGCGCCAGAAAATGACGTTTTTGTTCCGGGGTTAACACCGGGCTTGTCACAATGTGCTGGCAACGTTGTTGCAGGGCGTCGGGCATGTTCACTTCCTGGATTATTCTGCGGATGGTGAACGAATTGTAGGAAGCCAGCCTGGCGGGGCTTTTGATCCGGCAGGGGGTATCGCTGCTTTAGTCAGCAACCTGTACGCTAAAGTTTGAAGAAGATCTCATTACAGTAATGCAAATTTGCACGCAGTTTTCATTAACTGTGATGAATGTCGAAGTGTGGATGCGGGTGAATGTTAGAATACTCACAGCCCGCAAGGTAAAATTGATACGGCACTGCCGTTGGAGAATGTTATGACCGATTTAACTGCAAGCAGCCTGCGCGCGTTGAAGCTGATGGACCTGACCACCCTGAACGATGACGATACCAATGAAAAAGTCATCGCCCTGTGCCATCAGGCGAAAACGCCAGTGGGTAACACCGCCGCCGTTTGTATCTACCCGCGCTTTATTCCGATTGCCCGCAAGACGCTGAAAGAGCAGGGCACGCCGGACGTGCGCATTGCAACCGTGACTAACTTCCCGCACGGCAATGACGACATCGAGATCGCCCTGGCAGAAACCCGTGCGGCAATTGCTTACGGCGCAGACGAAGTTGACGTGGTGTTCCCGTACCGCGCGCTGATCGCCGGCAACGAGCAGGTCGGTTTTGACCTGGTGAAGGCCTGTAAAGACGCGTGCGCGGCGGCAAACGTGCTGCTCAAAGTGATCATCGAAACCGGCGAACTGAAAGAAGAGGCGCTGATCCGTAAAGCGTCTGAAATCTCCATCAAAGCCGGGGCTGATTTCATTAAAACCTCTACCGGTAAAGTGCCGGTTAACGCCACGCCGGAAAGCGCGCGCATCATGATGGAAGTGATCCGCGATATGGGCGTGTCCAAAACCGTGGGCTTCAAACCGGCTGGCGGCGTGCGTACCGCTGAAGACGCGCAGCAGTTCCTGGCGATTGCCGACGAGCTGTTCGGCGCAGAGTGGGCGGACTCCCGCCACTACCGCTTCGGCGCCTCCAGCCTGCTGGCGAGCCTGCTGAAAGCGCTGGGCCATGGCGACGGTAAGAGCGCAAGCAGCTACTAATAGCTAAAAAATGCCGGATGGCGATTCGCTTATCCGGCCTACAGGAACGTAGGGCGGGCGCTGCCCGCCACAATTCACCCGATTCCGCATGGGGGTTACCGTGTTTCTCGCACAAGAAATTATTCGTAAAAAACGTGATGGTCTTGCCCTGAGCGACGAAGAGATCCGCTTCTTTATCAACGGCATTCGCGACAACACCGTCTCTGAAGGGCAGATTGCTGCCCTGGCGATGACCATTTTCTTCCACGATATGTCGATGCCTGAGCGCGTGTCGCTGACCATGGCGATGCGAGATTCAGGAACCGTGCTGGACTGGAAGAGCCTTAACCTCAACGGGCCGATTGTGGACAAACACTCCACCGGCGGCGTGGGTGACGTGACGTCGCTGATGCTTGGCCCTATGGTCGCAGCCTGCGGCGGCTACATCCCGATGATCTCCGGGCGTGGCCTGGGCCATACCGGCGGTACGCTCGACAAACTGGAAGCCATTCCGGGCTTCGATATCTTCCCGGACGACAACCGCTTCCGCGACATTATTAAAGACGTTGGTGTGGCGATTATCGGCCAGACCAGCTCGCTTGCTCCGGCAGACAAGCGTTTCTACGCGACCCGCGATATTACCGCAACCGTAGACTCCATCCCGCTGATCACCGCCTCTATCCTCGCCAAAAAGCTGGCGGAAGGTCTGGACGCGCTGGTCATGGACGTGAAGGTAGGCAGCGGCGCGTTTATGCCGACCTACGAGCTCTCTGAAGCGCTGGCTGAAGCGATCGTTGGCGTCTCCAACGGCGCGGGCGTGCGCACCACCGCACTGCTGACGGACATGAACCAGGTGCTGGCATCCAGCGCCGGTAACGCCGTGGAAGTGCGCGAGGCCGTGCAGTTCCTGACGGGTGAATACCGCAACCCGCGCCTGTTCGACGTGACCATGGCGCTGTGCGTGGAGATGCTGATCTCCGGCAAGCTCGCCAAAGACGATACGGAAGCCCGCGCGAAGCTTCAGGCGGTTCTGGACAACGGTAAAGCGGCGGAGATTTTTGGCCGTATGGTGGCGGCGCAGAAAGGCCCGACCGACTTCGTGGAAAACTACGCCAAATATCTGCCAACCGCGATGCTCAGCAAAGCGGTCTACGCGGACAGCGAAGGTTTTGTCTCCGCAATGGATACCCGCGCGCTCGGCATGGCGGTGGTCTCAATGGGCGGCGGTCGTCGTCAGGCGTCCGACAGCATTGATTACAGCGTTGGCTTTACCGATATGGCCCGTCTGGGCGACAGCGTTGACGGCCAACGTCCGCTGGCGGTGATCCACGCCAAAGACGAAGCCAGCTGGCAGGACGCGGCGAAAGCGGTGAAAGCGGCAATATCTCTTGACGATAAAGCACCGGAAACCACACCGACGGTCTATCGTCGTATCACCGAATAGCGGTATACTGATCTGATCGCATTTTTATGAAGCACTAAGTACGGAGAACAATTATGAAACGTGCATTTATTATGGTGCTGGACTCATTCGGCATCGGCGCAACCGAAGATGCAGAACGTTTTGGTGACGTGGGTTCCGATACCATGGGTCACATCGCGGAAGCCTGTGCAAAAGGCGAAGCGGATAACGGTCGTAAAGGCCCTCTGAACCTGCCAAATCTGACCCGCCTCGGTCTGGTGAAAGCGCATGAAGGCTCTACCGGTAAAATCGCAGCCGGTATGGACGGCAACGCGGAAGTGGTGGGCGCTTACGCCTGGGCGCACGAGCTCTCTTCCGGTAAAGATACCCCGTCCGGTCATTGGGAAATTGCCGGTGTGCCGGTGCTGTTCGACTGGGGCTACTTCTCCGATCACGAGAACAGCTTCCCGCAGGAGCTGCTCGATAAGCTGGTGAAGCGTGCCAACCTGCCGGGCTACCTTGGTAACTGCCACTCATCCGGTACCGTGATTCTGGATCAGCTCGGCGAAGAGCACATGAAAACCGGCAAGCCGATTTTCTACACCTCTGCTGACTCCGTGTTCCAGATTGCCTGCCACGAAGAGACGTTTGGTCTGGATAAACTCTACGAGCTGTGCGAAATCGCCCGTGAAGAGCTGACCGAAGGCGGCTACAACATTGGCCGCGTTATCGCGCGTCCGTTTATCGGCGACAAAGCGGGTAACTTCCAGCGTACCGGCAACCGCCACGACCTGGCCGTTGAGCCACCGGCACCCACCGTGCTGCAAAAACTGGTCGACGAGAAGGGCGGTCACGTGGTGTCTGTGGGTAAAATCGCGGACATCTACGCAAACTGCGGCATCACCAAAAAAGTGAAAGCGACCGGTCTGGACGCGCTGTTCGACGCTACCGTCAAAGAGATGAAGGAAGCGGGCGACAACACGATTGTCTTCACCAACTTCGTGGACTTCGACTCCTCCTGGGGCCACCGTCGCGACGTCGCAGGCTACGCTGCCGGTCTGGAGCTGTTCGACCGCCGCTTGCCGGAGCTGATGGAGCTGGTGGGTGAAGATGACATTCTGATCCTGACCGCGGATCACGGTTGTGACCCAACCTGGACCGGCACCGACCACACCCGCGAGCATATTCCGGTGCTGGTGTACGGCCCGAAAGTGAAACCAGGTTCGCTGGGCCACCGTGACACCTTCGCAGACATCGGCCAGACCATTGCGAAATACTTCGGCACGTCTGACATGGAATATGGCAAGGCTATGTTCTGAATGACAAGGGGTGCGGCCTGATGCCCTCACCCCAACCCTCTCCCTCGAGAGATACGGGTGCGGCCTGATGCCCTCACCCCAACCCTCTCCCACAGGGAGAGGGAGATACTAAATGAAAAGGAACTGAAGATGGCAACTCCTCACATTAATGCAGAAATGGGTGATTTCGCTGACGTCGTATTGATGCCTGGCGACCCGCTGCGCGCGAAGCACATTGCAGAAACCTTCCTTGAAGACGTGCGTGAAGTGAACAACGTTCGCGGCATGCTGGGCTTCACCGGTACCTATAAAGGCCGCAAAATTTCCGTTATGGGCCACGGCATGGGTATCCCATCCTGCTCCATTTACACCAAAGAGCTGATCACCGATTTCGGCGTGAAGAAAATCATCCGCGTCGGCTCCTGCGGCGCGGTGCGCATGGACGTTAAGCTGCGCGATATCGTTATCGGTATGGGTGCCTGCACCGATTCGAAAGTTAACCGCATGCGTTTTAAAGATCATGACTTCGCCGCGATTGCGGACTTCGGCATGGTGCGTGATGCGGTTGACGCGGCAAAAGCGCTGGGCGTTGAGGCGCGCGTGGGTAACATCTTCTCTGCTGACCTGTTCTACGCACCAGACGGCGGCGAGATGTTCGACGTGATGGAAAAATACGGCATCCTGGGCGTGGAAATGGAAGCGGCAGGTATCTACGGCGTCGCGGCTGAGTTTGGCGCGAAAGCGCTGACCATCTGCACCGTGTCTGACCACATCCGTACCCATGAGCAGACCACGGCTGCCGAGCGTCAGACCACCTTCAACGACATGATCAAAATCGCGCTGGAATCCGTTCTTCTGGGCGACAAAGCGTAATATAAAAAGAAAGAGTGTAGCCCTGGCTACACTCTTTTTACTGTTCACACCTTACAGATAAACAAGACTGATTGTTGCCTGTCCGTCAATCTGCGTGTCATCGGTCAGGGCAAGCGTCGTCGTATCCTGTACGGCCAGCGCGACGCGCAGCGGGAATACCGCACTGGTAAACGCCAGCGGATCGACGCTCGCGTCACCCGCGACCGTGTAAACTATGCCGTCATTACGAACGGGTGCGCTGTCGCCCACCATCTGGCCCCATGAATAACTTCCTGTGGAATTAGCACCCGAAATCATACCGGTGGTTTTTCCGTCCGCAGTGACGTTGCTCAACTGCATCGTGACGGAATAAGCGCCCAGATTGACGCCGCCCGCGGTTTTTCCCGCGCCGAACAGGCTATTACTGCTCCATACGGAACCTGAGCCGCTCCAGTCGGTATTTTCGACGATCAGGTTCTGTTTAGAATCTGCACGGTCGTCGATAATGCTCCAGCCTACTTTTGTCGGGGCAACGCAGCTGATGGAGAGGGAAAGATCTTTATTGCCGAGCTGGTTAGTCGCTGTGGCAGACATATTACCAATATTGGTCGTGCCAAAATCAACGATACCTCCACCGCTTAACGTGGGCGTACACGCGGAGTTGGTTAATACCCCGGTAACCTTTAATTCTGCGGTTCCCGCTGCGTGAGCGGCAGACGACATCGCTAAAATAACAGACGCTGCTAATAGAATTTTTTTCACGTTTCATCCTTAACGTATAATTAAAGGGAACATTAATTGTTCCCCCTGCGTCAGGATTTTCTTACGCGCTGAGCTATTCCGTCTATTTAATCTATTTACATTATAAATGTGCTTTTTTTAAAAAAGCCTTTACAGAATATTATTATTCTCAATTATTTTACCTCCCTCGTAATCCATGCCGATAATTCCCGTAATTCGGTTTCCTGTCCGGGAAAATCACCTGTCAACGCATCGCACTCCTGCTGCAGCGTATCCGCCCGATACAAACAGCCCTGCAAACGCGCTGCCAGCGCCTCTAACGGCGCGGGATTAAGGCTGTCCGTGAATACCTGCGTGCGGGTGATGTGGCCTTTCTCTACGTCAAAATGCAGTTCCACGCCGCCCCAGGTAAAACGCTCGTCCAGCAGATGGGAGAACGCCGGCGCCTGGCCGAAGTTCCACTCCCAGCTGCTCTGGCGGGCAAAGGTTTCAGCAAAGTTGGGCAGGTCCGGGGTTTTATCAGGAGAGATTACTTCCGCCTCCACGCGCTCGCCGTAGTGCGCAAAGAACGCCTCGCGGATCGCATCGCAAATCTGCTCGTGCGTAATCCCCGGCAGTAGCTCCACCAGATTCGCCACGCGGCCGCGCACCGAGGTGATCCCCTTGGCCTGAAGCTTTTTCCTGTCGGGATTAAGGTAGTTCGCCAGACGGCTCAGATCGGCGTTAAGCAGCAGGGTGCCGTGATGGAAGCCGCGATCCATCGTTTCGCGATAGGCAGAACCCGATACTTTGCGATCCCCGTCGGGCGTTTTGACCACCAGATCGTTACGCCCCGAGGCCTCGGCGGTTACACCGAGCGAATTGAGCGCGTTGAGGACGATGGACGTTGAGATGGTTTTGTCATACTCCGGCTTGCCTGCCATAAAGGTAAAGCAGGTATTTCCCAGATCGTGAAACACCGCGCCGCCACCGCTGCTCCGGCGCGCCAGACGCACGTTGTCCTCTTCCATGCGGCGGGTATTACACTCTTTCCACGGGTTTTGCGCGCGGCCAATGACCACCGTATCGGCGTTGCGCCAGAGAAACAGCACGCGCTGCGTGGCGGGCATCTGGCGGAAGATGCACTCTTCCACCGCGAGATTAAACCAGGGATCGTAAGAGTCAGAGATAAGCAGGCGTAACGTCGTCATGGCAAAGTTCCTTTTCCGAATCGTCTGCCTACTTTATCACTATTCCTTCTTCTCGCTCTCTTCGTCTTCGGGAACCGACTTGCTGGCGGTCAACAGGAACGGTGACTGCTGCCAGCGGGTGCGCTTGCCCTGGAGCAGCGTGCGCGCCAGCACCACGCCTGTTGCCAGCGAGAGGAGTAGCATCAGGCGCAGAATATTGGTGGTATTGTCCACCTGTTTGGCTTCGGTGGGCAGAGTGTGGGTATCAAGGGTGAGGCGCAGATACCCCAGCGGACCATTCTTGCCCTGAATCGGTTCGACGATCTGCTGGTTGAAATAGCCGCCGGCTTTTTTACCGTCCAGCGCCAGCCGATCGCGCACCTCGACATGTTCACCGGCGCGGGCGATCAGGTCGCCCTGCTCATCGTACACGCCTGCATCCAGAATGCGGCTGTTTTCCGTAAGCTGGCGTAATACCTGGGATATGCGCTTCTCGTCCGGCGTTTCGGTACGCATTGACGGGGCAATATTGAGCGTTACCTGACGCGCCAGGGTGCGGGCCAGCTCTTCAAATTGCGGGTTGCGTTGCCGTTGGTGATTCTGGCTAAACCAGGATGCCCCCTGCATCAGCGCCACTAATAGTGCGAGACAGATCAGGACAATCACGGCGCGATGAAGCCGGAATTTCAGTTTTGCGCGAGCCATATTCCACCTGCTTAAAATTTACGGCTTAATGTTGCCAGAAGTGATGGTTACAGGGTAGCCTCATGCGTTATTTTCCCTCTGGAACCTTCCGGCGCGAACCAAATTACAGGAGCTTTAATGCCGAACATTACCTGGTGTGACCTGCCAACGGATGTCTCTTTATGGCCAGGATTGCCGCTCTCGTTAAGTGGCGATGAGGTGATGCCTCTGGATTACCACGCTGGCCGTAGCGGCTGGCTGCTGTATGGACGCGGCCTGGATAAGCAACGTCTCACCCAGTATCAAACCACGCTCGGCGCGGCGATGGTCATCGTTGCCGCCTGGTGCGTGGAAGATTACCAGGTTATTCGCCTGGCGGGCTCCCTGACTCAGCGCGCCACGCGGCTGGCGCACGACGCTGGACTGGACGTTGCGCCACTCGGCAAGATCCCGCACCTGAAAACGCCGGGCCTGCTGGTGATGGATATGGACTCTACCGCCATCCAGATCGAATGTATCGACGAGATCGCCAGGCTGGCGGGGAGCGGTGAGCTTGTTGCTGAAGTCACCGAGCGCGCGATGCGAGGCGAGCTGGATTTCACCGCCAGCCTGAGGCAGCGCGTGGCGACCCTCAAAGGGGCCGACGCCACTATTCTGCGTCAGGTGCGCGATGAGCTGCCGCTGATGCCCGGGCTGACGCAGCTGGTATTAAAGCTCCAGTCTCTGGGCTGGAAGGTGGCCATCGCCTCCGGGGGCTTTACCTTCTTCGCGGATTATCTGCGGGAAAAATTGCACCTGACCACGGTTGTGGCTAACGAGCTGGAGATCGTGGACGGCAGGCTGACCGGACAGGTCACCGGCGACATCGTGGACGCGCAGTACAAAGCCAACACACTGACGCGTCTGGCGCAGAAATATGAGATTCCGGTCGAGCAGACCGTCGCCATCGGCGATGGCGCGAACGATCTGCCGATGATTAAAGTTGCCGGTCTTGGCATTGCCTACCATGCTAAGCCGAAAGTGAATGAAAAGACGGAAGTCACTGTACGTCATGCCGATCTGATGGGGGTGTTCTGCATTCTCTCCGGCAGCATTAACCAGAAATAACGAGGTAAACCGTGGCGAAAGCTCCAAAACGCGCATTTGTCTGTAATGAATGTGGTGCGGATTATCCGCGCTGGCAGGGGCAATGCAGCGCCTGTCATGCCTGGAACACCATCACCGAAGTGCGTGGTGTGGCGGCTTCGCCGAGCGTGGCCCGCAACGAACGCCTGAGCGGCTATGCGGGCAATGCAGGCGTGTCGAAGGTACAAAAACTTTCCGATATCAGCCTGGAAGCGCTGCCGCGCTTCTCCACCGGGTTCAAGGAGTTTGACCGCGTGCTCGGCGGCGGCGTAGTGCCGGGCAGCGCCATTCTGATCGGCGGTAACCCGGGCGCGGGTAAATCGACGCTCCTGCTGCAAACGCTCTGCAAGCTTGCCGAGCAGATGAAAACCCTTTACGTCACGGGCGAGGAATCGCTCCAGCAGGTGGCGATGCGCGCCCATCGTCTTGGCCTGCCGACGGGCAACCTGAATATGCTTTCGGAAACCAGCATCGAGCAGATCTGCATGATCGCCGAAGAAGAGCAGCCGAAGCTGATGGTGATCGACTCCATTCAGGTCATGCACATGGCGGACATTCAGTCCTCGCCGGGCAGCGTGGCGCAGGTGCGCGAAACCGCCGCCTACCTGACGCGCTTTGCCAAAACCCGCGGCGTGGCGATTGTGATGGTCGGCCACGTCACCAAAGACGGCTCGCTGGCGGGGCCGAAAGTGCTTGAGCACTGTATTGACTGCTCCGTCATGCTCGACGGCGACGCGGACTCCCGCTTCCGTACCCTGCGCAGCCATAAAAATCGCTTTGGTGCGGTGAACGAGCTGGGCGTATTTGCCATGACCGAGCAGGGGCTTCGCGAGGTCAGCAACCCCTCGGCCATCTTCCTGAGCCGTGGCGATGAGGTAACCTCCGGCAGCTCCGTGATGGTGCTGTGGGAAGGGACGCGTCCGCTGCTCGTGGAAATTCAGGCGCTGGTGGATCACTCGATGATGGGCAACCCCCGTCGCGTGGCGGTCGGCCTGGAGCAAAACCGTCTGGCGATCCTGCTGGCGGTGCTGCACCGCCACGGCGGCCTGCAGATGGCGGATCAGGACGTGTTCGTCAACGTGGTCGGCGGCGTGAAGGTTTCAGAGACCAGCGCGGATCTGGCGCTGCTGCTGGCGATGGTCTCCAGCCTGCGCGACAGGCCGCTGCCGCAGGATCTGGTGGTGTTTGGCGAAGTGGGGCTGGCCGGCGAGATCCGCCCGGTGCCGAGCGGCCAGGAGCGCATCTCCGAAGCGGCAAAGCATGGCTTCCGCCGCGCGATTGTTCCTGCCGCCAACGTGCCGAAAAAAATCCCGGAAGGGATGCAGGTCTTTGGCGTTAAGAAACTCGCAGATGCGTTAAATGTCTTTGACGACTTATAATTACGTATTCGATTTTGCAGGAGGCACCGTAATTTATGTCATCATTTGACTACATCAAAACCGCAATCCGCCAGAAGGGCTGCACGCTGCAGCAGGTGGCGGACGCCAGCGGAATGACCAAAGGCTACCTGAGCCAACTGCTTAACGCCAAAATCAAAAGCCCCAGCGCGCAAAAGCTCGAAGCGCTGCACCGCTTTCTGGGGCTTGAATTTCCACGCATGCAAAAGAACATCGGCGTGGTGTTCGGTAAGTTCTACCCGCTGCATACCGGGCATATCTACCTGATCCAGCGCGCCTGTAGCCAGGTGGACGAACTGCACATCATCATGGGCTATGATGAAACCCGCGATCGCCTGCTGTTTGAAGACAGCGCCATGTCGCAGCAGCCCACGGTGCCGGATCGTCTGCGCTGGCTGCTTCAGACCTTTAAGTATCAAAAAAACATTCGCATTCATGCCTTTAACGAGGAGGGCATGGAGCCGTATCCGCACGGCTGGGACGTGTGGAGTAACGGCATCAAAGCGTTTATGGAAGAGAAGGGCATTGCGCCTAACTGGATCTACACCTCTGAAGAATCCGACGCGCCGCAGTTCCGCGAGCATCTGGGCATCGAGACGGTGCTTATCGATCCGAAGCGTACCTTCATGAACATCAGCGGGGCGCAGATCCGCGAGAACCCGTTCCGCTACTGGGACTACATTCCAACCGAAGTAAAGCCGTTCTTCGTGCGTACGGTAGCCATTCTTGGCGGCGAGTCGAGCGGAAAATCGACGCTGGTGAATAAGCTGGCGAACATCTTCAACACCACCAGCGCGTGGGAGTATGGCCGCGATTATGTTTTCTCACATCTCGGCGGTGACGAGATGGCATTGCAGTATTCCGACTACGACAAAATCGCGCTCGGCCATGCCCAGTACATTGATTTCGCCGTGAAGTACGCCAACAAAGTGGCGTTCATCGATACCGATTTCGTCACCACTCAGGCGTTCTGTAAAAAGTACGAAGGTCGCGAGCACCCGTTTGTGCAGGCGCTGATTGATGAATATCGCTTCGACCTGGTGATCCTGCTGGAAAACAACACGCCATGGGTGGCCGACGGCATGCGCAGCCTGGGCAGCTCGGTGGACAGGCGAGAGTTCCAGACGATGCTGGTGGAGATGCTTAATGAGAACAACGTTGAGTTTGTGCACGTGGAAGCATCGGATTACGACACCCGCTTCCTGCGCTGCGTCGAGCTGGTGAAGGAGATGATGGGGGAGCAGGGGTAAATTCACAGGTTTGCCCCTCACCCTGCCCTCTGTACGGTCCGGGGACATGGTAGACAGGTGTTCGGGGACATGGTGAACACTTTTTAACATCCTTTACCCATGGTGATCGACTTTTTCTTCAGGTCGATCACCCCCACTTTCGTGCTGTACCACCACACCTCGTAGCGGCCGTCTTCCTGCATCTCCTTCAGCCCGACCCGTTCTCCCCTGAACGCCTTGCCTGCGCTCAGACTTAACCCTTTCACGCTCAGCTTTCCGCTGATATCCACTTTCCTGACCATCACGCCCTCGTCGTATTCCGGGGGCGGTGTGTTGCCGCTGTACTGCCGTGCAGACGGCTTATACCGCGAGCCCGGTACCGCCATGTCCAGCGCCTCATGCGGGCGTTCAAGGTTATAGACCGTCCGCCAGTGGTCGAAGGCGCGCTGTAGTTCACCCCCGCTCGCGAACCACTTCCCCTGCAGCACCTCTGCCTTCAGGCTGCGGTGAAAACGCTCCAGCTTACCCTGCGTCTGCGGATGATACGGCCGGGAGTGCCCCACCCGGATACCCAGACGCATCAGCCACAGCTCCAGCGCCGTCCAGGTGCCGGTGGTGTCTCCCCACGGTGAGCCGTTATCCATCGTCATCCGGTCCGGCAGGCCGTAGCGTTCAAACACGCTGACCAGCTGCTGCTGCACGGTCTCGCGCCGTTCATCGGTACAGTGCGCCAGGCACAGGGAAAAACGGGAGTGGTCGTCCAGCAGGGTGAGCGGATGGCAGCGGCCACCGCCAAAGGGAAAGTGGCCCTTAAAATCCATCTGCCAGAGGCAGTTCGGCGCGTCATGTTCGAACCGTCCCGTGACGGGAATGCCCGGTGAAGTGCCCGGCAGCAGACCATGGCGGGCCATAAGGTTATGGACGGTGCTGAAGGCGGGCATAGTGTGCCCCTGGTCTTCGAGCCAGCGCTTTATCTTGCGCGCGCCCCAGCGTTGATGGCGGTCATGGGCCATACGCAGCAGGGCAGTGATGTCGTCAGATGAGCGGTTCGGGGAATGGTGCGGTATGCGCGGGCGGTCCTGAAGGCCCGCGGCCCCTTCCTCCGCCCAGCGGTGAAGCCACTTGTAGCCGGTGGCAGGTGAAATGCCAAAGCGACGGCAGAGGGAACGGATGTTCGCCCCGTCCTGCGAGGCGAACAAAACAAACTCGGTACGTAATGACATGGTATCTCTCGCATCCCAGGGCATAAGCGACTCCATAAGCGGGTTCTTATGCCTTAGTTGTAAGTGTCTACCATGTCCCCGAACAAGTGTTCACTATGTCCCCGGACCATACACCCCATAGGGGAGAGGGTAAAGACGGCCCCGTAACATCCCCTCTCCCCTATGGGGAGAGGGTTAGGGTGAGGGGAATCAAACCACTCAGAACGCAACCACCACCTTCCCGCGCATATGCCCTTCCTGCACTCTGCGGTGCGCCTCGGTAATGCTTTCCACGCTCAGACCGTGCAGCGTTTCGCTCAGCGAACTTGTCACCACGCCGTTATCCACCAGCTTCGCCACCTCGTTTAAGATCTCACCCTGACGCGCCATATCGGCGGTCTGGTACATGCTGCGGGTATACATAAATTCCCAGTGCAGCGCGGCGGACTTAGATTTCAGCTTATCCTGGTTCAGCGGATGCGCATTTTCGACGATGGAGCAAATGTGCCCCTGCGGCGCAATCAGTTCGCTGACCGTATCCCAGTGGCCATCGGTATCATTAAGAATGAAAATGTAATCCACAAAGCTAATGCCCTGCTTTGCCAGCTCACCTTTAAGATCGCGATAATCCACCACCAGATCCGCTCCGCGATCGCGACACCACCGGGCGGAGTCTTCCCGCGACGCGGTGGCGATCACCTTAACCTTGCTGCCGTGTTTTGCGAACGGGATCGCCAGCGATCCCACTCCGCCAGCACCGCCGACGATCAGCAGCGTGTTGTCAGATCCGGCGTCCTGAATGTTCAGACGCTCGAACAGCCCTTCCCAGGCGGTCAGCGCGGTCAGCGGCAATGCGGCAGCCGCATCCCAGCCCAGGCTTGCAGGCTTGCGCCCAACAATGCGCGCGTCAATCAACTGGTGCGTGGTATTACTGCCCGGACGGGTAATGTCGCCCGCGTACCACACTTCGTCGCCCGGTTTGAACCCGGTGACGCCTGCCCCAACGGCTTTGACGATACCGCTGGCGTCCCACCCGAGAATACGTGGCGCTTTCAGCCCATTTTTGACAAGGCCTGCATGCACCTTAGTATCCACCGGGTTAACGGAGACGGCTTTCACTTCCACCAGCAGATCGTGCTCGCCGGGCTGCGGCATCGGCGGGGCGATTTCAATGAAAGCGGAGGGATTGGCGGGGTTAACGGCAATGGCTTTAACGGACATGGTGTGCTCCTCAATGGCATGCGTTTTGTTGAGACTAGTCTATTAAGTGGTCACGCGCGTGATAAGATGGACAATCGAGAACTCAGCGTTCGTACAGGATGAACAATCATGTTTAAACAGCTTCAGGATATGGCGCTGTTTGCGCTGGTGGCGGAGACGGGAAGCTTTACCGCGGCGGCCCGGAAGGCGGAGCTGCCTAAATCCAGCGTCAGCCAGCGCATTAGCCAGCTTGAACAGCAGCTGGGGATCCGCTTGCTCAATCGGACGACGCGCAGGATCAACCTGACCTTTGCCGGCGAGCATTATCTGGTGCACTGCCGCGAGATGCTGGCGGCCAGCGAGCGGGCGGAGTATGCCATCCAGCGCCTGCGCGACAACCCCAGCGGACGGCTGCGGATCACCTGTCCTGCGGGGATCGGCGCAACGCTTCTGGCACACCTTAATGCCGAATTTCAGCTTCGCTACCCTGACGTTTCGCTCGATGTATCAATTTCTGACGACGTGGTGGACCTGGTCGAGTCCGGTTTTGACGTGGCGCTACGTACCGGCAAGCCGCAGGATTCATCCCTGATTGGCCGGATGATCGGACACTGCCCGCGCTATATGCTGGCATCGCCCGATTATCTGGCGCGTCGTGAGCCGTTAGTCCATCCGCGTCAGCTGGTGGAGCATCGCTGCATTACCCACAGGTCCTGGTCTGAGTGGCTGCTGCGAAGCGAGAGCGAAGACTATCGCTACCTGCCGGACAACGCGCATTTAACCGATAACCTGGTGTACGCCCGCGAGTGTGCGATTGCCGGGGCGGGGATCACGCTGTTGCCCGCATTTCTGCTGGAAGACAAGGTTGAAAAGGGGGCGCTGGTGAAGGTGCTGCCGGCGTGGAGCGTGGAGGGGAACGACCTGTGGCTGGCCTATTCGAGCCGTAAGCTCAATTCGCCCGCGCTGATGAGCTATATCGAGTTTGCGATGCAGTTTGATGAGGTGAGGCGGTACTACGTGGGAAGGTAATTATGTGCGGCCTGATGCCCTCACCCTGATCCTCTTCCTCGGGGAGAGGGAACAAACATAAAAAACGGCAACCGAAGTTGCCGTTGTGCTTTTATTTCGCGATACGCTTGTACTTAATACGCTTCGGCTCCAGCGCGTCTGCGCCCAGCGTGCGTTTCTTGTACTCTTCGTATTCGGTGAAGTTACCTTCGAAGAACTCTACCTTACCTTCGTCCTGGTAATCCAGGATGTGGGTTGCGATACGGTCCAGGAACCAGCGGTCGTGCGAGATAACCATTGCACAGCCCGGGAACTCCAGCAGGGCGTTTTCCAGCGCGCGCAGGGTTTCGATGTCCAGGTCGTTGGTTGGTTCATCGAGCAGCAGGACGTTACCGCCAACCTGCAGCAGCTTCGCCAGGTGCAGACGACCGCGCTCACCGCCGGACAGCTCGCCCACGCGTTTGCCCTGGTCGGTGCCCTTGAAGTTAAAGCGGCCAACGTAGGCGCGGCTTGGCATCTCGGTGTTGCCGATACGCATGATATCCAGACCGCCGGACACTTCTTCCCACACGGTTTTGCTGTTGTCCATCGCGTCACGGAACTGGTCAACGGACGCCAGCTTCACGGTCTCACCCAGGGTGATAGAGCCGCTGTCAGGCTGTTCCTGACCGGACATCATGCGGAACAGGGTTGATTTACCCGCGCCGTTCGGACCGATGATCCCAACGATAGCGCCCTTCGGTACGGAGAAGGTCAGGTCGTCGATCAGCAGGCGGTCGCCGTAGGACTTACGCAGGTTGGTCACTTCAACCACTTTATCCCCCAGACGCGCTCCAGGTGGAATAAACAGTTCGTTGGTTTCGTTACGTTTCTGGTATTCGGTATTGTTAAGCTCTTCAAAGCGCGCCAGACGGGCTTTGCCCTTGGACTGACGGCCTTTCGCGCCCTGACGCACCCACTCCAGCTCTTTCTCGATAGACTTGCGACGCGCCGCTTCCTGAGACGCTTCCTGCGCCAGACGCTGATCTTTCTGCTCCAGCCAGGAGGAGTAGTTGCCTTCCCACGGAATACCTTCACCGCGGTCCAGCTCCAGGATCCAGCCCGCCACGTTGTCGAGGAAGTAACGGTCGTGGGTGATCGCCACCACGGTGCCTTCGAAGTCGTGCAGGAAGCGTTCCAGCCACGCTACGGACTCCGCATCCAGGTGGTTGGTAGGTTCGTCGAGCAGCAGCATGTCTGGTTTTTCCAGCAGCAGGCGGCACAGCGCCACGCGGCGACGCTCACCCCCGGAGAGGTTAGCGATTTTCGCATCCCAGTCCGGCAGGCGCAGGGCATCAGCCGCGCGCTCAAGCTGCACGTTCAGGTTGTGACCGTCGTGTGCCTGGATAATCTCTTCGTATTTGCCCTGCTGAGCGGCCAGCTTGTCGAAGTCCGCATCCGGCTCGGCGTATTTGGCATACACTTCATCCAGGCCTTTCAGCGCGTTAACCACTTCGGACACCGCTTCTTCAACGGATTCACGCACGGTGTGTTCCGGGTTCAGCTGAGGTTCCTGCGGCAGGTAGCCGATCTTGATGCCTGGCTGCGGACGGGCTTCACCTTCGATGTCTGTATCGATGCCGGCCATGATGCGCAGCAGGGTGGACTTACCGGCACCGTTGAGACCCAGGACACCGATTTTTGCGCCCGGGAAGAAGCTCAGCGAGATATTTTTAAGAATATGACGTTTCGGCGGGACAACTTTGCCGACACGATGCATGGTATAAACGAATTGAGCCACGTTGGACTTCGCCTCTTTTATCGTGATGAGAATGAATTTCAGCCTCGAAGTGTAGCCTTTTTCACGCCCTAATCCCAGCCAGGAACGTCGGGAGTGTTAAAACGCGCAAGAAAGGTAAAAAAGTGTCCATGACGTGGCGCGTTGCGGGATGCCTGGTTAGCATAAGTTGATGTGACTTTGACGTGGCAAGACGCTGCAACTAACGAAAAACAATGAGGAAGAGCTTGTGGAAAAAGCCAAACGGGTGGTCTGGCGTCTGCTGGCTGCCAGCGTATGCGTAATGGCGGTAAGCCAGGCGGTGCATGCCGATTCACTGGACGAACAACGTAGCCGCTATGCCCAGATTAAGCAGGCATGGGACAACAGGCAGATGGATACCGTGCAGGCGCTGATGCCGACGCTGAAGGATTATCCGCTGTATCCGTATCTGGAGTATCGCCAGATTACTGACGATCTGATGAATCAACCAACCGTCACCGTGAACAACTTCATTCAGGCGAACCCGACCCTGCCGCCTGCGCGCACCCTGAAGTCCCGGTTCGTGAACGAGCTTGCCCGTCGCGAAGACTGGCGCGGCCTGCTGGCCTTCAGCCCGGACAAGCCGGGCGCGACGGAAGCGCAGTGTAATTACTATTACGCGAAATGGGCTACCGGCCAGCAGGAAGAAGCGTGGGCCGGCGCAAAAGAGCTGTGGCTGACGGGCAAAAGCCAGCCCAATGCCTGCGATCCGCTTTTCAGCGCCTGGCGCGCGTCGGGGCAGCAGGATCCGCTCTCCTACCTCGAACGCATCCGCCTGGCTATGAAGGCCGGGAACACGCGGCTGGTCACCGTGCTGGCGGGGCAAATGCCGGCGGATTATCAGACCATTGCTTCTGCCGTTATCGGCCTGGCAAACGATCCGAACACCGTCCTGACGTTTGCGCGCACCACTGGCGCGACCGATTTTACCCGGCAGATGGCGGCAGTCGCCTTTGCCAGCGTGGCGCGTGATGATGTGGAAAACGCGCGGCTGATGATCCCGCAGCTGGTGCAGGCCCAACAGCTCAATGACGATCAAACCCAGGATCTGCGCGACATTGTGGCGTGGCGACTGATGGGAGCAGACGTCACCGATGAGCAGGCCCGCTGGCGTGACGATGCGGTCATGCGCTCAAACTCTGTCTCGCTGGTCGAGCGTCGCGTGCGTATGGCGCTGGGAACGGGCGACCGCCGCGGCCTGAATACCTGGCTGGCGCGCCTGCCGATGGACGCCAAAGAGAAAGACGAATGGCGCTACTGGCAGGCGGATCTGCTGCTGGAGCGCGGTCGTGAAGACGAAGCCAAAGATATCCTTCACTCCCTGATGCAGCAGCGCGGATTCTACCCGATGGCCGCGGCGCAGCGTCTGGGCGAGACGTACACGCTTAAGATCGACAAAGCGCCAGCCACCGCGAACCCGGCGCTGACGCAGGGGCCGGAAATGGCGCGCGTTCGCGAGCTGATGTACTGGAATCTGGATAACACCGCGCGCAGCGAGTGGGCCAATCTGGTCACCAGCCGCACCACGGATGAGAAAGCGCAGCTTGCCCGCTATGCGTTCGATAACCGCTGGTGGGATCTAAGCGTGCAGGCGACGATCTCCGGCAAGCTGTGGGATCACCTTGAGGAGCGTTTCCCGCTGGCTTACAGCGATCTCTTTGAGCGCTACACCAGCGGCAAAGATATTCCGCAAAGCTACGCGATGGCCATTGCCCGTCAGGAGAGCGCCTGGAACCCGAAAGTCCGTTCTCCGGTAGGCGCCAGCGGCCTGATGCAGATCATGCCGGGCACCGCGACGCACACGGTGAAGATGTTTAATATCCCAGGCTACAGCAGCCCGTCGCAGCTGCTGGATCCGGAGACCAACATCAACATCGGTACCAGCTACCTGCAGTACGTCTATCAGCAGTTTGGCAATAACCGCATCTTCGCGTCAGCGGCGTACAACGCGGGGCCGGGGCGCGTGCGCACCTGGCTTGGCAACAGCGCAGGGCGTATCGACGCCGTGGCGTTCGTCGAGAGTATCCCGTTCTCCGAAACGCGTGGCTACGTGAAGAACGTGCTGGCATATGACGCTTACTACCGCCACTTCATGGGGGAGAAAGATGCGCTGATGAGCGATGCCGAGTGGCAGAGACGTTACTGATCGGCGCGGGTTGTGTTATGCTGTACTCGTTAATGAGTACAAGAGGCAGCATAACATGACCCAGCATTCCCCGTATTCCTCGGCAATGGCCGAACAGCGTCATCAGGAGTGGCTTCGTTTTGTGGAGTTGCTCCGCCAGTCTTATGACAAGGATCTGCATCTACCGCTATTACAGCTTATGCTGACGCCCGATGAACGCGAAGCGCTGGGCACGCGGGTACGCATTATTGAAGAGCTGCTGCGCGGCGAAATGAGCCAGCGCGAGCTGAAAAACGAGCTGGGCGCGGGCATTGCGACAATCACCCGCGGATCGAACAGCCTGAAATCTGCGCCGGTTGAGCTGCGCCAGTGGCTGGAGCAGATCCTCTTGGGCGCTCAGCGATAAATCGCGTTATGAAACGGGCTCAGCGCTAAAACTACCGCCTGGTGATACACGCCTGAGCGGGTCAAAACGCCTTTGGTGAAGACGCCAATTGCCCCTTCTTTACGGCCAATCTCGTCAATGCCGGTGTACTGCGACATCACCGGCCCGAGCGCTTCGCCTTCGCGCACTTTATTCAGAATGATTTCCGGCAGCGGCAGGGTGGCTGAACGCGCTTCACCGCGCTGCTCGCGGCTTTCGATAACAACCCAGCTGAAGGTTGCGCCTTCGTCGATTCCCGCTTCAATCGCGACCCAGAAGTCAGCGTCTGGTGCGGCGGCTTTGGCATTCGCCACGCGATTTCGTGCGCCAGCGCGCGTTTCCTCGCTGCCAAACGGCTGTTCCGGTACGCCGCTCTCGACGCCGATGGCGTCAATATGGCAGGATCCTTCGCCGAAGATCTCTTCAAATGCCCTTAGAATTGCCCGAATTTTGGCAGGATTGGTGGTAGCAGAGACAACATGGTGCATAATTAAGCTCGATTCAAAAAAACTCATCGCAGTATAACGGAAAAAAAGCATGTTACAGGTATACCTTGTTCGCCACGGTGAAACGCAGTGGAACGCCGAGCGACGTATTCAGGGCCAGTCAGACAGTCCTCTCACCGAGAAGGGTGTGCAACAGGCGTGGCAGGTGGCGGAACGCGCCAGAACGCTGGGTATCACTCACGTTATTTCCAGTGATTTAGGCCGCACGCAGCAGACGGCACGCATTATCGCTGATGCCTGCGGCTGCGACGTCACTCTCGAGCCGCGCCTGCGCGAGCTGGACATGGGCGTGCTGGAAAAACGCCCTATCGATACGCTGACGGAAACCGAAGAAGGCTGGCGTCGTGCGCTGGTGAACGGTACGGAAGAGGGGCGTATCCCTGAGGGAGAGTCCATGCAGGAGCTGAGCGTGCGCATGCATGCCGCGCTGGCCGAGTGCCTGAAGCTTCCGGCAGGCAGCCGTCCGCTGCTGGTGAGTCACGGCATCGCGCTGGGTTGCCTGGTGAGCACTATTCTGGGGCTGCCGGCATATGCCGAGCGCCGATTGCGTCTGCGTAACTGCTCCATTTCCCGCATCGACTATCAGGAAAGCGCCTGGCTGGCGTCGGGTTGGGTGGTTGAGATGGCAGGGGACATTTCGCATCTCGATGCCCCTGCGCTGGACGAATTGCAGCGTTAACGCCGTACCGGGATAAGGAATTCCATCCGCAGATTGATAGGGCCTTCTTCCGGCTTAGCGTCCTGCGCCGGATAGTAGCGTTCGATGTCCTGACCTTTACGGCGATTCAGATTCAGCATTGGCATGCAGGTCCCGTAAACGGTCAGGATAAACTCCTGAACGCCCGTTCCTAAGCCCTCGTAGGAGAACATGACGTACTCGCCGCCTTCCAGCACGACAGGCTTAGCGCCCTGAATGTAGCCATTTGCCATGTCAGGGGTGAGCGCGGTGGTGTAAAACACCTCCTGCTCGTCGTCTTTTTCCTGACTCGGGTGCGTTTCGTTCAGGCCATACAGAATCGGCGGAATAGCCGGGGCGTGGCTTAAAAATTCGCGCCAGAACTGAACCCGCATCTGATGACGGAACTCTGAGATCTGCTCCAGAGAGCAGGCGTAGCTCTGCGTGGTGCCGATCAGGTGCGTTTCCGGCAGGGTGACGATTTCATATTTTGGCATCGCAAACTCGCCCAGACGAAGCGGCGGACGCATGCCAAACGAGCTCCAGTCGGGCGAGCGGCGATAGAGCGCCGGCGTTAACGAGAACTGTTTTTTAAAGGCGCGGGTGAAGGTTTGCTGCGAATCGAAGCGATATTGCAGGGCAATATCCAGAATCGGCCGTGCGGTCAGACGCAAAGCGACGGCAGACTTTGACAAACGACGGGCACGAATATAGGCACCGATAGCATGACCGGTGACATCCTTGAACATCCGTTGCAGATGCCACTTGGAATAGCCTGCTTTTGCCGCCACATTATCCAGTGACAAAGGCTGGTCGAGATGACCTTCCAGCCAGGTGAGCAGGTCGCGAATAATTCCAGCCTGATCCATATACTATCCTCATCCTTAAAACTGCTGCAGGTGCCTGATTACAGGTTAGCGGATAATAGCATTTTTTGACGTTTTAGCATTCAGTGTTTTTTTTGCGCATTAATGCTTTTTGTGGTGATTTATACGCAAATATATTCTAATCCTGTGATCTTGCTACATTTTTGCCTCACCTGTTGAATAATCGCTCAGCGTAATTTTTATGAATGGTAACAATATGAAATACAAGGCTTTACTCTTTGCGGCACTGGCTTTGATGGCCGGGCGCGCGGCGCAGGCGGAGCAAATTGGCTCCGTGGATACCGTGTTTAAAATGTTTGGGCCGGACCACAAAATTGTGGTGGAGGCGTTTGACGATCCGGACGTGAAAAACGTCACCTGCTATGTCAGCCGGGCGAAAACGGGCGGCATTAAGGGCGGTCTGGGGCTGGCTGAAGACACTTCCGACGCGGCCATTTCCTGCCAGCAGGTTGGTCCGGTTGAGCTAAGCGACAAAATCAAAAACGGCAAAGCGCAGGGCGACGTCGTGTTCCAGAAACGGACCTCGCTGGTGTTCAAAAAGCTGCAGGTGGTGCGTTTTTATGACGCGAAACGCAACACCCTGGCTTATCTGGCCTACTCGGACAAAGTGGTGGAAGGCTCACCGAAAAACGCGATTAGCGCGGTGCCGATTATGCCGTGGCACTGATAAAAAAACGGCGCTAAAAGCGCCGTTTTTTACTGCGTGACGAGCCGGATTACTCCTGAAGATCGCCGCAGAAACGATAACCTTCGCCATGGATAGTGGCGATGATTTCCGGCGTATCAGGCGTAGATTCGAAATGCTTACGAATACGACGGATGGTCACGTCAACGGTACGATCGTGTGGCTTCAGCTCACGGCCGGTCATTTTCTTCAGCAGTTCTGCACGGGACTGAATTTTGCCCGGGTTTTCGCAGAAGTGCAGCATCGCGCGGAATTCACTGCGCGGCAGTTTATACTGCTCACCGTTCGGGCTAATCAGCGAACGGCTATTGATATCAAGTTCCCAGCCGTTGAACTTGTAGCTTTCAACGCTACGACGCTCTTCGCTGACCGTGCCCAGATTCATGGTACGGGACAGCAGGTTGCGTGCACGAATGGTTAACTCGCGAGGGTTGAACGGCTTGGTGATGTAGTCATCCGCGCCGATTTCCAGACCAAGAATTTTATCAACCTCGTTGTCACGGCCTGTCAGGAACATCAACGCGACGTTCGCCTGTTCACGCAGCTCGCGCGCCAGAAGAAGGCCGTTTTTGCCCGGCAGGTTGATATCCATAATCACCAGGTTGATATCATTTTCAGAAAGGATCTGATGCATCTCTGCGCCATCGGTCGCTTCAAAGACATCGTAGCCTTCTGCTTCGAAAATGCTCTTTAACGTGTTGCGTGTTACCAACTCGTCTTCAACGATAAGAATGTGCGGGGTCTGCATGTTTGCTACCTAAATTGCCAACTAAATCGAAACAGGAAGTACAAAAGTCCCTGACCTGCCTGATGCATGTCGCAAATTAACATGATCGGCCTAACGTGACTAAAGTACGTAATTGCGTTCTTGATGCACTTTCCATCAACGTCAACAACATCATTAGCTTGGTCGTGGGTACTTTTCCTCAGGACCCGACAGTGTCAAAAACGGCTGTCATCCTAACCATTTTAACAGCAACATAACAGGCTAAGTGACACCGGACACCCAATAAAACTACGCTTCGTTGACATATATCAAGTTCAATTGTAGCACGTTAACAGTTTGATGAAATCATCGTAGCCGAATGCTAGCCTTTGTCACAATTTTTCAATAAACCAACTAGTTGCGGACATTAATTGATAAACGGTACGAATCCAATTGAGAATGAGTATTCACAGGCTCATTATCATTATAAAACATAAGGATAATCAGGTTCTGTTAACATTCTAACTAATTGTTCAGTCACAAAATAGTGTAGCGTTTTTAATTTGTTATGAAACGCTATTTCGGTGATTTGTGTTGCAATTTTGTAAATTCGTGCTGCGTAATATGTTGAAGTGAATCACATTTTTATCAGCTAACTGCTTAAAAAGAGAGCATAAATGCATCTATCGATTGTGCTGGTGGCGCCAGCAAGAGCCGAGAATATTGGCGCTGCGGCGCGCGCCATGAAGACCATGGGTTTTACGGATTTGCGTATTGTGGACAGCACGGCGCATCTGGAGCCTGCCGCGCGCTGGGTGGCGCACGGTTCGGGGGATATTCTCGATAATATAACCACTTACGCTACGCTCGCCGACGCGCTGCACGATATTTCTTTTACCGTCGCCACGACCGCACGCAGCCGGGCGAAGTTTCATTACTACGCCACGCCCGCCGAGCTGGTGCCGATGCTGAGCGAGAAAAGCCAGTGGCTGGAGAAAGCGGCGCTGGTTTTTGGCCGCGAAGATTCCGGGCTGACCAACGATGAGCTGGCGCTGGCTGACGTGCTGACGGGCGCGCCAATGGTGGCGGATTATCCATCGCTAAATCTCGGGCAGGCGGTCATGGTCTATTGCTATCAATTAGCATCCTTAATACAAATTTCTCAGCCGCCAGTGACGGGAACGGATGAAAACCAGCTGGCTGCGCTGCGCGCGCGCGTGGAAAACCTGCTTGGGCAGCTGGGCGTAGCGGACGATCAAAAACTGGTGGACTGGCTGCAGCAGCGCTTAGGCCGACTTGAACAGCGCGACACGGCAATGTTGCACCGATTGCTGCATGATATTGAAAAAAAATTGACCGAGTAAAATAGTGTCATAGGTTTTTATTATGGCCGTTCCTGCTGATGTCTGGGGTTGCATCTGGGTTATTCCGATGAAAATAAATCTGCGCGCAGCGGGACGTGAGAACGTCACAAACTGTGATCGAATTAAAAATTCATTGACTTAAGGTGCCCGATCCTTTAACCCTAAAAGAATACAGCACAGACAGATAATAATGACAGAGTACACAACATCCATGAAACGCATCAGCATCACCACCATTACCACAACCATCATCATTACCACAGGTAACGATGCGGGCTGACGCGTACAGGAAAAACAGAAAAAAGCCCGCACCTGAACAGTGCGGGCTTTTTTTTCGGCTAAAGGAAATGAGGTAGAACCCATGCGAGTGTTGAAGTTCGGCGGTACGTCAGTGGCAAATGCAGAGCGTTTTCTGCGCGTTGCCGATATCCTGGAAAGTAACGCCAGGCAGGGGCAGGTTGCCACCGTGCTCTCTGCCCCGGCCAAAATAACGAACCACCTGGTGGCGATGATTGAAAAAACCATCGGTGGCCAGGATGCACTTCCGAACATCAGCGACGCCGAGCGTATTTTTGCAGAACTGCTGCAGGGGCTGGCAGACGCCCAGCCAGGCTTCCCGCTGGCGCAGCTGAAAACCACCGTTGAACATGAATTTGCCCAGATCAAACACGTTCTGCACGGTATCAGCCTGCTGGGCCAGTGCCCGGACAGCATCAACGCGGCGCTGATCTGCCGGGGTGAAAAACTCTCTATCGCCATTATGGAGGGCGTGCTGGAAGCGCGCGGACACGGCGTGACCGTAATCGATCCCGTTGAAAAACTGCTGGCGGTCGGCCACTACCTCGAATCCACCGTCGACATTGCCGAGTCGACTCGCCGCATTGTCGCGAGCAAAATTCCGTCTGACCATATGATCCTGATGGCGGGCTTCACCGCCGGAAACGAGAAGGGCGAGCTGGTGGTGCTGGGCCGTAACGGCTCCGATTACTCTGCTGCCGTACTGGCGGCCTGCTTACGCGCAGACTGCTGTGAGATCTGGACCGACGTCGACGGCGTATATACCTGTGACCCGCGTCAGGTGCCGGACGCCAGGCTGCTGAAGTCGATGTCGTATCAGGAAGCGATGGAGCTTTCTTACTTCGGCGCTAAAGTGCTTCACCCGCGTACCATCTCTCCGATTGCCCAGTTCCAGATCCCTTGCCTGATTAAAAATACCGGTAACCCGCAGGCGCCGGGCACGCTGATTGGCGCCAGCTCGGATGAAGATGGCCTGCCGGTGAAAGGCATTTCTAACCTGAACAATATGGCGATGTTCAGCGTCTCCGGCCCCGGGATGAAGGGCATGGTCGGCATGGCAGCCCGCGTGTTTGCCGCCATGTCCCGCAACGGCATTTCCGTCGTGCTGATCACCCAGTCCTCTTCCGAATACAGCATCAGCTTCTGCGTGCCGCAGGGCGACTGCCTGCGCGCCCGCCGCGCGCTGGAAGAAGAGTTCTACCTTGAGCTGAAAGAGGAGCTGCTGGAGCCGCTCTCCATTCAGGAGCGTCTGGCCGTGATCTCCGTCGTTGGCGACGGCATGCGCACCCTGCGCGGTATCTCTGCCAAATTTTTTGCCGCGCTGGCGCGGGCCAATATCAATATCGTGGCGATTGCGCAGGGGTCGTCTGAGCGTTCAATTTCCGTGGTTGTGGATAACGATGATGCCACCACCGGCGTGCGCGTGGTTCACCAGATGCTGTTCAACACCGATCAGGTGATTGAGCTGTTCCTGGTTGGCGTCGGCGGCGTCGGCGGCGCGCTGCTGGAGCAGGTGAAGCGCCAGCAGGAGTGGCTTAAGAAGAAACATATCGATCTGCGCGTCTGCGGTATCGCTAACTCCAGGGCTTTGCTGACTAACGTTCATGGCCTTAACCTGGAAAACTGGCAGGCGGAGCTGGAAGAGGCAAAAGAGCCGTTCAACCTGGGCCGCCTGATCCGTCTGGTGAAAGAGTATCACCTGCTTAACCCGGTGATCGTCGACTGTACCTCCAGCCAGGCGGTTGCCGACCAGTACGCGGACTTCCTGCGCGAAGGGTTCCACGTGGTAACGCCGAACAAAAAGGCCAACACCTCGTCGATGGATTACTATCACCAGCTGCGCCTGGCGGCGAGCAAGTCCCGCCGCAAGTTCCTGTACGACACCAACGTGGGCGCGGGTCTGCCGGTCATCGAGAACCTGCAAAACCTGCTGAACGCGGGCGACGAACTGCAGCGATTCTCCGGCATTCTCTCCGGCTCCCTGTCGTTTATCTTCGGCAAGCTTGATGAAGGCATGAGCCTGTCGGAGGCCACCCGCGCCGCGCGCGAGCTGGGCTACACCGAGCCGGACCCGCGTGACGATCTCTCCGGCATGGACGTGGCGCGCAAGCTGCTGATCCTGGTGCGCGAAACCGGCCGCGAGCTGGAGCTGTCGGACATTGTGATTGAACCGGTACTGCCGGCGGAGTTTGACGGCAGCGGGAACGTTGATGCCTTTATGGCGAAACTCCCTCAGCTGGACGACGCCTTTGCCGCTCGCGTTGCGAAAGCCCGTGATGAAGGTAAGGTATTGCGCTATGTTGGCAACATTGAGGAAGATGGCGTGTGCCGCGTGAAGATTGCCGAAGTGGACGGCAACGATCCGCTGTACAAGGTGAAAAACGGCGAGAACGCGCTGGCGTTTTACAGCCACTATTATCAGCCACTGCCGCTGGTGCTTCGCGGCTATGGTGCAGGGAATGATGTGACGGCGGCGGGCGTGTTTGCCGATCTGCTGCGTACCCTGTCATGGAAGTTAGGAGTTTAACATGGTCAAAGTTTATGCCCCGGCTTCCAGCGCTAACATGAGCGTTGGGTTTGACGTGCTGGGCGCGGCGGTGACGCCGGTTGATGGTTCGCTGCTGGGCGATACGGTTACGGTAGAAGCGGCAGACCGCTTCAGCCTGAATAACGTGGGCCGCTTCGCCAGCAAGCTGCCGTCTGACCCGCGCGAGAACATCGTTTATCAGTGCTGGGAGCGCTTTTGTCAGGAGATCGGCAAAAGCGTGCCGGTGACCATGACGCTGGAAAAAAGCATGCCGATTGGCTCCGGGCTGGGCTCCAGCGCCTGCTCGGTGGTCGCCGCGCTGGTGGCGATGAACGAGCATTGCGGCAAGCCGTTAAATAACAGCCGCCTGCTGGCGCTGATGGGCGAGCTGGAAGGGCGCATCTCCGGCAGCATTCATTATGATAACGTCGCCCCCTGCTTCCTCGGCGGCATGCAGCTGATGATCGAAGAAAATGGCATCATCAGCCAGCAGGTGCCAGGGTTTGATGAGTGGCTGTGGGTGCTGGCCTATCCGGGAATTAAAGTTTCTACCGCCGAAGCGCGCGCGATCCTGCCCGCGCAGTATCGTCGTCAGGACTGCATTGCCCACGGGCGTCATCTGGCGGGCTTTATCCACGCCTGCTATACCCGTCAGCCGCAGCTGGCGGCGAAGCTGATGAAAGACGTTATTGCCGAGCCGTACCGCACTAAGCTGCTGCCCGGCTTTAACGAGGCGCGACAGGCGTCTATGGATATCGGCGCGCAGGCGTGCGGCATCTCTGGCTCCGGCCCGACGCTGTTTGCCTTATGCGACAAGCCAGACACCGCGCAGCGCGTGGCGGACTGGCTCTCTAAACACTACCTGCAAAATCAGGAAGGCTTTGTTCATATTTGCCGTCTGGACACGGCTGGCGCACGAGTACTGGGATAACGAATGAAACTCTACAACCTTAAAGATCATAACGAGCAGGTCAGCTTCGCGCAGGCGGTGACTCAGGGGCTGGGCAAAAATCAGGGGCTGTTTTTCCCCCATGACCTGCCGGAATTTCAGCTGACCGACATTGATGAGCTGCTGAAGCAGGACTTTGTCACCCGCAGCACCAAAATTCTCTCCGCGTTTATCGGGGATGAAATCCCACAGGAGCTGCTGGAAGAGCGCGTGCGTGCGGCGTTTGCTTTCCCGGCTCCGGTTAAGCAGGTGGAGCCGGACGTCGGCTGTCTGGAGCTGTTCCACGGCCCTACGCTGGCGTTCAAAGACTTCGGCGGTCGCTTTATGGCGCAGATGCTGACCCACATCAGCGGCGACAAACCGGTGACCATCCTGACCGCAACCTCCGGCGATACCGGTGCGGCGGTCGCCCATGCGTTCTACGGCCTGAAAAACGTGCGCGTGGTGATCCTCTATCCGAAAGGCAAAATCAGCCCGCTGCAGGAAAAACTGTTCTGCACGCTCGGCGGCAACATTGAAACCGTGGCGATCGACGGTGACTTCGATGCCTGCCAGGCGCTGGTGAAGCAGGCCTTCGATGATGAAGAGCTTAAGGCTGCGCTGGGGCTGAACTCCGCCAACTCCATCAACATCAGCCGCCTGCTGGCGCAGATCTGCTACTACTTCGAGGCGGTGGCCCAGCTCCCGCAGGAGGCGCGCAATCAGCTGGTGGTTTCCGTGCCAAGCGGTAACTTCGGTGACCTGACGGCGGGCCTGCTGGCGAAATCGCTCGGTCTGCCGGTGAAGCGCTTTATCGCCGCCACCAACGCCAACGACACCGTGCCGCGCTTCCTGAAGGAGGGTAAGTGGGCGCCAAACGCCACCCAGGCGACGCTCTCCAACGCGATGGATGTGTCGCAGCCAAACAACTGGCCGCGCGTGGAAGAACTCTTCCGCCGCAAGATCTGGCGCCTGAGCGACCTCGGCTATGCGGCAGTGACGGACGAAACCACTAAAGCGACCATGCGCGAGCTGAAGGCGGTGGGCTATACCTCTGAGCCGCACGCGGCGATTGCCTACCGTGCGCTGCGCGACAGTCTTCAACCGGGGGAGTATGGCCTGTTCCTCGGCACGGCGCATCCTGCCAAGTTCAAAGAGAGCGTGGAAGCAATTCTGGGCGAAACGCTGCCGCTGCCAAAAGAGCTGGCCGAGCGCGCCGACCTGCCGCTGCTCTCCCATGAGCTGCCGGCAGATTTCGCGGCGCTGCGTAAGCTGATGATGACGCGCGGATAATTTTTGTTGGGTGGCGGCTACGCCTGACCCGATCCACATCAGCTCTGAACAGAGGCCGGGCAAGCGCAGCGCTACCCGGCTTTTTTGTGAAGAAATTAAGGAGGAAATAAGCAGGAAAAAAGCAGAAATTCCCAATAAATGCGGTCACTTAGCGTTTAGGATTGCAGAGAATAACATCCCCCGTTCCCTTCACGTACTCTCCTTACATCGGCCCACGCTGGGCAAGAAGAATAAGGAGTCATCGATGTCTACACTGAAACCTGCATTCATCGCGCTTTCACTGATGCTGGCCGTTCCCATGGCGGTACAGGCAGCCGAGATCACCCTCGTGCCTGCGGTAAAACTGCACATTGGCGATCGGGACAATAGCGGGCACTACTGGGATGGCGGCCGCTGGCGCGACCATGACTGGTGGAAGGCACACTATGACTGGCGCGATAACCGCTGGCGTCCGCACGATGAACGTCGCGACCGTCACGACCATCACCGTCATGACGAGCGTCGTCCGGGGCCGGACCGCAAACACCATTAATGCAAACCCCGCCAGCTGGCGGGGTTTGGCTTTACTGCTCGTGGCGCTTAAACACCAGCTCGTTTTTCCCTGACGATGCTTCATCAAAGAAATAGCCTTCGCTGTTGAATCCGGTAAGCTGCTCCGGCTTCGTCAGGCGGTTTTGAATGATGTAGCGGCTCATCAGGCCGCGCGCTTTTTTGGCGTAGAAGCTGATGACTTTGAATTTGCCGTTCTTCTCGTCGAGGAACACCGGCTTGATAATGTCCGCATTCAGCTTTTTCGGCTTCACCGATTTGAAGTACTCATCGGAGGCCAGATTAATCACCACGTTATCGCCCTGAGCCTGGAGCGCCGCGTTAAGCGTCCCGGTGATGATATCGCCCCAGAAATGATACAGATCCTTGCCTTTGGCGTTTTCGAGGCGGATGCCCATCTCCAGCCGATACGGCTGCATCAGATCCAGCGGGCGCAGCACGCCGTACAGGCCGGACAGCATGCGCAGATGCTGCTGGGCAAAATCGAAGTCCGCTTCGCTAAACGTTTCTGCCTGCAGGCCGGTATACACGTCACCTTTGAAGGCAAGCAGCGCCTGGCGGGCGTTGGCCGGCGTGAAGTCCGGCTGCCACTCATGGAAGCGGGTGGCGTTCAGGTCTGCAAGTTTATCGCTGATGCCCATCAGCGAGGCGATCTGCGGGGTGGACAGCTTACGCGCCTCGCGGATCAGCTGTTGTGAATAATCCAGCAGTTCCGGCTGGGTATAACGCTCGGTGGCGAGCGGGCTCTGGTAGTCGAGCGTTTTTGCAGGTGAAATCAGAATCAGCATATCCAGTCCTTGCAGGAAATTTAGAGCGACTTTAACAAAAAATCGCCCTGAATTGATCGATAGCTGTTATTGCCGCGGCAAATCATCCCAGGTGCCGGGGGCGAGTTGCGACTCAATTTCGGGATAGCGCGAGGCGTCAAAGACGGGCGGAACGCCGAGCTTGCGCTGCCGCAGGTAATCGCGCGCGATGAGCGTCACAACGGGCGACAGGAGCAAGATTGCCGTCAGGTTGGTGATGGCCATCAGCGCCATGATGACATCCGCCAGCTGCCAGACCATCGGCATGCTGAGCATGGAGCCGACGATCACCATCACCAGCACCCCCGCGCGAAGCACAGTGCGGCTAAGGCGGGAATTGACGTTCAGGAAGATAAGATTGTTTTCGGCATAGATATAGTTCACCGCAATGGAGCTGAAGGCAAAAAGCCCCAGCACGAGCGCGACAAGGCCGGCACCCCATCCGCCGACGTGGCTGACCAGCGCCTGTTGAACCCAGTGAATGCCGGCCGTGCCGGACGGTTGCTGAACGGCATCGGCCAGCAGCATTATCATCGCGCTGGCGGAGCAGATAACAATCGTGTCCGTGAAGACGCCAATCATCTGCACAATGCCCTGCGCGGCGGGGTGCGGAGGCCAGGATGCGGCCGTGGCGGCAGCGTTCGGCGTGGAGCCCATTCCCGCTTCGTTTGAGAACATCCCCCGCTGAAAGCCCGCCGTGAGCGCCTGGCTAATGGTGTAGCCCAGCGCGCCGGAGGCCGCTTCGCGCCAGCCGAACGCGCTTTTGAAGATGGTGACGATGACGTTAGGCACCTCATCGATATGGATCGCGCACACCAGCAGGCTGGTGGACACCCACAGCAGCGCCATAACGGGTACCAGCCACTGCATCAGGCGGGCAACCCCTTTCAGCCCGGTCACAATGGTCAGCAGGGTGAGAAGGGCAAGCGCGCCGCCCGTCAGCCACTCGGGACAGTTGAAGGCAAAGCGCAGCGCGTGGGCGACGGAGTTTGCCTGTACGGTGTTGAATATAAGGCCGTAGGCAATCAGCAAAAAGATCGAGAACAGGACGCCCATCCAGCGCATTCCCAGCCCGCGAGCCATGTACCAGGCGGGGCCGCCGCGAAACTGACCGCTGTCGTCCTTTTCTTTGTAGAGCTGCGCAAGCGAGCACTCGGCAAAGGAGGTGGCCATGCCGATGATGGCCGTGACCCACATCCAGAATACCGCGCCCGGGCCGCCGGCGCCGATTGCCAGCGCTACGCCGGCAAGATTACCGCTACCGACGCGGGCGGCGAGGCTGGTACAGAGCGCCTGAAAGGAGGTCAGACCGCCCGGTTGCGGAGTGACGCTGTTTTTCAGACTTCTGCCAAACTTGCGGATATAGCGAAACTGAATCAGCCCGCTGCGCCACGTAAACCAGATACCTGCTCCTGAAAGCAGGTATATCATTATCGAACCCCAGAGAACTTCATTGATAAAGAAAAAGAAATCAGGCACTAACGTCCCTCTTGTTGATGCCAACGTGAATATGTAAGCGCTACCACTGATTGGGCATGCCGTTACTTAGCAGCCTGTTAATATTCTGAGTTTATCATACTCTGCCTAAGCGCACTGTCTGCGGTTGCGCTGCCTCTCACTCGTGTTATCATCAGGGCAGACCGGTTACATCCCCCTAACAAGTAAACCTGTCATTTTTCCGCTGCTGGCAAGCTGTCGGTAGTGTGAATTATCCAGGGAACGTTAAAAGAGAAACACTATCATGACGGATAAATTGACCTCCCTTCGTCAGTTCACCACTGTCGTCGCTGACACCGGAGATATCGCGGCAATGAAGCTGTACCAGCCGCAGGATGCCACAACCAACCCTTCTCTGATCCTTAACGCTGCGCAGATCCCTGAGTATCGCAAACTGATCGACGAGGCGGTGACCTGGGCGAAAGCACAGAGCAATGACCGCGCGCAGCAGGTTGTGGATGCCACTGACAAACTGGCAGTGAACATCGGTCTGGAAATTCTGAAACTCGTTCCTGGCCGTATCTCTACCGAAGTAGACGCACGTCTGTCCTACGACACCGAAGCCTCTATCGCCAAAGCAAAACGTCTGATCAAACTGTACAACGATGCTGGCATCAGCAACGACCGCATCCTGATCAAACTGGCCTCTACCTGGCAGGGCATTCGCGCTGCTGAGCAACTGGAAAAAGAAGGCATCAACTGTAACCTGACCCTGCTGTTCTCCTTCGCGCAGGCGCGTGCGTGTGCTGAAGCAGGCGTATACCTGATTTCTCCGTTCGTGGGCCGTATTCTGGACTGGTACAAAGCCAACACCGACAAGAAAGAGTACGCGGCGTCTGAAGATCCGGGCGTAATTTCCGTAACTGAAATCTACGAATACTACAAGCAGCACGGCTATGAAACCGTTGTTATGGGCGCAAGCTTCCGTAACGTCGGTGAAATCATCGAGCTGGCGGGCTGCGACCGCCTGACCATCGCCCCTGCGCTGCTGAAAGAGCTGGCGGAAAGCGAAGGTGCTATCGAGCGCAAGCTGTCCTACACCGGCGAAGTGAAGGCGCGTCCTGAGCGCATCACCGAATCCGAGTTCCTGTGGCAGCACAACCAGGATCCAATGGCGGTAGACAAACTGGCGGACGGTATCCGTAAGTTTGCTGTCGACCAGGAAAAACTGGAAAAAATGATCGGCGACCTGCTGTAATCATTCCGCGTGACCGGGCTGCCGGTCACGCGTCTTCTCCCTCCGCCTCTGTCTGAAATTCCTCTCTGCGTGTATCATTCCCGTTAATCAGTACTTTTTGGATGAATTGGATATGAATACCTTACGCATCGGCCTGGTGTCGATTTCTGACCGCGCCTCCAGCGGTGTTTATCAGGATAAAGGCATCCCTGCTCTCGAAGAATGGCTGCGCAGCGCGCTGACCACCCCGTTCGAGATCCAGACTCGCCTGATCCCCGACGAGCAGCCGATCATCGAGCAGACCCTGTGTGAGCTGGTGGATGAGATGAGCTGTCACCTCGTGCTGACGACCGGCGGAACCGGCCCCGCGCGCCGCGACGTGACGCCGGACGCAACGCTGGCAATCGCCGATCGTGAAATGCCGGGCTTCGGTGAACAGATGCGGCAGATCGGTCTACACTTTGTCCCGACGGCAATTCTTTCCCGTCAGGTCGGGGTGATCCGCAAGCAGGCGCTGATCCTGAACCTGCCGGGGCAGCCGAAGTCGATCAAAGAGACGCTGGAAGGATTAAAAGCCGAGGATGGCAGCGTCATTGTTCACGGCATATTCGCGAGTGTACCGTATTGTATACAGTTGCTCGACGGGCCGTACGTGGAAACGGACGACAAGGTGGTAGCAGCATTTCGCCCTAAAAGCGCGCGCCGCGAGACAATCTCCTGAAGTTAACTAAAATGTGACATTAGCGCCAGCCGCAGTAGCGTGTAAATGGATTTACGATATAGTAATTTTTTCTTTACGATTGCTGTAAAAAATAATCCACAATACATGCACAATGGTTCGCTATGTCACATAACACCCGACCTCTGAATCGCCAGGACTACAAAACCCTTACGCTCGCCGCCCTGGGCGGCGCGCTGGAGTTTTACGACTTCATTATCTTCGTCTTCTTCGCCGCCGTGGTGGGAGCACTGTTCTTCCCGGCGGATATACCGGAATGGCTGCGTCAGGTGCAAACCTTCGGCATCTTTGCCGCCGGGTACCTGGCGCGCCCGCTGGGCGGTATTGTGATGGCGCACTTCGGCGATCTGGTGGGGCGTAAGAAGATGTTTACCCTCAGTATTCTGCTGATGGCCGTGCCGACGCTGGCCATTGGCCTGCTGCCGACCTATGACTCATTAGGCATTATCGCCCCGCTATTGCTGCTGCTGATGCGGATTCTTCAGGGGGCGGCGATTGGCGGAGAAGTGCCGGGCGCCTGGGTGTTTGTCGCCGAGCACGTCCCTGCGCGCCGCATCGGTATTGCTTGCGGAACCCTGACCGCAGGGCTGACGATTGGGATCCTGCTTGGCTCCGTGGTCGCAACCATCATCAATACCAGCATGACGCAGCAGGCCGTTCACGACTGGGGCTGGCGTATTCCGTTCCTGCTGGGCGGAGCGTTTGGCCTGGTGGCAATGTATCTGCGCCGCTGGCTGCAGGAGACGCCGATATTCCTGGAAATGCAGCAGCGCAAGGCGCTGGCCCGGGAACTGCCGGTGAAGACGGTGGTGGTGCGGCATAAAAAAGCGGTGGTGGTGTCAATGCTGCTGACCTGGCTGCTGTCGGCGGGTATCGTGGTGGTGATTTTAATGTCGCCGGTCTGGCTGCAAAAGCAGTACGGCTTCGCCCCTGCCGTGACGCTACAGGCGAACAGTATCGCCACCGTTATGCTCTGTTTTGGCTGTCTGGCCGCCGGGCTGGCGGCGGATCGTTTCGGGGCCAGCGTGACCTTTATTGTCGGCAGCCTGCTGCTGGCCGCGTCGAGCTGGGCGTTCTACCATCTTGCGGGCAGCCATCCTGAACAGCTGTTCCTGCTGTACGGCATCGTGGGGCTGTGCGTGGGCGTGGTGGGCGCCGTACCGTACGTGATGGTGCGCGCGTTTCCGCCTGAGGTTCGCTTCACCGGGATCTCTTTCTCTTATAACGTCTCGTATGCCATTTTTGGTGGGCTGACGCCGATTGTGGTCACGGTACTGATGGGCGTGTCACCCCTGGCGCCTGCATGGTACGTGCTGGCGTTATCGCTGATGGGGTTGGTATTGGGGATTTGGCTGCGCCAGTCAGAGGGATGTCGTGCCCGCGAGGCGGACACGACAGAGGGATCAGTGTTTTTCACCAATCGGTAAAATGGTGCGGCCGAACTGCTCGTTCAGCACTTCACCCATTGCCAGGTAGATAGCGCTTGCGCCGCACACCAGGCCAATCCAGCCGGCAACGTGAACGATGCCTTCGTTATCCGCCAGGTGGCCAACTGCCAGCAGGGCGAACAGTACGGTCAGGCTCAGGAAGACGAACTGGAGCGCGCGGTTGCCTTTTAACGTGCCGAAGAACATGAACAGGGTAAACACGCCCCACAGGCCCAGGTACACGCCCAGGAAGTGGGCGTTCGCCGCATCCGCCAGGCCCATTTTTGGCATCAGCAGAATCGCGACCAGGGTCAGCCAGAACGAACCGTAAGAGGTGAAGGCGGTTAAGCCGAAGGTATTGCCTTTCTTATATTCCAGCAGGCCCGCGAAGATTTGTGCGATACCGCCGTAAAAAATGCCCATCGCCAGGATAATGCCGTCCATCGGGAACATCCCGATATTGTGCAGGTTCAGCAGAATGGTGGTCATGCCAAAACCCATCAGGCCCAGCGGAGCCGGATTAGCCAACTTAGTGTTGCCCATAAGTCCTCAAAAAATCATCATCAAAATGGTGAAATGGTTAAACCCGCGTCAATTCTCCCTGACGGGGCGCGGCATCATAATGGGCGGCATCGACGCCGTCTATGATCTCATCAGGGTGAAATTAAAAATTTTTTATGTCTCCCCCTTGATGGATGACGTTGCGACCCCATCTTGTAAGCAACCGCAGTGTGTGGACCTGAAAAAAATCAAATCTGGGCAGTTGAAAAAGCACGTTCTGCCCTTATTACAGGTACACAACCACATGTTGACTGAATTTTTAGTGGAGACGTTTAGATGGGTAAAATTATTGGTATCGACCTGGGTACTACCAACTCTTGTGTAGCGATTATGGATGGCACTACTGCACGTGTGCTGGAGAACGCCGAGGGCGATCGCACCACGCCTTCTATCATTGCTTATACCCAGGATGGTGAAACTCTGGTTGGTCAGCCGGCTAAACGTCAGGCAGTGACAAACCCGCAAAACACCCTGTTTGCGATCAAACGCCTGATTGGCCGCCGCTTCCAGGACGAAGAAGTTCAGCGTGACGTTTCTATCATGCCTTACAAAATCATCGCAGCAGATAACGGCGATGCATGGCTTGATGTGAAAGGCACCAAAACTGCACCGCCGCAGATTTCTGCTGAAGTACTGAAAAAAATGAAGAAAACCGCGGAAGATTACCTGGGTGAGCCGGTAACTGAAGCTGTTATCACCGTTCCAGCCTACTTCAACGATGCTCAGCGTCAGGCAACTAAAGATGCTGGCCGTATCGCAGGTCTGGAAGTAAAACGTATCATCAACGAACCAACCGCAGCAGCACTGGCTTACGGTCTGGATAAAGAAGTTGGCAACCGTACTATAGCGGTTTACGACCTGGGTGGCGGTACTTTCGATATCTCTATTATCGAAATCGACGACGTTGACGGCGAAAAAACCTTCGAAGTTCTGGCAACCAACGGTGATACCCACCTGGGTGGTGAAGACTTCGATACTCGTCTCATCAACTACCTCGTTGACGAGTTCAAGAAAGATCAGGGCATTGACCTGCGTAACGACCCGCTGGCCATGCAGCGCCTGAAAGAAGCGGCTGAGAAAGCGAAGATTGAACTGTCTTCCGCTCAGCAGACCGACGTGAACCTGCCGTACATCACCGCAGACGCGACCGGTCCGAAACACATGAACATTAAAGTGACCCGTGCGAAACTGGAAAGCCTGGTAGAAGACCTGGTTAACCGTTCCATCGAGCCGCTGAAAGTTGCACTGCAGGACGCTGGCCTGTCCGTGTCTGACATTCAGGACGTTATCCTGGTAGGTGGTCAGACCCGTATGCCAATGGTTCAGAAGAAAGTAGCTGAATTCTTTGGCAAAGAGCCGCGTAAAGACGTGAACCCGGACGAAGCGGTTGCTATCGGTGCTGCGGTTCAGGGTGGTGTACTGACGGGTGAAGTGAAAGACGTACTGCTGCTGGACGTTACCCCGCTGTCTCTGGGTATCGAAACCATGGGCGGTGTGATGACTCCGCTCATCAACAAAAACACCACTATCCCGACGAAACACAGCCAGGTGTTCTCTACCGCTGAAGACAACCAGTCTGCGGTAACCATCCATGTGATTCAGGGTGAGCGTAAGCGTGCGGCGGATAACAAATCTCTGGGTCAGTTCAACCTGGACGGTATCAACCCGGCACCGCGCGGCATGCCGCAGATCGAAGTGACCTTCGACATCGATGCTGACGGTATCCTGCACGTGTCTGCGAAAGACAAAAACAGCGGTAAAGAGCAGAAGATCACCATCAAGGCATCTTCTGGCCTGAACGAAGCGGAAATCGAAAAAATGGTTCGTGATGCCGAAGCTAACGCGGAATCCGACCGTAAGTTCGAAGAGCTGGTTCAGACCCGTAACCAGGGTGACCATCTGCTGCACAGCACCCGTAAGCAGGTTGAGGAAGCGGGCGATAAACTGCCAGCGGAAGATAAAACGGCTATCGAAACTGCACTGAGCGCGCTGGAAACGTCTCTGAAAGGCGAAGACAAAGCGGATATCGAAGCGAAGATGCAGGAACTGGCACAGGTTTCTCAGAAGCTGATGGAAATCGCTCAGCAGCAGCACGCACAGCAGCAGGCGGGCGCTGATGCTTCCCAGAACAACGCGAAAGACGACGACGTTGTCGACGCTGAGTTCGAAGAAGTGAAAGATAAAAAATAATCGCCCTGATGCAGGGTAATTAATCGGCACGGGCGTAGGAGAACTCTCCACGCCCGTGCTCGCATGTTAAGGGGCTTAAAAAAACCAATGGCAAAGCAAGACTATTACGAGATTTTAGGCGTTCCGAAAACTGCGGAAGAGCGTGAAATCAAAAAGGCATATAAGCGCCTGGCCATGAAGTATCACCCGGACCGCAATCAGGGTGATAAAGAGGCTGAAGCTAAATTTAAAGAAATTAAAGAAGCCTACGAAGTCCTGACCGATTCACAAAAACGTGCGGCCTATGACCAGTACGGTCACGCAGCCTTTGAACAGGGCGGCATGGGCGGCGGTGGATTTGGTGGCGGCGGCTTCGGCGGCGGCGCTGATTTCAGCGATATCTTTGGTGATGTGTTCGGCGACATCTTCGGCGGTGGCCGTGGTCGTCAGCGCGCGGCGCGCGGCGCAGACCTGCGCTACAACATGGAGCTGACGCTGGAAGAAGCGGTTCGTGGCGTCACCAAAGAGATCCGTATCCCGACGCTGGAAGAGTGTGACGTTTGCCACGGCAGCGGCGCGAAAGCGGGGACTCAGCCACAGACCTGTCCAACCTGTCACGGTTCCGGTCAGGTGCAGATGCGCCAGGGCTTCTTCGCGGTACAGCAGGCCTGTCCACACTGTCATGGTCGCGGTACGCTGATTAAAGATCCGTGCAACAAGTGTCACGGTCACGGTCGCGTTGAGAAAACCAAAACCCTGTCCGTTAAGATCCCGGCAGGCGTTGATACGGGCGACCGCATCCGCCTGGCAGGCGAGGGTGAAGCCGGCGAGCACGGCGCACCGGCAGGCGATCTGTACGTTCAGGTACAGGTGAAACAGCACGCCATTTTCGAGCGTGAAGGTAACAACCTGTACTGCGAAGTGCCGATCAACTTTGCGATGGCGGCGCTGGGCGGCGAAATCGAAGTGCCGACGCTGGACGGGCGCGTGAACCTGAAAGTGCCTGGTGAAACGCAGACCGGCAAGCTGTTCCGCATGCGCGGCAAAGGCGTTAAATCCGTTCGCGGTGGCGCGCAGGGCGACCTGCTATGCCGCGTGGTGGTGGAAACGCCGGTCGGCCTGAATGACAAGCAGAAACAGCTGCTGAAAGAGCTACAGGAGAGCTTTGGCGGCCCAACGGGCGAGAAAAACAGCCCACGCTCCAAAAGCTTCTTCGATGGCGTCAAAAAATTCTTCGACGATTTGACCCGCTAAACCGCCAGCTGGTTACTATCCTTTAAAGCCCGGAAGTGATTCCGGGCTTTTTTATTTCTGGATTAAATGCTCGGTTAAACTGAGTTTATCTTCAATATTAATCTGTTTTTACCGATTTGTTTGCGCTGATATTATGGTTTTATCGAGGTATTGTTGTAAAAGAGAGAATTAACGTGAAATTACTACACCGTTTCTTTAGCAGTGAGGCATCCGGCGGCGTTATCCTGATAATCGCTGCTGCGGCCGCCATGTTGCTTGCCAACATGGGCATGACCCGCGATCTCTATCACGCATTTCTGGAAACCCCCGTCGAGCTTAAGGTCGGGCCGCTGGAGATTAACAAGAACATGCTGCTGTGGATCAACGATGCGCTGATGGCGGTGTTCTTCCTGCTGGTGGGGCTGGAGGTCAAACGTGAGCTGGTGATTGGCTCGCTTGCCAGCCGTCAGCGGGCGGCGTTTCCGGTGATCGCTGCGATTGGCGGGATGGTGGTGCCGGCGCTGCTGTTCCTCGCGTTTGCCTGGCAGGATCCGATTGCGCGTGACGGCTGGGCGATCCCGGCTGCAACGGATATCGCGTTTGCCCTTGGGGTGCTGGCCTTGCTCGGAAGCCGCGTCCCCGCAGCACTCAAAATTTTCCTGATGGCGCTGGCGATTATCGATGACCTGGGCGCTATCGTGATTATCGCGCTGTTCTACACCAGCGAGCTGTCGATTCTGTCGCTGAGCGTGGCGGCAGTGGCGATTGCGGCGCTGGCGCTGATGAACATCTTTAACGTCCGACGCACCGGTATCTATATTCTGGTGGGCATGGTGCTGTGGACGGCGGTCCTGAAATCCGGCGTGCACGCCACGCTGGCCGGCGTCATCGTTGGTTTCTTTATCCCGCTGAAGGAGCAGGACGGCAAATCGCCTGCCGGACAGCTGGAACACGTGCTTCACCCGTGGGTTGGCTTTATGATCCTGCCGCTGTTTGCGTTTGCCAACGCGGGCGTTTCCCTTGGCGGGGTTACGCTGGAGGGGCTCACCTCCGTGCTGCCGCTGGGTATTATTGCCGGGCTGTTTATCGGCAAGCCGCTGGGGATCAGCCTGTTCTGCTGGCTGGCGCTGAAGCTTAAGCTGGCGTCATTGCCAAACGGGACCTCGTTTAGTCAGATTATGGCGGTCGGCGTGCTGTGCGGTATTGGATTTACCATGTCGATCTTTATCTCGACGCTGGCGTTTGGCGCAAACGCGCCCGAGCTTATCGTCTGGGCGAAGCTGGGCATTCTTATCGGGTCGTTACTGGCCGCGGTGGTGGGTTATACCTTATTGAAGGTTAAGCTGTCCGGACAGGCTGTCCGGGCATAACGGGAGCCGGGAGAAGGGAAGCCTTCTCCCGATCGGCTATCAGGGAGTGAAAACGTGATGTCTCATTTGAACTACAACCATCTCTACTACTTCTGGCATGTCTACAAGCAGGGATCCGTCGTGGGAGCCGCTGAGGCGCTCTACCTGACGCCGCAGACCATTACCGGGCAAATCAAGGCCCTGGAAGAGCGCCTGCAGGGAAAACTGTTCAAGCGGAAAGGGCGCGGGATTGAGCCGAGCGAGCTGGGCGAGCTGGTTTTCCGCTACGCGGACAAAATGTTCACCCTAAGCCAGGAGATGCTGGATATCGTCAACTACCGCAAAGAGTCCAACCTGCTCTTTGACGTGGGCGTGGCGGATGCGCTGTCAAAACGGCTGGTAAGCGGCGTGCTGGATGCGGCGGTAGTGGAAGATGAGCAGATTCATTTGCGCTGCTTCGAATCCACTCACGAGATGCTGCTGGAACAGCTGAGCCAGCACAAGCTGGATATGATTATCTCGGACTGCCCGATCGACTCCACGCAGCAGGAAGGGCTGTTCTCGGTGAAAATTGGCGAGTGCGGCGTCAGCTTCTGGTGCATTAATCCGCCGCCGGAAAAACCGTTCCCGGCCTGTCTGGAAGAGCGCCGCCTGCTGGTGCCGGGAAGACGCTCCATGCTCGGGCGTAAGCTGCTGAACTGGTTTAACTCGCAGGGGCTGAACGTGGAAATCCTCGGCGAGTTCGACGATGCCGCGCTGATGAAAGCCTTCGGCGAGGCGCACAACGCTATCTTCGTTGCCCCGACGCTGTACGCACACGATCTCTATTCAGACGATAAGATTACGGAGATTGGCAGAGTGGATAACGTGATGGAGGAGTATCACGCCATATTCGCCGAAAGGATGATTCAGCATCCGGCGGTGCAGCGTATCTGCAACCGTGACTACTCGGCGCTGTTTACGCCGCCGGCGTTCTGAAGACATAAAAAAACCCGCGTTAAGCGGGTTCTTTCAAACAAGCAACAACAAGTAGCGATTAAGCCAGTTTGTTGATCTGCGCGGTCAGGTTTGCTTTATGACGCGCTGCTTTGTTTTTGTGGATCAGACCTTTAGCAGCCTGACGATCCACGATTGGTTGCATTTCGTTAAATGCGTTCTGCGCTGCAGCTTTGTCGCCAGCTTCGATTGCTGCGTATACTTTCTTGATGAAAGTACGCATCATAGAGCGACGGCTTGCATTGTGCTTACGAGCCTTTTCAGACTGAACGGCACGTTTCTTAGCTGATTTGATATTAGCCAAGGTCCAACTCCCAAATATGATCTATGTGGACAATTCAAAGGCCGAGGAATATGCCCTCTATACCTTCTTTTGTCAATGGATTTGTGCAAATAAGCGCCGTTAATATGGCGACGCTACGTTACGTAGTGATGGCGCAGGATTCTACCAGCTTGTCGTTCGTGAATACAGCTTTTCGGCGTAAAAATCGCAGTTCGCGGGCAGATTTTTTTGCTGTGAAAGGTCAGCGCGATGAAATCATACGGCTTTCTGTTTAGCGTGAACAATCGCCGGTTAACCTTAACCGCTGTACAAGGTATACTTTGGCGATTTTCACTGTCTTGAGCCAGTCATGAAGCTGATACGCGGCATACATAATCTCAGTCAAGCCCCGCACGGGTGCGTGCTGACCATTGGTAATTTCGACGGCGTGCATCGTGGGCATCAGGCGCTGCTGCAGGGATTGCGTAAAGAAGGCGAGGCGCGTGGCCTGCCCGTCGTGGTGATGATTTTCGAACCGCAGCCGCTGGAGCTGTTTGCAGGCGAAAAATCACCCGCACGCCTGACCCGTCTGCGCGAGAAGTTACGTTATTTGGCAGAGTCAGGTGTGGACTACGTCCTGTGCGTACGATTCGATCGTCGCTTTGCCGCACTGACCGCACAAAACTTTGTCAGCGACCTGTTGGTCAGACAGCTTGGCGTGCAGTTTCTCGCCGTGGGCGATGATTTCCGCTTTGGCGCTGGTCGTCAGGGCGATTTCTTGTTATTACAGAAGGCTGGCCTGGAGTACGGATTTGACGTCACCAGTACGATGACCTTCTGCGAGGGCGGCGTTCGCGTCAGCAGCACGGCGGTACGCCAGGCGCTGGCGAATGATGAACTGGATACGGCAGAAACGCTGCTGGGCCATCCGTTCACGATTTCAGGCCGTGTGGTTCATGGCGATGCGCTGGGCCGCACGATAGGTTTCCCGACGGCGAATATACCGCTGCGCCGTCAGGTCTCCCCGGTGAAAGGGGTGTATGCGGTGGAAGTGGCAGGACTGGGCGATAAGCCTTTCTACGGTGTCGCCAACATTGGTACACGTCCAACGGTTGCCGGTGTACGTCAACAGTTAGAAGTACACCTACTGGACGTTGTAATGGACCTCTACGGTCGCCATATAGATGTGATACTGCGTAAAAAAATACGCAACGAGCAGCGATTCGCTTCGCTGGATGAACTTAAGGCGCAAATCGCGCGAGATGAATTAACGGCCCGCGAGTTTTTTGGGCTTTAGAACCGGCTTAACTGCCTACGTGATAAATACGGAACCGAGAATCTGATGAGTGACTATAAATCAACCCTGAATTTGCCGGAAACAGGGTTCCCGATGCGCGGCGATCTCGCCAAGCGCGAACCGGGAATGCTGGCGCGTTGGACCGATGATGATCTGTACGGCATCATTCGTGCAGCCAAAAAAGGCAAAAAAACCTTCATTCTGCATGATGGCCCTCCATATGCGAATGGCAGCATTCATATTGGTCACTCTGTAAACAAGATTCTGAAAGACATTATCGTGAAGTCCAAAGGGCTCGCGGGATATGACTCGCCTTACGTTCCGGGCTGGGACTGCCACGGTCTGCCAATCGAGCTGAAGGTGGAACAAGAGTTTGGCAAGCCGGGTGAGAAGTTCACCGCCGCAGAGTTCCGCGCGAAGTGCCGCGAATACGCTGCCACCCAGGTTGACGGCCAGCGCGCGGACTTTATCCGTCTGGGCGTGCTGGGCGACTGGTCGCACCCATACCTGACCATGGACTTCAAAACCGAAGCCAACATCATCCGTGCGCTGGGCAAAATCATCGGTAACGGACACCTGCACAAAGGTGCGAAGCCGGTGCACTGGTGCGTGGACTGCCGTTCTGCCCTGGCAGAAGCGGAAGTTGAGTATTACGACAAAACCTCGCCTTCAATCGACGTAGCGTTCGAAGCGGTCGATCAGGATGCGATCAAAGGTAAATTCGGCCTGCCTGGCGTAAACGGCCCGATCTCTCTGGTTATCTGGACCACCACCCCGTGGACCCTGCCGGCGAACCGCGCTATCTCCCTGTCCGCTGAGTTCGAATATGCGCTGGTGCAGGTTGAAGGTCGTGCGCTGATTCTGGCGAAAGATCTGGTTGAAAGCGTGTTGAAACGCGCGAACATCACCGACTACGCCGTGCTGGGCACCGTGAAAGGTGACGCGCTGGAGCTGATGCGCTTTAAACATCCGTTCCTGGACTTCGACGTTCCGGCGATCCTGGGCGATCACGTCACGCTGGACGCGGGTACCGGTGCGGTACATACCGCCGGTGGCCATGGTCCTGACGACTACAACATCAGCCTGAAATACGGTCTGGAAATCGCTAACCCGGTTGGTCCGGACGGTTCATACCTGCCAGGTACTTACCCGGCGCTGGACGGTATCAACGTCTTCAAGGCGAACGACATCATCGTTGAGATGCTGCGTGAGCGCGGTGCGCTGCTGCACGTTGAGAAAATGCAGCACAGCTATCCGTGCTGCTGGCGTCACAAGTCGCCGATCATCTTCCGCGCTACGCCGCAGTGGTTCGTGAGCATGGATCAGAAGGGCCTGCGCGAGCAGTCTCTGAAGGAGATCAAGGGCGTGCAGTGGATCCCGGACTGGGGTCAGGCGCGTATCGAATCCATGGTGGCTAACCGTCCTGACTGGTGTATCTCCCGTCAGCGTACCTGGGGCGTGCCGATGTCTCTGTTCGTGCATAAAGAGACGCAGGAACTGCATCCAAACACGCTGGAGCTGATGGAAGAAGTAGCGAAGCGCGTCGAAATCGACGGCATTCAGGCGTGGTGGGATCTCGACGCCCGCGACATTCTGGGCGCGGACGCGGATAACTACGAGAAAGTGCCCGATACCCTGGACGTATGGTTTGACTCCGGTTCAACCCACGCCTCCGTGGTTGACGTGCGCCCTGAGTTCGCCGGTCACGCTGCCGACATGTATCTGGAAGGGTCTGACCAACACCGCGGCTGGTTCATGTCATCCCTGATGATCTCCACCGCCATGAAGGGCAAAGCGCCTTACCGTCAGGTTCTGACCCACGGCTTCACCGTTGATGGCCAGGGCCGCAAGATGTCCAAGTCCATCGGTAACACCGTTTCTCCGCAGGACGTGATGAACAAGCTGGGCGCAGATATTCTGCGTCTGTGGGTGGCGTCTACCGACTACACCGGCGAAATGGCGGTGTCTGACGAGATCCTGAAGCGTGCTGCCGACAGCTATCGTCGTATCCGTAATACCGCGCGCTTCCTGCTGGCGAACCTGAACGGTTTCGATCCGGTGAAAGACATGGTGAAGCCGGAAGAGATGGTGGTGCTGGATCGCTGGGCGGTCGGCTGCGCGAAAGCGGCGCAGGAAGACATCGTTAAGGCATATGAGTCTTACGATTTCCATGAAGTGGTGCAGCGCCTGATGCGCTTCTGCTCCATCGAGATGGGCTCGTTCTACCTCGACATCATTAAAGACCGCCAGTACACCGCGAAAGCGGACAGCGTGGCGCGCCGTAGCTGCCAGTCTGCGCTGTACCATATCGCAGAAGGGCTGGTGCGCTGGATGGCGCCGATCATGTCCTTCACCGCGGATGAAATCTGGGGCTACCTGCCAGGCGACCGCGAGAAGTATGTCTTCACCGGCGAGTGGTACGAAGGTCTGTTCGATCTCTCCAGCACCGAAGCGATGAACGACGCCTTCTGGGACGAGCTGCTGAAGGTGCGTGGCGAAGTGAACAAGGTTATCGAGCAGGCGCGTGCTGACAAGAAAGTCGGCGGCTCCCTGGAAGCGGCAGTGACCCTGTACGCCGAACCGGAGCTGGCGGCAAAACTGACGGCGCTGGGCGATGAATTACGATTTGTCCTGTTGACCTCCGGTGCGAAAGTTGCGGATTATGCCGATGCTTCTGCTGATGCTCAGCAGAGTGAACTGCTCAAAGGACTGAAGGTCGCGCTGAGCAAAGCCGACGGTGAGAAATGCCCGCGTTGCTGGCATTACACTACCGATGTCGGCCAGGTGGCGGAACACGCAGACATCTGCGGACGCTGTGTAAGCAACGTCGCCGGTGACGGCGAAAAACGTAAGTTTGCCTGATGAGTAAAACTCTCTGTTCAACAGGACTGCGCTGGCTGTGGCTGGTTGTGGTGGTGCTGATTATCGATCTGGGCAGCAAGTTCCTGATCCTCCAGAATTTCGCTCTGGGGGATACGGTTCCGCTGTTCCCGTCGCTTAACCTGCACTATGCACGTAACTACGGCGCGGCGTTTAGTTTCCTTGCTGACAGCGGTGGCTGGCAGCGCTGGTTCTTCGCAGGTATCGCAATGGGTATCTGCGTCGTGCTGGCGGTGCTGATGTACCGCTCGAAGGCAACACAAAAGCTGAATAATATCGCCTATGCGCTGATCATTGGTGGCGCACTGGGCAACCTGTTTGACCGCCTGTGGCACGGCTTTGTGGTCGACATGATCGACTTCTACGTCGGCAACTGGCACTTCGCGACCTTTAACCTCGCCGATAGCGCAATTTGTATCGGTGCGGCGTTAATCGTGCTGGAAGGCTTCTTGCCTAAACCGGCGGCGAAAGAGCAGGCGTAACAAACCTGCCCGGCGGCGCTTCGCCTGCACCGGCCTGCGGTTATCGCAGACCCGACAAGCGTAGCGCCGCCGGGCGAAAACCAGCGAGCAATTTGCATGTATAAATCCGTACAGAGCAACAGCGCCCTCCTCGTTCACTTCACGCTGAAGCTGGACGATGGCTCCACTGCTGAGTCCACCCGCAACAACGGTAAACCCGCGCTGTTTCGCCTGGGCGACACCTCCCTCTCTGAAGGCCTGGAGCAACAGCTTCTCGGCCTGAAAGAGGGTGAAAAAAAGGCGTTCTCGCTGGAGCCGGATGCGGCATTCGGCGTACCAAGCCCGGACCTGATTCAGTACTTTTCGCGCCGTGAGTTTATGGACGCGGGCGAACCGGAAATCGGGGCGATTATGCTCTTCACCGCTATGGACGGCAGCGAAATGCCTGGCGTGATCCGCGAAATCAACGGCGACTCGATTACCGTTGACTTCAATCATCCGCTTGCCGGGCGTACCGTTCATTTTGATGTAGAAGTGCTGGAGATCGATCCGGCACTGGAGGCCTGAAATGCAGATCCTGTTGGCTAACCCGCGCGGCTTCTGCGCCGGTGTAGACCGCGCTATCAGCATTGTTGAAAACGCGCTGGAGATTTACGGCGCGCCGATTTACGTGCGTCATGAAGTGGTGCATAACCGCTACGTGGTCGACAGCCTGCGCGAGCGCGGGGCGATCTTCATCGAGCAAATCAGCGAAGTGCCGGACGGCGCTATCCTGATCTTCTCCGCGCACGGCGTGTCACAGGCAGTGCGTAACGAAGCCAAAAGCCGCGATCTGACCGTATTCGACGCTACCTGTCCGCTGGTGACGAAAGTGCATATGGAAGTGGCGCGCGCCAGCCGTCGTGGTGAAGAGTCGATCCTGATTGGTCACGCCGGTCACCCGGAAGTCGAGGGCACGATGGGCCAGTACAGCAACCCGGAAGGGGGGATGTACCTGGTTGAATCGCCGGAAGATGTCCTGACGCTCAACGTGAAAAACGAAGGCCGCCTGTCGTTCATGACGCAGACCACGCTTTCGGTTGATGATACGTCGGACGTGATTGACGCGCTGCGCCAGCGTTTCCCGAAAATCGTCGGGCCGCGTAAAGATGATATCTGCTACGCAACCACTAACCGTCAGGAAGCGGTGCGTGCCCTGGCTGAACAGGCCGACGTAGTGCTGGTGGTCGGCTCGAAAAACTCCTCTAACTCCAACCGTCTGGCCGAACTGGCACAGCGGATGGGCAAGGCGGCGTTTCTAATCGACGACGCGACGGACATCCAGGAAGCGTGGGTGAAAAATGCGGCCTGCGTTGGCGTCACCGCCGGGGCTTCCGCGCCGGATATCCTTGTGCAGAACGTGATTGTCCGCCTGCAGGAGCTGGGCGGTGGTGAAGCCGTTCCGCTGGAAGGCCGGGAAGAGAATATTGTCTTCGAAGTCCCGAAAGAGCTGCGTATCGACGCGCGTGAAGTGGAATAAGCTTTAAAAAATGCCAGTCATCAGGTGACTGGCATTTTTTCATTCAGATAGTTAATCATAGCCCGCATTCTGGCTGGCATATGCTTGTTACGCGTCCACAGCAGCCATAGCTCACCTGAATAGCTGCCGATGAAATTCCACTCCGGCAGAACCTGCACAATTTCCCCATTTTCAAGCGCCTCACGCGCCGTAAACAGCGGTAAGCTTCCGATACCAACATGACGTTTAACCGCGTCAAGCCGCACGCCCGTGTGGTTAGCCGCGTAGCGACCGTGCGTCTGTACCACCTCCGTTTTCCCCTGCAGCGTAAATTTCCAGCGTGAATCGGCCGGGGTTTCACCGAGCGAAATACAGCTATGCGCCAGGAGGTCCTGCGGATGCTGAGGCGTGCCCGCGCGACGAAGGTATTCTGGCGTAGCGCAAATAATATGGCTTACCGGCATCAGCGGTTTTCCGTACAGGCCTGGAGAAGGTGAGTTGGTGATCCGTAAGGCCAGATCGACACCATCATCGATCAGATCCATGTAGCGATCTTCCAGGCGCAGGCAGACGTCTATTTGCGGATAGCGCTCCAGAAAGGCGGGTATCAGCGGATGGATCACAAACCTTCCCACCGCTTTCGGCACGCTCAGTGTGAGCTTTCCCTGCGCAATGGTTTGCAGACTGCTGCCGGAATCTAATGCCTGCTGTGCTGCTTCCAGCATCTCCAGCGCATGTTCATAAACGGATTTTCCGGTTTCGGTAAGTGCCAGCTTGCGCGTGGTGCGGTTCAGTAACTTACATCCCATCTCCTTTTCCAGGCGTGAAACACAGCGGCTGATCGCCGAGGGGGTCGCGCCCGCAATGCGGGCCGCGGTTGAAAAATTACCGTGTTCAACGATGGAAACGAAGGTGGCGAGATCGGGAAGCAGTGCAGGTTTCATTTGTGCATACCAGGCAAGAGTGCATTGTTTGAAAGGCAGATTATCTATGCGTAAGAGATGAATATACTGTCAGGGTACAGAGGAGAACAACCATGACAGAACGACTTTATTACACCAGTGACGCGACAGAAGCCCGGGTGAAGGCGATCCGCTGCACTGAAGAAGCTGATGGCCGCTACGCCGTCGAGCTGGATCAGACGCTTTTCCATCCGCAGGGAGGAGGGCAGCCGGCCGATCGGGGCTTAATCGCGGGGATCGCCGTGGAGAGCGTGAGCCTGCGGGGGGAGCAGCTCATTCATATTCTGGCTAAACCGCTGGCGCCAGGGGAGGTGGAGATTCAGGTCGATAAAAGCGCGCGCGTGCGTCACTCCCGCTGGCACAGCGCGGGCCATTTGATTGGTTATGCCGGCGAGCGATTTGGCTGGCAACCGGTAAAAGCCCACCACTGGCCGGGTGAAGGCCGGATTACCTTTACGGCCAGGGAGCAGCAGGCCTCAGTGCCTGATGCCGGCTCCCTGATCGCCCTCATCAACGGCTGGAAGGCCGACAATCTGCGTTGTTATACCGAAACGGAAGCGGGCAGGCGCACGGTGCGCTTCGGCGATCTTCCGGCCTACTCGTGCGGCGGAACGCACGTTACCCAGCTGGCGGAAATCGGTGAAATGCAGATCTCGGGGATGAAAATAAAAAAAGGACAGCTGGTGGTCACTTACGCCCTCAACGAGCAGGCGTAGCCGGAGTGTGATTAACCCGACAGAGCGGGAGGCTTCACAGGAGGGGAAGCGGTAAATCTGGTAAGCTTGTCGTGTTGTTCTCCTCGGGCCGGAGATAAACATGAAACCTCACATTATTCTACTTACCGCATACCGCCTGTTAGCCTCTGAACGTCACCTCCAGGTACGGGAGGTCAGCCATGCTTAACGTTGGGCTGGATATAACCATCACACATCAGCCGTTGGGCTTTTACTACGGAGGCGACGTTACTGGCCCAATGCCGGAGATCCGAACGCTGGATCAGATCCGCCCGTCGCTGCGCAATCCGGACTGCGAAGGGCCAGAGCAGGTGTATGCCATCGCGATGGACGTGGCGCGCCTGGCGGACAGGCCGGAGCTCGAAAAGCGGATGCTGCTGTTTGGCGTGGTTACCTGCGCCGCAGGCACGCTCGGCGATGAGCCGGTTCGCAGCCAGGGGCACGTTCACCGTATCAGCCAGCACAGCGGCTGGTCGCCGCCAGAGCTGTATGAAATCTGGCAGGGTAAGGCGATCGTCTACATGCAGGAGTTTGTTGATGACGATCCGGGGCGCTGTTTTGCGGTGCTTGCGGGACCGGGTGAAAAAGTGCTTGTTCCGCCCGGATGGGGCCACGCGACCATTTCCGCTTCTCCCGATGAGCCGCTGACCTTCGGCGCGTGGTGTGACCGGGAATATGGCTTCGAGTATGACGCGGTGCGTGCGCGAAAAGGGCTGGCGTGGTATCCCCTGGTTCAGGGCGATCACATTGTCTGGCAGCAGAATAACCACTACAGGCCGGGGCGATTGCAGATGATTACGCCGCGCTGTTACTCAGAGTTTGGTATTACGGATGCGCCAGTTTATCAGCAGTTTATTGACGATCCGGCGCGCTTTCAGTTTATCTCACGGCCGGATAAAACTCCTGAGCTGTGGAATAACTTCCATCCATAAAGAAACCGGGGCATTGCCCCGGCTTTTTTATCCTGCAAACAAACCGGATGCCACGCCCAGCGCGGCGAGTATCAACAGCAAAATCATAGCTTTTACCGGTGACACGCCGCGCTTGGCCATCAGATACCACGTCCCCAGCACCACCGTCAGCGGAAGCAGCTGAGGAAAAATACCGTCCAGCATCTGCTGCACGTGAATGTTAACCCCATCCCGGGTAATGAACTCCAGCCCGGTGCCGAGCTTCACATAGCTGGCCGCCACGCCGCCCATAACGAACACGCCCAGCAGCGAGAGCGCTTCCCGAAGCCGCGTGGATCTGCTGCTGACCAGCATCTCAACGGAGCCTGAACCCATCTGGTAGCCTTTAAGAAACAGAAACCAGGAGCCCGGAACAATAACGGCCAGCCAGGCGACGGTGTAAAACAGCGGGCCGAGGAGATTTCCGCCAGCCGCCAGCGCCATCCCGATGCTGAGGAGGATTGGGATCAGCATTCCCGGTATCATTGAATCGCCGATCCCGGCGATCGGCCCCATCAGCCCTACCTTCAGGGTGTTAATGGTTTCGCCGTCGATAGGCTCGCCGTTGGCTTTTTTCTCCTCCAGCCCCAGCGCCATACCGTTGACGATCGCCCCTATTTGCGGCTCTGTATTGTAGAACGACGCGTGGCGGCGCAGCATCTCGGTGCGTTGCGCCGCATCGGGATACAGTTTTTTTGCCACCGGCAGCATGCTTATGCAGAAGCCGAAGGATGCCAGGCGTTCAAAGCTCATTGAAGAGAGATTGTGCATCATCCACGCCCGCCAGCAGCGGCGCAGGTCCTTGCGGGTGAGTTTACGTTCTTCCATCAGAATTCATCCTCGTCGTCAGGGACAGGCGCTGAAGTTACGGCCCGCGGTGCTTCGGGCTTATAGCTGTAATGAATCAACGCCAGCAGGGCACCGACGATCACCAGCGCGACCATATTGAGCTTCAGAAAAACGATACAGACGAAGCCCACCAGGAAGTAGATGAGCATGGTGTAGCTTTTGATGATTTGCTTAAGCAGGATGGCAATACCGACGGCGGGCAGGATGCCGCCCAGCACGTTCATGGTGGAAAGGACGATGCGAGGGAGGCCGTCCATAAAGCCGCTGATGTACTGCGCGCCGAAAAAGACGGCGATAAAGGTAGGTACAAAGCGCAGCACAAAATTCATCGCCTGCGGCCAGATAACGCTGTTGAGATAAATACCGCGTTCATCGCCGTGTTCCAGCGCCACATCCGCACGATGGTTCCAGAACGAGTTCAGCACCATCATCGCGTTAAAGAGGATGGTTCCGGCGATACCAATAGTCGCCGCCAGCGCGACGGCGACCTCTGGTCCTTTGCCGGAAAGTATCCCCAGCGCAATGGCCGGATACGCCACAAAGTTTAAGTCTGCCGGCATCGAGCCGCCGGGCGTGACCATCGCGATATACACCGCCTGCACCGCTACGCCAATCATGATCCCTGTTTTGATATCGCCCAGGATCAGGCCAACCAGCATGCCTGAGATGAGCGGGCGGGAGATCAGATACCAGCCGCCTGTAAGCCCCAGAAGCCAAGGGCTGCTGAGGGCACCCAGGTAACAGAGCAGGCCAATTAACGCCGCTTCGATAATCATGGTCTGCTCCTTATTTCAGCTTCTGCCTGGCGTCCTGCCAGCTGTAAAAACCGGCGTCGGGAACCAGACGAAATTCAATCGCGTGTCCCTGCCCGGTTAGCCACTCGAAGGCTTCCGCTTCCTCGGCCGTTACTGACTGATTCGGGCCGATGGTGACCGCATTCGCCCGGGCGCTCATCGGCCCTACGTTAATTTTTCCGTTGCTGTTTTTCAGGCTAATGCCTGCCTGCTCTATGCGCCGTAGCGTGACGGGCGATTTGCCGATCACGAAATAGCGCTTCTCGCTGGCAATCACTTTTGGCAGTTTTTCTATGGCCGTTGCCGTATCAAACAGCCACACTCTGGTATCGGAAACGGCGCCTTTCATGACCGACGACAGCAGCGGATCGGCCGCAACGGCATCGTCGATGGCAACGATACCGTCACAGGGCAACTCCCTGGCCCAGCGCGTGATGAGCTGCCCGTGGATCACGCGATCGTCAATGCGTACAAAAGAAATACTCATATGCGGTTCCTTAAAAATCGTCTGTCTGTGCGGTATCTGCCGGTTTCGCCTGTGCCAGCGTCGGCAGCGTGAGTTCGATGAGCTTTGTGGCAGCAAGATGAACATCGCGCGCCATCATTACCTCGTCGGTTTGCAGCAGCATCGGGAAACTGACGCCCGCCACCACGGCAACCGGTGGCTGCGTGAGCGGATCGAATGCAGACTCGCAGGCCACGTTCCACGGCGTGCCGCTTTGCATATCGCATAACACCAGCACGCCGTCGGCGCCGGCGCTCGCCGCTTTCAGTGCGGTGCAGAAATCACGGCGAAAACCCGCTATTCCCCCCTGTTCGCTCAGGCAAACGGCCTGCACGGCAGGAAGGTCGCCGTAAACCATCCGGCCGCTCTCCAGCAGCGCGGCGGCAAGCGGGCCGTGGGTCGCGACAATAAAATGAATCATCGTTAGCTCCTTACCCAGGCTTTAATGGTTGCCAGAGGAGAATTGAAAGAACCGGCTGACGGTGAAATGCGATATTCCCCCACGCTGGCCGGAATAATGAAGGTTTCGGCGTAGTGAACGACAAAGGGTTCAAAAGCGCCGGTAGGGCTGTCGACTATCGCTTCGTCACCCTCTACCAGATTCAGCACATTTACGCCGCCCCGGGTGTGATGCACAACGGGCTCGCTAAACCAGTGGCGGCGCGTTTCGATAAATTCACGCTCGTGCAGGCCGGTGCGCTCCTCGCGCCAGCGCTTTCCTTCCGCGATGGGCTCAAGCTGATTCACCAGATGTTGATGAACCCACTGCGTGTCGCGCTGCCAGTCGATGACCTTCTCGCCATGTTCCAGGTGGACCGGGCGCGGCAGGCCATCCATCCCCAGACGGCCCCAGTCCCACAGTTTGAAGGTGAAGATATATGGCGTAGCGCTAATTTCCAGCACCATGGTACCCGCACCGGAGCAGTGCACCGTGCCGGCGGGGATCAGGAAGTGGTCGTGTTTTTTCGCCGGGATCCGGTTAACGAACCGGGCGTCATCAAAAGGTTTTTCGCCACGCGCTGCACGCCTGAGATCCTCCATCATCGCCTGCGGATCGGTAGCCGTTTTGGTGCCAAGATAGACCACGGCATCGGGCCCGGCTTCCAGAATGTAATAGCTCTCATCCTGGGTATAGTGCATTCCAAACTGCTGCTGGATGTACTCGGTAATAGGATGGACCTGGAAACTCAGGTTCTGGCCACCCATGGTATCGAGGAAATCAAAACGGATCGGGAACTCCGCGCCGAAACGCGCGTGAACTTTCTCGCCCAGCAGAGCGCGCGGCTCAAGCAAGACCAGATCCTGAGAGGGGATCTCGATCCGCACTGCCCCAAAACGCAGTAACAGGCTGTTCTCCTCGGGCACGCAGTCAAAACACCATGCGTAATTGGGTGCAGAGGGATCGAGATCGAATTGCTGTTTCATCCACTGGCCGCCCCAGACGCCGGGATCGAAAAAGGGCACTACGCGAAAAGGCTGGGTGGTGGTCTGCTTAAGCCCGGCGCGAAGGGCCTCGCCGGTAACCATCGCGGGCTGGCTTGCCTGTGTTGTATCCAGTAAAAAATCGGCGCGCCCGAGCAGCGGCGTTTTGTGACGGTCGAAGACTCGCCACTCGACAAAAAAAGCCCGCTTGTAGCGACGAAGCATATCCTCTTGCTGATTCGCTGCCCCCCAGTTTCCCAGCTCGCCGCTGCGCATGCGCTGCTGGATCTCCCAGCGGGGAAGATCGGCGTATACCAGCACGTCGCCGGGGTGAATAAGCGATGCTCCGGGGCCGTAAATCACGATCGGCCCTTCAGCACCCTGGCTCACCTGGGTTTGCTGTGCCTCCAGACGCGCGGCGTCAAAAAATTCAGCGAGATGGTGGCAGGAGAGCACGCCAAAGACGCGATCGTCGGTGAGGTTCCGCGCAATCATCTCATGGATGGCCTGCTCGTCCTGCCGCGCCTGTTCGGCATTAATCGTCAGCGACGGGCGTAGCCGCGGCAGCAAATTGTCTTCAAGCTCGGCCATACGAACGCCCGGGTAGCACTCAATTACCAGTACCGTGCGGCCGTGCTGGTGAATTTTTGCCTCAATGATACGGGCAATCGCCTCCCAGCCTTGCCAGACGCTGTCGTCATAGCCGTGGATCGTCACCGTGGGGAATTTGTCGTAGGTGGTCATCTTGTCCTCCATAATCGTTATCTAAGGTTATTCGATTAACCTGATTTGAGAAGAGTGGTTAACGCGATTAACCCGCCATAAACGGCAATGCGATTCCGATCGGTAGCGTTAATGTGAAGAGACTCACAGGGAAAAATGCAAAAAATAGGTTATTCGATTAATCTTGAGTGAAACGGAAGGAGACAGCATGACGGGAATTACACTTGCAGACGTCGCGAAGCGCGCTGGCGTATCAACGGCAACGGTCTCAATGGTGCTGTGTAATAAAGGCCGTATTTCGCAAAATACGCGCGAGCGCGTGCTAAAGGCGCTGGATGAGACGGGCTATGTCTATAACCAGACGGCGGCCAATTTGCGTAACCGCAGAAGTAATCAGGTCGGACTGCTGTTGCACGATATCACCAACCCTTTTTACGGAGAGATGACGGCAGGGCTAAGTCATGAAATGGAGCGTCACGAGCTGATGCTTTTTCTGGCCAACAGCGAGGAGTCCGCAGAGCGACAGCAAAAGTTTGTTGATTCGCTGATGCGCAACAATGTGGGCGGCATGGTGCTTTGTGCCGCTCGCGAAACGCCACAGGCATTTTTTGACGGGCTTAAGCGGCGCAATATTCCGGCTATTATGGTCGTTCGTCCACTGAACGATGCGGATTTTGATTTTGTCGGCACGGACAACTTTTTAGGCACGCAGATGGCGACAGAGCATCTGCTCAGAATGGGGCATCGGAACATTGCGTTTATCGGGGGGAGCCAAAACTCGGGTTCGCGGGCCCAGCGTATCGGTGGCTTTACCAGCAAGCTGCTGGAATACGGCGTGACCCCAAATCCTGCCTGGATCAGGACGTCGCAGGCCAGCCAGAGCGACGGCGCGCGCGTAGCGGAGGCGTTACTGCTTGAGCATCCGAAGATCGGCGCTGCGATCTGCTATCAGGATATTGTGGCCCTCGGGGTGATGCAAAGCTTACGTAAGATGGGCCGTGAACCGGGTCATGATTTCGCGCTGGTCGGCTTCGATGATATTACCGAAGCGGCTCTGGTGCAGCCGGCACTGACCACCGTATCGGTGGCGGCTAAAGAGATTGGTCGTAAAGCGGGGGAGTTACTGTACAGCCGCATACAGGGGAATGACGAGCCCGCTAAGCGGATCATCCTGCCGCCCGCGCTGGTGGTGCGGGAATCATGCGGTTTTCGCTGACGATCATGTCTTTCACTGATATCTCTCCCTGTTTATCATTAAATTCTAATTATTGGCGTTTTCAGTGGCACCCTTTGCGAAGGCTGGTTAATCTGAAAACGGTTTACATCATTTTAACGTAAGAGAATAACTATGCATGATGCACAGATCCGCGTCGCCATTGCGGGCGCGGGTGGACGTATGGGCCGCCAGCTGATTCAGGCGGCACTACAGATGGACGGCGTGGCGCTGGGCGCGGCGCTGGAGCGTGAAGGTTCATCCCTGCTGGGTGCCGATGCGGGTGAGCTGGCCGGCACGGGCAGGACGGGCGTAACCGTTCAGAGCAGCCTTGACGCGGTGAAGGATGATTTTGATGTGTTTATCGATTTTACCCGTCCGGAAGGCACGCTGGCGCATCTGGCATTTTGTCGGCAGCACGGTAAAGGCATGGTCATCGGCACCACGGGCTTCGACGACGCCGGTAAACAGGCCATTCAGGATGCGTCACACGAGATTGCGATCGTCTTCGCCGCGAACTTTAGCGTAGGCGTTAACGTCATGCTGAAGCTGCTGGAGAAAGCGGCGAAGGTGATGGGCGACTATACCGACATTGAGATTATTGAAGCGCATCACCGTCATAAAGTTGATGCCCCTTCGGGCACGGCGCTGGCGATGGGCGAAGCGATTGCTCATGCCATGGATAAAGATTTGAAAGCGTGCGCGGTTTACACCCGTGAAGGCCATACCGGTGAACGCGTGCCGGGTACAATTGGTTTTGCTACCGTGCGTGCCGGGGATATCGTCGGCGAACATACGGCGATGTTCGCCGATATTGGCGAGCGCGTGGAGATCACCCATAAAGCCTCCAGCCGCATGACGTTTGCCAACGGTGCGGTTCGCTCCGCTTTGTGGCTGAAATCAAAAGGAAACGGTCTTTTTGATATGCGAGATGTCCTCGATCTCAATAATTTGTAAGCGTTATTACCCATCGTGATGTGGTTATTGCAGTCGTAATATGTTGATTGCATAGGGCAATAATTTATTGCCCTCTTATTTTACCATTTTGGTATGAAATAAATCACATGATTGCTATAAGCTTCAATCTTCCCTCCCTTTTGTGTGAAATGAATGTAAATTTTGACCATCTGGTCCACTTTTTAATGCTCTCATTTCAAAAATCTCATTAAACCTGCCGCGCAAGCGTTTTCCAGAATGATTTGCATGATCTTTTTGTCCGTTAAAACGTATTTCAGCAGCCAGGGCTGCAAAAGAATAAGCAAAAAAGCCGTTTTGAGTTGACTTTTACCCGGCAAATCCCCAGAATGCCGCCGTTTGCCAAAAATCCGCTGGCAACACATTTGCATTGATTCATGACGCGGTTATGAATTAATATGCAAATAAAGTGAGTGAATATTCTCTGGAGGGTGTTTTGATTAAGTCAGCGCTATTGGTTCTGGAAGACGGAACCCAGTTTATCGGTCGGGCCATAGGGGCAACGGGTTCGGCGGTTGGGGAAGTCGTTTTCAATACTTCAATGACCGGTTATCAAGAAATCCTCACTGATCCTTCCTATTCTCGCCAAATCGTTACTCTTACTTATCCTCATATCGGCAATGTCGGCACCAATGCTGCTGACGACGAATCTTCTCAGGTACACGCGCAGGGTCTGGTCATTCGCGACCTGCCGCTGATTGCCAGCAACTTCCGCAATACCGAAGATCTCTCTTCCTGGCTGAAGCGCCATAACATCGTGGCGATTGCCGATATTGATACCCGTAAGTTAACGCGTCTGCTGCGCGAGAAGGGTGCCCAGAACGGCTGCATCATCGCGGGTGATAACCTCGATGCGACGCTGGCGCTGGAAAAAGCGAAAGCCTTCCCTGGCCTGAACGGCATGGATCTGGCGAAAGAAGTGACCACGGCGGAAGCCTACAGCTGGACGCAGGGGAGCTGGACGCTGGAAGGCGACCTGCCGGAAGCGAAAAAAGAGAGCGAGCTGCCGTTCCACGTGGTGGCCTACGATTTCGGTGCCAAGCGCAACATCCTGCGCATGCTGGTTGACCGCGGCTGCCGCCTGACGGTGGTGCCGGCGCAAACGTCCGCTGAAGACGTGCTGAAGATGAACCCGGACGGCATTTTCCTCTCAAACGGTCCTGGCGATCCGGCGCCGTGCGATTACGCAATCGCCGCCATCAAGTCCTTCCTCGAAACCGATATTCCGGTATTCGGCATCTGCCTCGGCCATCAGCTACTGGCGCTGGCGAGCGGTGCGAATACCCTCAAGATGAAGTTCGGCCACCACGGTGGCAACCACCCGGTTAAAGATATCGACAACAACACGGTGATGATTACCGCGCAGAACCACGGTTTCGCCGTAGACGAAGCGTCAATGCCGGCTACCCTGCGCGTAACGCACAAATCGCTGTTCGATGGCACCCTGCAGGGTATTCATCGTACCGATAAGCCAGCGTTCAGCTTCCAGGGCCACCCGGAAGCCAGCCCGGGCCCGCACGACGCCGCGCCGCTGTTCGATCACTTTATCGAACTTATCGAGCAATACCGTAAGACTGCTAAATAATCAGGAGCCGAAAAGACCATGCCAAAACGTACAGACATAAAAAGCATCCTGATCCTTGGCGCTGGCCCAATTGTCATCGGCCAGGCCTGTGAATTTGACTACTCCGGCGCGCAGGCTTGTAAAGCCCTGCGTGAAGAGGGTTACCGCGTTATCCTGGTCAACTCTAACCCGGCGACCATCATGACCGACCCGGAAATGGCCGATGCGACCTACATCGAGCCAATTCACTGGGAAGTGGTGCGTAAAATCATTGAGAAAGAGCGTCCGGACGCGGTGCTGCCGACCATGGGCGGCCAGACGGCGCTGAACTGTGCGCTGGAGCTGGAGCGTCAGGGCGTGCTGGAAGAGTTCGGCGTGACCATGATTGGTGCAACCGCCGACGCGATTGATAAAGCAGAAGACCGCCGCCGCTTCGACGTGGCGATGAAAAAAATCGGCCTCGACACCGCGCGTTCCGGCATCGCGCACAACATGGAAGAAGCGCTGGCCGTTGCGGCTGAAGTTGGCTATCCGTGCATCATCCGTCCTTCCTTTACCATGGGCGGCACCGGCGGCGGTATCGCCTACAACCGCGAAGAGTTCGAAGAGATTTGCGAGCGCGGGCTGGATCTCTCCCCAACCAAAGAGCTGCTGATTGATGAATCGCTGATTGGCTGGAAAGAGTACGAGATGGAGGTGGTGCGTGATAAAAACGACAACTGCATCATCGTCTGCTCCATCGAAAACTTCGATGCGATGGGTATCCACACCGGCGACTCCATCACCGTTGCGCCAGCGCAAACGCTGACCGACAAAGAGTATCAAATCATGCGTAACGCCTCGATGGCGGTACTGCGTGAAATCGGCGTAGAAACCGGTGGCTCTAACGTGCAGTTCTCGGTGAACCCGAAAACCGGCCGTCTGATTGTTATCGAAATGAACCCGCGCGTGTCCCGCTCCTCCGCGCTGGCCTCTAAAGCGACCGGCTTCCCGATTGCGAAAGTGGCGGCGAAACTGGCGGTCGGTTACACCCTCGACGAGCTGATGAACGACATCACCGGTGGCCGCACGCCTGCGTCCTTCGAACCGTCCATCGACTACGTTGTGACCAAAATTCCACGCTTCAACTTCGAGAAGTTCGCAGGCGCGAACGACCGTCTGACCACCCAGATGAAGTCCGTGGGTGAAGTAATGGCGATTGGCCGCACGCAGCAGGAATCCCTGCAGAAAGCGCTGCGCGGCCTCGAAGTGGGCGCGACCGGCTTCGATCCGAAAGTCAGCCTGGACGACCCGGAAGCGCTGACCAAAATTCGCCGCGAGCTGAAAGACGCGGGCGCAGAGCGTATCTGGTACATCGCCGATGCCTTCCGCGCGGGTCTGTCCGTCGACGGCGTATTCAACCTGACCAACATCGACCGCTGGTTCCTGGTGCAGATTGAAGAGCTGGTGCGTCTGGAAGAGAAAGTCGCGGAGCTGGGCATCAACGGCCTGGACGCTGACTTCCTGCGCGTGCTGAAGCGTAAAGGCTTCGCCGACGCGCGTCTGGCTAAGCTGGCGGGCGTGCGTGAAGCGGAAATCCGCAAGCTGCGCGACCAGTATGACCTGCACCCGGTTTACAAGCGCGTGGATACCTGTGCGGCTGAGTTCTCCACCGACACCGCCTACATGTACTCCACCTATGAAGAAGAGTGCGAGGCGAACCCTTCCGTCGACCGCGACAAGATTATGGTACTGGGCGGCGGTCCAAACCGTATTGGCCAGGGCATTGAGTTCGACTACTGCTGCGTACACGCCTCGCTGGCGCTGCGCGAAGACGGTTACGAGACCATTATGGTCAACTGTAACCCGGAAACCGTGTCTACCGATTACGACACGTCTGACCGCCTCTACTTTGAGCCGGTAACCCTGGAAGACGTGCTGGAAATCGTGCGCATCGAGAAGCCGAAAGGCGTTATCGTGCAGTACGGCGGCCAGACTCCGCTGAAGCTGGCGCGCGCGCTGGAAGCGGCAGGCGTGCCGGTTATCGGCACCAGCCCGGATGCCATTGACCGTGCGGAAGACCGCGAGCGTTTCCAGCAGGCGGTTGACCGTCTGAAGCTGAAGCAGCCGGCGAACGCCACCGTAACGGCCATTGAAATGGCCGTTGAGAAGGCGAAAGAGATTGGTTACCCGCTGGTGGTACGTCCATCCTACGTGCTGGGCGGCCGGGCGATGGAAATTGTCTATGACGAGGCCGACCTGCGCCGCTACTTCCAGACGGCGGTAAGCGTCTCCAACGATGCGCCGGTGCTGCTTGACCGTTTCCTCGACGACGCGGTTGAAGTGGACGTTGACGCCATCTGCGACGGCGAAATGGTGCTGATTGGCGGCATCATGGAACATATCGAGCAGGCGGGCGTTCACTCCGGTGACTCTGCATGTTCTCTGCCAGCGTACACCCTGAGCCAGGAAATTCAGGACGTGATGCGCCAGCAGGTGCAGAAGCTGGCCTTTGAGCTGCAGGTACGCGGCCTGATGAATGTCCAGTTTGCGGTGAAAGACAACGAAGTCTACCTGATCGAAGTGAACCCGCGCGCGGCGCGTACCGTTCCGTTCGTCTCCAAAGCAACCGGCATTCCGCTGGCCAAGGTGGCGGCGCGCGTGATGGCGGGCCAGACGCTGGCTCAGCAGGGCGTGACTAAAGAAATCATCCCGCCGTACTACTCGGTGAAAGAAGTGGTGCTGCCGTTCAACAAATTCCCGGGCGTTGACCCGCTGCTGGGGCCAGAAATGCGCTCTACCGGGGAAGTGATGGGCGTAGGCCGTACCTTTGCAGAAGCGTTCGCCAAGGCGCAGCTGGGCAGTAGCTCCACCATGAGAAAATCGGGCCGTGCGCTGCTCTCCGTTCGCGAAGGCGATAAAGAGCGCGTGGTTGACCTGGCCGCCAAGCTGCTGAAACAGGGCTTCGAGCTGGATGCAACCCACGGTACGGCGATTGTGCTGGGCGAAGCGGGGATCAACCCGCGTCTGGTGAACAAGGTGCATGAAGGTCGTCCGCACATTCAGGACCGCATCAAGAATGGCGAATACACCTACATCATCAACACCACCGCCGGCCGCCAGGCGATTGAAGACTCCAAGCTGATTCGCCGCAGCGCGCTGCAGTACAAAGTGCATTACGACACCACCCTGAACGGCGGTTTCGCAACGGCCATGGCGCTGAATGCGGATGCCACCGAGAAGGTCATTTCGGTGCAGGAAATGCACGCCCAGATTAACAAGTAAGACAAATTGCCCGGCACCGTTCGGTTGCCGGGCTCTGTTTCCATCTTCGGAACCTTCTGGTTTTTCATCCGCTTTCAGTCAGTTAGCCTAAAATGGTTAGGTCGATAACGAAATTCAACTGAGAGCAGGGGAAAACACCATGCAAAATAAACTACTGATCGCTTCCGTTCTGGCTGCCACTGCAATGTTCACCGTAGCGGGCTGTTCGTCCAATCAGGCCGTCAAAACTACCGATGGTAAAACCATTGTCACTGACGGGAAGCCGCAGGTGGATGACGATACCGGTCTGGTGTCGTACAAAAACGCCGAAACGGGCCAAACTGAGCAGATTAACCGTGACCAGGTTAAATCCATGGGTGAGCTGGATAACTAAAAAAAAGCAGTGGCGAAAGCCACTGCTTTTTTGCTTCATGCTGACAGATTACCAGCGGTGGTTTAACAGGATATGACCGCCGTAAGCGGCGTAGCTGTTTTCACCCCACTCGCCGCTGGCGCGCAGGGAGATGGTCGTCGTTTCGTTCAGGTTGCCGGTGACGCCCAGCTCTAACTGACCGCGATCTTCCGGCGTATCGTTGCTGACGGTCTCGTCGTTAAACGCAAGGTCGTTCTGACCCGCACCTTTCAGCCAGTTAACCGCCACGTATGGCTGCCACGCCTTAACGTCCTTCTGCTGGAAGTAGCTGGATTTCACACCCAGACGACCAAAGACGCTGTCATTGTCCAGCGTGGTTACGCGTACGCCGTCGCGATCGGTGTGATTTTCCTGATCGAGATAGCTGTAGATCACCTGCGCCTGCGGCTCGATCTTCCAGGTACGTTCGTTTTCAGACGGGATAACCCACGCGTGGCCGACCTCAACAGACGCGGCAAAACCTTCGCTGTTGTAGTCTTCATCATTGCGGTTGCTGGTCACTTTGTTGTTGTACCAGCTGTAGGCGGCCCAGGTATCAATGTAGCTGCCCAGACGTAACTTCTGATCTTCCTGCCAGGTGGCGTAGAGCCCAACGTTGAAGCCATCGACCTTACCCTGTGCGTCACGCACGTTGTGTTTCGCATCCGAGTGGGTCTTCGCCTGGCCTGCACCGAACATGCCGCCGGCATGCAGGATACCGCTATCCATTGGCTTGCTCAGGAAATCGCTGCCGACTTGCAGAACGGTGGTCGTAGTGTCGTAGCTGACTTTGTCGCCACCGGCATCGTTCTCGTGATAGCGACCCTTAACGTACATCCAGGTGTTCAGATCGTCTTCATTGCGGAAGGTAAGCTGGTCGCGATCGTCGCGCTTATGCAGGAACATGCTTTGTGCGGCGAGGTAGTTGCCTAAGTAAGCCCCTACTTCAGGCGCCATCACTTCCGGGGTATTGCTGCCGCCGTTGTCGGTATTGTCGCCATCTGCATTGCCGCCACCGTCAGCATTACCTCCATCATCGGTATTGCCACCGCCGTCTGTGTTTCCACCATCGTCGGTATTGCCGCCGCCATCAGCGTTGCCGCCATCATCAGTATTTCCGCCGTCATCGGTATTATCGCCGCCGTCGGAAGGCTCATCAGAAGGTGTCGCCTTTGATTCCAGGTACCAGTTGCCGTCGTCGTGCTGATAAAGATTGTATTCATACGCGCCGGCAACAACCGGTGCTGCCAGCGTCAGCTGGGCTTCGGAACTGCCGCCTACGCTTACAATTTCCATACCGTTAACGGTTTGCGCGCCTGCGCCACCAATATTGGTAATGCGTACGCCGGACTGACCGAAGCTGCTGCCGGTAATGGTGAGGTGGTCGGTTGGCGCATCATCTTCACCCAGAGTGCTGTTCATCACAATCTGGCTGCCGTCAGAACCGGTGTAGTCGCCGTTAATCGTGAAATCATTGCCAACGCTACGATCGGCCGCGCTGAGCAGCAGCGTGCCGCCGTTCGTCACGTTGCCGTTCACCGTATCAACTCCGGCATCCCTTAGCGTCGTGTTACCCGCAATCGCATTCCACGCTGCCAGCGTACCGCCGGTAAGAACGGCGACGTTGTTGTTAACTTCGCCTGCGGTGGCAAAGGTTGCACCGTTTTCCACGGTGACGGTAGCGTTGCTGCCTTTGACGCCGAGCGTTGCTCCGGCGGAGACCAGCGTGGTGCCGCCGTGCAGGACCGTATCTCCTGTGTAGCTGTTGTTACCCGTCAGCGTCAGGGTGTTGGAATCCGCTTTCTCTACGTTACCGCTGCCGGTCATGCTGGTGGCAAAGGAGAAATCGCTGCCCTGATTGAAAATAACGGTACCGTTGTTTTCCAGACCGCCGCTAAGGCTGGCGGTATTTTTACCGTCGCCTAATCGTAACGTGCTGTCGTTTGCAACCAGGGTATTACCGCTATTAGAGACGGTACCCGCTAGCGTTAAATCACCGCTATTCACCTGCAGAGAATCATCGGTGCCGATAATGTCGAGATCGCCCGTAAGCGTCCAGTTCTCACCGTTCATTTTGACGCTGGCAAAGCCCTCGCCTTCATTCAGCCCAACGAAGTTACTGTCTTCCGTACCGGTGCCGATCAGGGTCAGGGTGTTCCCTGTTGAATTTGTGGAAATAACGTCACCGACGAGGGAGGAGCCAGTATTAAGAACAAGGGTGTTATTTTTATCGCTGGCAAACATAATGGCGGCTGAATCACCGCTAATGGTTCCGCTATTCGTGATGTCGACTTTTGCAGTGTTTTTTACATGAATGCCGTACTGGGTTCCCTGCACGGTGCCGCTGTTTAAAATTTTGGTATTGCCGTCGCTAAACGTACTGGCGTCACCGTTTGTTCCGATAATTGTTCCGCTGTTATTTATGCCAATACCAATCTGAGAATTCAGGCCTGTTTTACCCTTAATCACTCCACTGCTTGTATTGGTAATGTTTAACGCGGAGGAGCTTTCGCTGACAAAAATGCCATTTTCGGCGCCAATTATGCTCCCGCTATTATTAAAATCACCGAGCAATGACTGAATATTTACTGCATTCTTTGTCGTGGAGGAAATGGTCGCATCGCTGTCATTATTAATAACGACGCGTTGTGCGCCAGTATTAACATCCATGCCATTTCCGGTACCGGAAATATTCCCCTGGTTAGTGGCTTTGGTGACGGTAAAACCTGATACTGTCACGGCCGCTTCACTACCGGCGGAGGTAATTGTGACGTCTTTATTGATAACGTATTCAGCATCGTCTGAAAAGGTTTGCGGAACAGACGTTGATTGTTCAATAGTTGCAGAAAACGCAACTGCTGGGGTGCATATCAACAAGGCAGGAAATATCTTTCCAAGACTTTGGGTTGTATTATTTAATGTGAAGAATTTGTTGCTCATGTACACATCCATTTGAGTGAGAAGGAACATCAGGTAACGTGGGTGAAATTGTATATTGACCGCGTTAAAGAGTGAGCTCAAAAAACAGAGCATAAAATTATTAATTTTTCAAGGGTTTATGTACAGGTTGATTTGTTAAATAATGAGTTAAGACAATCTAAAAATATCGGTTAATTATATGAGTTATTGTTTTTATTTTATGGGGTGAATTTATTTAGTCCGTCGTTTTTTACTTTCGCGCCAGCAAAATGGCATGGCGGCGTCGATTGCCAAAAATTGCGTTTTGCTTTAAGGCGCTCGTTAACCCCTTTCAGTCGGGAAGGTAACTGTCTACACTCACTGCTACAATAATAGAAGAAGACAGGCCCATTCATGATACTGATAATTTACGCGCATCCTTATCCGCACCATTCGCATGCGAATAAACGGATGCTTGAGCAGGTAAGGACGCTTGATAACGTAGAGATACGTTCCCTCTATCAACTTTATCCCGACTTTAATATCGATGTCGCCGCCGAACAGGAGGCGCTCTCCCGTGCCGATCTGATTATCTGGCAGCATCCCATGCAGTGGTACAGCGTGCCCCCGCTCCTGAAGCTGTGGATCGATAAAGTCTTTTCTCACGGCTGGGCGTATGGTCATAACGGCAATGCGCTAAAAGGGAAAAGCCTGATGTGGGCGGTCACTACCGGCGGTGGTGAAAGCCATTTTTCTATCGGCGCGTTTCCGGGGTTTGACGTGCTGGCACAGCCGCTACAGGCGACGGCCCTCTACTGTGGCCTGAACTGGCTCCCGCCTTTTGCCATGCACTGCACGTTTGTCTGCGACGATGAAACGCTCCAGGCGCAGGCTCGACATTATAAACAACGCTTACTTGAGTGGCAGGAGACGCATCATGGATAGCCATACGCTAATACAGGCGCTGATTTACCTCGGCGCGGCGGCGCTGATTGTGCCCGTGGCGGTACGCCTGGGGCTGGGCTCGGTTCTCGGCTATCTGATTGCTGGCTGCGTCATCGGGCCGTGGGGTTTTCGTCTGGTCACGGATGCAGAAGCGATTCTCCATTTCGCTGAAATTGGCGTTGTGCTGATGCTGTTTGTGATTGGCCTGGAGCTCGATCCGCAGCGCCTGTGGAAACTGCGCGCCTCGGTATTTGGAGGCGGCGCTCTGCAAATGCTGGCCTGCGGTCTGCTGCTCGGCGGGTTCTGCATTCTGCTGGGGATGGAGTGGAAAGTCGCGGAGCTTATCGGCATGACGCTGGCGCTCTCCTCAACGGCAATTGCCATGCAGGCAATGAACGAGCGTAACCTGACGGTGACGCAAATGGGCCGTAGCGCCTTCTCCGTGCTGCTGTTCCAGGATATTGCCGCAATCCCGCTGGTGGCGATGATCCCGCTGCTGGCAGCCAGCGGCGCCTCGACGACGATGGGGGCGTTTGCCCTTTCGGCGCTGAAGGTGGTCGGCGCGCTGGCGCTGGTTATTCTGCTGGGGCGTTACGTAACGCGGCCGCTGCTGCGCTTTGTGGCGCGCTCCGGCCTGCGCGAGGTGTTCAGCGCCGTGGCGCTATTCCTGGTGTTTGGCTTTGGCCTGCTGCTGGAAGAGGCCGGGCTGTCGATGGCGATGGGGGCCTTCCTCGCCGGGGTGTTACTGGCTAGCTCCGAATACCGCCATGCGCTGGAAAGCGATATCGAGCCGTTTAAAGGGCTGCTGCTGGGGCTGTTTTTCATCGGCGTCGGGATGTCAATCGACTTCGGTACGCTGGTGACGCATCCCCTGCGGATCGTCATTCTGCTGGTGGGCTTCCTGGTCATAAAAATGGGTATGCTGTGGCTTATTGCCCGCCCGTTGAACGTGCCAAAGCCGCAGCGCCGCTGGTTTGCCGTGCTGCTGGGGCAGGGGAGTGAATTTGCGTTCGTGGTCTTTGGTGCCGCGCAGATGGCCAACGTACTCGATCCGGAATGGGCAAAAGCGCTGACGCTGGCGGTTGCGCTGTCGATGGCCGCAACGCCGGTCCTGCTGGTCCTGCTGACGCGTCTGGAAAAAACCGGCAGCGAACAGGAGCGCGAAGCCGATGAGATCGATGAAGAGCAGCCGCGGGTCATTATTGCCGGATTCGGCCGCTTCGGACAGATTACCGGTCGTTTACTGCTCTCCAGCGGTGTGAAAATGGTTATCCTCGATCACGATCCCGACCATGTTGATACGCTGCGTAAATTCGACATGAAGGTCTTTTACGGCGATGCGACCCGCGTCGACCTGCTCGAGTCGGCGGGGGCGGCAAAGGCTGAAGTGCTGATTAACGCCATCGACGATCCGCAGACCAGCATGCAGCTGGTAGAGCTTGTCAAAGAGCACTTCCCGCATCTGACTATCATCTCGCGCGCGCGCGATGTGGATCATTACATCCAGCTGCGCCAGGCAGGGGTGGCCGCGCCAGAGCGTGAAACCTTCGAAGGTGCGCTCAAGTCTGGCCGCATGGCGCTGGAAAGCCTGGGGCTTGGCGCGTATGAAGCGCGTGAACGTGCCGATCTGTTCCGTCGTTTTAATACTGACATGGTGGAAGAGATGGTGGCGATGGCCAGCAGTACGGCATCCGAGCGCGCGGCGGTATTTAAGCGCACCAGCACCATGCTGACGGAAATTATTAACGAGGATCGTAATCACCTGTCGCTGGTACAGCGTCACGGCTGGCAAGGGACGGAAGAGGGCAAGCATACCGGCGATCCTGCCGATGAACCGGAGAGTAAACCGTCTGCGTGAAGAGGAGTTGCCAGCAATATTAAAAAATTTCTGATTCTTTACCCTGCCGCCAGTCGACGAAAGATTAAGCTTTCCGTATAGTGGCGGCAATTTTTTGCATCCGGGAAATTTTCAATGATCAGTCTGATTGCAGCGCTGGCGGTAGACCGCGTTATCGGTATGGAAAACGCCATGCCGTGGAACCTGCCTGCCGATCTCGCATGGTTTAAACGTACTACGTTAAACAAGCCGGTAGTGATGGGCCGCCTGACCTGGGAGTCGATTGGTCGTCCATTGCCGGGCCGTAAGAATATCGTTATCAGTAGCCAGGCGGGCACTGACGATCGCGTTCAGTGGGTTAAGTCCGTTGATGAAGCGATTGCCGCCTGCGGTAATGCCGAAGAGATCATGGTGATCGGCGGCGGACGCGTGTATGAGCAGTTCCTGCCGAAAGCGCAGAAGCTGTATCTGACCCATATTGATGCCGAAGTGGAAGGGGATACCCATTTCCCGGATTACGATCCGGACGAGTGGGAGTCCGTGTTCAGCGAATTTCACGACGCGGATGCGCAGAACTCACACAGCTACTGCTTCGAAATTCTGGAGCGTCGTTAAGCGATAGTTCCCCTCACCCCAGCCAGGGGAGAGGGGAAGCGGATTATTCAGGAGGCCACGGCCTCGCCTTCTCCCAGATCCAGCTGTCGGTTGGACGGCTGCACAAAATAACGTTTATCTTCCCAGCGTAAGCAGGTTAGATCTCCGCCCCAGCAGCATCCGGTGTCGAGCGCATAAATATTTTCCGGCGTACCTTTCCCCTCCAGCGATGCCCAGTGCCCGAATACAATACTGTATTCATCAGCCACGGGGCCCGGGATGGCAAACCACGGCTTAAGCGGCGCAGGCGCATTTTCCGGCGTGTCTTTGCAATACATATCCAGCTGTCCGTTCGGGAAACAGTAGCGCATCCGCGTAAACGCGTTGGTGATAAAACGCAGCCGCGCCAGACCGCTGAGATCCTCGCTCCAGTTGTTCGGCATATCGCCGTACATGGCATCGAGGAAGAACGGGTAGGAGTCGCTCGCCAGCACCGCTTCAGCGTCGCGCGCGCAGATTTTTGCTGTCTCAAGATCCCACTGAGGCGTGATGCCGGCATGGGCCATCACCAGCTTTTTCTCTTCATCAATCTGGAGCAGCGGCTGGCGGCGCAGCCAGTTAAGCAATTCGTCCGCATCCGGCGCCTCCAGCAGAGGGGTAACGCGATCTTTCGGCTTATTGCGGCTGATCCCGGCGTAAACGGCAAGCAGATGAAGATCGTGGTTACCCAGCACCAGCCGCACGCTGTCGCCCAGAGATTTAACATAGCGAAGGACATCGAGGGAGCCGGGGCCGCGTGCCACTAAATCGCCCGTTAACCAGAGCGTGTCCTGCCCCGGGGTAAAGTCGACCTGCTTTAATAATGCGATCAGTTCATCGTAGCAACCGTGAACGTCGCCAATCAGATATGTAGCCATTAGATTAATGAATAAGTGTAGGAACGGCGAGACGGAACACAGGAATGGCAATGCGGAAGGCATTACCGTCGGCATCGACCATTTCGTAATGGCCCTGCATGGTACCCAGCGGCGTCTCAATCACCGCGCCGCTGGTGTACTGATACTCTTCGCCAGGGGCGATATGAGGTTGTTCACCGACCACACCTTCGCCCTGGACTTCAATTTCACGGCCATTGCCGTTGGTGATAAGCCAGTAGCGCCCGAGCAGCTGCACAGGCATCCGCCCCAGGTTGCGAATGGTTACGGTATAAGCAAAGACAAAACGTTCTTCATCCGGTGTGGATTGGGACTCAATGTAGACGCTTTGAACCTGAACACAGACGCGGGGCGAATCAATCATGGCTTAGCTCTCCTTCGGCGGCGCATTGTCGCTGATGTAATTAGCCAGCTTGCAGTACTGCTCTACGGAAATGTTCTCCGCTCGCATTGCCGGGTCGATGCCCAACTCAGCTAACACTTCAACGGTAAACAGATTGCCAAGGCTGTTACGAATCGTTTTCCGGCGCTGGTTAAAGGCTTCCGTGGTGATGCGGCTCAGCACGCGCAGGTCTTTCACCGGGTACGGCATCGTTTTATGCGGCACCAGGCGCACAACCGCAGAATCCACTTTTGGTGGTGGCGTAAACGCGGAAGGCGGTACTTCTAATACCGGGATCACGTTGCAGTAATACTGCGCCATCACGCTTAAACGACCATACGCTTTACTGTTCGGGCCTGCAACCAGACGGTTAACGACCTCTTTTTGCAACATGAAGTGCATGTCGGCAATGGCATCAGTATAGCTAAACAGATGGAACATCAGCGGGGTGGAGATATTGTACGGCAGGTTACCGAACACGCGCAGCGGCTGGCCCATTTTTTCTGACAGTTCGCCAAAGTTCATGGTCATCGCATCTTGCTGATAGATCGTCAGCTTTGGCCCCAGGAATGGGTGCGTTTGCAGACGCGCGGCCAGATCGCGGTCGAGTTCGATAACGGTCAGTTCGTCCAGACGTTCGCCTACCGGCTCGGTCAGCGCGGCAAGACCCGGGCCGATTTCGACCATGGCCTGGCCTTTCTGCGGATTAATGGCAGAGACGATACTGTCGATCACAAACTGATCGTTTAAAAAGTTTTGCCCGAAGCGTTTACGGGCTAAGTGGCCCTGATGGACTCGATTAGTCATTGAGTATTAACAATCATTTTGATGGCGAGATTAAGCGCCGTAATAAAACTGCCGACATCCGCTTTTCCCCGGCCTGCCAGATCCAGCGCAGTACCGTGGTCAACGGACGTTCGAATAAAGGGTAAACCGAGGGTGATGTTCACACCGCGGCCAAAGCCCTGGTATTTTAGCACGGGCAGGCCCTGATCGTGGTACATCGCGAGCACGGCGTCGGCATTATCCAGGTATTTGGGCTGGAAAAGGGTGTCGGCAGGCAGTGGCCCGCTGAGGTTCATTCCCTTCGCCCGCATTTCCTCGAGCACCGGAATGATGGTGTCGATCTCTTCGGTTCCCATATGTCCGCCTTCGCCCGCGTGCGGATTCAGGCCGCAGACGAGGACATGGGGCTGCGGGATGCCGAATTTGGTTTGCAAATCGTGATGCAAAATCCCAATAATTTCGCGCAGAAGTTCAGGCGTAATGGCGTCCGGAATCGCTTTGATGGGCAGGTGAGTCGTCACCAGGGCTACGCGCATTTCTTCGGTTGCCAGCATCATCACCACTTTCGGGCTGTGCGAGCGCTCTTCGAAAAATTCGGTATGCCCGGTAAACGGAATGCCCGCGTCGTTGATAACCCCTTTGTGCACCGGTCCGGTGATCAGAGCGGCAAATTCACCGTTCAGACAGCCGTCACAGGCGCGCGCCAGCGTCTCGACAACGTAGTGGCCGTTTCCAGGGTTTAACTCACCGGGAACAGCCGGGGCGCGAAGCGGAACCGAAAGCAGGGTGAGGGTACCCGCCTGCTGCGGTGCAGGCTGTTGGCCTTCGACGTAGGGGATAAGCGTTAAGGGCAGACCGAGCAACGTTGCCCGGTCCTGTAACAGTGCTGCATCGGCGCAGACAACCAGCTCTACCGGCCAGCTGCGCTGGGCAAGCTGGACGACAAGGTCAGGCCCAATCCCGGCGGGTTCGCCGGGGGTGATCGCCACACGATGCGGTTTCATCAGTTGCTCAGCACTTTCACATAAGCGCTGGCGCGCTGTTCCTGCATCCAGGTTGCCGCTTCTTCAGAGAACTTACGGTTAAACAGCATGCGATAAGCGCGGTCTTTCTGCGCCGCATCGGTTTTATCCACGTTGCGGGTATCCATCAATTCAATCAGATGCCAGCCGAAGGAGGAGTGCACAGGGGCGCTCATCTGGCCTTTATTCAGCTTCATCAACGCGTCGCGGAAAGCCGGATCGTAAATATCGGCAGCCGCCCAACCGAGATCGCCGCCCTGGTTAGCTGAGCCAGGATCCTGGGAGAACTCTTTTGCCGCCTTGTCAAAGCTGGTTTTGCCGCTCCTGATGTCAGCTGCAATCTGCTCCAGCTTCGCACGGGCCTGATCGTCAGTCATGATCGGCGACGGCTTAAGCAGGATATGACGCGCGTGAACTTCGGTAACGGAAATGCTCTGGCTCTGGCCGCGCAGGTCGTTCACCTTCAGGATGTGGAAGCCAACACCGGAGCGGATTGGACCGACGATGTCGCCTTTCTTCGCCGTGCTCAGCGCCTGAGCAAACAGGGATGGCAGCTCCTGAATGCGGCCCCAGCCCATCTGGCCACCTTTCAGCGCCTGCTGGTCAGCAGAATACGTGATTGCCAGCTTACCGAAGTCATCACCGTTGCGCGCCTGCTCCACGATAGCGCGTGCCTGGCTTTCCGCCTCAGCAGCCTGATCGGAGGTTGGGTTTTCCGGCAGCGGGATCAGGATGTGGCTCAGGTTCAGCTCGGTGCTGGCGTCGTTCTGATTACCCACCTGTTTTGCCAGCGCATCCACTTCCTGAGGCAGGATGGTGACGCGGCGGCGAACTTCGTTGTTACGCACTTCGGAAATCAGCATCTCTTTGCGGATCTGATTACGGTAGGTGGCGTAGCTGATGCCGTCGTAGGCCAGGCGGCTACGCATCTGATCCAGGGTAATGTTGTTCTGCTTAGCAATGTTTGCGATCGCCTGATCGAGCTGCTCGTCAGAGATCTTCACGCCCATTTTCTGGCCCATCTGCAGGACAATCTGATCCATGATCAGACGTTCCAGGATCTGGTGGCGCAGCGTAGCGTCATCCGGAAGTTGCTGACCTGCTTCACCCGAGTTGAGCTTTACAGATTTCATCAAACCGTCAACGTCACTTTCAAGCACGACGCCGTTGTTAACCACGGCCGCGACTTTATCGACAACCTGTGGGGCCGCGAAGCTGGTATTCGCAACCATAGCGACACCGAGTAGCAGCGTTTTCCAGTTCTTCATACTTTTTCCATTTCAATTAACCGCAAAGCGGATTACGTTGTAAATCAAGCACATTACAAGGAACTGCGATATGGCAGAATGTTCGAGCGCAGCATCTGCTGCGTGCCCAGACCGTAGTTAGAACTCAGGCCGCGCAGCTCGATGTTAAAGCCAATCACGTTATCGTATTTGCCCTGACTGTTTTGTGTATCCCAGCCGTTAAGTTTGCGTTCGTAACCGACACGTACTGCGTAACAGCAGGAGTTATATTGCAGACCTAACATCTGGTCAGCAGGTTTTTGGGCATTCGTGTCATAGTAGTAGGCTCCGACGATTGACCAACGATCGGCAATCGGCCAGCTCGCGGCGGTACCTACCTGTGAAATACCTTCCTTATACTGAGGCGCATTCCAGGTTGTATCTCTACTGTTTTTAGGTAATGTCGCCTGGATATACTCTGGGCTGGCGTAACGATACGTCAACTGAATCATACGATCTTCATCACGACGGTACTCGATAGCGGCACTGCTCGTCGCAATATTGTCCAGTCGCGTATCGTACTGAACCCCACCACGCAGACCCCAGCGATCCGTCATGCGCCAGTAGGTATCGCCCGCCCAAACCAGTGAGCCCGTTTTGTTGTCTTTCTCCCAGTTTATGTCGTCATCGCCGGTACGAGACTCGGTGAAATAGTAGATTTGACCAACAGAAACGTTAAAACGTTCAACGGCAGCATCATCATAAACGCGGGTTGTGACGCCGGTCGTCAACTGGTTAGCAGACGCAATACGGTCAAGCCCGCCGTAGGTACGGTCGCGGAACAGGCCGCTGTAGTCAGACTGGAGGAAGGACGAGTCGTAGTTTTGAATTTTGCTCTGATCGCGATAAGGCACGTACAGGTACTGCATGCGCGGCTCAAGCGTCTGGGTGTATCCGTCCGCGAGAAGGCCCATATCACGTTCGAAGATCAGCTTACCGTCCATCTTGAATTGCGGAAGCGTACGGTTTACCGATTCTTCAAGATTGGTCTTATTTTGTTTGTTATACCAGTCCAGATTTTTCTGCTGGTAATGGGTTGCCATCAGCTTGGCTTCGGTATTCAGGCTCGCCCAGTCGTTTGACCATGGCAGGTTGATCGTCGGCTCAATATGCAGACGCGTTGATTCCGGCATATCCGAGTTGGTGTTGACGAAATGCACCGCCTGAGCGTAAACGCGCGTGTCGAAAGGCCCGACGTCGTTCTGGTACCAGTTCACGTCCAGCTGCGGCTCGGCACCATAGGTGCTGTTTGTTTGCGTATCAAACACCTGGAACTGCTTGGTCGACACCGTCGCGTCAAAGTTCTCAATGGCGTAGCCCACGCTGAATTTCTGCGTGGCGTATCCATCGGTACTGGAACCGTATTTAGAGTCAAAGTCGTTGAAGTAATACGGATCGCTGACTTTGGTGTAGTCAATGTTGAAGCGCCACACCTGATTCAGCACCCCGGCGTGCTGCCAGTAATACATCCAGCGGTGTTTATCGCCTTCGGTTGGGTGCTCGTCCTGGAACACTTTATCTGACGGCAGATAATCGAACTCCATCAGACCCGCGCCCGCTTTGGTCAGATAGCGGAACTCGTTCTCCCACATGATATTGCCGCGCTTGTGGATATAGTGCGGCGTGATCGTGGCGTCCATGTTGGGCGCGATGTTCCAGTAGTACGGCAGGTAAAACTCAAAGTAGTTCGACGTGCTGTACTTCGCGTTCGGGATCAGGAAGCCTGAACGACGTTTGTCACCCACGGGAAGCTGCAGGTAAGGGCTATAGAAAATGGGGACCGGGCCGAGTTTAAAACGGGCGTTCCAGATCTCAGCGACCTGTTCCTCACGGTCGTGGATCACTTCGCTCCCCACCACGCTCCAGGTATTTGACCCAGGCAAACAGGAAGTGAACGAGCCGTTCTCAAGAATAGTGTAGCGGTTTTCACCACGCTGCTTCATCAGGTCTGCGGTACCGCGCCCCTGACGACCCACCATCTGGTAATCACCTTCCCAGACGTTGGTATCTTTTGTATTCAGATTTGACCAGGCTTTCGGACCTTTCAGGATGACCTGATTGTCGTCATAGTGCACATTACCCAGCGCATCTACCGTACGAACGGGCGCCTGAGCACCTTCGGGTTGCTTCTGGTGCAGTTGCACTTCGTCAGCCTGCAGTCGGCTGTTTCCCTGGTTAATATCGACATTGCCCGTAAAGGTCGCATTGTCTGGATAATTACCTTTCGCGCTGTCGGCATTAATGGTGACGGGTAAGTCATTCGTATCGCCTTTCACCAGTGGGCGATTGTAACTTGGAACGCCAAGCATACACTGCGAGGCGAGATCGGCTGCGAGCCCCTGTTGGCTATACAGGGCGGTGCCAATCATAGTGGCCAGAAGGGTGGGGATACGTTTTTTCATACGTTGTATTTTATTGTTCCGTCATCAGTGGCTACGGCTTACAAACGCTCAGAGACTATCTTACTCATCAGCGCAGTACCAGCGTTAATCCTGCCCGTTTGCGCGCCAGAGTGTTAGGCTCGCTATCGAATGACGAGTATGATAATGCAAATTATAGGCGATGTCCCTCAATTGACCGTGGCGCGACCACTGTAATGATGGCGTTGCGTCGGCCAGGAACATGACCATTCGGGGAGTATATGCAGTATTGGGGTAAAATAATCGGCGTTGCGTTCGCAATTATTATGGGTGCCGGATTCTGGGGCGTCGTTCTTGGCCTCATTATCGGCCATATGTTTGATAAAGCACGCAGCCGCAAAATGGCCTGGTTTGCCAATCAGCGCGAGCGCCAGTCACTCTTTTTCTCCACCACCTTTGAGGTGATGGGGCACTTAACCAAATCGAAAGGACGCGTAACGGAGGCCGATATTCAGGTTGCCAGCGTCTTTATGGATCGCATGAACCTGCACGGCGAATCACGCGTGGCCGCGCAAAATGCGTTCAGGATTGGGAAATCGGATAACTATCCGCTGCGTGAAAAAATGCGCCAGTTCCGTAGCATCTGTTTCGGGCGTTTTGATTTAATTCGGATGTTTCTGGAAATTCAAATCCAGGCAGCCTTTGCGGACGGCTCTCTGCATCCGAATGAACGGGACGTCCTGTACGTCATTGCCGAAGAGCTGGGCATATCCCGCATGCAGTTCGACCAGTTCCTGCGCATGATGCAGGGCGGCGCGCACTTTGGCGGTGGATATCAGCAGCACTCCTCCGGCGGCGGCTGGCAGCAGGCGCAGCGTGGTCCCACGCTGGAAGATGCCTGTAACGTGCTCGGCGTGAAGCCGTCTGACGATGTCACGACCATCAAACGCGCCTATCGTAAACTGATGAGCGAGCACCATCCGGACAAGCTGGTGGCGAAAGGCTTACCGCCAGAGATGATGGAGATGGCGAAACAGAAAGCGCAGGAAATCCAGAAAGCCTACGAGCTGATTAAAGAGCAGAAAGGTTTTAAATAAAAAAATGGCCCGACAGCGTCGGGCCATTTTTTCAGAAGTCTACCGGGGCTTTAAACGTCATCGCGTTGCCAAACGCGGGGTGGGTGATGGTGAGCGTCTGCGCATGCAGCTGCAGGCGCGGCGCGAGTGCCAGCGCTTCCGCCGGCGCATAGAATCTGTCGCCCAGAATAGGGTGACCCATCGCCAGCATATGCACGCGCAGCTGGTGGGAGCGCCCGGTAATCGGCTTCAGGAGAACGCGCGCGGTGTTATCCGGCGCGTACTCCAGCACTTCATACTCGGTTTGTGCGGCCTTGCCGGTTTCATAACACACCTTCTGCTTAGGCCGGTTCGGCCAGTCGCAAATCAGCGGTAAATCCACCAGCCCTTCCGCCTGCGCCGGATGGCCCCACACGCGGGCGACGTACTGCTTTTTCGGTTCACGCTCGCGGAACTGGCGTTTCAGCTCGCGTTCCGCCGGCTTATTCAGAGCCACCACAATCACGCCGCTGGTCGCCATATCCAGGCGATGGACGGACTCGGCCTGCGGATAATCACGCTGGATACGCGTCATCACGCTGTCTTTATGCTCATCCAGGCGCCCGGGCACGGACAACAGGCCGCTCGGCTTGTTGACCACCATAATGTGCTCATCCTGATAGAGAATGACCAGCCAGGGATCCGTCGGGGGATTGTAGGGCTCCATTACCATCTTGCGCTCCGCTTACTGATGCGTCACAACGATAAGACGCAGGGCGTCGAGACGCCATCCCGCCTGATTCAGGCTTTCCAGCACCTGCTGGCGGTTGCTCTCAATCGCGGCCAGTTCATCGTCACGAATGTTCGGGTTCACCGCCTTCAGCGCTTCCAGACGCGACAGCTCGGCTGAGAGCTTCTCATCGGCTTCGCCGCGCGCCGCGTCGATCAGCGCTCTGGCCGCTTTCTCGGCCTGGGCTTCGCCCAGTTGCAGAATGGCATGCACGTCCTGCTGCACCGCATTCACCAGCTTGCTGCCGGTGTGACGGTTTACCGCACTCAGCTGACGGTTAAAGCTTTCAAACTCCACCTGACCGGCCAGATTCGTACCGTTTTTATCCAGCAGCAGACGCACCGGCGTTGGCGGCAGGAAGCGGTTAAGCTGAAGCTGTTTCGGCGCCTGAGCTTCCACAACGTAGATCAGCTCCACCAGCAGGGTCCCCACCGGCAGCGCTTTGTTCTTCAGCAGGGAGATGGTGCTGCTGCCGGTATCGCCGGAGAGGATCAGATCCAGACCGTTGCGGATCAGCGGGTGCTCCCAGGTGATGAACTGTGCGTCTTCGCGGGACAGCGCCACATCACGCTCAAAGGTGATGGTGCAGCCGTCTTCCGGCAGGCCCGGGAAATCCGGAACCAGCATGTGATCGGACGGGGTCAACACAATCAGGTTCTCGCCGCGATCGTCCTGGTTAATGCCGACGATGTCGAACAGGTTCATGGAGAAGCTAATCAGGCTGGTATCGTCATCCTGCTCTTCAATGCTTTCAGCAAGCTGCTGCGCTTTTTCGCCGCCGTTGGAGTGGATCTCCAGCAGACGGTCGCGGCCCTGTTCCAGCTGGGCTTTTAGCGCGTCGTGCTTCTCGCGGCAGGATTTGATCAGCTCATCAAAACCGTCGGTGTTTTCCGGAGCGGCGAGATAAGCGATCAGATCCGTATGTACCCGATCGTAAATGGTGCGGCCCGTCGGGCAGGTATGCTCAAACGCATCCAGACCTTCGTGGTACCAGCGAACCAGAACGGACTGGGCGGTTTTTTCCAGATACGGAACGTGGATCTGAATATCGTGCGCCTGGCCGATACGATCCAGACGCCCGATACGCTGCTCCAGCAGATCCGGGTTAAACGGCAGATCGAACATCACCAGATTGCTGGCGAACTGGAAGTTACGGCCTTCTGAGCCGATTTCGGAACACAGCAGAACCTGTGCGCCGCTGTCTTCTTCGCCAAACCATGCCGCAGCGCGGTCGCGTTCGACAATGGACATGCCTTCGTGGAACACGGCTGCGCGAATACCTTCACGCTCGCGCAGAACCTGTTCCAGCTGCAGCGCGGTGGCGGCTTTGGCGCAGATCACCAGCACCTTCTGGGAACGATGCGCGGTCAGGTAGCCCATCAGCCACTCCACGCGCGGATCGAAGTTCCACCAGGTGCCGGTGTCGCCTTCAAATTCCTGATAAATTTGCTCCGGGTAAAGCATGTCGCGAGCACGCTCTTCCTGAGTTTTACGCGCACCCATGATGCCGGAGACTTTAATCGCCGTCTGATACTGGGTCGGCAGCGGCAGCTTGATGGTGTGGAGTTCGCGTTTCGGGAACCCTTTTACGCCGTTGCGGGTATTTCTGAACAGCACGCGGCTGGTGCCGTGGCGATCCATCAGCATGTCAATCAGCTCTTTACGCGCGGAACCCGCGTCATCGCTGTCGCTGTTTGCAGCCTGAAGCAGCGGCTCGATGTCCTGCTCGCCGATCAGGTCGCTCAGGGTATTGAGCTCTTCGTCAGAGAGACGATTGCCCGCCAGCAGTAGCGCGACGGCGTCCGCAACCGGACGGTAGTTTTGCTGCTCCTCAACGAACTGCTCAAAATCATGGAAACGGTTCGGATCGAGCAGGCGCAGACGGGCGAAGTGGCTCTCCAGCCCCAGCTGCTCCGGCGTGGCGGTCAGCAGCAGGACGCCGGGCACGCGTTCGGCAAGCTGCTCAATCGCCATGTATTCACGGCTCGGCGCGTCCTCGCTCCAGACGAGATGGTGCGCTTCATCGACCACCATCAGATCCCATTCGGCGTCGCACAGGTGCTCCAGGCGCTGCTTGCTGCGGCGCACAAAGTCCAGCGAGCAGATGACCAGCTGTTCGGTTTCAAACGGGTTGTCCGCGTCGTGCTGGGCTTCGGCATAGCGCTCATCGTCGAACAGGGAGAAGCGCAGGTTGAAGCGGCGCAGCATTTCAACCAGCCACTGATGCTGCAGCGTTTCTGGAACCACAATCAGCACGCGCTCGGCGGCGCCAGAGAGCAGCTGCTGGTGCAGGATCATGCCTGCTTCGATGGTTTTACCCAGGCCCACCTCGTCAGCCAGCAGCACGCGAGGCGCATGGCGACGGCCCACGTCATGGGCGATGTTCAGCTGGTGGGGGATCAGGCTGGTACGCTGACCGCGCAGTCCGCTCCACGGCATGCGGTACTGTTCGCTCTGGAACTTACGCGCGCGGTAGCGCAGGGAGAAGCGGTCCATACGGTCGATTTGCCCGGCAAACAGGCGATCCTGCGGCTTGCTGAAGACCAGCTTGCTGTCGAGCAGCACTTCACGCAGGACGACATTGGCTTCATCCGTATCAAGACGAGTACCAATGTAGGCGAGCAGTCCATTCTCTTCTTTTACGTCTTCAACCTTCAGTTGCCAGCCGTCGTGGCTGGTCACGGTGTCACCCGGATTGAACATCACGCGGGTAACAGGGGAGTCATTGCGAGCGTACAGGCGGTTTTCACCGGTAGCAGGGAAAAGGAGGGTAACCATGCGCGCATCAACGGCAACGACGGTTCCTAATCCAAGTTCGCTTTCTGTATCGCTGATCCAGCGTTGACCAAGTGTAAAAGGCATAGTTGTTCGGCTCTAATCTCTAATTGCAGGCAATAGTTCGACCCCGTCAAAAAAGACGGTCATCGAAAAATGGGTCCGGGAATGGAAAGGGCGCTATGGTACTGGATGGCAACGGTTTCGTCACGCGTCAAAATAGCCCCAGTTGTCCTGTCACTAGTGTAGCAAAGTCATCGTCGATGAACGGTAATATTCCCTCCGCAACCGGCTGAAGCTGGCGCGTCAGGTAGTGATCGTAATCGAGCGGAGACTGCTGGTAATCAACCGGTTCCGGACCGTTAATTGTCCAGACGTATTTGATGGTCCCCCGGTTCTGATACTGCGGCGCGCGGCCCCGACGAACGTTCTCTTCGTCCGCCAGCCGCGCGGCGCGCACGTGGGGCGGCACGTTACGCTGGTATTCCGCCAGCGGGCGGCGCAGGCGCTTGCGGTAGACCAGCCGATCGTCCAGCTCCCCCGCCATCAGGCTGGCGATGGTCTCGCGCACGTAATCCTGGTAAGGCTCGTTGCGGAATACCCGCAGGTAGAGCGACTGCTGGAACTGCTGCGCCAGCGGCGTCCAGTCGGTGCGCACCGTCTCCAGCCCCTTAAAGACCATCCGCTGCGTTTCGCCCTCCTGAATGAGCCCGGCGTAGCGCTTCTTGCTGCCCTGGTCGGTGCCGCGAATGGTAGGCATTAAAAAACGGGCGAAATGGGTTTCAAACTCCAGCTCTAACGCGCTGGTTAACCGCTCTTTTTGCAAATTTTCACGCCACCAGCCGTTCACGAAGGCGACCAGCTCGCGGCCGATTCGCGCGGCGTCGTCTTCCGAATGGGCGGCTTTCAGCCAGACAAAGGTGGAGTCGGTATCGCCGTAAATGACGTCATAGCCCCGGGACTCAATCAGCGCTTTGGTCTGACGCATGATGTCGTGCCCGCGCATGGTGATGGATGACGCCAGGCGAGGATCAAAGAAGCGGCAGGCGCTGGTTCCCAGCACGCCGTAAAAGGCGTTCATAATGATCTTCAGCGCCTGCGAGAGCGGCTTGTTGCCGTGGCGTTTTGCCTCGTCGCGGCCGTGCCAGATGTTGCCCACGATCTCTGGCAGGCAGTGTTTCTCGCGCGAAAAACGGGCGCCAAGAAAACCTTCGGTGCTGTGGGCGTCGTCTGGCTGCGCCATCCCCTCTACCAGCCCCACCGGGTCGATCAGGAACGTGCGGATAATGGACGGGTACAGGCTTTTATAGTCCAGCACCAGAACCGAGTCATACAGCCCGGGCCGTGAATCCATCACGTAACCGCCGGGGCTGGCCTGCGGCGGCACGTCGCCGAGGTTAGGGGCGACGTAGCCCGCACGGTGCATTCGTGGAAAATAGAGGTGGCTGAAGGCCGCTACCGAGCCGCCGTGCCTGTCGACCGCCAGACCGTTCACCGTCGCGCGCTCCAGCAGGAACGGCATGATCTCGGTTTTGTGGAAAATCTGCGTTACCAGCTCGCAGTCCTTCAGGTTGTAGGTGGCGAGCGCCGGCTTATCCTCGTTAAAGCGCCGCTCGATCTCGTCCATCCGGTCCCAGGGGTTATCGATGGATTTACCTTCATCGAGCAGCTCCTGCGCCACCGCTTCCAGCGAGAAGGAGGAGAAGTTCCAGAAGGCGGATTTCAGCGCCTCGATGCCGTCAATTATCAGGCGGCCACTGGCCTGCGCGAAGAAAACGCCGTTTTTGAAACCGTGCTCACGCCACTCCAGCTCCGTGTTCCCGCGCCCTAACGTCAGGGGAATGCGGTACCGCTCGGCATGCTTTTGCAGCACGCGCAGGTCAAACTGCACCACGTTCCAGCCGATCAGCACGTCCGGGTCGTGCTCGGCAAACCACAGGTTAAGCTTCTCCAGGAGCTGTGATCGGCTGGTAACGTATTCCAGATGAAAATCCAGCGCAGACGCGTCGCCGTTTGGCGGGCCGAGCATATAGACAACCCGCTGCCCGCAGCCCTCCAGGCCGATACAGTACAGTTCACCGTGGCGGGTGGTTTCGATATCCAGCGAGACCCACTTCAGCGGCGGGCGATAGTGCGGGTTAGGTTTAAGGCGCGCGTTCACGAGACCACCGTTCTGCTCAGCGCCGTCCACCCAGACGGGGGCGGTAATAAACCGCTCCATCAGAAAACGTTCCGGCGGGCGGATGTCGGCTTCATAGAGCGTCACGCCCGCTTCGCGGAGCAGTTTTTCATAGCGCATCAGCTGGCGATGGGCGCGACAGTAGAGGCCATAAACCGGCTGGCGGTGGAAGTCTTTCAGCTCAAGGGGAGTAAGGCGCCAGCCGTTTTCACCGTGCAGGAGCTGCTTTACTTTCTCGGCGTGGTGTTCAGGGATAAACGCCACGGACTCCTGGGGCGGCAGGGTAACGTGCAGCGGGCCGTTATCCGTGGCCAGCCAGAACGCGACCTCGGTACCCTGAGGGGTGTCCCGCCAGTGTCGGGTCAGTAAAAAGCCTTCTTGCGCCTGTGCCACGCCGTTATCCCATAAAACAAACCAGGCCTGATTATAGCCTGGTTAACGTTTTTATGCTGGGTTTATATACAGTTTATTGCCCGTAATAGGCCTTCGCGCCGTGCTTGCGCAGGTAGTGTTTATCTAGCAGGGTCTGCTGCATATCCGGCAGCTGCGGCGCCAGCTGGCGACAGAAGATCCCCATATAGGCGACCTCTTCCAGCACTATCGCGTTATGTACCGCATCTTCCGCGTTTTTGCCCCAGGCAAACGGGCCGTGGGAGTGCACCAGCACGCCGGGCATTTGCGCCGCGTCGATACCCTGTTTTTCGAAGGTTTCGACAATCACGTTGCCGGTTTCCCATTCATACTCGCCGCCGATCTCCGCGTCGGTCATCAGCCGCGTGCACGGAATGGTGCCGTAAAAGTAGTCCGCGTGGGTGGTGCCGGTGGCCGGAATGGACTGGCCGGCCTGCGCCCAGATGGTTGCGTGACGCGAATGGGTATGCACGATGCCGCCGATGGTCGGGAATGACTGGTACAGCAGGCGATGCGTGGGCGTATCGGAGGAGGGCTTTTTGTTGCCTTCAACCACTTCGCCCGTTTCGATGCTGACCACCACCATATCTTCCTCGGTCATCACCGTGTAATCCACGCCCGAAGGCTTGATCACGAACACGCCTTTTTCGCGATCGACGGCGCTGACGTTCCCCCAGGTAAGCGTCACCAGGTTATGTTTTGGCAGCGCCAGGTTGGCTTCGAGAACCTGACGTTTAAGATCTTCTAGCATTGCTGTCTCCAGGCCCGGCAAGCGCTGCGCCGCCGGGCTCTCCGTACTTAACGTTTTGAACCGTAATAGACTTCGTTCCAGCGCAGCGCGTCCTTAAAGGCAGGCAGGCGGGTATCGTTATCGATAACGGTCAGCTCGATATCGTGCAGCTCGGCGAACTGACGCATGTCGTTAAGATCCAGCGCGTGGCTGAAGACGGTGTGGTGCGCGCCGCCCGCCACGATCCACGCTTCTGACGCGGTCGGCAGGTCAGGCTGTGCTTTCCACAGGGCGTTCGCGACCGGCAGTTTTGGCAGGGAGTGCGGGGTTTCAACCGCATCGACGCAGTTCACCAGCAGGCGGAAACGATCGCCGAGGTCGATCAGGCTGGCGTTGATGGCCGGGCCGGTACGGGTATTGAAGATCAGACGAGCCGGGTCCGCCTTGCCGCCGATGCCGAGGTGCTGTACGTCGAGGATCGGCTTCTCTTCAACCGCGATGGAGGGGCACACTTCCAGCATGTGCGAGCCGAGCACCAGATCGTTACCGTTCTCGAAGTGGTAGGTATAGTCCTCCATAAAGGAGGTGCCGCCCTGCAGACCGGTCGACATCACCTTCATGATGCGAAGCAGAGCGGCAGTTTTCCAGTCGCCTTCGCCCGCAAAGCCGTAGCCCTGCTGCATCAGGCGTTGTACCGCCAGGCCCGGTAGCTGCTTCAGGCCGTGGAGATCTTCAAAGGTTGTGGTAAAGGCGTGGAAGCCGCCCTGTTCCAGGAAGCGCTTCATGCCCAGCTCAATACGCGCCGCGTCCAGCACGTTCTGGCGCTTGTCGCCGTTAATTTGTGCCGCAGGCGTCAGGCGGTAGCTGCTTTCGTATTCGTCTACCAGCGCGTTCACGTCGCCATCGCTGATGTCATTCACCACCTGCACCAGGTCGCCCACCGCCCAGGTATTCACGGAGAAGCCGAACTTGATCTGCGCGGCCACTTTGTCGCCGTCGGTTACGGCAACTTCACGCATGTTGTCGCCGAAACGCACCACTTTAAGGTGACGGGTATCCTGCTTAGAGACCGCCTGACGCATCCAGGCGCCGATACGCTGCTGCGCCTGACCGTCCTGCCAGTGGCCGGTCACGACGGCATGCTGCTGACGCATACGCGCGCCGATGAAGCCGAACTCGCGGCCGCCGTGCGCGGTCTGGTTCAGGTTCATAAAGTCCATGTCGATGCTGTCCCACGGCAGGGAGGCATTGAACTGGGTGTGGAACTGCAGCAGCGGCTTGTTGAGGATGGCCAGGCCGTTGATCCACATTTTGGCCGGTGAGAAGGTGTGAAGCCACACCACCAGACCGGCGCATTTGTCGTCGTAGTTGGCGTCACGGCAGATGTTGGTGATTTCATCCGGGGTGGTCCCCAGCGGCTTTAACACCAGTTTGCACGGCAGTTTGGCTTCGGCGTTCATGGCGTTAACCACGTGCTCCGCGTGTTTCGTCACCTGCTGTAACGCTTCCGGTCCGTACAGATGCTGGCTGCCAATCACAAACCACACTTCATAATTATTAAAAATGGTCATCATCGTGTCCTTAATGGGTCAGGGTTGCCGTAGTGTCCGCGGTGCGTTTGGCCGGGGCGGCGACAGGGAGATAGTGAAGTTCGGCGCTTTTTGCCCATTGCTGGTAGCGCTGATAAAGCTGTTCGAAGCGTTGTGCCTGTCCGGCACGCGGCTGGAGCGTGGTTTCGACGGCGCTCGCCATATGCCGTTGCGCGGTCGGAATATCGGCATGCACGCCTGCGGCTACGGCCGCGAAAATCGCTGCGCCCAGCGCACAGCACTGATCGGAGGCCACAATCTGCAGCGGACGGTTGAGCACGTCGCAGCAGGCCTGCATGATCACCGGGTTTTTACGGGCGATACCGCCCAGAGCCATCACGTTGTTTACGTCGATGCCCTGTTCGGTGAAGCACTCCATGATGGCGCGCGCGCCGAATGCGGTGGCTGCAATCAGGCCACCAAACAGCGCCGGCGCGTCGGTCGCCAGGTTGAGGTCGGTAATCACCCCTTTCAGACGCTGGTTCGCAAACGGCGTGCGGCGACCGTTAAACCAGTCCAGCACCACCGGCAGGTGGTCGAGAGACGGATTTTTTGCCCAGGCCTCCGTGAGCTGCGGCAGAAGCTGTTTTTTGCTCTCGTCAATCTGGGTTTTCAGCTCAGGATGCGCCGCCGCCAGGCGATCCAGCGGCCAGCCGAGCACGCGGCCAAACCAGGCGTAGATGTCGCCGAAAGCGGACTGACCGGCTTCGAGGCCGATGAAGTCCGGCACCACGCTGCCGTCAACCTGGCCGCAGATACCCTTCACCGCGCGGTCGCCAACGGTGGTTTTATCCGCCGTCAGAATGTCGCATGTAGAGGTGCCGATCACTTTCACCAGCGTATTGGGCTGCGCACCCGCGCCCACGGCGCCCATGTGGCAGTCAAACGCGCCGCCGGAGATCGCCACGTTTTGCGGCAGGCCGAGGCGCTTTGCCCACTCTTCGCAGAGCGTGCCGACCAGAATATCGGCGGTGAAGGTGTCGGTAAACAGCGGATATGTCAGGTTCTTGTTGATAATCGGGTCGAGCTCGTCGAAGAACGCGGCTGGAGGCAGGCCGCCCCAGCTTTCATGCCACAGGGATTTATGCCCGGCGCTACAGCGGCCGCGGCGGATATCCTGCGGGCGGGTGGTGCCGGAGAGCAGGGCAGGCACCCAGTCGCACAGCTCAATCCATGATGCCGCCGCCTGCGCAACCGAAGCGTCCGCGCGGGTAACGTGAAGGATCTTGGCCCAGAACCATTCGCTGGAGTAAATCCCACCGATGTAGCGGGAGTAGTCGGTGTGGCCTGGCTGATGGCACAGGCGGGTGATGGCTTCCGCCTCTTCCACGGCGGTATGGTCTTTCCACAGCACGAACATGGCGTTCGGGTTGTCGGCAAACTCCGGGCGCAGCGCCAGCACGCGGCCTTCGGCATCAACCGGGGCCGGCGTTGAACCGGTGCTGTCGACGCCAATCCCCACCACGTCGGCCCGCTGGGCATCCGTCAGTTCAGCCAGCACGGCTTTCATCGCCGCTTCCATAGATTCAATGTAATCACGCGGGTGGTGGCGGAACTGGTTATTCGGCGCATCGCAGTAGCGCCCCTCTTGCCAGCGCGGGTACCACTCAACGCTGGTTGCTATCTCCTGGCCAGTCGTACAGTCCACTGCCAGCGCGCGAACCGAGTCGCTGCCAAAATCGAGGCCAATTGCAATTGCCATGGTGTTGCTCCATCCAGAAAACAGGTATGGAAGAACATTAGAGACTGGGGACAAAAATCGTCAGGCAGGATCCGCTAATCTTATGGATAAAATTGCTGTAGCAACGGAAAGTGTGACGCCGTGCAAATATTCAATGTGGACATTTCTGCCGTACTTATAGACACTTTTGTTACTGCTTATCTGTCCCTGTCGGCAGATAAATCAAGGGAAAAGGCTGAAACATGGCGGAGGTAAAAGAAGCGTGATGCTTTTTGGATCTTTTCGCGGCCCCTTTTTATACTGCTTTTAACGATATGGACAATTGGTTTCCTTCAGGACCCTTGGGAGAACTGAATCTATGGCCGAACCGCAAAACGATCCCTTACTGCCGGGCTACTCATTTAACGCCCATCTGGTGGCGGGGCTGACGCCAATTGAGGCCGAGGGTTATCTCGATTTTTACGTCGATCGACCGCTCGGCATGAAAGGGTATATTTTGAACCTTACCGTACGCGGGGAGGGGGTGATCAAAAACGGCGATCGGCAATTCGTCTGCCGTCCCGGCGATATGCTGCTGTTCCCGCCTGGGGAGATCCACCACTACGGCCGACACCCGGACGCCAAAGAGTGGTATCACCAGTGGGTCTATTTCCGTCCGCGCGCCTACTGGCAGGAGTGGCTGTCGTGGCCGGCCATTTTCGCCCATACCGGCTTTTATCGTCCGGATGAAGCGCATCTGGCACAGTTCCGTGAACTTTTCGCGCAGATTATAGAGGCGGGGCAGGCGGGCGGGCGCTATGCCGAACTGCTGGCCATTAACCTGCTGGAGCAGGTGCTGCTGCGGCGCATGGAGGCCATCAACGAGTCGCTTAACCCGCCGCTGGACAACCGCGTGCGTGACGCCTGTCAGTACATCAGCGACCACCTGGCCGACAGCCAGTTTGATATCGCCAGCGTCGCCCAGCACGTCTGCCTGTCGCCGTCACGCCTGTCGCATCTGTTTCGCCAGCAGCTTGGCGTCAGCGTGCTGAGCTGGCGTGAGGATCAGCGCATCAGCCAGGCGAAACTGCTGCTCAGCACAACCCGAATGCCGATTGCTACCGTTGGGCGCAACGTGGGCTTTGAAGATCAGCTCTATTTTTCCCGCGTGTTTAAAAAATGCACCGGCGCCAGCCCCAGTGAATTTCGCGCTGGATGTGAATAATCGGTAAAAAAAGCTAAACATACAGGTGAACTCAGAAAGCACCCTGTAAACTATTCAGACAATTGTTGCCTTGACGCGGTGCAGGGCGCTAAGCAGAATCGCTGATTCGTTTTCTGACCGGAATAGTTATGCAGGCATTGCTGGAACATTTTATTACCCAGTCCGTTATGTATTCGCTCATCGCGGTAACTCTGGTGGCGTTTCTCGAATCGCTGGCGCTGGTCGGGCTGATCCTGCCCGGCACCGTACTGATGGCGGGGCTTGGAGCGCTGATTGGCAGCGGTGAGGTCAATTTCTGGCAGGCGTGGCTGGCCGGTACGATCGGCTGTTTTCTGGGGGACTGGATCTCCTTCTGGCTGGGCTGGCGCTTTAAGAAGCCGCTCCACCGCTGGTCGTTTTTGAAAAAACACAAAGCGCTGCTGGATAAGACCGAGCACGCCCTGCACCAGCACAGCATGTTTACTATCCTCGTGGGGCGTTTTGTCGGGCCAACGCGTCCGCTGGTGCCGATGGTTGCCGGCATGCTGGATCTGCCCGTCGCGAAATTCGTGGTGCCGAACATCATCGGCTGCGTCTTCTGGCCGCCGTTCTACTTCCTGCCGGGGATCCTCGCGGGCGCGGCCATTGATATTCCTGACGGTATGCAAAGCGGTGAGTTTAAGTGGCTGCTGCTGGCAACGGCGGTGCTGCTCTGGCTGGCGGCCTGGCTCTGCTGGCGGCTGTGGCGCAGCGCAAAAGCCAGCGTCGATCGCCTGACGCGCTATCTCCCGCGCGCTCGCCTGATGTGGCTGGCCCCGCTGACGCTGGGCGTTGTGGTGGTGGCGCTGGTAGCATTGATTCGCCATCCGCTGATGCCGGTGTACGGCGAGATCCTGTTGAAGGTGGTGAGCCGTTAGCGTGTTTTCCCTCTCCCACGGGGAGAGGGTATCAGAGCGCAGAAATGCCCAGCAGTGAAGACGCCCCTGCCTTCCCGCTAAGAAGCTCTTCCGTTTTGCCATCCCAGAGTATGCGCCCCTCCGCGATCACCACCGATCGCGGCGCGATGCGCGCGGCATCCTCAATGCTGTGCGAGACCATCAGCATCGCGATCTGCTGGCGCTGGCAAACCTCCTCCACCAGCGAGAGCATCTCCTGGCGCAGGGCCGGGTCGAGCGCAGAGAAAGGTTCGTCTAGCAGCAGCAGCGGCCGTTCGCGCACCAGGCAACGCGCCAGCGCCACCCGCTGGCGCTGGCCGCCGGAGAGTTCGCCGGGCAGCCTGTCGACAAGCGTGGACAGGCCCATTTGTTCAGCGATTGCTCCCAGCTTCTGCCGCTGCGCGGTATTGAGCTTCAGCCCCGGATCCATCCCCAGCGCGATGTTCTGCCACACCGTGAGGTGATTGAACAGGTTGTTTTCCTGAAACAGCATCGACACCGGACGTTTAGCCGGAGGGGCGTGGGTAAAATCACGATTATCGATTGCTATCGATCCGCTGGCAGGCTGCAAGAAACCGGCAATTAAATTGAGCAGGGTACTTTTTCCGGCACCGCTTGGGCCAAGCACCGCAATTCGCTCACCCTGGCGAACGGAGAGGGTAAAGCGCATAGGCAGGTGCTCGTAAAGCCAGGTTACATCAGTCAGTTTTAGCATCACGCCCCGGAAGTTTTTCGATAACGGTAAATAAGGCAAAGCACAGGATCAGCAGCAGCAGCGCCGTGACGGCACCGTCCTGGCTGCGGTAAGAGCCAATTTGCTGATAAAGCCAGAACGGCAGCGTGCGGAAATCTTCGTTGCCAAAGAGGGCCACTACGCCAAAATCGCCAATCGACAGCACGCAGGCGAAGGCCAGCGCCTGGGCGAGCGGGCGCTTCAGGGCGCGTAGCTCGACCACCTTCAAACGCCGCCAGCCCGCTATCCCAAGGGACTGACACAGGACGCTATACCGGCTGTTCACATCCCGCATCGGGTTTTCCAGCACCTTAAGCGCATACGGGATAGCCATGAGGGCGTTGGTAAAGATAACGATCCCGTCGGCGCTTTCCGGCAGGCCGATGGTGCTGTTAAACAGTAAAAAGAAACCGGTCGCCAGCACGATGCCGGGCATTGCCAGAATCAGCATGCCCGTCAGCTCCAGCGCGTGTCCGGCCTTGCGGGCATGGCGCGCGTAAAGCTCGCGGCTGCTCCAGAGCAGCATCATGGTCAGGAGCACGCAGACCAGCCCGGCTGCCAGCGCGATGCGCAACGAGGTCCACGTAGCCTGCCACAGGACAGGCTGTTGCAATACCGAAAGCACATTGCTATTCAGCCCATCAAAGATGACGGCCAGCAGCGGCGGGAGCAGAAGCAGGAGGGCCAGTGCGATCAGCATCACATCCGTGATGCGGCTGTGCAGGCTGTCCTGCGGATCGCGCCAGCCGGTAATATTATTGCTTCCTGCGGGGATCGCTTTGCTCAGACGCTGGCTCAATAACACCAGCGCCAGACAGCAAATCATCTGTACGAGGGCCAGCAGCGCGGCGCGGCCAGGATCGTAGTCGTAACTTAACGCCTGATAGATAGCCAGCTCAATCGTGGTGGCCTGCGGCCCGCCGCCGAGAGAGAGCACGGTCGCAAAGCTGGCGAAGCAGAGCATAAAGATTAGCGCGGCAACCGGGGCAATCTGGCGTCGCAGCCAGGGCCATTCGACAAAGCGGAAGAACGACCAGCCGCGCATGCCGAGCTGGGCGGCAATCTGGCGCTGCTCGCCGGGAATGTTTTCCAGGGCCTGCAAAAAGAGGCGCGTTGCCATCGGCATGTTGAAGAAAACGTGCGCCAGCAGAATGCCCTGCAGCCCGTAGGGAGAGAAGGTCCACTCCAGGCCAAGCAGGCTGAACAGGGATGCCAGCCAGCCCTGCCTGCCGTATACGCTCAGGATGCCAAACACCGCGACCAGCACGGGGAGGATCAGCGTCATGGCGCACAGGCGCAGCAGGGCCTGCCTGCCGGGAAAACGCCGTCGATACAGGGCGCGCGCGAGAAAAATTGCCGGGATCGTCGACAGCAGCGCGGAGAGAAACGCCTGCCAGAAGGAGAAGCGGATAACGTGCCAGAGATAGCCGTCGTGCCAGAGCGCGAGCAGATCGCTCTCCGGCGCGTTAAACCACAGCGCAAGGAATGCGCCCAGGCTGACCGCCACCATCAGCATGGCGGCGAGCAGCCCCGGGAGTAACCAGCCGGGGATCAGCGGCTGACGGCGCGTTGCCATTCACTTATCCATGCGGCGCGCTGGGCAGCAACCTGCTGCGGCGTAAACTCCAGCGAGGTTTGCGGTTTGCTCAGCTTCTCAAAGCCCGCCGGCAGCGCAACGTCAGTCACCGGGTACATCCAGTTGCCTGTCGGAATGGCGTTCTGGAATGCCGGTGAGACCATAAATTTCAGGAATTTTTCGGCCAGCTCCGGCTGTTTGCTGGCGGCGGTGCGCGCCGCCACTTCCACCTGCAGATAATGCCCTTCAGCAAAGTTCGCGGCAGCGTAATTGTCTTTCTTCTCGGCAATAATGTGGTAGGCCGGGGAGGTGGTGTAGCTCAGTACAAGATCGCTTTCCCCTTTCAGGAACAGGCCGTAGGCCTCGCTCCAGCCTTTGGTGACTGTCACGGTTTTGGCGGCCAGTTTCTGCCACGCTTCCGCCGTTTTATCCCCATAGACCTTTTGCATCCACAGCAGCAGGCCAAGGCCCGGGGTGCTGGTTCGCGGATCTTCATAAATCACGCGCCATTTCTGGTCGCTTTCGACCAGCTCTTTCAGGCTTTTCGGCGGGTTTTTCAGCTTGTTTTTGTCGTAGACGAAAGCAAAGTACCCGTAATCAAAGGGAACGAAAGTCTCGTTTTTCCAGCCGCCAGGCACCTTAACGGCCTCTGCCGCAACGCCGCTTTTAGCAAACAATCGGGTTTGCGTGGCGGCTTCCAGCAGGTTGTTATCCAGCCCGAGCACCACGTCGGCTTTGCTGTTTTTCCCTTCCATGCGCAGACGGTTAAGCAGCGACACGCCATCTTCCAGCGCCACGAACTTCAGCTCGCAGCCGCAGTCGGCCTCAAAGGCTTTTTTTACCGCCGGGCCGGGGCCCCAGTCGGCGGAGAAAGAGTCATAGGTGTAAACCGTGAGCACGGGCTTGGCAAAAACAGGCAGCGCAAACAGCGCCAGCAGAGGAAGAACGTTTTTTAACACTTTGCACCTCAGGGTTGAGTGGCAAAGGATTTTGAGAGACAGCCTCAAATCCCTTCGCCGGCGTTATCCGGATCAGGTTCGACGGGTATTATCTCAGCGCACATCAGTGATGCAGCACCCCGTTGAGAACGGCGCTATTGTAATGATTTGGTGAATATTACGAAAGCGTTATGGCTCCGGCGGCGCAAACCAGGCGGATTTAAAATCAAACCAGCCCAGGGTATTCATCCGCAGGCCGCGCATGCTGCGCTGCCCCTGGATCAGCAGCCAGTGGTGGATCAGCGGTACGATCGTCTGCCTGGCCAACAGCTCCTGACACCAGGCGGCCAGATCCATTTCTCCTGCCCGCCACCGCGCGGCGTCCTGCTGCCAGTCCCGGTTGATGCAGTGCTGAATGAGCGGCACTTCATACAGGTGAGAAAAGAGTGAGAAATCAAGCGGCAGCGTGAAGTTTGCGCTGTTGAGCCAGATATCGCTGACGACGTCACCGCGGTGCCATTCATCATAGTCCACTTCCTGTATCGCCAGCGTCACGCCCTCGGCCGCCAGCAGCTTACTCATGATCCTTGCGATAAACCGGTGCTCAATGTGATCGCGGTAGTAGCTGAGGGTGATGGTCTCAAGCCCGGCAGGTTTTTCACTGCGTACCGGCTGAGCATGGTGCCAGCGCGGGAGCAGGCCATAGGCCGGGAACCACCACGTCTGGTATTGCTCCTCTGCGTGATAAATCAGGTTAGCAGGGGCGAGAATATGGCTGATCCACTTGCGAACGTCGTGGTTTGCGCCGCGATGGCTGCGGCTATCAAAGAGCAGGTAATAACACCCCTCTTCCAGGCGACTTTCGAAAGCCTTTTCGCTTGTTGTTGGCCCTTCCAGCGTCAGGCCTGCGCTCAGCTCCTCGTTGAGATCCGGTAATACCCAGACGTTAACTTCGTCAATCAGCGCCCGATAGCCAAAATAGTCATCAAAGGCGCGGATCTTGAGCTGATTATTGTTATTGCGCGAAACGGAGTAGGGGCCCGTACCGATCGGCAGGCTGGCAAAATTGTTGAGCGATCCCCACTCGCCGGGCAGGATCATCGAGGGCACATAGCCCAGCAGCCACGGAAGCCATTTGTCCGGCTGCGACAGCTCAATGTCCAGCGTCCAGGCCGTCGGGGAGTGGATCCGCGCGATATGCGAATAGAGCGGGAGCGTGCGGGCCCGCTCCAGGGAGCCGATGACGTCCCGCATCTCCAGCTCGCGTCCGTGGTGGAAGTGGATCCCGGGGCGTAAAAAGAAGCGCCAGTGCAGCGGGGACAGCTGTTGCCAGTGGTGGGCAATATCCGCTTCCAGTTCCCCATTTTCCTCATTTATTTTCGTCAGGCCGCTGAATATCTGCCGGGCCATGTGGGTTTCAGAGCGGCGCAGCGCCGTGCCGGGCAGCAGATTTTTCATCGGACGGTAGTAGAGCACCCGCAGAATATGGCGCCCCTGGCGAAAGCTGCGCCCAAGATGCGAGACCAGCATCTGGCGCACGGCGGCCTTGTCGCCCACCAGCTGTACCAGCTGATCGATGCGGTCCTGCTCCAGCAGATCCTCCGCCCGCTGTTGCTGCAGCGCCAGCCCGGTATAGAGGAAGGTAAGGCGTGAACGCTTGCCGCGACCGGCCTCGGCCTCCCAGTTAAGCCAGCCCTGCTGCTGCATGGTATTAAGCAGCGTACGCATGTGGCGGCGAGAGCAGTTGAGGAGTTCTGCCAGCTCGTTCAGCGTGGTCTCCTGCGATTGCCCCTCGCAGCACTGCCACAGGCGGATAAATTGTTGTTGCAGACGACCAGACGGCATAAAAGAGGAACTCCTGACAAAAAATCAGCAATTTATTAATCCCTATATTAAGCCAATAATTCTTCCCGATGAAGCGAGGAGGTAAATTATGAAGAGGTCTACCGCACGTCAGTTTTATCAGCACTATTTTTCAGCGACAAAAGGAGTGTCCTGGCTGGCCCGCCAGTGCGCAGAGCAGCGGCTGAGAATACTGGAAGATCTGATGCAGTGGGACGTTACGAAACCGACCTCTTCTCGCTAACTCGCCTCGATCATGTGTGACTGAGTATTGGTGCTAATCACCCGCCAGCAAAATGTTTTTGCTGGCTTTTTTCGTTTACTATTTCACCCAATTTCGATTCGCTTTCATAAGGATTTGCGCATGCTCTGGTTGATGACGATGGGGCGACGCCTGAACGGCGTGTATGCCGCTTTTATGCTGGTGGCCTTCATGATGGGCGTAGCCGGCGCGCTTCAGGCACCGACGCTGAGCCTGTTTCTCAGCCGCGAGGTGGGGGCGCAGCCGTTTTGGGTCGGCCTGTTTTATACCGTCAACGCTATCGCCGGGATCCTGGTCAGCCTGTGGCTGGCGAAACGATCCGACAGCCGGGGCGATCGCCGCAAATTAATCCTCTTTTGCTGCGCCATGGCCGTGGGCAACGCGCTGCTTTTTGCCTTCAACCGCCACTACCTGACGCTAATCACCTGTGGCGTACTGCTTGCCTCGCTGGCCAACACCGCCATGCCGCAGCTGTTCGCGCTGGCCCGGGAATATGCCGATAACTCGGCGCGTGAAGTGGTGATGTTCAGCTCGGTGATGCGTGCCCAGCTCTCCCTCGCCTGGGTTATCGGCCCGCCGCTGGCGTTCATGCTGGCCCTGAACTATGGCTTCACCGCCATGTTTTCCATCGCGGCGGGGATTTTTGCCGTTAGCCTGGCGCTGATTGCTTTTGCGCTGCCGTCTGTTGCCCGGGTTGAGCAAACGACGGATAAACCGTTAACCCAGGTGAGCGGCTGGCAGGATAAAAACGTCCGCATGCTGTTTATTGCTTCCACGCTGATGTGGACCTGCAACACCATGTATATCATCGATATGCCGCTGTGGATCAGCAGCGATCTGGGCCTGCCGGACAAGCTCGCCGGGATCTTAATGGGGACCGCCGCCGGGCTGGAAATCCCGGCGATGATTCTGGCGGGGTATTACGTTAAGCGTTTCGGAAAGCGCCGGATGATGATTGTCGCCGTGGCGGCCGGCGTGCTGTTCTACGCGGGGCTACTCCTTTTCCATTCCCGTGAGGCGTTACTGGCGCTTCAGCTGTTTAACGCCGTTTTCATCGGGATTGTCGCCGGGATCGGCATGCTCTGGTTCCAGGATTTAATGCCCGGCCGTGCGGGCTCTGCGACCACGCTTTTTACCAACAGCATCTCGACGGGCGTCATTCTTGCGGGTGTGATTCAGGGCGCGCTGGCGCAAAGCTATGGCCACGCCTCGGTTTACTGGATGATTGCGGCGATATCCGTCGTCACGCTGGCCCTGACGTGCAGGGTTAAAGACGTCTGATTCTGGAAGGCTGCTTCACGAAATGAAATGACTTTCTGACAGGTGCGGCTAAGGAGCATAGAGTGCGTGGCGGGTGCTTGAGGCTGTTTGCCTCAGGCTTTCGCAAGAGGCAAACAGTGGAGAGTCCCACATCAAAAAAACTGATGGGGAGACCAACTTCACAACCATCATTGCGAGGTTAGTCTCTTCATTGCCGAAAAGCAATAAGGAGGCTGGAATGCCAAAACGTACTCTGCTGTTAGGTTTGTTTCTGATCTGTTCAACGCTGTTGATCTTCACCTGGATGGTACGCGACTCGCTGTGTGAGCTGCATTTCAGACAGGAGAAAACGGAGCTGGCGGCAGTGTTGGCTTACGAAGCAAAACGTTAGCGGTATTGGCGGGGATTTTCCTCGCCTCTCCAGCGTGGTTACGCCTCAACGCACCCTTATCAATGGCCCGCATGCTGCGGGCCATTGCCTTTAGCCCATAAACGCAGGCTGTTGCTTCTCGTAGGCGGAGATAGCGTCTTCGTGCTGCAGCGTCAGGCCAATGCTGTCCAGACCGTTCAGCATGCAGTGGCGACGGAAAGCGTCGATGCTGAAGCTGTAGGTCTTTTCACCTGCTTTTACCACTTCAGCTTCCAGATCCACTTCAAACGCCATGCCCGGATTCGCCTGCACCAGCGCAAACAGCTCATCCACCTGTTCGTCGCTCAGCGTCACCGGCAGCAGCTGGTTGTTGAAGCTGTTGCCGTAGAAGATATCCGCAAAGCTCGGGGCGATTACCACCTTAAAGCCGTAGTCGGTCAGTGCCCATGGCGCATGCTCACGGGATGAACCGCAGCCAAAGTTTTCCCGCGCCAGCAGAATGGATGCGCCTTCGTATTCCGGGAAGTTCAGGACGAACTCGGGGTTGGGCACTTCGCCCTTATCGTCGAGAAAACGCCAGTCGTTGAACAGGTGCGCACCAAAGCCCGTGCGGGTCACTTTCTGCAAAAACTGTTTAGGAATGATGGCGTCAGTATCGACGTTTGCGGCGTCCAGTGGGACAACCCGGCCCGTATGTTGGGTAAATTTCTCTGCCATGATTGTCTCCTTATTTCAGGCTGCGAATATCGGCGAAATGGCCGGTGACAGCCGCAGCGGCGGCCATAGCCGGGCTGACCAGATGGGTACGCCCACCGCGGCCCTGGCGGCCTTCAAAGTTACGGTTGCTGGTAGAAGCGCAGCGCTCGCCCGGATTCAGTCGGTCGTTGTTCATCGCCAGACACATGGAGCAGCCCGGCAAGCGCCACTCGAAGCCCGCTTCAATAAAGATCTTATCCAGGCCTTCCGCTTCCGCCTGAGCTTTCACCGGGCCGGAACCCGGCACTACCAGCGCCTGCACGCCCGGGGCCACTTTGCGACCTTTGGCAATCTCTGCCGCCGCGCGTAAATCTTCGATACGGGAGTTGGTGCAGGAACCGATGAACACTTTATCAATGTTTACGTCGGTCAGCGGCACGCCTGGCTTAAGCCCCATATAGGCCAGCGCTTTTTCCGCACTGGCGCGTTCGACCGGATCGGCGAAGGACGCCGGATCGGGAATGCTGTCGTTGACGGAGATCACCTGTCCCGGGTTAGTGCCCCAGGTTACCTGCGGCGCGATGTCTTCCGCCTGCAGCGTCACCACGGTATCGAAGGTGGCACCGTCGTCCGTTTTCAGGGTTTTCCAGTACTCAACGGCATCCACAAAATCTCGATCTTTAGGGGCATGCAAACGACCCTTCACGTAGCTGAAGGTGGTTTCATCTGGCGCAACCAGGCCCGCTTTGGCGCCCATTTCAATGGCCATGTTGCACAGGGTCATACGACCCTCCATGCTCAGCGCCCGGATAGCGTCACCGCAAAATTCCACAACGTGCCCGGTGCCGCCTGCGCTGCCGGTTTTGCCGATAATCGCCAGCACGATATCTTTCGCGGTGATGCCCGGCGCGGCCTTGCCCTTCACTTCAATCTTCATGGTTTTGGCGCGGCCCTGTTTCAGGGTCTGCGTCGCCAGAACGTGTTCAACTTCAGAGGTACCAATCCCGAACGCCAGGGCACCAAACGCGCCGTGCGTCGCGGTATGAGAGTCGCCGCAGACGATGGTCATGCCCGGCAGGGTAATGCCCTGCTCAGGGCCCATAACGTGGACGATGCCCTGATACGGGTGGTTTAAATCGTACAGCTCAACGCCAAACTCGTTGCAGTTCTTGATCAGTTCCTGCATCTGGATGCGCGCCATTTCGCCGGACGCGTTGATGTCTTTGGTCTGAGTGGAGACGTTGTGGTCCATCGTGGCGAAGGTTTTACCCGGCTGGCGAACCGGGCGCTTGTGCGCGCGCAGCCCGTCGAAGGCCTGAGGTGAGGTCACTTCGTGTACCAGATGACGGTCAATGTACAGCAGCGGGGTTTCGTTTGGCGCCTCGTAGACAACGTGCGCATCAAACAACTTTTCATATAACGTCTTAGCCATGTTACACCCCTTCAGCGACATAGCGGGCAATGATGTCGCCCATTTCATCAGTACTGACTGCCGCCGCACCGCGTGCTAAATCACCGGTACGGACGCCTTCTTCTAACGCACGGTTGATGGCGTTTTCTATTGCGGCTGCTGCATCGCCTGCGTCCAGGCTGTAGCGCAGCAGCAGGGCCAGAGACAAAATTTGCGCAATCGGGTTGGCAATGTTTTTACCTGCGATATCCGGCGCGGAGCCGCCCGCCGGTTCGTACAGGCCAAAGCCTTCGTCATTCAGGCTGGCCGACGGCAGCATGCCCATAGAGCCGGTGATCATCGCGCACTCGTCAGACAAAATATCGCCGAACAGGTTGGAGCAGAGCAGCACGTCAAACTGAGACGGATCCTTAATCAGCTGCATCGTCGCGTTGTCGATGTACATGTGCGATACCTCGACGTCCGGGTACTGCTTCGCGACTTCGCTGACGATCTCGCGCCACAAAATAGACGACTGGAGCACGTTCGCTTTATCGATGGACGACACTTTACGGCGGCGCTTGCGCGCAGACTCAAAAGCGATGTGGGCGATACGTTCAATTTCGAAGCGGTGATAGACCTCGGTATCAAACGCTTTTTCATGCTGGCCGCTGCCTTCGCGACCTTTAGGCTGGCCGAAATAGATGCCGCCCGTCAGCTCACGCACGCAAAGAATGTCGAAGCCGTTGGCCGCGATGTCCGCACGCAGCGGGCAAAACTCTTCCAGCCCCTGATACAGCTTCGCCGGGCGCAGGTTGCTGAACAATTTAAAATGTTTACGCAGGGGCAGCAGCGCGCCGCGCTCCGGCTGTTCTGCCGGCGGCAGGTGTTCCCACTTTGGCCCGCCCACGGAGCCGAACAGCACGGCATCGGCATTCTCGCAGCCCTCCACGGTCGCTTTTGGCAGCGGCGTACCGTGGTTATCAATCGCAATACCGCCCACGTCGTAGTGGCTGGTGGTGATTTTCATCGCAAAACGCGAACGAACGGCTTCCAGAACTTTCAGCGCCTGTGCCATCACTTCCGGGCCAATACCGTCACCCGGCAACACAGCAATATGGTAATTCTTCGACATCACACGGTTTCCTTGTTGTTCTCTTTATTCTGAGCTTTGCGTTGCAACTCTTTTTCCACTTCAGCGGCGCGCCAGATGTTGTTCAGGACATGCACCATCGCTTTCGCGGAGGATTCGACGATATCCGTTGCCAGACCCACGCCGTGGAAGCGGCGGCCGCTGTAGTTGACGACGATATCAACCTGGCCCAGGGCGTCTTTACCGTGCCCTTTAGCCGTCAGGTCGTATTTCACCAGCTCAACGTCGTACTCGGTGACACGGTTAATCGCCTGATAGATGGCGTCCACAGGGCCGTTACCGTTGGCCGCTTCCGCTTTAACTTCATCGCCGCAGGCAAGCTTGACTGAGGCGGTTGCGATATCGCTGGAGCCTGACTGTACGGTGAAGTAATCCAGGCGGAAGTGCTCTGGCTCTTCCTGCTGTTTGTTGATGAACGCCAGCGCCTCCAGGTCGTAATCGAAGACCTGGCCTTTCTTGTCGGCCAGCTTCAGGAACGCGTCGTACAGCTGATCCATGTTGTAGTCGCTTTCCTGATAGCCCATCTCTTCCATACGGTGTTTCACCGCCGCGCGGCCGGAGCGTGAGGTCAGATTCAGCTGGACCTGGTTCAGGCCGATGGATTCAGGAGTCATGATTTCGTAGTTTTCACGGTTCTTCAGCACGCCGTCCTGGTGAATGCCGGACGAGTGCGCGAATGCGCCGGTGCCGACAATCGCCTTGTTAGCCGGAATCGGCATATTACAAATCTGGCTGACGGTCTGGCTGGTGCGCCAGATTTCTTGGTGATTAATGCGGGTGTGCACGTTCATGATGTCCTTGCGCACTTTAATCGCCATGATCACTTCTTCCAGCGAGCAGTTGCCCGCGCGCTCGCCGATACCGTTCATCGCACCTTCAACCTGGCGCGCACCGGCGTGAACGGCGGCGATGGCATTGCCTACCGCCAGGCCCAAATCATCATGGGTATGAACGGAGATGATGGCTTTATCGATATTCGGCACGCGGTCATACAGGCCGGTAATGATCCTGGAGAACTCAAACGGCATGGTATAGCCGACGGTGTCAGGAATGTTGATGGTTCTGGCACCCGCGTTAATGGCGGCTTCCACCACGCGCGCCAGATCTTCAATCGGCGTACGGCCTGCATCTTCACAGGAGAATTCGACGTCATCGGTGTAGTTGCGCGCGCGCTTGACCATGTACACCGCACGTTCAATCACGTCATCCAGCGTACTGCGTAACTTGGTCGCAATGTGCATGGGGGAGGTGGCGATAAACGTATGGATACGGAAAGCTTCAGCGACCTTCAGCGATTCCGCTGCCACGTCGATATCTTTCTCTACGCAGCGTGCCAGGCCGCACACGCGGCTGTTCTTGATGGTGCGGGCGATGGTCTGTACTGACTCAAAATCTCCCGGCGAAGAGACGGGAAAACCCACCTCCATCACGTCCACGCCCATACGTTCGAGGGCCAGCGCAATCTGCAATTTTTCTTTAACGCTCAGGCTCGCCTGTAATGCCTGTTCACCGTCACGTAAGGTAGTATCGAAAATAACGACTTGCTGGCTCATGGGTTTGGTCCTTGTCAGTCTTAGGGCGCCTTGCTACGAGCATAAAAAAACCCGCGCAGTGGCGCGGGTTTTTAGTGTTACTGGTGACGATTCAACGCTGAATTTCGCCCGCCAGTCTACCGCGCACAGTGAATGCGTTTAGTAGTAGTAGACCGGTGAAACGAAGGGTGCGAATCATGAATCGTGCTCCAGGTAAATGCGATATGCTTTTAGTGGTACTGGATACGGCGATCCATGTCAACCCCTGCCAGTAAAATCGGTCCAAACGGCGTGCCTGAGCCTCGGCAACACATTAGCTAATTGTGCTGGTTTTTACACGGAAGGCCGATTTAATTGTCTATTATTGGACTGGAGATTCATCGCTGGAATAATTTGAATATAATTGGTAGCAATTAAACATATTGTTTATGCCGGGATGATGTGAAATGAAATGTGTTTACTTTCATTGATTTATAAGTTTAGTGAATGGGTTTCGCGTATTTAGGTTAACGATAATGATAGAAATTTGTTAACAAAATAAGGGCGCCTTGTATTAATAGTTTAATAATGCTTAAGTCATTATTAACGAGGCAGGTGATTGTTTATTTGTCTGGTTTATGTTTTCATGCCTGCACTAAAGTTTTAGATATCATTTGATCCATTTTTTATCTCTTCATTAATGGGATGCACAATCTCATCTTTTGTCGGGAGACTCTTTATATTTTCCGAATTTTAAACAATTCTCTTTCGCTTGTTGTATCTGCATGGTAAATCATATTTTTCGAAGTTATTACTGTACTTTGGCAAAGGGAATTTAGCGTGACAGTGGAGTCAGAAATGCCAGAAAATAATATTAACCAACCTCAGTCTTATGATGGGGTTAAGCCTCAGTTACGCACGGTGGATCTTAACCTGTTGACTGTTTTTGATGCAGTTATGCAGGAACAGAATATTACGCGAGCAGCACAATCTCTGGGGATGTCTCAACCTGCCGTCAGTAATGCCGTAGCCCGTCTTAAAGTGATGTTTAACGACGAGTTATTTGTGCGTTACGGAAGAGGGATTCAGCCCACCGCGCGTGCCTTCCAGCTATTCGGTTCTATCCGCCAGGCGCTACAGTTGGTCCAAAATGAGCTGCCGGGATCGGGCTTTGAACCGCTGAGCAGCGAGCGTGTCTTCCACCTTTGCGTGTGCAGCCCGTTAGACAATTATTTGACGTCTGTTATATATAATAAAGTTGAAGAAATTGCGCCAAATATTCATCTCGTTTTTAAATCATCATTAAATCAAAACACCGAACATCAGCTTCGTTATCAGGAAACGGAGTTCGTTCTGGGGTATGAGGAGTTTCGACGTCCTGAATTTTCCTGCGTTCCTTTGTTCAAAGATGAAATGGTGCTGGTTGCCAGTAAAAAACATCCACGCATGAATTCACCGCTGCGTGAAAGTGATGTTTACAGCGAACAGCATGCCGTTGTTGCCCTCGACAGATATGCCTCATTCAGTCAGCCGTGGTATGACACGGCCGATAAGCAGGCGAGCGTGGCCTATCAGGGAATGGCGATGGTAAGCGTATTAAACGTGGTCTCGCAAACGCAGCTGGTCGCGATTGCCCCGCGCTGGCTTGCGGAAGAGTTCTCTGAATCGCTGAGCCTGCAAATTCTCCCTTTGCCGCTTAAGCTTAATAGCCGTACCTGTTACCTTTCATGGCATGAAGCCGCGGGCCGGGATAAGGGACACCAGTGGATGGAAGAGCTGCTGATTAATATCTGTCGTCGATAACCCTGCGAGAATAAACCGCAAGAGGATGTGCGGTTTATTCTGTTGTTTTTCACGCTTACGCTATTTTGTTCTGATGTCATTTTTTTCAGAGGTTCAAAAAGGCTCAAAAATAGATGATTTCCTGATTCATCCCTTTTTTGAAAAATGAATAATCACCGCCTTCCTTCATTTCAGTTGAATTCACCATATTTGTGCCAGGCAGCTGTTTTTTCTGCTTTTAAGCCTCTTTTCCGCTTCTCGCTTGCTAATTGCCTGCCTCATAACGAGCGGTTAAGGTATCAATCACTCTGCAAATTATAAGACGGGATTACCCTGTCAGAAGACGGTGCGGAAATTGAATTCTGCAACCGTCTATAACAAAAGCCTGGAGGCGAAGCATGGAGATGTTGTCTGGCGCGGAAATGGTCGTCCGATCGCTTATCGATCAGGGCGTGAAGCAGGTGTTCGGCTACCCCGGAGGTGCGGTTCTTGATATTTATGACGCACTGCACACGGTGGGCGGGATTGATCATGTTCTGGTGCGTCATGAACAAGCTGCCGTGCACATGGCTGACGGCCTGGCGCGCGCCACGGGTGAAGTTGGGGTAGTGCTGGTGACTTCCGGCCCGGGGGCGACGAATGCCATTACCGGCATTGCGACTGCCTATATGGACTCCATTCCGCTGGTCATTCTCTCCGGACAGGTTGCGACGTCGCTGATTGGCTACGATGCATTTCAGGAGTGCGACATGGTGGGGATTTCACGCCCGGTCGTGAAGCACAGCTTCCTGGTGAAGCAGACTGAAGACATCCCGGGGGTACTGAAAAAAGCCTTCTGGCTGGCCGCCAGCGGTCGTCCCGGGCCGGTAGTGGTCGATCTGCCGAAAGACATTCTCAACCCGGCGAATAAGCTGCCGTACCTGTGGCCGGAGTCGGTCAGCATGCGCTCTTACAATCCGACGACGCAAGGGCACAAGGGCCAGATTAAGCGCGCGCTGCAAACGCTGTTGGCAGCGAAAAAACCCGTGGTCTACGTCGGGGGCGGCGCCGTTAATGCCGCCTGTGAAACGCAGCTACGCGACCTGATTGAGAAGCTTAATCTTCCTGTAGCGTCATCGCTGATGGGGCTGGGGGCATTTCCGGCTACCCATCGTCAGGCGCTGGGCATGCTGGGCATGCACGGCACCTACGAAGCCAACATGACGATGCACAATTCTGATGTGATTTTTGCCGTCGGGGTGCGTTTTGACGATCGCACCACCAATAACCTGGCGAAATACTGTCCGAACGCGACGGTGCTGCACATTGATATCGATCCTACGTCTATCTCCAAAACGGTACCGGCGGATGTGCCGATCGTGGGGGATGCCCGGCAGGTACTGGATCAGATGCTTGATCTTCTGGCGCAAGAGACCGCGACCCAACCGCTGGATGAGATACGCGACTGGTGGCAGCAGATTGAGCAGTGGCGTAGCCGTCAGTGCCTGAACTACGACACCCAAAGTGAGAGCATTAAGCCGCAGGCGGTGATCGAAACGATCTGGCGTCTGACCAACGGCGATGCCTATGTGACCTCAGACGTGGGCCAGCACCAGATGTTTGCTGCGCTGTATTACCCGTTTGATAAACCGCGTCGCTGGATAAACTCAGGCGGGTTGGGCACGATGGGCTTTGGCCTGCCCGCTGCGCTGGGAGTGAAGCTGGCCTTGCCGAACGAAACGGTAATTTGCGTTACGGGGGACGGCAGTATTCAGATGAATATTCAGGAGCTTTCTACCGCGCTGCAGTATGAGCTGCCGGTGCTGGTGCTGAACCTGAATAACGGCTATCTCGGCATGGTGAAGCAGTGGCAGGATATGATTTATTCCGGCCGCCACTCTCAGTCTTATATGAAGTCGCTTCCGGACTTCGTGCGTCTGGCTGAAGCCTACGGCCACGTTGGCATGCGGGTAACGGAACCGTCAGAGCTGGAAGCGAAGCTCGCCGAAGCGCTTGCGCACGTTAAAAATAATCGCCTCGTTTTCATGGACGTTATCGTTGACGGCACGGAACACGTTTATCCGATGCATATTCGCGGCGGCGGCATGGATGAAATGTGGTTAAGCAAAACGGAGAGAACCTGATATGCGCCGGATATTATCTGTATTACTGGAAAATGAGTCGGGCGCACTGTCGCGCGTTATTGGCCTTTTTGCCCAGCGCGGCTATAACATTGAAAGCCTGACCGTCGCTCCGACCGATGACCCTACGCTCTCCCGGATGACCATCCAGACCGTGGGCGATGCGAAAGTGCTTGAGCAGATCGAAAAGCAGCTGCACAAGCTGGTGGATGTGTTGCGCGTCAGCGAGCTGGGGCAGGGTGCTTACGTTGAACGTGAAGTTATGCTGGTGAAAATTCAGGCCAGCGGTTACGGCCGGGAAGAGGTCAAACGCAACACGGATATCTTCCGCGGGCAGATTATTGACGTCACCCCTTCTATATATACCGTTCAGCTTGCGGGTACGAGCGATAAGCTGGACGCGTTCCTGGCGTCAGTCCGGGATGTGGCAAAAATTGTTGAAGTTGCGCGCTCTGGCGTGGTTGGCCTGTCGCGCGGCGATAAAATCATGCGTTAGTTGCGCAAAAGGTTCGCCTCTTTCAGCCCGGTCGTTAACGCCGGGCTTTTTTTTGCGTAATCCGCCGACAACGCAGACAAAAGCGGTTGCCGTGAAGGCTATTCTGCGTTTAGATGTTAAAAGATTTAACCATAACCTTGACAGGGCCATGGACTCTTTTCTTTTTTTGAGGGGCAATTGTGAAACTGGATGAAATCGCCCGGCTCGCCGGCGTGTCGAGAACCACGGCCAGCTATGTGATTAACGGTAAAGCAAAGCAGTACCGCGTCAGCGATAAGACCGTTGAAAAAGTGATGGCAGTCGTGCGTGAGCATAATTACCATCCCAATGCTGTCGCCGCAGGTTTACGTGCCGGGCGCACCCGCTCTATCGGCCTGGTGATCCCGGATCTGGAGAATACCAGCTATACCCGCATCGCCAACTATCTGGAACGTCAGGCTCGCCAGCGCGGCTATCAGCTGCTGATCGCCTGCTCTGAGGATCAGCCCGACAACGAGATGCGCTGCATTGAGCATCTGCTGCAACGTCAGGTTGATGCCATTATCGTCTCGACCTCCCTTCCGCCGGAGCATCCTTTCTACCAGCGCTGGGCGAACGATCCGTTCCCGATAGTGGCGCTGGACCGGGCGCTCGACCGTGAACACTTCACAAGCGTAGTGGGTGCCGATCAGGATGATGCTGAAATGCTCGCCGCCGAGTTGCGTACCTTCCCGGCGGAAACGGTGCTCTATCTCGGTGCGTTACCTGAACTTTCCGTAAGCTTCCTGCGCGAGCAGGGCTTCCGTACCGCCTGGAAAGACGATCCGCGTGAGGTTCATTATCTGTATGCCAACAGCTATGAGCGCGAAGCGGCAGCTCAGCTGTTCGAGAAGTGGCTGGAAACGCACCCGATGCCGCAGGCGTTATTTACCACCTCGTTTGCTCTGTTGCAGGGGGTGATGGACGTTACGTTACGTCGTGACGGCAAGCTGCCATCCGACCTGGCGATTGCAACCTTCGGCGATAACGAACTGCTCGATTTCCTGCAGTGTCCGGTGCTGGCCGTAGCCCAACGTCACCGCGATGTCGCCGAGCGGGTGCTGGAGATCGTTCTGGCAAGCCTTGATGAACCCCGTAAGCCGAAACCAGGGCTTACCCGTATCAAACGTAATCTCTACCGGCGCGGAATTTTAAGCCGCCATTAATATTTCCTCAGGGGCGGTGAAAACTGCCCCTTTTGCTGCGCGGTTATTGCGAAAATAATTCCCGGATAAAAATTAGGATTTATCTCTACGATTCATAGGCTGCTATTTTTTTGCCTCTATTTCGGCCTTAAAAACAGCATTTATAAATTTTAACCGGCTTATCTTTGTATTGTTTTGTTACAAACAGGCGCCGGACGATGAATATTCAGCCGTTTTTGATCCCCCCTTCAGGCCGCAATGCTCGCGAACGAATCCATATCGACTTGCGGTTAATCTGGTGCTGTTATCCCCGGTCAATATGCCTTAAAATGCTGCCCGCGTCGCAAACTGACACTTTATATTTCCCTGCGATGATATTGAGTGAGTCTTAACGCTCGTGTGCATATTCGGTTTTTTTCTTACAAATATTCATAACGTTAATTTTGCCTCGCCAGTTGTGTAGTTATTAACCAGGTCACTCGGCCTCTGTAAATACGGTACTTTCGGGTTCGTATAGAGAGAGTCCTGGCTTGACAAGCTTTTCCCTCGCTCCGTAAACTCCTTCAGGTGGGAATTTGTGGGTTAAAGTGGTGAGGAGGGGTGAGGCTGGCATGTTCCGTGGAGCAACGTTAGTCAATCTCGACAGCAAAGGGCGTTTATCGGTACCAACCCGATACCGCGACCAGCTGATCGAGAACGCTTCGGGTCAACTGGTTTGCACCATTGACATCAACTCCCCCTGCCTGCTGCTTTACCCTTTGCCTGAATGGGAAATCATTGAGCAAAAGCTGTCGCGACTGTCGAGCATGAACCCGCAGGAACGTCGCGTGCAGCGACTGTTATTGGGACATGCCAGTGAGTGTCAGATGGATAGCGCAGGGCGATTACTGATTGCGCCCGTGCTGCGGCAACATGCCGGTCTGACCAAAGAAGTGATGCTGGTCGGGCAGTTCAACAAGTTTGAACTGTGGGACGAAACGACCTGGTATCAACAGGTCAAGGAAGATATCGACGCTGAGCAGTCTGATTCCGCAACTTTATCGGAACGGCTGCAGGACTTGTCTCTATAAATATGATGGAAAATTATAAACATACAACGGTGCTGCTGGATGAGGCCGTTAACGGCCTGAATATTCGTCCGGACGGCATCTATATTGATGGCACTTTTGGTCGCGGTGGTCACTCGCGTTTAATCCTCTCTCAGCTTGGAGCGGAAGGACGCCTGCTGGCAATTGACCGCGACCCGCAGGCAATTGCCGTTGCGCAAACCATCGATGACCCTCGCTTTTCCATCGTGCATGGACCTTTTTCTGCGCTCGCGGATTACGTTGCTGAGCGCGGCCTGACCGGCAAGATCGACGGGATTCTGCTCGATCTCGGCGTCTCTTCACCACAGCTTGATGATGCTGAACGCGGCTTCTCCTTTATGCGCGATGGCCCGCTGGATATGCGCATGGATCCGACACGCGGCCAGTCTGCCGCTGAGTGGTTACAAACTGCTGACGAAGCGGATATCGCCTGGGTGATCAAAACCTTCGGTGAAGAGCGCTTCGGCAAACGTATTGCCCGCGCCATCGTTGAGCGCAACCGCATTGAGCCAATGACCCGCACCAAAGAGCTGGCTGAAGTGATCGCGGCGGCAACGCCGGTGAAGGATAAGCACAAACATCCCGCGACCCGCACCTTCCAGGCGGTTCGTATCTGGGTAAACAGTGAACTGGAGGAAATAGAGCTGGCGCTAAAAAGCTCGCTCGACGTGCTGGCCCCGGGTGGGCGGTTATCCATCATCAGCTTCCATTCGCTGGAAGACCGCATCGTGAAACGCTTCATGCGTGAACAGAGCCGCGGTCCTCAGGTTCCGGCGGGGCTGCCGATGACGGAAGAACAGCTCAGGAAGCTGGGTGGCCGTCAGCTGCGAGCATTAGGCAAGTTGATGCCGGGCGAAGAAGAGGTGGCAGAGAATCCACGTGCCCGTAGTTCAGTGCTGCGTATTGCAGAGAGGACGAACGCATGATCGGCAGAGTGACAGAGACCCTAAGCAAAGTTAAGGGATCGTTAGGAAGCAACGAGCGCCATGCCTTGCCTGGCGTGATCGGCGACGATCTTTTGCGGTTTGGGAAGCTGCCACTCTGCCTGTTCATTTGCATCATTGTGACGGCAGTCATGGTGGTTACGACCGCTCACCATACCCGTTTATTAACTGCGCAGCGTGAACAGATGGTACTGGAACGCGATGCGCTGGATATTGAATGGCGAAACCTGATCCTTGAAGAGAACGCGCTCGGCGATCATAGCCGGGTTGAACGGATCGCAACGGAAAAACTGCAGTTACAGCATGTTGATCCTTCGCAGGAAAATATCGTAGTACAAAAATAAGGGAAAACGCGACGCATGAAAGCAGCGGCAAAAACGCTAAAACCAAAACGCCAGGAAGAACAGGCCAACTTTGTCAGTTGGCGTTTTGCGTTGCTTTGCGGCTGCATTTTACTGGCGCTGGGTTTCCTGCTGGGTCGCGTGGCGTGGCTACAAATTATCGCCCCTGACATGCTGGTGCGCCAGGGGGATATGCGTTCACTGCGCGTACAGGAAGTTTCTACCTCCCGCGGGATGATCACCGATCGTTCTGGCCGTCCGCTGGCGGTGAGCGTGCCGGTGAAGGCGATCTGGGCCGATCCGAAAGAGCTGCACGATGCAGGCGGGATCACCCTTGATAACCGCTGGAAGGCGCTCTCAGACGCGTTGAAAATGCCGCTGGATCAGCTGGCTTCGCGCGTTAACGCCAACCCGAAAGGGCGCTTTATCTATCTGGCGCGTCAGGTCAACCCTGACATGGCCGACTACATTAAAAAACTGAAGCTGCCGGGTATTCATCTTCGTGAAGAATCGCGCCGTTACTATCCTTCCGGCGAAGTAACCGCTCACCTCATCGGCTTTACCAACGTGGATAGCCAGGGGATTGAAGGCGTTGAGAAAAGCTTCGATAAGTGGCTAACAGGCCAGCCCGGCGAGCGCATTGTACGTAAAGATCGCTATGGTCGCGTCATTGAAGATATCTCTTCTACTGACAGCCAGGCCGCACACAACCTGGCCCTGAGTATTGACGAGCGCTTGCAGGCGCTGGTTTACCGCGAGCTGAACAACGCCGTGGCCTTTAACAAGGCGGAATCCGGCAGCGCCGTGCTGGTGGATGTCAGTACCGGCGAAGTGCTGGCGATGGCCAACAGCCCTTCCTATAACCCGAACAACTTTACCGGCACCGCAAAAGACGCGATGCGTAACCGGGCGATCACCGACGTGTTTGAACCCGGCTCCACGGTAAAACCTATGGTGGTGATGACTGCGCTTCAGCGCGGCATCGTCAATGAAAGTACCGTTCTGAATACGATTCCTTACCGCATTAACGGCCATGAAATCAAAGACGTGGCCCGTTACAGCGAACTGACCCTGACCGGGGTCTTACAGAAGTCGAGTAACGTCGGTGTTTCAAAGCTGGCGTTAGCGATGCCGTCCTCAGCGTTAGTAGAAACTTACTCACGTTTTGGGCTGGGAAAGGCGACCAATTTGGGGTTGGTCGGAGAACGCAGTGGCTTATATCCTCAAAAACAACGGTGGTCTGACATAGAGAGGGCCACCTTCTCTTTCGGCTACGGGCTAATGGTAACCCCGTTACAGTTAGCGCGAGTCTACGCAACGATCGGCAGCTATGGCATTTATCGCCCGCTGTCGATTACCAAAGTTGATCCACCGGTTCCTGGCGAGCGTATTTTCCCGGAATCTATCGTTCGTACCGTCGTGCATATGATGGAAAGCGTCGCGCTGCCGGGCGGTGGCGGCGTGAAGGCCGCGATTAAAGGCTATCGTATCGCCATTAAAACCGGTACAGCGAAGAAAGTGGGGCCGGATGGCCGCTATATCAACAAATACATTGCCTATACCGCGGGCGTTGCGCCTGCAAGCAATCCGCGTTTTGCGCTGGTGGTCGTTATCAACGATCCACAGGCGGGTAAATACTACGGCGGCGCCGTTTCCGCGCCTGTGTTCGGGGCTATCATGGGCGGCGTATTGCGCACCATGAACATTGAACCAGATGCGCTGGCGACGGGCGAAAAAAGTGAATTTGTAATTAATCAAGGCGAGGGAACAGGTGGCAGATCGTAATTTGCGCGACCTTCTTGCTCCGTGGGTGCCTATGCTACCTGCGCGAGCACTGCGAGAGATGGTACTGGACAGCCGCGTAGCGGCTGCTGGGGATCTTTTTGTCGCGGTGGTTGGTCATCAGGCGGACGGGCGTCGTTATATCCCGCAGGCGATTGCGCAAGGTGTTGCTGCCATTATTGCTGAGGCTAAAGATGAGGCAACAGACGGTGAGATCCGTGAAATGCACGGCGTACCGGTCATCTATCTCAGCCAGTTGAACGAGCGTCTCTCCGCGCTGGCAGGGCGTTTTTACACAACGAACCTTCCGACCAGCTACGGCTGATTGGCGTAACCGGGACCAACGGAAAAACCACCACCACTCAGCTGATGGCGCAGTGGGCGCAGCTGCTGGGTGAAACCGGAGCCGTGATGGGTACCGTAGGTAATGGTCTGCTGGGTAAGGTCAGCCCAACGGAAAATACCACCGGCTCTGCGGTTGACGTGCAGCACGTGCTGGCGGGCCTTGCAGAGCAGGGGGCGACCTTTGCGGCGATGGAAGTATCTTCCCACGGTCTGGTACAGCATCGCGTGGCGGCCCTGAAGTTTGCTGCCTCCGTATTCACTAACCTGAGCCGCGATCACCTCGATTATCACGGTGATATGGAGCACTACGAAGCGGCCAAATGGCTGCTTTATTCCACACACCACCACGGACAGGCGATCATCAACGCCGATGACGAAGTCGGTCGCCGCTGGCTGGAAAAGCTGCCGGATGCGGTGGCGGTGTCGATGGAAGAGCGTATTAACCCGAACTGCCATGGCCGCTGGCTGAAGGCGGTCGAGGTGAACTACCACGACCGCGGCGCGACGATTCGCTTTGCTTCCACCTGGGGCGAAGGTGAAATAGAAAGCCGTCTGATGGGTGCCTTTAACGTCAGCAACCTGCTGCTGGCGCTGGCGACGCTGCTGGCGCTGGGTTATCCAATGGCGGATCTGCTGAAAACCGCTGAGCGCCTGCAGCCGGTCTGTGGCCGTATGGAAGTGTTCAGCGCGCCGGGCAAGCCGACGGTGGTGGTGGATTATGCCCACACGCCGGATGCGCTGGAAAAAGCGCTGGAAGCGGCGCGTCTGCACTGCGCCGGAAAGCTCTGGTGCGTGTTTGGCTGCGGCGGCGATCGCGATAAGGGCAAACGTCCGCTGATGGGCGCGATTGCCGAGCAGTTTGCGGATATTCCGGTCGTGACCGATGACAACCCGCGCACCGAAGAGCCTCGTGCCATTATCAACGACATACTGGCGGGAATGCTGGATGCAGGCCGCGCTCGCGTGGTGGAAGGCCGTGCGGAAGCCGTGACTAACGCCATTATGCAGGCGCAGGAAAACGATGTGGTGCTGCTGGCGGGTAAAGGTCATGAAGATTATCAGATAGTTGGCAATCGTCGTCTGGATTATTCCGACCGCGTGACGGCAGCGCGTCTGCTGGGGGTAGTGGCATGATTAGCATTACGTTAAGCCAGGCCGCTGCGGTATTGCAGGGGGCGCTGGATGGTACCGATCTGACCGTTGACGCCGTGACCACGGACACCCGTAAAGTGACGGCGGGCTGCCTGTTTGTGGCGCTGAAGGGCGAGCGTTTTGACGCCCACGATTTTGCGCAGCAGGCCAAAGAGAACGGCGCGGGCGCGCTGCTGGTCAGCCGCAAGCTTGATATCGATCTGCCGCAGGTTGTCGTTAAAGATACGCGCCTGGCGTTCGGCGAACTGGCAGCATGGGTTCGCCAGCAGGTGCCGACCCGCGTAGTGGCGCTCACCGGCTCATCGGGCAAAACCTCCGTTAAAGAGATGACGGCGGCGATCCTTAGCCAGTGCGGTAACACCCTCTATACGGCGGGCAACCTCAATAACGACATCGGCGTGCCGATGACCTTACTCCGCCTGACCAACGAGCATGAATATGCGGTGATTGAGTTAGGGGCAAACCATCAGGGCGAAATCGCCTGGACCGTGAGCCTGACTCGCCCGGAAGCGGCGCTGGTCAATAACCTGGCGGCTGCACACCTTGAAGGTTTCGGCTCGCTGGAAGGCGTGGCGAAAGCGAAAGGCGAGATCTATACCGGCCTGCCTGATGACGGCATCGCCATTATGAATGCCGATAACAACGACTGGCTGAACTGGCAGAGCATCATTGGTTCACGCAAAACCTGGCGCTTCTCACCGAATGCGGCAAACAGCGATTTTACGGCGACCAATATTCACGTGACGTCACGTGGCACCGAGTTCACCCTCGTAACCCCAACGGGCGGTATTGACGTGCTGCTGCCGTTGCCGGGTCGCCATAACATCGCCAATGCGCTTGCTGCGGCAGCGCTCTCAATGGCGGTTGGTGCACCGCACGATGCCATTAAAAACGGGCTTGCGAACCTGAAGGCCGTGCCGGGGCGTCTGTTCCCAATCCCGCTGGCGGAAAACAAGCTGCTGCTGGACGACTCGTACAACGCCAACGTCGGCTCGATGACCGCGGCCGTGCAGGTGCTTTCAGAGATGCCGGGCTATCGGGTGATGGTTGTGGGCGATATGGCCGAGCTGGGTGATGAAAGCGAAGCCTGCCATATTCAGGTTGGCGAAGCGGCGAAAGCTGCCGGGCTTGACCGCGTATTGAGCGCGGGCACGCTGAGCAAGGCCATCTCTGATGCCAGTGAAGTTGGCGAACATTATGCCGATAAAGCTTCACTGATCGAACGCCTCAAGGCATTGATTGCAGAAAAACAGATTGTGACTGTGTTAGTTAAAGGTTCACGTAGTGCCGCCATGGAAGAGGTTGTGCACGCTTTACAGGAGAACGGGACATGTTAGTTTGGCTGGCCGAACATTTGGTCAAATATTATTCAGGCTTTAACGTCTTTTCCTACCTGACGTTTCGCGCCATCGTCAGCCTGCTGACCGCGCTGTTCATCTCGCTGTGGATGGGCCCGCGCATGATCGCCCGTCTGCAAAAACTCTCTTTCGGCCAGGTTGTACGCAACGACGGTCCGGAATCACATTTCAGCAAGCGCGGAACGCCGACGATGGGTGGGATCATGATCCTGACGGCAATCGTGGTGTCCGTACTCCTGTGGGCTTATCCGTCTAACCCGTACGTCTGGTGCGTACTGACGGTTCTGGTTGGCTACGGGATCATCGGTTTTGTCGATGATTATCGCAAGGTCGTGCGTAAGGATACGAAGGGCCTGATTGCCCGCTGGAAGTATTTCTGGATGTCGGTGATTGCGCTGGGCGTGGCCTTCGCGCTGTATCTGGCAGGAAAAGATACGCCAGCAACCGAGCTGGTGGTGCCGTTCTTCAAGGACGTGATGCCGCAACTGGGGCTGTTCTACATCCTGCTGGCCTATTTTGTCATTGTCGGCACCGGTAACGCCGTTAACCTGACGGATGGTCTTGACGGCCTGGCCATCATGCCAACCGTCTTTGTCGCGGGTGGATTCGCGCTGGTGGCGTGGGCGACCGGTAACATGAACTTTGCTAACTACCTGCACATTCCTTATCTGCGTCACGCGGGTGAGCTGGTGATCGTCTGTACGGCGATTGTCGGCGCGGGTCTGGGCTTCCTGTGGTTTAACACCTATCCGGCGCAGGTCTTTATGGGCGATGTCGGCTCGCTGGCGCTGGGTGGCGCGCTGGGCATTATCGCCGTGCTGCTGCGTCAGGAGTTCCTCCTGGTGATCATGGGTGGCGTGTTTGTGGTTGAGACCCTGTCAGTGATTTTGCAGGTCGGTTCCTTCAAGCTGCGCGGACAGCGCATCTTCCGAATGGCGCCGATTCACCATCACTATGAACTGAAAGGCTGGCCGGAGCCGCGCGTTATTGTGCGCTTCTGGATTATTTCGCTGATGCTGGTGCTGATTGGCCTGGCAACGCTGAAGGTACGTTAATCATGGCAGATTACCAGGGCAAAAAAGTCGTTATCATCGGGTTAGGCCTCACCGGCCTCTCCTGCGTGGACTTTTTCCTTGCGCGCGGCGTGACGCCGCGCGTGGTGGATACGCGCGTCTCTCCGCCGGGTCTGGACAAGCTGCCGGAGCAGGTTGAACGCCACCTGGGTGGTCTGAATGATGACTGGCTGCTGGCCGCCGATTTGATTGTTGCCAGCCCCGGTATGGCGCTGGCGCATCCTTCGCTGAGCGCTGCGGCAGAGGCTGGCGTCGAGATTGTTGGCGATATCGAACTGTTTTGCCGGGAAGCGCAGGCGCCGATCGTGGCGATTACCGGGTCGAACGGTAAAAGCACCGTCACCACCCTGGTGGGGGAGATGGCGAAAGCGGCGGGTAAAAACGTTGGCGTGGGCGGTAACATCGGGCTGCCTGCCCTGATGCTGCTGGATAAAGGGTGCGAGCTGTACGTGCTGGAACTTTCCAGCTTTCAGCTGGAAACCACCTCCAGCCTGCATGCCGCGGCGGCGACGATCCTCAACGTTACCGAAGATCATATGGACCGATATCCGTTTGGCTTGCAGCAGTATCGCGCGGCCAAGCTGCGGGTTTATGAAAACGCCAGCGTCTGCGTGGTGAACGCTGATGATGCGCTCACCATGCCGGTGCGCGGCGCTGACGATCGCTGCATCAGCTTTGGCATTAACATGGGCGATTACCACCTGAACCGCCAGCAGGGTGAAACCTGGCTGCGTGTTAAAGGCGAGAAGGTGTTGAACGTGAAAGAGATGCTGCTTTCTGGCCAGCATAACTACACCAATGCTCTGGCGGCGCTGGCGCTGGCGGATGCCGTTGGGCTGCCACGTTCTTCAAGCCTGAAAGCGCTGACCACCTTTACCGGGCTGGCGCACCGTTTCCAGCTGGCGCTGGAGCACAACGGCGTGCGCTGGATTAACGATTCCAAGGCTACCAACGTGGGCAGTACCGAAGCGGCGCTGAACGGACTTCACGTTGACGGCACGCTGCACCTGCTGCTGGGCGGTGACGGCAAATCGGCCGACTTTTCCTCGCTGAAGCAGTATCTCAATGGCGATAACGTGCGCCTGTACTGCTTTGGCCGCGATGGTGGCGAGCTTGCTGCGCTACGTCCTGAGGTTGCCGAGCAAACCGAGACCATGGAGCAGGCGATGCGCCTCATTGCCCCGCGCGTGAAGCCCGGCGATATGGTGCTGCTCTCGCCTGCCTGCGCCAGCCTCGATCAGTTTAAGAATTTCGAACAGCGGGGCGATCTCTTTACCCGCCTGGCGAAGGAGTTAGGCTGATGCGTTTATCTCTCCCTCGCCTGAAAATGCCGCGCCTGCCGGGATTTGGTATCCTGGTATGGCTGTTTGCGGCGCTTAAGGGCTGGGTGATGGCTTCGCGGGATAAAGATTCCGACAGCCTGATCATGTACGACCGCACGCTGTTCTGGCTTACGCTGGGGCTGGCGGCCATCGGTTTTGTCATGGTGACCTCGGCGTCAATGCCCGTCGGGCAGCGTCTGGCTAACGATCCGTTCCTGTTTGCCAAGCGCGACGGGCTGTACATCATTCTTGCGTTCTGCCTGGCGATGATCACCTTACGTCTGCCGATGTCGTTCTGGCAGCGGTACAGTACCGCGATGCTCATTGCGTCGATCGTCATGCTGCTGATCGTTCTGGTTGTCGGGAGTTCCGTTAACGGGGCATCGCGCTGGATCGCCTTCGGTCCGCTGCGCATTCAGCCTGCGGAATTTACCAAGCTTTCCCTGTTCTGCTACCTCGCTAACTACCTGGTGCGTAAAGTTGACGAGGTCCGTAACAACCTGCGCGGCTTCTTAAAACCGATGGGCGTGATTCTGGTGCTGGCAATTTTGCTGCTGGCGCAGCCTGACCTTGGTACGGTGGTGGTGCTGTTTGTCACTACGCTGGCGATGCTGTTCCTGGCGGGGGCGAAGCTGTGGCAGTTCATCGCCATTATCGGGATGGGGATTTCCGCGGTTGTGCTGCTGATCCTCGCCGAGCCATACCGTATCCGCCGCGTGACCTCCTTCTGGAACCCGTGGGAAGATCCGTTCGGCAGCGGCTATCAGCTGACGCAGTCGCTGATGGCGTTTGGCCGTGGCGAAGTCTGGGGACAGGGCCTGGGCAACTCGGTGCAAAAACTTGAGTATTTACCCGAGGCACATACCGACTTCATCTTCTCCATTATTGGGGAAGAACTGGGTTATATCGGTGTGGTATTGGCGCTATTAATGGTATTCTTCGTCGCTTTCCGCGCCATGTCCATTGGCCGGAAAGCGCTGGAGATCGATCACCGCTTCTCCGGTTTCCTGGCCTGCTCAATTGGTATCTGGTTTAGCTTCCAGGCGCTGGTCAACGTTGGGGCTGCAGCAGGTATGCTGCCGACCAAGGGCCTGACGCTGCCGTTGATCAGTTATGGTGGTTCGAGTCTGCTGATCATGTCGACGGCCATCATGTTTTTGTTACGCATAGATTATGAGACGCGTCTGGAAAAAGCCCAGGCGTTTACACGAGGTTCACGATGAATCAACCGAAGCGGTTAATGGTGATGGCAGGCGGTACCGGTGGGCATGTATTCCCGGGGCTGGCGGTTGCGCACCATTTAATGGATCAGGGCTGGCTGGTACGCTGGCTGGGAACCGCGGACCGCATGGAAGCCGACCTGGTGCCAAAACACGGTATCGAGATCGACTTTATTCGCATTTCCGGCCTGCGCGGCAAAGGTATCAAAGCGCTGCTGTTGGCGCCGGTGCGCATTTTTAACGCCTGGCGTCAGGCGCGCGCCATCATGAAACGCTTCAGGCCAGACGTCGTTCTGGGCATGGGCGGTTACGTTTCCGGCCCCGGCGGGCTGGCGGCGTGGTCACTGGGTATTCCCGTTGTTCTGCATGAGCAGAACGGCATCGCCGGTTTGACCAACAAATGGCTGGCAAAAATTGCCACCAAAGTGATGCAGGCATTTCCGGGTGCTTTCCCCAACGCGGACGTTGTGGGTAACCCGGTGCGCGTCGACGTGCTGTCGCTGCCGCTGCCGGAGAGCCGCATCACGGGGCGTGATGGTCCGGTTCGCGTGCTGGTAGTGGGCGGATCCCAGGGGGCTCGTATCTTAAATCAGACGATGCCGCAGGTTGCCGCAAAGCTGGGTGAGGCCGTTACCATCTGGCACCAGAGCGGGAAGGGCGCTCAGCAGACCGTTGAGCAGGCGTATGCGCAGGAAGGGCAGCCGCAGCATAAAGTCACTGAATTTATTGACGACATGGCCGCAGCCTATGCGTGGGCTGATGTCGTGGTCTGCCGCTCGGGCGCGCTGACGGTGAGCGAAATTGCCGCCGCCGGTTTGCCTGCGCTGTTCGTGCCGTTCCAGCACAAAGACAGACAGCAGTACTGGAATGCGTTGCCGCTTGAGAAAGCGGGCGCCGCGAAGATTTTTGAGCAGCCACAATTTACCGCCGAGGCGGTCGCCACCACCCTGGCGGGCTGGAATCGGGACGTATTGCTGGAGATGGCGCAACGCGCACGCGCGACCGCTATTCCGGATGCAACCGAACGGGTGGCAAAAGAAGTGAGCCTGGCAGCCCGGGCATAATTCTCGCAGCGCGTGTTGCGCTGCACGATTTTTTTGAAGTAGTCGATGGCGTTTAGAGAATGAATACACAACAACTGGCAAAACTGCGTTCTATCGTGCCCGAGATGCGTCGCGTCCGGCACATTCACTTTGTCGGCATCGGTGGTGCTGGCATGGGCGGTATTGCCGAAGTGTTAGCTAACGAAGGTTATCAGATCAGCGGGTCAGATCTGGCGCCAAACCCTGTTACGCAGCAGCTGGCGTCGCTTGGGGCGACTATCTATTTCAACCATCGCCCGGAAAACGTGCGCGATGCCAGCGTGGTTGTGGTGTCGAGCGCCATCTCCGCTGATAACCCGGAAATCGTTGCCGCGCACGAAGCGCGCATTCCGGTGATCCGCCGCGCGGAAATGCTGGCGGAGCTGATGCGCTTCCGTCACGGCATTGCGGTTGCCGGCACGCACGGTAAAACCACCACGACAGCGATGGTGTCCAGCATTTATGCGGAAGCGGGTCTCGATCCGACGTTCGTCAACGGTGGTCTGGTGAAAGCTGCCGGCGTGCATGCGCGCCTGGGCCACAGCCGTTATCTGATTGCGGAAGCGGATGAGAGTGACGCGTCGTTCCTGCACCTGCAGCCGATGGTGGCGATCGTCACCAATATCGAAGCTGACCATATGGATACCTACCAGGGCGACTTCGAGAACTTAAAGCAGACCTTTATTAACTTCTTGCACAACCTGCCGTTTTACGGCCGTGCGGTGATGTGCGTAGACGATCCGGTGATCCGCGAACTGCTGCCGCGCGTCGGGCGTCAAATCACCACCTATGGTTTCAGTGAAGACGCTGACGTACGGGTAGAAGATTACAAACAGATTGGTGCGCAGGGGCATTTCACCCTGGCGCGTCAGGATAAAGAACTGCTGCACGTCACCCTGAACGCTCCGGGGCGTCACAACGCCCTGAACGCGGCGGCGGCGGTAGCGGTAGCGACGGAAGAAGGCATTGACGACGACGCTATTCTGCGCGCGCTGGAAAGCTTCCAGGGCACCGGCCGTCGTTTCGACTTCCTCGGTGAATTCCCACTGGAGCCGGTGAACGGTAAAACGGGCACGGCGATGCTGGTGGACGATTATGGTCATCATCCGACCGAAGTTGACGCGACCATTAAAGCGGCGCGCGCGGGCTGGCCGGAGAAGAATCTGGTGATGATCTTCCAGCCACATCGCTTTACGCGTACCCGCGATCTGTATGATGATTTTGCGAACGTACTTTCGCAGGTCGACACGCTGCTGATGCTGGACGTTTACGCCGCAGGCGAAACGCCGATTCCGGGGGCGGACAGCCGTTCTTTGTGCCGTACCATTCGCGCACGCGGTAAAGTGGACCCTATTCTGGTTTCCGACCCTGCACAGGTGGCTGAAATTCTGGCACCGGTCCTGACGGGTAACGATTTGATCCTGATTCAGGGCGCGGGAAATATCGGCAAAATCGCCCGTACCTTAGCTGAAATCAAACTGAAGCCGCAAACTCAGGAGGACGAGCGTCATGGCTGATAAGATTGCTGTCCTGTTTGGCGGCACGTCCGCCGAGCGCGACGTTTCTCTCAATTCCGGGGCTGCCGTGCTGGCGGGCCTGCGTGAGGGTGGCGTAAACGCGTATCCGGTCGATCCGAAAGAGGTGGACGTCACGCAGCTTAAAGCGATGGGCTTTGATAAAGCCTTTATCGCGTTGCACGGTCGCGGTGGCGAAGACGGTACCCTGCAAGGGCTGCTGGATCTGATCGGCATGCCGTACACCGGCAGCGGCGTAATGGCATCCGCTATCTCCATGGATAAACTGCGCAGCAAACTGCTGTGGCAGGGGGCGGGCCTGCCCGTTGCGCCATGGGTTGCGCTGACGCGTCGTGAATATGAATCAGGCCTGTCGGATAGCGTTAATGCCCGCATTGCCGCGCTCGGCTTGCCGGTTATTGTTAAGCCGAGCCGCGAAGGGTCAAGCGTCGGGATGTCTAAAGTCGATAAAGCTGCACATTTGGCGGACGCTTTAGCGCTGGCATTTCAACATGATGATGAAGTTCTGATTGAAAAATGGCTCAGCGGACCGGAATTTACCGTCGCGATGCTTGGCGAAGAAATTTTACCGTCAATTCGCATCCAACCCGCCGGAGTCTTCTATGATTATGAGGCGAAGTATCTCTCTGATGAGACGCAATATTTCTGCCCAAGTGGTCTTGAAGATGAACGTGAAGCCGAATTACAGTCTCTGGTGCTTAAAGCATGGCATGTTCTTGGGTGTCGTGGCTGGGGGCGCATCGACGTGATGCTCGACGGCGACGGGCAATTTTATATGCTGGAAGCAAATACTTCTCCAGGCATGACCAGCCATAGCCTTGTGCCAATGGCGGCGCGTCAGGCAGGAATGAGCTTCTCGCAATTAGTCGTACGTATACTGGACCAGGCGGGCTGATATGTCTCAGGCTGCATTGAACACGCGCAACCGCGATGACGAAGAAGAATATTCTTCTTCGCGCCGGAGTAATGGAACGCGTCTTGCAGGGATAATCTTCCTGCTCGGGGTGCTGTGCACCGTGTTTATCAGCGGCTGGATGGTGCTGGGCTGGATGGAAGATGCACAGCGGTTGCCGCTGTCGAAGCTGGTCGTTACCGGGGAGCGTCATTACACGCGTAACGATGATATTCGCCAGTCAATACTGGCGCTGGGATCGCCCGGCACCTTTATGACGCAGGACGTCAATATTATCCAGAGCCAGATTGAACGTCTGCCGTGGATAAAACAGGCGAGTGTAAGAAAGCAATGGCCTGATGAATTGAAGATTCATCTGGTTGAATATGTGCCCATTGCGCGTTGGAATGATCAGCACATGGTTGACGTAGACGGAAATTCGTTCAGCGTCCCGAGCGATCGCGTCAATAAGCAGAATTTACCGATGCTGTATGGCCCGGAAGGCAGCGAAAACGAAGTATTGCAGGGTTTTCGTGAGATGGGAAAGGTGCTGGCTAAGGACCGCTTTACGTTAAAAGATGCCGCGATGACGGCGCGCCGTTCCTGGCAGTTGACCTTAACGAATGGCATTAAGCTCAACCTTGGCCGCGGCGACACAATGAAACGTCTGGCGCGTTTTGTAGAACTTTACCCGGTTTTACAGCAGCAGGCGCAGACGGATGGCAAACGGATAAGCTACGTTGATTTGCGCTATGACTCAGGCGCAGCAGTCGGTTGGGAGCCGGCTCCGGTCGAGGAACCTAATCAGCAACAGAATCAGGCACAGGTACAGGCAGAACAACAATGATCAAGTCGACGGACAGAAAATTGGTAGTAGGACTGGAGATTGGCACCGCGAAGGTTGCCGCTTTAGTAGGGGAAGTTCTGCCCGACGGTATGGTCAATATCATTGGCGTGGGCAGTTGCCCGTCCCGTGGTATGGATAAAGGTGGGGTAAACGACCTTGAGTCGGTGGTGAAATGCGTTCAGCGCGCCATCGACCAGGCTGAATTGATGGCAGATTGCCAGATTTCCTCTGTCTATCTGGCCCTCTCTGGTAAGCACATTAGCTGCCAGAACGAGATCGGTATGGTGCCGATTTCTGAAGAAGAAGTGACGCAGGAAGACGTTGAGAACGTGGTTCACACGGCGAAATCCGTGCGCGTGCGCGACGAGCACCGCGTACTGCATGTGATCCCTCAGGAATATGCGATCGACTATCAGGAAGGGATCAAGAATCCGGTCGGCCTGTCCGGCGTACGCATGCAGGCAAAAGTGCACCTGATCACATGTCACAACGATATGGCGAAGAACATTGTAAAAGCCGTTGAACGTTGTGGCCTGAAAGTTGACCAACTTATTTTCGCCGGTCTGGCCGCGAGCTATTCCGTGCTGACCGAAGACGAACGTGAACTGGGCGTCTGTGTGGTCGATATTGGTGGTGGTACAATGGACATGGCTGTCTATACCGGCGGTGCGTTGCGCCACACCAAAGTGATCCCGTACGCCGGGAACGTCGTGACCAGCGATATCGCTTACGCCTTTGGTACGCCACCGAGCGATGCAGAGGCGATCAAAGTGCGCCATGGTTGTGCGCTGGGCTCTATCGTCGGTAAAGATGAGAGCGTTGAAGTGCCGAGCGTTGGTGGACGACCGCCGCGCAGCCTGCAACGCCAGACGCTGGCAGAGGTGATCGAGCCGCGCTATACCGAGCTGCTCAATCTGGTCAACGAAGAGATTTTGCAGCTACAGGAACAGCTTCGCCAGCAGGGTGTGAAACATCATCTCGCGGCGGGGATTGTATTAACCGGCGGGGCAGCGCAAATTGAAGGTCTTGCGGCCTGCGCTCAGCGCGTGTTCCATACGCAGGTGCGTATTGGTGCGCCGCTGAATATCACCGGTTTAACGGATTATGCTCAGGAGCCGTACTATTCAACGGCGGTGGGCCTGCTGCACTACGGGAAAGAATCCCATTTAAGTGGTGAAGCAGAGGTGGAAAAACGCGTCTCGGTGGGGTCGTGGGTCAAACGACTTAACACCTGGTTGCGAAAAGAATTTTAATTTTTTAAGAGACCGGAGAGAATTAGCGGTCTCGGGCGACAGGCACAACGGAGAGAAACTATGTTTGAACCAATGGAATTAACCAACGACGCGGTGATTAAAGTCATCGGCGTCGGTGGCGGCGGCGGTAACGCCGTAGAGCATATGGTGCGCGAGCGCATTGAAGGTGTTGAATTCTTCGCGGTGAACACCGATGCGCAGGCACTGCGTAAAACGGCTGTTGGCCAGACGATCCAGATTGGTGGTGGCATCACCAAAGGTCTGGGCGCTGGGGCTAACCCTGAAGTGGGCCGCAATGCGGCTGAAGAAGATCGTGAAGCCCTGCGCGCTGCACTGGACGGTGCAGACATGGTCTTCATCGCAGCAGGTATGGGCGGCGGTACGGGTACCGGTGCAGCACCTGTTGTGGCGGAAGTCGCTAAAGATTTAGGTATTCTGACCGTTGCCGTCGTGACCAAGCCTTTCAACTTTGAAGGCAAGAAGCGTATGGCTTTCGCGGAGCAGGGTATCACCGAGCTGTCTAAGCACGTGGACTCTCTGATTACCATCCCGAACGACAAGCTGCTGAAAGTGCTGGGTCGCGGCATCTCTCTGCTGGATGCTTTTGGCGCAGCAAACGACGTGCTGAAAGGCGCGGTTCAGGGTATCGCCGAACTGATTACCCGTCCTGGCCTGATGAACGTTGACTTTGCAGACGTTCGCACCGTGATGTCCGAAATGGGCTACGCGATGATGGGCTCTGGCGTGGCGAGCGGTGAAGACCGTGCGGAAGAAGCCGCTGAAATGGCGATCTCTTCTCCGCTGCTGGAAGATATCGATCTGTCTGGTGCGCGCGGCGTGCTGGTCAACATTACCGCTGGCTTTGACCTGCGTCTGGATGAGTTCGAAACCGTAGGTAACACCATCCGTGCATTCGCCTCTGACAATGCGACCGTGGTAATCGGTACTTCCCTTGACCCGGAAATGAACGACGAACTGCGTGTGACCGTTGTTGCGACCGGTATCGGTATGGACAAGCGTCCTGAGATCACTCTGGTGACCAACAAACAGACTCAGCAGCCTGTGATGGATCGTTACCAGCAGCACGGTATGGCGCCTCTGACTCAGGAGCAAAAACCAGCTGCGAAAGTGGTGAACGACCCGACTCCACAAACGGCAAAAGAGCCAGATTATCTGGACATCCCGGCGTTCCTGCGTAAGCAAGCTGACTAAGAATTGGCTGGAATTTGGGGATTTGCGCTCTTTGTGCTAAACTGGCCCACCGTTAGTGATATACACTCTCGGTTGGATAGTTAATTTGGCGAGATTATACGATGATCAAACAAAGGACACTTAAACGTATCGTTCAGGCGACTGGTGTCGGTTTACATACCGGCAAGAAAGTCACACTGACGTTACGCCCTGCGCCGGCCAATACCGGGGTCATCTATCGTCGCACCGACTTGAATCCACCGGTAGATTTTCCGGCCGATGCCAAATCTGTGCGTGATACTATGCTCTGTACTTGTCTGGTGAACGAGCATGACGTGCGGATTTCTACCGTAGAGCACCTGAACGCCGCCCTGGCGGGTCTGGGTATCGACAACATCATTGTTGAAGTCGATGCGCCAGAAATCCCGATCATGGACGGAAGTGCTGCTCCGTTCGTTTATTTGTTGCTGGATGCCGGCATCGAAGAACTGAACTGCGCGAAGAAATTTGTTCGCATTAAAGAGACCGTTCGCGTCGAAGATGGCGACAAGTGGGCTGAATTCAAACCGTACAATGGTTTTTCGTTGGACTTTACCATCGACTTTAACCATCCGGCGATTGATTCCAGCACCCAGCGCTATGCGATGAACTTCTCTGCGGATGCGTTTATGCGTCAGATTAGCCGAGCACGTACTTTCGGCTTCATGCGCGATATCGAATATTTGCAGTCCCGCGGCCTGTGCCTGGGCGGCAGCTTCGATTGTGCCATCGTTGTTGACGATTATCGCGTACTGAACGAAGACGGCCTGCGTTTTGAAGATGAGTTTGTTCGTCACAAAATGCTGGACGCGATCGGCGACCTCTTCATGTGTGGTCACAATATTATTGGTGCATTTACCGCGTTTAAATCCGGTCATGCGCTGAACAACAAACTGTTGCAGGCAGTCCTGGCAAAACAGGAAGCCTGGGAATATGTGACCTTCGAAGACGAAGCCGAACTGCCGCTGGCGTTCAAAGCACCGACTATGGTCCTGGCGTAACGGTTCAAGCCGTTTCGTAAGAAAAGCGACTGGTTCACCTGGTACTCTCTCCGACCAGGGAAGCCAGTCGTTTTTATTTCTGCACTTCTTTGATTTGTCCCTCTCTGCCTGGCCTGCGTCGGGTGCCGAATAACGGTGTGTTCGCTGCATTATTGACCGTTTTTACCTGCTGCGGGGCGTCATTCCTGCTGCTGTGTATTGGCTTTAGTGGTAATATCTGGGCGCTAAAAAGAATAACTGAACTCAGCCTGCATTGGCGGGCGAATGTGGTGGAGCAAGTGAGCGGAATACTGACGCGCTGGCGACAATTTGGCAGACGTTACTTCTGGCCGCATCTCTTATTAGGGATGGTCGCGGCGAGTCTCGGCTTGCCTGTGCTCAGCAACAGCGCAGAAGCGGCTTCGCCGGCGCGTTCCACCACGACCAAACACGATCTCACCACGCGGGTTAACTTTACTAACCTCGCGTGGCTCGAAGCCAGTCGCCGTCCCAATTTCTCTGTTGATTACTGGCAGCAGCACGCCATCCGCACGGTTATCCGCCATCTGTCGTTCGCGATGGCGCCCCAGACGATGCCTGTTGCTGAAGAAACGCTGCCGGTCCAGGCTCAGCACCTTGCTCTGCTCGATACGCTTAATGCGCTCCTGACGCAGGACAACCAGCCGCCCGTCACCGTGAGTCAGACGGCACAAACCTGTTTTGTTTCCCCCGCATCATTCTCCATTTCGACATGGATTAGCCAGGTTCACGGCATCCGTGCCGGGCCTCAACGCCTCAGCTAAATTAACCTTTTTCAATACCTTAATTTATCTGCCCATCTGGGGCGTTTGAGAATTTATTATGCTAATCAAATTATTAACCAAAGTTTTTGGTAGTCGTAACGATCGTACCCTGCGCCGCATGCGCAAAGCGGTAAACGTCATCAACGGTATGGAACCGGCGATGGAGAAGCTCTCTGATGACGAGCTGAAGGCGAAAACTGCGGAGTTCCGCGCGCGTCTGGAAAAAGGCGAAACCTTAGAGAGCCTGATCCCTGAAGCCTTTGCCGTTGTGCGTGAAGCGAGTAAACGTGTGTTCGGCATGCGTCACTTCGACGTACAGTTGCTCGGTGGTATGGTGCTTAACGAGCGCTGCATCGCGGAAATGCGTACCGGTGAAGGTAAAACCCTGACCGCAACGCTCCCGGCTTACCTGAATGCCCTGACCGGTAAAGGCGTTCACGTTGTGACCGTCAACGACTATCTGGCGCAGCGTGACGCCGAAAACAACCGTCCACTGTTCGAGTTCCTCGGCATGACCGTTGGCATTAACATGTCCGGCCTGCCGGCACCAGCCAAGCGTGAAGCCTATAACGCCGACATCACCTACGGTACCAACAACGAATACGGCTTTGACTACCTGCGCGACAACATGGCGTTCAGCCCGGAAGAGCGCGTGCAGCGCAAGCTGCACTATGCGCTGGTGGATGAGGTTGACTCCATTCTGATCGATGAAGCGCGTACCCCGCTGATTATCTCCGGCCCGGCCGAAGACAGCTCTGAGATGTACCGTAAGGTCGACAAAATCATTCCTCACCTGCTGCGTCAGGAGAAAGAAGACTCCGATACCTTCCAGGGTGAAGGTCACTTCTCCGTCGATGAAAAAGCGCGTCAGGTGAACCTGACCGAACGCGGTCTGGTGAAAATTGAAGAGTTGCTGGTAGCAGAAGGCATCATGGAAGAGGGCGAGTCCCTGTACTCCCCGAGCAACATCATGCTGATGCACCACGTCACCGCCGCGCTGCGCGCGCATGCGCTGTTCACCCGCGACGTCGACTACATCGTCAAAGACGGTGAAGTCATCATCGTCGATGAACACACCGGCCGTACCATGCAGGGGCGTCGCTGGTCTGATGGCCTGCACCAGGCCGTTGAAGCGAAAGAAGGCGTGGATATTCAAAACGAAAACCAGACGCTGGCATCCATCACCTTCCAGAACTACTTCCGTCTTTACGAGAAGCTGGCAGGGATGACCGGTACCGCTGATACCGAAGCGTTTGAATTCAGCTCCATCTATAAGCTGGATACCGTGGTTGTGCCAACCAACCGTCCGATGATCCGTAAGGATATGCCGGACCTGGTGTACATGACCGAAGCGGAAAAAATTCAGGCCATCATCGAAGATATTCGCGATCGTACCGCTAAAGGCCAGCCGGTGCTGGTAGGGACCATCTCCATTGAGAAATCTGAGGTGGTGTCCAACGAGCTGACCAAAGCAGGCATCAAACACAACGTTCTGAACGCCAAGTTCCACGCCAAAGAAGCGGACATCGTTGCGCAGGCGGGCTATCCGGCTGCCGTGACCATCGCCACCAACATGGCGGGTCGTGGTACCGATATTATGCTGGGCGGCAGCTGGCAGGCCGAAGTGGCAGAGCTGGAAAACCCAACGCCTGAACAGATTGCCCAGATCAAGGCCGACTGGCAGGTACGTCACGACGCGGTGCTGGCGTCTGGTGGTCTGCACATCATCGGTACCGAGCGTCATGAATCTCGTCGTATTGATAACCAGCTGCGTGGTCGTGCGGGTCGTCAGGGTGATGCCGGTTCTTCCCGCTTCTACCTGTCTATGGAAGATGCGCTGATGCGTATTTTCGCCTCCGACCGCGTTTCCGGCATGATGCGTAAACTGGGCATGAAGCCAGGCGAAGCGATTGAGCACCCGTGGGTCACTAAAGCGATTGCTAACGCCCAGCGTAAGGTTGAAAGCCGCAACTTCGACATCCGTAAGCAGCTGCTGGAATATGATGACGTTGCCAACGACCAGCGTCGTGCGATTTATACCCAGCGTAACGAACTGCTGGACGTGTCCGACGTGAGCGAAACCATCAACAGCATTCGTGAAGACGTGTTCAAAGCCACTATCGACGCGCATATTCCGCCTCAGTCTCTGGAAGAGATGTGGGATATTGAAGGCCTGCAGGAACGTCTGAAAAACGACTTCGATCTTGAGCTGCCAATCAAAGAGTGGCTGGACAAAGAGCCAGAGCTGCATGAAGAGACCCTGCGCGAACGTATTTACGAAACCGCGCTGGAAGTCTACAAGCGTAAGGAAGAGGTGGTTGGCGCCGAGATGATGCGTCACTTCGAGAAAGGCGTTATGTTGCAGACGCTGGACTCCCTGTGGAAAGAGCACCTCGCGGCGATGGACTACCTGCGTCAGGGTATCCACCTGCGCGGTTATGCGCAGAAAGATCCGAAGCAGGAGTACAAGCGTGAATCCTTCTCCATGTTTGCTGCAATGCTGGAGTCGCTGAAGTACGAAGTCATCAGCACCCTGAGCAAAGTTCAGGTGCGCATGCCGGAAGAAGTGGAGGCGATGGAGCAGCAGCGTCGTGAAGAGGCTGAGCGTCTGGCGCAGATGCAGCAGCTGAGCCACCAGACCGACGAAAGCGAGGCCGCAGCGGCAATCGCAGCGCAGACGGGCGATCGTAAGGTGGGTCGTAACGATCCGTGCCCTTGCGGTTCCGGCAAAAAATACAAGGCGTGCCACGGCCGCCTGAGCTAAGAACATAACAAACTGAAAAGGCGCAGATATCTGCGCCTTTTTTATGGAAGTGCCAATATGAAAACACTGCAAATTGCCGTCGGGATTATTCGCAACCCGCAAAATCAGATCTTCATTACCCAACGTGCAGCCGATGCGCACATGGCCAACAAATGGGAGTTCCCGGGCGGGAAAATCGAATCGGGCGAAACGCCGGAGCAGGCGCTGGTGCGTGAGCTTCAGGAAGAGGTCGGCATTACTCCGATTGGCGCAACGCTGTTTGATAAGCTGGAATACCAGTTTCCGGATCGTCACATCACGCTCTGGTTCTGGCTTGTGCAAAGCTGGGAGGGAGAACCCTGGGGGAAAGAGGGGCAGCCGGGTGGCTGGGTTACGCTTCACGCGAGTGATGCCGAAAAATTTCCTCCGGCAAATGCGCCCGTCATATCCCGGCTAACGGGCAACCCGTAGGCCTGCTAAGCGAAGCGCCAGCAGGCTTTGAACGCTACTGCTGGTTCTCGCTCCAGTCATCGCTATCCGAGAGGTCGCCTTCGCTGGGAATGCGTTTCTCTTCCGCTGCCCATTCGCCCAGGTCAATAAGCTGACAGCGCTTGCAGCAGAATGGGCGAAATGGGCTCACTTCGCCCCAGACAACGGTTTTCCCACAGGTTGGGCAGTTTACGGTAGTTACGTCAGACATCGGCACTCCTTAACAACAGGCCAGTTCAAAATCGAGGCGTTCCGGCACGGTGCCATGTTCGCTGTCCAGCGGCATAAAGCGGATCGCGAAACGGCTTTTATGCCCCGAAATCTGCGGATAAAGCTGCTCGCCTAGAGACAGGTTCAGACGCAGAAGATCCGCATCGTCGCCGTTGTCCTGATAAAAGCCGTTGAGGCTGGTTTGCTTGCGGAACGGGGCAGAATTACGGACAAGATCGAGGATCAGCGATAGCGCCTGATTCATCGGCTCCAGGCTCGCCAGCCAGCCGCTCACCTGGCGATCGCGCTGCTCCTGCGGCATGTGTAACCACATATGCAGCGTTGGCAGATCGAAGCTACAGCATCCGCCCGGTATGCTCAGACGCTGGCGCACCAGCGCGATCAAACGATCTTCTCGCAGAAACTGCCCGACGCGCGGCGCGGCCATCAGCGTCGTGCTGCTGTTTTTCAGCTGCTGGCGTAACGCGTCAATTCGACTTTGGTCCACGCCGGGCACTTCGGCCCAGGCCTGTAGTTTACGCTGCTGGCGTTCCAGCTCTTTCAGCAGCTCAGTGCGGACATCGCCGCGTTCAATTACATCCAGCAGATCGCCCACGTTGCGGAAAAAATGCAGCGCGGTGGCGTGATCGTTGACGGGCAGGTGCTGTGAAAGCTGCTGGATAAGAAATTCTATGCGCAGCCAGGTGCGCATTTTTTCGTTAAGCGGGTGCTCAAAAAGGATATGAGTCGACATTATGGTTTTTCCTGTGCAACGGCCTGCGCGGCGAAGGTCAGATACTGCGCGTGCAGACGAGCAACATCCGATGCAATGGCATCTGGTGCGCCGTTATTATCAATAACATCATCCGCAACGGCAAGGCGCGCTTCGCGCGTGGCCTGAGCGGCAAGAATTTGTTCAGCATGCTCACGAGAAACATGGTCACGGGCCATGGTTCTCTGGATTTGCGTTTCGCGGGAAACGTCAATCACCAGCGTTCTGTCCGCTTTTTTCTGAAGCTGGTTTTCAACCAGCAACGGAACAACCCACAGCACATAGGGCGAGCTGGCTGCGGCCATTTGACGCTGGGTTTCCTGGTGGATAATGGGGTGGAGCAGGGCATTAAGCCAGGCCTTTTCCGCAGGATCGGAAAATATGCATTCACGGAGCTGTCGTCGGTTTAGCGTACCGTCAGCCTGTATAACGCTGCTGCCAAAATGTGCTTCGATGGCATGTAAGGCGGGTGTATTTGGTTCTACCACCTGACGGGCAATGATATCTGCGTCGATAATCGTAATGCCGAGACGAGAAAACGCGTCCGCAACGGTGCTTTTACCACTACCGATGCCGCCGGTTAATGCGACGATATACCCCATTACATAAGATCCTGGGAATTATTCATTTATAAAATCAGTTGCTTAAAGTTCAAACTTTCAACAGCGAATGTTTAGCTCTCTTTACCCGCTTTTTATCAGGTAAATTTATAGGATTGTAGCGTAAAAAAAGTGATTTTCGCAGTCTTGCGGAGCAGGTATTAGTGCGTATGATAGCGTCACTGGAGTTGTGCTTTCACTATTTTTGCCTCTAACCCCAGGAATCCGCACATGCGTATCGAAGAAGATCTCAAGTTAGGTTTCAAAGACGTTCTTATCCGCCCTAAACGCTCTACGCTGAAAAGCCGCTCAGACGTTGAACTCGAACGTCAATTCACCTTTAAGCATTCCGGTCAGACGTGGTCTGGCGTGCCGATTATTGCCGCCAACATGGATACAGTCGGAACCTTCGAAATGGCTACCGCACTGGCGCAGTTCGACATCCTGACTGCGGTACACAAACACTATAGCGCTGAAGAGTGGAATGCGTTTGCTGCCTCCGCCTCTGCTGACGTGGTGAAGCATGTGATGGTGTCTACCGGTACGTCTGATGCAGATTTCGAGAAAACCAGGCAGATCCTGAATGCGAATCCGGCGCTGAATTTTGTCTGTATTGACGTGGCGAACGGCTATTCCGAACATTTCGTGCAGTTCGTCAGCAAGGCGCGTGAAGCCTGGCCAACGAAAACCATCATCGCCGGCAACGTGGTGACCGGAGAGATGTGTGAAGAGCTGATCCTTTCTGGGGCTGACATCGTTAAGGTGGGTATTGGCCCGGGTTCCGTATGCACCACGCGTGTGAAAACCGGCGTGGGTTATCCGCAGCTGTCGGCGGTAATCGAATGCGCTGACGCGGCGCACGGCCTGGGCGGCCAAATCATCAGCGACGGTGGCTGCACCATGCCGGGCGATGTAGCGAAAGCCTTCGGCGGTGGCGCAGACTTCGTCATGCTCGGCGGCATGCTGGCTGGTCACGAAGAGAGCGGCGGTACCGTGGTGGAAGAGAACGGCGAGAAATTCATGCTGTTCTACGGAATGAGCTCTGAATCTGCGATGACCCGTCACGTGGGCGGTGTAGCTAAATACCGTGCCGCGGAAGGTAAAACCGTTAAGCTGCCGCTGCGTGGCCCTGTTGAGAACACGGCGCGCGATATCCTTGGCGGTTTGCGCTCTGCCTGCACCTACGTTGGTGCTTCCCGCCTGAAAGAGCTGACTAAACGCACGACGTTTATCCGCGTTCAGGAGCAGGAAAACCGCGTATTCAATAGCCTCTGACGGCTACAGCTGGCGCGCATCCGTGCGCCAGCGTTAACCCGCGCTCATCGCATCCCCCAGATGGAAAACCGGCAGATACATTGCCACCACCAGCGTACCGATAATCACACCCGTCACGATCAGCAGCAAAGGCTCAAGCATTGCCGCCAGACTGTCCGCCTGCTCAAATGTCCGTTCCGTATGGTGACGTGCGAGATTCAGCAGCATCACGTCCAGGGAACCCGATACTTCTCCGGTGCGTATCAGCTGAATGCACAGGGGCGTAAAAACAGAGGCTTTCTGAAAGGATGACCACACGGGCATACCCCGTTCAATATCGCTGCGCACCGCGCGGATTTTCTCCTGCCAGTAGCCACTCTCAACGGTTTCCTGCACGCTCTCCATCCCGTCTAGAAATGCGATCCCGGCCTGCTGGGTTAAAGACAGCACGGTAAATATTTGTCCCAGCTTTTGCCCGCGCGACAGCGCGCCCATCACCGGTATGCGTAACAGCATATGCTGCCAGCGGGGATGCCGCCGCAGTTTACAGGCGACGATAACCAGCGTCGCGAGCAGGGCGAAAAGGGCGAGGAGATGCGCCTGAATGAAGGTAGCCAGCCCCATGACCGCCTGCGTGAGAAGCGGAAGCGGGGTGTTAAACGTTTTGTATATCGCGGCAAACTCGGGCAAAACCAGCGTAACCATGGCCAGCACCACGACAACGGCCAGCGTCAGGACGATCGCCGGGTAGCGCAGCGCTTTCTTCACTTTTGCACTCAGCAGCTGCTGGGATTTCTGCTGCTGCGCGAGCTGGCGACAGCACGCTTCGAGCTGTCCCGTCAGTTCACCCGTTTTCACCATGGAGATATAAAGAGGGCTAAACACCTCTGGCCACTTCTTCATTGCCTCTGATAAGGCGTAACCTTCGCTCAGATCCTCAGCAAGGCTATGCAGCAGCGCCTGCCACTGCCGTAAAGGATGCTGTTCCGCCAGCATCTGCAGGCTTTGGGATAGCGTGAGCCCGGCCTGCAACAGCGTGGCGAGCTGGCGAAAAATATCGTAGCAGTGGTGTACCTGCCATCGATGGCGCTGCTGGCAGCGCCTGAGCTCCAGCGGATGAAGCTGTTTACGCACTAATGCGGCGTAAGCTGCATCATGGTCGATGGCCCAGAGGGTGCCGGTCTGTACGTCACCCTCAATGGTCAGCGCGCGCCAGCGCCAGAGGGCGTTAGCAGCCATCGGGCATGCCCAGTACGCGCAACAGCTCTTCGAGCGTGGTTAGCCCTTGTTCAACGGCCATACAGCCGTGTTCGAACAACGACGTCATTCCCGCCTGACGTGCGCTGGAGCCAATCACCTCTGTACTCGCTCCACTGGCAATAGCCTGCCGGAGCGCGTCATCGATGACGAGCACTTCAAAGAGGGCTACGCGGCCATAAAATCCGTGATAACAGCGATCGCAGCCGGTAGGTTGCCAGCGCGGAAGCGGCCGGGGCCACAGGCTGCGAGGGAGGTCGGCGTGGCGGCTTGCCTCCTGTCGACAGTGCGGGCACAGCCGACGCACCAGCCGCTGGGCAACCACCATTGAGAGCGCAGAAGAGATCATCCAGCGCGCGACGCCCATCTGTTCCAGCCGTACCAGCGCTTCGGTAGTCGAGTTAGTGTGAAGCGTGGAGAGCACCAGATGCCCGGTTTGCGCGGCCTTAATGGCAATTTCTGCCGTTTCGCCGTCACGAATTTCCCCCACCATGATGATATCGGGATCCTGGCGAAGCAGGGCGCGCAGCACGCTCTGAAAGGTCAGCCCGGCGCGCGGGTTAATCTGCGTCTGGTTCAGGCCTGCAAGGGGGATTTCTACAGGATCCTCCACGCTGCAAATATTAACGTCAGGGGTATTTCGCGCCTGCAGCGCGCTGTACAGCGTCACCGTTTTTCCGCTACCGGTCGGGCCGGTGACCAGAATCAGTCCCTGCGGGCCGTTTAGCACTCCGGCAAAGCGCAACTGCTGGTCTGCGCTCATGCCCAGCCGATCGAGCTCCAGCGCTTGCTGTACCTGGTGAAGCAGGCGCAGCACGATTTTTTCTCCGCCGCTACAGGGAAGCGTTGCGATACGAAACGAGACGGGGCTGCTTTCCAGCTCCACCGTAAACTGGCCGTCCTGCGGCAAGCGGCGCTCGGCAATATCCAGCTGGCCCAGCACCTTCAGGCGCGCGGCCAGCGTCGCCCCGAGAGCAGCCGCGATCGGCGGTTGCGGGTAGAGAACGCCGTCAATCCGCAGGCGGATCTGGTAGCCATTTTCCGCTGGTTCAATATGGATGTCGGATGCCCGCTGGCTTACCGCCTGCTGCAGGATCGTATTGAGAACGTCAGCGGCCGAGCCTGGCGCTATGCCCGGCAGGTGCAATGATGTGACGGACTGGCGCCGTTTTTCCATGCGCTCGGCCGTCCAGCACTCTATATCAATACGCTTTTGAGTGGCGAAGCGTAAAGCCTCCATCAGTTCAGAGGCCGGGTTTCCCACCACGGCAATGCTTATCATGTCCGCGTCGCTTGCCAGCAGCAGGGCGTGATGGCGCTGGCAGAGGGTCATAAGCTGTTCGGTGTTCATCATCCACTCCTGTCAGTTATTGTCGAAGCGGAAAACGTCTTCGCAGGCTTGCCTGAGCGCAGCGTCGGACACTATTTTGCAGTCACGCGTCCAGCCCGTCATGCCGTTGCCGTCGCTCCAGATCGGCGTCATCAGAACCTCAAGCCCGTTCAGGCTCTCCTGTCCTGTTAACGACACCACGCCCTTCGCCACGCTCATTGCCGAAACGTAGCGTGTGGTTGTCGGTGAGGGAATGCCGCTGGTGCCCGCGTCGCAGCGCTCCACACCGCCGTGATCCAGAGCGCAAAGCTCAATGGCGGTGCGGTAGGGGATGAACGTTTGCAGCATATCGGTGAGCGCCGCTTTACGCAGGTAGTTCTGATAGGCCGGGACGCCAATTGCGCTCAGGATGGCAATAATGCCAATGACGACCATTAGCTCAATCAGCGTAAATCCTTGTTGTCTGTTCATGTCTGCTCCTTACGTTAAGTGGCGCTACTGTGGCAGTGCCAGCGCGCAGAAACGAGGAGCAAAAGCGTGAACGTGAAGGGGCTTTCAGGGGTTTTATTGAGCGTTGCAGAGAAGAGCAGCGTAAATGCGAGCGGTCTCGTATTTCCCCTCTCCGGGCGGAGAGGGGAGGACTCGTTATTTGAAGCGCATAGAGAGGTCGAGGGCGCGTACGTGCTTGGTCAGCGCGCCAACGGAGATGTAATCAACGCCGGTTTCAGCAAACTCGCGGATGGTGTCAAACGTCACGTTGCCGGACACCTCAAGCTGCGCCTGGCCGTTGGTGCGTTTAACCGCCTCACGCATCTGCTCCGTGTCGAAGTTATCAAGCATGATAATGTCTGCCCCGGCTTTGATGGCCTCGTCCAGCTCCTCCAGATTTTCCACTTCCACTTCGACCGGCACGTCCGGGTGCAGCCAGAAGGCTTTCTCCACGGCCTTACGCACGGAGCCGGAAGCAATAATATGGTTCTCTTTAATCAGGAAAGCATCGGACAGCCCCAGACGATGGTTTGCGCCGCCGCCGCAGAGCACGGCGTATTTCAGGGCGGTACGCAGGCCCGGCAGGGTTTTACGGGTATCCAGCAGCTGGGTGCGGGTACCTGCCAGCAGATCTACGTAGCGGCGTACCTCACTGGCGACGCCGGAGAGCGTTTGCACGAAATTGAGCGCGGTGCGTTCACCGGTCAGCAAGACCCGGGATGGGCCGTCCAGCTCGAATAGTGGCTGACCGGCGGTTACCGCATCGCCATCAGCAACATGCCACGTTACCTGCACATCGTCGCCCGCCAGCTGGGTAAAGACCTCCTCAACCCAGCGTTTGCCGCAGAAAACCCCCGCTTCGCGGGTGATAATGACCGCGTGCGAGCGTGTCTCTTCCGGCAATAATTGTGCGGTAATATCGTTGTCGGCGCTGACGTCGCCGCCCAGATCTTCCTTCAGGGCATGGGCAACGCTTGCCGGAATATCACTATTAATACGTTCCAGAAGCGCGTCACGTCGGTGGTCGGGGTTGTAGCGGCGAGGCGGCATGATAAAACTCCAAATTGGTAACGAATCATAATATTGAAACATGCTACTCTGAACCGAGTAACAGCACCACAGATAAGGAGTTCTAGCATGTTGTTAGAGAACGGATGGCTGGTGGACGCGCGGCATTTACCGTCGCCGCACCACGATTGCCGCCCGGAGGATGAAAAGCCCACACTGCTGGTGGTTCACAATATTAGCCTCCCGCCGGGGGAGTTTGGCGGACCGTGGATCGATGCGTTATTCACTGGAACGATAGATCCCAATGCCCATCCCTTTTTCGCTGAAATTGCGCATCTGCGCGTCTCGGCACACTGTCTGATCCGTCGTGATGGTGAAGTGGTTCAGTATGTTCCTTTTGACAAGCGTGCCTGGCATGCCGGCGTATCCATGTACCGGGGGCGCGAGCGCTGCAATGATTTCTCCATTGGGATTGAGCTGGAAGGAACGGACACCACCCCTTACACCGATGCGCAGTATCAGAAACTGGCTGCTGTGACGCAAACGCTTGTCGGGCTCTATCCCGCAATAGCAAAGAATATTACGGGGCACTGCGACATCGCCCCCGAAAGGAAAACCGACCCCGGCCCGGCGTTTGACTGGTCCCGGTTTCGCGCCATGCTTACCACGTCGTCAGATAAGGAGATAACATGACGTTGTTTACCATGCTGCTGGTTATGATCGCTGAGCGCCTGTTTAAGCTCGGCGAGCACTGGCATCTGGATCATCGGCTGGAGGTGTTATTCCGCCGCATCAGACATTTTTCCATGCTGCGCACGCTGCTGATGACGGCAGGTGTGATGGTGATTACGTTCCTGCTGCTGCGCTCGCTGTACGGCCTTTTTTTCAACGTGCCGCTGCTGGTGGTGTGGATCCTGCTGGGCGTGCTGTGCATTGGCGCGGGCAAGGTGCGTTTGCACTATCACGCCTACCTGAAGGCCGCCTCCCGTGATGATGCCCACGCGCGCGGTGCGATGGCGAGCGAGCTGACGATGATCCACGGCGTACCGCCGGACTGCGATGAACGTGAATTTCTGCGCGAGCTGCAAAACGCGCTGCTGTGGATCAACTTCCGTTACTACCTGGCACCGCTGTTCTGGTTTGTGGTGGGCGGTCCGTGGGGGCCGGTACTGCTGATGGGCTATGCGTTCCTGCGCGCCTGGCAGACCTGGCTTGCCCGCTACCTTACGCCGCATGAGCGTTTACAGTCCGGTATTGACGCCATTCTGCACGTGCTTGACTGGCTTCCGGTGCGTCTGGTGGGGGTTGTCTATGCTCTCATCGGGCATGGTGAAAAAGCCCTGCCCGCGTGGTTTGCTTCCCTTGCGGACCGCCACACCGCGCAGTATCAGGTGTTAACCCGTCTGGCGCAGTTCTCGCTGGCGCGCGAGCCGCACACGGATAAAGTAGCAACGCCAAAAGCCGCCGTCTCGATGGCAAAGAAAACCTCGTTTGCGGTGGTGGTGATTGTGGCGCTGCTGACAATTTACGGCACGCTGGTCTGACCCGGCGCGCCGAAGCCGTTACAGCGTATCCGCAGGCGGGATGCCGAAATCAGGCATCCCGTTTTCGTCCCAGCGGACGCGTTTCAGACGCGTGTGGCGATTCGGATCGTAAAGCGGATCGCCCTCAATTTCAGTGTAGTTTCGCGCGTGGTAGACCAGCACATCGTCGCCCTCTGGCGTCTGCGTAAAGCTGTTATGGCCTGGCCCGTACTGACGGTTTTCGTAGCTGGTCACGAATACCGGGCGCGAGGATTTATGCCAGTTCGCCGGGTTTTGCGGATCGGCATGCAGGTCTATCCACAGTAGCCCCATGCAGTAGTTCTCATCGGTGGCGCTGGCGGAGTAGCTAATAAACAGCTTATCGCCATGGAACAGCACCGCCGGTCCTTCATTGACCCAAAACCCGCGGCATTCCCAGTCGTATTCCGGCTTACTGAGCATTACCGGCTCGCCTTTTAGCGTCCACGGATTTTCCATTTCACACAGATAAAGGTTGGAGTTACCGGCAATATCCGGCGCTTTTTGCGCCCACAGGTACCAGCGTTTTCCCTGATGCACAAAGGTGGTGGCGTCCAGCGCGAAGGTGTCAAACGGCGTTGTAATTTGCCCTTTTTCCACCCAGGTACCGGTGAGCGGATCGGGGTCTGCGCATTCGAGCGCAAACATACGGTGCTGGAACATCCCGAGTTCGTCGAGCGCCTGGGTATGCGTCGCGGCATAATAGATGTACCACCTGCCGTCGATATGATGCAGTTCCGGCGCCCAGATCAGCTGGCTCATCGGGCCGGTGTCGGGCTTGCGCCAGACCACCACCTCTTCGGCACCGGGTAAACCTTCCAGCGAGTCCGCGCGGCGGAGCGCCAGCCGGTCGTACTGGGGCACGGAGGCGATGAAATAGTACTGCCCTTCGTGGTGCAGGATGTAAGGATCGGCGCGTTGTTCAATAAACGGGTTTGGCCAGGTTTGCATTCGACTTTCCTTATTTTGTCTCAGCGGCGCTGAGTTCCTGATACTCGTTCAGCTCGCGGTAGTTATTGCGACGTTTCTCCAGGTCTTCCTGGATCCGCTTCATCGTCTCCCGGTCAACCTTCAGCAGACGTACCACGCCTGCGGTAATGAGATATCCAATGCCGGGAATAACGGTGAAGAGCAGGACGATCCCGTTAATGGCGTCCGCGCTTTGCGCTTTTGCGCCTGCGTCATAGCCGTACCAGGAGAGCAGGAAGCCAACCATCGCCCCGGCTATCGCCAGCCCCAGCTTGAGGAAGAAAATGTTGCCGGAGAAGCTGATCCCGGTGATACGTTTCCCGGTTTTCCACTCGCCGTAGTCGTCCACGTCGGCCATCAGGGACCAGTGCAGCGGGGATGGGATCTGGTGCAGAATGTTCAGCAGGAAGTAGAGCACCACAATGGTGGTCGTCGCTTTCGGATCGAAGAAGTAAAAGGCGCAGGAGAAAATGGCCAGCGCGATGTTGGTCCAGAAGAAGACCTTCAGCTTGCACCAGCGGTCGGTCAGCACTTTCGCCAGCATGCTGCCGAACATCATGCCGACGACGCCCAGGCTGATAAACAGCGTGGCGAAGTGGGTGCTTTGCCCCATGACCCAGGTGACGTAATACATGGTTGCCGCCATGCGGATAAAGCCCGGGCAGACGTTGCAGAGCGTGAGGAGCAGAATACGCACCCACTGGTCGTTCTTCCACACGTCCTTCAGGTCGTTTTTCAGCTCATCATGGCTTTGCACCGCCGGGCGTACGCGCTCGCGCACGGTGGCGAAGCAGAACAGGAACATACAGGTACCAACCAGCGCCAGGACGGTCATCGCCATCTGGTAGCCTTTGGCTTTGTTATCCCCGCCGAACCAGTCCGCCATTGGCAGCAGCGTCAGCGACAGCAATAGCGTGGCGATTCCCACCATCACAAAGCGATAGGACTGGCAGGCGACGCGCTCTTTCGGGTCGTTGGTGATCACGCCACCGAGCGAGCAGTAAGGAATGTTGATTGCCGTGTAGGTCAGCGAAAGCAGGAAATAGGTGACGAACGCATAGATAACTTTGCTGTTATAGCTCCACTCCGGGGTGGTGAACATCAGAATGCTGAACAGCGCGTAGGGGAAGGCAATCCACAGCAGCCATGGACGAAACCGGCCATATTTGCTGCGGGTACGGTCGGCAATGGCACCCATAATCGGGTCTGTTACCGCATCAATGACGCGGACAGACAGCAGTAAAACCCCGACCAGCGCAGGAGCCAGACCAAAAATATCCGTATAAAAATAATTAACAAACAACATGATGGCGCCAAAAATAATGTTGCATCCGGCGTCACCCATGCCATAGCCGATCTTTTCTTTTACTGAAAGTTTGTTGTTATCCATCGACAGCTCTCCGGGTTTCGGTATGGAGAGAATTATTTGCTGGCAAACAAATATATGCGTAGCAGTATAAGGTCGGTGATATGGATAAATTTGCTGTTGGCGTGAATTTGTGAGGAAGGTAACAGGATGCTGTGCCCGCGAGCGCGGACACAGCGAGGGGGATTAGTGTGCTTTCACCGTTTTGGCATTTTTCTGTCTTACCATATAGCCCACGCCCAGGATCGCAATCCAGACCGGGATCAGGTAGACGGAAATCGCCATGCCGGGGGTGATGAGCATGATGACCAGCACGGCCGCCATGAACAGCAGGCACACCCAGTTACCCAGCGGATAGAGCAGGGCAGGGAAGCGAGTGGTCACGCCCTGCTGCTGCTTGGCGCGGCGGAATTTAATGTGCGCGAGGCTGATCATCGCCCAGTTGATTACCAGGGCAGAAACCACCAGCGCCATCAGCAGGCCGAAGGCCGATTCCGGCGCGAGGTAGTTAATCAGCACGCACAGCGCCGTCACTACCGCCGAAACGATGATGGTGTTAACCGGTACGCCGCGTTTATCAACGGTGAGCAGCGCTTTTGGCGCGTTGCCCTGCTGCGCCAGGCCGAACAGCATACGGCTGTTGCAGTAAACGCAGCTGTTATACACGGAGAGCGCGGCGGTCAGCACCACGACGTTGAGCGCGTTCGCCACGAAGGTGTCGCCCAGCTCGTGGAAGATCAGCACAAACGGGCTGGTATCCGCCGTGACGCGCGTCCACGGCAGCAGAGCGAGCAGTACCGCCAGCGAGCCTACATAGAAGATAAGGATGCGGTAGATAACCTGGTTGGTGGCTTTCGGGATGCTGTGCTCCGGGTTGTCGGCTTCAGCGGCGGTGATGCCCACCAGCTCCAGACCGCCGAAGGAGAACATAATGATTGCCATCATCATTACCAGCCCGGTCATGCCGTGCGGCAGGAAGCCGCCCTGTTCCCAGAGGTTGCGCACCGTGGCCTGCGGGCCGCCGTTGCCGCTGAACAGCAGCCAGCCGCCAAAGACGATCATCGCCACAACGGCAATAACTTTGATAATGGCGAACCAGAACTCCATCTCCCCGAACACTTTTACGTTGGTCAGGTTAATGGCGTTGATCAGGACGAAGAAGACCGCCGCAGACGCCCAGGTGGGGATCTCCGGGTACCAGAACTGAATGTATTTACCGACGGCGGTCAGCTCGGCCATGGCAACCAGAACGTACAGAACCCAGTAGTTCCAGCCGGAGGCGAAGCCTGCAAAGCTGCCCCAGTATTTGTATGCAAAGTGGCTGAAAGAGCCTGCGACCGGCTCCTCGACAACCATTTCGCCCAGCTGGCGCATAATCAGAAAAGCAATGAAACCCGCAATCGCGTAACCCAGAATAATGCCCGGACCGGCAGACTGGATAACGGACGCACTGCCCAGAAACAGGCCAGTACCAATAGCACCGCCCAGTGCGATGAGCTGAATATGGCGGTTTTTAAGGCCGCGCTTTAGCTGATCGCCGTGCTGTTGAGCTTCCATTTGAAACCTCGTGTGTGGTTGTTATGTTCACGCTGTGCGTGTGTAATTATGAAAGTCCATATTCTGTATTTATTTCTTTACGGTTAACGATACCGAAAAAAGCGGAGATGGCTTCCGTTAGCGCAAGAATAGTGGTAAGCGCCAGCGAATGCACCTGCTTTATGAAGGGATGATGACCACTTGAATAAAAAGAAACCAATTGTAAATCGGTACGTTAACCCCTCATACCCAACCTATAGAATAGAAATGCGCAAGAAGTGGGCGAATTTTCATTTTTTGCCTTGTTGAATCGCTTCAGATTGCAAAAACCCTCGTTTCATTATGGTTAAAACTGCCTCTTTGGTAGTAACCAACTCATTTGTGCAAAGTTACATTCCTGAAACGTTAGTTCTGTAAGGTTGTTAAAATGTGCCGGGTTTACTGATTTCAATCAAAACCAATATGGACAGAAGGTGAATACTTTGTTACTTTAGCGATACGAACATGAAATTGGTAAGACCAATTGACTCCGGGCAAAAAGGCGTAAGACAGGGAATATGGCCTACAGCAAAATTCGCCAACCAAAACTTTCCGATGTGATTGAGCAGCAGCTGGAGTTTTTAATTCTCGAAGGGACACTGCGCCCGGGCGAGAAGCTCCCGCCAGAACGCGAGCTGGCAAAACAGTTCGACGTTTCACGTCCCTCTTTGCGTGAGGCGATTCAACGTCTCGAAGCAAAGGGCCTGTTGCTCCGTCGCCAGGGTGGCGGAACCTTTGTGCAAAACAGCCTGTGGCAGAGCTTCAGCGATCCGCTGGTAGAACTTCTCTCTGACCACCCAGAATCCCAGTTTGATCTGCTTGAGACCCGTCACGCGCTGGAAGGTATCGCGGCCTATTACGCCGCCCTTCGCAGCACTGATGAAGATCGCGTGCGTATTCGCGAGTTGCATCAGGCCATTGAACGGGCACAGCAGTCCGGCGACTTAGACGCCGAATCCAGCGCCGTCGTCCAGTATCAAATTGCCGTCACCGAAGCTGCACACAACGTGGTGCTCCTCCATCTGCTACGCTGCATGGAGCCGATGCTGGCCCAGAACGTTCGTCAGAATTTTGAATTGTTGTATGCCCGTCGGGAGATGCTCCCGCTGGTAAGCAACCATCGCACCCGAGTATTCGAGGCGATAATGGCCGGGGAACCGGAGCAGGCGCGCGAAGCGTCGCACCGCCATCTGGCTTTCATTGAGGAAATCTTGCTGGACCGCAGCCGTGAACAATCGCGTCGCGAACGTTCATTACGCCGCATACAGCAACGAAAGGATTAAGCGCCAGGTATTTTTTAGAGCGCGGCAACTAAACGCAGAACCTGTCTTATTGTGTTTTCTGGCGAAAATACAATGGGACAGGTTCCAGACAAATCAACGTATTAGATAGATAAGGAATACCCCCATGTCAGAACGTCTCCAAAATGACGTGGATCCGATCGAAACTCGCGACTGGCTACAGGCGATCGAATCGGTCATCCGTGAAGAAGGTGTTGAGCGCGCTCAGTATCTGATTGATCAGCTGCTTTCAGAAGCGCGCAAAGGCGGCGTGAAAGTGGCTTCAGGTGCAGGGGCTAGCAACTACGTAAACACGATTGCCGTCGAAGACGAACCGGAATACCCGGGCAATCTGGATCTGGAACGCCGTATCCGTTCTGCTATCCGCTGGAACGCCATCATGACCGTTCTGCGCGCATCCAAGAAAGATCTGGAGCTGGGTGGCCACATGGCGTCCTTCCAGTCCTCTGCTACCGTTTACGAAGTGTGCTTCAACCACTTCTTCCGTGCAGCCAACGAGAAAGATGGCGGCGATCTGGTGTACTTCCAGGGCCACATCTCTCCGGGCATCTATGCACGTGCCTTCCTGGAAGGTCGTCTGACTGAAGAGCAGATGAATAACTTCCGTCAGGAAGTTCACGGTAAAGGCCTGTCTTCTTACCCGCACCCTAAACTGATGCCTGAATTCTGGCAGTTCCCGACCGTATCTATGGGTCTGGGTCCAATTGGTGCGATCTACCAGGCTAAATTCCTGAAGTATCTGGAACACCGTGGTCTGAAAGATACCTCCGAGCAGACCGTTTACGCCTTCCTGGGCGACGGTGAAATGGATGAGCCAGAATCTAAAGGCGCGATCACCATCGCGACCCGTGAGAAGCTGGACAACCTGTGCTTCATCATCAACTGTAACCTGCAGCGTCTGGATGGTCCGGTAACCGGCAACGGCAAGATCATCAACGAACTGGAAGGCATCTTCGCAGGTGCTGGCTGGAACGTGATTAAAGTCATGTGGGGCGGTCGTTGGGATGAGCTGCTGCGCAAAGACACCAGCGGTAAGCTGATTCAGCTGATGAACGAAACCGTTGACGGCGACTACCAGACCTTCAAATCCAAAGACGGTGCCTACGTACGTGAGCACTTCTTCGGCAAATATCCTGAAACCGCAGCCCTGGTTGCAGACTGGACTGACGAGCAGATCTGGGCCCTGAACCGCGGCGGTCACGATCCGAAGAAAGTCTACGCTGCACTGAAAAAAGCGCAGGAAACCAAAGGTAAAGCGACTGTAATCCTGGCCCACACCATCAAAGGTTACGGCATGGGTGATACCGCAGAAGGTAAAAACATCGCTCACCAGGTTAAGAAAATGAACATGGACGGCGTGCGCTATATCCGCGACCGTTTCAACGTTCCAGTGACCGACGAGCAGGTTGAAAACCTCTCTTACATCACCTTCCCGGAAGGCTCTGAAGAGCACAAGTACCTGCACGAACGTCGTCAGGCGCTGAAAGGCTACCTGCCAGCCCGTCAGCCGAACTTCACCGAGAAGCTGGAACTGCCGGCGCTGGAAGATTTCTCTCAGCTGCTGGAAGAGCAGAACAAAGAGATCTCTACCACTATCGCCTTCGTTCGTGCCCTGAACGTGATGCTGAAGAATAAGTCGATCAAAGATCGTCTGGTTCCAATCATCGCCGACGAAGCGCGTACTTTCGGCATGGAAGGTCTGTTCCGTCAGATCGGTATCTACAGCCCGAACGGCCAGCAGTACACCCCGCAGGACCGTGAGCAGGTTGCCTACTACAAAGAAGACGAGAAAGGTCAGATCCTGCAGGAAGGTATCAACGAGCTGGGCGCAGGCGCTTCCTGGCTGGCTGCTGCGACCTCTTACAGCACCAACAACCTGCCGATGATCCCGTTCTACATTTACTACTCCATGTTCGGGTTCCAGCGTATCGGTGACCTGTGCTGGCAGGCAGGCGACCAGCAGGCTCGCGGCTTCCTGATTGGTGGTACTTCCGGTCGTACGACCCTGAACGGTGAAGGTCTGCAGCACGAAGATGGCCACAGCCACATCCAGTCTCTGACTATCCCTAACTGTATCTCTTACGACCCGTCTTACGCGTACGAAGTGGCAGTCATCATGCATGACGGTCTGCAGCGCATGTACGGCGAAGCGCAAGAGAACATTTACTACTACATCACAACCCTGAACGAAAACTACCACATGCCGGCAATGCCAGCAGGTGCCGAGGAAGGTATCCGTAAAGGTATCTACAAACTCGAAACCATCGAAGGTAGTAAAGGTAAAGTTCAGCTGCTGGGCTCAGGCTCTATCCTGCGTCACGTTCGTGAAGCAGCGCAGATCCTGGCGAAAGACTACGGTGTGGGTTCCGACGTGTACAGCGTGACCTCCTTCACTGAACTGGCGCGTGATGGCCAGGACTGTGAGCGCTGGAACATGCTGCACCCAATGGAAACCCCACGCGTTCCGTACATCGCTCAGGTGATGAACGACGCGCCAGCGGTGGCGTCTACTGACTATATGAAACTGTTCGCTGAGCAGGTTCGTACTTACGTTCCAGCTGATGATTATCGCGTACTGGGTACTGACGGCTTCGGTCGTTCTGACAGCCGCGAAAACCTGCGTCACCACTTCGAAGTTGATGCTTCTTACGTGGTTGTAGCAGCACTGGGCGAACTGGCTAAACGTGGCGAAATCGATAAGAAAGTGGTTGCGGAAGCAATTACCAAATTCAACATCGATGCAGATAAAGTTAACCCGCGTCTGGCGTAAGAGGTAAAAGAATAATGGCTATCGAAATCAATGTACCGGACATCGGGGCTGATGAAGTTGAAATCACCGAGATCCTGGTCAAAGTGGGCGACAAAGTTGAAGCTGAACAGTCGCTGATCACCGTAGAAGGCGACAAAGCCTCTATGGAAGTCCCGTCTCCTCAGGCTGGCATCGTTAAAGAGATCAAAGTCTCTGTTGGCGATAAAACCGAGACCGGCAAACTGATCATGATTTTCGATTCCGCCGACGGTGCAGCAGCAGTTGCACCTGCGCAGGAAGAGAAGAAAGAAGCCGCTCCGGCCGCCGCTGCTCCAGCAGCTGCCGCGAGCGCGAAAGAAGTTAACGTGCCTGACATCGGCGGTGACGAAGTTGAAGTCACTGAAATCCTGGTGAAAGTGGGCGACACCGTTGCGGCCGAGCAGTCTCTGATCACCGTAGAAGGCGATAAAGCCTCTATGGAAGTGCCGGCGCCGTTCGCGGGCACCGTTAAAGAGATCAAGATCAACACCGGTGACAAAGTGTCTACCGGCTCGCTGATCATGGTCTTCGAAGTGGCGGGTGCTGCACCTGCCGCTGCGCCAGCTCAGGCTGCTGCTCCGGCTCCTGCGGCTGCACCAGCAGCAGGCGGCGTGAAAGACGTTAACGTTCCTGACATCGGCGGTGACGAAGTTGAAGTGACCGAAGTGATGGTGAAAGTGGGCGATAAAGTTGCCGCTGAACAGTCACTGATCACCGTTGAAGGCGACAAGGCTTCCATGGAAGTGCCTGCGCCGTTCGCCGGTACCGTTAAAGAGATCAAAATCAGCACCGGCGATAAAGTGTCTACCGGCTCCCTGATTATGGTCTTCGAAGTGGAAGGCGCTGCGCCTGCCGCAGCTCCGGCTGCCGCGGCTGCTCCGGCACCTGCTGCTGCACCGGCTCAGGCTGCTAAACCAGCGGCACCTGCTGCGAAAGCGGAAGGCAAGTCTGAGTTCGCTGAAAACGACGCGTACGTCCACGCCACCCCGCTGATTCGTCGCCTGGCGCGCGAGTTTGGCGTGAACCTGGCGAAAGTGAAAGGGACCGGCCGTAAAGGTCGTATCCTGCGCGAAGACGTTCAGGCTTACGTGAAAGACGCGGTGAAACGCGCTGAAGCTGCACCAGCTGCAGCCGCTGGCGGCGGTATCCCGGGCATGCTGCCATGGCCGAAAGTGGACTTCAGCAAGTTCGGTGAAATCGAAGAAGTTGAACTGGGCCGTATCCAGAAAATCTCTGGTGCAAACCTGAGCCGTAACTGGGTGATGATCCCGCACGTTACGCACTTCGATAAGACCGATATCACCGATCTGGAAGCGTTCCGTAAACAGCAGAACGCCGAAGCCGAGAAGCGTAAGCTGGACGTGAAATTCACCCCAGTGGTCTTCATCATGAAAGCCGTTGCCGCTGCTCTTGAGCAGATGCCACGCTTCAACAGCTCCCTGTCCGAAGACGGCCAGAAGCTGACGCTGAAGAAATACATCAACATCGGTGTTGCGGTTGATACGCCAAATGGTCTGGTTGTTCCGGTCTTCAAGGACGTGAACAAGAAGAGCATTACCGAGCTGTCCCGTGAACTGACCACCATCTCCAAAAAAGCGCGTGATGGTAAGCTGACTGCCGGCGAAATGCAGGGCGGCTGCTTCACTATCTCCAGCATCGGCGGCCTGGGTACCACCCACTTCGCGCCGATCGTGAACGCGCCGGAAGTGGCTATCCTCGGTGTGTCCAAGTCCGCGATGGAGCCGGTGTGGAATGGCAAAGAGTTCGTGCCGCGTCTGATGATGCCAATCTCTCTGTCCTTCGACCACCGCGTGATCGACGGTGCTGATGGTGCGCGTTTCATCACCATCATCAACAACACCCTGAGCGACATTCGCCGCCTGGTGATGTAAGTGAAAAGCCGGCCAGTCGGCCGGCTTTTTTCTGTTAATCTCATGTAGTCTGTGAGGTTATAAGCGAAAGCGACAATTCGTGAGCCGTTTGTTGTTTCAAAATTGTTAACAATTTTGTAAAATACGGGCGGATAGAACGTCCCGGTGGATGAAGGGCGACAAGTACCTGGACCGCCGGAAATCAATAAGAGGTCATGATGAGTACTGAAATCAAAACTCAGGTCGTGGTACTTGGGGCAGGTCCCGCAGGTTACTCTGCAGCCTTCCGTTGCGCTGATTTAGGTCTGGAAACCGTCATCGTAGAACGTTACAACACCCTTGGTGGTGTTTGTCTGAACGTAGGTTGTATCCCTTCTAAAGCGCTGCTGCACGTAGCGAAAGTTATCGAAGAGGCCAAAGCGCTGGCTGAACACGGTATCGTCTTCGGCGAGCCGAAAACCGATATCGACAAAATCCGTACCTGGAAAGAGAAAGTTATCACTCAGCTGACCGGTGGTCTGGCTGGCATGGCGAAAGGCCGTAAAGTGAAAGTGGTCAACGGTCTGGGTAAATTCACCGGTGCGAACACCCTGGAAGTGGAAGGCGAAAACGGCAAAACCGTGATCAACTTCGACAACGCGATCATCGCGGCAGGCTCTCGCCCAATCGAACTGCCGTTCATTCCACATGAAGATCCGCGCGTGTGGGATTCCACCGATGCTCTGGAGCTGAAAACCGTTCCAAAACGTCTGCTGGTTATGGGCGGCGGTATCATCGGTCTGGAAATGGGTACCGTGTACCATGCGCTGGGTTCAGACATTGACGTGGTTGAAATGTTCGACCAGGTTATTCCAGCTGCTGACAAAGACATCGTTAAAGTCTTCACCAAACGCATCAGCAAGAAATTCAACCTGATGCTGGAAACCAAAGTGACTGCCGTTGAAGCGAAAGAAGACGGTATTTACGTTTCCATGGAAGGCAAAAAAGCGCCAGCAGAACCACAGCGTTACGACGCCGTGCTGGTGGCTATCGGCCGTGTGCCGAACGGTAAAAACCTCGACGCGGGCAAAGCTGGCGTGGAAGTGGACGACCGTGGCTTCATCCGCGTTGACAAGCAGCTGCGCACTAACGTGCCGCACATCTTTGCTATCGGCGATATCGTCGGTCAGCCAATGCTGGCGCACAAAGGTGTTCACGAAGGTCACGTTGCCGCTGAAGTTATCGCCGGCATGAAGCACTACTTCGACCCGAAAGTGATCCCATCTATCGCCTACACCGAGCCAGAAGTGGCATGGGTGGGGTTGACCGAGAAAGAAGCGAAAGAGAAAGGCATCAGCTACGAAACCGCCACCTTCCCGTGGGCTGCTTCTGGCCGTGCTATCGCTTCCGACTGCGCAGACGGTATGACCAAACTGATCTTCGACAAAGAGACTCACCGCGTCATCGGTGGTGCGATTGTCGGTACCAACGGCGGTGAGCTGCTGGGTGAGATCGGTCTGGCGATTGAAATGGGCTGTGACGCGGAAGACATCGCGCTGACCATCCACGCTCACCCAACTCTGCACGAGTCCGTGGGCCTGGCGGCAGAAGTGTTTGAAGGTAGCATCACCGACCTGCCAAACGCGAAAGCGAAGAAGAAGTAAGTTTCTTCAGATAAAAAAAAGCGGCTACGGGCCGCTTTTTTTATGTGCTGGATTCAGGGAGCTACGGGCTGCCAGGTTTTATCCAGGTGATATGACGCAAGCGCCTGCGCTTGCTGCGCTGATTCATTACCGAGGTTGGCCTCATAAACCCGATCGTCCTGGTTTATCACAAAGCTCATTACCCCCGTCTGGCCATAGCTCACGGGCCAGGCAATCATGGCAAATCCATTGTTCTCCGGCAGGATGCGAAAGTGATAGCCGTGGTAGCCAGCACCCGGCTCCTTCGGGCTAAACGCCGGGCCAAGCGGGCTTGGCGCTTCGCCGGGCGACACGGGCCAGTACAACCCATCCTTTTTTCCTTCAGCGCTGACAATTTTCTGCGCGTACTTCTGGTTCATTGCAAAATAGCGCTGCTGGGCATCCACGTAGGCATGTAATGCGCCAATGGCCGCGAGTTCGTTGCGCCCGATTTCGCGGGTCAGGATCTCGTCACCGGCTTTCTGCATATCAAACTGCCAGCCTGCGGCGGTTTTAATCAACGGAATCGGAAGCTGCCAGTCGTTATCGCCCACCACCAGATGCGCCACATCGCCATCGATCACTGTTTTATGTTGGATCTTCCAGTCTCGCAGGAAGCGATCGACGGCATCCGGATCGACCCCTTCCGGCGGCAGGACGTCGCGCCAGTGTTCACCGAGCAGCGTGTTCATTGCGGTTTCGTTTTGCTCGCGAATGGCGTCTGCCAGCGCGCGGGTGGCCCGATCCGGCGAGCTGAAGGATTGCTGCGCCATGACCGTCGCCGACACCATGAGCAACACCATGGTGCTGAGTAATTTACTTTTCATGTCGGCTCCCTTAACGATGATGAAATTCGCGGTGTTCCGCGCGTTCGACAGAGCGCTGGCGAGGCAGCTGCTGGTGCGCCGAGAGCTGACGGCTTTGCGCGCCTCGCTGCTGCTGTGCTTGCCAGCTACCGGAGCGGCTGTCATTGCCGCTCAACGCATTGGCACGGTGCACCCTGGCCGGCTGCTGCGCCGACTGTGCAACTCGCTTCCCGACAGCCTGATGATTTTCACGCACCGGTGTAGCCGTCCGTTTTACGGTTTGCGGCCGGGTGTCGTACCCACGATAGCTATTGCGCTGCGAAATCTGCTTCAGCTGTTGCGCTGAGGCGAGACGCCGGGCATCCCGCGTTCCGGTATGCGCCGACGGTGTAAAGGTTTTACCCGTCGATTTTTCCATCTGGCTGAGCGCCGCCTGGCGCTGGCTGTCGCGACTGGCCGGCGTTCGCTGCGTCGCGCTTAGTCCGGTAGCGGCGTTTGTGGAATGGAAACGGCTAGCCAGCTGGTTAGTCGGGTAAGGCACACCTTCCCGATACGCCGGGTTGTGCTGCCAGGTACGGTTGTCGCCGTTCAGGCGCAGTCCGCCAATCTTGTTGAAATTATCCACGTTGATATTGATGTTGTTGTCGCCGTTGCGGTTATAGCCGCCATGGTGGTCCCAGTCATCATCATGATGGTGGTGATCCCAGTCATCGTCGTCATCCCAGTCGATATTGCTGAAAATAGCGTAGGTTGTTGTGACCCCGAGGCTGAAGCCTAAACCTTTAACCAGGCTGTCGGTAAATTGCTCGCCGGGCGAGGGCGGGAGATATACCGGCGGGTAAGCGGCGTTAGGCCAGGTGCCGTAAACCGTATTCGGGTTATACGTCGGGACGTAAACCACCTGCGGATCGGTGGATTCAATCTTAATCACCGTCGGAGAGGTGGTCGTTTCCGCTGTCGTGGTTGATGCCGTTGTTTTTGCCGGGGCAGGTTTTGTGACGGTAGTGACCGTCTGCTGCGGCGTTGATTGTAAGGCGCCGGTCTTTTGTGCCAGCGCGCGCAGGCGTTGGACGGAATCCATGACATCCTTCGGTTGAGCGAGAAACGCATCCCCCAGATTTTGTACCCACGGCGGGTTTTCACCCATCAGCGACATCAGCTGAGGAAACGCGACCAGCGATTTTACGCTGGGATCCCACGGCTGGCCGGCAACCGCCTGAATGGCGGCATCACCCTGCATTTTAGGGTTGTCCTTTGACCACTGCGCCGCCTGAATAACGTTAGACGGGTAGGTGGACGCCATGAAAATTTGCGACAGCAGGGCGTCCGGATAAAGCGCGACGGGGGCAACCCACTGATCGATTTGCGCGGCGGTGTAGGCCGGTGCGACAACCGGTGCGGACTGGGCTGGCGGTGCTGTGGGTTGTTGTGCCGCCGGAGCAGCGGGGGCAGGCTCCGTCGTGCGGCTTTTAACGAACATGGTGCCTGAGGCGGCAAACAGCCCCGCACTGCAAAGCAGAACAAGAAGATGTGGTTTAAATGGCAACTTCATAAATTGACTCCAGCGAGACGAGTGCAGTGCCGTGAGGCGTTGCGGTTGGCGTGAGTATTATTCACTCGCCTTTTACTGTTTTGACTTTTGTTGGGGAGCTGCCGGTACGTCCGGATAAAGAGTGTGAGTATTTATTACACAATTATATGTGATAGCTGAAAAGCCGCTGGGATATCAGAAGGCCGCTCTTGCGAGCGGCCAGCAGCTAGTTGCCGAGGTTGACAACAAACAGCACCGTGATGTCGGATATGTTCCAGCCACCGTGCAGTGCCGTAAGCAGTAAACCGAGCACAACGATCAGCGCAGTGATTCGCATCTCCATTGCGTGCGTTCCTGTACAGGCTACGCGGGTTCATTCTTCACCGGGAAAGGCAGAACCTGGCAAATTGGGATTGCCGCGTAGGTTACGGAACTGCTCCCGGGCCCGGTGACTGGTTGCTACACCAGCGAAGCAGGCCGAGGAGAAGAGTAATCGACTCGGTGGTAATTCAGAAGGCTAAAAATGAAGTTAAAAGTGTTTTCATTCGAAACAGGAAGACGCTACGCAAAACTGACATGATGGCTTGCAAGCCAGCGGGTTGTGATGCAAAATTCATCGCGTTGGGATTGCCGCAAATCTGCCAACCCGGTGTGCTACCACCGCAAGGCAACAAATAAACCGCTTTCAGGCGGTTTTTTTGTTGCCAAATTTCCCCTCGGCTGCCCTCTACACCATGCTTAACGATTCAGCAAATTTTTTAATGTTGCTTTTTTGTAAACAGATTAACACTGTGCAGAAATCCTGCTATGCTGCCCGACGCGGTATCGGGCATTTACCCTACAAACTGCTGTCTCACAGGAGCGTGAAGAGAACGCCCGCCGCATATGACAATGAGAGCGAGGAGAACCGTCGTGCTAGAAGAATACCGTAAGCACGTAGCAGAACGTGCCGCCGAGGGAATTGTACCCAAACCTTTAGATGCAACCCAAATGGCCGCGCTCGTCGAGCTGCTGAAGAACCCGCCCAAGGGCGAAGAAGAATTCCTGTTAGATCTGCTGATCAACCGCGTACCGCCTGGCGTAGATGAAGCTGCCTACGTAAAAGCCGGATTCCTTGCCGCCGTTGCCAAAGGCGAAGCCACCTCCCCACTGGTTACTCCTGAAAAAGCGATTGAACTGCTCGGCACCATGCAGGGCGGCTATAACATTCATCCGCTGATTGACGCGCTGGATAACGATAAGCTGGCGCCAATTGCTGCCAAAGCGCTCTCTTCAACGCTGCTGATGTTCGATAACTTCTACGATGTGGAAGAAAAAGCCAAAGCGGGCAACGTTTACGCGAAGCAGGTGATGCAGTCATGGGCTGATGCCGAATGGTTCCTGAACCGTCCAGCGCTGGCTGAAAAAATTACCGTTACCGTCTTTAAGGTGACCGGTGAAACCAACACCGACGATCTCTCTCCGGCACCGGACGCGTGGTCTCGCCCGGATATCCCGCTGCACGCCCTGGCGATGCTGAAAAACGCCCGTGAAGGTATCGAACCGGATCAGCCAGGCGTGGTCGGCCCGATCAAACAGATCGAAGCCCTGCAACAGAAAGGTTTCCCGCTGGCTTACGTCGGCGACGTTGTGGGTACCGGATCTTCCCGTAAATCCGCGACCAACTCCGTGCTGTGGTTTATGGGTGACGATATTCCGCACGTGCCGAACAAGCGCGGCGGCGGCCTGTGCCTCGGCGGTAAAATCGCTCCGATCTTCTTTAACACCATGGAAGATGCGGGCGCGCTGCCGATTGAAGTGGACGTGAGCAACCTGAACATGGGCGACGTGATTGACGTTTACCCGTTCAAGGGCGAAGTGCGTAACCACGAAACCAACGAACTGCTGGCAAGCTTCGAGCTGAAAACTGACGTGCTGATCGACGAAGTGCGCGCCGGTGGCCGTATCCCGCTGATCATCGGTCGTGGCCTGACCACCAAAGCGCGCGAAGCGCTGGGTCTGCCGCACTCGGACGTTTTCCGTCAGGCGAAAGACGTGGCGGAAAGCAATCGCGGCTTCTCGCTGGCGCAGAAAATGGTTGGCCGCGCGTGTGGCGTAGCGGGCATCCGTCCTGGCGCATACTGTGAGCCGAAGATGACCTCCGTCGGTTCTCAGGACACCACCGGGCCGATGACCCGTGACGAGCTGAAAGACCTCGCGTGCCTGGGCTTCTCTTCTGACCTGGTGATGCAGTCCTTCTGCCACACGGCGGCGTATCCGAAGCCGGTTGACGTGACCACGCACCACACGCTGCCTGACTTCATCATGAACCGCGGCGGCGTGTCGCTGCGCCCGGGCGATGGCGTGATCCACTCCTGGCTGAACCGCATGCTGCTGCCGGATACCGTGGGCACCGGCGGTGACTCCCATACCCGTTTCCCGATTGGTATCTCCTTCCCGGCGGGCTCCGGCCTGGTGGCGTTTGCCGCGGCGACCGGCGTGATGCCTCTCGACATGCCAGAGTCCGTGCTGGTGCGCTTTAAGGGCAAAATGCAGCCGGGCATCACGCTGCGTGACCTGGTTCATGCGATCCCGCTGTATGCCATCAAACAGGGTCTGCTGACCGTTGAGAAGAAGGGTAAGAAAAACATCTTCTCTGGCCGCATCCTGGAAATTGAAGGGCTGCCGGATCTGAAGGTAGAGCAGGCGTTTGAGCTGACCGATGCCTCCGCTGAGCGTTCTGCGGCAGGCTGCACCATCAAGCTGAACAAAGAGCCGATTATTGAGTACCTGACCTCCAACATCGTGTTGCTGAAGTGGATGATTGCAGAAGGCTATGGCGACCGCCGTACGCTGGAGCGTCGTATTCAGGGCATGGAGAAATGGCTGGCGGATCCGCAGCTGCTGGAAGCCGACGCTGACGCGGAGTACGCGGCGGTAATCGACATCGATCTGGCGGATATCAAAGAGCCAATCCTGTGTGCGCCGAACGATCCTGACGATGCGCGTCTGCTCTCTGACGTGCAGGGCGACAAGATCGACGAAGTGTTCATCGGCTCCTGTATGACCAACATCGGCCACTTCCGCGCCGCGGGTAAACTGCTGGATACCCACAAAGGCCAGCTGCCGACCCGCCTGTGGGTGGCGCCGCCAACCCGTATGGACGCGGCGCAGCTGACGGAAGAGGGATATTACAGCGTGTTCGGTAAGAGCGGGGCGCGTATCGAAATCCCTGGCTGTTCCCTGTGTATGGGCAACCAGGCGCGCGTGGCCGATGGTGCGACGGTGGTCTCCACCTCTACCCGTAACTTCCCGAACCGTTTGGGGACCGGCGCGAACGTCTACCTGGCCTCTGCGGAGCTGGCGGCGGTTGCCGCGCTGATTGGCAAACTGCCAACGCCTGAAGAGTACCAGACCTTTGTCGCGCAGGTGGATAAGACGGCGGTGGATACCTATCGCTATCTCAACTTCGACCAGCTCTCTCAGTACACCGAGAAGGCTGACGGGGTGATCTTCCAGACCGCGGTATAAAAACCACCCCCTCACCCCTAACCCCTCTCCCCAAAGGGGCGAGGGGGATTATATTCCCTCTCCCTTTGGGAGAGGGCCAGGGTGAGGGGTATTTTTTTATTTTCATTCCTCCCACTTCTCCCGCTTTTTTTCTTCCTCTCTGCTGCGATAATTACCCTAATGGCTTTGCAGAGGAAAACGCTATGGATTACGAATTTTTGCGTGATATCACCGGAGTGGTGAAAGTGCGTATGTCGATGGGGCACGAAGCCGTTGGACACTGGTTTAACGAAGAGGTGAAAGAGAACCTCGCGCTGCTGGATGAAGTTGAACAGGCGGCGAGTACGGTAAAAGGCAGTGAGCGCTCCTGGCAACGCGCCGGGCACGAATACACCCTGTGGATGGATGGCGAAGAGGTGATGGTGCGCGCCAACCAGCTGGAGTTTTCGGGTGATGAGATGGAAGAGGGGATGAGCTACTACGATGAAGAGAGCCTGTCGCTGTGCGGCGTGGAGGACTTCCTGAAAGTGGTAAATGCCTACCGTGAATTCATGAAGCAGAAGTAACTCCCGAAGCGTCCCTGCTTCGGGCAATGTTTACACGGTCGGAATATTGCGGCCGTAGTAGATCTCGCGCATCTCTTTCCAGAGTAGGTCGGTTATGACCTTTCGCTCTTCTTCGCTTAAATCTTCTGGCTTCGTGTGGAACATGTAGTGCTTAAGGTCAAATTCCTTAAGCAGCATCTTGGTGTGGAAGATGTTCTCCTGGTACACGTTCACGTCCATCATGTCGTACAGCGACTTTATGTCCTCGGACATAAAGTTCTGGATGGAGTTGATCTCGTGATCGATGAAGTGCTTCATGCCGTTGATATCACGGGTAAAGCCGCGCACGCGATAATCAATGGTGACGATGTCCGACTCCAGCTGGTGGATGAGGTAGTTCAGCGCATTCAGCGGTGAAATCACCCCGCAGGTCGACACTTCTATATCCGCGCGGAAGGTACACAGCCCGCCTTCCGGGTGGCTTTCCGGGTAGGTATGAACGCAGATATGGCTTTTATCAAGGTGGGCGACAACCACTTCCGGCAGCGGGCCGGGGTGCTCGGTTTTATCAATAAGCTTTGGGTCAACCGGCTCCTCGCTCACCAGAATGGTGACGCTCGCCCCCTGGGGCTCGTAATCCTGACGCGCAATGTTCAGGATATTCGCGCCGATAATCGAACAGGTCTCTGACAGGATCTCGGTCAGACGGTTGGCGTTGTAGAGTTCATCGATATAGGCGATATAACCATCGCGCTCTTCTGCCGTTTTGGCGTAGCAGATATCGTAAATACAAAAACTCAGGCTTTTGGTCAGATTATTAAAGCCATGCAGTTTAAGCTTTTTCAATTAGTTCACCTCCTTTGAGGACAGCGCGTCTTGCAGATATTGTGGCAACGCAAAGGCTGCGGTGTGGATGGCCGGATTGTAGTATCGGCACGTCAGTGCGGCCTGGTGGAAGCGGGCCTGAACGATCTCGGTTGAGAGATGGCGCAATACGTCGTTATCCGTCGCCCAGGCAAAGGTCATGATCCCGCCGTAGTAGGTGGGGATCGCCGCCTGATAGAAGCTGACGTCGCTAAAATAGGTGCTCAGCTTACGGTGGCTATCAAGCGCCTCATCCTGCTGCAGGAAGCACACCCCGTTTTGCGCCACGAAAATGCCGCCCGGCTTCAGGCAGCGCTTGCAGCCTTCGTAAAACGAGGAGGTAAACAGCGACGCGCCCGGGCCGATAGGGTCGGTACAGTCAGAGATAATCACATCAAACGTTTGCGTGGTCTGGTTAACGAAATTAACGCCGTCGTCGATAACCAGGTTGAAGCGCGGATCGTCATAGCTGCCGGCATTGTGGTTTGGCAGGTACTGGCGGCAGAACGACACCACGCCCGCATCGATTTCCACCATGGTGATGGTTTCAACATTCTTATGGCGGGACACTTCACGCAGCATTGCGCCATCGCCGCCGCCGATAATCAGCACGTGCTTCGCGTGGCCGTGGGCCAGCAGCGGGACGTGGGTCATCATTTCGTGATAGATAAACTCGTCGCGCTCGGTGGTTTGCACCACGCCGTCCAGCGCCATCACGCGGCCAAAGGCGGCGTTTTCGAAGATTATCAGATCCTGATGATCGGTTTTCTCATGATAGAGCACGTTATCCACGGCAAAATACTGACCAAACTGGTCATGCAGCGTTTCTTGCCATACCGTTTTATCGGTCATGGGGAGCACCTCCTTCGTTAACATCCATTACTTCCGGCAGATGGGCGCAACACAAAACCGCCGTGAAGCGGTTAGCGGGTCAACAGGGGGCGTCGGGAAGGTTACTTCACGTAGGCGAGCAGGCTGAGCGAATCGCGAGCCAGCGCTTTGCATTTTTTAGCAGTGGGAATGCCAATACCGCTTAAATCGCGATAGCTGTCTTCACCGAGCGCCTTCATGTCGAAGCTGTCGTAGTTGCTGAGGTCCCATTGGTTCTGCTGGGCAAAAAAGACCAGTGCGCGACGAATTTGCCCATTGGGTAAATTCTGGTAACCACAATCGTTTTTCAGAAAAACAAAAACTGCCGTCAGATCGGCCATATCCTCCGCTTCGTTTTCACTTAGCGCATAGCTGTTCGCACACATCGCCATCAGGCTGGCGAACATAATTGTTCTGAAAAACGTCTTCATTGCCTTTACCACTGCATCACGGAAAATTAACGTTAGCATACTTGATGCCAGGCCGACGATCTTTATTATTGCCGCCGTGCTTGACCTTCCGGTAAGGGGAGGGTTTATGCTCAAAAGATCGCCTGCTGGAAATAAGGAAATGCACATGCAACGTCGTGATTTTTTGAAATATTCTGCCGCGCTGGGGGTTGCCAGCGCATTACCTCTCTGGAGTCGCGCTGTTTTTGCCGCGGACAGACCCGCTTTACCCATCCCTGAATTACTCACCGCAGATGCCCGCAGCCGCATCCAGCTTGTGGTGCAGTCCGGTAAAACCACGTTCGGCAAGCACGCCGCGACGACGTGGGGCTATAACGGCAATCTGCTCGGCCCGGCGTTGCAGTTACGCAAAGGGAAGGCGGTGACGGTAGACATCCATAACACGCTGGGTGAAGAGACCACGCTGCACTGGCACGGGCTGGAAGTTCCGGGCGAAGTGGACGGTGGTCCCCAGGGCGTAATCAGGGCCGGAGGGCATCGCAGCGTGACCTTTACCCCGCAACAGCGCGCGGCGACCTGCTGGTTCCACCCGCACCAGCATGGCAAGACGGGCCATCAGGTGGCGATGGGGCTGGCCGGGCTGGTGCTGATTGAGGACGACGAGAGCCGCCTGCTGCGCCTGCCAAAACAGTGGGGCATCGACGATGTGCCGGTGATTGTGCAGGACAAAAAGTTCAGCGCTGACGGGCAAATTGACTATCAGCTGGACGTGATGAGCGCGGCGGTGGGCTGGTTTGGCGATACGCTGCTGACCAACGGAGCGATTTACCCGCAGCATGCCGCCCCGAAAGGCTGGCTGCGCTTACGCCTGCTTAACGGCTGTAACGCCCGCTCGCTGAACTTCGCCACCAGCGATAAACGTCCGCTTTACGTAGTGGCAAGCGACGGCGGCCTGCTGCCGGAGCCGGTGAAGGTGAGCGAGCTGCCGATGCTAATGGGCGAGCGCTTCGAGGTGCTGGTGGATATCAGCGATGGCAAAGCGTTTGACCTTGTGACGCTGCCGGTCAGCCAGATGGGGATGGCCGTTGCGCCGTTCGATAAGCCGCATCCGGTGTTGCGCATTCAGCCTCTGCAGATTACTGCCTCTGGCACGCTGCCGGATAGCTTAACCACCCTGCCAGCACTCCCTTCGCTTGACGGGCTTACGCAGCGCAAGCTTCAGCTCTCCATGGATCCGATGCTCGACATGATGGGCATGCAGGCGCTGATGAAAAAGTATGGCAATCAGGCCATGGCCGGGATGCACCATGGTCAGATGATGGGCCATATGAACATGGATCACGGCAGGATGGGCGGCATGGATCACGGCGGTCACGGGTTTGATTTTCACAACGCCAATATGATCAACGGCAAAGCGTTCGATATGAACACGCCGATGTTCGCCGCCGCGAAGGGACAGTTCGAGCGCTGGGTGATTTCAGGCGAAGGCGACATGATGCTGCACCCGTTCCATATCCACGGCACGCAGTTCCGCATTCTTACTGAAAACGGTAAAGCGCCGGACGCGCATCGCGCGGGCTGGAAAGATACGGTGAGAGTGGAGGGCGGCGTCAGCGAGGTGCTGGTGAAGTTTGACCACGAGGCGCCGAAGGAGTTTGCCTATATGGCGCACTGCCATCTGCTGGAGCATGAGGATACGGGGATGATGCTGGGGTTCACTGTTTAAAACAGTGCGGCCTGATGCCCTCACCCTGACCCTCTCCCAAAGGGAGAGGGAACAGACACAAAAACGGCAACCGAAGTTGCCGTTTTGCATATTTCTGTAGGCCGGGTAAGGCGTAGCCGCCACCCGGCTTTTCAGTTACTTGTTTTCGTCAGGCAACGCATACGCGACAATATAGTCGCCCATCTTCGTGCCAAACGAACCGTGACCGCCCGCAGAGATGACGACGTACTGCTTGCCGTTCACTTCATAGGTCATCGGCGTTGCCTGTCCACCGGCTGGCAGACGGCCTTGCCACAGCTTCTCACCGTTGGTCATGTTGTACGCGCGCAGATAGTTATCTGCGGTTGCCGCGATGAACAGCACGTTACCGGCGGTGGAGATAGGGCCACCCAGCATTGGCATACCCATGTTGAACGGCACCGGAACCGGCATCGGGAACGGCATGCTGTCCTGTGGCGTACCAATACGTTTCTTCCAGACAATCTTGTTGGTCTTCAGATCCAGACCGGAGATGTAACCCCAGGCAGGCTGTTTACACGGCAGACCGAACGGAGAGAGGAACGGGTTCAGGGTCACGCCAAACGGTACGCCATACTGCGGCTGGATACCGGCTTCGGTACCGCTGCCTTTTGCATCCTTCGGCTGCTCCATTGGGTTACCCGGACCGCGTGGGATCAGGCGGGATACGAACGGCAGCGCCATTGGGTTAGCGATAGCGACCTGACGGTTAGGATCTACGGAGATCCCACCCCACTCGAACATCCCCAGGTTACCCGGGAAGACCAGCGTACCCTGCTCTGAAGGCGGGGTGAAAATCCCTTCGTAGCGCAGCTGATGGAACATCACGCGGCATACCAGCTGGTCAAACATGGTGGCACCCCACATGTCTGCACCGCTGAGGTCTTTTTCCGGACGGAAGCTCAGGTCAGAGAACGGCTGCGTTTTGGTGACGTAGTCGCCTTTGGCGGCACCCTGCGGAACCGGTTTTTCCGGCGCAGGCACAACCAGCTTACCGTTGCTGCGATCCAGCACGAAGATGTTGCCGGTTTTCGCCGGGGCATAAATTACCGGTACGGTTTTGCCGTTCACGGTAATGTCCGCCAGCGTCGGCTGGGACGGCATATCCATATCCCACAGATCGTGGTGAACGGTCTGATAGCTCCATGCCAGCTTACCGGTGGTTGCGTTCAGCGCCACGATGGAGCTGGCGTAACGTTCCTGCTCCGGCGTACGGTTACCGCCCCAGATATCCGGCGTGGTCACACCCATCGGCAGGTAGACCAGATCCAGCTTCGCGTCATACGCGGCCGGTGCCCACGAGTTCGGTGAGTTGAAGGTAAAGGTGTGTTCATCAGACGGGATCGCGTTTGGATCTTTCGCGCCCGGGTCGAAGGCCCACAGCAGCTTACCGGTGTTCACGTCAAAACCGCGGATAACGCCAGAGGTTTCACGGGTAGAGAAGTTATCGGTTACCGAACCGGCAATCACGATGGTTTTATCGGTGATGATCGGTGGGGAGGTTGGTTCATACAGACCCGGCGTGGTGTCCGGCATGTTGGTCTGCAGGTTCAGGATACCTTTATTCGCGAAGGTCTCGCACAGCTTGCCGGTTTCAGCGTTGATAGCAAACAGGCGGCCATCGTTCACCGGCAGCATAATGCGGCGAGGGCAGTCGGCGATGACTTCCGGGCTGGCATTGTCAGCGCGCGCTTCGTGGTAAGAAACGCCGCGGCAGGTGATGTGCTGGAACGACGGATTGGAGTTCAGCTGCGGATCGAAGTGCCATTTCTCTTTACCGGTGGCCGCGTCGAGCGCGAACAGACGCTGGTGCGCCGTACACAGGTAGAGCATGTTGCCCACTTTAATCGGGGTGACTTCGTTGGTCAGCTCACCCGGATCGTTCGGCATCTTCAGGTCGCCGGTGCGGAATACCCAGGCTTCCTTCAGGTTTTTCACGTTGTCCGCGTTGATCTGCTTCAGCGGAGAGTAACGCTGACCTTCCTGATTACGACCATAGGCTGGCCAGTCGCCGTCGGCCACCTGCGAGATAGCCGCAGCAGGCGTGGATTCCGTGTTCAGCGTACCGTGAATTTCCTGCGGATCGTTGAACCCGGCCCAGGTCAGAATGCCGCCGCTGATCAGCAGGGCAACGACCAGGCCGGCCACGGCGCCGCTGGACGGAACGATCAGGCGTCGCCAGACAAACGGCAGGATCAGCCAGATACCAAAGAAGACCAGAATGTCGCTGCGCGGCGTGAGCGCCCAGAAATCGAACCCGACCTCCCAGACGCCCCAGATCATGGTCGCGAGCAGCAGTGCCGCGTAAAGCCACAGGGCAGATTGTTTTCTGCGCAAGAGCAGAACGGTTACGCCAACCATAACCAGACCCGCAATCGGGTAGTACCAGGAGCCGCCAATAGCGACCAGCCAGACGCCACCGATTAACAAATACAGCGCGCAGAATGCGGCAAACGCGGCTGTTAATGTCACCAGTAAACGCGGCTGCTTAGTTTTTGTTTCAGCCATAGAAAAATACTCGTCAGTTTTGTTAATTATTTGCTAGCAATTAATTATAGGTATTAACAAGTGTGATCGGAATCACAATATTTGCTTTTTATAACTCATACGCCAGGCTTAGCCATTTGCTGATATAATGGCTGGCTTGCGTTTCGATGCCGGAATAATAGTCACCAGCATTGAGAGATTTTCATTAAAATCATGTGGTTAGTAATATGAAACATACTGTTGAAGTGATGATCCCGGAAGCCGAGATCAAAGCGCGTATCGCCGAACTGGGTCGTCAAATCACCGAACATTACAAGGACAGCGGCAGCGAAATGGTGCTGGTTGGTCTGTTGCGTGGCTCCTTCATGTTCATGGCAGACCTGTGCCGTGAAGTGCAGGTGTCGCACGAAGTCGATTTTATGACCGCCTCCAGCTACGGCAGCGGCATGTCCACAACCCGTGATGTGAAAATCCTGAAAGATCTGGATGAAGATATTCGTGGCAAAGACGTGTTAATCGTTGAAGACATCATCGACTCCGGCAACACGCTCTCTAAGGTACGCGAGATCCTGAGCCTGCGTGGGCCAAAATCCCTGGCGATCTGCACGCTGCTGGACAAACCTGAGCGTCGTGAAGTGCAGGTGCCGGTGGAGTTCGTCGGGTTTTCTATCCCGGATGAATTTGTGGTGGGCTACGGCATTGATTACGCTCAGCGTTATCGCCATCTGCCATACGTTGGGAAGGTTGTGATTCTGGACGAGTAGTGCGGTCTGATGTCCTTAGCCTGGCCCTCTCCCTGTGGGAGAGGGAGAAAACCTACTGCTTTACTTATGGTTAACGTGCTTGAGCTTGAGGTTGGCAATCCCTGAACGGTAACGCTGCTCCAGGGTTTCGCGGTTGGTCGCGGTCACTTCCAGATTGCGCAGCAGGCCATCATGAATACCGTATGCCCACCCGTGAATCGAGACCTTTTGCCCGCGTTTCCATGCCGACTGCATAATGGTAGAGTGGCCCAGGTTATAGACCTGTTCCATCACGTTCAGCTCGCACAGGGTGTCGAGACGACGCTCCTGCGGCATTTCACCCAGCAGTGAGCTATGTTTGAACCAGATATCGCGGATGTGCAGCAGCCAGTTATCGATCAGCCCCAGCTCCTGGTTCTCAATGGCCGACTGTACGCCGCCGCAGCCGTAATGGCCGCAAATAATGATGTGCTCGACCTCCAGAACGTCCACGGCATACTGAACGACCGAAAGGCAGTTAAGATCGGTATGGATCACCAGGTTAGCAACATTACGGTGAACAAACAGTTCGCCGGGTTCAAGACCGGTCAGACGTTCGGCGGGGACGCGGCTGTCGGAACATCCAATCCAGAGAAAGCGCGGGTTCTGCGCTTGTGCTAGTTTTCCAAAAAATCCGGGGTCTTCCTCCACCAGCATTTTTGACCATAGTGCATTGTTGCTGATGAGTGTATCTATGTCGTTCATGGAGGTTAGCGACCTGTAACCAAGTGATTGCGTTGCGCTACTATAGGGTAACCCGACTTTTAATGAAACCACACAACGTGTGTCAGAACTTAAGGTAAGTTGAATTCATGGCGATTGCACTGGAGCTTGAACAGCTCAAAAAAACCTATCCCGGCGGCGTTCAGGCGCTACGCGGGATAGATCTCAAAGTCGAGGCGGGCGATTTCTACGCCCTTCTGGGGCCGAACGGGGCGGGGAAATCCACCACTATCGGGATTATCAGCTCTCTGGTGAACAAAACCTCCGGCCGCGTCAGCGTATTTGGCTACGATCTGCAAAAAGATGTGGTCAACGCCAAGCGTCAGCTGGGGCTGGTGCCGCAGGAGTTCAACTTCAACCCGTTTGAAACGGTGCAGCAGATTGTTGTTAACCAGGCGGGGTACTACGGCGTTGAGCGTAAAGAGGCCCTTGAGCGTAGCGAAAAATACCTCAGGCAGCTCGACCTGTGGGAGAAGCGTAACGAGCGTGCGCGGATGCTGTCCGGCGGCATGAAGCGCCGCCTGATGATTGCCCGCGCGCTGATGCATGAACCGAAGCTGCTTATTCTCGATGAACCAACCGCAGGCGTGGATATTGAACTGCGTCGTTCCATGTGGGGATTCCTGAAGGATCTGAACGATAAGGGCACCACCATCATTCTGACCACGCACTATCTTGAAGAGGCGGAAATGCTGTGCCGCAACATCGGCATCATTCAGCACGGCGAGCTGGTGGAAAACACCTCGATGAAGAATCTGCTCTCCAAGCTGAAGTCAGAGACCTTTATCCTCGATCTGGCGGCGAAAAGCGCGCTGCCGAAGCTCGAGGGCTACAACTATCGCCTGGTGGATACCTCGACGCTAGAAGTGGAAGTGCTGCGCGAGCAGGGCATCAACAGCGTGTTCTCACAGCTGAGCGCGCAGGGTATTCAGGTGTTAAGCATGCGCAACAAAGCAAACCGACTGGAAGAGCTGTTTGTCTCTCTGGTGCACGACAAACAAGGAGACAAGGCATGACGCATCTTTACTGGGTCGCGCTGAAAAGCATCTGGGCGAAAGAGATCAACCGCTTTATGCGCATCTGGGTGCAAACCCTGGTACCGCCGGTTATCACCATGACCCTTTACTTCATCATTTTCGGTAACCTGATTGGTTCCCGCATTGGTGAGATGCACGGCTTTACCTATATGCAGTTTATCGTGCCGGGCCTGATCATGATGGCGGTGATCACCAACGCTTACGCAAACGTTGCGTCGTCGTTCTTTAGCGCCAAGTTCCAGCGTAACATTGAAGAGCTGCTGGTGGCGCCGGTGCCAACGCATGTGATCATCGCCGGTTACGTCGGCGGCGGCGTGGCGCGCGGCCTGTGCGTGGGGATCCTGGTGACGGCCATTTCGCTGTTCTTCGTCCCGTTCCAGGTTCATTCGTGGCTGTTCGTCGCGCTGACGCTGCTGCTGACCGCAATCCTGTTCTCGCTGGCCGGACTGCTGAACGCTGTGTTCGCCAAAACGTTTGACGATATTAGCCTGATCCCGACCTTCGTGCTGACGCCGCTGACCTATCTTGGCGGGGTGTTCTACTCCCTGACGCTGCTGCCGCCGTTCTGGCAGGCGCTGTCGCACCTGAACCCGATTGTCTACATGATCAGCGGTTTCCGCTTTGGTTTCCTCGGCATTACTGATGTGCCGCTGTTTACTACCGTAATGGTGCTGGTGGTCTTTATCGTGGCGTTCTATTTGCTGTGCTGGTATCTGATCCAGCGCGGGCGCGGTCTGCGCAGCTAATCCTCAGCCCGGCAACGTTCCGTTTGCCGGGCACTTTCTTTGACAGTTATCACCGTAAACTAACCTTCACTCGGCTAAACTACTTGCCTGCTAAGGAGAGACGTTATGCTGGGATGGGTTATCACCTGCCACGATGAACAGGCACAGGTTATGCTGGATAAGCTGGAAGCCAGATTTGGCCCCCTGGCGCAGTGTCGTGCGGTCAATTACTGGCGCGGATTAAGCACCAACATGCTTAGCCGCATGATGTGCGACGCGCTGCATGAAACCGACTCCGGCGATGGTGTGATTTTTCTCACCGACAGGTCCGGCGCGGCGCCTTACCGCGCGGCTGCCCTGATGAGCCACAAGCACGACAGCTGTGAAGTGATCTCCGGTATCAGCCTGCCTTTGCTCGAAGCCATGTACCCGCTTCGCGCATCATTAAGCAGTGCCGAGTTTCGTCACGCCATTGTGGCGCAGGGGGCGCCGGGGGTGAGCAGCCTGTGGCACCAGCAGCAGAAGAACCCACCTTTCGTTCTGCTTCACGATCTGTATAAGCATTAAACATTGGTATTGATGCCGCTTTTGCTACAATAGCGACTGATTTTCCGTGTCGATTTATATCCCATGCTCAAGCGCGTTATCTTTATCCTGTTGCTGCTGGTTTCCGGTGGGGCATCTGCCAGCCTGACAACGCAGCAGGGGCTTCCTTCCCAATATATGCAAACCACTGAGGATGCGGCCATCTGGGCGCAGGTGGGCAACGCCGTGGTGAACGTGGGCAATGTCCGCGCCGGGCAGATCCTCGCCGTTTTTCCGGCGGCGGCTGACTACTACGAGTTTCGTTTTGGATTCGGTACCGGGTTTATTGATAAAGACCACCTGGAGAAAGTGCAGGGTAAGCAGCGCGTGGAGGACAGCCTGGGCGATCTGAACAAGCCGCTCAGCAATCAAAATCTCATCACATGGAAAGACACGCCCGTCTACAACGCCCCCAGCAGCGGAAGTGCGCCGTTTGGCACCCTTAGCGCCAACCTGCGTTATCCGATCCTGAATAAACTTAAAGACCGCCTGAATCAGACCTGGTATCAGATCCGCATTGGTAATCGTCTGGCGTGGATAAGCAGCCTGGACGCGCAGGAGGATAACGGTCTGCCGGTACTGACCTACCACCATATTTTGCGTGATGAAGAGAACACGCGCTTTCGACACACGTCAACCACCACCAGCGTGCGCGCGTTCAATAACCAGATGGCCTGGCTGCGTGACCAGGGATATACCACCCTGACGATGTATCAGCTGGAAGGGTACGTGCGTAACAAACTGAATCTGCCTGCCAAATCGGTGGCGATCACCTTTGATGACGGGCTGAAATCAGTGAGCCGCTACGCTTACCCTGTTCTGAAAGAGTACGGTTTCAACGCCACGGCGTTTATTATCTCATCCCGCATTAAGAGACATCCGCAGAAATGGGATCCTAAATCGCTACAGTTTATGAGCATTCAGGAGCTTAAGGGCATCCAGGACGTGTTTGATATTCAGTCCCATACGCACTTCCTGCATCGGGTGGACGGGTATAAACATCCGATTTTACTGAGCCGCAGCTATCACGTGATTTTGTTTGATTTTGAACGCTCGCGCCGGGCGCTGGCGCAGTTTAACCCGCGCGTGCTGTATCTCTCATACCCGTTTGGCGGCTACGACAATAAAGCGATAAAGGCCGCGAACGACGCCGGTTTTCATCTGGCGGTGACAACGATGAAGGGGAAGGTAAAGCCGGGGGATAATCCGTTCTTGCTGAAGCGCCTGTATATCTTAAGAACGGATTCGCTGGAGACCATGTCGCGGCTGGTCAGTAACCAGCCGCAGGGATAGCTATTCGTAGGTGAACTGCAAGGTGCCGATGGCGCTGAACGTGCCTGAGGTGACTTTTTCTGTACCAGACTTAACTAACCGGGCCGTAAGTAACCGGCTGAATAATGCAATGGTAGTGTTCTCGCTCGTGCTGTAGCTGTTAGTTGAGTTTGGTACAACCTGGCTGTTGTCCGGCCACTTCAGTAACACGCCTACGCCTTTTGCCGCGTTCGAGGATGCGGTGTTGGCGAGCAGAGAGCCATCGGTCCCGGTTGTCTTACTGGTGGTTAACGTCATGGTGATTTTACGGGTGTTGGTGCAATTTCCGGACACCACCGCATACGCGTTTAGCGTGTTATCGTTCTCAATATCGGATACACCATAATCCCCCAGGTCTACGGTTTTAGGGGCCGTGAGCGTGCAGGTCGGTTTTTCTATGGGTGTTGCGAATGCCATATCGGCGATGCTGATGGTTGTGCCTGGATGGTCATCATTAGGCGCATAGGGATCGCCAATACCAAAGTCTCCGATTGTCCCTCCTGCAGGGCCAACAGAGATTACTTCTGCGGGAACGCCGGCAAAGCTGGGAAGCTGATAAAACTCGACCGCGGCCTCCCAGGTCTGGTATTGCAATAATTCATCCTGATCTTCCATATGCAACGTCAGAAACCAGCTTGTGCTGGGGGCAAAATAGGCCGTAACCCCTGTACCTTTTGTTCTAAACGCCAGCGCATAAGCAATGCCGGTGACATTGGTTTTGAATAAGGCTTTTCCGTCAACGCTGCCAACCTGCAGGTTAGGTCGTGTTGCGGTGAAGATGTTTTCTCCATGCTGTCCACCTGAGCATACGCTCATTAACCGGGGGGTTAGACTTAAGGGATAGAGTGAACTGATTTTTGTAGGCGCGGTGACGGCATCAACGGCTCTCAGCGTTGGTTTTCCACCCGTGAAATCGCCAACCGCACGTGGCTTAGCACTACCAACCTGGCACTCCTCGGCGGCATGGGCGTAAAAGGCGCTCATGGTTAAAAGCATAAATAAAATGATAAAACCGTTAAAACGTGGGGACACTGTTATCCCAGGACGCTGTGCCATAATTGTTCCTTTTAGCGTTGCCTGTTAGCGATATGTCACGCTGACCAATGCGCGCGCGGTCACTTTTCCTGCACTGACCGGGCCGTAATTTTGATAGCGGGCGTAAAAGTTATACGCTTTCAAATAGCTTTGCTGGTCTGAGGGGGACGCTATTTTGACCGCCACATCAGACTGCCCGTCGCTGTCGAGGACGTTTTGATTAGTCGATTCCGAAAAAATTACAATCCCGACATTTTCAGCGCCGCCTGTCAGGGCAGGCGTATCATTACTGAATATCTGTTTTGACATGCCGGCAGTTTGGGCACCCTGCGGTTTGAAGGTGAAGTGCAGCGCCTGCCCGGAACCGGATTCATCTCCGCTACAGTCCACCACCTGAATCATGAAGCGGGTTCCTCCCGCGGGGTCTGTAGGCGTTAGTCTGTCGGTGCCCTCCGCGGTATAAAACCACCCCTTTCCCACCGTTGGCAGCGTCACGTTTCCATTTTCTGGCACGCTCACCTGGCACGTATTGTTGATAATGTTTGCCGTCATATCCATGTCCAGGCTCGAGGCAAAACCTGCTGCGGGAAACCCCAGGCAGAGGGCGAGCCATGGTATCGCCTCTCTGAAGATTAAGCGGGAGTGGAACATCCTGTTTAAGCTACCTGTCTGAATAAACATTATTGATAGGTCACGATAAAGGTCACGGGAGCGCTGACCGAACCCGTGGTCACGTCAGAAATTGTTTTATCTTTAGCAATGACGATGCGCGCATCCATTTCAAATTTCCCCGTCCCGTTAGACAGGTTAACGACAGAAGTCGGGGCTGTGGCGCAGTTCAGCAGGGAACCCGAGTCGACAGACCCCTTCCAGATTTCAAAACCAACGTTATGCCCGGCTGCATATGAGGTTCCATTTCTGGCATTGCCGGTACAGGCGCCACCCGCACCCGGCGTGGCCTGAATGGCGGCATTTTTTACCCCGGCACAGTTGGTGAACGCGATTTTAAATGCCCCTCTTCGGTTCTGGCTCACCAGGTCGGACTTAAACACATCGCCAAACGGCAAAATGCTTATCGGGGCTCCGCTCGCATCCTGAATCTCGGCATTACAGGTACCTGCTTCAATGGTGGAGGTGAACGTGGCCTGAACGCTTGTGGTACCCGTAATGGCGCCTGAAGAAACGAAAGGCAGAATGGCAGCCATCGCAAGCACCAGTGAAGTCATTTTCTTTTTCATATCAACGCTCCGTATTGCGCCAGTTATTCATAGGTGAAATTAAACGTAGCGATACCGCTAAAGTTGCCGGTCATGCCTTGCCCGCTTGCGGTTTCCACCAGCGTCGCCAGGAGTGAAACTTCGCCAGCACTGATCTCTCCGCTCGACCAGACGAGGCGCTGAGTATCGGTGGATGAATTAATGACGAAGGGTTGGTCCGGAGTGGCGGTACGGGAAATTGCCACGCCAATGTTCTCCGCGCTGCCCTCGCCGGAGAGTGAGTTTTTAACTGCCGTAGTCAGCGGGCTGGCACTACCGCTAATGGTGGTTTTCAGGGACGTCAGACTCGACGGGCAAGAGACCATTTTGAGCTTAAAGTTGGTCGTTGCTTTGGCATTTTTCAGGATGATGTAATCCAGGCGCACCTTGCCGTTAGTACCAATGGGAATAACGTTGCTGGAGCCATCCCCGCTGCCGCCTTCAATTTTCATATCGCAGGTGGTGTCGCGGATATTAGCGGTAAAGGTGATATCGAGTTTATCGGCGTATGTTCCGAGCGACAGTACCATCAGCCCCGAACTTAAGATCCGTAATCCTGTTTTTTTCCCAGGTTTAAAAAGCATGTTTTAACTCCCTTTATAATGCCGTGATGTGGCAGGTCTGGCCTGTCAGCAGCGTTGTCGGTCCAATCTTTTTCGCATCCGGTGGGATGTGGTAGGAGACGGTACAGGATGTGCCGGCCTCGCTGCCCCAGACGATGTTTAACAACCCTTTATCTTCAATTCCGCGGATCCAGGCTTGCCCGGCCTGGCCTACGCTACCCACGGAAACGCCTTGTTCACTTTGAACGTCTGCACCTAGCGGAATAAAGCCACCGTCGTCACGCGTCAGTTCCATTAGCACTGAACGCCCCTGGTCGGTCTCAAAATTAACCAGCACAACGGCACCGCTGCGGGGGACGGTAGTGGAGCGGGTATTTTTGACTTCAACGTCAGAGCGCATAGCGCTGATATCAAGACCTACGCTGTTTTCACGGTAGGCAGACAGATAGGGCATAAGGGCATAGCCTGAGGATCCAATTTCACCGTTACCGATGGAGACGCGGGCTCCCTCGGCTCCCTCTGCTTTAATCAACGCAAGCGTATCGCTTTCGCTGATGCTGCCGGGCGCGAGCGTTACGCCGCCCGCGTGCAGAACCATCCCGCCGCTATAGCTGGCGGAATATTGTCGCGTATCGTCATCGGATGCGGAGACGGAAAGGCTCAGCGGGCCGTACGGGCCGTTGTAACTGCCGTAACCGCTCAGCTGGTTTAACGTGTCGTCGCTACGGGTAGTGCTTTCGGTGATGCTGTAACTGAAGCGATTATCTTCGGTGTTGCCGTTGGCGCTGGCGTTAAAACTTCCGCCACCTTTAAGATCGCTGCCGATGCCCGTCGTGAGTGAGGAGAACCCGCCAGCCCGTTTGCCGTTACCCATCAGCGTGTCGAAGGGGATAGTGAGGTTCAGGTAGATACTGTCATCTTTTTCCCCGAACTCGTTGTAGGTGCGCTGCACGGAGAGGCTGTAGCTTCCCCAGCTTAAAGAATGACTGTGGCCAACAGAGTATTGCGCTGATGAGCTGCTTTCATTCCAGTAGTCCTGCCAGGTTGAGTTGACGTACAGCGACCCCAAATCAAGGTCGTTAACGGCCAACGGCTGGCTGATATTCACCTGGATCTGGTTCTTCATGCGCTGGAAAGTCTGATACACATCGCTGTTGTTACGGTCAGGGTTACGCTCCCTGTCACGGTACTTGATCTCGTTGGTCAAGGAAGCCGCATCGCTCAGGCTGAGATAGTCAGACGTCGAAAACCGGTATGCTGCGACGTTAAAAGAGGTATTCGTGGCTTCCATGAGTTTGCTGTAGGAGATGCGATAACTCTCGCCCGTAAGATGTCGTAAGCCGTCGATCCGGGCATCAGAATACGTCACGTCAAAGGCGAATGCGCCGATTTGGGTGTTCATCGCCAAACCCAACAGTGCGGCGTAAAAATCGCTATCGGTGTACTCCAGACCCGCGTAGCCCGTAAAGGTATTAGATAATCCGTAATAGCCCGTGGCGTAACCAACCCGTGGCTTGTCGCGCAGGCTGTCGTCACGCAGTTCACCCACGCCCACATCCCATCGGGAGTAGCCAGGGCGAAGCATTTGCGCGACCGAGGAATAGGCCACCGAGAAGGAGCGTTTGCTACCATCCGTTTCTTCTACAGTGACGATGAGATCGCTACCGTATCCTGTTGTACTGAGATCCGAGATTTCAAAGGGGCCCGGCGGCACGGAGGTTTCGTAAATTGTGTTTCCGCTTTGGGCGATCGTGACTTTGGCGTTGCTGTTTGCCACGCCCCGAATCACCGGCGCATAGGTCGATATGCCATTGGGAAGCATACGGTCGTCATTATATAAACGTGCCCCGCGCAGGCTGATGGAGTCGAAAGCATCCCCGCGGGTATAGGAATCTCCCGCGATAAACTGTGCTTTGAGCGGCGTGACGTCACGCTGAAGATAAATGTCCTGGCTGGCGTAATGGGTACCGGAATCCTGATCCCAGTTCAGGTTACCTCGTGCCCGCAGTCGCCACGGCCCCAGGTTTGCTCCATAGCGTAGCCCGGCATAGGCCGTATCGGTGCTGTAATCATTCGTGTCTGCGTGCCAGCCGTTAAGATCCCATGAGAGCATCGCCGCCGGGATCCCGTCTTCCCAGAGTGAAGGGTCGACAAAACCCGCCGGGCGCTGAATGACGAAAGCCTGGGGAATAGAAAGATCCAGCTCCTGCGTGGAAGGATCGTAAGCCACGCGTGAGCCGGGATAGGCGTTCGACATAGAGACACACGTTTCTTCGGCATCATCCCCGGCTGGTTTACGTTTCCCGGCTGCCACATTTGTTTGGGTGAGCAGTTTACGAGTGATGCAGGGAGTGGCGCGCGGTGTGCCATTATCCTTAAACAGAAGATCCGTGGTAATGGAAGGTTTCCCGTTAATAATCACCTTCACCTTATACGTTCCGGCAAGAACAGGGTTGCCTTTTGAAAAGCGGCTGACATCAATTGATGCGCCGGTGTTATAAAGAAACTGATCGTTAAACTGCACGTCTTCTTCTTTATTATTTTCAGCAGCAAATGCACAGAACGGCAATACCGCACTTATCGACAAACATAGTAGCGAACGTCTAAACCGCATAATGTACTCTGTCCCAGAGCTAAGCTAATTATAGTTTTTACGAATGATACGAAGCGGATATGGAATCAATTTTGTACAGACTCATACTTATCAATTCCGCCGAAATCATTGATGGCTTGCCAGGTTATTTTGTTATTTCCAGAAGGCGTGTAATTTTTCACGTTCATGGTCTGGCTTGAGAACGGCTCAATATAATGCGTTTCGATATCGTAGCGTTTAGCGCCTGAAATAAGCGTTGCGCTGGCCAGCGAAACATAATAAGGCGAATCATTCTTTGCGCTTAAAACGATTTTTTGACCTTGCCGGATTTGAGTCCATTTAAGATTTTTGGCCGCGTCTGTCGGTTCTCCTTTCAAACCTGTAGGCCGGAAAAAGAGTTTTATGCGGGTACGGAATGCAAGCTGAAGCATGCTTTGGCTGTCGCTATCCTTTGCCTTAGGCGGAACTTCCAGAACGTTAAACCAGAACAGGGATTCTTTATCTTTTGGCAACGACTGACCAAGCCAGGTGATTCTGACGGTTTGCCCTTTTTGCGGTTCAACACGCGAAACGGGAGGCGTGACAATAAAAGGAAGCTTCAGCTCCTGAGGATTGGTGGTATCTCTTCCGTCATCGAGCCAGGTTTGCACCAGTAAAGGCCGGGTGCCGCGGTTATCCATAGACACCGTTACGTCTTTTGCCGATTCAGGATAAATGACGCGGGTGCCGGAAATCACAATATCTGCACTGGCGTTAAGAGCAAAAACGCTCACCGAGGCCAGCAGCAGGGCTTTTAATCCGCTCTTAATATTCAGTACGTACATGTTTATTCTCAAATAATACGAAAAAATGTGCCCGGCAGGGCACATTAACGGGACGGATAAAATTATTCGTAGCTCATGGTGAAGTAGGCGTTGGCGCTGACTTTACCAGACTGCACGGGGCTGGTGTCTTTCACCCAGCTGGAGCCTGGAACATAAGCAACGCGGTAGAACAGTTTACCGGAGCCGGCATTCAGGTCTGCTTTCTGCGTGTTATTGCCAGGCTGACCCACCATAATACGAGAAGAGACGGTTGGGGCATTGTTATACAGGGCAAGTGCAACGTTGGTTGCAGAGCCTGCTACGCCAGCATCGGGTTCGATGGTACCGTTCGCAATAGACCCCATATTTTTTGACATAAAGCTTGCAGATGCACTCTTTAATGACCCAGGGCAGTTGGTGAGCAGCAGTTCAAAATTCTTTGAGCCGACGCCGGTATCAACGGTGGTGGATTCAACTTCAGATTTTTTTACAACGGGTAAGGTAATAGTAATATTATTTTGTGCTTCACCATTCGAGGTGGAAATATTACATGTTGTGTCTGTTACCGCACCATCAAAGGTGATTAAACCGAGATCCGTATCTGCGATTGCTGAAAAAGAACCTATTGCGAACAAAGCTACAGCTGAAGCTAATAACGTTTTCTTTAACATGATTAAAATTCCATTTAAAAAACATTTTACTGATTTAATTCAAGCAAAATGATGATAGGGATCTATGAATGGGTTTGATATTTAAAATTGCTAAAAGTCATCGTTAGAAAAAATGAACGTTTGATAAGTTATTGAAAATGATCTTGAAAATTATTTTAACTGAATGAAGAGGCCGGTTTTTTATTGTGTCGGTATACTATTGGCGCGCTCAGATTATAAATGGCAAAGATCATTTTCTTTTTTATATCATTCAGGGGAATGTTTTTTTCAGAAAAGAGACGCTGGAAGAGAGCGGGAAATAGGGCGAATGAATGAGAAGATGCTATTTAGACAATAAAGAATAATGTATTTTTTATCATTCAGGGAGCGGAACCAGAGCGTTCCGCTCCCCGTCGGAATCAGGCGACCTGAACCGGAATTGCCCTGGCGGTACGTTTCATATCGTTGTCGCCCTCAAAGTAGGCGACCCTAGGCTGCCAGCGACGCGCTTCTTCATCGGACATCATCACAAAGCTGGCGATAATTACAATATCGCCTACGTCCGCGCAGTGCGCGGCCGCGCCGTTAACGGAGATGATTTTAGAACCACGTTCGGCGGCAATAGCGTAGGTTGAGAAACGTTTGCCGTTATTAACGTTCCAGATATCAATCGCTTCGTTTTCAAGGATGCCCGCAGCATCAAGGAAATCCTGATCGATGGCGCAGGAACCTTCATAGTGCAGGTCGGCTTGGGTGACTTTCACACGGTGAAGCTTGCCTTGCAGCATTTTGCGAATCATTACGTTTACCTTTATTCAATGCGTTAGCCCCTCCCGACAGAGGGGAGGGAAGATAATTACGCCAGCTCAACCACTTTATTGTCGATAAGGCGGGCCTGACCAAGCCATGCAGCCACCAGAATAACCGCGCGTTTGCTGGTATCGGTAAGCTCAAGCAGCGTGTCGGCATCACGGATTTGAATATCGTCCGCCCGGAAGCCTTTGTCGTTCAGCGTCTGTTCAGCCATAGCAACGATCTCTTCCGCGCTTAACGCTTTCGCCAGAAGCTGTTCTGCCATGGCGTTCATCACCTTGCTTAAGCCCGGCGCGATCTTCCGCTGTTCGGCGGTCAGATAGCCGTTACGGGAACTGAGCGCCAGGCCATCTTTCGCCCGCACAATCGGCACGCCGACGATGTCAATATCGTAGCCCATGTCGGCAACCATTTTGCGGATCAGCGCCAGCTGCTGGAAGTCTTTCTCACCAAAGCAGGCGATGTCCGGCTGCACCAGGTTAAACAGCTTGCTGACGATGGTGGATACGCCGCGGAAGTGGCCCGGACGGCTGGCACCCTCAAGCATGGTTGAGATGCCCGGTACGTCCACGTAGGTCGCTTCAGCGGTACCCTGAGGGTATACGTCTGCGGGAGCCGGTGCGAAGACGATATCCGCATGACGTTTTTTGAGCTTCTCGCAGTCTTCCTGCAAGGTACGCGGGTAGCGTGCCAGGTCGTCTGCGCGATCGAACTGCATTGGGTTAACGAAGATACTAACCACCACGATATCTGCGCGCGCTCTGGCTTCATCGACCAGCTTCATATGGCCGTCGTGCAGGTTGCCCATGGTTGGGACCAGTGCGATACGTTTACCTTCCTGACGTGCACGGCGAATGTGCTGACGCAGCAGCGGCAGGGTTTCTATGATTAACACACCTTGACTCCTTAATGGAAACTGTGTTCTTCGCCCGGATAAGCGCCGGACTCAACCTCGGCAATATACTGCCGCACAGCAGCACGCATGTCGCCTGCTTCTGTCAGGAAATTTTTGGCAAATTTTGGAATGTGCCCGCCGGTGATCCCGAAGGCATCGTGCATCACCAGAATCTGGCCGTCGGTGACGTTACCCGCGCCGATGCCGATAACCGGAATCGACAGCGCTTCGGTGATGCGTTTTGCCAGCTCAACCGGCACGCACTCCAGAACCAGCAGCTGTGCGCCCGCGGCTTCGAGCGCTACGGCATCATCAAACAGCGTCTGCGCCGCATCGCCTCGTCCCTGCACCTTATAGCCGCCAAAGATATTGACGGACTGCGGCGTCAGCCCCAGGTGACCACAAACCGGCACGGCGCGCTCGGTGAGCATTTTCACCGTATCCACCAGCCACGCGCCGCCTTCAATTTTGACCATATTGGCACCGGCACGCATCACGACCGCCGCGTTGTCGAAGGCTTGCTCCGGCGTGGCGTACGCCATAAACGGCAGATCGGAAAGTAACAGGCAGGCTGGCGCACCCCGGCGTACGGCGCGCGTATGGTATGCAATATCCTCCACCGTTACCGGCAGAGTGGAATCATGTCCTTGTACCGTCATCCCTAACGAGTCTCCGACCAGCATGACGTTGATCCCTTCTTCGGCAAACAGTCTGGCGAAGCTGTAGTCATACGCGGTGATGGTGGCGAAGCGTTTTTTTTCCTGTTTGCATTTCTGCAATAAGGAGATGGTGGTTGGTTTCATACTGTTTCCTGATGGCCCAAAAGCGAATCTTTGCGCATTCTAACAGTAACATTCGAGGTAACAATGATTTTAGGCAATCGATTAACCACAATTAACAAATGGATAATCAACGGTAACACGGGATTACCAGCGGGCCGGTTTTTCCGCGTTGAGGCTTTGCAGAACGGCCTTCAGCGTGATGCCGTCAGGGAAGGTAAGATCGGGGGCGACTTCAAACAGCGGCCAGAGCATAAACCCGCGGTTTTTCATGTCGTAGTGCGGAACGGTGAGGCGTTCGGTGTTAATCACCTCGTGACCAAAAAGCATAATATCGAGGTCGAGCGTGCGCGGTCCCCAGCGTTCGGCTTTGCGTACGCGGCCCTGCTGTAGCTCAATGCGCTGGGTATTATCCAGCAGCGTTTCTGCGTCAAGGTCCGTTTCCAGCACCACGGCGGCGTTCAGATAGTCAGGCTGATCCTGCGGGCCGAGCGGCGGCGTGCGGTAAAACGAGGAGACCGCCACGATACGGCTTTGGGGGATGTCTCCCAGCGCCTGAACGGCAGCGTTAACCTGCTCCAGCGGAGAGGCCAGATTGCTGCCGATGGCGATATACGCAAGGGTCATGCCGTGCCTTCACGACGCGGTGCGCGCTTGCGCGGGCGGCGGTGACGACGGCGCGGTGCTGGCTCATCATCCAGGCCCGTGAGCATATCTTTCTGCTCCGGCGGTGCAGAGACCTGAAATTCTCCCCACCACTGCGCCAGGCGCTGTAGCTCCTGGTTTCTTTCGACTTCAGCACGCAGAGAGAGCAGATCGAACGCGGCGCGGAACTTAGGATGCTCCATCAGCTTCCAGGCGCGTTTACCCTGACGGCGGGACATGCGCAGCTGGAGCTGCCAGATATCGCGCACCAGAGTAGTGATACGTTTCGGGATCGCCAGCGTGCGGCAGCCTTCGTCCAGCACGTCGTTTGCCGCCAGTGCGAAAGCGTCATAATAGGCGAGGCCGCTCTCCTGAGTGATGCGCTGCGCCGTTTCCAGCAGCGGGTACCAGAACATGGCCGCGAACAGGAACGCCGGATTCACGCGCATATCGTTGTGAATGCGGGTGTCAGTGTTCTTCAGCACCTGCGCAATCATCCGCTCCATGGCGCTGTCGCCGTTTTCGGTAAAGTAGCGGGTGATCGTCGGGAACAGCGGCTGGAACAGGTTGTATTCGCGCAGCAGGTTGTAGGTTTCAAACCCGTAGCCTGCCTGCAGCAGCTTTAATGACTCTTCGAACAGACGGGCAGGGGGCACGTCGTTAATCAGCGTCGCCAGACGAGGGATCGGCTCCGCGGTTTCCGGGCTGATGCGCATATTCAGCTTGGCGGCGAAACGCACGGCGCGCAGCATGCGGACCGGATCTTCGCGATAGCGCGTTTCTGGCGTGCCGATCAGGCGAATCAGGCCTTCTTTCAGGTCCTGCATCCCGCCAACGTAATCGCGTACGGTGAAATCCGCCACGCTGTAGTAAAGGCTGTTGATGGTGAAATCACGGCGCTGAGCATCTTCTTCAATAGAGCCGAAGATGTTGTCACGCAGCAGCATGCCGTTTTGGCCGCGCTGGGAGGTCGTGCGATCGTTGACGCCCGCTTCGTGGTGACCGCGGAAGGTTGCCACTTCAATGATTTCCGGCCCAAACATCACGTGCGCCAGGCGGAAACGGCGGCCAACCAGACGGCAGTTGCGGAATAATTTACGCACCTGCTCAGGCGTGGCGCTGGTCGTCACGTCGAAATCTTTAGGTTTTTTGCCCAACAGTAAATCGCGAACCCCGCCACCGACGAGATAGGCCTCGTAGCCTGCTTTATTCAGACGATAGAGCACCTTGAGGGCATTTTCACTGATATCTTTGCGGGAAATATTGTGCTGCTCACGCGGAATGACCGACATGTGTGGCTGTGCAATAGCATCGTTCGCCATGCTCTCTTCGCGGCTCAGCACTTTACGGCAAAAATTAGCGACTCGGGTAAAAATAGTACACCTCGTAGTGTGTTTTGTTATCAAAAAAGCGGCTAATCATAGCTCAGCGCAACGCATTTGAGAATGCCGGATTTTGGGCACGGCTATAAGCGTCCAGTTATCAATCGCCATTTTCAGCAATTCGTCCAGACTCAGATCCTGCCATTCCTTCGTTACATTCTGGTTGAGAAATCGCAGCGCGTCGATCAAAACCGGGCGCGGATCGCCGTCAGGCAGCGCCGGGGCATGATTCTGTTTTGACAGCTTATTCCCCTGGTCATTGACCGCCAGCGGCAGATGAATGTACTCCGGCGCCGTCCAGCCAAACTGCTGGTAAAGCGAAATGTGGCGCACGGTCGGCTCAACGAGGTCCGCCCCGCGCACAATCTCCGTAACGCCCTGGAAATGGTCATCGACCACCACCGCCAGGTTATAGGCAAACAGACCATCACGCCGGTGAATAATAAAATCTTCGCGCGCCAGACGTTCATCCGCCTCGATTTTACCCGAGAGCACGTCGGTAAACGCCGTTACGGGCGAACGCTGGACCAGCCGTACGGCAGCGTTTTCCGGCCCGTTGCGAAGCGTGCGGCAGTGGCCGTCGTAAACGCCACCTATGCTCTGAATACGCGCGCGGGTACAGGTGCAGTTATAGGAAAGCCCCTGTTCGGCAAGCCATGCCAGGCGCTCCCGGTAGGCATCATGGCGTTGAGACTGCCAGAGCACCTCGCCGTCCCAGTGAAGACCGTAATGTTCCAGCTGTCGCAGAATGGTTTCTGCCGCACCGGGAACTTCACGCGGAGGATCAATATCTTCAATGCGAACAAGCCATTTACCCTGACGGGCGCGAGCCTGCAGGTAGCTGCCGAGCGCGGCAATTAATGAGCCGAAGTGTAATTCACCGGAGGGAGATGGCGCAAAGCGCCCAATATAGTGAGATTCAGACATATCAACGGTAACAAGGCGGGAGAGACTCCCGCCTTTGTAGAGTGTATAGAGGGCGGGGATTAACCAGCCATCTGTTTTTCGCGGATTTCTGCCAGCGTTTTACAGTCGATGCACAGATCGGCTGTTGGACGCGCTTCCAGGCGACGAATACCAATTTCAACACCGCAGGATTCGCAGTAGCCAAAATCTTCGTCCTCGACCTTCTTCAGCGTTTTTTCGATCTTTTTGATCAGTTTGCGCTCGCGGTCACGGTTACGCAGTTCGAGGCTGAACTCTTCTTCCTGAGCGGCACGGTCGACCGGATCCGGGAAGTTAGCAGCTTCATCCTGCATATGTGTAACGGTGCGATCGACTTCATCCCTGAGTTGATTACGCCATGCTTCAAGAATACGCTTGAAGTGCGACAGCTGGGCTTCGTTCATATACTCTTCGCCCGGCTTCTCTTGATACGGCTCCACCCCAGCGATGGCGAGAATACTCAGGGACGATGTTTTACGGTTTTGCCCTTCTTGCATGTTGCTTCTCCTTAACACGCACTATCGATCCCCGTGTTGGGGGAAAAATCAGGTCGCTATAAATAGCAGATGCTTTTCCGTATGGCAATTATCTAAACGTTACACTTGACAACCCTGTGAGGAAAAGCGTATTTGCGCACGCGGCCAGAACACTTATTAGTCAATCGTCTAATCCCTTATAAGACAATGGGAAGAGAGGATCTCAGAGTCATATTATCGGCAGAAAGTTCCGCTTTATAAGCGAAAACCTCTACCCCCTGCTTTTGTGCCTCATGCAACAATTGCGCGTATTTAGGATCAATATGACGGGCCGGGGAAAACCGTTCAATGGCTGAATGCAGAACCGCAAACAGCAATACGGCGCGTTTGCCCGCCGCCGCTACACTCATTAGCTCTCGCAGATGCTTCTGGCCACGTAGCGTTACCGCATCCGGAAAGAAGCCGTTTTCCTGTTCCGCTAACGTCACTGATTTCACTTCAATATAGCACTCAGGCCGATCTTCCGCCTGTAACATAAAGTCAATTCTGCTGCCCTCATCGCCATATTTCACTTCGCTTTTTTGCGTACCGTAACCCACCAGTTCGGGGAGCGTGCCGTTTGTCAGCGCTTCCTTAACCAGCTGATTTGCGCGCAGGGTATTAACGCAAATAAATGCCCCGTTTTGCGTCTCGGTCATTTCCCAGGTATGCGGATATTTGCGTTTAGTATTTTCTGAAGTGGAATACCAGACCGTGTCACCCGGCGTGGCGCAGCCGGTCATGGCACCGGTGTTAGGGCAGTGCAGGGTAAGCGTTTCGCCCTCGGGGGTTACTACGTCTGCGAGAAAGCGTTTATAACGCTGGATCAGGGTGGCGCGCTGGAGTGCGGGGCTAAACTTCATCAGGTTTCCTTAACGTGTCGCCCAGCGTCCAGCGCTGGAGCGGGGTATAGCGGGTGCGTCCTTGTACAAAGGCAGATTCGTAAAGCGCAAATTCAGTCACCTGAAAGGACCAGTGAAAGCCCGGCGGCGGGATGGCAACAGCCTGACCCGCATCGCGCAGCAGGGTGATATGGGGATGAAAAGGCTGCGGGCTCTGGTAACAGCCGCTGCGCGCAGCCTGTGCCCGCAGCATGTTCGCGAGCTGAAGTAATCCGCGAGGCGGCTGACGCGTTCCCAGCCAGACTACCCTGGAGCGCAACCACTGGCCGGCATCGTCAAGGTGCAGCGTAAACCCCGGCTGAGAAATGCGTCCGGCCATTGCGCTTAACGTGCGCTGCTTTTCTGCACTCACCTCGCCGAGAAAGGCTAACGTCAGGTGCAGGTTTGCGGCAGCGACAGGCCGGCCCGCTTCCGCCGGAAAGTGGCTGGCGCGCCAGCGAACGATCTGCCGTTGAAGCGTGGTGGGTAACTCGATGGCGAAAAACAGCCGTTTTGAATCAGACATGCGCAGGACTCGGTAATGATATGCGCCGATGCTACAATGTACGCCGAATAAAGTTAACCCTCTGGAGCCGTAAGTGTCTTCTTTGCCCGTCGCCGTCGTCCTTCCTGAGCTTCTCGCAGCCTTAGAACATGCGCCGCAGGTGTTGCTCAGCGCGCCCACGGGAGCGGGTAAATCTACCTGGCTGCCCCTGCAAATTCTGCGCGAGGGGAAGATCCGTGGGAAAATAATTCTGCTGGAGCCGCGCAGGCTGGCCGCGCGCAACGTGGCGCAGCGCCTGGCGGAACTGCTGAATGAAAAACCGGGCGAGACGGTGGGCTACCGCATGCGCGCTGAAACCTGCACGAGCGCGTCCACGCGGCTTGAGGTGGTAACCGAAGGCATTCTCACCCGCATGCTGCAAAACGATCCGGAACTATCCGGCGTCGGGCTGGTGATCCTCGATGAATTTCACGAGCGCAGCCTGCAGGCGGATCTCGCCCTTGCGCTGCTGCTCGACGTTCAGCAGGGGCTGCGCGATGACCTGCGGCTGCTCATTATGTCGGCGACGCTGGATAACGAGCGGCTGCGGCAGACGCTCCCTGACGCGCCGATGATTGCCTCCGAAGGGCGTGCCTTCCCGGTTGAGCGCCGCTATCAGCCGCTTACTGCCCACCAGCGTTTTGACGAAGCCGTGGCCATCGCCACCGCCGAATTGCTCCGTCATGAACCCGGCTCGCTGTTGCTCTTTTTACCCGGCGTGGGCGAAATCCAGCGCGCGCAGGAGCAGCTTGCATCCCGGGTGAGCCGCGACGTTATGCTGTGCCCGCTGTACGGCGCGCTGCCGTTGGCCGAGCAGCGCAAGGCGATTCTTCCCGCACCGGCAGGGCTGCGCAAGGTGGTGCTGGCGACCAATATCGCTGAAACCAGCCTGACCATCGAAGGCATTCGCCTGGTGGTGGACAGCACGCAGGAGAGAGTGGCGAGTTATGATCCGCGTACCGGGCTGACCAGGCTGCTGACGCAGCGCATCAGTCAGGCCTCGATGATCCAGCGCGCGGGCCGCGCGGGGCGTCTTGAGCCGGGGATTTGTCTGCATTTAACCAGCGCAGAGCAGGCGGAACGAGCGGCAGCGCAGAGCACGCCTGAGATAGTGCAAAGCGATCTTTCCGGGCTGGTAATGGATCTGTTGCAGTGGGGCTGCCCCGATCCTGAGCAGCTCACGTGGCTTAATCCCCCGCCTGGCGTGAACGTCACCGCCGCGCGTAACCTCCTGACCCAGCTTGGCGCGCTGGAAGGCGAGCGTCTGACGGCGCGCGGCCAGAAAATGGCGGAGCTGGGTAACGATCCCCGCCTGGCGGCGATGCTGACGGCAGCCCGGGACGATGATGAAATTGCCACGGCGGCAAAACTGGCGGCTATTCTTGAGGAGCCGCCTCGCGGTGGCAGCAGCGATCTGGAACAGGCGTTTTCGCGCAATCAGGGAAACTGGCAGCAGCGGGCGCAGCAGCTGTGCAAACGCCTGAACAGCAAAGGGGGATCGCCTGCTGGCGAAAATATCCCGTTCTTGCTGGCACAGGCCTTCCCGGACAGGATCGCGCGCCGTCGCGGGATTGACGGGCGCTATCAGCTGGCAAACGGGATGGGCGCGATGCTCGACATCGATGATGCCCTGACGCGTCACGAGTGGCTGATCGCCCCGCTGCTGCTTCAGGGCAGCCATTCGCCGGACGCGCGCATATTGCAGGCGATTGCCGTTGACATCGACGCCCTGACGCGTGCGTGCCCGCAGCTGCTTCAGCAATCGGACATCGTAGCGTGGGATGATGCTCAGGGCACGCTAAAGGCGTTTCGTCGAAGCCAGATCGGCAAACTGACGCTCGGGTCGATACCGCTGGCGAAACCGTCGGAAGACGAGCTTCACCAGGCGATGCTGAACGGCATTCGCGAAAAAGGGCTGAGCGTCCTGAACTGGACGCCGGAGGCTGAACAGTATCGCATTCGTCTGCAATGCGCGGCGAAGTGGCTGCCGGAATACGCCTGGCCCGCGGTTGACGATGAGGCGCTGCTCGCTACGCTTGAGCAGTGGCTGCTGCCGCAGATGAGCGGCGTACACTCGCTGCGCGCCCTTAAGGCGCTGGATGTTAAGACCGCGTTACAGAATTTACTGGACTGGTCGTTACGTCAACGTCTGGATAGTGAACTGCCTGGGCATTACACTGTGCCAACCGGGAGCCGGATTGCCATTCGTTATCATGAGGATAATCCTCCGGCGCTGGCCGTGCGCATGCAGGAGATGTTTGGCGAGGCCACCACGCCGTCCATTGCTGAAGGGCGGGTGCCGTTAGTGCTTGAGCTGCTGTCGCCTGCGCATCGTCCGTTGCAGATCACCCGCGATCTGGGGGCGTTCTGGGCGGGAAGTTACCGCGAGGTGCAGAAAGAGATGAAGGGGCGATATCCCAAACACGTCTGGCCGGACGATCCGGCGAATACGGCGCCGACGCGGCGCACGAAAAAATATTCGTAGTGGGGGAGTGCGGCCTGAAAGGGAAAGTGCGGCCTGATGCCCTCACCCCGGCCCTCTCCCACAGGGAGAGGGAGAAACACACTTTGAGAGATTTCTTCTTTCACTGACCTGTGAAAGGAAAGAAAATCTGGCCTTTGCGCCTGAATGTTGCGGAGAAAAAGCATGGCGGGGAATGACCGCGAGCCAATAGGACGTAAGGGAAAGCCAACGCGTCCGGCGAAAGAAAAGGTGAGCCGTCGTCGCCTCAGAGATGAGGAATATGACGATGACTATGAAGACGATTATGAGGATGAGGAACCGATGCCGCGTAAAGGGAAGGGCAAAGGGCGCAAGCCTCGCGGGAAGCGCGGCTGGTTCTGGCTGCTGCTGAAGCTGTTCATTGTTTTTGTTGTTCTGATCGCGATTTACGGCGTTTATCTGGATCAGAAGATCCGCAGCCGTATCGACGGGAAAGTCTGGCAGCTGCCTGCGGCAGTGTATGGTCGCATGGTGAACCTTGAGCCAGAGATGTCCATCAGCAAGAACGAGATGGTGAAGCTGCTGCAGGCCACGCAGTATCGTCAGGTCACGAAAATGACGCGTCCTGGCGAGTTTACCGTTCAGGCGAAAAGCATCGAGATGATTCGCCGTCCGTTCGACTTCCCGGACAGCAAAGAGGGGCAGGTGCGCGCGCGTCTGACCTTTGACGGCGATCGCCTGGAAACCATTGAGAACATGGATAACGACCGCCAGTTCGGTTTCTTCCGTCTCGATCCGCGTCTGATTACGATGCTGTCGTCCGCAAACGGCGAACAGCGCCTGTTCGTGGCGCGTAACGGCTTCCCGGACCTGCTGGTGGATACGCTGCTGGCAACCGAAGACCGTCACTTCTACGAGCACGACGGCATCAGCCTCTACTCCATTGGTCGTGCGGTACTGGCGAACCTGACCGCGGGGCGTACGGTGCAGGGGGCAAGTACCCTGACCCAGCAGCTGGTGAAAAACCTGTTCCTCTCCAGCGAGCGTTCTTACTGGCGTAAAGCCAACGAAGCGTACATGGCCGTGCTGATGGATGCGCGCTACAGCAAGGATCGTATCCTTGAGCTGTACATGAACGAGGTGTACCTCGGCCAGAGCGGTGATAACGAGATCCGCGGCTTCCCGCTGGCGAGCCTGTATTACTTTGGCCGTCCGGTGGAAGAGCTGAGTCTCGACCAGCAGGCGCTGCTGGTAGGCATGGTGAAAGGGGCGTCGATCTACAACCCGTGGCGTAACCCGAAACTGGCGCTGGAGCGTCGTAATCTGGTGCTGCGTCTGCTGCAACAGCAGCAGGTCATCGACCAGGAGCTGTACGACATGCTGAGCGCGCGTCCGCTGGGCGTTCAGCCGCGCGGTGGGGTAATCTCTCCACAGCCTGCGTTTATGCAGATGGTGCGTCAGGAGCTGCAGTCGAAGCTCGGGGATAAAGTTAAAGATCTCTCCGGCGTGAAGATCTTCACGACCTTTGATTCCGTGGCGCAGGATGCGGCAGAAAAAGCGGCGGTTGAAGGGATCCCGGCGCTGAAGAAGCAGCGTAAGCTGAGCGATCTGGAAACCGCGATGGTAGTGGTTGACCGTAACACCGGCGAAGTTCGCGCGATGGTGGGCGGTGCCGAGCCGCAGTATGCGGGCTACAACCGTGCGATGCAGGCGCGTCGTTCGATTGGTTCACTGGCAAAACCGGCGACCTACCTGACCGCGCTGAGCCAGCCGAACCTCTATCGCCTTAACACCTGGATTGCCGATGCGCCAATCTCTCTGCGCCAGCCTAACGGCCAGGTATGGTCTCCGCAGAACGATGACAAACGGTTCAGCGGTCAGGTGATGCTGGTGGACGCGCTAACCCGCTCGATGAACGTGCCAACGGTTAACCTCGGTATGGCGCTGGGTCTGCCGGCGATTACCGATACCTGGCAGAAGCTGGGCGTGCCGAAAGATCAGCTGCACCCTGTTCCGGCCATGATCCTTGGCGCGCTTAACCTGACGCCAATCGAAGTGGCGCAGGCGTTCCAGACCATCGCCAGCGGCGGTAACCGCGCGCCGCTCTCTGCGCTGCGCTCGGTGATTGCTGAAGATGGTTCCGTGCTGTATCAGAGCTTCCCGCAGGCCGAGCGCGCGGTACCGGCGCAGGCTGCCTATATGACGCTGTGGACCATGCAGCAGGTTGTGCAGCGCGGTACCGGCCGTCAGCTGGGAGCGAAGTATCCGGGTCTGCATCTGGCAGGTAAAACCGGTACCACCAACAACAACGTGGATACCTGGTTCGCCGGTATCGATGGTCGTGAAGTGGTGATCACCTGGGTGGGCCGCGATAACAACCAGCCGACCAGGCTGTACGGTGCGAGCGGTGCGATGTCGATTTACCAGCGCTACCTGGCAAATCAGTCCCCGGTGCCGCTTAACCTGGTTGCGCCGGAAGATATCGTCGATATGGGCGTGGATAGTTCCGGTAACTTTATCTGCGGCGGTGGCGTGCGTTCGCTGCCGGTCTGGACGACCAATCCGGATGCGCTGTGCCAGCAAAGTCAGCCAGAGCAGCCGACCGGCAATCCGTTTGACCAGTCCTCTCAACCGCAGCAGCAGCAACAACAACAACAGCCGCAGCAACAGGAAGAGAAGAAAGACAGCGACGGCGTCGCCGGCTGGATCAAGGATATGTTCGGCGGAAACTAACCATCCCGATACCCCCTTCCCGGGAAGGGGGTATTTTTTCACCTCGGCAACTCATTTCCTTAACCCCGTTTTCAACCCTTATTAACGACCCATTTTCCGTTGATTATTTCTTAAACCCTTAATTCTTGTAGGGCCGCATATCGCTTGCTATGCCGTCAGCGTTTCGCATATTATTCTGCGGTCATAATAATAATTCTCGTTTACGTTATCATTCACCTTTTTCATCAGAGATCCATCATGGCGCTTTCCAATACTGCTCAGCCAATTAACACGTCGCTGCGTAAAATCGCAGCCGTCGTAGCCACAGCGGTTGCCGGCATGTCTGCTTACGCACAGGCCGCTGAAACCCCCAAGAAAGAAGAAACGATCACCGTGACTGCCGCACCGGCTGCACAGGAAAGTGCCTGGGGTCCTGCTGCGACTATCGCCGCGCGTCAATCCGCGACCGGAACCAAAACAGACACCCCAATTCAAAAGGTTCCACAGTCTATTTCTGTGGTAACTGCCGAAGAGATGGCGCTGCATCAGCCACGTTCCGTTAAAGAAGCGTTGAGCTATACCCCGGGCGTTGCGGTAGGCACCCGTGGTGCTTCAAATACCTATGACTACCTGGTTATTCGCGGTTTCGCGGCCGATGGCCAGAGCCAGAACAACTACCTCGACGGTATGAAGATGCAGGGCAACTTCTATAACGACGCGGTGATTGACCCTTATATGCTGGAGCGTGCTGAAATCATGCGCGGCCCGGTTTCCGTTCTGTACGGAAAAAGCAGCCCTGGTGGCCTGCTGAACATGGTGAGTAAGCGTCCAACAACCGAGCCGCTAAAAGAGATCCAGTTCAAAGCTGGCACCGACAGTCTGTTCCAGACCGGCTTTGACTTCAGCGATGCCATCGACGATGACGGCGTTTACTCTTACCGACTGACGGGCGTTGCGCGTTCAAATAATGCGCAGCAGCAAGATAAAGGCGAGCAGCGTTATGCCATCGCGCCATCATTCTCCTGGCGTCCGGATGATAAAACGACTTTCACCTTCCTCTCCTACTTCCAGAACGAGCCTGAAACAGGTTATTACGGCTGGCTGCCAAAAGAGGGAACGGTTGATCCGCTGCCAAACGGCGACCGACTGTCGACGGACTTCAACGAAGGTGCGAAGAACAATACCTATTCCCGTAACCAGAAAATGGTGGGGTATAGCTTCGACCACGAATTTAACGACACCTTTACCGTGCGCCAAAACCTGCGTTTTGCCGAGAACAAAACCTCGCAAAACAGCGTTTACGGCTACGGCGTATGTACCGATCCGGCAAACAGCGGTAGCAAACAGTGTGCTGCGTTAGCTCCTGCCGATAAAGGTCATTATCTGGCGCGTAAGTACGTTGTCGATAATGAAAAACTGCAGAACTTCACCGTTGATACCCAGCTGCAGAGCAAATTTGCGACCGGCCAGGTTGACCACACCCTGCTGACCGGCGTTGACTTTATGCGTATGCGCAACGATATCAACTCCTGGTTTGGCTATGACGACTCTGTACCACTGCTGGATCTCTACAATCCGGTAAACAGCGATTTTGATTTTGGCTCAAAAGATCCGGCAAACTCCGGCGCGTATCAAATCCTCAACCGCCAGAAACAGACCGGTTTGTATGTTCAGGATCAGGCGCAGTGGGATAAAGTGCTGGTGACGCTGGGCGGCCGTTACGACTGGGCCGATCAGGAGTCATACAACCGTGTATTGAATACTACCTCCAAACGTGATGATACTCAGTTCACCTGGCGTGGCGGCGTTAACTATCTGTTCGATAACGGCGTAACCCCTTACTTCAGCTACAGCGAATCCTTTGAACCGGCTTCACAGACCGATGCTCAGGGTAAACTGTTCTCTCCGTCTAAAGGCAAGCAGTACGAAGCGGGCGTGAAATACGTGCCGAACGATCGTCCGATCGTGATCACCGGTGCAGTGTATCAGTTGACCAAAACCAACAACCTGATGGCCGATCCTGCGGGCTCATTCTTCTCCGTTGAAGGCGGTGAGATCCGTGCCCGTGGTGTAGAGCTGGAAGCGAAAGCGGCGCTGTCTGCAAGCGTTAACGTTGTGGGTTCTTATACCTATACCGATGCGGAATACACCACCGACACCAACTACAAAGGCAACACGCCAGCCCAGGTACCAAAGCACATGGCCTCTGTCTGGGGTGACTACACGATGTTTGATGGCCCGCTGTCTGGCCTGACGCTGGGAACCGGCGTTCGTTATACGGGCTCCAGCAAGGGCGATCCGGCGAACTCGTTTACTGTGGGCAGCTATACCCTGGTTGATGCGTTAGTCCGATATGACCTGGCGCGCGTGGGCATGGCGGGTTCAAACGTCGCGCTTCACGTGAACAACCTGTTCGATCGCGAGTACGTTGCCAGCTGCTTCAACACCTATGGTTGCTTCTGGGGTGCTGAACGCCAGGTTGTCGCCACGGCGACCTTCCGCTTCTAATCTCTTTATGGGCACGGTTCGCCGTGCCCTTTTTATTTAAGTTGGCTGATATGCAGGATAACAAAACGCAATCCGACTCCACCTTCACGCTCAACAATCTCTCCTTTCGCGTACCCGGGCGCACCCTGCTGCACCCGCTCTCTTTGACGTTTCCCGCAGGTAAAGTGACCGGATTAATCGGGCACAATGGTTCCGGTAAATCGACGCTGCTGAAGATGCTGGGCCGCCACCAGCCGCCGTCCGAGGGCGAAATTCTGCTGGATGAGCAGCCGCTGGCGGGCTGGAGCAGTAAGGCCTTTGCCCGCAAGGTGGCCTATCTGCCGCAGCAGCTGCCGCAGGCGGAAGGGATGACGGTGCGCGAGTTGGTGGCGATTGGACGTTATCCGTGGCACGGTGCGCTCGGGCGTTTTGGCGTTGCTGACAGAGAGAAAGTGGAAGAGGCGATTGCGCTGGTCGGGTTAAAACCGCTGGCGCACCGTCTGGTGGATAGCCTGTCCGGTGGCGAACGTCAGCGCGCGTGGATCGCGATGCTGGTGGCCCAGGACAGCCGCTGCCTGCTGCTCGACGAACCTACCTCCGCGCTGGATATTGCCCACCAGGTGGACGTGCTGGCGCTGGTGCACCGTTTAAGCCAGCAGCGCGGCCTGACGGTGATTGCCGTTCTGCATGATATCAATATGGCCGCGCGTTATTGCGACTATCTGGTGGCGCTGCGCGGCGGTGAAATGATCGCCCAGGGCACGCCTGACGGGCTGATGCGCAGCGAAACGCTGGAACATATCTACGGTATACCTATGGGGATCCTGCCTCACCCTGCCGGGGCTGCACCGGTGAGCTTCGTTTACTGATGCTGGAGTCTACACGCATAAGCCGCCGTCGCCTGCTGACGGCCATGGCGCTCTCGCCGCTGCTGTTAAAGATGGCTCCGGCCCGCGCCGCTGCTATCGATCCGCACCGCATTGTGGCGCTGGAGTGGTTACCCGTCGAGCTGATGATGGCCCTGGGTATCACGCCCTACGGCGTGGCCGATATCCCTAACTACACCCTGTGGGTGAATGAGCCCAAATTGCCGGACTCCGTCATCGACATCGGTCTGCGCACGGAGCCGAACCTTGAGCTTCTCACGCAGATGAAGCCGTCTTATTTATTCTGGTCTGCGGGGTATGGCCCGTCGGAAGAGACCATGGCGAAGATTGCTCCCGGACGGGGCTTTTCCTTCAGCGACGGTAAAAAGCCGCTGACCATGGCAAAAAACTCCATTCACGAGATGGCGCATTTCCTCAACCGTGAAGCGGAAGCAAAAAAACACCTGGATGAATTTGATGCGCTGATTGATTCCCTTAAGCCGCGCTTTGCCGGCCGCGGCGATCGTCCGCTGCTGATGGTGACGCTGCTGGACGCCCGCCATATGCTGGTCTTTGGAAAGAACTGCCTGTTCCAGGAAGTGCTCGAAAGCTTTGGCATTCGCAATGCCTGGGAAGGCGAGATGACGTTCTGGGGAAGCACCGCCGTGGGCATTGACCGCCTGTCGGCGTTTCGTGACGTTGACGTTCTGTGCTTTGACCACGGCAACGAGCGTGAAATGCAAACCCTGATGGCGACCCCGCTCTGGCAGGCGATGCCGTTCGTGCGCGAACGGCGTTTCCTGCGCGCGCCTGCGGTATGGTTTTACGGCGCGACGCTGTCGGCGATGCATTTTGCGCGCGTGCTGGATCGCACGCTGGGAGGCAGGGCATGAGTACGCGTATTGCCCGCTTCCCGGTGCTGCTGCTGGCGCTCATTTTCCTGGCTGCCCTGGCGCTGACCGGCTTCAACCTGACCACGGCGTTACCGCGCGAGCAGTGGGCGGCCGCGGTTGCCGCACCGGATATCGATAATATTCAGCAAATGCTGTTCCACTACAGCCTGTTGCCGCGTCTTAGCATCTCTCTGCTGGTCGGAGCGGGCCTGGGGCTGGTGGGCGTGCTATTCCAGCAGGTGCTGCGTAACCCGCTGGCGGAGCCAACCACGCTTGGCGTGGCGACGGGGGCACAGCTGGGGATCACCGTTACCACGCTCTGGACGCTGCCGGGGGCATTAACCTCGCAGTTTGCCGCGCTGGCAGGCGCCTGCGTGGTTGGTGCGCTGGTCTTCGGCGTGGCCTGGGGTAAACGCCTTTCGCCGGTCACGCTGATCCTCGCCGGGCTGGTCGTTAGCCTCTACTGCGGGGCAATCAACCAGCTGCTGGTGCTGTTTCACCACGACCAGCTGCAAAGCATGTTTATGTGGAGTACCGGAACGCTCACCCAGACCGACTGGAGCATCGTCCAGCGCCTGTGGCCTCAGCTGTTTGGCGGCGTGGTGCTTACGCTACTGCTGCTGCGCCCGCTGACGCTGATGGGCCTCGATGACGGCGTGGCGCGTAATCTTGGGCTGGCGCTGTCGCTGGCCCGCCTGGCGGCCCTCACCCTGGCGATTGTGCTGAGCGCGCTGCTGGTTAACGCCGTCGGCATCATCGGGTTTATCGGCCTGTTTGCGCCGCTGCTGGCAAAAATGCTCGGCGCGCGGCGTCTGCTGGCGCGCCTGATGCTGGCGCCGCTGATTGGCGCGCTGATCCTCTGGCTTTCCGATCAGCTCATTCTCTGGCTGGCGCGCGTCTGGATGGAAGTGTCGACGGGCTCGGTGACGGCCCTGATCGGCGCGCCGCTGCTGCTGTGGCTGCTGCCGCGGCTGCGCAGCATCAGCGCCCCGGCGATGGATGCCGGCGATAAAATCTCTGCCGAGCGCCAGTCGGTGATATGGTTCAGCCTTGCCGGGCTGGCGGTGCTGGCTATCGCTTCGTTTGCCGCGCTCTCGCTGGGGCGTGACGCCACGGGCTGGCACTGGGCGACGGGGGATTTGCTGAATGAGCTCATGCAGTGGCGCTGGCCGCGGATCTTCTCCGCGCTGATTGCCGGCGTGATGCTGGCGGTGGCGGGCTGTATTATACAGCGTCTGACCGGTAACCCGATGGCAAGCCCGGAAGTCCTGGGCATCAGTTCCGGCGCCGCGTTTGGCGTGGTGTTGATGCTGTTTCTCGTGCCGGGGAATGCCTTCGGCTGGCTGATGCCTGCCGGGAGTATCGGTGCGGCGGCGACGCTGATGATTATCCTGATCGCCTCCGGGCGCGGCGGTTTCTCGCCTCACCGCATGCTGCTGGCCGGGATGGCGCTGAGCACCGCGTTTACCATGCTGCTGATGATGTTGCAGGCGAGCGGCGATCCGCGCATGGCGCAGATCCTGACCTGGATCTCCGGCTCGACGTACAACGCCACCGGCAGCCAGGTGGTGCATACCGGGATCGTGATGATCGTACTGCTGGCAATCGTGCCGCTGTGCCGCCGCTGGATGACCATTCTGCCGCTGGGCGGGGACACCGCGCGCGCGGTCGGGCTGGCGCTGACGCCAACGCGTATCGCCCTGCTGCTGCTGGCGGCGTGCCTGACGGCGACGGCCACCATGACCATTGGCCCGCTCAGTTTTGTTGGCCTGATGGCGCCGCATATCGCACGCATGATGGGCTTCCGCCGCACGATGCCGCATATCACGATTTCTGCCCTGACGGGCGGGGCGATCCTGGTCTTTGCTGACTGGTGCGGAAGGATGGTGCTGTTCCCGTATCAGATCCCGGCGGGCCTGCTGTCGACCTTTATCGGCGCGCCGTACTTTATCTATCTGTTGAGAAAGCAGAGCCGGTAATAAAAGTAAACGGCAATCCTTGGATTGCCGTTTTAGCGTTTGCTCCCTCTCCCTGTGGGAGAGGGCATCAAGCCGCATATTTTACAGCTTCGCAAACGCCTTACGCGCTGCGTCGATGGTGTTATTGATATCTTCTTCGCTGTGCGCCACGGACATAAAGCCCGCTTCAAACGCTGACGGTGCCAGATATACGCCTTCTTCCAGCATCAGGTGGAAGAAGCGTTTGAAGCGTTCTACGTCGCACTTCACCACGTCCTGATAGCAGGTAACGGCTTTCGCGTCGGTGAAGAAAATGCCGAACATACCGCCGACGTGGTTAACCACCAGCGGAATACCCGCTTCTTCTGCGGCTTCCAGAAGGCCGTTCGCCAGCTGCGTCGTCCGGTCCGTCAGGGTTTCGTGGATACCCGGCTGCGCTACTTCGGTCAGACAGGCAAAGCCCGCCGCCATCGCAATGGGGTTACCGGAGAGCGTACCCGCCTGGTAAACCGGACCGGTTGGCGCCAGCGCGTCCATCACGTCCTTACGGCCACCAAACGCCCCGACAGGCATGCCGCCGCCGATAATTTTGCCCAGACAGGTGAGGTCAGGCTCAACGCCATAATAAGACTGGGCGCCCGCCAGCGCCACGCGGAAGCCGGTCATCACTTCGTCGATGATCAGCAGCGCGCCGAACTCATCACACAGCGCACGCAGGCCCGGCAGGAAATCCGGCTGCGGTGGGATGCAGTTCATGTTGCCCGCCACCGGTTCGACGATAATGCAGGCGATCTCCTGCGGATACTGCTCGAACGCCGCGCGAACGGTGTCCAGATCGTTATAGGTGCAGGTGAGGGTGTGTTTTGCGAAATCAGCCGGCACGCCCGGAGAGTTAGGCTGACCGAGCGTCAGCGCGCCGGAACCGGCTTTTACCAGCAGGCAGTCGGCGTGGCCATGGTAACAGCCTTCGAACTTGATAATCTTGTCACGGCCGGTAAAGCCGCGCGCCAGACGGATGGCGCTCATGGTCGCTTCCGTACCGGAGTTCACCATACGTACCATGTCCATTGTCGGCACCAGCTCGGTGACCAGCTCCGCCATTTTGACTTCCATCTCGGTTGGCGCACCGAAGCTCAGGCCGCGCTGAGCGGCTTCAATCACCGCGTTGCGGATCGCCGGGTGGTTATGCCCCAGCACCATTGGCCCCCAGGAGCCGACGTAGTCGACATAGGCTTTGCCATCCACATCATACAGATACGCGCCATCCGCACGTTCGATAAACAGCGGGGTGCCACCCACGCCGGTAAAGGCGCGCACCGGTGAGTTTACGCCGCCTGGGATAAGCTCGCGGGCTGCGCTGTAGAGGTTTTCAGACTTGCTCATGGCGTCGTTCCTGGTTCGTAGAAATAAGTTAAGGAGACTATTCTAAGTGATCCGGATGAGGTTATAAAATTTTTGCCCCGTAAAGGGCTTAACAATTGTTAAGTATTTTTCAGGGGACGAGGGGACTGTCTCTGGTAAAATCCCTGCGGCCATTTGTATGACGAAACAGAAAAGGTAATGAACGAGAACACTCCGTCTTTTGAACAACAGCAGTTTACGCGCGCGAAGCGCCGGGTCAGCATCCGGCGGCTGCTCAACCGTGACAAAACCCCGTTAGCCATTCTGCTGGCAGCTGCCGTTGTGGGCACGCTGGCCGGTCTCGTGGGCGTCGCGTTTGAGAAAGCCGTCAACGCGGTGCTCAACTGGCGCATAGGCACCGTCGCCAGCTTTGCGGATCGTGAATGGCTGGTCTGGGCGTGGGCCTTTGGCCTTTCGGCCCTGTTTGCCATGGTGGGCTATTTCCTGGTACGTAAATTCGCACCCGAAGCGGGCGGCTCGGGGATCCCGGAAATTGAAGGGGCGCTGGAAGAGCTACGCCCGGTTCGCTGGTGGCGCGTGCTTCCTGTGAAATTTATCGGCGGGATGGGAACGCTCGGGGCGGGAATGGTGCTCGGACGGGAAGGACCAACGGTACAGCTGGGCGGTAACGTCGGGCGTATGGTCGGCGATCTGTTCCGTATGCGCAGCGCCGAAGCGCGCCATACGCTGCTGGCGACGGGGGCGGCGGCCGGGCTGTCTGCCGCGTTCAATGCGCCGCTGGCGGGGATCCTGTTCATTATCGAAGAGATGCGCGCCCAGTTCCGCTACAACCTTATCTCCATTAAAGCGGTGTTTACCGGTGTGATTATGTCGAGCATCGTCTTTCGCATCTTTAACGGCGAAGGGGCGGTGATTGAGGTGGGTAAGCTGACCAACGCGCCGGTCAACACCCTGTGGCTGTATCTGGTGCTTGGCATGATTTTTGGCGTGGTCGGCCCGCTTTTCAATACGCTGATTTTACGTGCGCAGGATATGTTTCAGCGCATCCACGGCGGAAACACCACCCGATGGGTGCTGGTGGGGGGCCTGCTCGGCGGAGTGTGCGGGATCCTCGGCTTTATCGAACCGAACGCGGCAGGCGGCGGATTTGGGCTGATACCCGTTGCGGCGGCGGGCAATTTTAGCGTCGGCCTGCTGCTGTTTATGTTTATCTCGCGGGTGATTACCACCGTGCTCTGCTTCTCCTCCGGCGCGCCGGGAGGGATTTTTGCCCCGATGCTGGCGCTGGGCACGCTGCTGGGTACCGCGTTTGGGATGGCGGCGGCGGTTGGCTTCCCTGCCTATCATCTGGATGCCGGGACGTTTGCCGTTGCGGGGATGGGGGCGCTGCTGGCGGCCTCCCTGCGCGCGCCGCTGACCGGGATCGTGCTGGTGCTGGAAATGACCGATAATTACCAGCTCATTTTGCCAATGATCATTACCTGCCTCGGCGCGACACTATTAGCCCAATTCCTGGGTGGAAAACCGCTATACTCCACCATTCTTGCCCGTACCCTGGCGAAACAGGATGCTGAACAGGCCCTGAAGCACAATACTTGAATGAATTACCAGGGTATTAGATAATGACAAAAAGAATTGGGTGATTTTTACCCAATAGCAGTAGCAGTATTCATGGGAGCATAAGATGAGTGATGACGTAGCGTTGCCGCTGGAATTTACCGAAGCAGCAGCGAAAAAAGTGAAAACCCTGATTGCCGACGAGGACAATCCGGATCTGAAACTGCGTGTTTATATTACCGGCGGCGGCTGCAGCGGCTTCCAGTATGGTTTTACCTTTGACGACCAGGTTAACGATGGTGATATGACTATCGAGAAGCAGGGCGTCGCGCTGGTGGTTGACCCGATGAGCCTGCAATACCTCGTCGGCGGTTCGGTGGATTACACCGAAGGTCTGGAAGGGTCGCGCTTTGTGGTGACGAACCCTAACGCGACCAGCACCTGCGGGTGTGGATCGTCGTTCAGCATCTAATGTTGCGGACGGTGCGGGCTGAGCCTCTCACCCCGGCAGACACGAAAAACGGTAACCTGGCGGTTACCGTTTTTGCTTTTTACCTTCCATTTTCGTCCAGCGCAAAGGTCGGCAGCTTCAGGTGCCAGCGTATCGCCGCTAAACGTATTACCAGCGTCACGACCATCCCCAGCATTGCCGCGTTCTCCAGCGGGATAGCGAAGGTGTAATACGCCGTAGCGTGTACAATCCCCCCGATGATACAGGCCGTCGCGTAGATTTCCGTTCGCAGGATCATCGGCACTTCTCGCGCCAGGATATCGCGAATGATCCCGCCGCCCACGCCGGTCAACACGCCCATACAGATCGCCACCAGTGGGCCAGTCCCTGCTATAAAGGCTTTATTCACGCCGATTCCGACAAAGACCGCCAGACCGACGGCGTCCAGTACCGGCAGCACCCATTTGGGAAGCCTGCGCGGCTGACGGACCAGCACGATGGTTAACAGACAGGTGACCATCGCCACGACCAGATCCGTTGGATCTTTCACCCAGAATACCGGGCCGTTCGCCAGCGCCATGTCGCGGATCGTTCCGCCCCCCACCGCCGTGACGACGCCGAGCACCAGAACGCCAAAAGGATCCATGCGTAGTTTTCCGGCAAGCAAAACGCCGGAGATAGCAAAAACGGCTGTGCCAAGAATATCCAGCCAATACACGAGCATCGTTAAATCCTCGAATGGGGTGTTTATCTGTTTGTATGACCCTCTGCCAGTTCGGCACAGAGTTGTTTTGCGGCGAGGATAATACGCGGGCTGGCCCGTTCAAACCAGTCGCTGTTGAGTGCAATCACCGGTATTTTAAGCTGCCGGTGCCAGAATTGTTTAATTTTAGGAATCTCGCTCGCATTTCCGACCACCACAATGGCCTGCGGTTGTCGTGCCAGAACCTGCTCCCGGCTGACCTGTGGCCAGGGTACCCGGCTGTCGGCAAAGATATTTTCACCCCCGCACGTCTCAAGCACCTGATTCTGGATCGAGCCTTTCCCGGTTGTGAACAACGGCTGCGTGCCGAATTGCAGAAATACGCGCTGCTTTTTTAGCGTACCGTACCGGCTTTTCAGCGCGGCATAGTCACTGAGCATTTGCCCGGCTGCCCGCTCGGCTTGCTGCGGGGTTGGGCTAAAGGGCGCGAGGTCGCGCAGGGCTTGCGCCACCTGTTCGATGCTCTCCGCGTCCACCCATTTCACCTTTATACCCAGCGACGAAAGCTGCTTCACCTGCCGTTCGGCATTGCCGCCGCGCCAGGCGAGGACGAGATCGGGCCTGAGCGCCACGATACGCTCCAGGTTCATTCCCTGCCAGGTGGCTACCTGTTCAATATGGGCGGCCTGAGGTGGGTAATCGGAAAAGCTGCTTACCCCAACGGGGGTGATCCCGGCGGCAAACGCTAGTTCCGTATTGGCGGGGGAGAGGGCGATCACCCGCGGCGCGGCGGTGAGCCAGGCCGGAGCGAGCAGAAGCAGGGCGACCAGCGCCCTGAAGGACGGCTTACCCACGCGCCAGTTTCTGCACCAGGGTTTCCACCATCACGGTGGACTGTTTGGCTGCAACGGCCAGGAATTCGTCGAAGCTGATGTGGGACTGCTGGTCAGCCACGTCAGAAATCGCGCGAACGACCACGAACGGTACGCCAAAGTTGTGGCACACGTGCGCAATGGCCGTGGCTTCCATCTCAACGGCGACGGCCTGCGGGAAGTTATGGCGGATTTTTGCCAGACCGACGGAGCCGTTGATGAAGGCATCGCCGCTGACGATCAGGCCACGCACCGCATTGAGGTTGAGCTCGCTGATGCAGCCTTCAGCGGCGGCAATCAGCTTGTCATCCGCTTTAAACCCGGCCGGGCAGCCCGGAAGCTGACCATATTCGTAGCCGAAGGCGGTGACGTCTGCATCGTGGTAACGCGCTTCGTCGGAAACAACGATATCACCCACGTTCAGCGTCGGGGCAAGACCGCCCGCAGAGCCTGTGTTAATGATAACGTCAGGCTTGCAGCGCTCAAGCAGCAGGGTCGCGCCCAGTGCCGCTGCAACTTTACCGATGCCTGATTTCAGCAGAGCCACGTCAACACCGTTCAGCTGACCGGTGTAGATCTCACAGCCACCGAGGGAGAGGGTCTGACGGTTCTCAATTTTGTCACGCAGCAGCGTAACTTCTTCTTCCATTGCACCAATAATGCCGATTTTCATAGATTTACTCGCGATGTGCCTTGTTAAGATGCATAGTCTATCATGCGGTAAAGGGGAAACGCATTCTCACGCGGGGGAGCACATGGCACCAATCGATTTTCGCACCAAAATTAACTGGCACCGACGTTTCCGCTCGCCGCAGGGCGAGAAAAGCGAACATGAGATCCTGCGCATTTTCGAGAGCGATCGTGGACGCATCATCAACTCGCCCGCCATCCGCCGGTTACAGCAAAAAACCCAGGTGTTCCCGCTGGAGCGTAACGCTGCGGTGCGTACGCGACTAACGCACTCCATGGAAGTGCAGCAGGTGGGGCGCTACATTGCAAAAGAGATCCTCAGCCGCCTCAAAGAGCAGCGTCTGCTGGAAACCTACGGGCTGGATGAGCTGACCGGGCCGTTCGAAAGCATCGTTGAGATGGCCTGCCTGATGCACGATATTGGCAATCCTCCCTTCGGCCATTTCGGCGAAGCCGCCATCAACGACTGGTTTAAACAGCGCCTTTTCCCCTCCGATGCAGCAAGCCAGCCGCTGAGCGATGACCGCTGCGCGGTACGCGATTTATGCCTGCGCGAGGGCGAGGAGAGCCTGAACGATCTGCGCCGCAAGGTGCGTCAGGATCTGTGTCACTTCGAAGGTAACGCGCAGGGCATACGCCTGGTGCACTCTCTGATGCGCATGAACCTGACCTGGGCTCAGGTAGGCTGCATTCTCAAATATACCCGTCCCGCATGGTGGATGGGGGAAACACCCGCCACCCATAGCTACCTGATGAAAAAGCCGGGCTATTACTTATCGGAAGAGGCCTATATTGAGCGGTTGCGTAAAGAACTGTCGCTGACGCCTAATGGCCGTTTCCCGTTAACGTGGATTATGGAAGCCGCTGACGACATTTCATATTGCGTGGCCGATCTGGAAGACGCGGTGGAAAAAAGAATATTCAGCGTCGAGGAGCTTTATCAGCATCTTCGTGATGCCTGGGGAGAGCATGAAAAAGGGTCTCTGTTTGCACAGGTCGTCGAGAATGCATGGGATAAATCGCGCTCAAATTCGCTGAGCCGGAGCACTGAAGATCAGTTCTTTATGTATTTACGGGTCAACACGCTGAATAAACTGGTGCCGTATGCAGCCGCGCGTTTCATTGATAATTTGCCGATGATATTTAGCGGAGAATTTAATCACGCCCTGCTGGAAGATGAGAGTAGTTTTAGTCAGCTTCTCGAATTATATAAACACGTGGCCGTTCGCCATGTTTTCAGCCATCCGGATGTTGAACAGCTGGAGCTGCAGGGATATCGGGTTATCAGTGGGCTGCTGGAGATTTATGCTCCTTTACTCCAGCTCCCGGTCGATGAGTTCAGCGAGCTGGTAGAAAACGAACGCGTCCGCCGCCTGCCTATTGAGTCTCGCCTCTATCAAAAGCTTTCGACCCGCCACCGGCTGGCATACGTCGAAGCCATCAGTAAAATAGATCGGCAATCTTCCCGCTGGCCGGTACTGGAATATTATTATCGCTGCCGGCTCATCCAGGACTATATCAGCGGGATGACGGATTTGTATGCCTGGGATGAATACCGCAAGCTGATGGCCGTGGAATAAGCCGTGAGTTTTGTAAAGACGGCCAATAAATTTTTACTTTTTCCATAAACTTATCCCCGGAACTAAGCGGTATAAAACGAATCTGAGTTACACAGCAATTTTGCGTTATCTGGTAAATCGAGATTGAGAAACATGAAAAAAACCACATTAGCAATGAGTGCACTGGCTCTGAGTTTAGGTTTAGCGCTGTCTCCTCTGTCTGCTACGGCAGCCGAGACGGCTTCGTCGGCAGTCCCTGCGCAGCAGATGCCAAGCCTGGCCCCGATGCTCGAAAAAGTGATGCCATCGGTGGTGAGTATCAACGTTGAGGGCAGCACAACCGTCAATACGCCGCGCATGCCGCGTAACTTCCAGCAGTTCTTCGGCGATAATTCGCCATTCTGCCAGGACGGTTCGCCATTCCAGAGTTCACCGTTCTGTCAGGGCGGCGGTCCAGGGGATAATGGTCAGGGCGGCGGCCAGCAGCAGAAATTCATGGCGCTTGGCTCGGGCGTGATTATTGACGCCGCGAAAGGCTACGTGGTGACCAATAACCACGTGGTAGATAATGCGAACGTTATTAAAGTGCAGATGAGCGATGGCCGTAAATTCGACGCCAAAGTGGTGGGTAAAGATCCGCGCTCCGACATCGCGCTGATTCAGATTCAGGATCCGAAGAACCTGACGGCGATTAAGCTTGCCGACTCGGACGCGCTGCGCGTTGGCGATTACACCGTCGCCATCGGTAACCCGTTCGGTCTGGGCGAAACCGTCACCTCGGGTATCGTCTCTGCGCTGGGGCGTAGTGGCCTGAACGCGGAAAACTATGAAAACTTCATCCAGACGGATGCGGCCATTAACCGCGGTAACTCCGGCGGTGCGCTGGTGAACCTGAACGGTGAGCTTATCGGTATTAACACCGCTATTCTGGCACCGGACGGGGGTAACATCGGTATCGGCTTTGCTATCCCGAGCAACATGGTGAAAAACCTGACCGCGCAGATGGTGCAGTACGGTCAGGTGAAACGCGGTGAGCTGGGTATCATGGGTACCGAGCTGAACTCAGAGCTGGCGAAAGCGATGAAGGTTGACGCTCAGCGCGGCGCGTTCGTGAGCCAGGTCATGCCGAACTCCTCTGCGGCAAAAGCCGGTATTAAAGCAGGTGACGTCATTACCTCTCTCAACGGGAAGCCGATCAGCAGCTTTGCCGCCCTGCGTGCGGAAGTGGGGTCAATGCCAATCGGCAGTAAAGTCACCCTCGGCCTGCTGCGTGAAGGTAAGCCGGTTAACGTGAGCCTGGAACTCCAGCAGAGCAGCCAGAATCAGGTAGATTCCAGCACCATCTTCAGCGGTATTGAAGGGGCTGAGATGAGCAACAAAGGGGCGGATAAAGGCGTGGTGGTGAATAACGTAAAAGCGAATTCGCCAGCGGCCCGTATCGGCCTTAAAAAAGGTGATGTCATCATGGGCGCTAACCAGCAGCCGGTGAAAAACATTGCTGAACTGCGCAAAATTCTCGACAGCAAGCCTTCCGTGCTGGCCCTGAATATTCAGCGTGGTGATACCTCTATTTATCTCCTGATGCAGTAATCCCTCAGGCCCCTGCCTACAACAGGCAGGGGCTTTCTTTTTTTCTGTGACCCTTAGCACAACTCCATACATCTCTCTCTGCCTTTGGGCATTTGCACAATGCGGCCGTAACTGAACTCCCCTATGCTTGAGCTCTGCTCACGGGAGGGTTATATGGCTGGCTGGCATCTTGATACCAAAATGGCGCAGGATATCGTGGCGCGAACCATGCGCATCATTGATACCAATATCAACGTAATGGATGCCCGTGGACGCATCATCGGCAGTGGCGATCGTGAGCGTATTGGGGAATTGCACGAAGGGGCGCTGCTGGTGCTCTCTCAGGGGCGCGTGGTGGACATTGATGACGCCGTGGCGAAACACCTGCACGGGGTGCGCCAGGGAATCAACCTGCCGCTGCGTCTCGAAGGCGAAATTGTTGGCGTCATCGGTCTGACCGGCGATCCTGAATCTTTACGCAAATACGGCGAGCTGGTCTGCATGACGGCAGAGATGATGCTGGAGCAGTCGCGCCTGATGCACCTGCTGGCGCAGGACAGCCGCCTGCGCGAAGAGCTGGTGATGAATTTGATACAGGCGGAGGAGCACACGCCAGCCCTGAGCGAGTGGGCGCAGCGTCTGGGTATCGACCTGAATCAGCCGCGCGTGGTCGCCGTCATCGAGGTGGATAGCGGACAGCTTGGCGTGGACAGCGCCATGGTGGAGCTACAGCAGCTGCAAAACATGCTGGCGACGCCGGAGCGTAATAACCTGGTGGCGATAGTTTCCCTGACGGAAATGGTGGTGCTTAAGCCCGCGCTTAATCAGTTTGGCCGCTGGGACGCGGAAGATCATCGTCGTCGCGTTGAGCTGCTCATCGAGCGCATGAAGGAGAACGGTCAGCTCCGTTTTCGCGTCGCGCTCGGGAATTACTTTACCGGACCGGGAAGCATCGCCCGTTCATGGCGAACGGCGCGCACCACCATGATGGTGGGCAAGCAGCGCATGCCGGAAAGCCGCAGCTATTTCTATCAGGATCTGATGCTGCCGGTCCTGCTCGACAGCCTGCGGGGCGGCTGGCAGGCCAACGAGCTGGCGCGTCCGCTGGTGCGTCTGAAGGCGATGGATAACAACGGATTGCTGCGCCGCACGCTGCAGGCGTGGTTCCGGCATAACGTGCAGCCGCTGGCAACGTCAAAAGCGCTGTTCATACATCGTAATACGCTGGAGTATCGGCTTAACCGGATTTCGGAACTGACGGGGCTGGATCTGGGGAATTTCGACGACCGGCTGCTGCTGTATGTGGCGCTGCAGCTGGACGAACAGCGATAGCTGAGTGCGGTATGGTGCCCTCACCCACAGGGAGAGGGCGCAAACACTAAAAACGGCAATCAAGGATTGCCTTTTTGCTTTTATTTCCGCGTCAATTTCTCAAGATCCGCTTCAATCTCGCTGATCTTATGGGTAACAACGCTTTCCAGGTGACGCAGATCGTCAAGGATCTTACGCTTAAGGTCGACTTCGCTGCGATCGCGCTGGCAAATCTGATCGAGCTCGTCGATCACGTAGCGCAGGTTAGGGCTGATTTCCTGTACTTCTTTATATCCCTGACCGATACCGTCAGCGACAACGGTCTTACGCTGGCGTGGGTATTTAAACTTCACGCTTTTGGCGAAAAACTCTCCTTTGTCTTTTTGAAAATAGATTTTCAAAATATCGTTATTGGCTTCCTGGCGGAGACTATAACGATCAATTTCATCAGGATTGGTAATGCCCAGACTTTTCAGATTATCGTACATAGCGGTACCCTTGATCTCAACATAACCTATGAATAATTAACGAAAAAATCTATTTTCGCCACCTCGGGATATAAAAAAAGCGGGGTTGCCCCCGCTTTTTGTTATACCTGATTAATCGATGGTGCGCAGCAGTTCGTTGATGCCCACTTTACCGCGGGTTTTGGCGTCCACCTTTTTCACGATAACCGCGCAGTAGAGGCTGTATTTGCCATCTTTAGACGGCAGGTTGCCGGAAACCACAACGGAACCGGCCGGTACGCGGCCGTAGTGAACTTCACCGGTTTCGCGGTCGTAAATGCGGGTGCTCTGGCCGATGTAGACGCCCATGGAGATCACGGAACCTTCTTCTACGATCACGCCTTCAACCACTTCGGAACGCGCGCCGATGAAGCAGTTGTCTTCAATGATGGTTGGGTTAGCCTGCAGCGGCTCCAGCACGCCACCGATGCCTACGCCGCCGGACAGGTGTACGTTTTTACCAATCTGCGCGCATGAACCCACGGTTGCCCAGGTATCGACCATGGTGCCTTCGTCAACGTAGGCACCGATATTCACGTAGGATGGCATCAGCACGGTGTTGCGTGCGATGAAAGCGCCCTGGCGAACCGCCGCAGGCGGCACCACGCGGAAGCCCTCTTTCTGGAAGCGCGCTTCGTCGTAATCCGCAAATTTCATTGGCACTTTATCGAAGTAGCGGCTTTCTGCTCCGTCGATAACCTGGTTATCGTTGATACGGAAAGAGAGCAGTACAGCTTTCTTCAGCCATTGATGAGTAACCCACTGACCGTCGATTTTTTCTGCCACGCGCAGCGCGCCGGAATCCAGCAGGGAAATAACCTGGTTAACCGCTTCACGGGTCACGGTATCCACATTTGCCGGAGTGATCTCGGCGCGACGCTCAAAAGCGGACTCAATAACGTTCTGTAACTGCTGCATTGTTTACTCTTTCCATTTCACTAAAAAAAACGTCACCCTTTATCGTTTGGATTGAGGGCTGCTGTCAACCGTTGTTGCACTTCAAGCTGCAGGTCATTATTAAGGGCACGCCGGTCGGCGGTGGCGATTATAAATAAATCTTCTACTCGCTCGCCAATGGTTGTAATTCGGGCGCCGTGAAGCGAAATTCCCAGATCGGCAAAAACCTGGCCGACGCGGGCGAGCAGCCCCGGCTGGTCGAGTGCGATCAGCTCCAGGAACGATTTACGATCCGTATGGGTCGGCAGGAAATTGACCTCGGTATCGACGGTAAAGTGGCGCAATTTTGCCGGCTGGCGACGCGGCTGCGGTGGCTGCCAGCTGCGCTGGGTGATGGCCTGCTCCAGGCCGAAGCGTATCCCTTCATGCCTGTCCGCCGACAGCGGGCTGCCGTCCGGCTCCAGCACAATAAAGGTGTCCATCGCCATGCCGTCGCGGGTGGTAAAAATCTGCGCGTCGTGAACGCTCAGGTTACGCCTGTCCAGCTCGGCACAGACCGCGGCGAACAGATAAGGCCGGTCCGGGCTCCAGATAAAGATTTCAGTCCCTCCGCGCGTGGCCTGCGGGCTGAGCAGGATCAGCGGCTTCGACAGGTCATGCTTCAGCAGATGCCGCGCGTGCCAGGCAAGCTGGTTTGGGCTGTGGCGCACAAAGTAGTTGGCGCGACAGCGCGCCCAAATCTGATGCAGCGCCTCTTCGTTAATGTTATCCATTCGCAGCAGCGCCAGCGCCTGCAGCTGGTGGTGGCGGACGCGCTCGCGCATGTCCGGCGTATTCTGCATCCCGCGACGCAGCTGTTTTTCAGTGGCGAAGTACAGCTCGCGCAGCAGGCTCTGCTTCCAGCTGTTCCACAGGGTTTCGTTGGTGGCGCAAATATCGGCCACCGTCAGGCAGACCAGATAGCGCAGGCGGTTCTCCGTCTGGACCTCTTCTGCAAACTGCTTGATCACTTCCGGATCCTGAATATCACGTCGCTGTGCGGTTACCGACATCAGCAGGTGATGGCGAACCAGCCAGGCCACCAGCTGCGTTTCGCGCGAGTTCAGCCCATGCAGCTCGGCAAACTTGAGCACGTCCTGGGCACCCAGCACCGAGTGGTCACCGCCGCGACCTTTGGCGATGTCGTGGAACAGCGCGGCAATCAGGATCAGCTCCGGGTGCGCCAGGCGCGGCCACAGCTCAACGCACAGCGGATGGCGGGAACGGGTCTCTTCTTTGGCGAAACTTTCCAGCTTGAGCATGACGCGGATCGTGTGTTCATCCACCGTATAGGCGTGGAACAGATCGAACTGCATCTGCCCTACAATATGCGACCACTGCGGCATATAGGCCCACAGCACGCTGTGGCGATGCATCGGCAGCAGCCCGCGGCTGACGGCACCCGGATGACGGAGCATGCTCAGAAATAGCGAACGCGCCTCGGGGATGTAGCACAGCGGCTGCTTAAGATGACGTCGGGCATGGCGCAGGTGGCGCAGGGTGGTGGAGTAGATCCCGGTAATCGTGCTGTTGCGGACCATGGTGTAAAACATCCGCAGGATCGCTTCCGGTTCGCGGATGAACAGCGTTTCGTCGCGCAGATCGATCAGCGTGCCGCGCAGCTGAAACTCGTCATCAATCGGGCGCGGCTTTTCGTCCGCCGTCAGCGCGAGGATCGCTTCATCAAACAGCTGCAACAGCATCTGGTTCAGCTCAGTAACGCGGCGGGTGACGCGGAAGAAATCCTTCATCATCTGCTCGACCGGCTCGTTGCCTTCGCCCCGGTAATTCAGGCGCTGCGCAACGCTTAGCTGGCGGTCAAACAGCAGGCGGTTATCGTAGCGGGTTACTTCCAGATGCAGGGCGAAACGGATGCGCCAGAGCAGATGCAGGCACTCATTGAGTTCGTTACGTTCGGCCTCGGTCAGGAAACCAAAGCCGACCATTTCGTCCAGCGATGTCGCGCCAAAATGGCGACGCGCGACCCACTGCAGCGTATGGATATCGCGCAGGCCGCCGGGGCTGCTTTTGATATCCGGTTCGAGGTTGTAGCTGGTGCCGTGATAGCGATGGTGGCGCTGGTTTTGTTCTTCGACCTTTGCGGCGAAGAATTTTTCGGAGGGCCAGAAGCCGTCGCTGAAAATGTGCTTTTGCAGCTCGAGGAACAGCGCCACGTCGCCAATCAGCAGACGGGTTTCAATCAGGTTAGTGGCGACGGTGAGATCGGATAACCCTTCCAGCAGACACTCTTCCAGCGTGCGCACGCTGTGGCCCACTTCCAGCTTCACGTCCCAGAGCAGGGTCAGCAGCTCGCCAATTTTCTGCGCCCTGTCGTCCGGCAGCTTTTTACGGCTCAGGATCAGCAGGTCGATATCGGAGAGCGGGTGCAGTTCACCCCGGCCATAGCCCCCGACGGCAACCAGCGCGACGTCGCTAACCTGCCCGAAACCGTAGTCGATCCACAGACGTTGCAGGAGCTGGTCGATAAATTCAGTGCGGGCTTCAATAAGCTGCTCGGCCGATACGCCTGCGTCAAACGCGTTACCCAGCCAGCGATGGAAAACCGCCATGTGGGCTTTGATATGCGCGCAGGTCAGCTCATGCGGCGGCCAGACGCCCGGATTGTCAGGCTGGTCGGGGAGGGTGGGAAGTGCTGTGTTAGCATACTGTTCGGGTAATAGATTACTCATCGTGCGCCACCCATTAGAAAAAGCTATCGCCATTAAAAAAGCCGGCATTCGCCGGCTTCTTATCACTCAATGTTCGTCAGTATCGCCGGGATGGTGTCATCCTTGCGCAACGTCATAATTTCGCAGCCGTTGTCTGTCACCACAATAGTATGCTCGTACTGGGCAGACAAGCTTCTGTCTTTGGTTTTCACCGTCCAGCCATCCTTCATGGTGCGGATGCGGTAATCGCCCGCGTTGACCATCGGCTCGATAGTAAAGGTCATCCCTTTTTGCAGCACCACGCCGCCATCGTCTGCGTCATAGTGCAGCACCTGTGGCTCTTCATGGAAAACGCGGCCAATACCGTGACCGCAGTACTCGCGCACCACGGAGAAACCTTCCGCTTCCACAAATTTCTGAATAGCCGCACCAATGGTACGCAGGCGGATGCCCGGCTTAACCATCTTCAGCGCCAGGTAGAGGCTGTCCTGAGTGACTTTGCACAGGCGCTCGCCCAGAATAGTTGGCTTGCCCACGATGAACATTTTGGAGGTGTCGCCGTGGTAGTCGTCTTTGATGACGGTCACGTCGATATTAACGATGTCGCCATCTTTCAGCAGTTTCTCGTTATCCGGGATGCCGTGGCAAACCACTTCATTGATTGAAATGCAGACGGATTTAGGGAAGCCGTGATAGCCGAGGCAGGCGGAGACCGCGTGCTGCTCGTTGACGATATAGTCGTTACAGATGCGATCCAGTTCGCCAGTGCTGACGCCCGGTTTCACATACGGTTCGATCATTTCCAGCACTTCCGCGGCCAGACGACCGGCGACGCGCATCTTTTCAATTTCTTCAGGTGTCTTAATAGAGATAGCCATGTAATCTGTCCATCGGTGTCGATTTTTTCGACAATACTAGTGTAAGTATTGTCAATGGTATCAGTCAGGCGCACCCCGTGCCAAATTGAGAATCATTAACAGCACACTCAGCCAACAATTATTGGTTTCCGACCGTGTTTTGTGGTATAAAGCGCGCCGGACTTCCGATCCATCTCAGATACACAGGCTGGACGGGAGCGACATATCTCACTTTGTGTAACAACACACACGTATCGGCACATATTCCGGGGTGCCCTTCGGGGTCGGTAATATGGGATACGTGGAGGCATAACCCCAACTTTCAATATAGAGGTTTTAAACATGGCAACTGTTTCCATGCGCGACATGCTCAAGGCTGGTGTTCACTTTGGTCACCAGACCCGTTACTGGAACCCGAAAATGAAGCCTTTCATCTTCGGCGCGCGTAACAAAGTTCACATCATCAACCTTGAGAAAACTGTACCAATGTTCAACGAAGCCCTGGCTGAGCTGAACAAGATCTCTTCCCGTAAAGGTAAGATTCTGTTCGTTGGTACTAAGCGCGCTGCAAGCGAAGCTGTGAAAGATGCTGCTAACAGCTGCGACCAGTTCTTCGTGAACCATCGCTGGTTGGGCGGCATGCTGACCAACTGGAAAACTGTTCGTCAGTCCATCAAGCGCCTGAAAGATCTGGAAACCCAGTCTCAGGACGGTACTTTCGATAAGCTGACTAAGAAAGAAGCGCTGATGCGCACTCGTGAACTGGACAAGCTGGAAAACAGCCTGGGCGGTATCAAAGATATGGGCGGCCTGCCAGACGCGCTGTTCGTAATCGATGCAGACCACGAGCACATCGCAATCAAAGAAGCTAACAACCTGGGTATCCCGGTATTCGCTATCGTTGATACCAACTCCGATCCGGACGGTGTTGACTTCGTTATCCCGGGTAACGACGACGCAATCCGTGCTGTTAGCCTGTACCTGAGCGCTGTAGCTGCTACCGTTCGTGAAGGCCGTTCCCAGGATCTGGCTTCTCAGGCGGAAGAAAGCTTCGTAGAAGCTGAATAATAAGGTTTTACCCCTTATTAGTACCGTGTATGAATAGGGGCCCATTATCGGCCCCTTTTTTCAATTTATACTGTTTGGCCCCCGGCCGGGCAGTTCACATCTCCCGAGGATTTAAGAATGGCTGAAATTACCGCATCCCTGGTAAAAGAGCTGCGTGAGCGTACTGGCGCAGGCATGATGGATTGCAAAAAAGCGCTGACCGAAGCGAACGGCGACATCGAGCTGGCAATCGAAAACATGCGTAAATCCGGTGCGATCAAAGCAGCTAAGAAAGCAGGCAACGTTGCTGCTGACGGCGTGATCATCACCAAAATCGACGGCAACTACGGCATCATTCTGGAAGTTAACTGCCAGACTGACTTCGTTGCTAAAGATGCTGGTTTCCAGGCATTTGCTAACAAAGTTCTGGACGCAGCGGTTGCAGGCAAAATCACTGACGTTGAAGTGCTGAAAGCACAGTTCGAAGAAGAGCGTGTTGCGCTGGTTGCTAAAATCGGTGAGAACATCAACATCCGTCGCGTTGCTTCTCTCGAAGGTGACGTTCTGGGCTCTTACCAGCACGGCGCGCGTATCGGTGTTCTGGTTGCGGCTAAAGGCGCTGACGAAGAGCTGGTTAAACAGCTGGCAATGCACATCGCTGCAAGCAAACCAGAATTCGTTAAGCCAGAAGACGTATCTGCAGAAGTCGTTGAGAAAGAGTACCAGGTTCAGCTGGACATCGCGATGCAGTCTGGTAAGCCAAAAGAAATCGCAGAGAAAATGGTTGAAGGCCGCATGAAGAAATTCACCGGCGAAGTTTCTCTGACTGGCCAGCCTTTCGTTATGGATCCAAGCAAGTCTGTTGCTCAGCTGCTGAAAGAGCACAACGCTGACGTGACTGGCTTCATCCGCTTCGAAGTGGGCGAAGGCATCGAGAAAGTTGAGACTGACTTCGCAGCAGAAGTTGCTGCAATGTCCAAGCAGTCTTAATGATTGAAAAGGAGCCGCCTGAGGGCGGCTTCTTTTTGTCACCCGTCACACGAAAATCAGACAGGTTGCTGTATCCCTGTGCTGATATGCGACATATCATGTCGCCAGAATTAACCCCCATCTTAATCGTTGACAGTCTCAGGAAAGAAACATGGCTACCAATGCAAAACCCGTGTACAAACGCATTCTGCTTAAGCTGAGTGGCGAAGCGCTGCAGGGATCGGAAGGCTTCGGTATTGACGCAAGCATCCTTGATCGCATGGCACAGGAAATCAAAGAACTGGTCGAACTGGGTATTCAGGTTGGCGTGGTCATTGGCGGTGGCAACCTTTTCCGTGGTGCTGGTCTGGCGAAAGCGGGGATGAACCGCGTTGTGGGCGACCACATGGGGATGCTGGCAACCGTGATGAATGGCCTGGCGATGCGTGATGCGCTTCATCGCGCCTATGTGAACGCCCGCCTGATGTCCGCTATTCCCCTGAATGGCGTATGCGATAACTACAGCTGGGCCGAAGCCATTAGCCTGCTGCGCAACAACCGCGTGGTGATCCTCTCCGCCGGTACGGGTAACCCGTTCTTTACCACCGATTCCGCCGCCTGCCTGCGCGGTATCGAAATTGAAGCCGATGTGGTGCTGAAAGCGACCAAAGTGGATGGCGTGTTTACTGCCGATCCGGCAAAAGATCCGTCTGCGACCATGTACGATCAGCTAAGCTACAGCGAAGTGCTTGATAAAGAGCTGAAAGTGATGGATCTTGCCGCCTTTACGCTGGCTCGTGACCACAAACTGCCGATTCGTGTCTTTAACATGAACAAGCCTGGCGCGCTGCGTCGCGTTGTAATGGGCGAAAAAGAAGGCACTTTGATCACGGAATAATTTCCGTCGGCGATAAATACAGGTAAGATTCCGCTTTATTTTGTAGTGGTATCTTACCCGGACACGCCTTTGGCGTTGTCATGAATTAAACGCGACTATACTTAGCACACCTGTAGTGCTGTGCTGGCGGATAGTCTGCCTGAGACAAGTTTTCAAGGATTCGTAACGTGATTAACGACATCAGAAAAGATGCTGAAGTACGCATGGACAAATGCGTTGAAGCGTTCAAAAACCAAATCAGCAAAATCCGTACTGGCCGCGCTTCCCCAAGCCTGCTGGATGGCATCATCGTTGAATATTACGGTACGCCAACGCCGCTGCGTCAGCTGGCGAGCGTGACGGTAGAAGACACCCGTACCCTGAAAATCAACGTATTCGATCGCTCTATGAGCCCGGCCGTTGAGAAAGCGATCATGGCATCTGACCTGGGTCTGAACCCAAGCTCAGCGGGCGCGGACATTCGCGTTCCACTGCCTCCGCTGACGGAAGAGCGTCGTAAAGACCTGATTAAAGTCGTGCGTGGTGAAGCTGAGCAGGGTCGCGTTTCCGTACGTAACGTGCGCCGTGATGCGAACGATAAAGTGAAAGCGCTGCTGAAAGAAAAAGAGATCAGCGAAGACGACGATCGTCGTTCACAGGACGATATTCAGAAAATGACTGATGCTGCTATCAAGAAAATTGATGCGGCGCTGGCAGAAAAAGAAGCGGAACTGATGCAGTTCTGATTTTCGCTGTACACTGATAAACGCCGTTCAGAAGGACATTGAGTCTTGCTGGCGGCGTTTTGCTTTTATCTGGTCAAACTTTTGGGCATCTCATGAAGCATCTAACTCTTCTCGGCTCGACCGGCTCTATCGGTTGCAGCACTCTCGACGTTGTTCGCCATAATCCTGACAGCTATACCGTGACCGCGCTCGTGGCCGGGAAAAACGTGCAGCGAATGGTCGAGCAGTGCCTGGAGTTTACTCCCCGTTTTGCGGTGATGGATGATGAAGAGAGCGCCCGGCGGGTGAAAGCGCTGTTGCAGGAGCAGGGCAGCCGCACCGAGGTGCTTAGCGGACAGCAGGCGGCTTGCGATATGGCGGCGCTGGATGAGGTTGATCAGGTGATGGCGGCAATCGTCGGGGCGGCGGGTCTTCTGCCGACGCTTGCCGCTATAGATGCGGGGAAAGATGTTCTGCTGGCGAACAAAGAGTCGCTAGTGACCTGCGGCCGCCTGTTTATGGAGGCGGTAAAACAGCGTGGGGCGCGTCTTTTGCCGGTCGATAGCGAGCACAACGCGATTTTTCAGAGTTTACCTCAACCTTTTCAGCAAAACCTGGGGTACGCTGACCTGGAGCAGAATGGTGTTGTATCGATTTTGCTTACCGGGTCTGGTGGCCCGTTCCGTGAAACGCCACTGTCTGAACTGAGCGCAATGACGCCCGATCAGGCGTGTCGTCATCCAAACTGGTCAATGGGGCGTAAGATCTCCGTCGATTCGGCCACCATGATGAACAAAGGTCTGGAATACATTGAAGCTCGCTGGCTGTTCAATGCGTCAGCGAAACAGATGGAAGTGCTGATACACCCGCAGTCGGTGATTCATTCAATGGTGCGCTATCAGGACGGCAGCGTGCTGGCTCAGCTGGGCGAACCGGATATGCGCACGCCGATTGCTCATACAATGGCGTGGCCGAACCGCGTGAAGTCGGGGGTAAAGCCCCTCGATTTTAGCAAGCTGACTTCACTGACGTTTAGCGAGCCTGATTACGACCGTTATCCGTGCCTGAAACTGGCGATGACGGCTTTCGATCGGGGGCAAGCGGCGACAACCGCACTCAATGCTGCCAATGAAGTGACCGTTGAAGCATTCCTGAATCAGCAGATCCGCTTTACCGACATCGCCGCGTTGAATTTATCCGTGCTGGAGATGATGGATTTGCGTGAGCCACAGAGCGTGGAAGAGGTGCTGGCGGTTGATGCACAGGCACGCAGTGTTGCGCGTAAACAAGTGACACGTCTCGCAAGCTGGTGATAAAGCAATCACTAGTCGTCGTGCTATTTGTTAGCGTTGGGCTTCGGTGATATAGTCTGCGCCACCTGATCGCAGGTATTTGGCTTTAAGTGGTCAGGTAAGCCGTGGTTTGACACGGCTTTTTTATGTATAGGCTTCAGTATTCCTGTGTACCGTTAAATCCTTTCAGGGACTAAAAACGCGTTATGTTGTCTGCGAATCAACCAATAAGCGAAAACTTGCCAGCACATGGCTGTCGTCATGTTGCAATCATCATGGATGGCAACGGCCGCTGGGCGAAAAGACAAGGGAAGATACGAGCCTTTGGGCATAAAGCTGGGGCGAAATCCGTTCGCCGCGCCGTTTCTTTTGCCGCCAATAACGGCATTGATGCGTTAACGCTCTATGCTTTTAGCAGTGAAAACTGGAATCGACCTGCGCAGGAAGTGACGGCGCTGATGGAACTGTTCGTGTGGGCGCTCGATAGTGAAGTAAAAAGCCTGCACCGCCACAACGTCCGCCTGCGTATTATTGGCGATACCAGTCGATTTAACTCACGTCTGCAGGAACGGATTCGCAAAGCAGAAGCGCTGACGGAAAACAATACCGGCCTGACGCTCAATATCGCGGCGAATTACGGCGGACGCTGGGATATTATCCAGGGTGTTCGGCATTTGGCTGAGCAGGTTCAGGAAGGGCTGTTAAGACCCGACCAGATTGATGAAGAGGCGCTGAGTCAGCAAATCTGCATGAATGAACTGGCACCCGTGGATTTGGTTATAAGAACAGGGGGGGAACATCGCATAAGTAACTTTTTGCTGTGGCAAATTGCCTACGCCGAACTTTACTTTACTGATGTTCTTTGGCCAGATTTTGATGAACAAGACTTTGAAGGTGCGCTGCATGCCTTTGCCAATCGAGAGCGTCGTTTCGGCGGCACCGAGCCTGGTGGCGATAACGCCTGATGGGGGTAGCTTTTGCTGAAGTATCGCCTGATTTCCGCTTTTGTATTAATACCCGTCGTCATCGCAGCGCTGTTTTTACTGCCGCCGGTGGGATTCGCTATTGTTACGCTGGTGGTGTGTATGCTCGCCGCGTGGGAATGGGGGCAGCTTAGCGGCTTTACTTCGCGCACGCAGCGGGTATGGCTGGCGGTACTCTGTGGTTTTTTACTGGCCCTGATGCTGTTTACCTTGCCTGAATATCATCATGATGTTCATCAGCCGCTGGTGGCCGGATCCTTATGGATTTCGCTAGGCTGGTGGATTGCTGCGCTTGTTTTAGTGCTTTTCTATCCTGGCTCTGCGGCAATCTGGCGTAACTCTAAGGTGTTGCGCCTTATTTTTGGTCTGCTCACCATTGTGCCGTTTTTCTGGGGCATGGTCGCACTGCGCGCCTGGCACTATGACGAAAACCACTACAGCGGTGCGTTATGGCTGCTTTATGTGATGATTCTCGTCTGGGGGGCTGACTCCGGGGCCTATATGTTTGGTAAACTGTTCGGCAAACATAAACTGGCGCCGAAAGTTTCCCCGGGTAAAACCTGGCAAGGGTTCATCGGTGGCCTGTTTACGGCGGCGATCATCTCCTGGGGCTATGGCGTCTGGGCGAATCTGGAGGTTGCACCCTCAACGCTGCTGGTATGTTCGATTTTCGCGGCGCTGGCATCGGTACTGGGTGATTTAACCGAGAGTATGTTTAAGCGTGAAGCAGGGATTAAGGACAGTGGTCACCTGATTCCAGGACATGGCGGAATACTGGATCGCATTGACAGCCTGACAGCGGCTGTTCCAGTGTTTGCTTGCCTGCTTTTACTGGTGTTTGGGACGATATAACGGAAGGTTTTATGCTGAGCATTCTCTGGAATCTGGCGGCGTTCATTGTTGCACTGGGTGTACTGATTACCGTGCATGAATTTGGCCATTTCTGGGTTGCCCGGCGCTGTGGTGTACGGGTGGAGCGATTCTCGATTGGCTTTGGCAAATCGCTCTGGAAGCGCACCGATAAGCATGGCACCGAGTTTGTCATTGCTCTGATTCCCCTGGGCGGCTACGTCAAAATGCTCGACGAACGCGTCGAGCCTGTCGCTCCGGAACTTCGACACAGCGCGTTTAACAACAAAACCGTTGGACAACGTGCTGCCATCATCGCTGCCGGCCCGGTAGCCAATTTCATCTTCGCTATCTTCGCCTACTGGCTGGTATTCATCATCGGCGTGCCTGGCGTGCGTCCGGTTGTGGGTGAAATCACCTCCGGTTCTGTTGCGGCGACGGCGCAAATTACACCGGGGATGGAACTTAAAGCGATTGATGGTATCGAAACCCCTGATTGGGATGCCGTGAGGTTACAGCTGGTTGCCAAAATTGGTGATGAGCAGACGACCGTCAGCGTATCACCATTTGGTTCCGAGCAGCGGCAGGATAAAGTGCTGGATTTACGCCACTGGAGCTTCGAGCCTGACAAAGAGGACCCTGTCGCTGCACTGGGTATTCGACCGCATGGTGCCCAGATCGAGCCGGTATTAGCTGAAGTACAGGCCAATTCGGCGGCAAGTAAAGCGGGTTTACAAGCGGGTGACAGGATCGTTAAAGTCAATGGTCAGCCATTAACACAATGGATGACCTTTGTTACTCTGGTGCGCGATAATCCTGGCAGACCGCTCGCGCTGGAAGTGGAAAGGCAGGGGAGTCCGCTCTCACTGACCCTCACCCCGGATACCAAATCGGGCAGCGGTAAGGCGGAAGGGTTTGCTGGCGTCGTGCCGAAAGTGATCCCACTGCCAGACGAGTACAAGACAATACGCCAGTATGGGCCGTTTAGCGCCATCGTTGAGGCCACGGATAAAACATGGCAGCTGATGAAGCTAACGGTCAACATGTTGGGGAAACTGATTACCGGTGATGTCAAACTGAACAACCTCAGTGGGCCAATTTCGATTGCTCAGGGGGCTGGGATGTCAGCGGAGTTCGGGGTGATTTACTATCTCATGTTCCTTGCGCTGATTAGCGTGAACCTGGGGATAATCAACCTGTTCCCGCTTCCCGTGTTAGATGGGGGCCATCTGCTGTTTTTAGCGATCGAAAAGCTAAAAGGCGGACCGGTATCCGAGCGAGTTCAAGACTTTAGTTATCGCATTGGCTCGATTTTGCTGGTGCTGTTAATGGGGCTTGCACTTTTCAATGATTTCTCTCGGTTGTAAGAGAGTTAGTTAGGAAGAACGCATAATAACGATGGCGATGAAAAAGTTGCTCATAGCGTCGCTGCTGTTTAGCAGCGCCACCGTATACGGTGCTGACGGGTTCGTAGTGAAAGACATTCATTTCGAAGGCCTTCAGCGTGTCGCCGTTGGTGCGGCCCTCCTCAGTATGCCTGTGCGCCCCGGCGATACGGTTAATGATGAAGATATCAGTAACACCATCCGTGCTCTGTTTGCCACCGGCAACTTTGAGGATGTTCGCGTCCTGCGCGATGGTGATACGCTGGTGGTTCAGGTAAAAGAACGTCCAACGATTGCCAGCATCACTTTCTCCGGCAACAAGTCGGTGAAAGATGACATGCTTAAGCAAAACCTTGAAGCATCGGGTGTTCGTGTGGGGGAATCTCTGGACCGCACTACCCTTGCAGACATTGAAAAAGGTCTGGAAGACTTCTACTACAGCGTCGGTAAATACAGCGCGAGCGTGAAGGCGGTTGTTACTCCGCTGCCGCGTAACCGTGTTGACCTGAAACTGGTCTTCCAGGAAGGGGTTTCTGCGAAGATCCAGCAGATCAACATCGTGGGGAACCACGCGTTCAGCACCGACGAACTGATCTCCAACTTCCAGCTGCGGGACGAAGTGCCGTGGTGGAACGTGGTGGGCGATCGTAAATACCAGAAACAGAAGCTGGCGGGCGACCTTGAAACCCTGCGCAGCTACTATCTGGATCGCGGTTACGCCCGCTTCAATATCGATTCAACTCAGGTGAGTCTGACGCCGGACAAAAAAGGTATCTACATTACCGTTAACATCACAGAAGGCGATAAGTACACGCTTTCAGGTGTAGAGGTAAGTGGAAACCTGGCAGGGCATTCGGCTGAAATTGAATCCCTGACCAAAATTCAGCCGGGCGATCTCTATAGCGGCTCCAAAGTCACCAAAATGGAAGACAGCATTAAGAAGCTGCTCGGCCGTTATGGTTATGCTTATCCGCGCGTACAAACGCAGCCGGAAATCAACGACACGGATAAAACCGTTAAGCTTCACGTTAACGTGGATGCGGGCAACCGTTTCTACGTGCGTAAGATCCGCTTCGAAGGCAACGATACCTCCAAAGACTCCGTTCTGCGTCGCGAAATGCGCCAGATGGAAGGGGCATGGCTGGGTAGCGATCTGGTAGACCAGGGTAAAGAGCGTCTGAACCGTCTGGGCTACTTTGAAACGGTGGATACCGATACTCAGCGCGTTCCGGGCCGTCCGGATCAGGTTGATGTCGTTTATAAAGTCAAAGAGCGTAACACCGGTAGCTTCAACTTCGGTGTCGGTTACGGTACTGAAAGCGGCGTGAGCTTCCAGGTCGGTGTTCAGCAGGATAACTGGCTGGGTACAGGTTACTCTGTCGGTATCAACGGGACCAAAAACGACTACCAGACCTACTCTGAGTTCTCCGTAACTAACCCATACTTCACCGTTGACGGTGTAAGCCTGGGCGGTCGTATCTTCTACAACGACTTTAAAGCGGACGACGCGGACCTCTCTACGTATACCAACAAGAGTTACGGTCTGGACGGTACGCTCGGCTTCCCGGTTAACGAATACAACACCCTGCGTGCTGGTTTAGGTTACGTGCATAACGACCTGTCCAACATGCAACCGCAGGTGGCGATGTGGCGTTATCTGGACTCTATCGGTCAGTCGGCAAGTACGTCCAGCGATAACAACGGTTTCGCTGCGGATGACTTCACCTTCAACTACGGTTGGACCTACAACCGCCTTGACCGTGGCTTCTTCCCGACGGAAGGTTCACGCGTCAACCTGAACGGTAAAGTGACCATTCCTGGCTCTGATAACGAGTTCTATAAGGTTACGCTGGATACGGCGTCCTACTTCCCAATTGATGACGATCACAAGTGGGTCGTTCTGGGACGTACCCGTTGGGGCTACGGTGACGGTATCGGAAGCAAAGAGCTGCCGTTCTATGAGAACTTCTACGCCGGTGGTTCAAGCACCGTGCGCGGCTTCCAGTCTAATAACATCGGTCCGAAAGCGGTGTATTACGGCGGTAATGACGAAGATAACTGCGCAAGCCGTGATTCAAAACAGGTCTGTAGCTCTGATGACGCTGTAGGCGGTAACGCCATGGCCGTGGCGAGCCTCGAGTTCATCACGCCGACGCCGTTTATCAGCGACAAGTACGCGAACTCTGTCCGTACCTCCTTCTTTATGGATGCTGGTACGGTGTGGGACACCAACTGGGAGAACACCGCCCAGATGCGTGCTGCGGGAGTTCCGGACTACAGCGATCCGGGCAATATTCGCATGTCCGCAGGTATCGCATTACAATGGATGTCACCGCTGGGGCCGTTGGTCTTCTCCTACGCCCAGCCGTTCAAGAAATACGATGGAGACAAAGCGGAGCAGTTCCAGTTTAACATTGGTAAAACCTGGTAATAATCCGCTGCAAAGGAATGCGTTGGCAGTGTAGCGCTGACAACCGGCGATCGGTAACACGGTCGCCTTGCCACGCAAAGAACGGCACCCCTCGGGTGCCAATGGGATGGTAAGGAGTTAATTGTGAAAAAGTGGTTATTAGCTGCAGGTCTCGGTTTAGCGATGGCAACTTCCGCTCAGGCAGCGGACAAAATTGCAATCGTCAACATGGGTAATTTGTTCCAGCAGGTTGCACAGAAAACCGGTGTTTCTGCAACGCTGGAAAACGAATTCAAAGGCCGTGCGAGCGAGCTGCAACGTATGGAAGGCGATCTTCAGTCCAAAATGCAGCGTTTACAGCGTGATGGTTCTACCATGAAAGCGAGCGAGCGCAGCAAACTGGAAAAAGACGTCATGTCTCAGCGCCAGACCTTCTCTCAGAAAGCTCAGGCTTTCGAGCAGGATCGTCAGCGTCGTTCTAACGAAGAGCGTGGCAAGCTGGTGACTCGCATTCAGTCTGCCGTTAAAGCAGTAGCAGCCGATCAGAGCATCGATCTGGTTGTTGATGCGAACGCCGTTGCATTCAACAGCAGCGATGTTAAAGACATCACCGCTGATGTTCTGAAACAGGTTAAATAAGTAATGCCTTCAATTCGACTGGCTGATTTAGCTCAGCAGTTGGATGCAGAATTACACGGTGATGGCGATATCGTCATCACCGCTGTTGCGTCCATGCAATCTGCTAAAGCAGGCACTATTACCTTCATGGTAAGCCCTAAGTACCGTGAACACCTGGCCCAGTGCCAGGCGTCTGCCGTTGTTCTGACGCAGGACGATCTTCCGTTTGCCACTAGCGCTGCACTGGTAGTGAAAAATCCCTACCTGACGTATGCGCGCATGGCGCAAATTCTTGATACCACGCCGCAGCCGGCGCAGAACATTGCGGCCAGTGCTGCGATTGATCCGACGGCTCAGCTGGGTAACAACGTGGCGGTCGGCGCAAACGCCGTTGTCGAATCCGGTGTGGTGCTGGGCGATAACGTGGTGATTGGACCTGGCTGCTTTGTTGGAAAAAATACAAAAATTGGCGCAGGGACTCGTCTGTGGGCCAATGTGTCTGTCTATCATGAGGTTGAGATTGGCGAGAATTGTCTCGTACAGTCCAGCACGGTGATTGGTTCTGACGGATTTGGTTACGCCAACGATCGGGGTAACTGGGTTAAGATCCCTCAGCTGGGTCGCGTGATTATCGGCGATCGTGTTGAGATCGGGGCTTGCACAACCATTGACCGTGGTGCGCTCGACGACACCATTATTGGTAACGGTGTTATCATAGACAACCAGTGCCAGATTGCACATAACGTTGTGATTGGCGACAATACCGCAGTTGCGGGTGGTGTTATCATGGCAGGCAGCCTGAAAATTGGCCGTTACTGCATGATTGGCGGTGCCAGCGTGATCAATGGCCATATGGAAATATGCGACAAAGTCACGGTGACGGGAATGGGCATGGTGATGCGTCCAATCACTGAACCAGGCGTTTATTCCTCGGGCATTCCGCTGCAACCGAACAAGGTATGGCGTAAAACAGCTGCACTGGTGATGAATATTGATGATATGAGCAAGCGACTCAAAGCGATTGAGCGCAAAATCGATCAACAAGACTAAGCGTTCATCCGTTTAACGCTAAATTTCCCGGCCTGTCGGCTTTGTTTATAAACCGGCAGGCCGTGTTATTATTGCTACTTAGTACATTTGACAGGAAGAGTATTTTGACTACTGACACTCATACTCTGCATATTGAAGAGATTTTAGAACTTCTGCCGCACCGCTACCCGTTTTTGCTGGTAGACCGTGTGCTGGATTTTGAAGAAGGTCGTTTTCTGCGCGCAGTGAAAAATGTCTCCGTTAACGAGCCGTTCTTCCAGGGGCACTTCCCTGGTAAGCCTATCTTCCCGGGTGTATTGATCCTGGAAGCGATGGCACAGGCTACCGGTATTCTGGCGTTTAAAAGCGTTGGAAAACTGGAGCCGGGTGAACTCTATTACTTCGCGGGTATCGATGAAGCGCGCTTCAAGCGTCCGGTCGTGCCTGGTGATCAAATGATCATGGAAGTCACTTTTGAAAAAACGCGTCGCGGCCTGACTCGCTTCAAAGGCGTAGCTATGGTTGACGGCAAAGTTGTTTGCGAAGCAACAATGATGTGTGCGCGTAGCCGGGAGGCCTGATACGTGATTGATAAATCCGCCTTTATTCATCCTACCGCTATTGTGGAAACGGGTGCCATCATTGGTGCTAACGTTCACATTGGCCCGTTTTGTATTGTTGGACCCCATGTCGAAATTGGTGAGGGTACAGTACTGAAATCTCACGTTGTGGTGAATGGTCATACCACCATTGGCTGCAACAATGAGATCTATCAGTTCGCCTCCATCGGCGAAGTTAACCAGGATCTTAAGTATGCTGGCGAACCGACCCGCGTGGAAATCGGCGATCGTAACCGCATTCGCGAAAGCGTCACCATTCATCGTGGCACAACGCAGGGCGGTGGAGTGACGAAGGTGGGCAGCGACAACCTGTTTATGGTTAATGCGCATATTGCGCACGACTGTAACGTCGGTAGCCGCTGTATCCTCGCCAACAACGCAACGCTGGCGGGGCACGTATCGGTCGATGATTTTGCAATTATTGGCGGCATGACCGCGGTCCATCAGTTCTGCATCATTGGTGCGCACGTGATGGTCGGCGGATGCTCCGGTGTGGCGCAGGACGTCCCACCGTTCGTGATTGCGCAGGGCAACCATGCCACGCCGTTTGGCGTGAACATCGAAGGCCTTAAGCGTCGTGGCTTCAGCCGCGAAGCGATTACGGCGATCCGCAACGCGTACAAATTGCTGTACCGTAGCGGTAAAACGCTGGAAGAGGCGAAGCCGGAAATTGCCGAACTGGCGAATAAGCACCCTGAAGTGAATACGTTCATGGAGTTCTTTGAACGTTCAACCCGTGGTCTGATTCGTTAATGGTCGACAGTCGTCCGCTTACCATAGCCCTGGTCGCCGGAGAAACCTCCGGCGATATTCTTGGTGCAGGTCTTATCCGCGCGCTTAAAGCCCGTGTACCCAATGCCCGCTTTGTCGGCGTGGCTGGCCCGCTGATGCAGGCCGAAGGCTGTGAAGCCTGGTATGAAATGGAAGAGCTGGCCGTGATGGGCATCGTCGAGGTGCTGGGTCGCCTGCGCCGTTTGCTGCACATTCGTGCCGACCTTACTCGCCGTTTTACCGATCTCAAACCCGATGTTTTTGTCGGTATTGATGCGCCTGATTTCAATATCACCCTTGAAGGGAGCCTGAAAAAGCAGGGTATCAAAACTATCCATTACGTCAGTCCGTCCGTCTGGGCGTGGCGACAGAAACGCGTTTTCAAAATCGGACGGTCCACCGATCTGGTGCTGGCTTTTCTGCCTTTCGAAAAAGCGTTTTACGACAGATTCAATGTGCCGTGCCGTTTTATCGGTCATACCATGGCGGATGCGATGCCGCTGGATCCGGATAAAAACGCGGCGCGTGATGCGCTGGGCATTCCGCATGATGTGCACTGTCTGGCGCTGCTGCCGGGAAGCCGTGGTGCTGAAGTTGAAATGCTCAGCGCCGATTTCCTGAAAACGGCACAAATTCTCCGCAACACTTATCCCGATCTTGAAGTGGTCGTGCCGCTGGTGAATGCCAAACGCCGCGAGCAGTTTGAGCGTATCAAAGCTGATGTTGCTCCGGGTCTCCACGTCCGCCTGCTGGACGGGAAAGGACGGGAGGCCATGTTTGCGAGCGATGCCGCACTGCTGGCTTCCGGCACGGCTGCGCTGGAGTGTATGCTGGCAAAATGCCCGATGGTGGTCGGTTATCGCATGAAGCCGTTTACCTTCTGGCTGGCAAAACGTCTGGTGAAAACAGAGTACGTCTCGCTGCCAAACCTGCTTGCGGGTCGCGAACTGGTGAAAGAGCTATTGCAGGATGAGTGCCAGCCGCAGGCGCTGGCTGATGCACTGCTGCCGCTGCTGGCAAACGGCAAGACCAGCCACCAGATGCACGAAACGTTCCGTGAGCTGCATCAACTGATCCGCTGTAATGCTGATGAGCAGGCGGCCGATGCGGTGCTGGAGTTAGCAAAATGATGGAATTTACTTACCCTCATACGCACCTCGTTGCCGGTGTGGATGAGGTCGGACGTGGCCCGTTAGTGGGGGCCGTGGTGACCGCGGCGGTGATCCTCGATCCAGCGCGTCCGATTAGTGGTCTGAACGACTCGAAAAAACTGAGTGAAAAGCGCCGCCTGGCGCTGTTCGATGAAATTAAAGAGAAGGCGCTGGCCTGGAGTATCGGGCGCGCAGAGCCGAATGAGATTGACGATCTGAATATTCTGCACGCCACCATGCTGGCAATGCAGCGTGCTGTCGCTGGCCTGAAAATTGTGCCTGAGTATGTGCTGATCGACGGTAATCGTTGCCCGGCGCTGCCGATGCCTTCACTGGCCGTCGTTAAAGGCGATAGCCGCGTCGCAGAAATCAGCGCGGCGTCAATCATTGCCAAGGTGACACGCGATGCCGAAATGGCCGCGCTGGATCTCACTTATCCTGCGTATGGTTTTGCCCAGCACAAGGGATATCCAACCGCTTTCCATCTGGAAAAGCTGGCTGAACATGGCGCAACTGAACATCATCGGCGCAGTTTTGGCCCGGTGAAACGTGCGCTGGGACTGGTGTCCTGAATCAAGACGCAAGCAATTAAGTAACGCGGAATCTGAAGATGGCTGAACCACGTTTCGTACACCTGCGGGTGCATAGCGACTACTCCATGATCGATGGGCTGGCAAAGACCGGGCCGCTGGTAAAAAAGGCGGCCTCGCTCGGCATGCCTGCGCTGGCGATCACCGATTTTACCAACCTGTGTGGCCTGGTGAAGTTCTACGGAACGGCGCATGGTGCAGGGTTAAAGCCCATCGTTGGCGCGGACTTTCACGTACAGAGCGAGCTGCTCGGCGATGAGATGACGCAAATTTCCGTGTTAGCCATGAATAACACGGGCTATCAGAACCTCACTCTGCTGATCTCCAAGGCCTACCAGCGCGGCTACGGCGCACTGGGGCCGTGGATTGACCGTGACTGGCTGGCGGAGCTGAACGAAGGGTTGCTGCTGATCTCCGGTGGCCGTATGGGCGATGTCGGCAAATGTCTACTGCGCGGCAACAGCGCGCTGGTGGAGCAGTGCGTGTCGTTCTACGAAGAGTATTTCCCGAATCGCTATTACCTTGAGCTGATCCGCACCGGGCGAGCGGACGAAGAGAGCTACCTGCATGCTGCCGTAGCCCTTGCCGAAGCGCGCGGGCTGCCCGTGGTGGCAACCAACGACGTGCGCTTCCTTGAGTCTGGCGATTTTGACGCCCACGAAATCCGCGTCGCTATCCACGACGGCTTTACCCTTGACGATCCGAAACGCCCGCGCAACTACTCGTCGCAGCAGTACATGCGCAGCGAAGAAGAGATGTGCGAGCTTTTCTCGGACATTCCGGAAGCGCTGGAAAACAGCGTAGAGATAGCCAAGCGCTGTAACGTCACCGTACGTCTCGGCGAATATTTCCTGCCGCAGTTCCCGACAGGTGACATGACCACGGAAGATTTCCTGGTCATGAAATCGAAAGAGGGCCTTGAAGAGCGTCTGGAATTCCTTTTCCCGGATGAAGCGGTCCGTAAAGAGAAGCGTCCTGAGTATGATGAGCGCCTGGATATTGAGCTCCAGGTTATCAACCAGATGGGATTCCCGGGCTACTTCCTGATCGTGATGGAGTTCATCCAGTGGTCGAAGGATAACGGCGTACCGGTTGGTCCGGGGCGTGGTTCCGGTGCCGGCTCGCTGGTGGCGTATGCGCTGAAAATCACCGACCTCGATCCGCTGGAATTCGACCTGCTGTTCGAACGCTTCCTTAACCCGGAGCGTGTCTCCATGCCCGACTTCGACGTCGACTTCTGCATGGAAAAACGCGATCAGGTTATCGAGCACGTGGCCGATATGTACGGCCGGGATGCGGTTTCGCAGATCATTACCTTCGGTACGATGGCGGCGAAAGCGGTTATCCGCGACGTGGGCCGCGTGCTGGGGCACCCGTACGGTTTTGTCGATCGCATCTCTAAGCTGGTACCGCCCGATCCGGGCATGACGCTGGCTAAAGCGTTTGAAGCCGAACCTCAGCTGCCGGAAATATACGAAGCCGACGAAGAGGTCAAAGCGCTGATCGACATGGCGCGCAAGCTGGAAGGCGTCACGCGAAATGCCGGCAAGCATGCGGGGGGCGTGGTTATCGCCCCGACCAAAATTACTGACTTTGCGCCGCTGTACTGCGACGAAGCGGGCCAGCATCCGGTTACCCAGTTCGACAAGAACGACGTGGAATACGCCGGGCTGGTGAAGTTCGACTTCCTCGGCCTGCGTACGCTCACCATCATCAACTGGGCGCTGGAGATGATCAACGCCCGCCGCGAGAAGAACGGCGAGCCGCCGCTGGATATCGCGGCTATCCCGCTTGATGACAAGAAAAGTTTCGACATGCTGCAACGCTCGGAGACGACAGCCGTTTTCCAGCTTGAATCCCGCGGCATGAAAGATCTGATTAAACGTCTTCAGCCTGACTGCTTCGAAGATATGATCGCGCTGGTGGCGCTATTCCGTCCCGGCCCGCTGCAGTCGGGGATGGTAGATAACTTTATTGACCGTAAGCACGGGCGCGAAGAGATTTCCTATCCGGACGTGCAGTGGCAGCACGAAAGCCTGAAACCGGTACTGGAGCCGACCTACGGCATCATCCTGTATCAGGAACAGGTTATGCAGATAGCCCAGGTGCTTTCCGGCTATACCCTTGGCGGCGCGGACATGTTGCGTCGTGCGATGGGTAAGAAAAAGCCGGAAGAGATGGCCAAGCAGCGTTCCATCTTTGAGGACGGGGCGAAGAAAAACGGCGTCGACGGCGAACTGGCGATGAAAATCTTCGACCTGGTGGAGAAATTCGCCGGGTACGGATTTAACAAATCCCACTCTGCCGCCTATGCTTTGGTGTCGTATCAAACGCTGTGGCTGAAGGCGCACTATCCCGCTGAGTTTATGGCGGCGGTAATGACCGCCGATATGGACAACACCGAAAAGGTCGTTGGCCTGGTGGACGAGTGCTGGCGCATGGGGCTTAAGATCCTGCCGCCGGATATCAACTCCGGGCTGTATCATTTCCACGTTAACGAACACGGGGAAATCGTCTACGGGATCGGCGCGATCAAGGGCGTCGGTGAGGGGCCGATCGAGGCGATCATCGAAGCTCGTAACAACGGCGGTTACTTCCGCGAGCTGTTCGATCTCTGCGCCCGTACCGATACCAAAAAACTGAACCGCCGCGTGCTGGAAAAACTGATCATGTCCGGCGCGTTCGACAGGCTGGGGCCGCACCGCGCCGCGTTGATGAACTCGCTCGGCGATGCGTTGAAGGCGGCCGATCAGCACGCAAAAGCGGAAGCCATTGGCCAGGCGGATATGTTTGGCGTGCTGGCGGAAGAGCCAGAGCAGATCGAGCAGTCCTATGCCAGCTGCCAGCCGTGGCCGGAACAGGTGGTGCTGGATGGTGAGCGTGAAACGTTAGGCTTGTACCTGACGGGGCACCCTATCAACCAGTATCTCAAAGAAATTGAGCGCTATGTCGGCGGCTACAGGCTTAAAGACATGCATCCGACAGAACGTGGTAAAATCACCACGGCTGCGGGGCTCGTGATTGCTGCAAGGGTAATGGTCACCAAGCGCGGCAATCGTATCGGCATCTGTACACTGGATGACCGTTCCGGGCGTCTGGAGGTGATGTTGTTCACCGACGCGTTGGATAAATACCAGCAATTGCTGGAAAAAGACCGCATACTTATCGTCAGCGGACAGGTCAGCTTTGATGACTTCAGCGGGGGGCTTAAAATGACTGCCCGCGAAGTGATGGACATTGACGAAGCCCGGGAAAAATATGCTCGCGGGCTTGCTATCTCGCTGACGGACAGGCAAATTGATGACCAGCTTTTAAACCGACTCCGTCAGTCTCTGGAACCCCACCGCTCGGGGACAATTCCAGTACATCTCTACTATCAGAGGGCGGATGCACGTGCGCGGTTGCGCTTTGGTGCAACGTGGCGTGTCTCTCCGAGCGATCGTTTACTGAACGATCTCCGTGGCCTCATTGGTTCGGAGCAGGTGGAACTGGAGTTTGACTAATACAGGAATACTATGAGTCTGAATTTCCTTGATTTCGAACAGCCGATTGCAGAGCTGGAAGCGAAAATCGATTCTCTGACAGCGGTGAGCCGTCAGGATGAAAAACTGGATATTAACATCGACGAAGAAGTGCATCGTCTGCGTGAAAAAAGCGTAGAACTGACGCGCAAAATCTTTGCCGATCTCGGCGCATGGCAGATCGCCCAGCTGGCGCGTCATCCACAGCGTCCGTACACCCTGGATTATGTCCGCCTGGCGTTTGACGAATTTGACGAACTGGCCGGCGACCGCGCATACGCTGACGATAAAGCTATCGTCGGCGGCATCGCGCGTCTGGATGGACGTCCGGTGATGATCATTGGTCATCAGAAAGGTCGTGAAACCAAAGAGAAAATCCGTCGTAACTTCGGTATGCCGGCACCAGAAGGCTACCGTAAAGCCCTGCGTCTGATGGAGATGGCTGAGCGTTTCAATATGCCAATCATTACCTTCATCGACACGCCTGGCGCTTACCCGGGTGTCGGCGCAGAAGAGCGCGGTCAGTCTGAAGCCATCGCACGCAACCTGCGTGAGATGTCTCGCCTGAAAGTGCCCGTCATCTGTACCGTTATCGGTGAAGGTGGCTCCGGCGGCGCGCTGGCGATTGGCGTGGGCGATAAAGTGAATATGCTGCAGTACAGCACCTATTCCGTTATCTCTCCGGAAGGCTGTGCTTCCATTCTGTGGAAAAGCGCCGACAAAGCGCCTCTGGCTGCCGAAGCGATGGGCATCATTGCCCCACGTCTGAAAGAGCTGAAGCTTATCGACACCGTCATCCCTGAACCGCTGGGTGGCGCGCACCGCAAGCCGGAAGTCATGGCCGCGTCCCTGAAAGCGCAGCTGCTGGCTGACCTGGCGGACCTGGACGTGCTGAGCAAAGAAGATTTGCTCAACCGCCGTTATCAGCGCCTGATGACCTACGGTTACGCATAAGCCTCACAATTATCCTAAAAGCCGCACATTGTTGCGGCTTTTTTTATACCTGCCGTTTACCTTAACTATGCTTATCTGATGTTTTTCAAGGAGGTAAACCATGAACATCATTGCCATCATGGGGCCACACGGCGTCTTTTATAAAGACGAACCCATCAAGGAGCTGGAGCAAGCCCTTACCGCACGCGGATATCAGCTGATCTGGCCGCAAAACAGCGCCGACCTGCTGAAATTCATCGAACACAATCCGCGCATCTGTGGCGTGATATTCGACTGGGACGAATACGACATGGAGCTGTGCAGCGATATCAATAAGCTCAACGAATACCTTCCGCTGTACGCCTTTATCAACACGCATTCGACCATGGACGTCAGCGCTCACGATATGCGCATGGCGCTGTGGTTCTTCGAATACTCTCTCGGCGTTGCCGAGGACATTGCGATCCGCATTCAGCAGTACACCGGCGAATACCTTGATAACATCACGCCGCCGTTTACGCGCGCGCTGTTCACCTATGTTAAGGAAGGAAAGTACACCTTCTGTACGCCGGGCCATATGGCGGGGACGGCCTATCAAAAAAGTCCGGTGGGCTGCCTGTTCTATGATTTCTTTGGCGGCAATACGCTGAAAGCGGACGTGTCGATTTCGGTGACCGAGCTGGGCTCTCTGCTGGATCATACCGGCCCGCATCTGGAAGCCGAGGAGTACATTGCCCGCACCTTTGGCGCCGAGCAAAGCTACATGGTGACCAACGGCACTTCGACGTCAAATAAAATCGTCGGGATGTACGCCGCGCCTGCCGGCAGCACGCTGCTGATTGACCGAAACTGCCACAAGTCGCTGGCGCATCTGCTGATGATGAGTGACGTAGTGCCGCTCTGGCTGTCGCCAACGCGCAATGCGCTCGGCATTCTTGGCGGCATTCCACGCCGCGAGTTCACGCGTGCCGCCATTGAAAAAAAGGTCGCGGCGATACCGGAGGCTGGCTGGCCCGTCCATGCGGTGATCACTAACTCGACCTATGACGGGCTGCTGTACAACACTAACTGGATTAAGCAGACGCTGGACGTGCCGTCGATCCACTTTGATTCCGCCTGGGTGCCTTACACCAATTTCCATCCGATTTATTCGGGTAAAAGCGGAATGAGCGGCGAGCGCGTGCCGGGAAAAGTATTCTTCGAAACGCAGTCGACGCACAAAATGCTGGCCGCGTTTTCCCAGGCGTCCCTTATTCACATCAAGGGCGAGTACGACGAGGACACCTTCAACGAAGCCTTTATGATGCACACGACCACGTCGCCGAGCTACCCGCTGGTGGCCTCCATCGAAACGGCGGCGGCGATGCTGCGCGGCAATCCCGGTAAACGCCTGATTAATCGTTCGGTGGAGCGGGCGCTGCATTTCCGTAAGGAGGTCCAGCGGCTGAAAGATGAAGCGGACGGCTGGTTCTTTGATATCTGGCAGCCGGAAGAGATCGACGAGGCGGAGTGCTGGCCCGTCGCGCCAGGTGAAAGCTGGCACGGCTTCCGGGATGCCGATGCGGATCATATGTTCCTCGATCCGGTTAAGGTGACGATCCTGACGCCGGGCATGGATGAGCAGGGCGTAATGGGTGATGAAGGGATCCCGGCCGCGCTGGTAGCGAAATTCCTCGACGAGCGTGGCGTGGTGGTGGAGAAGACCGGCCCCTACAATTTGCTGTTCCTGTTCAGTATTGGGATCGATAAAACCCGCGCGATGGGTCTGCTGCGCGGGTTGATGGAGTTCAAGCGCGCGTACGATCTGAACCTGCGGGTGAAGAACATGCTGCCCGACCTCTATGCGGAAGATCCTGACTTCTATCGCAATATGCGCATTCAGGATCTGGCTCAGGGGATCCACAGGCTGATCCGCCAGCACGATCTGCCGCGCCTGATGCTCCAGGCGTTTGACGTCCTGCCCGAAATGAAGCTGACGCCGCACAGGGCGTGGCAGCAGCAGGTGAAAGGCGAGGTTGAAACCGTTGAGCTGGAAAATCTGGTCGGCCGGGTATCGGCCAACATGATCCTGCCTTATCCGCCGGGCGTACCGCTGCTGATGCCGGGCGAAATGATCACCGAAAAAAGCCGGGCGGTGCTCGATTTTCTGCTGATGCTCTGTTCGGTAGGGCGCCACTATCCGGGGTTTGAGACGGATATTCACGGTGCGAAACGCGATGAAAACGGCGTGTACTGGGTGCGAGTCCTAAAATAAAGGGGGCTGCTTGCCAGCGGCGGGCTGTCGGTTGTAACGTTCAGGGCATCATAAAAAGGAGAAGCTATGCTGGGTTTAAAACAGGTTCACCATATTGCGATCATCGCCACCGATTACGCGAAAAGTAAGGCATTCTACTGCGACATCCTCGGCTTTACGCTGATGAGCGAGGCTTACCGCGAAGAGCGCGACTCCTGGAAGGGCGATCTGGCGTTAAACGGGCAATATGTCATTGAGCTGTTCTCTTTTCCCTTCCCGCCTGCGCGTCCGTCGCGCCCGGAAGCCTGCGGCCTGCGCCACCTGGCCTTCAGCGTCGATGACCTGGACAGTGCGGTAAAACATCTGGAAGCCCACGGCGTGGCCTGTGAAGCGATTCGTGTCGATCCCTTTACCGACAAACGTTTCACTTTTTTCAACGATCCGGACGGCCTGCCGCTGGAGCTTTATCAGCAGTAATTGCCTTCATGTGTGATAATGCCCGTTCAGTTCGGGCATTTTTTATGTGTAATTTTCTATGACCTTACCCGCTATCGCTCTCGCCGTTTCACCGTACCGCCAGCTTCTGGTGGGATTTAGCGGTGGCCTGGACTCCACCGTTTTGCTGCACCGCCTTAAGTGCTGGCGCGATCGGGAGCCGGACGTCCAGCTTCGGGCGATGCACATTCATCACGGCCTAAGCGCCCATGCGGACGACTGGGTAGCGCACTGTGAAGCGGTGTGCTCAGCGTGGGCGATCCCGCTAGTTGTTGAGCGCGTCACGCTTGCGGATGAAGGGTTGGGCACGGAGGCGCAGGCGCGTAAAGCCCGCTACGCCGCGTTTTCCGGCGCATTACAGCCTGGAGAAGCGTTGGTTACCGCGCAGCATCTGGACGATCAGTGTGAAACGTTCTTGCTGGCGCTCAAGCGCGGCAGCGGGCCTGCGGGGTTATCCGCCATGCCGGAACGCGCGGATTTTGCCGGTACGGCGCTGATTCGTCCGCTGCTGGGTGAAACGCGCGCTTCACTGGAAGCCTGGGCGCATCAACACCATCTGCGCTGGATTGAGGACGAAAGCAATCAGGACGACAGCTACGACCGAAACTTCCTGCGCCTGCGCGTGCTGCCGCTTCTGAACGAGCGCTGGACGCATTTTTCCGAAGCGGCGGCCCGAAGCGCGATGCTTTGTGCTGAACAGGAAAGCTTGCTGAACGAGCTGCTGCGCGAGGAGCTGGAGACGCTGATTACCGCAGACGGTGCGCTGGTGCTGGCGCCGCTTGAAGCGATGAGCCCCGCACGTCGGGCTGCCCTGATTCGTCGCTGGCTGGCGTTTCACCGTGCGGCCATGCCGTCCCGGGCGATGCTCAACCGTATCTGGGACGAGGTTGCACAGGCCCGGGAAGATGCCGCGCCGCGTATCTATCTGAATGGTTTTGAGGTCAGGCGCTATAAAGGCCAGCTCTGGTGGGTAAAATCGTTGCCGTCGCTTGCTGACAGGATCCTCGACTGGCCGTCTCCTGAGCAAGCATTAACGTTACCTGTTAATGCAGGCGTGGTTGCGTTAAGCCGTTCGGGTAACGTGCGTTTGCCCGAGCCGGGCGAGAACGTCACCGTACGCTTCAGGGCCAGCGGCATGCTGCACATCGTCGGGCGTAACGGCGGGCGCAAACTGAAGAAGATCTGGCAGGAACAAAACGTTCCGCCCTGGCTGCGTGATGCCACGCCGCTTCTGTTTTACGGTGATACGCTCATTGCGGCGGCAGGGGTATTTGTCACTAAAGAGGGGTGGGCTGAAGACGGTGTAAATTTTGAATGGAAAGCGTAACGGGCAGCCAGGCTGCCCGTTGGTTATCAGGATTCGCTCACCACGACGGTGCCGATTTGCGGGTGGCTAAAACTGGCAATTTTGTCGAGGCGCAGCTCACGCGTCGCACCTGCATCTTCAACAACCAGGTATTCCACGTTCTTACGGGAAACCAGATCGCTGGCCTTTGCCTTAAGCACTTCGCCATCTTTTAGCTCCAGCGTCAGTATTAAATGATGCTGGCAGGCGAGTTCGAGGTTGTCATAGTCATCACAATTGATGGGTTGATAGGTATCATTCATCGACATAATCGCTCACCAGTAAATTCGCCGCAGCGTACGCTGCTTTTTCCCTGACCGATTCAGAAAGGCCCTCATCAGAGGCCACTTCATTTAGCACGTTCAATACACAGCCCAACGCATCCGGGATATACCCCAGATCTCCGCTGGCAATTTCCGCATACCGTCTGCGAATCAACTCACAATAATTATTCACATCCCCTCCTGCCAGCGTACTGACTTACTGTGAGATATCATTAAGCCTACGAAGTTAAACTCGGTTTAGCAAGGTGACTATACCATACTCATTTAAGCAATATCAGCGCCTTGATAAGGGGGGGTACAAGCTCGTAACAGCCTTTTGCTGCGGTTTTCGCTACAATGTACGCCTGAATCGAAAGGAGTTCTCTCATGGCGCTGAAAGCGACAATTTATAAAGCTGTGGTCAATGTGGCGGATCTTGACCGTAACCAGTTTCTCGATGCGTCATTGACGCTGGCGCGCCACCCCTCTGAAACCCAGGAGCGCATGATGCTGCGCCTGCTGGCGTGGATAAAGTATGCCGATGAGCGCCTGCAATTTACCCGGGGCTTAAGTGCGGAAGATGAGCCGGAAGCCTGGCGGCGCAACGACCACCTGGGTATCGATCTGTGGATTGAGCTTGGCCTCCCGGATGAACGCCGGATCAAAAAGGCTTGCACCCAGTCCGCTGAGGTCGCGCTCTTCGCCTACAACCAGCGCGCCGCGGAGATCTGGTGGCAACAGAATAAAAACAAATGTGCGCAGTTCAAAAACCTTACCGTCTGGTATCTGGATGATGAACAGCTGGCGCAGCTGAGCGAGTTCGCCGGCCGAACGATGGCGCTACAGGCTACTATTCAGGACGGCGCCATCTGGCTCTCTGATTCTCAGAATAATCTGGAAATTCATCTCACGGCCTGGCAGCCCGCGCCATGATTGTTTTGTCCCGAAACGTCAGCATTCCTGATAGCGAGCTGGAGATCACCGCCATCCGTGCTCAGGGGGCAGGGGGACAGCACGTCAACAAGGCTTCAACGGCTATCCATTTGCGCTTTGACATTCGGGCCTCCAGCCTGCCAGAGTATTATAAAGAGAGCCTGCTTGCCGCCAGCCATCACCTGATCACCAGCGATGGCGTAATTGTGATCAAGGCGCAGGAATATCGCAGCCAGGAAATGAACCGGGAAGCGGCACTTTCCAGACTGGCGGCGGTCATAAAAGAATTAACAGCAGTGCAAAAAAGCCGTCGGGCAACGCGTCCTACGCGGGCATCGAAAGAACGCAGGTTGTCCTCAAAGGCGCAAAAATCCACCGTAAAATCACTGCGTGGCAAAGTTCGTCATCCGTAGCGTGACGAAAGGGACACCCTTTTCATAAGGAATGTATCGTGAAAAAAGCATTATTATCAGCGCTGGCCGTAACGAGTCTGTTCGCGCTTTTTGGCTGTAACAACCGTTCGGAAACGCAGGCCTTACAGCCAACGCAAAACGAAGAATTAAAGCCGATGCAGCAGAGCTGGCGCGGCGTATTACCCTGTGCAGATTGTGAAGGTATCGAAACCTCTCTGTTCCTGCAAAAGGATGGTACCTGGGTAATGAACCAGCGTTATCAGGGAGCGAAGGAACCCTCGTCATATGCAACTTACGGAACCTGGGCGCGTACGGCTGAGAAGCTGGTATTGACCGATACCGCTGGGGACAAAACCTATTTCCGCGCCAAAGGCGAGGGGATGGAGATGCTCGATCGCGAAGGTAATCCGATTGAATCCCAGTTCAACTACACGCTGGCTCCGGTAAAAGCGGCACTGCCTGCAACGCCAATGGCGATGCGGGGGATGTATTTCTACATGGCGGATGCGGCTATCTTCACGGACTGCGCGACCGGGAAGAAAGTCAGCGTGGCGAACAATGCCCAGCTGGAGCGTGACTATGCCGTTGCGCGCGGCAATGACAGCAAGCCAGTGTTGCTGACGGTTGAAGGGCACTTTACGCTGGAGCCAAACCCGGACAGCGGCGAGCTGGTAAAAACGCTGGTGGCCGATAAGGACGCGACGTTTACTGCCGGCAAAAACTGCGACAGCAAATAATATTTACCCATAAAAAAACCCCGCGCTGGCGGGGTTTTTTGTTTCTTAACCTTTGATGGCTTTCACCAGGTAATCAAGAATGTCGCCCGTCTTGATCATCTGCTTTTCGCCGTTACGACGGTATTTGTATTCAATCTCGTCGCTGTCGAGGTTACGGTCGCCGATGACGATGGTGTGCGGAATACCAATCAGCTCCATATCAGCAAACATCACGCCCGGACGCTCTTTACGGTCATCCATCAGCACGTCGATACCTTTCGCGCTCAGCTCAGCGTAGAGTTTCTCGGCCAGCTCCTGCACGCGGTAAGACTTGTGCATGTTCATCGGTAGAATTGCCACCTGGAATGGTGCAATGTTATCCGGCCAGACGATACCGCGCTCGTCATAGTTCTGCTCGATAGCGGCAGCAACAACACGCGTTACCCCAATACCGTAGCAGCCCATGGTCAGAACCTGGTTACGGCCATCTTCACCCTGAACGGCAGCGTTCATTGCGCGAGAGTATTTATCGCCCAGCTGGAAGATGTGGCCTACTTCGATACCGCGTTTGATCATCAGGGTACCCTTGCCGTCCGGGCTTGGATCGCCTGCGACCACGTTACGGATGTCAGCCACTTCTGGCGTCGCCACGTCGCGATCCCAGTTGATGCCGAAGTAGTGTTTCCCGTCGATGTTTGCGCCAGCGGCGAAGTCGCTCATCGCTGCAACGGTGCGGTCAACGATCACCGGAACAGGCATATTCACCGGACCCAGCGAGCCTGGGCCTGCGTTCACCACGGCGCGGATTTCTGCTTCTGTCGCGAAAGCGAGCGGGCTGGCAACCTGCGGCAGCTTTTCCGCTTTCACTTCGTTCAGCTCGTGATCGCCACGGACCAGCAGGGCAACCAGCGGGTAAGCGCTGCCTTCAGCAGATTTCACCAGCAGGGTTTTGACCGTTTTCTCAACCGGCAGGTTGAACTGCTCAACCAGCTCGGCAATAGTTTTCGCGTCTGGCGTATCAACCAGCGTCATCTCTTCGGTTGCCGCAGCACGTGGCGCTTTTGGTGCCAGCGCTTCTGCGAACTCGATGTTCGCGGCGTAATCAGAGGAGTCAGAGAAGATCACATCGTCCTCACCGCTCTGCGCCAGAACCTGGAATTCATGGGAGGCGCTACCGCCGATAGAGCCGGTATCAGCCTGTACAGCACGGAAATCCAGGCCCATGCGGGAGAAGATTTTGCTGTAAGCCTCGTACATTTTGTCGTAGGTCTCCTGCAGAGATTCCTGAGACGTATGGAAAGAGTAGGCATCTTTCATCAGGAATTCGCGAGAACGCATGACGCCGAAGCGTGGGCGCACTTCGTCACGGAACTTGGTCTGGATCTGGAAGAAGTTCAGCGGCAATTGTTTGTAAGAGCTCAGCTCGTTACGGATCAGGTCGGTGATCACTTCTTCATGCGTAGGGCCGAGAACAAAGGGACGATCGCCACGATCGGCAATACGCAGCAGCTCAGGACCGTACTGCTCCCAGCGACCGCTCTCCTGCCACAGTTCAGAGGGCTGAACAACCGGCATTAACACCTCGATAGCACCGGCGTTGTTCATCTCTTCACGCACGATGTTTTCGACTTTTTTCAGGACGCGCACGCCGGTCGGCAGCCAGGTATATAACCCGGAGGCCAGCTTGCGGATCATCCCGGCGCGAAGCATCAGCTGGTGGCTGATCACTTCGGCGTCGGCAGGTGTCTCCTTCAGAGTGGAGAGCAGATATTGGCTAGTACGCATGTTGTTACGGTTCCATTTCGACGATTGGAACAGGCTGAAACACCAGCCTGACACAAAAAAAGTGGTTTAGTTTACCAGTGTGGCAAAGATGCCAAAAGAGAGGAGAACAAAATTACCTGGGTTCCAGGGCAAACACTTCAAAACCCGCCGCAGTCACGCGCCAGCGCACGTTAAAGTCCAGCAGCCAGACCGCATACGTTTTTCCGGTCTCCTCTTCTTTGCGATAGGCGGGACGGGGGTCCTGCGCCAGCACTTCGGTAATGAAGTCACGAAGACGAGGATAGCGTTTTTCCAGCTGGCCGATTTGCGTCGTTATTTCTGGCGTGAAGTGAACCGGCATATCTGCCTGCGGCGCTTCCTGCGCGTAGCTTGCCCTGGCCTCCGGCAGCGCTTCGGCAAAGGGCAGGTAAGGCTTGATATCAATGACCGGTGTGCCATCAACCAGGTCAAGGCTACCTAACTCCAGAATCACCCGATCTTTCTGACAGCGTATGCCTTTCAGTTCGACCAGCGACATTCCAATCGGGTTAGGGCGGAAGGTGGAGCGGGTGGCAAATACACCCATTCTGGCATTACCGCCCAGACGCGGAGGACGCACCGTGGGACGCCAGCCGCCTTCCATGGTCTGGTGAAACACAAAGACCACCCATAAATGACTGAACGCCTCAAGCCCGCGCACCGCATCGGCCTGATTATAGGGCGCGACAAGATGAAGCTCGCCGCCGCCGTTGATGACCAGACCGGGCTGGCGCGGCACGGCGAACTTCTCTTTATAAGGGGAGCGGATAACGCCTATCTGCCCGAACTGAAACGAACTCATTTCGCCGTAATATTAAGCGCAGAACCGATACATACCGCCTGACGGTAGCAGCCTGGCGTACCGCTGGTCACTTCGCAGCTGTGCAGCAGCACCGCGTTGGCTTTCATTTTTGACGCGTTAATCTGCATACGCTTGCGGGCTGTTGGGATATTCGGTGGAGAGTCCTGGTTCGTTGCCTGGCAGGATTCGCCACTCACTTCACCCAGCTCACGGAATGGCTTACCGACCAGCTCGTCGGCTTTCGTAATAATACGTACCGGCGCAGCGCGAGGCGCTTTCGGTTTTGCTGGCTCCGCTTTTGGCGGGGTTGCAGTGCTTTGAACGGGTTCAACAGGAGATCTGCTTAGCATAGAACAGCCGCTCAGCATCAGTGCTAAAAGACAGATCGGTAAAGCACGCATAATAATTCCTCAGTGGATAATCAAAACGTCAGATATTGAAGCAGTTGACCGCACAAATGACAAGACGGGCAAATGCCCGTCTTGATGATATTACACTGAGGTGAGATTACCAGCCTTTAACCGCGCCGCCGTTAAACACCTTGTTGGCTTCCTGGTAAACTTCTTCAGACTGATACGCCTGCAGGAATTTCTTCACGTTTTCCGCGTCTTTGTTGTCTTCGCGAGTCACGATCAGGTTGACGTACGGGGAGTCTTTGTCTTCAACGAATATACCATCCTTCGCTGGCGTCAGGCCGATCTGGCTGGCGTAGGTGGTGTTGATAACGGCCAGCGCGATCTGTGCATCGTCCAGTGAACGTGGCAGCTGAGGGGCTTCCAGTTCAACAATTTTCAGATTTTTCGGGTTTTCGGTCACGTCCAGAACGGTCGGCAGCAGGCCAACCCCTTCTTTCAGCTTAATCAGGCCCACTTTCTGCAGCAGCAGCAGCGAGCGGCCAAGGTTGGTTGGGTCGTTAGGGACGGCAACCTGTGAACCCGGCTGAAGTTCATCCAGAGATTTAATTTTCTTGGAGTAACCGGCAATTGGATAAACGAAGGTATTCCCGACAGCAACCAGCTTGTAGCCGCGATCCTTGATCTGCTGATCCAGATACGGTTTGTGCTGGAAGGCGTTGGCGTCAATATCGCCTTTGCTCAGCGCTTCGTTCGGCAGAACGTAATCGTTGAAGGTGACCAGCTCAACGTCCAGGCCATATTTCTCTTTTGCGATTTTCTGCGCGGCTTCTGCGACCTGCTGTTCAGCACCGACGATAACGCCTACTTTGATGTGGTTGGGATCTTTCTCGTCCTGACCGCAACCCACCAGTGCCAGAGAGCCAATCAGTGCGCCTACTGCTGCAAAGGTCTTAAATTTAAACGCCATGTTTTTTCCTTAACTCGTCGAGTTTGTGTTGTTTGTAACGTTATTTATGCGTAACAGCCCGGGCGATACGATCGCCAGAGAATTGGATTAAGTAAACCAGCACAACCAGCAATACCAGAACGGTATTCATAACGGTAGCGTTATAGCCAATATAGCCGTACTGGTAGCCAATCTGGCCTAAACCGCCTGCACCTACGGCACCGCCCATCGCGGAATAACCGACAAGCGTGATAAGCGTAATGGTCGCCGCGTTCACCAGCCCTGGCAGCGCTTCAGGCAGCAGTACTTTGCGCACGATCTGCATCGGCGTCGCACCCATGGCTCGGGAGGCTTCAATCAGACCCGTTGGGATTTCCAGCAGGGCGTTTTCCACCATACGGGCGATAAACGGCGCAGCGCCTACGGTCAATGGAACAATTGCTGCCTGAAGACCTATCGACGTGCCGACGATCACGCGGGTAAACGGAATCATCCACACCAGCAGAATAATGAACGGGATTGAACGGAAGATGTTCACCAGCGCAGAAAGCGTGCGATACAGCTTCGCGTTTTCAATAATCTGACCCGGGCGCGTGACGTACAGCAGCACGCCGACCGGTAGCCCAATGACAAAGCCAAAAAAGCCCGATACGAAGGTCATTGCCAGCGTTTCCCAAACGCCGCGAACCAGTAGCCACATCATCGGCTCAGACATAACCCAGTACCTCTACTTTTACGTGATGTTCCTGCAGCCAGGCAATTGCCGCCTGGGTTTCTTCCTGTGTGCCGTGCATTTCCGTCAGCATAATGCCGAACTTCACGCCACCGGCGTAATCCATCTGCGCGCTAATAATGTTGTTATTAACGTTAAAGCGGCGCGCGGTTTCGGAAAGCAGCGGTGCGTCAACGGACTGACCCGTAAACTCCATGCGCAGCATTGGAACGCTGTCTGCAACGGCTTCTGTTTTCAGTCGTTCCAGATAATCTTCCGGAATATCCAGATGAAGCGTGGACTGGATGAACTGCTGAGCCAGCGGCGTCTTCGGATGGGAGAACACTTCGCTTACCGTATCCTGCTCAATCAGCTCACCGTTGCTGATGACTGCCACGCAGTCACAAATACGTTTCACCACGTCCATTTCGTGCGTAATAAGGAGGATAGTCAGGCCCAGACGACGGTTAATGTCTTTCAGCAGCTCCAGAATAGAACGCGTGGTAGCCGGATCTAATGCGCTGGTGGCTTCATCGCACAGCAGCACTTTTGGATTGCTTGCCAGCGCGCGAGCTATTGCTACACGCTGCTTTTGCCCGCCGGAGAGATTGGCCGGATAGCTGTCATGCTTATCGCCCAGACCAACCAGGTCCAGCAGTTCGGTGACGCGACGCGTAATTTCTTCCTTCGGCGTGTTGTCCAGCTCCAGCGGTAAAGCAACGTTGCCGAAAACGGTACGTGAGGCCAGCAGGTTAAAGTGCTGGAAAATCATGCCGATCTGACGACGCGCATTGGTGAGTTCTTTTTCTGAGAGAGCGGTAAGCTCCTGGCCGCCAACTTCAACGCTGCCCTGGGTTGGGCGCTCAAGCAGGTTAACACAACGGATCAGCGTACTTTTACCTGCACCCGATGCGCCAATGACGCCATAAATCTGACCAGCAGGAACATGCAGGCTAACGTTGTTCAGTGCCTGAATGGTTCGGTTCCCCTGCTGGAACACTTTGGTGATATTGGAAAGTTTAATCATTAGATTATTTTTATCGTATGTAAGTTAGCCGTGGCATTTTCTTCTGCCAGATACGGGGAATGACCGTAAACAAAATGGATGTTAAGGCATCCAGACGTCTAAATCAATCCACCTCTGTACGATGAGCACTTTATTGCGCCGTGATTCATGAGATACTAGCTGAACAAGCCTTTTTCAGGAGCAAACCGGTGGCAAAATCTGTACCCGCAATTTTTCTCGATCGTGACGGCACTATTAATGTGGATCACGGCTACGTCCATGAGATTGATGAGTTTGAATTTATCGAGGGCGTAATAGATGCACTGCGCCAGCTGAAAGAGATGGGCTATGCGCTGGTGGTGGTAACCAATCAGTCCGGTATCGCCCGGGGGAAATTCACCGAAGCGCAGTTCGAGACGCTGACGGAATGGATGGACTGGTCTCTGGCCGATCGCGGCGTCGATCTTGATGGTATCTATTATTGTCCGCATCACCCGCAGGGCACCGTCGAAGCATATCGTCAGACCTGTGATTGCCGTAAACCGCATCCGGGCATGCTTATCTCCGCGCAGGAATTCCTGCACATTGATATGGCCGCGTCTTATATGGTCGGCGATAAGCTGGAAGATATGCAGGCAGCAACGGCGGCGGGTGTGGGAACAAAAGTATTAGTGCGAACCGGTAAACCAGTCACCCCGGAAGCGGAAAATGCAGCCGACTGGGTCGTTACAAGCCTGGCAGAGCTGCCAAAAGAGATTAAAAAGCACCAAAAATAGACGTTTTGGTGAAAAGGTGAGCGGTTGAAATAAAAATGCATTTTTCCGCTTGTCATTCCTCGGTGGCTCCCTATAATGCGCCTCCATCGACACGGCGGATGTGAATCACTTCACAAACAACCCGGTTGGTTGAAGAGAAAAAATCCTGAAATAACGGGTTGACTCTGAAAGAGGAAAGCGTAATATACGCCACCTCGCAACGGTGAGCTGAAAGCCGCGTTGCAACTGCTCTTTAACAATTTATCAGACAATCTGTGTGGGCACTCAAAGTGACATGGATTCTTAACGTCGCAAGACGAAAAATGAATACCAAGTCTCTGAGTGAACATACGTAATTCATTACGAAGTTTAATTCACGAGCATCAAACTTAAATTGAAGAGTTTGATCATGGCTCAGATTGAACGCTGGCGGCAGGCCTAACACATGCAAGTCGAACGGTAACAGGAAGCAGCTTGCTGCTTTGCTGACGAGTGGCGGACGGGTGAGTAATGTCTGGGAAACTGCCTGATGGAGGGGGATAACTACTGGAAACGGTAGCTAATACCGCATAACGTCGCAAGACCAAAGAGGGGGACCTTCGGGCCTCTTGCCATCGGATGTGCCCAGATGGGATTAGCTAGTAGGTGGGGTAACGGCTCACCTAGGCGACGATCCCTAGCTGGTCTGAGAGGATGACCAGCCACACTGGAACTGAGACACGGTCCAGACTCCTACGGGAGGCAGCAGTGGGGAATATTGCACAATGGGCGCAAGCCTGATGCAGCCATGCCGCGTGTGTGAAGAAGGCCTTCGGGTTGTAAAGCACTTTCAGCGGGGAGGAAGGCGGTAAGGTTAATAACCTTGCCGATTGACGTTACCCGCAGAAGAAGCACCGGCTAACTCCGTGCCAGCAGCCGCGGTAATACGGAGGGTGCAAGCGTTAATCGGAATTACTGGGCGTAAAGCGCACGCAGGCGGTCTGTCAAGTCGGATGTGAAATCCCCGGGCTCAACCTGGGAACTGCATTCGAAACTGGCAGGCTAGAGTCTTGTAGAGGGGGGTAGAATTCCAGGTGTAGCGGTGAAATGCGTAGAGATCTGGAGGAATACCGGTGGCGAAGGCGGCCCCCTGGACAAAGACTGACGCTCAGGTGCGAAAGCGTGGGGAGCAAACAGGATTAGATACCCTGGTAGTCCACGCCGTAAACGATGTCGACTTGGAGGTTGTGCCCTTGAGGCGTGGCTTCCGGAGCTAACGCGTTAAGTCGACCGCCTGGGGAGTACGGCCGCAAGGTTAAAACTCAAATGAATTGACGGGGGCCCGCACAAGCGGTGGAGCATGTGGTTTAATTCGATGCAACGCGAAGAACCTTACCTACTCTTGACATCCAGAGAACTTTCCAGAGATGGATTGGTGCCTTCGGGAACTCTGAGACAGGTGCTGCATGGCTGTCGTCAGCTCGTGTTGTGAAATGTTGGGTTAAGTCCCGCAACGAGCGCAACCCTTATCCTTTGTTGCCAGCGGTCCGGCCGGGAACTCAAAGGAGACTGCCAGTGATAAACTGGAGGAAGGTGGGGATGACGTCAAGTCATCATGGCCCTTACGAGTAGGGCTACACACGTGCTACAATGGCGCATACAAAGAGAAGCGACCTCGCGAGAGCAAGCGGACCTCATAAAGTGCGTCGTAGTCCGGATTGGAGTCTGCAACTCGACTCCATGAAGTCGGAATCGCTAGTAATCGTAGATCAGAATGCTACGGTGAATACGTTCCCGGGCCTTGTACACACCGCCCGTCACACCATGGGAGTGGGTTGCAAAAGAAGTAGGTAGCTTAACCTTCGGGAGGGCGCTTACCACTTTGTGATTCATGACTGGGGTGAAGTCGTAACAAGGTAACCGTAGGGGAACCTGCGGTTGGATCACCTCCTTACCTTAAAGAACCTGCCTTTGTAGTGTCCACACAGATTGTCTGATGAAAAACAGCAGTAAAAATCTCTGCAGGCTTGTAGCTCAGGTGGTTAGAGCGCACCCCTGATAAGGGTGAGGTCGGTGGTTCAAGTCCACTCAGGCCTACCAAATTTTTGCTGATGCTGCGTTGCGGCGACACTCACATACTCAGGTATGCTTCGTGTCACCACGCCTTGCCTCAACAAAAATACCGGTAGAGAGATCACTACGATGGGGCTATAGCTCAGCTGGGAGAGCGCCTGCCTTGCACGCAGGAGGTCTGCGGTTCGATCCCGCATAGCTCCACCATCCTTTACTGCAAAACAAGAAAACTTCAGAGTGAACCTGAAAAGGTGCACTGCGAAGTTTTGCTCTTTAAAAATCTGGATTAAGCTGAAAATTGAAACGACACACAGCTCATGTGTGTTCGAGTCTCTCAAATTTTCGCAAGTCGACGATGAATCGAAAGAAACATCTTCGGGTTGTGAGGTTAAGCGACTAAGCGTACACGGTGGATGCCCTGGCAGTCAGAGGCGATGAAGGACGTGCTAATCTGCGAAAAGCGCCGGCGAGGTGATATGAACCCTTGACCCGGCGATGTCCGAATGGGGAAACCCAGTGCAATTCGTTGCACTATCGTTAGCTGAATACATAGGCTAACGAGGCGAACCGGGGGAACTGAAACATCTAAGTACCCCGAGGAAAAGAAATCAACCGAGATTCCCCCAGTAGCGGCGAGCGAACGGGGAGCAGCCCGGAGTCTGAATCAGCTTGTGTGTTAGTGGAACGGTCTGGAAAGTCCGACGGTACAGGGTGATAGTCCCGTACACGAAAGCACACTTGCTGTGAACTCGAAGAGTAGGGCGGGACACGTGGTATCCTGTCTGAATATGGGGGGACCATCCTCCAAGGCTAAATACTCCTGACTGACCGATAGTGAACCAGTACCGTGAGGGAAAGGCGAAAAGAACCCCGGCGAGGGGAGTGAAAAAGAACCTGAAACCGTGTACGTACAAGCAGTGGGAGCCTCTTTATGGGGTGACTGCGTACCTTTTGTATAATGGGTCAGCGACTTATATTCTGTAGCAAGGTTAACCGTATAGGGGAGCCGAAGGGAAACCGAGTCTTAACTGGGCGTTAAGTTGCAGGGTATAGACCCGAAACCCGGTGATCTAGCCATGGGCAGGTTGAAGGTTGGGTAACACTAACTGGAGGACCGAACCGACTAATGTTGAAAAATTAGCGGATGACCTGTGGCTGGGGGTGAAAGGCCAATCAAACCGGGAGATAGCTGGTTCTCCCCGAAAGCTATTTAGGTAGCGCCTCGTGAACTCATCTTCGGGGGTAGAGCACTGTTTCGGCTAGGGGGCCATCCCGGCTTACCAACCCGATGCAAACTACGAATACCGAAGAATGTTATCACGGGAGACACACGGCGGGTGCTAACGTCCGTCGTGAAGAGGGAAACAACCCAGACCGCCAGCTAAGGTCCCAAAGTCATGGTTAAGTGGGAAACGATGTGGGAAGGCACAGACAGCCAGGATGTTGGCTTAGAAGCAGCCATCATTTAAAGAAAGCGTAATAGCTCACTGGTCGAGTCGGCCTGCGCGGAAGATGTAACGGGGCTAAACCATGCACCGAAGCTGCGGCAGCGACGCTTAGGCGTTGTTGGGTAGGGGAGCGTTCTGTAAGCCGTTGAAGGTGTCCTGTGAGGGGTGCTGGAGGTATCAGAAGTGCGAATGCTGACATAAGTAACGATAAAGCGGGTGAAAAGCCCGCTCGCCGGAAGACCAAGGGTTCCTGTCCAACGTTAATCGGGGCAGGGTGAGTCGACCCCTAAGGCGAGGCCGAAAGGCGTAGTCGATGGGAAACAGGTTAATATTCCTGTACTTGGTGTTACTGCGAAGGGGGGACGGAGAAGGCTATGTTAGCCGGGCGACGGTTGTCCCGGTTTAAGCATGTAGGCGGAGGTTCCAGGTAAATCCGGTACCTTTTTAACGCTGAGGTGTGATGACGAGGCACTACGGTGCTGAAGTAACAAATGCCCTGCTTCCAGGAAAAGCCTCTAAGCATCAGGTAACACGAAATCGTACCCCAAACCGACACAGGTGGTCAGGTAGAGAATACCAAGGCGCTTGAGAGAACTCGGGTGAAGGAACTAGGCAAAATGGTGCCGTAACTTCGGGAGAAGGCACGCTGATATGTAGGTGAAGCCCCTGCGGGTGGAGCTGAAATCAGTCGAAGATACCAGCTGGCTGCAACTGTTTATTAAAAACACAGCACTGTGCAAACACGAAAGTGGACGTATACGGTGTGACGCCTGCCCGGTGCCGGAAGGTTAATTGATGGGGTTAGCGGCAACGCGAAGCTCTTGATCGAAGCCCCGGTAAACGGCGGCCGTAACTATAACGGTCCTAAGGTAGCGAAATTCCTTGTCGGGTAAGTTCCGACCTGCACGAATGGCGTAATGATGGCCAGGCTGTCTCCACCCGAGACTCAGTGAAATTGAACTCGCTGTGAAGATGCAGTGTACCCGCGGCAAGACGGAAAGACCCCGTGAACCTTTACTATAGCTTGACACTGAACACTGGTCCTTGATGTGTAGGATAGGTGGGAGGCTTTGAAGCGTGGACGCCAGTCTGCGTGGAGCCGCCCTTGAAATACCACCCTTTAATGGCTGGTGTTCTAACGTAGACCCGTAATCCGGGTTGCGGACAGTGTCTGGTGGGTAGTTTGACTGGGGCGGTCTCCTCCCAAAGAGTAACGGAGGAGCACGAAGGTTGGCTAATCCTGGTCGGACATCAGGAGGTTAGTGCAATGGCATAAGCCAGCTTGACTGCGAGCGTGACGGCGCGAGCAGGTGCGAAAGCAGGTCATAGTGATCCGGTGGTTCTGAATGGAAGGGCCATCGCTCAACGGATAAAAGGTACTCCGGGGATAACAGGCTGATACCGCCCAAGAGTTCATATCGACGGCGGTGTTTGGCACCTCGATGTCGGCTCATCACATCCTGGGGCTGAAGTAGGTCCCAAGGGTATGGCTGTTCGCCATTTAAAGTGGTACGCGAGCTGGGTTTAGAACGTCGTGAGACAGTTCGGTCCCTATCTGCCGTGGGCGCTGGAGAATTGAGGGGGGCTGCTCCTAGTACGAGAGGACCGGAGTGGACGCATCACTGGTGTTCGGGTTGTCATGCCAATGGCACTGCCCGGTAGCTAAATGCGGAAGAGATAAGTGCTGAAAGCATCTAAGCACGAAACTTGCCCCGAGATGAGTTCTCCCTGAGACTTTAAGTCTCCTGAAGGAACGTTAAAGACTATGACGTTGATAGGTCGGGTGTGTAAGCGCAGCGATGCGTTGAGCTAACCGATACTAATGAACCGTGAGGCTTAACCTTACAACGCCGAAGATGTTTTGGCGAAGAGACAGAATTTTCAGCTTTGATTCAGAGTCCGAAGGATTTTGCGCTGAGACAAGGCGGCAAGCGAAGGAAAGGAAGGAGCATACTGAGGTATGTGACTGACTTTACGAGAGCAGCCAACGCAGTATCAGCCCAAAAGACACAGGACAGAGCACAGAATTTGCCTGGCGGCTTTAGCGCGGTGGTCCCACCTGACCCCATGCCGAACTCAGAAGTGAAACGCCGTAGCGCCGATGGTAGTGTGGGGTCTCCCCATGTGAGAGTAGGGAACTGCCAGGCATCAAATTAAGTAGTGAGCCGGTGCATCAATCCGGTGGTTACAGAAGTATTCGGTGGAGCGGTAGTTCAGTCGGTTAGAATACCTGCCTGTCACGCAGGGGGTCGCGGGTTCGAGTCCCGTCCGTTCCGCCACTTATTAAAAGCCCTGAGCTAACGCTCAGGGCTTTTTTCTTATCTGACGTTTAATTATTGCGAAAATAGCAAAAATCCTCTGCGTTTTACGATCTTTTTCCACATAACAACGTCAACGATAATTCTCCTCAGTTTACGAACATAACGATTGAGGAATCATATGACTATCCCTGCACTGGGTCTGGGCACTTTCCGTCTGAAAGACGACGTTGTTATCGGCTCTGTTAAAACCGCTCTTGAACTGGGCTATCGCGCTGTTGATACGGCACAAATTTATGACAACGAAGCTGCTGTCGGTCAGGCTATTGAAGAGAGCGGCGTTCCGCGCAGCGAGCTTTTCATCACAACGAAAATCTGGATTGAGAATCTCAGCAAAGACAAGCTGATCCCAAGCCTGAAAGAAAGCCTGAAAAAGCTGCGTACTGATTATGTCGATCTGACGCTGATCCACTGGCCATCACCTAACGATGAAGTCGCAGTGGAAGAGTTCATGCAGGCGCTGCTGGAAGCAAAGAAGCAGGGCTTAACGCGTGAAATAGGTATTTCTAACTTCACTATCCCATTGATGGAAAAAGCGATTGCCGCAGTGGGGAAAGAGAATATTGCCACCAACCAGATTGAACTCTCACCATACCTGCAAAACCGCAACGTAGTGGAGTGGGCAAAACAGCACGGTATTCACATCACCTCTTATATGACGCTGGCTTATGGTAAAGCGCTGAAGGATGAAGTGATTGCACGCATCGCTGAGAAACACAGTGCGACCGCAGCGCAGGTTATCCTGGCATGGGCGATGGGCGAAGGCTATGCCGTGATCCCGTCGTCAACCAAACGTGAAAACCTGGCAAGCAACCTGCTGGCGCTGGATCTCCAGCTTGATGATGAAGATAAAAAAGCGATCGCCGCGCTGGAATGCAACGATCGTCTGGTAAGCCCGGAAGGTTTAGCGCCAGACTGGGATTAATAAAAAACCTCCCTCTGTACCCTCAACCCTTACACAGCTCCTTCGGGAGCTGTTTTTATATGTTCACTAAGAAAGTCGATAAAGGCGCGTATGCGCGTGCTTACCGCTCTGTCGCTGTAATACACGGCACTGAAAGGCATCTCTACGGGCAAGCGTTTGTCAGCCATCAGCTCAACAAGCCGACCATCGGCAATTTCCTTATCAATCATATAGTCTGATAAACACGCGATTCCGTTTCCTTCAAGGCACAGCTGCTTTAGCGTTTCACCGCTATTGGACGAAATCCCGCAGGTAATTTCATGAAGCTGTCCATCATGGCAGGCCACGGGCCAGGTGTTCAGCGAGACGGGTTCCGTAAAGCCCAGACACAGATGCTGCCTTAACTCCTCAACCGTCTCCGGTTTACCATGCTCTGCAATATATTGCGGTGACGCGATAATTTTGCGGTAGCTGGTGAACAGAGGGCGAGCGCGTAAGCTTGAATCCGTCAGGGTTCCGGCGCGGATCGCCACATCCACTTTACGCTCAATAAGATTGATAAACGTTTCCGAGGAGACCAGAGACAGGGTCATCTCCGGGTAGCGCTCACGGAAGGGCTTAATCAGCGGCATCAAAAAATGAAGCACGACCGGCGTAGCCGCATCGATGCGCAGCAATCCGCGCGGGGTGCTGCGCGATTCCATTATTTCCGTTTCTGCCGCCGCCATCTCCTGCAAAACGGACTGCACGCGTCGAAAATAACGTTCACCTTCTTCCGTCAGGCTGAGCTGCCGCGTTGTTCTGTTAAGCAGACTCACTCCGAGCTTCATCTCCAGCTTTTTCACCGAGCGACTAATGGCTGAGTTTGCCTGCCCGAGCTGTTCGGCCGCACGGCTGAAGCTGCCGCTTTCAACAACGGCAACGAAGATAGTCAGTTCTTCCGATGTGGCTTTCATTATTGCATCACCTGCAAAATTCTATTGAGATTCTAACCATTTTTGTTATTTAAACACTGGCGCATACTGCCTGTCATCTTAATCCTGAAGAGACGGAGTATTTTATGCCACTGGCGCTACTTGCCCTGACGATCAGTGCCTTTGCAATTGGCACGACCGAATTTGTTATTGTAGGACTGGTTCCTACCATTGCCGATCAGCTTGCCATTTCATTGCCCTCTGCCGGGCTGCTGGTTTCAATCTATGCGTTAGGCGTTGCTGTCGGCGCGCCTGTACTGACCGCGCTGACGGGGCGTTTTCCGCGTAAGCAGCTGCTGGTTGCCCTGATGGTGCTTTTCACCGCCGGAAATATTCTGGCGTGGCAGGCGCCGGACTACACCACTCTGGTCATTGCTCGCCTGCTGACGGGCCTCGCGCACGGTGTTTTCTTCTCCATCGGTTCCACTATTGCAACCAGCCTGGTACCAAAAGAAAAGGCGGCGTCCGCTATTGCCATTATGTTTGGTGGATTAACCGTCGCGCTGGTCACCGGTGTGCCGTTAGGCACGTTTATCGGACAACATTTTGGCTGGCGTGAAACCTTCCTTGCCGTATCGCTGCTGGGCGTTATCGCTCTGGTGGCCAGCCTGCTGCTGATACCGTCGAATATTCCGGGCCGCGCCAGCGCGAGCCTTAGCGAGCAGATTAAGGTACTTACCCATCCGCGTCTGCTGCTTATCTACGCCGTTACGGCTCTGGGGTATGGCGGCGTGTTCACTGCTTTTACCTTCCTTGCACCGATGATGCAGGAACTGGCCGGTTTCTCGCCGGGCGCCGTGAGCTGGATTTTATTGGGCTACGGGATCTCCGTTGCAATCGGCAATATATGGGGCGGTAAGCTTGCGGATAAACATGGTGCGGTACCGGCGCTGAAGTTTATTTTCGCGGCTCTGGTTGTCCTGCTGATGGTTTTCCAGTTCACCGCATCGATGCAATACGCCTCGCTGGTAACGGTTCTGGTGATGGGAATATTTGCTTTCGGTAACGTGCCTGGGCTTCAGGTGTATGTTGTACAGAAAGCCGAACGTTATACGCCAGGTGCGGTGGATGTCGCATCCGGCCTGAATATCGCCGCATTCAATATCGGTATCGCGCTCGGATCGGTAATTGGTGGGCAGACCGTCCAGCACTTCGGGTTAACCCAAACGCCGTGGATTGGCGCAGTGATTGTGCTTGTGGCATTTCTGCTGATTGGTTTGAGCGGACGGCTTGATAAGCCCGCCCGGGTTGCACTTGGATAAGCCGCAGTAAGTGCTTGCTTACAAAACTGGAAAGCGGTTTCTCAGTAATTGCGTTGAAAGTGTGAACTAAAATCCCTATAACATTAGAACCAGTCCGTTTTCCGGGCTGGTTCAAGTTATAGAGGTCGTTTCCAAAAGTGCGAAAAAATACCTATGCCATGCGTTATGTTGCCGGAATGCCAGCGGAGAGGATCTTGCCTCCGGGGTCTTTTGCGAGCCTTGGCCAGGCATTGCCGGCGGGGACACCCTTAAGCAGTGACGATAAAATTCGCGTGCTGGTGTGGAATATTTTCAAACAACAGCGCGCGGAGTGGTTATCCGTACTCAAGAATTTTGGCAAAGATGCGCATCTTGTTTTGTTGCAGGAGGCGCAAACCACGCCTGAACTGGTAAGGTTTGCAACAACTAACTATCTTGCAGCCGATCAGGTGCCTGCTTTTGTCCTGCCACAGCATCCCTCTGGCGTGATGACCCTTTCAGCCGCGCATCCGGTCTACTGCTGCCCGTTGCGTGAGCGTGAGCCCATCCTTCGCCTGGCAAAATCGGCGCTGGTCACGGTCTATCCGTTGCCGGATACCCGTCTGCTGATGGTGGTTAACATCCATGCGGTGAACTTCAGCCTGGGTGTTGATGTGTATAGTAAGCAGTTACTTCCTATTGGCGATCAGATAGCTCACCACAGTGGGCCGATCATTATGGCCGGTGACTTCAATGCCTGGAGCAGGCCGCGTATGAACGCGCTGTACCGCTTTGCGCGTGAAATGTCGCTGCGTGAAGTGCGTTTTAGCGATGACCAGCGCAAGAAAGCGTTTGGCCGTCCTCTTGATTTCGTCTTCTATCGTGGTTTGAGCGTACACGATGCGTCCGTTCTGGTGACGCGTGCCTCCGATCATAATCCGCTACTAGTAGAATTCAGTCCCGGCAAACCTGATAAATAATGGTGCGTCAGGTCTGCCGTGGGGCAGGCCTGCGCGGGTGCTGCCCTTAATTTTTTTAACCCAAAAGGACAGCACAATGACAACAACACACTCCCATCATGACAACGTCGAAAAACAGTTCGGCTCTCAGGCAAAGGCGTATCTGAGCAGCGCTGTGCATGCTTCTGGCCGCGATCTGCTGCGCCTCGGCGAACGTCTTGCCGCCTTCCCTGACGCGCACGTGCTGGACTTAGGCTGCGGAGCGGGGCACGCCAGTTTTACCGCCGCACAGCACGTTGCGCGGGTAACGGCCTATGACTTATCGAGCCAGATGCTGGACGTTGTTGCTGAGGCGGCGAAAGCGAAAGGGCTGAATAACGTTACGACGCGGCAGGGCTATGCTGAATCTTTGCCCTTCAGGGATGCATCGTTCGAGGTTGCGATCAGCCGTTACTCTGCACACCACTGGCATGATGTCGGCCAGGCGTTGCGGGAAGTGAAGCGGGTGCTCAAGCCGGGCGGGATTTTCATTATCATGGACGTGATGTCGCCGGGTCATCCGGTACGGAACATCTGGCTGCAGACGGTTGAAGCGCTGCGCGATACGTCGCACGTGCAAAATTACTCCAGCGGCGAGTGGCTGACGTTCATTACCGAAGCCGGTTTACTTTCACGATCGTTGATTACAGACCGTTTGCCGCTGGAGTATGGCTCGTGGATAGCGCGCATGCGGACACCGGAAGCGCTGAGTCAGGCGATCCGTTTGTATCAGGAGAGCGCTTCTGCTGACGTGAAGGCATATTTTGAGCTGAAGGATGATGGTTCGTTCACCAGCGACACCATTATGGCCGAGGCGCAAAAGGCGGGATAAACAAAAAAGGCACCGAGGGGAATCGGTGCCTTTTATCTAAATTATCGTACTGTCAGGAATCTGGCGTGGCGCTGTTTTTCACAAACAGCGTCAGCTGGTCGCCAGGCTGCAGGTTGTCGGTACCGTTGTTCCAGCGCATCACATCTTTGATGTTTACGCCGTGACGTTTAGCGATACTGGACAGCGAGTCGCCTTTACGCACGCGATAGGTAATGCTATCGCTGTTTTTAGCGAGGCGCTGTGCGCTGGTACCTGCACCTACGGTCAGCGTTTGACCCACTTTCAGACCGGACCCGCGCAAATTATTCCACTGCTGCAGATCTTTCGTATTCACGCCAAGACGTGAAGCAATCCCTGAAAGCGTATCGCCTGACCGAACCTTATAGCTGCGGCTGCTTACCGGCGACGTGTCAGCGATCAGCGTGGACTGAACGGCTGCAATTTCACCCGAAGCTAAAGACTCACGTAACTGCTCTGCATGTTTCTGCGGAACCATCACATAGCGTGGGCCACTTGCGCCCAGCGTAGAGCCTTTAACGCCTGCATTAAAGGTTTTAAGCTTACTTACCGACATACCCGTCATATCGGCAACCTGTTGAATATCAACCGGGCTGCTGAGGCGGACACGCGCCAGTGCACGACTTTCGTCTGGTGTTGGCAGTTGTACACCGTAACGTTTGCTGTTCTTGAGAATGTCGCTCAATGCCAGCATTTTCGGTACGTAAATCTTTGTTTCCCGTGGCAGTGAGAGCGACCAGAAGTCTGTGGATTTACCACGCGCTTTATTCGCTTTCATTGCCTTCAGTACGCGACCTTCACCACTATTATACGCTGCGACAGTTAATAACCAGTCGCCATCAAACATCTTGTTCAGACGTTGCATCATGTCGAGAGCGGCTGTCGTTGAAGCGACAACATCACGACGTGCATCGTAGTTGCGGGTCTGCTTTAAACCATAATTGCGCCCTGTGCTCGGAATGATCTGCCAAATGCCAGCTGCATTGGCGCCAGACGTCGCGTGCGGGTCAAAAGCGCTCTCCACTATGGGTAGTAGTACCAGTTCCATAGGCATGTTACGTTTCTTAACTTGCCCGGCTATCCAGTACATATACGGCTCTGCCCGTAATGTTACATCGTGGAGATAGCTCTTATTTCTCAAATACTTCTGTTTCTGTTCGCGAATCCGGCTGTTTTCCGGAATTCCCATCTTTAGCTCGTCGCCAATGGAGGCCCACAAGTCTTGTTCCTGCGCGAAAGTTGTCCCATCGTCCAACCATCGCGCCTGACTCGTAAACTTCCCTGCTTCCCCTTGACCAGCTGCAGAAAGGCTCTGTGCGTGCTGTTGTACGTTGCTGCCGTTTTGTGACTGGCAACCTACAAGCAGGACAGAGGCGAGTAATATCGCTTTTGCCTTCATGTGTGTGTCAATAGTTGCTTAAAAGACGAGCGATGATAACGGCGAAATTTTGAAAAGGCAACCCGCAATTATCTGAAGTTATCTTTCTTTGACCTTAACCATGCAAAACGCGCTTCTGGTTGTAACAAATTTGTTTCTTGGTTAATTTTATTAATTAAATCAACATCATCAGTTCTTAAAAATAAATTTATTTGCCGCTCATTTTTCAGAATTACGGGTAGTGTGCTTTGGTTTTTTGCACGTAACTCCTTCACTTTCAGGTAATAATCCTGAATCATGCGATCCTTAGGTAAGATGCTCACGGCAAACTTCATATTTCCTAATGTATACTCATGTGCGCAACAAATGACGGTATCAGCAGGCAGTGCATTAATTTTTTGTAAAGATTGATACATTTGTTCTGGAGTGCCTTCAAAAAGCCTTCCGCAGCCGCCGGAAAACAGCGTGTCACCGCAAAACAGATAAGGTTTACTGTAGAAACAGAGATGTCCAGAAGTGTGACCTGGTGTGGCAAATACGGAAAACTCCCACCCGAGAATGAGGACACTTTCGCCTTCTTCGACTACTTGCGTTGTACCCTTATCCTGTGTCTCTGCCGGCCCGTATACGGCAAGATGTGGAAAGCGAGCAAGCAGATCGGGAACACCGCCCACGTGATCGTTGTGGTGATGGGTGAGAAGAATCGCTTCCGGTTGCCAGCCGTTTTCTTTTATAGCGTGCAGGATCGGAGCGGATTCGCCTGGATCAACAATGATGCATCTGCGATCGTCGTCGACTAAAACCCAGATGTAATTGTCCTGAAAGGCGGAAATACTGATAAGATTCATGCATTACCTCTTATTGCGTGGCGGGTGTTTTGATGAAACCGGCAAGGATACCTCAGACTGTCGCACCACCGGAACGTTGGGCAGAGTTGCCCTGGGGTGAATACTATCGCGAGGCGCTAGAACAACAGCTTAAACCCTGGCTCGCGAAAATGTATGGTTTTCACCTGCTTAAGATTGGCAATCTCAGCGCGGAAATCAATACCGAAAGCTGCGCTATCTCGCATCAGGTTAACGTGTCGCTGAGTGGCTCCCCGGTTCAGGTTAAAGCGAATCCACTGCATTTACCGTTTGCTGAAAAATCCATTGATGCCTGTCTGCTCGCCCACACTCTGCCCTGGTGCAGCGATCCTCATCGCCTGCTGAGGGAGGCTGACCGCGTTTTGATTGACGACGGCTGGCTGATCCTGAGCGGTTTTAATCCGCTGAGTCTGATGGGGCTACGCAAACTGACGCCCGTGCTGCGCCGCAGGCCGCCGTATAACAGCCGGATGTTTACCATGATGCGCCAGCTGGACTGGCTTTCACTGCTGAACTTTGAGGTGCTGAGCTACGGTGGTTTTCAGGTCATACCCTGGACGCGAAAAGGCGGCGTTTTACTCAGCACCCATTTACCCGCGCTGGGCTGCATGCAATTTATTGTGGCACGTAAGAGGACAATCCCCCTTACGCTTAACCCAATGAAGCAAAGCAAATCGAAAACCCGGATCCGCCAGGCCGTGGGGGCCACGCGGCAGTACAAAAAACCGTGATCAGGATTCAGGTTGATAACCTGCGTCCTCATGGGTCGGGTTTGATGCCGCCGCGCGAGCCAGCTCGTCACAGCGTTCGTTCTCGGGATGCCCGGCGTGCCCCTTTACCCACTCCCATTTGATCTCGTGCTGGCCCAGGGCGGCATCAAGGCGCTTCCAGAGATCGACATTCTTAACCGGCTTTTTATCCGCCGTTTTCCAGCCGCGTTTTTTCCAGTTGTGGATCCACTGGGTAATGCCCTGGCGGACATACTGGCTGTCGGTACTCAGCACCACGTCGCAATGTTCTTTTAAGGCTTCCAGCGCCACGATGGCCGCCATCAGCTCCATGCGGTTGTTGGTGGTGAGAAAATAGCCTTCACTAAAAGTTTTTTCATGCTGACGGTAGCGCATAATGGCGCCATAGCCGCCCGGCCCTGGGTTACCGAGACAAGATCCATCGGTGAAAATTTCTACCTGTTTACGCATCTCTGGTAGACTTCCTGTATTTGAAACGTTCAGTAAAACGATAAGTCTGACATAAATGACCGCTATGAGCACTGCAATTACTCGCCAGATCGTTCTCGATACCGAAACCACCGGTATGAACCAGATTGGCGCACACTATGAAGGGCACAAGATCATTGAGATTGGTGCCGTTGAAGTGGTGAACCGCCGTCTGACGGGCAATAACTTCCACGTTTACCTCAAACCCGATCGGCTGGTGGACCCGGAAGCGTTTGGCGTTCACGGTATTGCCGATGAGTTTTTGCTCGATAAGCCAACCTTTGCCGACGTCGCGGATGAATTTCTCGACTACATCAGAGGCGCGGAGCTTGTCATTCATAACGCGTCGTTCGATATCGGCTTTATGGACTATGAGTTCAGCAAGCTGAACCGTGATATTCCAAAGACCAATACGTTCTGTAAAGTCACCGATAGCCTGGCGCTGGCAAGGAAGATGTTCCCCGGCAAGCGTAACAGCCTTGATGCCCTGTGTTCGCGCTATGAAATAGACAACACCAAGCGAACGCTGCACGGCGCATTGCTCGATGCCCAGATCCTGGCTGATGTTTACCTGACCATGACCGGCGGTCAGACGTCGATGAAATTCAGCATGGAAAACGAATCTCAGCAGGCGCGTGACGAAGGCGGCATTCAGCGCATTGTGCGTCAGGCGAACCGCTTACGGGTCGTTTTAGCCAGTGATGAAGAGTTGATGAATCACGAGGCTCGTCTTGATTTGGTGCAGAAGAAGGGCGGGAGCTGTCTGTGGCGCGCCTGAAAAGGTGCCGAAACGTTTGTTAATTCATCGTTTGGGTGATTTTTGCAGCAAACGATTCAAAAGTTAAGAAAAAGCGTTGACGAGTTCAGAGGCAAACCGTAATATTCGCCTCGTTCCCCACACGGGAACAGTGGAGCGGTAGTTCAGTCGGTTAGAATACCTGCCTGTCACGCAGGGGGTCGCGGGTTCGAGTCCCGTCCGTTCCGCCACTATTCAGGCCCACGTTACTTGTAACGTGGGCCTTTTTCTTTTCTGCTTTTCACGGACGTTACGCGAGACAACATGCCAGCGTAACGTCGGGAATTGTACTTATCCGATCGTGAATGGATCGGCATCCTGCCAGGCCGGAAACTTCTCGCGATATTCCGTTAGCGCAGTTAACGAAAGCTCGGCGTCAATTCGCGTGGCCTGATGCGGCTCGGCTGTAGCAATAATTTCTCCCTGCGGGCTTATTACCCGGCTGTCGCCGCGATAATGGTGTCCGTTACCATCCGTGCCTACGCGGTTACATCCCACAATATAAGCCTGGTTTTCAATTGCCCGCGCCGTTAATAACGCCTGCCAGTGAAGTGAACGTGGCGCAGGCCAGTTGGCGACATACAGCGCCAGGTCGTAATCGTTGCGGTTGCGGGACCAGACGGGGAAGCGCAGGTCATAACAGACCAGCGGCAAAATACGCCAGCCGCGCCATTCAAACACCACGCGTTCGTTGCCGGCTACATAATGTTGATGCTCATCCGCCATGCGGAACAGGTGGCGCTTATCGTAGAAATGCACCTTTCCCTCTGGCTCGACCAGCAGGAAGCGGTTAACCGGCCCGCGTTCGGTCTGGAGGGCGACGCTACCGGCAATCAGCGCGTTTGTCTCCTGCGCTTTGGCGTGCATCCAGGCCACAACCTCGTCCTGCGGCATCGACTGTTTTGCAGCCTCCATCGCAAAACCCGTGGTGAACATCTCCGGCAGGACAATCACATCGCGACCGGTAATCTCTTCGAACTGGCGATCGAAATGGCGAAGGTTGGCTGGACCGTCCATCCAAACTAAAGGCTGCTGCAAAACAGAAATCTTCAAACCAGGCACGATACCGACTCCTTAAAAGATCGCTTTTTGACACTGTAGCACGTCATTACGAGAAAATGTGGCAATAAAAAACCCCGCACGGAGCGGGGTTGATGGACGCTGAACGTCTTATGCGGCTTCAGGTTTGCGGTGTTTCTCCGGCAGCTTTACCGGCTGTGTCGCCAGCTCTTCCGGTTCGAAATCATCCACGTTAATACTGCGCAGACGGCTCTCTTCGGCTTTCACCAGGAGTGCGGCTTCGCTGTTGTCGATGATGCCGCCCGCCAGGGCCTGTTTTGCCAGCTCGTCCAGGCGGGTGAACGGCAGGTTTTTACCCAGCTGTTTGCAGATCTTCTGGTGAATCGGGTCGGCGGCCATCACGTCCAGCAGCGCCTCTTCCAGCAGGCCGACAGGGTTATGCGGGGTAGGGGCCAGATACTGTCCGCGGCCAATACGGGAGCGGGTTGCGCTCGGAACCTGGAGGATCTTCGCCACTTTATGATCCAGCTTGTCAGACGGCGCCAGGTAATGACGACCGGTCGGGAAGATCGCCACGCGCAGGGCACCTGCCACAAAGCGGTTCGGGAAGTTCGCCAGCAGGTCGTCAATCGCCTGTTCTGCCTGATACAGCGCATCCTGTACACCCCAGTGCACCAGCGGCAGATCCGCTTCCTGACGGCCTTCGTCGTCGTAGCGTTTCAGAACCGCAGAGGCCAGGAAGATCTGGCTCAGCACGTCGCCCAGACGGGCAGAGATGCGCTCACGACGCTTCAGGCTTCCGCCAAGAACGGCCATCGAGACGTCAGACAGCAGGGCCAGGTTAGCGCTCAGGCGGTTCAGATGCTGGTAATAACGTTTAGTCGCATCGCTGGTCGGCGTCGCGCTGGTGAGGCCGCGCGTCAGGCCGAGCCAGAAGCTGCGCACTTCATTGCTGCCCACGTGACCGATATGTTTGAACAGCAGCTTGTCGAAGGCATCCACGTCGTTATTCTGCGCGGCTGCCATCTCTTCCAGCACGTACGGATGGCAGCGAATGGCGCCCTGACCGAAGATCATCATGCTGCGGGTCAGGATGTTTGCCCCTTCAACGGTGATGGCAATCGGAGCGCCCTGATAGCCGCGCGCCAGGAAGTTGCCTTCGCCGAGCATAATGCCTTTACCGCCTGCGATATCCATTGCGTCAATGATCGACTGCTGCGCGCGGTGGGTACAGTGATACTTCACGATAGCGGACAGCACGGCCGGTTTTTCACCCAGCATAATGCCGTAGGTGATGAGCGAGGCTGCGGCATCCATCACGTAAGCGTTACCCGCGATACGCGCCAGCGGCTCTTCAATACCTTCCATCTTGCCGATGGAGATTTTGAACTGACGGCGGATATGGGCGTAAGCACCAATCCCCATTGCCACCGATTTCAGCCCGCCGGTTGAGTTCGACGGCAGGGTAATGCCACGGCCCACCGACAGACATTCCACCAGCATGCGCCAACCCTGACCGGCCATCTTCGGACCACCGATGATGTAGTCAATCGGCACAAAGATATCCTGACCGCGGGTTGGACCGTTCTGGAACGGCACGTTCAGCGGGAAGTGGCGACGACCAATCTCCACGCCCGGGGTAGAGGTTGGGATCAGCGCACAGGTGATGCCCAGATCTTCTTCACCGCCCAGCAGTTTTTCCGGGTCGGAGAGCTTAAATGCCAGACCCAGCACGGTGGCTATAGGCGCCAGAGTGATATAACGCTTGTTCCAGGTCAGGCGCATGCCCAGCACCTGCTGGCCCTGCCACTCGCCCATGCAGACCACGCCGGTATCCGGGATCGCGCCCGCATCGGAGCCCGCTTCCGGACTGGTCAGCGCGAAGCATGGAATTTCCTGACCGCGCGCCAGACGCGGCAGGTAGTGATCTTTCTGCTCTTCCGTTCCGTAGTGCTGCAGCAGTTCGCCCGGGCCTAAGGAGTTCGGCACGCCGACGGTAATCGCCAGGATCCCGGAAACGCCCGCCAGCTTTTGTAGCACGCGGGCCTGAGCGTAAGCGGAGAATTCAAGACCGCCGTACTCTTTCTTAATGATCATCGCGAAGAAGCGATGCTCTTTCAGGTATGCCCACAGCTCCGGCGGCAGGTCGGCCATTTCATGGGTAATAGCAAAGTCGTTCGCCATGCGGCACGCTTCTTCTACCGGACCGTCAATAAATGCCTGCTCTTCGGCGGTCAGGCGCGGCTGCGGATAGTTGTGCAGCTTTTTCCAGTCCGGGTTACCCTGGAACAGATCGCCTTCCCACCAGGTGGTACCGGCATCAATCGCCTCTTTCTCCGTACGGGACATCGGCGGCATCACTTTACGGAAGCCCTTAAAGACCGGCGCGGAGATCATCGACTTACGCATCGGCGTCAGGTTGAACGGCAGCAAAATAATGGCCAGCGGGACGAGGACCCAGATGTTCCACAGGCCAGCGACGCCAAGCGCGGCCGTCCAGGCCAGAAGAATAAGGCTACTCAGTAATAAGCTGACGCGGTGATAGAACAACACGCCGAGCAGAATAACGGTTGCGATAATGCTCAAAATCATCATAAAGAAAAGCTCCCTTGCTTGTAGGAGGTCTGACCACTTGTGATGATATGGTTGTAGTTGATGTCATTTCCTTTAGCAATGTGTTTACAAAATAATTACAACCTGGTTCACATTGTTCGCGTTTTAGCCGGCACAAAAAAGCAAAACGCCGGACGATTCGCATGGCTTTAGCTTCTCGCTTTTACCGCTATCCGGTACACTCCACTGTGTTATTTCATCAATACTGAAGGATTATCCTCATGTACCAGGATCTTATTCGTAACGAACTGAACGAAGCGGCGGAAACGCTGGCGAACTTTCTGAAAGATGATGCCAACATTCACGCTATTCAGCGCGCGGCGGTCCTGCTGGCCGACAGCTTTAAAGCCGGTGGTAAAGTGCTCTCCTGCGGTAACGGCGGCTCCCACTGCGACGCCATGCACTTCGCAGAAGAGCTGACCGGACGCTATCGTGAAAACCGCCCAGGCTACCCGGCGATTGCGATTTCTGACGTAAGCCACATCTCCTGCGTGGGCAACGACTTCGGTTACGACCACATCTTCTCCCGCTACGTTGAGGCGGTAGGCCGTGAAGGTGACGTGCTGCTGGGTATTTCGACGTCCGGTAACTCTGCGAACGTGATCAAAGCCATTGCGGCAGCGCGTGAAAAAGGGATGAAAGTGATCACCCTGACCGGTAAAGATGGCGGTAAGATGGACGGTACGGCGGACATTGAAATCCGTGTTCCGCATTTTGGTTATGCTGACCGCGTTCAGGAAATTCACATCAAAGTGATCCACATCCTGATCCAGCTGATCGAAAAAGAGATGGTTAAGTAAGACTTCGCTGGGGGGCACCGGTGCCCCCCGCTGTTGTGGAGGTGAGATATGTGCGAACTGCTCGGGATGAGCGCCAATGTGCCAACCGATATTTGCTTTAGCTTCACCGGGCTGGTTCAGCGCGGTGGGGGAACCGGGCCGCATAAAGACGGCTGGGGAATCACCTTCTACGAGGGCAAAGGGTGTCGCACGTTCAAAGATCCACAACCCAGCTTTAACTCACCCATTGCTAAACTGGTGCAGGACTACCCCATAAAATCCTGTTCGGTAATTGCCCACATTCGGCAGGCAAACCGTGGGGAAGTCGCGCTGGAAAATACCCATCCGTTTACCCGCGAGCTATGGGGCCGTAACTGGACCTATGCGCATAACGGACAGCTTACGGGCTATAAATCGCTGGAAACCGGCAATTTTCGTCCTGTTGGCGAAACCGACAGTGAAAAAGCGTTCTGCTGGCTGCTGCACAAGCTGACCGAGCGTTATCCCCGCACGCCCGGCAACATGACCGCCGTTTTTAAATACATCGCGTCACTGGCGTCTGAGCTACGCGAGAAGGGCGTCTTCAATATGCTGCTGTCTGACGGGCGCTATGTAATGGCGTTTTGTTCCACCAACCTGTTCTGGATCACCCGTCGCGCACCGTTTGGCGTCGCCACGTTGCTCGATCAGGATGTGGAAATTGATTTTCAGAAGGAGACCACACCGAACGATGTGGTCACCGTCATTGCAACGCAGCCGCTGACGGGCAACGAAACCTGGCAAAAGATCATGCCAGGCGAGTGGGTGCTATTTTGCCTCGGGGACCGCGTAATTTGACGCCAGCTGCGGCTGGACTACTTCATGGCTAAGCGGCTTGCTCACCACGTAACGGCCATTGACGATGGATACCACCGGCGGCTTGTGGGTCTGCTCAAAGTAGTCATAGCCCGGTTTTAGCTGTTGCCAGAAATCCTTGTAAACCGAGTATTTATGGCGCGCCATGTTCGCATCCGTCATACGGAACGGGTAGATGCTGACCTGAACATTCGGCTGGCCGAAGACCAGCGCGCCCGTGACAAACTGGAAAATCTCATCAATGCCGGAATCCGTCATCGCATAACAGCCGACAGACACGCAGGCACCGTGGATCATCAGGTATTTACCTTCGTAACCGTGAGCACGGTCAAAGGCATTGGGGAAGCCAATGTTAATCGCTTTATAGAAGCGGCTGTCCGGTTTTAGCTGGTTACGCTGAACGTTGTAAAACCCTTCCGGACTTTTGAAGTCGCCCTGACGCTGTTTTGGCCCCAGCCCGCCAGAGTAGTTACAGATTTTGTAGCTATCGAGCAGCTGATACGTCTCGCCCATTTTGACAAACAGCTCGAGTGTGCGCTCTTCCTTGAAGATTTGAATATAAACCGGGGATCCCATCAACTGCTGTTTATACTCTTTGCTGACCGGCGTCGTTGAACTATTGCTGCCAAGCAGCCCGGCAAACGACATGCACGGTATCAGAAGCATCGCAATGAACAATGCGATTTTACGCATACTACTGGTTCCTTGATAAAACAATGACCAACTTGCCAGAACGGCAAAAGACACCCGAAATCAGACTAATCTGGACAGGAGCGCTCACATTAGCACCGATGGAGATTTTCGCAAGAGCCAACCTTTGAGTTTACAAATTAGTTTTACGTTATAGCCCATTCACTCTGACCTGACTCCAGGAACTTTGCGCATTAGCTCGCAATTCGGCGCGCCGGACGGCGGATTTACTGCCCTTGCAGGGGCCCAAAATGGTACACTCCGGCCACTCTGGATTGTTGTTCATGGATACCTGCTAACCACATGTTTAGAATCAGAAAAGGACTCGATCTGCCCATCTCTGGCGTGCCTGAACAGCACGTAACGCCGGGCGCCAGCATTCACCACGTCGCTATTTTGGGCGATGACTACGTGGGGATGCGCCCGGCGATGCTGGTGCAGGAAGGCGATCGCGTAATAAAAGGACAGGCGCTATTCGAGGATAAAAAAAATCCCGGCGTCATGTTTACAGCCCCTGCCAGCGGCACCGTCGCTGCCATCCATCGCGGTGAGCGCCGCGTCCTGCAATCGGTTGTTATTCAAATTGAAGGTGACGAGAAACGCGAATTTGCGCATTACGACGAGGCCGATCTCGCTACCCTCAGTCGCGAAGCGGTGCAGGCTCAACTGCTGGAGTCGGGGCTGTGGACGGCGTTTCGTACGCGTCCCTTCAGCAAAACTCCCGTGCCCGGCACCGTGCCGGCGGCTATTTTCGTTACGGCCATCGACACCAATCCGCTCAGCGCGGACCCGCAGCCTCTCATTCTGGCCGAACGAAAAGCTTTCGATGCCGGTCTCACCGTTTTAACGCGCCTGACGCCGGGTAAAGTGCATGTCTGCCAGGCCAGCGGCGGTAAGCTGGGCGGGCACCCGCAAGGGCAGGTCGCCTTTAATGAATTTGCCGGGCCTCATCCGGCGGGACTGGTGGGCACGCATATCCATTTCCTGGAGCCGGTGAGCCTGACGAAACAGGTCTGGCACCTCAATTATCAGGACGTGATTGCTATCGGTAAGCTGTTCACCACGGGCGAACTGCATGCTGAACGCATTGTCGCTATTGGCGGCCCTCAGGCAACCCAACCGCGTCTGGTTCGTACTCTGCTTGGGGCGGACATTACTGCGCTGCTGGCTGGCGAAACAAAAGAGGGTGAAAACCGCATTATCTCCGGCTCGGTGCTGAGCGGCAGACACGCAACAGGCCCGATGGCCTGGCTGGGACGTTTCCATCTTCAGGTAAGCGTGGTGCTGGAAGGGCGCGAGAAAGAGCTGTTTGGCTGGGTGCTGCCGGGCGCAGAAAAATACTCCGTGACCCGCACCACGCTCGGCCACTTCCTGCGTCATAAGCTGTTTAACTTCTCCACCAGCACAAACGGCGGGGAGCGCGCCATGGTTCCGATTGGCAACTACGAGCGCGTGATGCCGCTGGATATTCTGCCAACCGTGCTGCTGCGCGATCTCCTTGCCGGCGATACCGACAGCGCGCAGGCGCTGGGTTGTCTTGAGCTGGACGAAGAAGATCTGGCGCTGTGTACCTATGTGTGTCCGGGTAAATACGAATATGGACCCGTATTGCGCGAGGTGTTAACCCGCATTGAGCAGGAAGGATAATCATGGGATTAAAACACCTCTTTGAAAAAATAGAGCCGCATTTTACCGAGGGTAAACTGAAGAAGTACTACCCGCTGTATGAAGCGACATCGACCATTTTCTACACGCCGGGTCTGGTAACCAAAGGCGCGGCGCACGTTCGCGATGCCATCGACCTGAAGCGCATGATGATTCTGGTGTGGTTCGCGGTCTTCCCGGCGATGTTCTGGGGCATGTACAACGTCGGGTTGCAGACTATTCCGGCGCTGCATCACATGTACGATGCAGAGCAGCTGGCGCAGGTGATCCAGTCTGACTGGCACTATCGTCTGGCGCGGACGCTGGGCGTGAGCTTTGCGGCAGATGCCGGCTGGATCAGCATGATGACGCTGGGCGCCGTCTTCTTCCTGCCAATCTATATGACCGTCTTTATCGTGGGCGGTTTCTGGGAAGTGCTGTTCGCCATCATCCGCAAACACGAGATCAACGAGGGCTTCTTCGTCACCTCTATTCTGTTTGCGCTGATTGTTCCGCCAACGCTGCCGCTCTGGCAGGCGGCGATGGGGATTAGCTTTGGCGTGGTCATTGCTAAAGAGATCTTCGGCGGAACCGGACGTAACTTCCTTAACCCCGCGCTGGCGGGGCGCGCGTTCCTGTTCTTTGCATACCCGGCGCAAATCTCTGGCGACCTGGTATGGACGGCGGCAGACGGGTTTTCGGGCGCTACGCCACTTTCACAGTGGGCGGCAGGCGGCGGCGAAACGCTGATCAACAATGCCACCGGCCAGCCTGTGACCTGGTTCGACGCGTTTCTTGGCAACATCCCGGGCTCCATTGGTGAAGTGTCTACCCTGATGATCCTGATCGGCGGGGCCATCATCCTCTTTGGCCGCGTGGCGTCCTGGCGCATCGTCGCTGGCGTCATGCTTGGGATGGTGCTCACCGCCACGCTGTTCAATCTTATCGGTTCAGAAACTAACCCGATGTTCTCCATGCCGTGGTACTGGCACCTTGTGCTGGGGGGCTTTGCGTTCGGCATGATGTTTATGGCCACCGATCCCGTCTCTGCCTCGTTTACCGACAGGGGGAAATGGTGTTATGGGGCGCTCATTGGGGTGATGTGTGTACTGATTCGCGTGGTCAACCCGGCCTATCCGGAAGGGATGATGTTGGCCATTCTGTTTGCCAATCTGTTTGCGCCGCTGTTCGACTATCTGGTCGTGCGCGCCAACATTAAGCGGAGGAAGGCGCGTGGCTGAGATCAAAAATAACGACAGCATCAGCAAAACGCTGCTGGTGGTGCTGGTACTGTGCCTGGTCTGTTCCGTTATCGTGGCCGGTTCTGCCGTAGGGTTAAAACCGCTGCAGCAGGAGCAACGTGCGCTGGACAAACAGCGCAACATCCTGGCCGTGGCCGGGCTGATGCAGGACGGCATGACGAAGGATGACGTCGCGGCCGTGTTTGCTGAACGCATTACCGCGCGGCTGGTGGATTTGAAAACCGGTGAGCTGATGGATAAAGACCCGGCGAAATATAACCAGGCGCTGGCGCTAAAAGATCCGCAGATGAGCACCATGCTTGACGCCTCGCAGGATCCGGCAGGAATTAAGCGCCGCAGCAACATCGCGGAGATCTACCTGGTGCGTGACGAGCAAAAACGCGTGCAGGAAGTAGTTTTGCCCATCTACGGCAACGGCTTGTGGTCAATGATGTACGCCTTTGTGGCACTGGATACCGATGGCCGCACGGTCAAAGGCATCACCTATTACGATCAGGGCGAAACGCCGGGGCTGGGTGGCGAAGTTGAGAACCCTAACTGGCGTGCCCAGTTTGTCGGTAAAAAAGTGCTCGATGACAACGGTCAGCCTGCGCTGAAGGTGGTGAAAGGGGGCGCGCGTCCCGGTGATGAATTTGCCGTTGACGGTCTTTCCGGCGCCACGCTCACCTCAAACGGCGTGCAGCACAGTTTTGATTTCTGGATGGGTGAACTGGGCTTTGGTCCCTTCCTGAAAAATGTACGTGAAGGAGCGCTAAACAATGGCTGATACGGGTGAACTGAAAGAAGTTAAAAAGGTGCTGATTGGCCCACTCTTAGCCAATAACCCCATAACGCTCCAGGTGCTGGGCGTGTGCTCCGCCCTGGCGGTAACGACCAAGCTGGAAACGGCGGTGGTGATGACGCTGGCGGTAACGCTGGTGACGGCATTCTCCAGCATGTTTATCTCAATGATCCGCCACCACATTCCCAACAGCGTGAGGATCATCGTGCAGATGGCGATCATCGCCTCGCTGGTGATCGTGGTCGATCAGCTGCTGCGGGCCTTTGCTTATGAAACCTCGAAGCAGCTTTCGGTGTTTGTCGGCCTGATTATCACCAACTGCATCGTGATGGGGCGTGCAGAAGCCTACGCCATGAAAATGCCGCCGCTGGCGAGTTTTATGGACGGCATCGGCAATGGCCTGGGTTACGGCGTGATCCTGCTGACGGTTGGTTTCCTGCGCGAGCTTATTGGCAGCGGCAAGCTGTTTGGCATTACGGTGCTGGACACGGTACAGAACGGCGGCTGGTATCTGCCGAACGGCCTGTTCCTGCTGGCCCCAAGCGCATTTTTCATTATCGGTTTGCTGATCTGGCTGATTCGCACGTTGAAGCCTGAACAGCAGGAAAAGGAGTAACCGACGATGGCTCATTACCTGAGTTTATTTGTGCGCGCGGTGTTTGTTGAAAACATGGCGCTCGCCTTCTTCCTGGGCATGTGTACGTTCCTTGCTGTTTCTAAAAAGGTATCGACGGCGTTTGGTCTGGGCGTGGCGGTTACCGTTGTGCTGGGGCTTTCCGTTCCGATCAACAACCTGGTGTTTAACTTCGTGCTGCGGGACAGCGCGCTGGTGGAGGGCGTTGATCTCAGCTTCCTGAACTTCATCACCTTTATCGGGGTGATTGCGGCGCTGGTGCAGATCCTTGAGATGATCCTCGATAAGTATTTCCCGTCGCTGTACAACGCGCTGGGGATCTTCCTGCCGCTTATCGCCGTGAACTGCGCTATTTTTGGCGGCGTCTCGTTTATGGTTCAGCGCGATTACAACTTCAGTGAATCGGTTGTGTATGGTTTCGGCTCCGGTATCGGCTGGATGCTGGCGATCGTCACCATGGCGGGGATCCGTGAAAAAATGAAATATGCCAACGTGCCAGCGGGATTACGTGGCTTAGGGATCACCTTTATCACCACCGGCCTGATGGCGTTGGGCTTTATGTCCTTCTCCGGTGTGCAGCTATAAGGGCTAACAGATGGAAATTATTCTTGGCGTGGTGATGTTCACGCTGATAGTACTGGTGCTGTCAGGGCTGATTCTGGCGGCGCGTGCGAAGCTGGTCAATTCCGGGGATGTGGTCATTGATATCAATGACGACCCGCAGAATCAGATCCGTACGCCGGCAGGGGATAAGCTGCTGAATACGCTCTCCGGCAACGGGATCTTTGTCTCGTCGGCCTGCGGTGGCGGCGGCTCCTGCGGGCAGTGCCGCGTGACGGTGAAAGAGGGCGGCGGTGATATTCTGCCAACGGAACTGTCGCATATCACGAAGCGTGAAGCGAAAGCGGGCTGCCGTCTGGCGTGCCAGGTCGCGGTGCGTCAGAACATGAAGATTGAGCTGCCGGAAGAGATCTTCGGCGTTAAAAAATGGGAGTGCGAGGTTATCTCTAACGATAACAAAGCTACCTTCATTAAAGAGCTCAAGCTGCGCGTTCCTGAAGGGGAGAGCGTCCCGTTCCGTGCGGGCGGGTATATCCAGATTGATTGCCCGGCGCACACCGTGGCGTATGCGGACTTCGACGTGCCCGAGGAGTATCGGGCCGACTGGGATAAATTTAATCTCTTCCGCTTTGTCTCCGAAGTAAAAGAGCCCGCGCTTCGCGCCTATTCCATGGCGAACTATCCGGAAGAGAAGGGCATCATTATGCTCAACGTGCGTATCGCTACGCCGCCGCCTAACGTGCCAAACGCACCGCCGGGCGTGATGTCGTCGTATATCTGGTCTCTTAAGCCAGGCGATAAAGTGACCATCTCCGGCCCGTTCGGGGAATTCTTCGCCAAAGATACCGATGCGGAAATGGTCTTTATCGGCGGCGGTGCCGGGATGGCGCCGATGCGTTCGCATATCTTTGACCAGCTTAAGCGTCTTGGCAGCAAGCGTAAGATAAGCTTCTGGTACGGTGCGCGCTCGCTGCGCGAAATGTTCTATGACGATGAGTTCGAACAGCTGGCGCGCGATAACCCTAACTTTACCTTCCACGTGGCGCTTTCCGATCCGCAGCCTGAAGATAACTGGACCGGCTATACGGGCTTCATCCACAACGTGCTGTATGAAAACTACCTCAAACAGCATCCGGCACCGGAAGACTGCGAGTTCTATATGTGTGGTCCGCCAATGATGAACGCCGCCGTGATTAAGATGCTCAAAGATCTTGGCGTGGAAGATGAGAACATCATGCTTGATGATTTCGGAGGCTGATTGTGCTGACCTTTCTGGCGACCTTTGCGGTGTTTGTGCTGGTGATTTTTGGCATGTCTTTAGGCTGGATCATCAAGCGTAAAAGCATTCAGGGCAGCTGCGGCGGCATCTCTTCCATTGGAATGGAGAAGGTGTGCGACTGCCCGGAACCGTGCGATGCGCGGAAAAAACGGCTGGCTCGGGACCAGCAGAGGATCATCTAGAAAAAGGCCGCTTCTTGCGGCCTTTATTCGTTATTTTACCCAGCTTTTGGCGCTGGCTGGCGAGTCCACCAGCACGCCTTCGGCACCTAATGCCCTGGCCTTCTGATAATCCTCACTGGTGTTCACGCCGATGAAAATTAAATGGGCATTGCCCTGCGAGCGGAAACAGTCAACGGCCTCTTTGTCCCACGTTAATGTTGCCGGGGAAACACCTTCGCCCAGGGTGAATTTTTCAACTACCTCTACTTTGCGGTTTAACTCAAGCCCGTACCAGTAATCGTCCATTTTTTGCGAAGGAGGCAGACATTCGTGGCTTAACGAAACGGTGGCCAGTCGCGTGCGGGTCTCGCTGCGCGTGACAAAGCGAGGAATGTCGGCAGGGAGTGCTTCCATATAGCGATCTTCGGTTGAATAGACGCGAACGCGATTCAGGCTGTTGGTCTCCTTCAGTACGTTAAGCAGTTTGTTGCCCATCGTCGCCGGATCGGCGTCCGGCGATTTGATATCAATGAAAAACCGCGCGTCCGGCCAGGTCGTTAGTACCGACTTCAGCGTCGGTATCGACGCGTTCAGCAGGCTTTCCGGCAGGCCCTTATCTTTCCACTTAACGCTGGCATCCGCCTTTGCCAGCTCTTCAGCGGTAAACTGTGACACTTTTCCCTGCAAGCTGGTTAACGCTTTCAGGTCAGCCGGTCGATAGAGCACCGGTACGCCATCCCGACTAAGCTGCACGGTTATCCAGACGATATCTGCTTTGTTTTCGAGCGCGAGCTTAATCGCAGGCAGGGTGTTTTCAGGTGCATCCGCGGTGCCTCCCCGGTGTGCAACGATCTCAGGATTAGCGGATGCCGCGCTTGCCAGAAACAGTAACGAAACCGAAAGTATTTTCCTCATGAATGATATCTCTCCATTTACTTTGATAAGCTTATGAATATAAAGGTTTTATTTCGATCCTTTGTATCATGTATTTATGACAACTGAGAGAAAGGAAAATAGCTGACGCATTTTTTGCCTTTTGTTATACTGTATATAAATACATGTGTGGTGTAATCAATGCGCAAAATAATCCATGTCGATATGGACTGTTTTTTTGCCGCAGTGGAGATGCGTGACAACCCCGCGCTGCGGGACATCCCTATCGCCATTGGCGGCAGTCGTGTCCAGCGCGGTGTGATCAGCACCGCGAACTATCCTGCACGCAAATTTGGCGTGCGCAGCGCCATGCCGACGGCGATGGCGCTAAAACTGTGTCCGCACCTTACCCTTTTGCCCGGTCGTTTTGACGCGTACAAAGAAGCGTCGAGCCATATTCGGGAGATCTTCTCCCGCTATACCTCCCTGATTGAACCGTTATCGCTGGATGAAGCCTATCTGGACGTCACCGACAGCGTGCACTGCCACGGCTCTGCCACCCTGATGGCGCAGGAGATCCGCCAGACCATCTTCACCGAGCTGAACCTGACGGCGTCGGCCGGCGTCGCGCCGGTAAAATTCCTCGCCAAAATCGCTTCCGATTTAAACAAGCCCAACGGCCAGTACGTCATCACCCCGGAAGAGGTTCCGGGGTTTTTAAAAACGCTGCCGCTCAGTAAAATTCCCGGCGTCGGTAAAGTTTCCGCTGCGAAGCTGGAAAATATGGGATTACGCACCTGCGAAGACGTACAGCGAAGCGATCTGGCGATGCTGCTTAAGCGCTTTGGTAAGTTTGGCCGCGTGCTGTGGGAGCGCAGCCAGGGCATTGACGATCGTGATGTGAACAGCGAACGGCTGCGTAAATCCGTCGGGGTTGAACGCACGCTGAGCGAAGATATCCACGACTGGTCGGAATGCGAAACCATTATCACGGAACAGCTCTATCCGGAACTGGAACGACGCCTTATCAAGGTGAAGCCGGATTTACTGATTGCCCGGCAGGGCATCAAGCTGAAATTTAATGACTTTCAGCAGACGACGCAGGAGCACGTCTGGCCGCGTCTGAACAAAGAGGATCTTATTGCGACGGCAAAAAAGGCGTGGGAAGAGCGTCGGGCCGGGCGAGGAGTAAGGCTGGTGGGGCTGCATGTCACGCTGCTGGATCCCCAGCTGGAACGTCAGCTGGTGCTGGGACTGTAGGCGCAACGTTGTCCGCCCTCTCCTCGTGGGAGAGGGCGGGGGTGAGGGTGTTACTTCGCAGGAATGGCTTTCAGCAGTTCAGTCAGCAGCGTCCAGTAATGGCCGACGCTTTCAATGTGAACCTGCTCATCCGGCGAGTGCGGACCGGTGATGGTTGGCCCAATGGAAACCATATCCATATCCGGATACGGTTTCTTGAACAGACCGCATTCCAGGCCCGCGTGAATAACCTGAATGTTTGGCGTGCTGTTGAACAGACGCTGGTAAGTTTCGCGCACCAGCGCCATCACCGGGGAACTTGCATCCGGCTGCCAGCCCGGGTAGCTGCCTTTCGCAGACGTTTTTGCGCCCGCCAGGGTACCCAGAGATTCCAGCATGCTCACAACGTATTCTTTACCGCTGTCGATCAGGGAACGGATCAGGCAGATGATCTCTGCGCTGTCGTCGCCCATGGTCACAACGCCCACGTTCAGTGAGGTTTCCACCACGCCTTTCGCGACGTCAGAGTTACGGATCACGCCGTTTGGCGTTGCGTTAAGCAGCTGGACGAAAGCGTCACGGGACGGCACGGTCAGCGCGGCTTTATCCGTCGTTACGGACTCCAGCACCACCGTCAGGTTTTTCTCTTTCGCAGACAGTTCGTTTTTCAGGATATCCAGGTACACGCTGGAAAGCTTTTTCAGCTCATCCGCTTTCGCCGCAGGTACCGCTACGGTCGCAAAGGCTTCGCGTGGAATGGCGTTACGCAGGGTACCGCCGTTGAAGTCCACCAGGCGCAGATCCAGTTCAGCCGCATGGCCAGCCAGGAAACGTGCCAGCAGTTTGTTGGCGTTACCGAGGCCCAGGTGAATATCACCACCGGAGTGACCGCCCTTCAGCCCTTTCAGCGTCAGCTTAAAGGTCTCGAAGCCAGCAGGGATCGCTTCGCGGCTCAGCGGCAGGGTCGAAATAAAATCAATCCCGCCCGCGCAGCCCATGTAGATCTCACCTTCTTCTTCGGAGTCGGTGTTGATCAGAATGTCTGCCTGCAGCCAGTTCGCCTGCAGACCGAACGCACCGTCCATGCCCGCTTCTTCGGTCATGGTCAGCAGCACTTCCAGCGGACCATGTTCAACGCCGTCATCGGCCAGCACCGCCAGCGCAGAAGCCATACCAATGCCGTTATCCGCACCCAGCGTGGTGCCGCGCGCTTTAACCCATTCGCCGTCGATATACGGCTGGATTGGGTCTTTAGTGAAGTCGTGAACGGTGTCGTTGTTTTTCTGTGGAACCATGTCCAGGTGCGCCTGCAGAACCACCGGCTTGCGGTTTTCCATACCCGCGGTGGCAGGTTTGCGGATCAGAATGTTGCCAACCTGGTCGCGCTCAGCGTGCAGACCTTTTTCCTTCGCCCAGCCCATAATATGTTCGGCAAGCTGTTCTTCGTGATAGGAAGGGTGCGGAATAGAGCAGATTTTGGCAAAAATATCCCACAGCGGCTGTGGAGATAATTGAGACAGTTCAGACACGATAGGTCTCCTTGTCGATGCGCTGCAAAACAGTGTTGCAGGTCACAGGGTTAGCAGGTTAATAGTTACCACAAGACAGGCTTGCGAGATGCAACTGAGAATACCACTTTCTCCCGTGGCTGGTAGCATAAAGCATGTAAAAACTCAGGCTCGGGGCGCTTAACACTGGTTTTTAGTGCGTCAGATCTCTATAATCTCGCGCAATCTGGTTCACCCTCATTTTTTAAGCCGTATATAAACAGGCTGGGACACTTCACATGAGCGAAAAATACGTCGTCACCTGGGACATGTTGCAGATTCACGCACGCAAACTGGCTGCGCGTCTGATGCCTTCCGAACAGTGGAAAGGCATTATTGCCGTCAGCCGTGGCGGTCTGGTACCGGGGGCGCTGCTGGCTCGTGAGCTGGGTATCCGTCATGTCGATACCGTTTGTATCTCCAGCTATGACCACGACAACCAGCGTGAGCTGAAGGTGCTGAAACGTGCGGAAGGCGACGGTGAAGGCTTTATCGTGATTGACGATCTTGTGGATACCGGCGGTACCGCGGTGGCTATCCGCGAAATGTATCCAAAAGCGCACTTCGTGACTATCTTCGCAAAACCAGCGGGTCGCCCACTGGTTGACGATTACGTGATTGATATCCCGCAGGATACCTGGATTGAGCAGCCGTGGGACATGGGCGTGGTCTTTGTACCGCCTATCTCTGGCCGTTAATTTCAGTACGTAACTTTACACGCCCGGTTATGCCGGGCGTTGTTCTTTTTGCCCTGCCACGCGCTACAATGGTCTCCCTATGACGTATCCATGGAGGCAACGCAATGGCGCAGGCGAATCTCACCGAAACTCTCTTCAAACCCCGTTTCAAGCACCCTGAAACGTCGACGCTGGTGCGTCGGTTTAATCCGGGGACCATGCCTGCTGTACAGTCAGCGTTAGATGGTAAAAACGTGCCCCACTGGTATCGCATGATTAACCGCCTGATGTGGATCTGGCGCGGTATCGACCCGCGCGAAATCCTCGACGTGCAGGCGCGTATCGTGATGAGCGAGACCGAGCGTACCGACAGCGATCTCTACGATACGGTGGTGGGCTACCGCGGCGGGAACTGGATCTACGAATGGTCGAAGCAGGCCATGCTCTGGCAGCAAAAAGCCAGCCAGGAAGAGGATGCCACGCTCAGCGGCAAGCACTGGCTGCATGCGGCGAACCTGTACAGCATTGCCGCTTACCCGCATCTCAAGGGCGACGAGCTGGCGGAGCAGGCGCAGGCGCTGGCAAACCGGGCTTATGAAGAGGCCGCGCAGCGGCTGCCGGGCCGGATGCGTGAGATTGAGTTTGCGGTTCCCGGCGGCAGCCCGGTGACAGGCTTTCTGCATATGCCTGAAAGTGAAGGCCCGTTCCCGACGGTCCTGATGTGCGGCGGCCTGGACTCATTGCAAATCGACTATTACAGCCTGTATGAGCGCTACTTTGCACCAAACGGGATCGCCATGCTGACGCTCGATATGCCTTCGATTGGCTTCTCTTCCAAATGGAAACTGACACAGGATTCCAGCCTGCTGCACCAGCATGCATTAAAAGCGCTGGAAAATATTCCCTGGGTTGATCACACCCGGGTAGGGGCATTCGGCTTCCGCTTCGGGGCTAACGTTGCGGTACGGCTGGCTTACCTTGAATCTTCACGCCTGAAGGCGGTCGCCTGCCTTGGCCCGGTAGTGCATGCACTGTTAAGCGATCCGGCGCGCCAGGGCAGCGTTCCGGAGATGTATCTGGACGTGCTGGCGAGCCGACTTGGCATGCATGATGCTTCAGACGAAGCGTTGCGCGTGGAACTCAATCGCTATTCCTTAAAAACGCAGGGTTTACTGGGGCGTCGCTGTCCAACCCCGATGATGTCCGGTTTCTGGAAGAACGATCCCTTTAGCCCGGAAGAGGAGTCGCGCTTAATCACCTCGTCATCTGCGGATGGTAAATTGCTCGAAGTGCCGTTCAGCCCCGTGTACCAGAATTTTGACAAAGCGCTGAAAGAGATTACACGCTGGATCACGCAGAGATTGTGTTAAAAGTTTGCTAAATTTCGTTGGTTTGGTAAAACAGTGCTTCACAAAAGGAGATCGTAATGACGTTACCGAGTGGACACCCGAAAAGTAGACTGATTAAGAAGTTCATGGCTCTTGGCCCGTATATTCGTGAAGAGCAGTGTGAAGAGAATCGCTTTTTTTTCGACTGCCTGGCTGTTTGCGTCAACGTGAAGCCTGCACCCGAAAAACGTGAGTTCTGGGGCTGGTGGATGGAAATGGAAGCACAGGAAAACCGTTTCACCTATAGCTACCAGTTTGGCCTGTTTAATAAAGACGGGTACTGGGAAGCGACGAGCATTAAAGATCGGGAAGTGATTGACCGTCTGGAACACACGCTTAAAGAGTTTCACGACAAGGCAAGCGCGTTGCTGGCCACTCTGGATCTCAAGTTCGAACCAGCGGATGACTTTTCCAGCGAAGCGGTAAAACTGAGCGCCTGATGGTCTTCTCCCTCTCCCAAACGCAGAGGGCGGGGTGAGGGTAACAGACCGCATTAATCCCCGTAATAAAAAAACCGGCATTAAGCCGGTTTTTTTATTTCGCATGATCAGAACTGATAGGTCATGCCCAGCGCAACGATATCATCGCTGCTTACGCCCAGTTTATTATCGTCGTCGATCTGGTTGATTTTATAATCAACAAACGCGGACATATTTTTGTTGAAATAATACGTCGCGCCCACGTCGATGTATTTCACGATATCTTCGTCACCGATGCCCTCGATATCCTTACCTTTTGACTGCACATAGCCCAGAGACGGGCGCAGACCAAAGTCAAACTGGTACTGTGCGACCACTTCGAAGTTTTGCGCTTTATTGGCAAAGCCGCCGGAGATTGGCGCCATATTGCGTGTTTCAGAATAGATAGTGGCCAGATAAATATCGTTGGCATCATATTTCAGACCGGTTGCCCAGCCTTCTGCTTTTTTACCTTCACCGCGCGTCTGCAGGTTCTGTTCGTTGGTGCGGTTAGAGCTGGCGTACGCACCAATTACAGAAAAATCGCTACCGCCGAAGTCATAGCCCAGAGAGGTACCGAAGCCGTCACCGTTCTGCTTTTTCACGTCGCGGTTTTCATTTTTGCCCTGGTACTGCAGGGTCATATCAAGGCCGTCAACCAGGCCAAAGAAGTCAGTATTGCGGTACGTGGCCAGACCGGAGGCACGCTTCGTCATGAAGTTATCGGTCTGCGCCAGGCCGTCACCGCCGAACTCAGGGAACATATCGGTATATGCCGCGACGTCATACAGCGCGCCCAGGTTACGGCCGTAATCGAAAGAGCCAAAATCTTTCAGCTTAATACCGGCAAACGCCAGGCGCGTCTTTTGAGAAGAGTCGCTTTCTGCTTTGTTGCCCGCGAACTCGGCTTCCCAACGACCATAGCCCGTCAGCCGATCGTTAATCTGGGTTTCGCCTTTAAAACCAAAACGAACGTAAGTCTGGTCACCGTCTTTAGCGTCATCATCACTGAGGTAGTGCATTGCTTTTACTTTGCCGTACACGTCCAGTTTATTACCATTTTTATTATAAACTTCTGCTGCGTGAACGGATGCGGAAGCAACTACGCCCATTACCACTAATGCCAGAGTGCTCTTTTTCATTTTCAATCCTGATATTTTAAAACGCGCTAATATTCGCTGAGCAATAAGATTCAACTTACTGCCCCGTGAAAAACAGGAAGGGTTTTATCGTCCGCGGGTGAAACTTTTATGACAAAGTAAGAATATGTCTAAAAAAGTATGTTTTAATTTTTCGGTAATAAAATTGTCAAAATCTGCCGCTACGCTTCCTGATCCTGCGCAACAAAGTGATTTCTGATGTGCTAAGGCAGTTGGCAACGGGGCTGACACCTGTTAAAACGTCTGACTGACATCATTTTCCCTTATTGTTGAACGGCAGAGAATCATGAGTGACAGCCAGACGCTGGTGGTAAAACTCGGTACCAGTGTGTTAACAGGCGGATCGCGCCGCCTAAATCGCGCCCATATTGTTGAGCTTGTACGTCAGTGCGCTCAGTTGCATGCCGCAGGGCATCGCATTGTGATTGTGACGTCCGGGGCGATTGCCGCCGGGCGTGAACACCTGGGCTACCCCGAACTCCCCGCGACGATTGCCTCCAAACAGCTGCTGGCCGCCGTGGGACAAAGCCGACTCATTCAACTCTGGGAACAGCTGTTCTCCATCTACGGCATTCACGTTGGGCAGATGCTGCTGACGCGCGCGGACATGGAGGACAGAGAGCGCTTCCTGAACGCACGCGACACGCTGCGCGCGCTGCTGGACAACAATATTGTTCCGGTCATCAACGAAAACGACGCCGTTGCCACCGCTGAAATCAAAGTGGGCGATAACGATAACCTCTCTGCGCTGGCCGCGATCCTGGCGGGGGCCGATAAGCTCCTGCTCCTGACCGATCAGCAGGGGCTGTTTACCGCTGACCCGCGTTCTAATCCGCAGGCTGAACTTATCAAAGACGTTTATGGCATTGATGACGCGCTACGCGCCATCGCCGGTGACAGCGTTTCTGGCCTGGGAACCGGCGGGATGGGCACCAAGCTGCAGGCCGCTGACGTGGCGTGCCGGGCCGGTATCGACACCATCATTGCCGCAGGCAGCCGCCCTGGCGTAATTGGCGATGTGATGGAGGGCATCTCTGTGGGCACGCGTTTCCACGCGCAGGCATCCCCGCTGGAAAACCGTAAGCGCTGGATCTTCGGCGCGCCGCCGGCGGGAGAACTTACCGTGGACGAAGGCGCTACCGCCGCAATTCTGGAAAGGGGAAGCTCATTACTTCCAAAAGGAATTAAAAGCGTGACAGGTAACTTCTCCCGTGGTGAAGTGATCCGCATCCGTAACCTTGAAGGTCGCGACATCGCCCACGGCGTGAGTCGCTATAACAGCGACGCGCTGCGCCGGATTGCGGGCCATCATTCACAGCAGATTGACGCCATCCTCGGCTATGAATATGGCCCGGTTGCCGTACATCGCGATGACATGATTATTCGTTAAGGAGCCAGAACATGCTGGAACAAATGGGCGCAGCTGCGAAAGCCGCCTCTTACAAACTGGCGCTCCTTTCCAGCCGCGAGAAAAACCGCGTGCTGGAAAAAATCGCTGATTATCTGGAATCTCAGTCGCAGGAGATCCTGCTCGCTAACGAGCAGGATCTCCTTGAAGCGCGTCGCAACGGCCTGAGCGACGCGATGCTCGACCGCCTGGCGCTGACCCCGTCACGCCTGAAGGGCATCGCCGACGACGTGCGTCAGGTGTGCAACCTCGCTGACCCGGTAGGGCAGGTGATTGACGGTGGTGTGCTCGACAGCGGGTTGCGTCTGGAGCGTCGCCGCGTGCCGCTTGGCGTTATCGGCGTGATTTATGAAGCCCGTCCTAACGTGACGGTGGACGTCGCATCCCTGTGCCTGAAAACCGGTAACGCCGCCATCCTGCGCGGCGGGAAAGAGACCTGGCGCACCAACGCGGCGACGGTAAAAGTCATTCAGCAGGCGCTGGAAGAGTGCGGCTTACCGGCGGGGGCCGTACAGGCGATAGAAAGCCCTGACCGCGCGCTGGTGAACGAGATGCTGCGCATGGACAAATACATCGACATGCTGATCCCACGCGGCGGTGCGGGTCTGCACAAGCTGTGCCGCGAGCAATCCACCATTCCGGTGATCACCGGCGGGATTGGCGTATGCCATATCGTTGTGGATGACACCGCCGAGGTCGAACCTGCGCTCAGGATTATCGTCAACGCCAAAACCCAGCGCCCAAGCACCTGTAATACGGTGGAAACGCTGCTGGTGCATCAGGGCATTGCGAACGCCTTCCTGCCTGCGCTGAGCAAGCAGATGGCAGAAAGCGGCGTCACGCTGCACGCGGACGAAAATGCGCTTGCCCTGCTGAAAGACGGCCCCGCGACGGTGGTTCCGGTTAAGGCGGAGCAGTACGACGATGAATTTTTGTCCCTGGACCTGAACGTGAAGGTGGTTGCCGATCTCGACGACGCCATTGCGCACATTCGCGAACATGGAACCCAGCATTCTGACGCGATCCTGACGCGCACCCTGCGCAATGCCGATCGTTTTGTGAATGAGGTGGATTCGTCTGCGGTTTACGTGAATGCCTCCACGCGCTTCACCGACGGTGGCCAGTTTGGTTTAGGCGCGGAGGTTGCTGTCAGTACCCAGAAACTCCACGCCCGCGGTCCGATGGGGCTGGAAGCACTGACCACCTACAAGTGGATCGGCTTCGGTGACGATACCATTCGTGCGTAAATAATCACGGGTGATGCAAAAATAGCCGTTTGATTCAAAAGGGCATTGACGCATCACCCGGTTAGATCTACTCTTTTGCCCCGTGGTTACACTCGTAACCGGCCTCTCAGGGCCGATATAGCTCAGTTGGTAGAGCAGCGCATTCGTAATGCGAAGGTCGTAGGTTCGACTCCTATTATCGGCACCATTCATATCGCGTAGTTACGCATCATTTGTACCATCCTTATTTTCATCGTTAGACAGAACATATTGAAAATTAAGTCTGTTTATCTCGCCTTTTCCCGAATTGCATCAGAGTACGGGCTGGTGATTAGCGCGGTTGCCGATCTGGTCGGCGCGGTGAGGAAAGACGTCGCGCAAATTACAGCTGTCCGAACCTGGTATAACAATCTCGTTTACGGGAAGAATGACGATCCGTCAGACGTACAGCCACGCATAACCGGTCTTGATCAGTTAAGCGAACATGTCAGCGCGATGCTCAAAGGCAGTCAGCGGCAGACACATTCAGAAGAGAAGCAGGCCGCCTGAGGGCGGCTTTTTTCTGCCCGGAGGGAAACACACGATGCTGTTAAGTAAATCAGCCTACGCCAGGCATATGGGCGTTAGCCGGCAAACTGTTTACGGCTGGATAGCCCGCGGTGAAATTGTAATTTCAGGCGATAAAGTGGATGTTGACGCATCGCAGGCTAAACAAAATTCTGTTGGTGCTGGCGAACACCTGACTGAAATGACGTGGGCGCAGGCCGCCGCATGGGTATGAAAGCATGACGGCGGGAAAGAGCTGTCGGATGATATTGATGCTGGCCAGCGGATAGAGGCTGCAGCCGCTGAGCTGGGTTTTGATGTTCAGCACGAGCCCGATGAACAATTGCTGATTCTCTTCCGGCCGGATGAAGAAACCCACAGCTTCTATGGCAAAGACCGTGCAGCAGGCGCTTTACGGTTTCTTCGTTCTGAGCTGGCTTACGTTGCCACAATGCACCCCGATACGCTGGATGACTGGAACAAAACTGGTTTAATGTCACTCTGCCTGCTGGACGGCGAAAAACTGTAAACCCCCCAGCCCCTCATACTTGACACTTTTTCGCGAGAAACTGGGAAAAGTGTCAACCCAACCTAACGGATCCTGACGCCTACGAACAGCAGCTACGGCAGAAGTGTAAAGGGCTGGCGTTGAGATTTGTTGAGCCTTGGCTGTTAACTTTTGTTAATCCTGATGCGAAGCAGGGCAGGTGTCAGCCTGTTATGGTTTGTTATGCCTCACCAAAAAAGTGTCAGCCGCTGCCGCTTCAGAAAACTTCAGGTACACGAACTCGTGAAGGGGGGTGTTAAGCACTCCCCCTTTGCATCCATCCTCGAGCCTCTTTCAGATCGCTGTTCTGGTTTGCCCGGACGCTGGCGTTCAGATTGAGTTGTCAAAAGTTGTCACCCACCGGCAGCGCCACTGGGGATTTTTGGCAGAACGCGCTCTAAGTTACAGTTGCTTCATTGTGAAAGCTTGAAGTTGAGATAAACCAGAAAAACATCCTAAAATCGCAAGACAATAATGATAGTTAAAACAGTGAGTTAATGTATTTTTGTTAAATTTAAACACTTTTAGTTGAACAACTAATTTTGCCAAACCAACAGCAAAAATGAATAAAATTATGGAGATTTAATCCGCTATTGACATAATGATGTTCACTATACTCATGCAGGACAGTCGAGCATTTTATGAACATTTTAATCATCCCTCGAGAGCAAAGAATCCCTTATTCAGGGGTAAACACAGCTTATTTACATGTTGATCGCTGGGATGATTATTCGTTCATAACAATGTTTTATTTGTCTTTACATGATGAATCAGGAAATTTGCATGAAATTGGAAATGTCAAAATTGGATTTCAAGGGCAAGTTATTGGAAAACCAACATATACAACCTTAGGACATGCTTTTCAGGCTTTACCAAATGGATATTTTTCAGTTGGTCAAGACGTGGAGTATTATCAAAAAATATTTAACCTTTCCGATTCTATCAAAAATAAAATTCTTGAATCATTAAAGGATATAGCCTATTCAACAGAGGCCATGGCAATAGCCGAGACAGAAGATGTTTTTAAAACATCTCTTCTTAGAGGTGTTAGTTTGTCAGTTATCAAAGGACAGTTCACTAGGGTTATAGAAGGAAAAAATCCATTAACAAACTTTAAATTTAAATTCTTGAGGCCTGCTACGGAAAAGATGTCAGGTATAGAGTTAATATTTAAAGTTGAAATAGACGAAAAACCCAGTACGAATATTCATGCAATAATAGGTAGAAATGGAGTAGGTAAAACAACCCTACTAAATGGAATGATTGAGGCAGTTACCAGCAGAGGGCAATCAAATTCAAAATTTTATGATGTTGAAGGCTTCTCTGAAAGTCCAATAGGAAAAGATTATTTTAGTAGTTTAGTGTCAGTCTCTTTCAGTGCTTTTGATCCTTTCGAACCTCCAACTGAACAAGATGATCCTTCAATGGGAACGTGTTACTTCTATATAGGTTTAAAAAAAGAGGGAGAAGTACTTAAGGGTCTTAATGATATTCATGAAGATTTTATTCAAGCATTAAAGCAATGTTTTAGCCAAGGCCCTAAAAAAAATAGATGGGTTAGCGCTATTGATACTCTTGAATCTGACGAAAATTTTGAAAGTATGGATCTTAAAGACCTTGTGCGTTTTACCGGTGTAGATTTAGTTAGTAATGCTCGAAAATTAATTAAGAAAATGAGTTCAGGACATGCTATTGTTTTATTAACCATCACGCGATTAGTTGCTACTGTGGAGGAAAAAACATTAGTTCTAATCGATGAACCTGAAAGCCATCTACATCCTCCATTACTTTCAGCCTTTATTCGAGCTCTGTCAGATTTGTTACTTGACCGCAATGGTGTAGCACTCATCGCAACACATTCACCAGTAGTTCTTCAGGAAGTGCCAAGAAGTTGTGTTTGGAAACTCAATCGCTCTCGATTAGTAACCGTAGTGCGTAGACCAGATATAGAAACTTTTGGTGAAAATGTTGGGGTTTTAACGAGAGAAGTTTTTGGTCTAGAAGTAGTGAAATCGGGTTTTCATGACTTATTAACACAATCTGTTGAATCAGGTCTATCTTATCAAGATATCATTGATGAATATAAAGGTCAGCTTGGGGTTGAAGCAAGGGCATTATTAAAAGCTTTAGAAATCCACCGGGATAGGGGGGCCAACTAGTGTTTAAACTTAAAAGACCAATATATACTTATGGTAATGCATTAACTTTATGTTGTAATGGGATTACTGGGAATAATGTTTTGCTAGAAAAAGTTCATAATGCTTCAGCTGATTTGGAGTTACAAGTAAGTGCTTATGAAAATTCAGCATTAACTGAAGAACTATTCACAATTCAACCTATCAATATTGATGGCGTTGCAGACCCTATAATATTAAATGATTTGAAAAAGTCAGACTTCATAAAGTTATACAATAATTATTTGGTCGGAATGACGAAGCCAGCAAGAGTAATTTATGATGTACTTATGTCGTCAGCTAATGAAAAATGTCCTTTTTGTGGTGGGATAGGGCGTCCAAGGAATCTAGACCATTACTTACCTAAGGCATATTTTCCACAGTTTGCCATTGCACCGTTGAATCTTGTTCCATCCTGTCGGGATTGTAATATGGATGGTAAGGGAGAGAATTTTGCCATATTAGCTAGTGAGCAAATACTTCACCCCTACTTAGATAATGATCGTTATTTTAATGAGCAGTGGATTTTCGCACGATACTTAGCGGGTGCCCAAGGTGAACCTGGGGTAATTGAATATTTTGTTTCTCCTCCTGATGAATGGGACGCAAATCAAAAAGAGCGTGTGATAAAGCATTTTAATGATTTTAATTTGTCGTTAAGGTATTCGAAAGAAGCAAGCGCAAGACTTGGCACCTTATTGTCTCAATATAATGGATTGCTTCAAATACCTTTGGATAAAGAAACATCGAAGCAAATTATATTTCAGACAGTTATAGACAATGCGCCATTTGTCAATCATTGGGAAAGGGTAATGTGTTTGGCACTTCTGCGAGATCTTTAGTATAGCAAAAGTTTTATTCCAGCTCATTCGGGACAACCAACCTGCAAACGGCATTGTATAAAGATGGATGATTAAAAATTTTGGGGGTACCTTGCGTATTTTTTTAAACATTATCTAAACAAATCAATGAGTTTGCATCTAGAAATTGTTCCTATTATCGCATCATCTCCTGATTTTCTTTTTTCTACTCAACTCTATAAAACCATTAAAATATCATAAATCATCTGGTTAAGGTTTGAACATACGAATTGAAATCTGATATGCGGTTTTATGGATGGGTAAACCGTTTTCATAAAATGCTTTGTTTTCGTTAAAAACAATACAAATGGCGGCACACCCCTAAGGCGATACCGCCAGCTCTACATTATCGTGCCATTAACGCAAACACGCCCCAGCCAATGTATTCCCGCGTATAGGTCACATGGCGTTCAGGCGCTATTGTCAGCTCCGCCCTAATCTCCTCGGCAAAACCATCGTCGGGGTTTTCCTCCAGCCAGCGACGCATGGTCATCCATTTCGCGGCTTCGTATCTGTCCCAGCCTTCCTGGTCTGCCAGCACCATTTCCACCAGGTCATAGCCCTGTTGAGCGAAAAATGCGACAAGGCCGCGCAGGGTGAGAAAGTCTGCGACAGACGTGACGCCGCAGGCCAGAGCTATCTCTTCCGTCGCGGGAATCTGACGCCAGTACGGTTCGCCGATGAGAATCAGCCCGCCGGGCATAAGGCTCTTTGCCAGCAGTTCGATCGTCCCGGCGACGCCGCCTGCAATCCATGTTGCACCTACGCAGGCCGCCATGTCGCACTTTTCATCCGCGACGTAGCCCGCCGCGTCGTTATGGATAAAATGGAGCCGTTCGCTGACGCCGAGCTCTTCCGCGCGGCGCTTTGCCTGCGCGGTGAAGAGCGGGCTCATGTCGATGCCGGTGCCGGTCACGCCGTAGTCACGTGCCCAGGTACACAGCATCTCTCCCGAGCCGCTGCCGAGGTCGAGAATGCGCGTGTCCGGCTTCATGCGTAGCACGCGGCCCAGCGTGGCATATTTTTCTGGCGTGAAGGGGTTATGAATGCGGTGTTCACTTTCGCTGATAGTAAAAATACGTGGGATATCCATAAGCCTTTCCTTAACGATTATCAGGCTGGGCGCGAACGTTGTTCAGCCCGGTGGTATTAATGCGGTAGGGCTGACCGTTAACGGATTTGATCAGCTTTTTGGTTTTGAGCTTTTTGAAAACGGCGAGCGTGCAGTCGGCCAGCAATAGCCCTTCGCGGCTGTAGCATTCAACGGCGGTAACGCGGCCGGACGTATCGCGAACGTGCACGATACGGCCACCTTTGGCGAGAACGTGTAAGGTACGCTGTTCCTGACGGGATAAATTCATACTGGAAAACCTGTTTAATCATCATGTGCAAACGTGCAAACACACGGCGGTGTTCGCATACGATTTCAGCGCATTGATAATCAGTCCGGCCTGAAGGGGCAGGGAGCTGACTATCGGATGATTACATTCTCCAGCATCAAAGCCTCGGGTTGAGTTGAGAGGTATTTACGGCGTGAATAATAACACCTGGTTTTTGTAAGTGAATAACCGGAGCTGAAAATTGTGATCCCGGTTGGCGCCTGCGGGCGATGCGTTATGTTTAGCCCGCTGAGCTGATGTCATTGCAGGCCGCGCTTAATTTTACCGTCGACCTCAGGCAGTGGTTTACTGAAAAGGTATCCCTGCACCAGCTCGCAACCCAGCGCCTGAAGACGTTCAAGCTGCTCTTCGGTCTCAACGCCCTCGGCAATCACCCCCATGTTAAGGCTTTTGGCCATACCGGTAATAAGCTTCACAATATTAAGCGCATCTTCCTGCGTGGAGATTGGATTGACAAAAGATTTGTCGATTTTGATTTTATCAAAATTCAGCTCGCTGAGCCGTGAGAGCGACGAATAGCCCGTCCCGAAATCATCGATTGAAATTCTTACGCCCAGTGAGCGTAGCTTTTTGAGAATGGTAATAGGATTATTTCTGTCGCTAAAGAGTGAAGACTCTGTCACTTCTAGCTCAAGGCGATTGGCCGGTAGCCCGGTCTCCGTCAGAATAGACTGCACCATGGTAATAAACGATTTGCTGCCCAGCTGAACAGGCGAGACATTCACGGAAATCATTGCCGGAACGGCCCACGAAGCCGCTTCCCTGCAGGCAAGCTCAAGCACCGTTTTACCAATCTCGTTGATCATGCCTGTTTTTTCAGCGGCAAAAATAAAGCGATCCGGGGACAGCATCCCCTTTTCGGGGTGTCTCCAGCGAATGAGCGCTTCATAGCCGTAGATCTCCTTGCTGAAGGCGTTGACGATAGGCTGATAATAAATTACAAACTCATTATTCTTTATTGCCTTTGCCATATCAATTTCAAGGTTTCTGCCTTCCTGCAATTTTTGCAACATCCGTTGCCGGAAGACTTTAATCTGCTGTGAGCCTGCCTTTTTGGCTTCATAGAGGGCCAGATCGGCGAACTTATACAGATAATCAGCGCGTCGTTCATTATCTGATAAAACAATGCCCACGCAGGTGGCAATTTTTATGAGCTGGTTATTAATTGTGTAGGGCTTGCTGATATTCTCGCTGATTTCTCTTGCGCGCGAAACGGCAGCGCTTTCGGTTAGCCCACTGGATAAAAAAGCAAACTCGTCTCCGCCTAAACGGTAAAATCTGTCTGAAATGCTGCTCATGGCGGTCAGGCGTCTGGATACCTGGCGTAACAGTAAATCGCCAGCATCATGACCATAGGTATCGTTGACCTCTTTGAACCGGTCTAAGTCAAATAACATCACCGTAACGGGGGCGTGATTTTCTTCGGCCTCAAGATTGAGTTTGCTGAGGTCATCCCAGAAGTACAGACGGTTTTTCATGCCGGTGAGGGAGTCATGGTAAACGTCATACTCCAGCTTTGTATTCTGAATCTGCAGGGTCTCTTTTGATAACTGAAGCTCTTCTGCAAGACTTTCAACCTGCCTGTGCGCTTTAAGGATGTTTTTATTTTGATAGATTGTTAAAAAGCCCAGAATAATACTCAAAATAACCAGCAGTAAAGAGAGCGCTGAATAGATATAATACAGGATCTGTATTTTATGGTTGGTGTTGTTAATCGTGCTTATATCTTTCGTTAACGCGCTTGATGACAGCTGGCTGAGTGGCGCATCCAGCAAATGCATGGTTTGCAGGTATGCTTTTACGTCCGAATGGCTCATCTTTTCGAGATTAGCATCCAGATAGGTAAGTATTTTATCAAGGCTTAACGCGAGGTCGCGATGCGCTTGATCGTTTTTAATATAATGTCCTAAATCACCCTCCTTAAATAAATCATTCTGGCTTAGCATAATTTCCAGGCGCATGCGGACCTGGTCTACCGTAACGTCATCGGAATCGGTTGCGTACAGACCAAGCCATGATTCAAAGCGGTAATATTCGGATACCAGCTGGGCGACAGACCATGACTCCGTGTAATGAGTCAGTTTTTGAAGCTCCTGCTGTCGGTCATAGACAAGAAAAGCAATATAGCCAGTTGTAATAAAAAGAGAAAAAATGATACCAACCAGTATCCTGTTCATTATGTTCTCCTGAACTGCTATTCAATCTTCATCTTGCTGACCTGCCATGCCGATCGCGAGTAATAAATTTGATTATTGAGTTCAGGAAGACTGTCATAGGGATATACGATGAATGCCGGACCTTTATCGCGGATGCGCATATATTCGCCATTAACCTTTAGAGCAAGTATGGCATTGTATTTTTTAAAGTCGCTGAGCGGGATGGCTGTCGCGTAATCATTAAGCGCAATAACATTAACCACGTTACCCTTTGCGCCGACATAATCCATGAGTTTGCTCATCGGAACACCCTCAAACTTAGTGCGGCCATTATACCAGGGAGACGATGTCTGGAAACTCACCACACCCAGCTTTTCAAGGCTGGCGATATCAAACACGGCTTTTCCATTTTCATTCGTGTTCTCGATATTACCGTAAATCGTTAAAATGGGTTTACCAGCAGGTTTTGGCAGCTCACCCGCCAGGGTGGCGCTTTGTACTAAAAAGCAGCACAGCATTAGGATTAATCGCATTTCAGCCTCCACTTTTTAACTTAAGTATAAGAATTATAATTTAGTTATCCTACTAGTTTATATATTTTCTCTCTCCACTCGTTTATCCATCATCCTCAGGATGTAAAAACGCCACCCGTCGGGTGGCGCAGCGGTATTTAGCGATTATTTGTCTGGGCTGGTAAGTCTTACAGCAGGGGTGAGCAGAGGCTTTAAGGCCGTTCGTTACCGGATCGGAACGGCTTTCTCCGGCGTCAAGGCCTTTGCCGGTAAACGCCATAGATCATAGCGCTCCTCACCGGCCTTAACCGCTCCCGCGAAATGATCGTTCAGCCGGCTGGAGGTGAAAATCAGATCGCCATCAGGGCGGATCGTCGGCGTGTCGGGCCAGTAGACGCCTTCGTTCGACGCGAGCGGTGACATCACTTTGCTGACGGGATCGTACCTGACGATACCGTTACGGGTGACGTCTGTGATGTAGAGATTGCCCTTCGCATCGGTCACGATCCCGTCAGTGTTGCCGCCCACGTCACCCAGGTCCTCAATTCGGGACGCGATTTGCGTATCGGTTGAACCCGGCTGTCGCAGGATTGCCGTCGGCAGCGCGTAGGCATGGGTTCCCGTCGTGACTGTCCAGTACAGCGTACCTGCATCCGGTGAGAGCGCAATGCCGTTGATGCCAATCAGCAACGGTTTACCCGGCCATACCTCGCGTCCGTGTGCGACAACCTTTACGCCCGGCACGTTCAGCAGGGCAGGGTGCCGGTCCAGTACGCGCCGGGCCTTGCCGGTGGTGAAATCAACGATGATAAGACCAGCACGATTGTCAGGCGCGCTGCGCGATCCGCTGTCGGAGATATAGGCGACGCGGCGACGCTCATCAACGGCTACGTCATTAAGGAAACTGGCCTTACGATCGGCCACGCCATCAAGAGCAATGCGTTTGATGGTGCGCCCTGAGTTCAGATCCAGCACCACCAGTTTTTGCGAGCCCGCCGGAGATTCCGCTTCTCCCGCGACGAAGCCCATATCCAGCGCCCATAGCCAGCCGTTACTGCGATCGATATAAAAACCGAGGACGTTGCGCAGGCTTTGCCCGTAAGGCCCGTCCACCGCATTTCCCTCGCGTGAGGGGAATGCGGTCAGGCGTGCCGGGCCCGACGAAACCGCGGTATCCAGAACGCTCAGCGTGGCGGGCGCGCCGGCGGATACCAGCCGGGGGGTACTGACGTAGGCTGTGCCTTTTGCATCAAAGTGGATCCCGGCGATGGGAGCATTCACCGACCCGGAAAACGCCGCTGGGGCTGCCGCGCGATCGGCCAGATCCCAGCTTACGCCAGCATAGCTGCGCCAGCGTTCAAGGGTTGCGCCACTGGCCGCGCTCGTGAAAGACAACAGCGCCACCACCGCGATGGCGGGCAAACTACGTTTAGACATGTCTATACTCCGGTGAACTCACTGTTACAGAATGGAGCGGAACGTGCCGCCCTCGACGCGCACCGCAGCTCCGTTAGAGGCCGCGCCAAGCGGGCTTGCCAGCAGCGCAACCATTGCGGCTATCTCGTCTGCTTCGATCATTCGCGCAATCAACGAGCTGGGACGGTAGGTCCTGAAGAAATGTTCTTCGATTGCCCGATCGGTCATCCCCGGTTCAGGTGCGGTCTGGCGAAGATACTCAATGATGCCGTCGGAGCGAGTCGCCGAAGGAAGAACGCTGTTCACCGTTACGCCAGTGCCTTTGGTCAGCTCTGCCATACCGCGCGAAACGGCGAGCTGTGCAGACTTGCTGACGCCGTAATGCACCATGTCTGGCGGCGTGAACGCGCCAACTTCACTGGACATAAAAATCACCCGGCCCCAGCTGCGTTCCAGCATGCGCGGGAAATAATGCCGGGACAGGCGAACCCCGGACATAACGTTAATATCGATCATGCGCAGCCAGTCTTCGTCCGTGATGTCGGCGAAAGGCTTAGCTTCGTAAAAACCCAGATTATTAATAAGAATGTCGGTATCCGGGCAAGCCGCAAACAGCGCTTCGGCACCCTCAGCGCTTCCCAGATCTGCGATAACGGCGCCGATCGGCACGCCAGGCGCGGCGCTGCTGATATCGGCGACGGCGTTTTGCAGCTTCGCCTTTTCACGTCCGGTGATGGTCACCGCAACGCCTTCTCGCGCCAGCGTGCGGGCGATGGCCAGGCCAATCCCTGCCGTTGCGCCTGTAACAAGGGCTGTCTTACCGCTGAGTTGAAGATCCATAATTTTTACCTTCTGATGATGTGTGAGGCCACTTTACTCATCGCTCAGCGGGGGATAAATTAGCGAAATTGAAAAACATTTGTTCGTGAAAGAGCAAAATGAGCCGAAAATTTGATTATCTTGGCGATGTCGAAGCCTTCATTACCGTTGTTGAGCACGGCTCATTTACTGCCGCCGCGGTTGTCCTCTCAACCACGCCCTCGGTACTGAGCCGTGCAGTTACCCGCCTTGAAGCGCGCCTTGGGCGTCAACTACTGCAGCGCACGACCCGTCGTGTAGGGCTAACGGAAGCAGGGCGCGTGTATCTGGAGCAGGCGCGCGCGGCGTTTTCTCTGCTGGATGAGGCTGAACGTGAAGGACGGGGGCAGGAGGGCAACTTAACGGGCCGCGTGCGCATGAGCGTGCCAACCACCTACGGGCACTACCGTCTGCCCTCCCTGCTGGCACGCTTTGCCCGACAATATCCGAACGTTAAGGTCGAGCTGAACATTACCAACCGCAACGTCGACCTGATCGCCGAAGGATTCGACCTCGCGATACGTTTGGGCCAGATGCCCGACAGCGGCTTAGTCGCCCGTAAGCTGGAGGATGCCGCGCTGGTACTGGTCGCGTCACCGGATTACCTCCATCGAATGGGAAACCCTCATACGCTGGAGGAACTACGGTTGCACATGTGTTTGCCGTTTATCCTGCCGCGTACCGGCCGCATTGCACCGTGGGTATTTCGTGAAGACGGACGCGATATTGACTGGCTGCCCGTTTCTTCCGTCGAAACGTCAGAGGACGTGCTTGGCGTGGTTTCCCTCGCTGAACAGGGTATGGGGATTTGCCAGAGCTATGCGTTTATCGTCCAGGAGAGGATCCAGCGGGGCCAGCTCGTTGAAGTGCTTCCGACGCTGCGGGGGCGGTCGCGGCCTTTCTCGGTGATCTACGCGCCACACCGACGTCAGTCGGCGGCCGCCCGGGCAATGATTGATCTTCTGACCGCGCAAAAATGACAAGGACGCCTCTACTATGAAAAAAAAGGCTTACCGGTATTTGCTCCCAGCGATCGTGGGAGCGGCGGCACTGTTATGTGGAGTGATTGTCTGGCGAGCAGAAATTTATCGCGTAACCTTTCTCAATACCCGAGGGGCGCTGTGCGTTGTGATTGGTACAGGCCTGCTGACAATATTCCTGATGTCCATCGTATTCGCGAAGGGTAATCTCAAAGGTAAGCCCATTTCTGACTATCTGAAAGCCTGCCTCGGCGCCGTCCTTTTAAGCTATCCTGTTGCCGTTTTCATTGTCATTACCACAGCCTGGATGCTGGATGGAGAACAATCCGCCTGGAGCGAACCTTACCGCTATTCCTCGGGCGGCCGTCACAGCTGTGAGGGAGCGGTGGTCAATGAGCCAGAATTGAAAAATGAGATCCGTGTCTGTAAGCCGTTGGGGAATTATTCGTCCGATAATATCCTGTACGTTGAAAAGCGGAGTAATGCACTGGGAATTGTGGTCCTTTGGGCAATAACGCGCCCCTGACAGGAGAGTGCCAGTGGAAAGGTACTTCTGCTAACCCGCCTCCAGCATCCCAAAGCTGACAATCCGCGCGCGCCCCAGCTCTTTCGCCCGGTATAGCGCGACGTCCGCCGCGCGCAGCAGATTATCGCCCTGGGCGTGCTGGGGATAGCTGGCGATCCCGATCGAAACGTCCACCGGGCCAATTTCCGAAAGCCCGTAGCGCAGCAAAAGCGCGTGCACGCCGTTGTAGATCTCCGTTGCGGCGGCGTGCGCTGCCTCCTCATCCGCGCCGGTGAGAAGTGCCAGGAACTCTTCGCCACCGTAGCGGAAGGCCAGCCCGGTATCGTGTACCGCCCGTTGAATAATGGTTGCCACGCTTTTGATCACCAGATCGCCGGCCTCATGACCAAAGCGGTCATTAATGCTCTTGAAGTGATCGATATCGATCATCAGGCAGCTTACCGGCTCATCGTTACGCACGGCCTGCTTCATTTGAGTACGTAACGTATCCTCCAGATGGTGGCGATTACGCAGCCCCGTCAAGGGATCGAACAGGGCTTTTTCCAGAAGAGCATCCCGCAGCCGCTGGTTAGCCAGCGCCAGGCCCAGCGCCTCGGCCATCAGTTCCAGATAGGCGCGGGACGGCGCGGTTTCAGGCGTGATGTTCAGGAACGAGAGCAACCCAATCGCCTCGCCCTGAGCAATTAAGGGAACGCACAGCGATTGCCGTGCCTGGGATTCAGGCAGATGATAACAGCCGATATCCGGCTCGCCGTTCACCGGCGGATGGCTTTGACCACGCCGGACGGCCCAGCATTCGTCAGGATGGAACGGCTTTTTATCCCCTTCGGGCGACAGCCATTCGGCCGCGCAGCGCATCTGCCACGGATCCCGCTCCAGAATATACAGACGCCCGGAAACCCCCGGCGCGATATTGGGCGCAAACAGCTCCGCCACATTCATCACGTCGGCAAAGTTTTCACAGCCCTGAAGCCGCTGGGTCATTCGCGCCAGCAGCTCGCGGATGGCCCAGTCAGCATCGCGCTCTTTTTCCAGCCGCTGCCTTGCCAGCCCGTTCTCGCGGAAGATGCGGATGGCCTGCGCCATATCGCCTATTTCATCAACCTGGGTGAAGTTTGGCGTTTCGACGGCGTAATCCTGCGATGCCAGACGATGAACCACGTCACTCAGACGCACCACCGGACGGAGTACGCGGCGCTTGAGGATAAAGCCCATCACAAACAAGAAGAGCAGGGCGGTCAGGCCGACCATCACCTCAGAGGCAGTGCGAAGCGTTTTCGACGTTTTGGTCGCAGCCTGCACGTCGGCAATAATGCGCTTGTCCAGCAGCATGCGAAAGCGTTCGATATTGTTCTGCGCCCGTTCGAGTTCCAGCTCATAGCTCTTACCAAAAAGCAGCGCAACGGCCTGCTGTTCTTCGCCCCGTGCGATGCCGTCAATGGCTGCCTGCTGTTCATCCTGGAGTTCGTCTACAATTTTCAGACCGTCATACAGCAACGCCAGCTCTTCGCCCGATGCCCCCGTGTTTTTGAGCTGGCGCAGCGTGTGTTCAATATTCTTCAGCTCAGCTTCTTTCGCCTGGTATTTCTCCAGCACGTCGGGCTCTTTTTTGATGACGTAAAGGCGCGCCAGATCGGAGAGCATCCAGGTATCTATCTCGATCTCTTCCGTAAGCTGATCGAAGACCTGGCGTTGTTTAACGGCTTCACGTTCGATGTTGTCGGCGTGGGAAGCCATCAGCATGACGATGCCGGAGGCAATGGTCAGGCACACCGTGACGCCATAAGCCCAGTTTGTGATCGTGGCGATTCGCACCTGTTGGTTTCCTCTGCGACAAAAATGGAAGAGCGTTCTTTTAAGATTATAGAAAACCGCTGATTTATGGCGAAAAAAAAGGCGGCACGGGGCCGCCTTTCAGAACGTCTGCTTTCAGAGATCCCGAGGGTTTCTTCCCTCTTCGATAAAGTCTGCGTCCAGCTCCTCGGCATTGCCTTCGTGATCGCGCCCGGAGAAGAGGTTCCAGCAGGCGATAAACAGGGCGGCAATCAGCGGCCCAATCACGAAGCCGTTAATGCCGTACAGCTCCATACCGCCGAGCGTGGTGATCAAAATCAGGTAGTCCGGCATTTTGGTGTCTTTGCCCACCAGCAACGGACGTAATAAGTTATCGACCAGCCCGACAACGATCACAAAGAAGCCAACGATGAAAAGGCCCTGCCACAGCTGGTGGGTGGCGAACAGGAAGATGGCTGCGGGAACCCAGACGATGGCCGACCCGACGGCAGGCACCAGAGAGAGGAACGCCATCAGCGCGCCCCACAATACGCTGCCGTCAATACCGACAATGGCAAAGGCGATACCGCCAAGCGTGCCCTGAACCACGGCCACAACCGCCGTGCCTTTTACCGTGGCGCGCGACACGCCGACAAACTTGGCGAACAGGTGCTGCTTAACGAAGTCAGACAGCGGGAGCGAATCGAGGATCTGGCGCACCAGATACGGCCCGTCTTTCAGCAGGAAAAACAGCAGATACAGCATAATGCCGAAGCTGATGGCAAAGCCGAACGTGCCTTTACCAATCAGGAACGCGCTGCCCGCCAGATACTGTCCGCCCTGTAATGCGACATCGGAAAGTTTTTTCTGGATCTGCGCGGCGTTGGTCAGGTTGTGATCCGCCAGGAAACCGCTGGCCCAGTCCGGCAGGCGGTTGAAGATCCCCGCGACCACCTCAGGAAATTGCGTGTTGTTCTGTTGCAGCTTGGTGTAGACCACATTCAGCTCCAGCGCGAGCGATGAAAGGATCGCCATCAGCGGAATAAAAACAATCAGGCAGATAATGCCGAGCGTCAGGAGCGACGCCAGCCCGTTACGATCGCCCAGCGCGGTACGCAGTTTGTTTTTCACCGGGTTGAAAATAATCGTCAGGATCGCGGCCCACAGGATCGCCGAGAAATAGGGGGACAGCACGTCAAAGAAGGCCCAGGTAACGAGGGCGAGGATAAAGATGAAGAAACCTTTGGTCAGTCCGTTAAAGCGCATAGTGAGTCCTGGTGTAGAAGAAACTGTGTCGACTATAGAACCGATTTACGTATTTACCAATAATTGCGCCGATGCGGAGTCGGGTGGCTTTTTGTTAACAATCGCGGTATAACACCTTATCTTTGGATGTTTAGATGTCCATACGTTTAGAAGGTAATATGCAAACACAACAAGAAAACGGGCAGCTTAAGCGCACCATGAAAACCCGCCACCTGATTATGCTCTCGCTGGGCGGCGTGATTGGCACAGGGTTATTCTTCAACACTGGATACATTATTTCAACGACCGGCGCGGCGGGCACGCTGCTGGCGTACCTGATCGGGGCGCTGGTGGTCTGGCTGGTAATGCAGTGTCTGGGCGAGCTCTCCGTGGCGATGCCGGAAACCGGGGCGTTTCACGTCTACGCCGCTCGCTATCTTGGCCCGGCGACGGGGTATACCGTGGCCTGGCTCTACTGGCTGACCTGGACGGTGGCGCTCGGGTCGAGTTTTACCGCGGCCGGGTTCTGTATGCAGTACTGGTTTCCGCAGGTACCCGTCTGGACGTGGTGCGTTGTCTTTTGCGCGGTAATTTTTGGTCTTAACGTGATTTCCACGCGCTTCTTCGCGGAAGGGGAATTCTGGTTCTCGCTGGTCAAGGTTGTCACCATCGTCGCCTTTATTATTCTCGGCGGCGCGGCCATCTTTGGCTTCATCCCGATGGCGGACGGATCTGCCGCGCCGGGGCTGAGCAACATTACTGCCGAAGGCTGGTTCCCGCACGGCGGCCTGCCGATCCTGATGACCATGGTGGCGGTTAACTTTGCCTTCTCCGGAACGGAGCTTATCGGCATCGCGGCGGGTGAAACGGAAAATCCCCACAAGGTTATCCCGGTGGCCATACGCACCACCATCGCGCGGCTTATCATCTTCTTTATCGGCACCGTGTTCGTGCTGGCGGCGCTGATCCCAATGCAGCAGGCTGGGGTTGAGAAAAGCCCGTTCGTGCTGGTGTTTGAAAAGGTCGGCATTCCGTATGCGGCGGATATCTTTAACTTCGTGATTCTGACGGCGATCCTCTCGGCGGCGAATTCCGGCCTCTACGCGTCTGGGCGCATGCTCTGGTCGCTGTCTAACGAGAACACGCTGCCGCGCTGCTTTGCCCGCGTTAACAAAAACGGCGTGCCGCTGACGGCCCTTTCCGTTTCCATGCTCGGCGGGGTGCTGGCGCTGTTCTCCAGCGTAGTTGCGCCGGATACGGTGTTTGTGGCGCTGTCCGCTATCTCCGGCTTTGCGGTGGTGGCGGTGTGGATCAGCATCTGCGCGTCGCACTTCGTGTTTCGCCGCCGTCACGTGCAGTCCGGCCAGCCGCTATCCGCGTTGCAGTATCGCGCGCCATGGTATCCGCTGGTGCCCGTGCTGGGCTTTATCCTCTGCCTGGTGGCCTGCGTCGGCCTGTGGTTTGACCCCAGCCAGCGTATTGCCCTTTATTGCGGGCTTCCGTTTGTCGCCCTGTGTTATGGTGCGTACTACCTGACCCGAAACCTGACAACGCAGGAGCCTGAACATGTCGCAGAATAATCCGCTTACCGCCCTCCTTGAAAAGCAGCCGTTTGTGGTGCTGGATGGGGCAATGGCAACGGAGCTGGAAGCGCGCGGTTATAACCTTGCCGACAGCCTCTGGTCGGCCAAAGTGCTGATGGAAAACCCTGAGCCGATCCGCGACGTGCACCTCGACTACTACCGCGCGGGTGCACAGGTGGCCATCACCGCCAGCTATCAGGCCACGCCCGCAGGCTTTGCCGCTCGCGGGCTGGATGAGGCGCAATCCCGGGCGCTGATTGGCAAAAGCGTGGAGCTGGCGCGTAAGGCGCGCGAAGCGTATCTGGCGGAGAACGCGCAGGCGGGCACGCTGCTGGTTGCGGGATCCGTCGGCCCTTACGGCGCGTACCTGGCCGATGGCTCTGAATATCGTGGCGACTATGTGCGTAGCGCTGAAGAATTTACCGCCTTCCACCGCCCCCGCGTGGAGGCGCTGCTGGATGCGGGCGCGGACCTGCTGGCCTGTGAAACGCTGCCCTCTTTCGTCGAAATCAACGCGCTGGCCGCGTTGCTGACCGCCTATCCCCGCGCCCGGGCGTGGTTCTCGTTTACCCTGCGCGATAGCGAGCATCTGAGCGACGGTACGCCGCTGCGTGACGTGGTTTCTGCTCTGGAAGGCTACCCGCAGGTTGTCGCCCTGGGCATTAACTGTATCGCGCTGGAGCACACTACGGCGGCGCTGACGCATCTGCACGGCCTGACATCGCTGCCGCTGGTGGTCTACCCGAACTCGGGTGAGCATTATGATGCGGTGAGCAAAACCTGGCATCATCACGGCGAAGCCTGCGAAACGCTGGTGGGGTATTTACCGCAGTGGCTGGAGGCAGGCGCGAGGCTGATTGGCGGCTGCTGTCGGACCACGCCGAAAGATATCGCTGAGCTGAACGCGCAGCGCTGATACCTCACCCTAGCCCTCTCCCGGTGGGAGAGGGAAAAAAACAACCGCACAAAATTCACTATCCTTTCCCGTTTTTTTTCTAAAAACGAATCGTCATTAGCGATGCTTTTTAATTCCTTTATCAAAATTCCCGCGCCGGAAATACTGCCCTCATAACAACAGGGGAGCAGATACTATGGCAATTTCATCGCGAATCACATTACTCGGCGCACTGGCGCTGTGGGCTTTTCAGGCGCAGGCGGTGGACGTGACCGTCGCGTATCAAACCTCTGCGGAACCGGCGAAAGTCGCGCAGGCGGATAATACCTTCGCCAAAGAGAGCGGTGCGAAAGTCGACTGGCGCAAGTTCGACAGCGGCGCGGCGATTGTGCGGGCGTTAGCCTCCGGCGACGTGCAGATTGGCAATCTCGGCTCCAGCCCGCTGGCGGTGGCCGCCAGCCAGCAGGTGCCGATTGAAGTTTTCCTGCTGGCGTCGCAGCTCGGAAATTCCGAAGCGCTGGTGGTGAAGAAAACCATCACTAAACCTGACGATCTGATCGGCAAACGCATCGCGGTGCCGTTTATCTCCACCACCCATTACAGCCTGCTGGCAGCCCTCAGACACTGGGGCATTAAGCCGGGCCAGGTGCAAATTCTGAATCTTCAGCCTCCGGCGATAATCGCGGCCTGGCAGCGCGGCGACATTGATGGCGCCTACGTCTGGGCCCCCGCCGTCAACGCGCTGGAAAAAGACGGCACCGTGCTGACCGACTCCGAAAAAGTGGGGCAGTGGGGCGCGCCAACCCTCGACGTCTGGGTGGTTCGTAAGGACTTTGCCGAAAAACACCCTGAGGTGGTGAAAGCCTTTGCCAGAAGCGCCATTGACGCCCAGCAGCCCTACATCCGCAACCCGGATGAGTGGCTTAAGCAGCCTGCGAACCTGGAAAAGCTCTCACGTCTGAGCGGCGTACCGGAAGCGGACGTGCCGGGGCTGGTGAAGGGCAATACCTATCTGACGCCTGCGCAGCAGGTCCAGCAGCTGAACGGGCCGGTGAGCAAAGCGATTGCAGATACCGCGGCGTTCCTGAAAGAGCAGGGCAAAGTGCCTGCGGTGGCGGCGGACTATAGCGCCTACGTGACCGATCGCTTCGTGAAATAAGGGGGCTGCAATGCTGAACATTACCAACCTGTCCGCCGATTACGACGGCAAGCCGGCCCTGAAGGAGATCAACCTGACGCTGGACAGCGGCGAACTGCTGGTCGTGCTGGGGCCGTCCGGCTGCGGGAAAACGACGCTGCTGAACCTGATTGCCGGGTTTATACCGTATCAGCACGGCACAATTCAGCTGGAAGGAAAAAAGGTGGAAGGCCCGGGCGCGGAGCGCGGCGTGGTCTTTCAAAATGAAGGGCTGCTCCCTTGGCGTAACGTGCAGGAGAACGTCGCGCTTGGTCTGCAGCTGGCCGGAGTCGAGCGTGAGCGGCGTCTGAATACCGCGCGCGACATGCTGAAAAAGGTTGGGCTGGAAGGTGCCGAAAAACGCTTTATCTGGCAGCTTTCGGGCGGGCAGCGCCAGCGCGTCGGCATCGCCCGCGCGCTGGCGGCCAACCCGCAGCTTCTGCTGCTGGACGAACCTTTCGGCGCGCTGGACGCCTTCACCCGCGAGCAGATGCAAACTCTGCTGCTGCGCCTGTGGCACGAGACCGGTAAGCAGGTGCTGTTGATTACCCACGATATCGAAGAAGCGGTATTTATGGCGACGGAACTGGTGCTGCTCTCGCCGGGGCCAGGGCGGGTGCTGGAGCGTCTGCCGCTAGCGTTTGCCCGGCGCTATGTGGCGGGAGAGCCGGTGCGCAGCATCAAATCCGATCCGCTGTTTATCGAGAAGCGGGAGTACATCTTAAGCCGCGTGTTCGAGCAGCGGGAGGCGTTCTCATGAGCATTATCTTCAGTGAAAAATCCCGCCGTACCGGGTTGCGCTGGCGCTGGCCTGTGCCGCGTCAACTCACGCTGAGCGTTGGCACGGTGGTGGTATTGCTGGCGTTGTGGTGGGCGGTGGCCGCGCAGCAGTGGATCAGCCCGCTGTTTCTGCCGCCGCCGGGTCAGGTTCTGGAAAAGCTGATCGCCATCGCCGGGCCGCAGGGCTTTATGGATGCCACGCTCTGGCAGCACGCGGGCGCCAGCCTGTCGCGTATTCTGGTGGCGCTGCTCGCGGCGGTCTTTATTGGCGTTCCGGTGGGGATCGCGATGGGGCTGAGTTCGACGCTGCGCGGCATTCTCGACCCGCTGATTGAGCTTTACCGTCCCGTGCCGCCGCTGGCTTATCTGCCTCTGATGGTGATCTGGTTTGGCATCGGCGAGACCTCAAAAATCCTGCTGATATATCTGGCGATTTTCGCGCCGGTAGCCATGTCGGCTCTGGCCGGCGTAAAAAGCGCTCAGCAGGTACGCATTCGTGCGGCGCAGTCGCTCGGCGCCAGCCGCGCTCAGGTGCTGCTGTTCGTTATTTTACCGGGCGCGCTGCCGGAGATTTTAACCGGGCTGCGCATCGGCCTTGGCGTGGGCTGGTCAACGTTGGTCGCCGCGGAGCTGATTGCCGCCACGCGCGGCCTGGGATTTATGGTGCAGTCGGCGGGGGAGTTCCTGGCGACTGACGTGGTGCTGGCAGGGATCGCGGTAATCGCCGCAATCGCCTTTGGTTTAGAACTGGGACTGCGCGCGCTACAGCGTCGCCTGACGCCCTGGCATGGAGAAATACAATGAGTGAACGTCTGACCATTACCCCGCTGGGGCCGTACATTGGCGCGCAGGTGTCGGGCCTGGACGTGACCCGTCCGCTGAGCGATAACCAGTTTGAGCAGCTGTACCACGCGGTGCTGCGCCATCAGGTGGTGTTCCTGCGCGAGCAGGCCATCACCCCGCAGCAGCAGCGCGCGCTGGCGCTGCGCTTTGGCGACCTGCATATCCACCCGGTTTATCCGCATGCGGAAGGCGTGGAGGAAATTATCGTGCTGGATACCCACAACGATAATCCGCCGGATAACGACAACTGGCATACGGATGTGACCTTTATCGAGACGCCTCCGGCCGGAGCGATTCTGGCGGCAAAACGGCTGCCGGAGACCGGGGGAGATACGCTGTGGGCCAGCGGTATTGCGGCCTTTGAGGCGCTCTCCGCGCCGTTTCAGACCCTGCTGAGTGGTTTGCGGGCGGAGCATGATTTTAAAAAATCGTTCCAGGAATATAAGTACCGTAAGACGCAAGAGGAGCACCAGCGCTGGCTGGAGGCGGTCGCGAAGCATCCGCCGCTGCTGCACCCGGTGGTGCGTACCCATCCGGTGACGGGCAGGCAGGCGCTGTTTGTGAACGAAGGGTTTACCACACGCATTGTGGATCTGACGGAAAAAGAGAGCGAGGCGCTGCTCGGCTTCCTGTTTGCCCATATCACCAAACCGGAGTTTCAGGTGCGCTGGCGCTGGCAGGAGAACGATCTGGCGATCTGGGATAACCGCGTGACGCAGCATTATGCCAATGCGGATTATCTGCCGCAGCGAAGGATTATGCAGCGGGCAACGATTTTGGGGGATAAGCCGTTCTACCGTGCGGTTTGAGCTCCTCACCCTAACCCTCTCCCCAAAGGGGCGAGGGGACTGACCGGGGCGGTTTTCACCCTCTCCCTTTTAGGGTGAGGGTATTAAATGCGCCTCAATATACCGCTGATAGCGGTTCGCCTTCAGGTAACACAGGTCTACCAGCACCAGCCCGTCGACGCAGTTGTTAAACGCCGGGTCGCTGCCAAAATCAATAAACTGCACGCCGCCCGGCTCGCATAGCTCGGAATACTGTTTATAGAGCGGGGGGATGCCGCAGCCCAGATTGCCGAGCAGGGATTTCAGCTTCGTCAGATCGTCCACGTAATCCACGCCGCCAAACTGGGCCAGCACGTCCGGAAGTGAGGCCGGGTAGGGCTGACGCGAGGCGGCTAACGGGTGGCTGGCCGGAAACCAGAGGCGATAAAACGCCACCAGCAGATCCCGCGCGGCTGGCGGTAAACCGCCGGAGATCGAGACCGGACCAAACAGGTAGCGGTAGTGCGGATAGCGCGCCAGATAGGCACCAATGCCCGACCACAGATAGTCCAGGCCGCGACGCCCCCAGTAGCGCGGCTGTATAAAGCTTCGCCCCAGCTCAATGCCGTGCTCCAGAATGTCCTGCATTTTTTCGTCGTAGTGGAACAGGCTGTAGCTGTACAACCCCTCGACGCCCCGCTTTTCCACCTGCATGGCCGTTGGCATAAAGCGGTACGCACCGACAATCTCCAGATCGTCGTCATCCCACAGGATGAGGTGCAGATAATCATCATCATAGCTGTCGGTATCCCGACGCTTCCCGCTGCCTTCCTCCACGGCGCGAAAGGCAATCTCGCGCAGGCGTCCCAGCTCGCGCAGCAGCGGCGCGTCTTCCTGGCCGTTGCGCTGCCAGAGATAGATGGTTTTACCGTCGCTGGTTTTGCCCAGACACTCGGCCTGTGCCAGCTCGCGCTTCAGCGTGGCCCTGTCTTCAGGACGGGCAATGGCGCACCGGGTTTTAAAGACGCCAGGCAGTCCCTTGCCAAGACGTATCACGTGCTGACGGCACTGCTCGGCCATTTCACGCGATGAAAGGGTGGCGCTAAAGCCGGCATTCCAGGCAATCTGCTGGCCGATTTTAATCGGCAGCTGGCTGTGACGGCGGCGAAACATCTGTTGCATCAGCAGCAGCATGGACAGCGTCGGCGAGACCAGCGTGCTGGCATAAAAAAGCAGGCTGTTGTGCGCCTGAATATGCACCGGCAGCAGCGGCACCCGCAGCTTGCCGGCCAGCTTGATAAAGCCCGGATGCCATTTTTTATCGCGGATGCCTTTGCGCGTGGGACGGGAAACTTCTCCCGCCGGGAAGAAGATCAGCACGCCGGCGTTTTGCAGATGTTGCTCCATCTGCACCAGCGACGCTTTTGCGGTCCTGCCACCCATATTGTCCACGGGAATAAACAGCGAACTGAGCGGTTCCAGATGGGACAGCATCCGGTTAGTGACCACCTTGACGTCGCGGCGCACGCGGGAGACGGCATACAGCAGCGCGAGCCCGTCAAGGGTGCCCGTCGGGTGGTTAGCCATCACAATTAGCGGGCCGTGTTCGGGGATTTGTTCGAGATCGCGTGCGGATACGGTACAGAGAATATCAAGGTGTTCCAGAACCTGCTCCACCATGTCCAGCCCTTTCAGGTGACGGTGGCTGGCGGCAAACTGCTGAAATTCGTCTTCGTGGAACAGTCTTTTTAACAGACTTTTTTGCCAGGGTGCGGGCCTCGCCTGAGGCCAAAGGTCATCGAGAACGCTGTCGAGACTAAACATGATCACTCCTCCTGCCGTCTTGCCCAGACAGTAGAAGGAGGAGATGTCGGTTGTATTGCAGTTTGGTGAAGATTAGCGGAGGATTTTTTTCTCGGCCAGATCCAGCGCGAAGTAGCTGAAGATCAGATCCGCGCCCGCGCGTTTGATCGCCCCGAGGCTTTCGAGGATCACTTTCTCTTCGTCGATGGCGCCGGCCTGCGCGGCGAATTTGATCATCGCGTACTCGCCGCTCACCTGGTATGCGCCCAGCGGCAGCTCGGTGCGTTCGCGGATGTCGCGCAGGATATCCAGATACGCACCCGCCGGTTTCACCATCAGGCAGTCTGCGCCCTGAGCTTCATCCAGCAGCGATTCACGAATGGCTTCGCGGCGGTTCAGCGGGTTCATCTGGTAGGTTTTACGATCGCCTTTCAGCGCCGTGCCCGCTGCTTCGCGGAACGGGCCGTAGAAGGAGGAGGCGAATTTGGTGGAGTAGGACATGATGGCGGTGTCGGTGAAGCCAGCGGCATCCAGCGCCTGGCGGATCGCCTGCACCTGGCCGTCCATCGCCGCGGAAGGCGCAATGAAATCTGCACCCGCAGCGGCGGCGACAACCGCCTGCTTGCCAAGATTCAGCAGGGTTGCGTCATTGTCCACGCCGTGATCGCACAGCACACCGCAGTGGCCGTGAGAGGTGTATTCGCAGAAGCAGGTATCGGACATGACGATCATCTCCGGTACGGTCTCTTTACAGATGCGAGACATACGGGCGACGAGGCCGTCCTCTTTCCAGGCATCGCTGCCGGTAGCGTCGGTGTGGTGGGAGATCCCGAACGTCATCACCGAGCGGATCCCCGCATTCGCAATGTGTTCGATCTCGCGGGCCAGATGCTTTTCTGGAATGCGCATCACGCCTGGCATCGCGTCGATGGCTTTGTAGTCATCGATCTCTTCTTCAACAAAAATCGGCAACACCAGATCGTTTAGGGTCAGTGTTGTCTCTTCAAACATGGCGCGCAGTGCGGGTGACTTGCGCAGGCGACGGGGACGTGCAATTAAATCGGTCATGGTATGCCTGATGTTTGTGGAACAAAGAGGGATAGTGTACCTGAAAGCCGGGGGCGGTGTTTTACTAAAGTGGGCTTTTTGATTTTGCAAAATGCGCCGAAACGCGCGGCAATGCATTTATTTATTCCAAACGTAAACAGGTTTTTTTACTCGCTTTGAAATATTGGTGTTATTTCTGTATCGCAGGGAAAGTATCATTATAAATGATCTATTATTTTTTATTATATTTTCTTAGCCAATACAATAATCGTGCAATGTGCTGATTTTATGATTTTTATTTATAATGGCTGATATAAATCCGGGTGGTAAATCTTATTTGTCTGGATACGGACTTAATGGAATCATTCATTGAACCTTTTCGAAATGAAACTGCATAATTCCTTCCGCAATTAAAAATTGCTAAATGATTTGATGGACAAACTTGCTTACGTCCCTGAGGAGGGATGACCCAATGCAAACATGGAAAAAGAAACTGGTTGTATCTCAACTTGCATTAGCCTGCACCCTGGCTATCGCTTCTCAGGCCAATGCGAAAGATATATCAGGAACGACATATAATACTTTTGGATATGACAATACGGCATCCGCGCCGTGGTTTTATGGTTACGCTGACTGGAATTATTCAGACGCCACCCATGACGGTGATATTTATCCGGTCGTGAATAAATCAACCGTGAACGGGGTTATTTCGACGTACTATCTGGATGATGGTGCCAATGGCCGCGCGCATGCGCTGAGCATTTCTAACAGCACCGTTAACGGCATGATCACGTCAAAATGCATGACCACGACGTGTGCGGATGGCCTGGATACCGACGGTACCCATCATACCCAGTACGATCGTTTCAGCCTGACGGTGGATCACTCCACCATCAACGATACGTACGAGCATTACGCGTATGATGTCGTCAACGGTGATACCACTGAAACGCATTATCAGGACACCTATGGTCTGGGTAACGCCATTACCCTGGACGTTGAGTCTGATATCGTCATTCAGAACAATTCCCACGTCGCGGGTATCACCCTGACCCAGGGTTATCAGGAACTGGATAACACCCCCTACGACGGCGTAGAAGGCGTGGCTAACAGCAGCAACGTCTTTACCGATACGCTGGTGGTGAAAGACTCTGTGCTGACCTCCGGCGCGTACAGCGATCTGGGCACCAGCGGGTTCTATGGTCAAACGGCGAAGCCGAGCGACTACGGTGAAACCAACGCCACCGGTGCGGATGACGCGGCACTGATCGTCGCCGCCGGCGCGTCGGATAACGCCATGCAAACCAAGGCTACCTTCGATCGCTCCACCGTGACGGGTGACATTCTTTTCTCCAGCACCTTCGATAACAACTTCTACGAGAATGGCGATGCGGCAACGGACACCACAGACGATGGCGTCTACAACCCAACCACCAACGGCTGGGATGGCACCGATAAGCTGGATGTTACGCTGACAAACGGCAGTAAGTGGGTCGGTGCAGCGCAGTCCAGCGTGGAAGCTATCGGCACGTCGCAGATGTATGGTCAGGGCTACAGCAACGTTGACTGGCACGCGCTGTCCCCGAACAGCATCTGGCCTGACTCTACCTTCGACAGCAACGGCCACGTTGCCGGTGAAGAGGTTTATCAGAGCGGTCTGTTCAACGTGGCGCTGGATAACGGTTCCGAGTGGGATACCCGTAAGGTCTCTAACATTGACGCGCTGACGGTGAACAACCACTCTCAGGTCAACCTCGAAAACTCTGGCCTGCTGGCGGATTCCATCACCCTGACCAATGCGTCTACCCTGAATATCGGCGACAGCGGAGCCGTGGCAACCGACAGCCTGTATCTGGACAGCGGCAGCCGCGCGGCACTGACTGAAGAGACCGCCGATCTGTATGCCAACACCATTACCGTGGATAACGGTGCAGAGCTGGCGCTTGGACTGGGCCAGGCCGATACGCACAATATGGTGCTGACCGACGGCGGTGTGCTCAACGTTGCCAGCCGCGATTATGTGCTGAACAGCGACCTGAACAACGCTCGCTACATCACCAACGATCGGTACAAAGCGGATTACGACTATGGTGTTGTCGCGCTGAACTCTGACGGCCATCTGGCGGTGAATGGTGATGTTGCGGGTAACTATAAGGTGCGCATCGACGATGCAACCGGCGCAGGTTCCGTTGCCGACTACAAAAACAAAGAGATCGTTCGCGTCTACGACAATAACGCGGATACCGCAGCCAGCTTTACTGCCGCAAACAAAGCCGATTTAGGTGCATACACTTATCAGGCGCAGCAGAAGGGCGACACGGTTGTTCTGGAGCAGAAAGCGCTGACCGACTACGCCAACATGGCGCTGAGCATTCCTTCAGCCAATACCAACATCTGGAATCTGCAGCAGGATACCGTGGGCACGCGTCTGACCAACAGCCGTCATGGCCTGGCCGACAGCGGCGGAGCATGGGTGAGCTACTTCGGCGGCAACTTTGACGCGGATAATGGCACCGTCAGCTACGATCAGGACGTAAGCGGCATTATGGTTGGCCTGGATACCCAGATCGACGGTAACAATGCGAAGTGGATTGTCGGCGGTGCGGCAGGCTTCGCGAAGGGCGATATCAGCGATCGTACGGGTCAGGTCGACCAGGACAGCCAGACGGCGATGATCTACGCGTCGGCGAAGTTCATGAACGACATCTTCCTCGACAGTTCCCTGAGCTACACCCGCTTCAACAACGAGCTCTCTGCCACAATGAGCAACGGCCAGTACGTTGATGGTGATACCACCACTGACGCCGTTGGCTTTGGGATGAAGCTGGGCTATGACTGGAAACCAAACCTGTCCGGCTACATCACCCCTTATGCGGCGCTCTCCGGCCTGTTCCAGTCTGGTGATGACTACCAGTTAAGCAACGACATGCGTATTGATGGTCAGTCTTACGACAGCATGCGCTATGAACTCGGCGTGGATGCAGGTTATACCTTCAACTACGGCGGTGAACAGGCGCTGACGCCTTACTTCAAACTGGCTTACGTGTATGACGATGCCGACAACAATGCGGATATCAACACTGACAGTATTGATAACGGCGTTGAAGGCTCGGCAGTTCGCGTGGGGCTGGGCACCCAGTTCAGCTTCACGAAAAACTTCAGTGCTTACACTGACGCGACTTATCTGGGCGGCGGCGACGTTGACCAGAACTGGGGAGCAAACCTGGGTGTGAAATATACCTGGTAAAGAAAGCGCGGGGGATTTTACCCCCGCTTTTTTATATGGTTTAAAAATAATAAAGAACCGACAGATACAGATGACTTGAGGTATGCATGAACGTTAATGCGAAACCACTTTCTGAATTAAGCCGGCTCGTAAAGTGTCTGGAAGTCGCCGGTACCCCCTTTAAGCACGAACCACAGCAATTAATAACAACCGGCAATAATGATGATGAGCCATCCACCTTTGTAATACAGTCCGGGCTAATCGCCGTTCACCGTAAAACAGATGAGCTTCTTGTAGGTATTGCGCGGGCACCTTTTATCTATGGGTTGAGCGCATGGGTAAATGACAGCTATCTGGAATATTCCCTGATGGCACAAACCCCCTGTTCTGGCTTTTATTTACCCGCCTCAACGACGTGCCAGCTTATTCAGCAGGAGGATCTCTGGCAGGATGCTTTCTGCTGGCTCTCCTGGATTAACCATATTATGGGTAAGCGCGATATGCAGCTGGTGGGAAATAGTTCCTACAGCCAGATACGGGCGATGCTGATCAATATGGCCGAGTGGGATGACACGCTACGCTCAAAAATTGGTGTTATGAATCATATTCAGCGTAGCACGCGTATTTCACGCTCGGTGGTTGCAGAAGTACTGGCGGCGCTGCGGCAGGGGAATTACATCAATATGAGCCGGGGCAAGCTGGTCAGTATTAACCGCTTGCCCACGGACTATTGAGGCTAGTTCGACGCGGTAAGAACCTGCGCTTTGTTGGCGCTCAGTTCGGCGACCAGGTTATTCACGCCATCACTCATATTCACGAAGCGCGTGTTCGGGGAGCGGGTGACCACCACAAACGCTCCCACGTTTGATTGCGGAATCATCGCCATGTAGGTGATGAATCCGCCGCCCCCACCGGTTTTCTGAATAATACCCGGACGGCCCTCTTTCGGCGCCATATACACCCAGCCCAGACCGAGGGCATCCGCCTTCCCGGGAACGTCCATGCCGGTGACGCGACGTAACTGCGCACGCTGGTAGATAAGCGTCTGCATACGGTCGGCCTGATTGCTGCGCGCGTAAAAATCTGAAGATAGGAACTGCTGCATCCAGCGCATCATATCGCCGGGCGTGGAGTAAACGCCTCCGCTGCCAACGGCCGCCAGCGTGTTGTTACACGGGCTTGCCCCTTTCTCTGCCACCATCAGGCGTTTGCACTGGTCCGGGGATGGGGTAAAGGTGGTGTCCTTCATCCCGAGCGGACGCGTGATTTGTTCTTCAAACAGCTGCGGGTAGGGTTTACCCGATGCCGTCGCCAGGGCATCGGCCAGCAGATCGAACGCCAGATTTGAATAGCCAGCCTGCGAGCCCGGGGCAGACTTCAGGGTCGCGGTGCTCAGGTAGTTCCAGCGCTGCTCGCGGGTTGGCCAGACAAATACAGGGCGATGCGCGGCGCCGCCGGGCTGTTCTCGCGGCAGGGCGCTGGTATGGGTCGCCAGGTTAACCAGCCGGATCGGCGTTCCCTGATATGTCGGAACGCGGGCGCCGGGCGGCGCGTATTTGCTGAGCGGATCGTCGAGTTTCACCACGCCCTGATCGAGCAGCTTCACCAGCATTTCACTGGTCATCAGCTTGGTTATGGAAGCCACACGGACAACGGAATCCAGCTGGGGGCGAACGTTATTTCCCGGGCGCGTTTCACCAAAGCTGCGAAACACCCGCTGGTTACCGTCGATCACCACCAGCGCCATACCTGTCGCCCCACTGCCGTAATAGATAAGGTTTGCATAGCGATCGGCAATGTCAGAGGCCAGCACCGGGGCCGTCAGAGGCTGAGCTGCCTGGGCGGTAGACAGGCTCACCGCACACAGCGCGGCGAAAGAGAGCAGACAACGTTTCAACGAAAAACATCCATCAAGTGAATAAGGAAAGTTACGGGTATTTATACTACTAATCGGCACGGAGCAATGGCCCGATTTGCATAACGATAGCGAGAAAAACGTAACCATGGGTAAATAACAATAAATTACTTGCGACCCGGCTCCCATTTTGTGACATCGACCGTATGATAGTCGCTATGATGGCTGCTGCAGATGAAACGGACCGAAACAATTCCGGGAAACCGGAAAGCGAACTAATAATTAAGCCGCAGGTCTGACTTTTTTGCCTGAGCCGGGCGGCTGGCACAGGCAAGGTTTCGCGTGGTGATATGTTGAGCACAGCAACAGCCATAACAACAAGAAGGAAGCACAATGTTTAAGTCTTTTTTCCCAAAGCCGGGGCCATTTTTTCTGTCGGCATTTATTTGGGCAGTGCTGGCTGTCATTTTCTGGCAGGCCGGTGGCGGCGCGTGGTTGACCCGTCTTACGGGCGCGACGGGCGATATTCCCATTAGCGCGGCGCGCTTCTGGTCCATGAGCTATCTGCTTTTCTACGCCTATTACATGCTCTGCGTGGGGCTGTTCGCCATCTTCTGGTTCCTCTATTCACCTCACCGCTGGCAGTACTGGTCGATTCTCGGCACGTCGTTAATTATCTTTGTTACCTGGTTCCTGGTGGAAGTGGGCGTGGCGGTCAACGCCTGGTATGCGCCGTTCTACGATCTGATCCAGACGGCACTGAGCTCGCCGCACAAGGTGACCATAAACCAGTTTTACCATGAGGTGGGCGTTTTCCTTGGCATCGCCCTCATCGCCGTGGTGATCGGCGTGATGAATAACTTCTTCGTCAGCCACTACGTGTTCCGCTGGCGTACCGCGATGAACGAACACTATATGGCGCACTGGCAGCACCTGCGTCATATCGAAGGTGCGGCACAGCGTGTGCAGGAAGACACCATGCGCTTTGCCTCTACCCTTGAGAATATGGGCGTGAGCTTTATCAATGCCATCATGACGCTGATCGCCTTCCTGCCGGTGCTCGTGACGCTCTCGTCACATGTTCCGGAGCTGCCGATAGTCGGCCATCTGCCGTACGGCCTGGTGATTGCCGCGATTGTCTGGTCGCTGATGGGGACCGGGCTGCTGGCCGTGGTGGGGATCAAGCTGCCCGGGCTGGAGTTCAAAAATCAGCGCGTGGAGGCGGCCTACCGTAAAGAGCTGGTGTATGGCGAAGACGATCCTGACCGTGCGTCACCGCCTACCGTGCGTGAGCTGTTTGGCGCCGTACGTCGTAACTACTTCCGTCTCTACTTCCATTACATGTATTTTAATATCGCGCGCATTCTTTATTTGCAGGTTGATAACGTTTTCGGGTTGTTCCTGCTGTTCCCGTCTATCGTTGCGGGTACCATTACGCTCGGTCTGATGACCCAGATCACCAACGTCTTTGGTCAGGTTCGCGGTTCGTTCCAGTACCTGATTAGCTCCTGGACCACGCTGGTGGAGCTGATGTCCATCTATAAGCGTTTACGCAGCTTCGAACGTGAGCTGGACGATAAGGATCTGCAGGAAGTTACTCATACATTAGGATAAGACAGGGAACTGCTATGCCATTTGCCGTACCACGTGCGTTACCGCTGACGTTGCTCGCCGCCTTCGTGCTGGCGGGCTGTGCCGAAAAAGGGGCCGCACCGCTCAAGGAAGGTGAAAAGCCTGTGGATGTGGCGAGCGTCGTGCGGCAAAAAATGCCCGCCAGCGTGAAGGATCGCAATGCGTGGGCGCAGGCCCTGGCAACGACCTTCAAAAGCCAGAAGATAGCGCCTACCGAGGAGAATATCTGCTCGGTGCTGGCGGTGGCGCAGCAGGAGTCGATGTATCAGTCAGATCCTGTCGTGCCCGGCCTGAACAAAATCGCCTGGAAAGAGATTGACCGCCGGGCCGAATCGTTACACATCCCGGTCTTCCTTGTGCATACCGCCCTTAAAATCTCCTCGCCAGACGGTAAAAGCTACAGCGAACGGCTGGATGCGGTGAAGACCGAGAAACAGCTCAGCGCCATTTTCGACGATCTAATCAATATGGTGCCGATGGGGCAGAGGCTGTTTGGCTCGCTGAACCCGGTGCATACCGGCGGCCCGATGCAGGTCAGCATCGCCTTTGCGGAAAAACATACCGACGGCTATCCGTGGGAGATCGACGGTACGGTGCGTCAGGAGGTCTTCTCCCTGCGCGGTGGGCTGTGGTTTGGGACTTATCACCTGCTGAACTATCCGGCTAATTACGACAAACCGCTGTATCGCTTTGCTGACTTTAACGCGGGCTGGTACGCCAGCCGAAACGCGGCCTTCCAGAATGCGGTAAGCCGCGCCAGCGGCGTGAAGCTGGCCCTGGACGGCGATCTGATTGCTTACGGCAGCAGCGAGGCGGGTACCACCGAACGAGCGGTGCGTAAACTTTCGTCAAAGCTTGGGATGAGCGACAGCGATATCCGCCGTCAGCTGGAGAAGGGCGACAGCCTGGCGTTTGAGAAAACGGATTTGTATAAGCAGGTGTTTACGCTGGCAGAGAAGAAGAGTGGTAAACCGTTACCGAGAGCCGTTCTGCCGGGTATTCAGCTGGAAAGCCCGAAGATCACGCGTAACCTGACGACCGCCTGGTTCGCGAAACGCGTGGACGATCGTCGGGCGCGCTGTATGGGGCTGTAATCAGCGGCGGTGGCGCCAGCGCAGGACGAGTGCAATCACGCCCAGAACCATGCTGCCCGCGAGGAAGGGGATGAGCCCGAAGACGGTGCTCACGCCTAAACCGATTTCAACGCGCGGGCGGCCTGTATCCTGAACCTGCATCAGCTGCTCATACACGCCAGGGGCATGCACCAGCATGTTCAGCAGCTGGGTTCCCGCCCAGAAGCAAAACAGAACAAACAGGGCATAGGCAATATTCCCCGCCGTGGAGGTTTTTGGTTGTTTTCCGCCAAAAATCGGTTTCGACAATGTAAAGTCTGCCATAAGACCTCCCGAAATATCACTCTGTTTTAATACGCGTCGTACAGGGTGAGTGTGACAGGTCATAGCATTTGTCAATATCAGAATCGTGGGAAATACGGCTCAGGATTCCTCCTGGATTGTCGATTTCTGCATCACGTCACAAATTGATAACATAAGTGAAACTTTGCCACATTTCAGAATTTACGTATTCGCCACAGTTGCCTGCATTAAAATGTGAGAGGATAGCTTTTTTTCTGCCGGAGTTGTCATGAAGCTCACTTCCAAACTACGCCGTGACTGGCATTACTACGCCTTTGCTATCGGGCTGATCTTTATTCTTAACGGTGTTGTCGGGCTGCTGGGATTTGAAGCTAAGGGCTGGCAAACCTACGCGGTTGGGCTGGTGACCTGGATTATCAGTTTCTGGCTGGCGGGACTCATTATCCGCCGCCGTCCCGATGAGGCGACGGCGGATCGTACGGAAACGACGGAAAAAGTCGATTAACCGCTTACGGAACTCTTCAGGGCGCTGTCTGCAGCGTGACGCTCCAGCGCCAGTTCAATCAGGCGTGTGATCAGCTCCGGATAGCTTATCCCGCTGGCCTGCCACAGTTTCGGGTACATGCTAATGTTGGTAAAGCCCGGCAGGGTGTTAATTTCGTTAATCACCACCTCGTTATCCGGCGTCAGGAACACGTCGACGCGCGCCATCCCGCAGCATCCAAGGGCCTGATAGGCTTGAATGGCGATCGCCCGGATCTTATCGTTAACGTCAGGATCGAGCGCGGCCGGCACCACAACCTGAGCACCTTTGTCGTCAATATATTTGGTGTCGTAGGAGTAGAAGTCGCTGTTCAATACCACCTCACCGCAGGTGCTCGCCTGTGGGAAATCGTTGCCCAGCACGGCGCACTCAATTTCACGGCCTTTAATTCCCTGCTCAACCACCACCTTATGGTCAAACTCAAAGGCCAGACGAACGGCGTCGGTAAACTGCGCTTCGCTGGTCACCTTGCTGACGCCAACGGAAGAGCCCTGATTCGCGGGTTTGACGAACAGCGGCAGACCGAGCTGCGCCTCAATCTTCGCGAAGCTGTATCGATCGCGGTTGGCGCGGGTGAGCGTCACGAAGGGCGCAATATTCAGACCGGCATCGCGCAGCAGGCGTTTAGTGACGTCCTTATCCATGCAGGCGGCAGAGCCCAGCACGTCGGAGCCGACAAACGGCAGGTTGGCCATACGCAGCATGCCCTGCAGGGAGCCATCTTCACCCAGCGTGCCGTGCACGATAGGGAATACCACGTCAATCTGTGCCAGCGCCTGGGCGTTACCGGCATCAATAAGCTGCCCCTGCACCACGCCTGGCACAGTCGCGACGCTGATATCTGAAGGATTAAGGGCGATATGCGCCGGATCGTCAGCATTCAGCAGATACTGGCTGGCGTCGTTAACATGCCACTGGCCCTGTTTATCAATGCCCAGCAGCACGACGTCAAAACGGCTTTTATCAATCGCATCAACGATATTTTTGGCCGATTGCAATGACACCTCGTGCTCTGCCGATTTTCCCCCAAAGACAATACCTACGCGCTGCTTAGCCATCTCACTCTCTTCCAGTCTGACGAAAAGCCAATAACATACCACGATGCCCGGCGGGTTTCGCGGCCTTCTGCCATAATGTTTTGAGGGATGCTGAAGGAGGGCGCGTGAGGGGAAAAGGTCTGCTTATTCTTATCGTTATTGCCGGGATTGCCGCGGTGGGCTACCGCTGGCTGCCGCCGCATTACAACCCTTTCGTGCCGCTTACGCTTGACGATCCGCCCGGAAAAATAACCCAGCTTAAGCTTCGGCGCTTAACGCCTCAGGCGTGCGAAAGCCTGCTGGCGCAGGCCAATCAGCGCCAGCTCATCCGCACTCAGGCCGTCGCTGACAGCGCCGGTGAATGCCCGCTGAGTAACGTGGTGCGGGTGCGCGATTTTGGTCCGGTCAGCCTGAACAGCAGCTTTCTTGCCAGCTGTCCGCTGGCGTTAAGTTCTGCTCTGTTTGTCAGCCAGCAGGCGCGGCCGCTCACCCAGTCCTGGACGGGAAGCAAGCTCACGCGCATCGAACACCTCGGCAGCTTTGCCTGCCGCAACATCTACAGCCGTCCGGACGCGCGGCGCAGCGAACACGCCACGGCGGACGCGCTGGATATCAGCGCCTTCCGGCTGGCAAACGGAGAGCGCGTTACCATACTCAACGGCTGGAAGGCGGACAAGACCAGGCCCTGGCTACAGGCGCTGCTGTCGGCAAGCTGCGGCTATTACGGTAACGGCCTGGGGCCGGACTATAATGCCGCCCATGCCAACCATTTCCATCTCGGGATGCGCGGGTATGGGTTATGCCGCTAAAGCATAATCTTCCGCCAGAAATTGGATGTTTTGTGACTTATTTCACAAATATGATGACTGGGCAGATAAAACACTGAAGTCTGCAGGGTCGCATCTCTGGCGCTATCTCATTACGCGTAACTTGCTAATCTGTCGGCGAATTCGCCTAAAAATGAAGACTATTTCTGTTATGGAATCCTGGAAAGTTAACCTCATCTCAGTCTGGTTCGGCTGTTTCTTCACCGGACTGGCTATCAGCCAGATATTACCCTTCCTGCCGCTGTACGTGTCGCAGCTCGGGGTGACTTCCCATGAAGCGCTCTCCATGTGGTCCGGCCTGACGTTCAGCGTGACGTTTCTGGTATCCGCCATCGTGTCGCCGATGTGGGGCAGCCTGGCGGATCGCAAGGGGCGCAAGCTGATGCTGCTGCGCGCCTCGCTGGGGATGGCGATTGCCATCCTGCTTCAGGCCTTCGCGACCAACGTCTGGCAGCTGTTTATTCTGCGGGCAATCATGGGGCTGACTTCCGGGTATATCCCGAATGCGATGGCGCTGGTGGCCTCTCAGGTACCGCGTGAGCGAAGCGGCTGGGCGCTTAGCACGCTTTCCACCGCGCAGATTAGCGGGGTCATTGGCGGCCCGCTGCTCGGCGGTTTCCTGGCCGACCACGTTGGCCTGCGCGCGGTCTTTATCATCACCGCCATTCTGCTGACGATAAGCTTCCTGGTTACGCTTTTTCTGATCAAAGAGGGCGGGCGGCCAATGGTCAGCAAATCCGAACGCCTGAGCGGCAAGGCGGTATTCGCCTCGCTGCCTTATCCTGGCCTGATGATTAGCCTCTTCGTTACGACGATGGTGATCCAGCTTTGCAACGGCTCGGTGGGGCCTATCCTGGCGCTGTTTATTAAGTCAATGGAGCCGGACAGCAGCAACATCGCGTTTCTGAGCGGGATGATTGCCGCCGTGCCGGGCGTGTCGGCGCTGATGTCTGCGCCGCGTCTGGGGAAGCTGGGCGACAGGATCGGGACGGCGCGTATCCTGATGGCGACGCTTGTCATTGCGGTGATCCTCTTCTTTGCCATGTCGTTTGTCACGACGCCGCTTCAGCTCGGGGTGCTCCGTTTCCTGCTTGGCTTTGCGGATGGCGCCATGCTGCCTGCGGTTCAGACGCTGCTGGTGAAATATTCCAGTGACCAGGTGACCGGCCGCATTTTTGGCTATAACCAGTCTTTTATGTATTTAGGCAACGTAGCCGGCCCGCTCATTGGCGCATCGGTTTCGGCAATGGCGGGGTTCCGCTGGGTATTTGCCGCGACGGCGGTCGTGGTGCTTCTGAATATTATACAGCTGGCCTTCGCCTTGCGCCGTCGCAGGCAAATCGCCGCGGCAAAATCAGCCCGGTAAGCGCGATAAAATATTATTAATTCTTATGAAGGCCGCATTTTTATATAACGAAATGCGGCCCTTTTTTTAAAGAAAAACGTTTCGCTGTCAGGGCTGAATATCATTTTTGGCAGCGACGTCACTTTTGCATAAGATAAAACTAATCCATGCTTTTCATTATTCAGGGAGAGTGCTAATTTCAGGGAAAATCACATAAGGAAATAGCGCCATGAAAAATCTCATTGCTGAGTTGTTGGTTAAGCTTGCCCAAAAGGAAGAAGAGTCGAAAGAGCTGGTCGCCCAGGTTGAGGCGCTTGAAATTGTCGTCACGGCGCTGCTGCGACAGATGGCGCAGCCGGAACAACAGGCGCTGATCGATAACGTTGAAGGCGCGCTGGACAAGGCTCGCCCCGATTCACAGGTGCCCGCTGAAGATGCGGAGCTGCTTCAGCAATACGTAAAAAAGCTATTAAGGCATCCTCGCACCTAGCCTGCTGAATGCGAATAGGGCATGTCATAGAATTGTCATGCAGGATGCCTGTAGTCGCTCTGTTTTTATTTCAGGTAGTAATATTAACTGAAGCAGAGCGCGCTTTTACACCGCGTTATGTCCTCTGTTAAATATCTCTCTTTTGGCGAGTCCCGGTAATGATAACCACGCCGCGTGCGGGCTGAAATAACCGAGAAACCCGACGAAAAACATGGTTGCAGGGTGGTTTTTTTCCCGCAACGAATCAGACTTAACGTGGAACTTCACATAAAGGATGGTGCAATGAAAACAACATTACTGGTTACCCTGTTATCCGGCCTGTGTCTGATCGCCTCAGCGCACGCGGAAGAGAAAACCCTGACCCCGCAGCAGCAGCGCATGACAACCTGTAATCAACAGGCAACGTCGCAAAGCCTGAAAGGGGACGCCCGCAAAACCTATATGAGCGACTGTCTTAAAAACGGCGCGACTAAACCGGGCGAAAAAAGCCTGACTCCGCAGCAGCAAAAAATGCGCGAATGTAACGCCCAGGCAACGCAGCAGATGCTGAAAGGGGACGATCGCAGCAAGTTTATGAGCGCGTGTCTTAAGAAACAGGCGTAGTGCTAACGGGTGAGCCGCGGCGCTGGCTCACCCGAAATTTCATACTTTCCCCGACATGCCCCTCTCTATAATTTGGGAAAATGTTTCAGAATATTCCCAAAAATGATGAATGATGAAATTTATAACCATGACCAGAGCATTCGGGAAGCCTGGCACCAGCAGCTTTCTCAGGATGACGCCTGCCGTTCCGGCCTGCAGTTTGCCCGGCGTATACGGCTGGCCCGCATCGCTGGCCTGGGAGCCCTGTTTTTCCCGCTTGCCAGCGTTCTGGTCAGCCAGTTTTTCTCCGGCGGCTGGTGGTTATTTCTGCTTGGCTGGGCCTTCGTCTGGCCACACCTCGCCTGGCAGCTTGCCTTTCGTGCGGCCGATCCTTTCAGCAGCGAGATCGTTAATCTGAAAATTGACGCCATTATTGCCGGCGTGTGGGTTGGGCTGACGGGGCTCAACGCGCTGCCGGCGGCGGCGCTGATCGTGACGATCGGGATGAATATGATGGGATCGGGCGGCTGCCGGTTATTTTTGACGGGACTCGTGCTGCTTGCCCTGTCTGCCCTGCTTACCGTGCACGTAGCGGCCATTCCGGTGAGATTAAGCGCTGAGCCGCTGGTGCTGTGGCTGACGCTGCCCGTTCTGGTGGTCTACCCCGTGCTGTTTGCCTGGCTCAGCCACCGCACGGCGATCCGGCTTGCAGAGCATAAGCGCCGGCTTGAGCTGATGAGTACCCGCGACGGTATGACCGGCGTGTTTAACCGCCGCCACTGGGAAACGCTGTTGCGTAACGAGTTTGAGGCCTGCCGTCGCGGCCATCGACAGGCGACGATACTGCTCATCGATATCGATCACTTTAAAAATATCAACGACACCTGGGGTCATGACGTGGGGGATGAAGCGATAGTGGCGATCACGCGCCAGCTTCAGCTGGCGCTGCGCGCCGGGGATTTTATTGGCCGCTTCGGGGGAGATGAATTTGCGGTGATCATGTCCGGCACGCCTGCCGACAGCGCGATTGCTGCCATGTCGCGCGTGCACGAGCGGCTGGTTAATATGCCGCTGCACGGTGCGCCAGCGGCGAGGCTGTGCATCAGCGTTGGGGTTGCCCCGTGGGGCGCGCAGTTCATGCACTATCGTGAATGGCTGAAGGCGGCGGACGTGGCCCTCTATAAAGCCAAGAATGCCGGACGTGGCCGCACCGAAGTGGCCGCCTGACGCCCGGCGCTGCTCGTCAGGACTTGCTCAGCTTCTCTGACTTTTCCATGCATTTTTGCATCGCCTCGATCACGGCGGAGCGGAACCCGCGATCTTCCAGCACGCGCACGGCTTCAATAGTTGTGCCGCCCGGTGAGCACACCATATCCTTCAGTTCGCCCGGATGTTTGCCCGTCTCCAGCACCATTTTGGCCGAACCCATCACCGCCTGCGCGGCAAATTTATAGGCCTGCGCGCGCGGCATACCGCCGAGCACGGCGGCATCGGCCATGGCTTCGATAAACATAAACACGTAGGCTGGCGCAGAGCCGCTTACGCCGACAACCGGGTGGATCATCGGTTCGGCAATCACTTCCGCTTCGCCGAAGCAGCGGAAAATGTTCAGTACATCCGCCACGTCTTCAGAAGTGACCAGCGCGTTCGGGGTGACGGAGGTCATGCCGGCATTCACCAGCGACGGCGTGTTCGGCATGGCGCGGACGATCTTCCGATCGTGGCCCAGCGCGCGGGCGAGCTGGTCGAGGGTGACGCCTGCGGCAATCGACACCACCAGGGTCTCTTTATTCAGGCTGGAGGTAATTTCGCTCAGGACTTTTATCATGATGTTTGGCTTAACGGCGCCAAAGACAATATCCGCAACCTGGGCCACTTCCTGCGCGCTTTCAGCAGCGTTAACGCCGTACTCATCGCGCAGCGCCGCGACCTTATCCGGTGATGGGGTATAAACCCAAATCTGCCCCGGCAAAACCTGACCGCTGGCGATCAGCCCGCCGAGGATTGCTTTGCCCATGTTCCCGCAGCCGATAAACCCGATTTTCTTATCCATCACGTCTCTCCGTTATTATGCGTTGTTATCTCTGACTGATAGCTTAACAACGAAATGCAGGCGACAATAGTCGCCAGCAACATAATGGGGAGAGACTATGGCTATCTGGGTTGATGCGGACGCGTGTCCGAATGTGATTAAAGAGATTTTATTCCGCGCCGCCGAGCGGGTGCAGATGCCGATGACGCTGGTGGCGAACCAGAATATCCGCGTGCCGCCCTCCAGGTTCATTCGTTCTCTGCGCGTGCCGGCCGGGTTCGACGTGGCGGATAACGAGATTGTGCGCCTGTGCAGCGCCGGAGATTTGGTGATCACGGCGGATATCCCGCTGGCTGCCGACGTGCTGGCGAAGGGGGCCGCGGCGCTTAACCCGCGCGGCGAGCGCTACTCTCCGGCAACGATTCGTGAAAAGCTCACCATGCGAGATTTTATGGATACCCTGCGTTCCAGCGGCGTTCAGACCGGCGGGCCGGACAGCCTGTCTCAGCGCGACCGCCAGCAGTTTGCCGCCGAGCTGGATAAATGGCTGCTGGAAGTGAAGCGCCGCCCGGCGTAATCCTCAGCCGGGCTGTTTTGTGGTACAGTGTGGCCTCCACAGGCTTGTCATTCCGTACCGCTTTGCAGTAAAGTTAGCGCAACATCTTCTGCAATCATTTCTTTACAGCCTTCAGTTATCCGGCATCAAGGGGAACACCTGGTTATGAACCCACCCATCTTTTTAGTTGGCCCTCGCGGCTGTGGGAAAACCACCGTTGGTCTGGAGCTGGCGCGTCTGTGCCAGAGTCAGTTTGTCGATACTGACCACTGGCTGCAGGAGAAGGCCGGTCGGACCATCGCCGATATCGTGGAAAAAGAGGGCTGGGAGAGCTTTCGTGCGCGTGAAACGGCAACGCTTGAGGCCGTCACCGCGCCATCTACCGTGATTGCGACCGGCGGAGGCATTATTCTGGCGCCGTACAACCGCCAGTTTATGCGTGAAAATGGGGAGGTCATCTATCTCTGCGCGCCGGTCTCTACGCTGGTGGGGCGGCTGGAAGCGTTTCCGGAAGAGGGGCAGCGTCCTGCACTAACCGCGAAACCGCTGAGCGAAGAGGTCAGCGAGGTGCTTGCCGAACGCGATGCGCTATACCGCGAGGCCGCACACCACGTGGTGGATGCGTCTGCGTCACCTGAGAAAGTTGCGATTCAGATTATTACCGCCCTGCGTTTGGCTTGCGCCAGCTAACAGCCGTCTATACTCATAGCTCAGACATAAAAAAAGGATGAGCTATGCCAACCAGACCTCCCTATCCACGTGAAGCCCGCATTGTTACCGTTGAAAAAGGTAATGGCGATCGGACTGTAACCTGGTATCAGCTGCGTGCCGATCACCCAAAACCCGATTCGCTCATCAGCGAACATGATACCGAACAGGAAGCGCTGGATGCGAAACGGCGGTACGAAGATCCTGATAAGACCTGACAGGGTTCCGAATTCGCTACAACCGTGCCTGAATCACATTTTTAACTTATCGCTAATGTTAAGTAGCAGTTAATATTTAGTTATTACAGGTAGATTCGTTAAGGCCAGCCGATCTTTACATTACGGTGTAGAGATCCGCTGCTACGCTTGGTGCTGTTTTGTTCAAAAAACGAACCGTGCAGCGTAGTGAGCCTGTACCTGTGTTGTAGTTATGGCAGTAACGAAAGGCGATCAAAATGAAGGCGACGTTGGCGATCCTCACGATTGGTGTGGTCCCTGTAAGCGAAGTATTACCGCTCTTAACGGAGCATGTCTCTGAACAACAGATTACGCATCTTAGCCTGTTAGGGAAGTTGAGTCGGGAAGAGGTCATGGAAGACTACGCTGTCGAGGCGGGGGACGATCCCCTGGCGACGTTATTAAGCGACGGTAAACTGGCGCACGTGTCGCGCCAGAAAATTGAGCGCGCGCTTCAGGGCGTGATTGAAGTGCTCGATAATCAGGATTATGACGTTATTTTGCTGATGAGTACGGCCCCTGTTAAGGGACTCAGCGCGCGTAATGCGATTCTGCTGGAGCCAATGCGGATCATTCCACCGCTGGTGGCCTCCATTGTCGACGGTCATCAGGTTGGGGTCATTGTTCCCGTTGAGGAGCTGCTGGATAACCAGGCGGTGAAGTGGTCCGCGCTGGAGCACCCGCCGCTGTATGCGCTGGCAAATCCGTTCTGGGACAGCGAAGCGAAGCTGATTGCTGCGGGGCAAGAGCTGATCGACAGAGGGGCGGACGTGCTGATGCTGGACTGCCTGGGCTTCCACCAGCGGCATCGTGATTTACTGCAAAAAGCGCTGGACGTTCCGGTGCTGCTCTCTAACGTGCTGATGGCGCGTCTGGCGTCAGAATTACTGGTGTAATGATTTTGCGTGACAGGTCATGAGCATGGCCCCTATAGTGGATTTTTCTCTATAAATATAAGGGCCAGTTCATGCTTCAGAGTAACGAATACTTTTCCGGTAAAGTGAAATCCATCGGTTTTACCAGTAGCAGCACTGGCCGCGCCAGTGTGGGCGTGATGGCGGAAGGAGAATACACCTTTGGCACCGCAGAAGCGGAAGAGATGACGGTGGTCAGCGGCGCGCTGAACGTCCTGCTGCCGGGTGAAACAGAGTGGAAAGTATATAGCGCCGGGCAGGTATTCAACGTGCCGGGCCACAGCGAGTTCCATTTACAGGTGGCAGAGCCAACCTCTTACCTGTGCCGCTATCTGAAATAATTTTCTTTCTTCCCCCTCAGCCCTGACTAGCGAGGGGGAAGGACATTACCTCTGCGCTTCGCCGCCGAGGCCTTCCACCAGATTCTGGATCAACGCCGCCAGCTCTCCGGTCATCAGGATAAAGTCCGCATCAAAGCGCTGCGCGTAATCTTCGCGGTCGATATCTTCGTTCTGATCGCGCAGTTCATCGCAGAATTTAAGACGCTTCACGGAGCCGTCATCACACATGACAAACTGAATACGCTGCTGCCAGTCGAGCGCCAGCTTGGTTACGACTTTGCCCGCTTCAATGTGCACGGCTATTTCGTCGCTCACCAGATCCTGTTTCTTCGCGCGGATCACGCCGCCATCTTCCAGCAGCGCTTTCAGCTCTGCCTCATCGAGGATCTGGAAGCCCTGTGCGGCGGTACCGCTGCGCACCCACTCCGTCAGGGTCAGCTCAATCGGCGTTTCCAGCGCCAGGGGAACTACCGGCAACGAGCCGAGGCTCTTACGCAGCAGCGCCAGCGTATCTTCCGCTTTTTTGGCGCTGGCGCAGTCCACCATGATCAGCCCGTTAACGGTGTCGATCCACATCATGGTCTGGCTAAAGCGGCTAAAGGCGCGAGGCAGCAGCGAGTGCAGCACTTCATCCTTCAGCGAATCTTTTTCGGTTTTTTTAAGCTTACGGCCCTGTTCTGCTTCCAGCTTGAAGATCTTCGCTTCGAGCGCCTGTTTAACCACCGGCGTTGGCAGGATCTTCTCTTCTTTACGGGCGCAAACGATGATTTGCCCCGTGCTGCTGGCGTGGGTCAGCGCATCGCTTTGAGAACCCATTGGCGGAACCCAGCCGGTTTTCGCCATGTCCTGGCTACCGCAAGGGGTAAAGGAGTAAGCGGCTAACTGTTTTTCCATCTCTTCTGCACGCAGCGAAATGTCGCGGCTGAGACGGTAAACCATCAAATTTTTGAACCACAGCATGATAATTTCCACGGCCTTGTCGTTAAATCAGCGGGCATGATAGCGAATTGTCGCATCGCTTGCATTGCTAATCGGGAAGCAGGCTTCTACTCTGTTGATAATCAAAATAATGAGGAGTGTCTTGTGCGTATTGGGATTGATTTGGGTGGCACCAAAACGGAAGTTATTGCGCTGAGCGAGCAGGGGCAGCAGCTGTTTCGCCACCGTCTGCCTACGCCGCGTGATGACTATCACCAGACCATCGAGACGATTGCCAGGCTGATCGATATGGCCGAGGAGCCCACGGGCGAGACGGGGACGGTGGGAATAGGTATCCCCGGCTCTATTTCGCCTTATACCGGCGTGGTGAAAAATGCCAACTCCACCTGGCTTAACGGCCAGCCGTTCGATAAAGACTTAAGCCAGCGCCTGAACCGGGAGGTGCGTCTGGCGAATGACGCTAACTGCCTGGCGGTGTCTGAGGCCGTCGATGGCGCAGCGGCAGGCGCGCAGACCGTGTTTGCGGTGATTATCGGTACCGGCTGCGGTGCCGGGTTGGCCTTCGGTGGACGTTCGCATATTGGTGGCAACGGCACCGCGGGCGAGTGGGGGCATAACCCGCTGCCGTGGATGGATGAAGATGAGCTTAAGTACCGCGTCGACGTGCCGTGCTACTGCGGCAAGCAGGGCTGTATCGAGACGTTTATCTCCGGCACCGGTTTTGCGACGGACTACCACCGCCTGAGCGGGCAACCGCTGAAGGGGAACGAGATTATGCGCCTGGTTGAGGAGCAGGATCCGGTGGCCGAACTGGCGCTCAGCCGCTACGAAATGCGGCTTGCAAAATCGCTGGCGCACGTGATCAATATCCTCGATCCCGACGTAATTGTGCTGGGTGGCGGCATGAGCAACGTCGACCGGCTGTACGCGACGGTGCCGACGCTGGTGAAACAGTGGGTATTTGGCGGCGAGTGTGAAACCCCGATCCGCAAAGCCGTCCACGGGGATTCCAGCGGCGTGCGCGGCGCGGCATGGCTATGGCCGGAATAAAAAACGCACGCTACGGTTTTTGATGTTTGTTCCCTCTCCCTTTGGGAGAGGGCCAGGGTGAGGGCACCAGACCGCACCGACCCACCATTTACCGCACCGCAAACTCTCGATCCAGCCTGCTATACCCCAGCCCGTTGATCTTCTTCACCTTAATCTGTACCGGAATGCGCTCTTTCATCGCCTCTACGTGGCTGATCACGCCGATGGTTTTCCCGGTGGCGTTCAGCGCGTCGAGCGCGTCCAGCGCGGCGTCCAGCGTTTCGCTATCAAGCGTGCCGAACCCTTCGTCCAGGAACAGCGAATCAATCCGCGTTTTGTGGCTGACCAGATCGGAAAGCGCCAGGGCCAGCGCCAGGCTGACGAGGAAACTCTCGCCGCCGGACAGGGTACGGGTATCGCGTACCGCGTCCGCCTGCCAGGTATCGACCACCTCCAGCTCCAGCGCGTCGCTCGCTTTACGCTGCAGCAGATAGCGGCCATGCAGGCGGTTGAGCTGCTGGTTGGCAAGCCACACCAGGTTATCCAGCGTCAGCCCCTGGGCGAATTTACGGAATTTATCGCCGGTGCTGGAGCCTATCAGCGAGTTAAGGTAGCCCCAGTCGTCGGCCAGACGCGCCGCCTCTTCAATCTGCTGCATGAGCGCCTGCTGGTGCAGACGGTTATCAGCGTCCTGCTTGAGCTGCTGGCGGATCTCACCCTGATGGGTGGTATTGTCCCGAAGCTGCTGCCCCAGCTGCTGTAGCTGCGCCTGAAGGCTTGCGGCATCCGTGTCCAGCCCTTCCGGGCGCAGCGCCTGATGCGCCTGAAGCTGCTGACCAGCCTGCCCGGAAAGCGCCGTAGCCTGCTGGAGCTGATTTTCCAGCGTCTGCTTTTGCTGCTCAAGCCGGCGGATCGTCGCCTCATCCAGCAGGGCGGAGAGAAACGCCTCCCGGTCGGCGAAGCAGCTCTCGGCCAGCGCGGCGCCGAACTGTTCCTGCGAATGCTGTAGCCGCTCGCGCTCGAGCGTCTCCTGCTGCTGTAAGGTGGCGAGCTGGCTTTGCAGCGACAGGCATTCGTCGTGGATCCCGCGCCAGTTCTCAGGAATGGCCGCCTCGGCTTCCGCGCCCTCGGAGACCGGCAGCGTATCCAGCAGCGGCGTCAGGGCGTTAATACGTTCCTGAATCACGCCGTGCTGGGTCTGCTTTTCCTGCCACCGGGTATATTCGGCTTCGCGCGCGCTGAGCCAGGCGCTTTCCTCACCTTCATCGGGCATGCTGAGCGACAGCGGCCGTAGCGAGGACGCCAGCGCCTCACGCGTCGCCGCCAGCTGCTGCTGGTACTGGCGCGCCTGACCTTCTTGTTCATTGAGCTGATTTTGCAGCGTCAGGCGCTGGCTGAGCTGATAAAGCTGGCGCTCGTACTGCTCCTGCTCGCTCATCCAGGGGGCGATATCATCCTGTATATTCAGCGCTACGTTCAGGGAAGTGCAAACCTCAAGCCACTCTTTAGTGAGCGCTTGCTCTTCCTGAGAGAGCGTCGTGGCTTCCTCTGTTTCTCGCTGGATCTGTTGGGCCAGCGCATTCACCTGCCCAAGCACCAGCAATCCTTCGTCCTTAAGCGCGGCAACCTCTTTTTCCAGCGCGTCACGGCGGCGCTGATTGTCGGTCAGCTCAAGCGACTGATACTCCACTACGGCCGGATGTTCGCTTGAACCGCAGAGTGGACAAGGCTTACCCGCTTCCAGCCGTTCCCGATAGTGCTCAAGATCTTTGATTGTCGCTTCACGCTCGCAGAGCGTTTTAAGGTCGGCGAAGTGCTGGTTTTTCTCTTTATACTGCTGCCGGCGCAGGGTCAGCGTTTCGTTGAGTTTACCCTGCTCAGCCTGCGCCTTTTGCAGGCTTTCCCCATTCTGGCGCAGCCGCTTTTGCAGCGGCTGGTAGCGAGCGTGAAGCGCGGTCAGGCGCTGACGGAGCGCCCGGGATTGCGCCTGTTGCTCCATGGCCGTCGCGAGCGCCTCAGCCGTCAGCGTAAGCGCGCTTTCCGGCATGTCAGCCAGCTTCTGGCGGAGCTCCGCAATGCGCGCCGACTGGGACGCGAGCTGATTTTTATCGCGGCTCAGCTGCGTAAAATTCGCTCGCCAGCCGGCCATCTCCTGGCCCCACAGACGAAAGCGATCGTGTTCGGTCAGCCACTGCGCCAGCGACGCGTGCTCTGCCTGCAGGCGTTCGCGTATACCCAACGCGCCGTTGCGGATACGCGAGCGCAGCGCCGCTCTGTCGAGTAAGCGAGTATTTACCTCGACAATCCGCTGCGTCGTTTGCGCCAGGCGGGTGGTCTGCTCCTGCTGGCGCTCCCACAGCGGCCGCAGCTGGGCGGCGGGCTGAGCCAGCCGGAGCTTCGCCAGTTCAGGCGCGGCATCGGCCAACGCCCGTTGCGCCTGCTGCTGCGAAGCGGCCGCGCGCTGCTGTTCACGAACCAGCTCGTCGTTGCGCGACAGCCACTGAAAATCTTTCTGTTGGCTCTGCTGTTGAGCCAGCAGGGTTTTCTCTTCGTCAGTAAGTGCCTGCAAACTTTGCTGCAACTGCTGCTGTTGTTCTTCGCTCAGAAGCACCACGCCAGCGGCCTGGGCTTCGCACCTCTCCAGCGCGCCGCGTGCCGCCTTGTGTTTTTCAAAGACCGTGGCGGAAATCTGGCCGTAAATTTCCGTGCCGGTCAGCTCTTCCAGCAGCTCGGCGCGATCTCCCGGCTTAGCGTTCAGGAAGGCGGCAAACTGTCCCTGAGAGAGCAGCATTGAGCGGGTAAAGCGGCCATAGTCCAGCCCGGTCAGTGCGGCGGTTTGTTCCAGCTTATCCGTGACTTTATCCGCCAGGATTTTGCCGTCTTCGCAGCGGGCCAGCTCAACGCGCGGTGCCTGCAGGTTTCCGTCCGGCTGGTTGCGGGCGCGGTTCTGGCTCCAGAAAGCGCGATAGGCGACGCCTTTAACCTCAAACTCCACCTCCGCCAGGCATTCGGCGGTATCGCGCGTCATCAGGTCGTTTTGCGCCTGGGAGACCTTATTCAGGCGCGGCGTTTCGTGGTAAAGCGCCAGGCAGATGGCGTCCAGCAGCGTGGTTTTCCCCGCGCCCGTGGCACCGGTAATGGCAAACAGCCCGTTGCTGGCGAACGGCTCAGCGGTAAAGTCAATTTTCCACTCGCCCTTCAGCGAGTTCAGGTTTTTCAGACGCAGGCTCAGAATTTTCATGCGTTTTCTTCCTCGTCATGAAGGGTGTGCAGAGTCTGTGCAAACAGCTCGTTAAGCCTGGTGCGCCTGGCGTCGTCCATCTCTTCATGCGCCAGCCGCCGCTCGAAGACCTCTTCAACCCGAAGTTCGCTAAGCGTTTCGCGCCGGGCGCTTAGCAGCGTTTTCTCGCGCTGCTCGCGGCTTCGGCGCACCAGCAGCACTTCTACGGGCAGCGCTTCCGTCAGCGCCTGGATTTTGCGCTGCATATCGTGCAGATACTCGTCGGTGGTAATCTCGATATCGAGCCAGACGGGCGGGTTATGTTCGGCGCCGCGATACTGCTCAAGCTGAGCGGTAATGGCGGCCAGATCGCCCTTCAGCACCGCCAGCGGCTGGGTGACGGGAACCTCAAGGCTCTCCACGGCGCTGAGTTTGCCCTCGGTAAAGCTCACCAGATGCACGCATTTTGCTTTGCCCGTTTCGTCGAAGCTGAGCGAAATGGGCGACCCGCAGTAGCGAATGTGCTCGCAGCCGCCGATGACCTGCGCCCGGTGAATATGCCCGAGGGCTATATAGTCGGCGGGCGGGAAGTTCTGGGCCGGGAACGCGTCCAGCGTACCGATGTAGATCTCGCGCACCGCGTCACTTTTGCTGGCACCGACGGTCGTGAGGTGTCCGGTGGCGATGACCGGAATGGCCTGTTCACCGCGCAGGGCGCAGGCCTCCGCGTGCTGGCGATGGTAATAGTCGGTGATGGCCTGCAATAGGTGCTGCTGCTTTTCACTGCCGGAAAGACCGGCCTGGCTCTGCATGATATCGCGCGGGCGTAAAAAGGGGATCGGACACAGCACCGCGCCCGGCGTGCCGTCGCGTTTTTTCAGGATCTGCGGCGCATGCCCGGCGCTGGCTACCACGGTGGTATTGAGAAACGCCAGAATATCGCGGGATTCATTCAGCGTCGCCACGGAGTCATGGTTACCGGCGACGATCACAAGGTGGCAGCCGGTTTGCTGGAGGTTAACCACGAAACGGTTGTACAGCTCGCGCGCATAGCTCGGCGGCGACCCGGTATCAAAGATGTCGCCCGCCACAATAATCGCGTCCACCTCATGGCTCCGGGCCGTCTCCAGCAGCCAGTTCAGGAACGCTTCATGTTCAGCGGCGCGGCTTTTACTGTAAAAATTTTGACCCAGGTGCCAGTCTGAGGTGTGAAGTATGCGCATAAGTGATCCGTGGCAAAAATAAGAAAGCAGGATTATAAACTTTCAGGGAACGGAAAATAACCGCTGTAATAAAACAACAGTTTGCTATTTACCGTGGTAATGTTTTTCATAAATCTGTCATAAATCTGACGCATAATGACGCCGCATTACAGACTTGTAACTTAAATACGATAAGACAGGGCAAAGTATGGCGAGACGTATTCTGGTCGTAGAAGATGAAGCTCCGATCCGTGAAATGGTGTGCTTCGTGCTTGAACAAAATGGTTTCCAGCCGGTTGAAGCGGAAGATTATGACAGCGCGGTGAACCAGCTGAATGAACCCTGGCCCGATCTCATCCTGCTGGACTGGATGTTGCCTGGCGGTTCCGGGTTGCAGTTTATCAAGCATATCAAACGCGAAGCGCTGACCCGCGATATCCCGGTGGTTATGCTGACGGCGCGCGGTGAAGAAGAGGATCGCGTGCGCGGTCTGGAAACCGGTGCGGACGATTACATTACCAAACCCTTTTCCCCGAAGGAGCTGGTCGCTCGCATTAAGGCCGTGATGCGCCGTATTTCACCGATGGCGGTGGAAGAGGTGATTGAGATGCAGGGGCTAAGCCTGGATCCTACCTCGCACCGCGTGATGACCGGCGAAAATCCCCTCGATATGGGGCCAACCGAATTTAAACTCCTGCACTTCTTTATGACACACCCGGAACGCGTTTACAGCCGCGAACAGTTGCTGAATAACGTCTGGGGAACTAACGTCTATGTCGAAGACCGAACGGTTGACGTCCATATTCGCCGCCTGCGCAAAGCACTGGAGCTGAGCGGCCACGATCGCATGGTGCAGACGGTCCGCGGCACGGGTTATCGTTTCTCGACCCGTTTCTGAACAATGACAGGAGTGTGACGCGTGCTGGAACGTCTGTCATGGAAAAGGCTCGTCTTTGAACTGATCTTATGCTGTATTCCGGCCTTCATTCTGGGGGCTATTTTTGGCTATCTGCCGTGGTTTTTACTGGTGGCCGTGACGGGACTGCTCGTCTGGCATTTCTGGAATTTACTGCGCCTCTCCTGGTGGCTGTGGGTCGACAGAAGTATGACGCCGCCGCCGGGAAGCGGAAGCTGGGAGCCGCTGCTCTACGGCCTGCACCAGATGCAGATGCGTAATAAAAAGCGCCGACGGGAGCTGGGAAGCTTGATCAAACGCTTTCGCAGCGGCGCGGAGTCGCTGCCGGACGCGGTGATCCTGACGACGGAAGAAGGGACGATCTTCTGGTGTAATGGCCTCGCACAGCAGCTGCTTGGCCTGCGCTGGCCGGATGATAACGGCCAGAACATCCTCAACCTTCTGCGCTACCCCGAGTTCACGCTGTATCTGAAAACGCGTGATTTTAGTCGTCCGCACAATCTGAAGCTCAATAACGGCCGCCATCTTGAAATTCGCGTGATGCCCTACAGCGATCGGCAGTGGCTGATGGTGGCGCGAGATGTCACCCAGATGCACCAGCTGGAAGGGGCGCGTCGCAACTTCTTTGCAAACGTCAGCCACGAGCTGCGCACGCCGCTGACGGTGTTGCAGGGCTATCTGGAGATGATGCAGGAGCAAACGCTTGAAGGTGCGCCGCGTGAGAAAGCGCTGCACACCATGCGCGAGCAGACGTACCGCATGGAAGGGCTGGTCAAACAGCTGCTGACGCTCTCGAAGATTGAGGCCGCGCCGTCGCTGGCGCTCAACGAGGTCATTGACGTGCCGATGATGCTGCGCGTAGTGGAGCGCGAGGCGCAAACCTTGAGCCATAAAAAACACACCCTGGCGTTTGAGGTTGATAACGACCTGAAGGTGCTCGGCAGTGAAGATGAACTGCGCAGCGCCATCTCGAACCTGGTGTACAACGCCGTAAACCATACCCCGGAAGGGACGCACATCGTGGTGCGCTGGCAGCATACCCCGGCGGGCGCTGAGTTTAGCGTCGAAGACAACGGGCCGGGAATAGGGTCTGAACACCTCCCGCGCCTCACCGAACGGTTCTACCGGGTGGACAAGGCGCGCTCGCGGCAGACCGGAGGCAGCGGTCTGGGGCTGGCAATCGTGAAGCATGCGGTGGGCCACCACGAGAGCCGTCTTGATATCGAAAGCACGCTGGGCAAGGGCACGCGCTTTAGCTTTGTTATCCCGGAACGATTAATTGCCAAAAAGAGCGCCTGACCGCGGGCGTGTCAGTCATGCTTTCCACGGGCCAGCCACTGCTGGCCCGTTTGCTTTGCAGTCAAGCGAAGCGCGGGTGAATATTATACGGTTGATGCTTTTTTGTTCGCATGATTAGCCATGGGTTTTTCTTATACATGGCATATTATGTTGTCCTGTATTTTCATGCTGGCATATTGTTCTGGTTTTACGATCCCTTCTTGCCTTTAAACGTTATAAGCGTTTAAATTGCCCCCCATATACTGTCAGACAGACTGTATTTGCGTGGTAAATCGAAAAACTATTCTTCTCCACGCCAGGACGGGAGCATTTCCCGCTGAAATTGAGCAAATTTTCCGCTGTATTGTCCCGTCAGGGATGGCGAAAAACTCAACGTTTTCAACACCACATCCACAGGCAGTAAGGTTTTATGACCCATCACTTGAAATCGCGTGACATTATCGCGCTGGGCTTTATGACATTTGCGCTGTTCGTTGGCGCAGGCAACATCATTTTCCCTCCAATGGTTGGCTTACAGGCGGGTGAACACGTCTGGACGGCCGCGTTTGGTTTTCTGCTTACTGCGGTGGGTCTGCCGGTATTGACCGTCATCGCGCTGGCGAAAGTCGGCGGCGGCGTGGACAGCCTCAGCACGCCGATTGGCAAGGTAGCTGGCGTTCTGCTGGCGACCGTGTGCTATCTGGCCGTTGGCCCGCTGTTTGCGACCCCGCGCACGGCGACGGTTTCCTTTGAAGTGGGTATTGCCCCGCTGACCGGGGACGGTGCGATGCCGCTGTTTATCTACAGCCTGATCTACTTCGCGATCGTTATTCTGGTGTCGCTCTATCCGGGCAAACTGCTGGATACAGTAGGTAACTTCCTGGCGCCGCTGAAGATTGTTGCGCTGATCGTGCTGGCGGTTGCGGCCATCGTCTGGCCTGCGGGTCCTATCAGCTCTGCGATGGACGCGTACGAGAACGCGGCGTTCTCGAACGGTTTTGTTAACGGCTATCTGACGATGGATACGCTGGGCGCAATGGTGTTTGGCATTGTTATCGTTAACGCCGCGCGTTCCCGCGGCGTAACCGAAGCGCGTCTGCTGACCCGCTACACCATCTGGGCTGGCCTGATGGCCGGTGTTGGCCTGACGCTGCTGTATCTGGCGCTGTTCCGCCTGGGTTCAGATAGCGCAACGCTGGTCGATCAGAGCGCGAACGGCGCGGCGATCCTGCATGCCTACGTGCAGCACACCTTTGGCGGTGCGGGCAGCATGCTGCTGGCGGCGCTGATTTTCCTGGCGTGCCTGGTCACGGCGGTAGGGCTGACCTGCGCCTGTGCGGAGTTCTTTGCCCAGTATCTGCCGCTCTCGTACCGCTCGCTGGTATTTATCCTCGGCATCTTCTCCATGGCGGTGTCAAACCTCGGTCTGAGCCATCTGATTCAGGTGTCGATTCCGGTGCTGACGGCAATCTATCCGCCGTGCATCGTGCTGGTGGTGCTGAGCTTCACCCGCCCGTGGTGGCATAACTCCACGCGAATTATTGCGCCAACCATGTTTATCAGCCTGATTTTTGGTATCCTTGACGGGATCAAAGCATCAGCGTTCGCCGACATCCTGCCAGCATGGACACAGCGTCTGCCGCTGTCCGAGCAGGGACTGGCCTGGCTGATGCCATCCGTTGTTGCGCTGGTGCTGGCTATCGTCTGGGACCGTGCGGCGGGGCGTCAGGTTACATCAAACGCCCATTAATCAACGGCAACAAATTGTTTAACCACGGGGCTTAAGGCCCCGTGGTTTTTTGTTTTTTTCGTGTTGAATGGCAAGATTTTAATGGAAAGCACTAACAAACTTAAACGTGGATTGAGCACCCGCCACATCCGCTTTATGGCGCTGGGCTCGGCTATCGGCACCGGTCTTTTTTATGGCTCGGCAGATGCCATCAAAATGGCCGGTCCAAGCGTACTGCTGGCCTACATCATTGGCGGCGCCGCGGCCTACATCATCATGCGTGCGCTGGGGGAGATGTCGGTTCACAACCCGTCAGCCAGCTCGTTCTCACGCTACGCGCAGGAAAACTTAGGCCCGCTGGCCGGGTTTATCACCGGCTGGACCTACTGCTTCGAAATCCTGATTGTGGCCATAGCCGACGTCACGGCGTTTGGCATCTATATGGGCGTCTGGTTCCCCGCCGTGCCGCACTGGATCTGGGTGCTGAGCGTGGTGCTGATCATCTGCGCCGTTAACCTGATGAGCGTGAAGGTGTTTGGCGAACTGGAGTTCTGGTTCTCCTTCTTCAAGGTCGCGACCATCATCATCATGATCCTCGCCGGTTTTGGCATCATCATCTGGGGTATTGGCAACGGCGGACAGCCGACGGGCATTCATAATTTATGGAGCAACGGCGGCTTCTTCAGCAACGGCTGGCTCGGAATGGTGATGTCGCTTCAGATGGTTATGTTCGCCTACGGCGGTATTGAGATTATCGGGATCACCGCCGGAGAAGCGAAAGATCCGGAGAAATCCATTCCGCGCGCCATCAACTCGGTGCCGATGCGTATTCTGGTGTTCTATGTGGGGACGCTGTTCGTAATTATGTCCATCTATCCGTGGAACCAGGTGGGCACCAACGGCAGCCCGTTTGTCCTGACCTTCCAGCACATGGGCATTGCGTTTGCTGCCAGCATTCTTAACTTTGTGGTGCTGACCGCATCGCTGTCGGCCATCAACAGCGACGTCTTCGGCGTTGGCCGTATGCTGCACGGCATGGCGGAGCAGGGCAGTGCGCCGAAGGTCTTCGCCAAAACGTCGCGTCGCGGCACGCCGTGGGTAACGGTGCTGGTGATGACCGTTGCGCTGCTGTTCTCGGTTTACCTGAACTACATCATGCCGGAGAACGTCTTCCTGGTGATCGCGTCGCTGGCGACCTTTGCGACCGTGTGGGTGTGGATCATGATCCTGCTGTCGCAGATTGCGTTCCGCCGCCGTCTGCCGCCGGAAGAGGTAAAGGCGCTGAAGTTTAAGGTTCCGGGCGGCATCGCAACGACCGTCGTCGGGCTGATCTTCCTGGTGTTTATCATCGGCCTGATTGGCTACCATCCGGACACCCGTATCTCGCTTTACGTGGGCTTTGCGTGGATCGTCCTGCTGCTGGTGGGCTGGATGTTTAAATGCCGCCGTGACCGTCAGCTGGCGCAAGCGCAGTAATATTTTAATCTCCCTCTCCCGCCGGGAGAGGCTCAGGATGAGGGCATCAGGCCGCACTGATGCCTCATCCCCCGTCCTCCTCCCCCAATAAACGTCCTCACGATGAGCTAACCTTAACCACCCTGTGGCATGGTGACGTCAATTTCATCAAAGGGGATTCGTGATGTTAAACGCCTGGCACCTTCCGGTTGCCCCATTTGTTAAGCAAAACAAAGACAACCTTGTGATTACGCTCTGGCTGGCGGGGGAAAATCAGCCTGAACGTGTGACCTTACGCGCCGAAGTGGATAACGAAGAGACGTCGCTGAAAATGCACAAGGCGCGCAGCCAGCCTCAGCCGGGTATCACGGCGTGGCGGGCGAATATCGACCTTCGCAGCGGGCAGCCGCGTCGCCGCTACAGCTTTAAGCTGCTGTGGAATAACCGTCAGCTGTGGTTTACCCCGCAGGGGTTTAGCCGTTTCCCTCCGGCCAGGCTTGAGCAGTTTGCGGTTGATTATCCGGATAACGGCCCGCAGTGGGTTAACGATCGGGTCTTTTACCAGATATTCCCGGACCGCTTTGCGCGCAGTGAAAAACGCACCGCCGGGCAGGACAAGGTCTACTACCACCATGCGGCCGGTCACGACATCATTATCAAAAAATGGGGCGAGCCGCTGACCGCGCAGGCGGGCGGCTCGACCTTTTACGGCGGCGATCTCGACGGTATCAGCGAAAAGCTGCCGTACCTGAAAAAGCTCGGCGTGACCGCGCTGTACCTGAACCCGGTGTTTAAGGCGCCAAGCGTACATAAGTACGATACTCAGGATTACCGGCACGTTGACGAGCAGTTTGGCGGTGACGAGGCGCTGCTGCGGCTGCGCCACAATACGCAAAAGGAAGGTATGCGCCTGATACTCGATGGCGTGTTCAACCACAGCGGTGATTCTCACGCGTGGTTTGACCGTCATAATCAGTCGATGGGCGGCGCATGCCATAACCCGGACTCACCGCAGCGTGACTGGTACAGTTTTGACGAAAACGGCCGCGCCCTGGACTGGCTTGGCTACCCGAGCCTGCCGAAGCTGGATTTTCAGTCGCCCTCTCTGGTGAATGAGATCTACGGTGGTGAAGACAGCATCGTGCGCCACTGGCTGAAGGCGCCGTGGAATATGGACGGCTGGCGGCTGGACGTCGTGCATATGCTCGGTGAGGCGGGCGGAGCGCGAAACAACCTTCACCACGTCCGGGAGATCTCTCGCTCGGCGAAAATCGCGCGTCCGGAGGCGTTTGTCTTTGGCGAACACTTTGGCGACGCGCGCCAGTGGTTGCAGGCAGATGCCGAAGACGCGGCGATGAACTATCGCGGCTTCACCTTCCCGCTGTGGGGATTCCTCGCCAATACCGACATTTCTTACGACCCGAACCATATTGATGCCGAAACCTGCATGGCGTGGATGGAGAACTACCGCGCCAGCCTGTCGCATCAGCAGCAGCTGCGGATGTTCAACCAGCTCGACAGCCACGATACCGCCCGCTTCAAATCGCTGCTTGGTAAGGATGTAGCGCGACTGCCGCTGGCGGTAACCTGGCTCTTTACCTGGCCCGGCGTACCCTGCATCTACTATGGCGATGAAGTGGGGCTGGACGGCAACAACGATCCGTTCTGCCGTAAAACGTTCCCGTGGGAGCCTGAGAATCAGGATCGGGAGCTGTTCAGCCTGTACCAGCGCATGGCGACGCTGCGCAAGCAGAGCCAGGCCCTGCGCTACGGGGGCAGTCAGGTGATGTACGCCCACGATAACGTGGTGGTGTTTGTCCGCGTCTATAACCAGCAGCGCGTGCTGGTGGCTCTCAACCGGGGCGAGGCGTGCGAGGTGGTGCTGGAAGATTCACCGCTGCTGGCAGGTAAAACGTGGAAGAGCAAAGCGGGTAAAGCGACGTTCCAGGAAAGCGTGCTTACGCTTCCGGCCATTTCAGCGGCGGTCTGGTTCGGCAGCTAACTGCGGGCGGAGCGGTTTTCACCTTTTAGATGGCGCAAATGCAACTATTTGTGTCAATCTTAACGGATCGTTTACGGTGAAGGTGGAAACATGGACGAGCTTTACATCCTTGGCTGTTTGTTCCTGGTTTTTGCGCTGCTGGTGGCGCCCGTGCTTGCGGTTATAGGCTTTAACCGAAGCACGGCGGCGCAGCAGGAGATCGTCCGGCTACGCCAGCGCATTGAGGCGCTTGAGCAGCGCGGCGCGGCTGATTACGCGCCGGAAACGGTGCAGCCCGCCGCGCCGGTGGCGGAGCCTGCTCCGGCGGCAGCGGTCGAGTCTTTGCCCGTCGATCCCTGGCGCCCCGGGCCGCCTGTTACTGAGGCAAAACCAGCGCCGGCACCGGCCCCGAAACGGCCCTCCGCCTTTGGCGGTATCCTGTCTTCACTGACGCGCTGGTTTATGCAGGGCAATCCGCTGGCGAAGCTGGGGATTGTGCTGCTCTTCCTCGGCCTCTCTTTCCTGCTGCGCTATACCGTCGAACATTCACTGTTTCCGCTTGAGCTGCGCCTTGCAGTTACGGCGCTGTTTGCCATGGTCCTGCTGGCCGTCGGATGGCGGCTGCGGCACAGGCAGCGGATCTATGCCCTTATTCTTCAGGGCGGCGCAACCGGCGTGCTCTACCTGACCGTCTTTGGCGCGTTCCGGCTCTGGCAAATGTTGCCGATGACCCTGGCGTTTGCGCTGCTGGTGGTGATTTGCGCGGCGAGCGTCGGGCTGGCCGTGCTGCAAAGGGCGCTGAGCCTTGCCATGCTGGCGAGCCTCGGCGGGTACCTTGCACCGCTGCTGCTGTCGACGGGAGGGGGAAGCTTTGTGGCGCTGTTCTCCTTCTATCTCCTGCTCTCTATCGGCATTCTCGCCATCAGCATCTGGCAGCACTGGCGCGAGCTCAACCTGCTCGGGCTGCTCTTTACGTTTGGCGTGGGGGGATGGTGGGGGCTGAGCGACTATCAGCCTGATGACTACGTTATCTGCCAGCTGTTCCTGATTGCCAATACGCTTATTTTCGGCGTGTTTAGCGTAGCGCTGTCGCTGCGGGCGCAGGAAAAAGGTAAACAGATTATTGACGGCGTACTGCTGTTTGCGCCGCCGCTTGTTGGATTTGGAATGCAGTACGGCATGACGTCGCACTGGACATACGGCCCGGCGCTCGGCGCGCTGGGGTATGGGGCGTTTTACCTCTCGCTGGCGTTCCTCGCGCTGCGGCGCTATCCGTCAGTCGGGCGGCCGCTGGTGATGGCGGCGCTGGCCATCGGCGGAGGATTCGCGACGCTCGCCATCCCGCTGGCGCTGTCGGCGCGCTGGACGGCAATGGCCTGGGCGCTGGAAGGGCTGGGCATCCTCTGGCTGGGGATCCAGCAGCAGCAAAGGCGCATGAGCTATAGCGGGACGGCGCTGCTGGTGCTGGCGCTCGGCAGCGCGCTGTGGGCGCAGAGGGACGGCGTTACGTCGCTGAGCCTGCTGCTGATCTTCGCCATTCTCAGCCTTAGCTGGCTGGCTGCGGCCTGGCTGTGGCGGCGTTATGTGCTGCCGGTCAGCTGGGCGCTGCTGGCCGGCGGGCTGCTGTTCTGGTTAGTCGCGCTGCTGGGCGCATCGCAGCTGTTGCTGAAGCAGGAGCTATCGATTCTGGCGGGCGTGCTGGCGCTGGCGGCGGCGTCGGTCTGGGGCTGGCGGCAGGTGGCCGCTCGTCTGGCGTGGCGGGAGCTGGATGGAAGCAAATGGCTGCTGTGGCCGGTAATGCTGCTGATGTTGGGCTATCAGCTCTCGCACCAGCAGGTCTTTGCCGCCGGCTGGGCAAATCTGGCCTGGTGTGTTGCGCTGCCTTCCGCGCTGCTGCTATTGCGGCGTGACGGAGAAGTTCTCCTGCCGCGTCTCTCAATGGGGCTGCATCTTTCGCTGCTGTGGATGATTTTACTGGCGCTGGCCGCTGAGCTTTACTGGTTTTCCCGATCGTTGCCGTGGGGCATGCTGGCCTGGGGCTGTGGGCTGGCCATGGCCGCTGGCGGTGCGGTGATTATGGCGCTCTCTGCGGCGGTGCGGCGTCGCGGGTGGCCGTTCCGGGAGTGGCCTGCGCTGTATGCGTGCGTGGCACCGATCCCCGTGGTCGTAGCGCTGCTGGTACTGCTGGTGGTGACCAATTTCCAGGACGGTGTGGTTTATGGTCAAGCCTGGCTGCCGCTGGTAAACCCGCTTGAGGAAGGGGCCGCGTTTGCGCTGCTGGGGCTGGTGGTGTTTTATCGGGCCGTGGATCGCTATTGCCCGGCATCGCTCGCGCAGTCCCGCCCGTGGCCCGCCGTCATGCTGATGGCGTTTGGCTTCTGGTGGCTTAACGGCGCGCTGCTGCGCGCGCTGGCGTGGTACGGCGAGGTGGCATGGAATATGGCGTCGCTGTGGGATTCGCGGCTTATCCAGACCACGTTTGCCCTGTTCTGGATGTTGTGCGCGCTGGTGGTCATGATCCGCGCTACCCGCCGGGCCGCCCGGCAGGAGTGGCTCTGCGGTGCGGCGCTGCTGGGCGTGGTCATGCTCAAGCTGATGCTCGTAGACAGCGCGGGCGGCGGCGGCCTGTCGCGCGCCGTCGCGTTTATCGGCGTGGCGATCCTGGTGCTGATTGTGGGCTATTTCTCGCCACTACCGCCAAAAGCAGGAGAAGAAAAATGAAATGGATGAAAGCGGTAGCCTGTACCGCGCTGCTGGCGCTTGCAGGCCCGGCGTTCTGCGACGAGGTGCAGACGGAATCGCCGCGGGATTATGCCTTCGGTCTTTCGCTGGATACGTCTGTCCCTTCCCAGTGGTATCGGGTGATGCTGCCGCTCGCCGTGTATGCGCAGAGCACGTCGCCGGAACTGCAGGACGTTCGCGTCTTTAATCAGTCGGGCGAGCCGGTTCCCTTCAGCCTGGTCGCCGCGACGCGTCCGCAGCCGTCGGTGCAAACCACGGCGCTGCGCCTCTTTCCTCTGGATGCCTCGCCGCTGGCGCCTGCGCGAGGGGACGAGGACCGCGATAAAATCCTGCTCCGTTCCCGAAACGGCGTTGAGATTGTGCTGGAAGGGCAAAAAGCCGCCGCAGCCGGGCGGCATTATCTGCTGACCCTGCCGGAGCAGGCTACGGGTGAGGTTGCCCTGTCCCAGCTTCAGCTGCTCTGGAATACCCCTCAGACGCCGTGGCAGGGAACGGCGTCGGTTTATTACAGTGAGGATCTTAAGCGCTGGTATACCCTGCGCGAAGATATGCCCCTGCTGGACGTCGCTAGCGGCGAGGATCGTCTTAAGCTCGATCGGATCGATATTGATACGGTTTTATCTCCTGACGCGAATCGCTATCTCATGGTGGTGCTGAACGCGCAGAGCCCCGGAATAACCCTGACCGGCGTAAATGCGATCGGCGCTCCCGCGCAGGCGGCGCCGGAAACGAACGATCTTGAGGGGAAAGGGGAGCAGCTATCGACAAGCGAAGCGCAGTGGCGCTGGGCGCGGCCGCAGCCGCTGCGTGCGGTCAGTATCTTACTGAATGGCGACGGCGTCCTTCCCGTAGAGATAGCGTGGCGGAGTACGGAGACGGACAAATGGCATCCTCTGAAAAAAGAGGTGCTTTACCGTCTGGAGGGCAAAACCTCTCCACCCGTTTCGCTTAGCGGAGGCCTGGTGCAGGCGGTGAAAATCACGACGCTGAATGCGCGACTGCCGGAATACCTGCCGGGCGTCATCGGGTATCGCGACCGCTATGACCTGGTGTTTAACGCGCAGGGAAAAGCGCCGTACCTCCTCGCATGGGGAAACGGGGCTGCAAAACCTGCCGGCGTGGAGCCTGACATGCTGATCCCTGCCGCGCTGCGTAAAACGTATGATATGGCGAACCTGCCGCAGGCCGATCTTAAGGACAATGTCGCCTTAGGCGGCGAGGCTCGTCTGACCGCCACCTCTGCGGCCGAACGGGCGAGCAGGATGAACACGCTGCTGGTGTGGGGCGTGCTGATTGCGGGCGTGATCCTGCTGGCGGGCATGGCCTGGCGCATCTGGCGAGAGACGCAGCGTAAAGCATAAAAAAAGGCCCGCATAAGCGGGCCTCTTCCGTAAACCGTGCCGATTACAGGCTGGATACGTTCTCAGACAGGTATTTAGCCACGCCGTCCGGGGAAGCAGCCATACCTTCTTTACCTTTTTCCCACTGAGCCGGGCACACTTCACCGTGCTCTTCGTGGAACTGGAGCGCGTCAACCATGCGCAGCATTTCGTCAACGTTACGACCCAGCGGCAGGTCGTTCACAACCTGGTGACGAACGATGCCGTTGGCGTCGATCAGGAAAGAACCACGCAGCGCAACGCCAGCGTCCGGATGTTCGATACCGTAAGCCTGCTGAATTTCGCGCTTGATGTCCGCAACCATCGCGTATTTCACCGCACCGATGCCGCCTTTGTCGACAGGGGTGTTACGCCATGCGTTGTGTACAAATTCAGAGTCGAAGGAGACGCCAACCACTTCCACGCCACGCTTCTGGAATTCTTCGTAACGTTTGTCGAACGCGATCAGCTCAGACGGGCAAACGAAGGTAAAGTCCATTGGCCAGAAGAACAGAACGGTCGCTTTACCGTTGGTGTGCTGTTTGAAGTTGAAGTTTTCAACGATTTCACCGTTGCCCAGAACTGCTGCAGCCGTAAAATCCGGAGCCGGACGAGTTACCAGAACCATATGATTCTCCTGTAGATACTAAGGTTATTTGGAACGCAACGCGGCCCAGTATAGAGAGTGTTCGCTCATAAGACAAAGAGGTGATGACAATCGTTCCGCCAGCTTTTACCTATCAATGAAAACGCGCTCAGAGCTGCTTGTTTTTTGCCTGCGCCATCATGCGCGGGTAGAACTGCCAGAAGCGCGTTTCCAGCGCGTCATAATGTTCGTCCAGGTCGTGCCAGGAGTCGCGCAGCGCGTCAAGACGCGGGCGGCGGCTGGCCATGCCGTTGAGCACGTTCTGAATGAAATCCATCTCGCGGTAACGCTCCAGCCAGCGTTCCGACCACAGGTAATTATTGAGATTTACGAAGCGCGGCGGCGAGTCAGGCAGAATGATCGCTACCTGCTGACGGGCATAGCGCACAAATTCGGGTAACGGCATCTCTGGCGAAAGCCGTTCCCAGTGGCGCGAGAGGAAATGATCCCACATCACGTCAAGGGTAATCGGCGCAACGCGGCGCGTTTCGGGACGGAACCAGGCTTTGGCTTCGGTCACTTCCGGCAGGTTGTCGGTCAGCACGTCGATGCGGCGATGCATAAAAATCCCGTCGACAACCTCCGGGGAATAGGCGTCAGCAGGGTTGCCGCGCACGAAATCGGCCAGCAAATTGCCGGAAAGGGAGCTGTCCGCGAGGTGAGCGAGATGCAGGTGAGCGAGAAAATTCATGCGTTTTATTTGTCCGGTGGCGGCTAGTTGTTGCAGCAAATGGGTGTGAGCACTAGACTATGCCGCCTGTTTTTAAGTCACGAGTATACGTCATGCGCGTCGCCGATTTCTCCTTTGAACTACCTGAATCCCTGATTGCTCACTACCCCATGCCTGAGCGTAGCAGCTGTCGCTTGCTGTCACTTGACGGGCCAACGGGCGCGCTGACGCACGGTACTTTCACCGATCTGCTCGACAAGCTCAACCCTGGCGATCTGCTGGTCTTTAACAATACCCGCGTGATCCCGGCGCGTCTGTTTGGCCGTAAAGCCAGCGGCGGCAAGATTGAGGTGCTGGTCGAACGTATGCTCGATGATAAACGTATTCTGGCACATATTCGCGCCTCCAAAGCGCCGAAGCCGGGCGCTGAGCTGCTGCTGGGCGATGACGAGAGCATCAAAGCGACCATGACCGCGCGTCACGATGCGCTGTTCGAGGTGGAGTTCAACGACGAGCGCACGGTGCTTGATATCCTCAACACCATCGGCCACATGCCGCTGCCGCCGTACATTGAGCGCCCGGACGAAGAGGCCGACCGCGAGCTGTACCAGACCGTCTACAGCCAGAAGCCTGGCGCGGTCGCGGCGCCGACGGCAGGCCTGCACTTTGATGAACCGCTGCTGGAAAAACTGCGCGCGAAAGGCATCGAGATGGCGTTTGTCACGCTGCACGTCGGTGCGGGGACGTTCCAGCCGGTACGCGTGGACAGCATTGAAGACCACATCATGCACTCTGAGTACGCCGAAGTGCCGCAGGAGGTGGTGGATGCGGTGCTGGCGGCGAAAGCGCGCGGCAGCCGCGTCGTGGCCGTCGGTACGACGTCGGTACGTTCCCTTGAGAGCGCCGCGCAGGCCGCGAAAAGCGGTTTGATCGAGCCGTTCTTTGGCGATACGCAGATCTTTATCTACCCGGGCTATCAGTACAAAGTGATTGATGCGCTGGTGACCAACTTCCATCTGCCTGAATCTACGCTGATTATGCTGGTCTCCGCATTTGCGGGTTATCAGCATACGATGAATGCCTACAAGTCTGCGGTAGAACAAAAATATCGCTTTTTTAGCTACGGTGACGCGATGTTTATCACGTACAATCCGCAGGCTTTGAATGAGCGTGTCGGGGAATAAGTCCGCGGCACCGTGTTACAACGTTGGACTGTTTTTCTGACGTCGGAGAAAAAATGAAATTTGAACTCGATACCACCGATGGCCGCGCGCGTCGCGGTCGCCTGGTGTTTGATCGCGGCGTGGTTGAAACCCCCGCGTTTATGCCTGTGGGCACTTACGGCACCGTAAAAGGGATGACGCCGGAAGAGGTGGAAGCCACTGGCGCACAGATCATTCTCGGCAACACGTTCCACCTGTGGCTGCGTCCGGGTCAGGAGATCATGAAGCTCCACGGCGACCTGCACGACTTCATGCAATGGAAAGGCCCGATCCTGACCGATTCCGGCGGTTTCCAGGTCTTCAGCCTGGGCGATATCCGCAAGATCACCGAGCAGGGCGTACACTTCCGTAACCCGATCAACGGCGATCCGATCTTCCTCGATCCGGAAAAATCAATGGAGATTCAGTACGATCTCGGCTCCGATATCGTGATGATCTTCGACGAATGCACGCCATACCCGGCGGACTGGGACTACGCGAAACGCTCAATGGAGATGTCCCTGCGCTGGGCGAAGCGTAGCCGCGACCGTTTTGACTCCCTGCAGAACAAAAATGCGCTGTTCGGCATTATTCAGGGCAGCGTTTACGAAGATTTACGCGATATCTCCGTTAAAGGTCTGGTAGAGATAGGCTTTGATGGCTACGCTGTCGGCGGTTTGGCTGTGGGTGAGCCGAAGGAAGATATGCACCGCATTCTGGAGCATGTCTGCCCGCAAATCCCGGCGGATAAACCACGATACCTGATGGGTGTGGGCAAACCGGAAGATCTGGTTGAAGGCGTACGTCGCGGCATTGATATGTTCGACTGCGTCATGCCAACACGAAATGCACGTAACGGTCATCTGTTCGTTACCGATGGCGTGGTGAAAATCCGTAACGCGAAGCATAAGAGTGACACCAGCCCGCTCGATTCCGAGTGCGATTGCTATACCTGTCGCAATTATTCTCGCGCGTATCTGCATCATCTCGATCGTTGCAACGAGATTTTGGGCGCGCGACTCAATACCATTCATAATCTTCGTTATTATCAGCGCTTAATGGCTGGTTTACGTAAGGCTATCGAAGAGGGTAAATTAGAGAGCTTCGTGACCGATTTCTACCAACGTCAGGGGCGGGATGTTCCACCGTTGAACGTTGATTAATTTTAATAATGAGGGAATTTGAATGAGCTTTTTTATTTCTGATGCGGTAGCAGCAACGGGTGCACCAGCGCAGGGCAGCCCAATGTCACTGATTCTGATGCTGGTTGTGTTCGGTCTGATCTTCTACTTCATGATCCTGCGTCCACAGCAGAAGCGTACTAAAGAGCACAAAAACCTGATGAACTCCATCGCGAAAGGCGATGAGGTCCTGACCAATGGTGGCCTGGTAGGTCGCGTAACCAAAGTAGCGGAAAACGGCTACATTGCTATCGCCCTCAACGACACCACTGAAGTGGTTATCAAACGTGACTTCGTAGCTGCCGTTCTGCCGAAAGGCACCATGAAGGCGCTGTAATCCCAACTTTTCCCAAAGGGAACTGCCGTGTTAAACCGTTATCCTTTGTGGAAGTACATCATGCTGGTCGTCGTGATTATCGTCGGCCTGCTGTACGCGCTTCCCAACCTGTATGGTGAGGATCCGGCCGTTCAAATCACTGGCGCGCGCGGTGTCGCCGCCAGTGAGCAAACGCTGATCCAGGTCCAGAAAACGTTACAAGAAGAAAAAATTACCGCTAAGTCTGTGGCACTGGAAGAGGGCGCAATTCTTGCTCGCTTCGACACCACCGACACGCAGCTCCGCGCACGTGAAGCGCTGATGGGCGTGCTGGGTGATAAATACGTCGTGGCGCTTAACCTTGCTCCTGCAACCCCACGTTGGCTGGCTGCGCTGAACGCAGAGCCAATGAAACTCGGTCTTGACCTGCGTGGTGGCGTTCACTTCCTGATGGAAGTGGATATGGATACCGCCCTCGGCAAGCTGCAGGAACAAAATATCGATAGCCTGCGCAGCGACCTGCGCGATAAAGGCATTCCGTACACCACCGTCCGTAAAGAAGATAACTACGGCATGAGCATCACGTTCCGCGACAGCGCGGCGCGCGATCAGGCTGTAACTTATCTGACCCAGCGTCACCGCGATCTGGTCATCACCTCTCAGGGCAGCAACCAGCTGCGTGCGGTAATGACGGATGCGCGTCTGAGCGAAGCGCGTGAATACGCCGTTCAGCAGAACATCAACATTCTGCGTAACCGTGTAAACCAGCTGGGCGTGGCTGAGCCGCTGGTACAGCGTCAGGGTGCTGACCGTATCGTGGTTGAACTGCCGGGTATCCAGGATACCGCGCGGGCGAAAGAGATTCTGGGCGCGACGGCGACCCTGGAGTTCCGTCTGGTTAACTCCAACGTCGATCAGGCTGCTGCGGCCTCAGGCCGTGTGCCGGGCGATTCCGAAGTGAAACAGACCCGCGAAGGCCAGCCTGTTGTGCTGTACAAGCGCGTGATCCTGACCGGTGACCATATCACCGACTCCACTTCAAGCCAGGATGAGTACAACCAGCCGCAGGTTAACATCTCGCTGGATAGCGCGGGTGGTAACATCATGTCTAACTTCACCAAGGACAATATCGGTAAGCCGATGGCGACCCTGTTCGTGGAGTACAAAGACAGCGGTAAAAAAGATGCTAATGGTCGCGCGGTGCTGGTGAAAGAGGAAGAGGTGATTAACATCGCCAACATCCAGTCTCGTCTGGGTAACAGCTTCCGCATTACCGGTATCAGCAACCCGAACGAAGCGCGTCAGCTTTCTCTGCTGCTGCGTGCCGGTGCGCTGATTGCGCCAATTCAGATTGTTGAAGAACGTACGATTGGTCCAACCCTGGGTATGCAGAACATCAAACAGGGTCTGGAAGCGTGTCTGGCTGGTCTGGCGGTGTCCATCATCTTCATGATCTTCTTCTACAAGAAGTTCGGCCTGATCGCGACGTCCGCGCTGATTGCCAACCTGGTGCTGATCATCGGTATCATGTCCCTGCTACCAGGGCGACGCTAACCATGCCGGGTATAGCGGGTATCGTGCTAACCCTTGCGGTGGCGGTCGACGCCAACGTACTGATAAACGAGCGTATCAAAGAAGAGCTGAGCAACGGTCGCTCTGTACAGCAGGCGATTGAAGAAGGCTACAAAGGGGCGTTCAGCTCCATCTTTGATGCGAACGTAACAACACTGATTAAGGTTCTTATCCTGTATGCAGTGGGTACTGGCGCGATCAAAGGCTTTGCGATTACAACCGGTATCGGTGTCGCAACGTCGATGTTTACCGCTATTGTCGGCACCCGTGCCATCGTGAACCTGCTGTACGGCGGCAAGCGCGTCAAAAAGCTGTCTATCTGAGGAGTGCGTTGTGGCACAGGAATATACTGTTGAACAATTGAACCATGGCCGTAAAGTCTGGGACTTTATGCGCTGGGACTACTGGGCCTTCGGCATTTCAGGTTTTCTGCTGATTTTGTCCATCGTCATTATGGGCGTGAAGGGCTTTAACTGGGGGCTTGATTTCACCGGTGGTACGGTGATTGAAATTACCCTGGAAAAACCGGTCGATATGGACCAGATGCGCGAGTCGCTGCAAAAAGCGGGCTTTGAAGAGCCGCTGTTGCAGAACTTCGGCAGCAGCCGCGACATCATGGTGCGTATGCCGCCGGTACACGATGCTAACGGCAGCCAGGAGCTGGGCAGCAAGGTCGTGCAGGTTATTAACGAAACGACCAGCCAGGATGCAACGGTTAAGCGTATCGAGTTTGTCGGCCCGAGCGTCGGTGCAGACCTGGCGCAGACCGGTGCGATGGCGCTGCTGGTGGCGCTGATCTCGATCCTGATTTACGTCGGTTTCCGCTTTGAGTGGCGACTGGCGGCAGGCGTGGTTATCGCCCTGGCGCACGACGTGGTCATTACCATGGGCATACTGTCCCTGTTCCACATTGAGATTGACCTGACGATTGTGGCATCCCTGATGTCCGTTATCGGTTACTCACTGAACGACAGCATCGTGGTATCTGACCGTATTCGTGAAAACTTCCGTAAGATCCGTCGCGGTACGCCGTACGAAATCTTTAACGTGTCGTTGACCCAGACGCTGCACCGTACGTTGATCACCTCCGGCACCACGTTGATGGTGATCCTGATGCTGTTCCTGTTCGGTGGCCCGGTGCTGGAAGGCTTCTCGCTGACCATGCTGATCGGTGTTTCTATCGGTACGGCCTCATCTATCTACGTGGCGTCCGCGCTGGCGCTGAAGCTGGGCATGAAGCGCGAGCATCTGATCCAGCAGAAGGTCGAGAAAGAAGGGGCGGATCAGCCGTCAATTCTGCCGTAAGGCAACGTCTTATGCGGTATCGAAATCCCGGCCTGTTGGCCGGGATTTTTTTTACCTTAACCGGATAAATACTCCTGACAGTATGCTGTCAGGAGCCCTGGCGTAGACTCCCTCTGAACCCTAACAGCAGGCAGGAGGAAGTATGAAAAGTGTGATTAACTGGTTTGAAATTCCCGTCGTCGACATGGACCGCGCCATCAAATTCTACGAGCCGGTGATGCAGGTTGCGCTGCGTCGCGAAAAGATGGACGTGGCGGAACTGGCGATTTTCCCGCATGAGGATCCCGCCACCGGCGGCGCGCTGGCAAAATTTGATGGTATTACGCCGTCCTCTCAGGGCGCTATTATTTATCTGCACACTGACAGCCTGGCGGCCACGCTCGATCGTATCGCTTCCGCGGGCGGCGAGTGCGTGTTTGGCCCGCTGGAATTGCCAGACGGTATTGGCACTATCGCCCTGTTTACCGACAGCGAAGGCAATCGCGTCGGCCTTCATCAACCGGCCTGAGAGCAACAAACACGATGACCCGACGCGCTGACCGTTTATTTCAGATTGTGCAAATCCTGCGGGGCAGGAGACTGACAACGGCGGCGCATCTGGCAGAAAGGCTGGGCGTATCTGGACGCACGATTTACCGCGATATCCGCGACCTGTCGCTGTCTGGCGTACCGGTAGAAGGCGAGGCGGGAAGCGGATATCGCCTGATGTCGGGCTTTGATTTGCCGCCGCTAATGCTGACCAACAAGGAGTCCGAGGCGCTAATGGTGGCGATCCGTCTGCTCAAGACCTGGGGCGGGGAGTTACTGTCGCGAGAGCTTGAGTCGGCGCAGGAAAAAGTGCTGGCGATCCTGCCGGAGGAGTGTCGCCGCAGGGCCGAACAGACGCGGATTTATGCCCCGGAAATTGCGCTACAGCAGCACTCGCGTAGCGGCTTCGACCTGATTCACCAGGCCATCTCCGCTCAGCGCGTGCTGGCGCTGCACTATCGTGATGAGGCCGGGCAGTTAAGCCGGCGTGAGGTTCAGCCGCTGGGGCTGTTCTTTTGGGGCGAGCACTGGCTGCTGGCCGCGTGGTGCGAGCGGCGCAATGACTATCGCTGCTTCCGTCTCGACAGATGCCTTAATATTGCGCAGACGGAAAGACGGTTTAGCGAAAGCGCGGACAGGTCGCTGGCGGATTTTTTGCGCAAGGTTAAGCAGTAAAAGCCGGGTGGCGAGGTAAAAGCAAAACGGCAACGATGTTGCCGTTTTTTGTGCTTGCGCCCTCTCCCGTGGAAGAGGCGAGGGCGCAATACTGCACGGGTTAGAAGTTGTAACCCACGACCAGGTAACCACCCCAGCCGGTAGAACGAACGCTGAAGTCGCCGTTGCCGAAGTTCAGGCTCGCATCGTCGTTCCACTGACCACCGTTGTGCCAGTAACGCGCAACAACAGAGTAGTGCCAGTGATCGTAGTTCAGCGCCAGGATGTGGCTGGAGGCGATGGAGTCGTTGGTACGCGCTTTCTTACCGTTCAGGTCACGGAAATCGTTGTCGCCCAGGTCTGAGCCCCAGTCAAAGTTGGTGAAGCCAATGTAGCTCAGGTTGCCGCCCCACAGCTGGGTGATTGGCACGAAATATTTCACCTTGAAACGGTAGCCATCCCACTCGTTTTCGTTCGCTGCGCCGTAGTTCTGCCACTGGTATTTTGCATACACGTTCAGGGACAGGCTCATTGGCAGGCCGGTATCAACGTCGGTGCCCAGACCCATATACCAGGTGCTCTGGCGACCGGACTTATTGCGGCCCATATCGTAGATATAGTTGTTCGCGAAATACCACTCTTTGAACGGACCAAACGCCAGGCTGGTACCGGTCAGTTTGTCGATGGAGAAGCGCGGTTCGATCTCCATGAACAGCGGAGAACCGTGGTTCCAGATACCTTTCGCGTCGGTGTTACCACCGAAGAATACCGGCGCATCCATGTAGCCATAGAAATCAAACCAGTCTTTCTTGGCGAAGGCTTCGTACTCCAGGTAGGTATCGTTACGGATCTGCGGTCCGAAACGGGTGTGATAGCTGCCTACAACGTTAACGCTCTGATGCCACCAGTCGGATACGTATTCTGGCTTGTTATTCTCCGCTGCGTTAGCGGCGAAAGAGGAGGAGAGTGCCAGAACTGCACCGGCTGCGAGTAATGTTTTTTTCATAATCATGCCACTGATTGAAATTCCCTTCCGGGAGTGAAAAATGCGCGAATTGCGTTTCTAAATATTTCGTGTTTCTGCGGAGCCTATTATAGGAATCCCTGCTCACAAAAATATGTGTTGTTTCACATATCTCTCACATACGTAATCGATTGCGTTCACGTTTGCGTACTTTAGACGGGCGGGATTGTAGCGGCAATCATTTATGTTGCCAATCTTTGCGGAGTGTAAATGTTAGCGGAGTGACATTGCACTCCGCTGCGGATCTGAGGTTATTGCGCGGCGGGCTGAATATCGTGAATGCGGATAAAGCCTAACTGTTCCGGAGTGAGGCCGCTCAGCTGAACGGGGATATCGACGTCGCTAGGCGCCAGGGTGCTTGCCGGGGCGGTGAAGAGCTGGTTCTTCACGTTCACTTCCTGGTAATCTTCGGTGGTGCCCTGGATCTGCCCCCACTCGACGGTGCCGCTAAAGGCCGGGAGCGGATCGTTGGACTCCCCCTGGATACGCAGTGTTGCGCGCGTACCATCCGCGTTGGCTGCAACGTTCACCAGAGACATTTTAAGCATGCCAATCTGGCTGTTGAGTCGGGCCGGCGTATTTGCGCCTGGCAATAAATAAACGCCGTTGCTGGATTTCGCGTTGAGCGCGTTCTGCTGGGTTATCTTCACCGTTTCCTTGTTGAGCTTGTCCATCGCTACGTTCAGCGTATTCACGCTCTGTTTCATCTCGCGGACTTCACTTTGCTGTGCGCAGGCGCTTAGCGTGAAGAGGCTCCCCAGCAGCACTATTTTCAGGTAACGTCTTGTCATTGCGTTTAATTCCTTGAAATCACAGATTGTTGCAATGGTAGACAGGATAGTGCGCTCAGGCATAGATCCTTTGTCTCAAAAAGCTCTTCCTTTGTTGTCGGGCCAGTTCAGGGTAAAATAGAAATCAGTTAACCAGATAACAGGGACATCGTATGCATTGCCCATTTTGCTCCGCTGTGGATACCAAAGTCATCGACTCACGTCTTGTAGGCGAAGGGTCTTCCGTGCGCCGTCGTCGGCAGTGTCTGGTGTGCAACGAGCGTTTTACCACCTTCGAGGTGGCAGAGCTGGTGATGCCACGTGTGGTAAAAAGTAACGATGTGCGCGAGCCGTTCAACGAAGAGAAATTGCGCAGCGGAATGCTCAAGGCGCTGGAGAAGCGGCCTGTTAGCTCCGATGACGTCGAAATGGCGCTAAACCATATTAAATCTTATCTGCGGGGGCTGGGCGAGCGCGAAGTGCCGAGCAAAATGATCGGTAATCTGGTGATGGAGCAGCTGAAAAAGCTCGATAAAGTCGCCTATATCCGCTTCGCCTCGGTTTACCGTAGCTTTGAAGATATCAAAGAGTTTGGCGAAGAGATCGCCCGCTTACAGGATTAAGACCATGCAGGACGAGATGTACATGGCGCGAGCCATGAAGCTGGCGCAGCGCGGTCGGTTTACCACTCACCCTAACCCGAATGTTGGGTGCGTTATTGTGAACAATGGCGAGATCGTAGGGGAAGGTTTTCACTACCGCGCGGGCGAGCCGCATGCCGAAGTTCATGCCCTGCGCATGGCGGGAGAAAAAGCGCGTGGCGCAACGGCCTACGTTACGCTTGAGCCGTGCAGCCACCACGGGCGCACGCCGCCGTGCTGCGAAGCGCTGATTGCGGCTGGCGTCTCGCGCGTGGTTGCCGCCATGCAGGATCCTAACCCGCAGGTGGCGGGGCGCGGCCTGTATCGCCTGCAGCAGGAAGGGATCGACGTCAGTCACGGCCTGATGATGCAGGATGCGGAAGCGATCAACAAAGGCTTCCTGAAGCGTATGCGCACCGGCTTCCCGTTTATCCAGCTGAAGCTTGGCGCGTCGCTGGACGGCCGTACGGCGATGGCGAACGGTGAAAGCCAGTGGATCACATCGCCACAGGCAAGGCGCGATGTGCAACGTCTGCGCGCGCAAAGCCATGCTATTCTCACCAGCAGTGAAACGGTGCTGGCTGACGATCCGGCCATGACCGTGCGCTGGGACGAGCTGAACTCCGATACTCAGGCGCTTTATCCGCAGGAGAACCTGCGCCAGCCGCTGCGCATTATCATCGATAGCCAGAACCGCGTGACGCCGGAGCACCGCATCGTGCAGCAGCCGGGTGAAACCTGGATTGCGCGCACTAAAGATGATACGCGCGCGTGGCCGGAAGGCGTGCGCAGCATAATGGTGCCGGAGCACAACGGGCATCTCGATTTGGTGGTGCTGATGATGCTGCTTGGCAAACAGCAGGTTAACAGCATCTGGGTCGAAGCGGGCCCGACGCTCGCCGGCGCGCTGCTCCAGGCGGGGCTGGTGGATGAGCTGATCGTCTACCTTGCACCTAAACTGTTAGGGAACGACGCGCGCGGCCTGTTTGTGCTGCCCGGCCTTGAAAAACTGGCCGACGCACCGCAACTCGCCTTCAGCGAGATACGTCCGGTGGGTCCGGATGTCTGCCTCCATTTAACGACAGCGTAATTGCTCCCGAAATAGGGAAGCAGCGCGCAAAGTATTATGATAAAATCCGCCCCCCTGCGGGGCCAAATGAACCCGTAAAGGAAGAGTATGAACATTATTGAAGCTGCTGTAGCTACCCCGGACGCTCGCGTCGCCATCACCATTGCGCGTTTCAACAACTTCATCAACGACAGCCTGCTGGAAGGTGCGGTTGACGCCCTGAAACGTATCGGCCAGGTTAAAGATGACAACATTACCGTTGTTTGGGTTCCAGGTGCATACGAACTGCCACTGGCAGCGGGCGCGCTGGCGAAAACTGGTAAATACGACGCCGTGATTGCGCTGGGTACCGTTATTCGTGGCGGCACTGCGCACTTCGAGTACGTTGCGGGCGGTGCAAGCAATGGTCTGGCACACGTTGCACAGGATGCTGAAATTCCTGTCGCGTTCGGCGTGCTGACTACCGAAAGTATTGAACAAGCCATCGAACGTGCTGGCACTAAAGCCGGTAACAAAGGTGCAGAAGCTGCACTGACCGCGCTTGAAATGATCAATGTATTGAAAGCCATTAAGGCCTGATTTTTTGTAAGGGGAATTCCGTGAAACCTGCTGCTCGTCGCCGCGCCCGTGAATGTGCCGTCCAGGCACTTTACTCCTGGCAGTTGTCCCAGAACGACATCGCTGATGTTGAATACCAGTTCCTGTCAGAACAGGACGTGAAAGACGTTGACGTTCTGTACTTCCGTGAACTGCTGTCGGGAGTGGCGACTAATAGCGCGTATCTCGATGGTCTGATGAAGCCATACCTGTCCCGCCTGCTGGAAGAGCTGGGTCAGGTGGAAAAGGCAGTGTTGCGTATCGCGCTGTTTGAGCTGTCAAAACGTGATGATGTGCCGTACAAGGTAGCCATCAACGAAGCGATCGAGCTGGCGAAAACCTTCGGCGCTGAAGACAGCCACAAATTTGTTAACGGCGTGCTGGATAAAGCCGCACCTGCGATCCGTCCCCACAAAAAGTGATCCGCAAACCGGAGTCCTGCATTGCCTGACGGGCAGTGCGGCTCCGGTTTTTTCTTTTATTTGCTGAGGCATAACGTATGGCATGCGGCGAATTCTCCCTGATTGCCCGTTATTTCGACCGTGTCAGAACCTCTCGTCTTGATGTTGAAACCGGCATTGGCGATGACTGTGCACTTCTCAATGTTCCCGAAAAACAGACGCTGGCAATCAGCACCGACACCTTAGTGTGCGGACGTCATTTTTTACCTGATATCGCTCCTGCAGATCTGGCATATAAAGCGCTGGCGGTTAACGTCAGCGATCTGGCGGCAATGGGCGCCGATCCCGCCTGGCTGACGCTGGCCCTGACGCTGCCAGAGGTGGATGAAGCCTGGCTTGAAGCCTTTAGCGATGCGCTGTTTGAGCAGCTGAACTATTACGATATGCAGCTGATTGGCGGTGATACCACGGCCGGTCCGCTGTCGATGACCCTGGCGATCCACGGCTACGTGCCGGTGGGACGTGCGCTGAAGCGCTCGGGTGCAAAACCGGGCGACTGGATCTACGTGACCGGTACGCCGGGGGACAGCGCGGCGGGGCTGGCGATCCTCCAGGACCGCCTGAAGGTTAACGACGCCGACGATGCGGCATACCTGGTGAAGCGCCACCTGCGCCCAACGCCGCGTATTCTGCACGGTCAGGCGCTGCGCGAGCGCGCCAGCTCGGCTATCGATCTGTCTGACGGGCTGATCTCCGATCTCGGCCACATCCTCAAGGCCAGCGGCGTGGGGGCGCGTATCGATCTGGACCTGTTCCCGCTGTCAGAGCAGCTGCTGCGCCATGCAGCGCCTGAACAGGCGCTGCGCTGGGGGCTATCCGGCGGAGAAGATTACGAGCTGTGCTTCACCGTGCCAGAACTGAACCGCGGAACGCTGGATGTGGCGTTAGCGCATCTGGGCGCGAAATTTACCTGCATCGGGCAGGTGATGCCGGAGAGTGAAGGTCTGCAGTTTGTCCGTGAGGGCGCGCCGGTTACGCTCGACTGGAAAGGGTACGACCACTTCGGCTGAATGTTTTGAGCGCCGGGTAAGCGCTGCGCTACCCGGCGTTTGCTTACTTAAACCCCACCACCGGATGTTGCTGGTACGGCGTCTCCAGCTCGGCAATCTGCTCCGGCGTCAGCGATAAATCCACCGCGCTCAGCAGCTCATCCAGCTGTTCTTCCCGCGATGTACCCACGATCGGTGCGGCGACGCCGCGCTTGCTCAGCAGCCACGCCAGCGCCACCTGGGCGCGGGTTGCTCCGGTATCGTCGGCGATCCCGGCCACGCGTTCGGCAATTAGCGCATCGCTGGCTTCGGTAGCGTCGTACAGATTTTTCCCCACTTCATCCGACACCAGGCGGGCCGTGGTCTCCCCCCACGGGCGGGTTAAACGTCCGCGCGCCAGCGGGCTCCACGGGATCACCGCCACGCCTTCCTGATAGCAGAGCGGCAGCATCTCGCGCTCTTCTTCGCGATAGAGTAGGTTGTAGTGATCCTGCATGGTGACAAAGCGTGCCCAGCCGTGCTGCGCCTGGAGATCGAGCGCCTTAGCGAACTGCGACGCGTGCATAGACGACGCGCCGATGTAGCGCGCTTTACCGGCCTTCACGACGTCGTTCAGCGCTTCAAGCGTCTCTTCAATCGGGGTGTTGTAGTCCCAGCGGTGGATTTGCAGCAGGTCAACGTAATCCATGTTCAGGCGTCTGAGGCTGTCATCAATGGAGCGCAGGATCTGCGCGCGCGAAAGGCCTTCGGCCAGGTCGCCCACCGGATAGTACACCTTGGTGGCGACCACTACCTCATCCCGACGGGCAAAATCCCGCAGGGCGCGGCCCACGATCTCTTCGCTGCTGCCGTCGGAGTAGCTGTTGGCGGTATCAAAGAAGTTAATGCCGCCGTCAATGGCGCGTTTGATTATGGGGCGGCTGCTCTCTTCCGGCAGCGTCCAGGCGTGGTTTCCCCTGTCAGGCTCGCCAAACGTCATGCAGCCCAGGCAAAGCCGGGACACCCTGAGGTCCGTTTTTCCTAATGTCGTGTATTGCATGGTTCCGCTCCTGCTGTTTAAACAATACGTTTAAGCATAGCAGGAGCAGAAAAGGGGAGGGATCAGGCCAGCCAGCTGCGGATTCTGGCTTCAATACCGGCGGCATCCAGACCAATGTCCGCGCGCGCCTCGTCCTGAGTGCCTTGCGGAATGAAGTGGTCCGGCAGGCCGAGGTTCAGCACCGGAACCAGCTTACGGTTCGCCATCAGCACCTCGTTAACGCCGCTGCCCGCGCCACCGATGATGGCGTTCTCTTCCAGCGTAACCAGCACGTCGTGGCTTTCCGCCATGCTCAGGATAAGCGATTCATCGAGCGGCTTCACAAAGCGCATATCGACCAGCGTCGCATTCAGGGCTTCAGCGGCTTTTGCCGCTTCAGGCATCAGCGTGCCAAAGTTCAAAATCGCCACTTTTTCGCCGCGTCGCTTCACCAGACCTTTACCGATGTCCAGCTTTTCCAGCGGCTTAAGCTCAACGCCCAGGGCATTGCCGCGCGGATAACGCACCGCGCAGGGGCCGTCCTGATAGTGGTAGCCGGTAAAGAGCATCTGACGACACTCGTTCTCGTCGCTTGGCGTCATGATAATCATGTCCGGGATGCAGCGCAGGAAGGAGAGGTCAAACGCCCCCTGGTGCGTCTGGCCGTCAGCCCCCACGATGCCCGCGCGATCGATAGCAAACAGCACCGGCAGCTTCTGAATGGCAACGTCATGGATAACCTGATCGTAGGCGCGCTGCAGGAACGTGGAGTAAATCGCCACCACCGGTTTGTATCCGCCAATCGCCAGGCCCGCCGCGAAGGTGACCGCATGCTGCTCGGCAATCGCAACGTCGAAGTACTGATCCGGGTATTTTTTGGAAAACTCCACCATGCCGGAGCCTTCGCGCATGGCGGGCGTGACCGCCATCAGCTTGTTGTCTTTCGCCGCCGTTTCGCACAGCCAGTCGCCGAAGATTTTTGAATAGCTCGGCATGCCGCCGCTGCTTTTCGGCAGACAGCCGCTGGTATGGTCGAATTTTGGTACCGCGTGGAACGTGATCGGATCTTTTTCCGCCGGCTCGTAGCCACGCCCCTTTTTGGTCATGATGTGCAGGAACTGCGGGCCTTTCAGGTCGCGCATGTTCTTAAGCGTCGTCACCAGACCCAGCACGTCGTGGCCGTCAACCGGGCCAATATAGTTAAAGCCCAGCTCTTCAAAAAGCGTACCCGGCACGACCATGCCTTTGATGTGTTCTTCGGTACGCTTGAGCAGCTCTTTAATCGGCGGGACGCCGGAGAAGACTTTTTTACCGCCTTCCCGCAGCGAGGAGTAAAGCTTGCCGGAAAGCAGCTGCGCCAGGTGGTTGTTCAGCGCGCCGACGTTCTCGGAGATCGACATTTCGTTATCGTTGAGGATAACCAGCATGTCCGGCTTGATATCGCCCGCGTGGTTCATGGCCTCGAAGGCCATCCCGGCGGTGATCGCCCCGTCGCCAATCACGCAGACCGTGCGGCGCTGCTTATTTTCCTTTTCGGCGGCAACGGCAATACCGATACCCGCCGAAATGGACGTGGAGGAGTGGCCGACGCTGAGCACGTCATATTCGCTCTCACCGCGCCACGGGAACGGGTGCAGGCCACCTTTCTGGCGAATGGTGCCAATTTTATCGCGACGACCGGTCAGAATTTTGTGCGGGTAGGCCTGGTGGCCCACATCCCAGATCAGCTGATCGAACGGCGTGTTATAGACGTAATGCAACGCCACGGTCAGCTCAACCGTGCCAAGTCCGGAGGCGAAGTGGCCGCTGGAGCGGCTAACGCTGTCGAGCAGGTAGCGACGCAGCTCGTCACACAGCTTCGGCAGACTCTCTTTCGGCAACAGACGTAACTCCTGAGTGGAGTCAACTAACGCCAGTGTCGGGTATTTGGCAATATCAAAACTCATCAAAGGCTCATCGAGATATATAGTTTATTTATCACGCTGGATTATGTAGTCCGCTAGCGCTTCCAGTGCCGAGGTATCCAGCGATTGCGCGGCCAGCTCGTTCAGCGAGCGGCGGGCATCGTCTATCAGATCCCGGGCTTTACGTTGGGCATGCTCAAGGCCCAGCAGGGCGGGGTAGGTACTTTTGCCAAGCTGCTGATCCGCACCCTGACGTTTTCCCAATGTTGCAGTATCGCCCACCACATCCAGAATGTCATCCTGAACCTGGAATGCCAGACCGATACTTTCTGCGTATCTGTCCAGAATCGGCAGGGCTTTCCGCCCGCGTTCACCCGCACTCAGTGCGCCCAGGCGAACGGCTGCACGAATCAGTGCGCCCGTTTTATGACGGTGAATACGCTCCAGCTGTTCCAGATTAACCTGACGACCTTCAGCCTCTAAATCCAGCGCCTGACCGCCGCACATGCCGGCGACGCCGCTGGCCATGGCCAGTTCGGACACCATCGCCAGACGATCGCGGTCGCTTACCTCAACCATTGGCGCATCGCTCAGAATCGAGAAGGCCAGGGTTTGCAGGGCATCACCCGCCAGAATCGCATTCGCTTCGCCAAATTTGATATGGCAGGTCGGCTGACCGCGACGCAAATCGTCATCGTCCATGGCCGGCAAATCGTCATGGATCAGCGAGTAGGCATGGATGCACTCCACGGCGGCTGCCGGGGCGTCCAGCGTGTTATCGCTGATGCCGAACATATTGCCCGTGGCATAGACGAGGAACGGGCGCAGACGTTTACCACCCAAGAGTGCGCCATAGTGCATGGCTTCAACCAGTGGAGTGTTCTGAAAAGGCTGCGGCTCAATAAAACGGCGCAGGGCGTCGTTGGCGCGAGCGACGCGCGCCTGAAGCGCGTTGGCAAAATCCATTTACTCGGCGTCCGGTGTGAATGGCGTGGTTTTAGCGTCTTCGCTGTCGGAAAGCAGGATCTGCACGCGCTGCTCGGCCTGCTGAAGCTTTACCTGCCCCTGGCGCGCTAGCTGCACGCCGCGTTCAAATTCGTTTAGCGCCTCTTCCAGCGGTAAATCGCCGCTCTCAAGGCGGGTAACAATCTGCTCAAGCTCACTCAGCGCAGTTTCGAAACTGGCCGGTGCGTCGTTCTTCTTCGGCATAGTGAATTGACTCTTATCTTTTAGCCCCGCCATGGTAACGGACTCGGGGCAATTATCAAATAACGCGCAATGTGCACAGGAGCCGCGCGATGGTGGTATACTTGCGCGCCTGGAAGCAGTCTTCGGTTATAGGGGCTGCTGTACTTTTCCATTACAAGCCCAACCGCTTGCCTAAGAAACATTGCCGCCATGAAGTTTATCATTAAATTGTTCCCTGAAATCACCATCAAAAGCCAATCTGTGCGTTTGCGCTTTATTAAAATTCTCACCGGGAACATCCGTAACGTATTAAAACACTACGACGACACCCTCGCCGTGGTGCGCCACTGGGACCACGTTGAAGTCCGCGCGAAAGACGAAAACAAACGTCAGGATATCCGCGACGCGCTGACCCGTATCCCGGGCATTCACCATATCCTGGAAGTGGAAGATGTTCCGTTCACCGATATGCATGACATCTTCGAAAAAGCGCTGGTGCAGTACCGCGACCAAATCGAAGGCAAAACCTTCTGCGTGCGCGTGAAGCGTCGCGGTAAGCATGAGTTTAGCTCGATTGAAGTCGAGCGCTACGTCGGCGGCGGTCTGAACCAGCACGTTGAGACGGCGCGCGTGCGTCTGACGAATCCGGACGTGACCGTTAACCTTGAGATCGAGAACGACCGTCTGCTGCTGGTAAAAGGCCGTTACGAGGGTATTGGCGGTTTCCCAATCGGTACGCAGGAAGATGTGCTGTCGCTGATCTCCGGCGGGTTCGACTCCGGCGTCTCCAGCTATATGCTGATGCGTCGCGGCTGTCGCGTGCACTACTGCTTCTTCAACCTGGGCGGCGCGGCGCATGAAATCGGCGTTCGTCAGGTGGCGCATTACCTGTGGAACCGCTTCGGTAGCTCCCACCGCGTGCGTTTTGTGGCAATTAACTTTGAGCCGGTGGTGGGCGAAATCCTCGAAAAAGTGGATGACGGCCAGATGGGCGTCATCCTCAAGCGTATGATGGTGCGCGCGGCATCCAAAGTGGCCGAGCGCTACGGCGTGCAGGCGCTGGTCACCGGCGAAGCGCTGGGCCAGGTCTCCAGCCAGACGCTGACCAACCTGCGTCTTATCGACAACGTGTCCGATACCCTGATCCTGCGTCCGCTGATTTCTCACGATAAAGAGCACATCATCGATCTGGCCCGCGAAATCGGTACCGAAGATTTTGCCCGCACCATGCCGGAATACTGCGGCGTGATCTCAAAAAGCCCGACCGTGAAAGCGGTGAAGGCGAAGATCGAAGCGGAAGAAGAGAACTTCGATTTCAGCATCCTGGACAACGTGGTGGCGGAAGCGACCAACATCGACATCCGCGAGATTGCCCAGCAGACCGAGCAGGACGTGGTTGAGGTGGAAACCGTCAGCGGCTTCGGCGCTAACGATGCGATTCTGGATATTCGCTCTGTTGATGAGCAGGATGACAAACCGCTGCAGGTGGATGGCGTGGAGGTGGTTTCTCTGCCGTTCTACAAGCTGAGCACCAAATTTGGCGACCTCGACCAGAGCAAAACCTATCTGCTGTGGTGTGAGCGCGGTGTGATGAGCCGCTTACAGGCGCTGTACCTGCGCGAGCAGGGCTTTGCGAATGTGAAGGTGTATCGCCCGTAGTTCATTGTCGGGGAGCGGCTTGATGCCCTCACCCCGACCCTCTCCCACGGGAAGAGGGCGCAAACATTAAAAACGGCAACCTGTGCGGTTGCCGTTTTGCTTCATTCGTAATAATTATAAATTCCCGCCGCCATCACTAACGATGACGCCACCTCGTACGCTTTCTCGCGCCCGACCAGCAGGTCAATAATCTTTAAGCCAAAATCAATAGCGGTGCCCGGTCCCTGGCTGGTGAGCAGGTTAACGCGCGGATCCCAGACCACACGCTTATCCACCCACTGGTCCTCCGGGATCGTGTCCTTTAGCCCAGGGAAACCGGTCATATTGCCGATGGGGAAAATGTCGTGCGGAACCAGCACCGTACCTGCGGCAGCGCAGATAGCCGCGACGATGCGGCCGGAAAGGTGAAACTGGCGAACGGTTTCAACCAGCAGCGGGCTGTCGCGAAAACACTCTGCCCCCTTCAGGCCACCCGGCAGAACGATAATGTCGTAATCACCGTCCGCTACCTGTACAAGCGGTGCATCCGCCAGGATCTTCACCCCGCGCGAGCAGGTAATCGCCAGACTTCCGTCGCTGGCGACGCTGGCGGTCGTCACCTTAATGCCGCCACGTACCATCAAATCAATGGCAGTAACCGCTTCCGTCTCTTCGCTACCAGGGGCGAGGCATACCAGTGCCGATGCGCTCATACTCACTCTCCTTTCGTTTTACTAACTCAAACAGACGGCTGTTTTCCGCAACGGTAATACCGTGTGCCCAGGCACGCTTTAACAGATAACCGGTGATGTAATCAATTTCGGTATGCCGCATAGCCCGGATATCCTGCAACATCGAGGAGATATTTTCTGCCGTACTCTCAATAACCTGGTCGACATAATAGCGTAAATCGTCCTCGGAGGTGTGGTGGCCTTCGCGTTCAATCACGGCGGCGACCTCCCGGCAAATCAGCGCAACCTCATCGGGATGATGGCGCAGCTCGCCGTTGGGGCAATCCCACAGTGCGGTAAGCGGGTTAATCACGCAGTTTACCGCCAGCTTGCGCCACAGTTCGGCGCGGATAGCATTGTGCCAGGCGACGTCTGGCAACGTGCCTTGCAGGGTATCCGCAAGGTAGCTGTAATCACCGCGCTGTTCACGCGCCGGGCCGATATGGGTGACGCCGCTGGCAACATGAATGATGACGTTACCGTCACGACGCGCCGCGTGGGTCGTGGTGCCTATCAGCAGCGGCTGACGGACGGCTTTCAGCTCTTCAATGGTGCCCATTCCGTTGTGGATCAGCAGGATGGGCGTGCTCTCACGCAGCTGAGCGGCAAGGCTTTTCACCGCATCGGAAACCTGCCAGGCCTTCAGCGTAACCAGCAGCAGGTCGCTGCTGGCGAGAAATTCCGGATCGTTTGCCGTCAAAGACTCGTTAAAAATGGAGCCGTCGGTTCCAATCACGTTCACGCTGCAATAGGGCTGGGGAATACGCAGCCAGCCCTGAACGCTGTGTCCCTGTTTGCATAGCGCGCTAAGCCAGAGTTGACCAAGTGCGCCGCATCCAAGCACTGTTACTTTCATTGTTCCTCCTCACCCGGAACTGCGCCAGGTGCTATGACGCTAAGTATAGCGGCATCAGCTAAGCTTCTCGTTATGCCTCGTTGCAGGTATTATGCAACGCAACAAAAATGAAGGGAGAAGAAAAGATGCCATCTTTCGATATTGTTTCTGAAGTTGATTTGCAGGAAGCGCGTAACGGCGTAGATAATGCTATCCGTGAGGTTGAATCACGTTTCGATTTTCGTGGCGTAGAGGCGACCATTGAGCTGAACGACGCGAACAAGACCATCAAGGTGCTGAGCGAGTCAGATTTCCAGGTTAACCAGCTGCTGGATATCCTGCGCGCCAAGCTGCTGAAGCGCGGCATTGAAGGCGCTTCGCTCGATGTGCCGGACGATTTCGTCCACAGCGGCAAAACCTGGTTTGTGGAAGCGAAGCTGAAGCAGGGCATTGAGAGCGCGGTGCAGAAGAAGATCGTTAAGCTCATCAAAGACAGCAAGCTAAAGGTGCAGGCGCAGATTCAGGGGGAAGAGATCCGCGTGACGGGGAAATCCCGCGACGATCTCCAGTCGGTCATGGCGCTGGTGCGCGGTGGCGATCTGGGCCAGCCTTTCCAGTTCAAAAACTTCCGCGATTAAACAAAAAAAGCCCGGTTTTACCGGGCTTTTTCAGGCCTTCAGCGCCTGTTCCACCTCAAAGCGGTTGGTCACCTTGCTGTCAATTTTAACGTAAACGCTGCGCTCTTCCGGGACAACCAGCACCTCGCTCACCCCCGCCGTCGTTTCCAGACGCTGTTTTAAGGTGTCGCTAACCTCTACGTCATCCGGAATTTCTACCCGCAGGCTACTCACGTAGCGTGGCTCTTTCATGGTGCTGGCTACAAACAGCCAGACCATCGCCAGCAGCGCGCCCGTCAGGAATACGGTTTGCGAATCAAACAGGCCGTCTACCCAGCCTCCCAGAGAGCCGCCTATCGCCACGCCGAGAAACTGGCTGGTGGAATAAATGCCCATCGCGGTGCCTTTGTATCCTGCCGGAGATTCTTTGCTGATGAGCGACGGCAGCAGGGCTTCCATCAGGTTAAACGCCAGGAAGAATAGCTGTACGCCTGCGATCAGCTCCCAGAAGTGCGGGCCGGAGCCCCACAAAACAATCTCGGCAATCAGCAGTAACGCGACGCAGCCCACGAAGACGCGCTTCATCCTGCGCTTCACTTCGGCGTAAATAATGAACGGCACGACGGAAACAAACGAGATGAGCATGGTCACCAGATAAATTTTCCAGTGCTCAGCCGCCGGAAATCCCGCAGCGGCAAGCTGGCCGGGCAGGGCGACAAAGGTCGACATCAGCAGAATATGCAGGCACATGATGCCGAAGTTGAGCTTAAGCAGGCGCGGCTCGGCGATGACTTTGCTGAAGCAGCCTTTGACCATCCCGGACTCGCGGTTGAGGACGTGGTTTTTACTGTCCGGCACGACCCACAGCGTAAGCGCGATCCCGACGGTCGCCAGGACGGCAATCATCCAGAACAGGGCGTGCAGGCCGAGCGCATGGGTGATAATCGGACCAAGCACCATGGCGATGGCGAAGGTGACACCGAAGCTGACGCCAATAAACGCCATCGCTTTGGTGCGGTTTTGCTCGCGGGTCAGGTCTGACAGAAGCGCCATCACGGCGGCAGCAATGGCCCCGGAACCCTGCAGGGCGCGGCCAAGAATAATGCCCCAGATGGAGTGGGAGAGGGCGGCTATGACGCTGCCGAGCACAAATACCAGCAGCCCGCCGACGATCAGCGGCTTACGGCCCACGCGGTCGGAGAGCAGACCAAAGGGGATCTGGAAAATGGCCTGCGCCAGGCCGTAGATACCGATCGCCAGGCCAATCAGCGCTTCGCTGGCACCCTGCAACGCCATACCGTACGTGGTCAGAACAGGCAGGACCATAAACATGCCAAGCATCCGCAGCGAGAAAACAGTCCCTAAACCCCATGTCGCGCGCAGCTCGACTGGCGTCATTTTATAATCGTTCATTACCACCTCAGTTCAAAAGCAGGCCATAGTGTAGTGCGGGGAAGGGGCGGGGTAAATAAAGGGTTATTTAACAAATATTACATGCGTAACTAATAGATTTCATGAATAAAAAAGGGTGCCGAAGCACCCCTTTATGTCCTTGCTATGGCTTACCAGACGTAAGTCAGCAGGTTTTGTGAATCCGGCACCATAAAGTCTACGGACATCATCACGGACAGCGAGGTGATGGCGACAATCGAGAACACAAACAGCTTACGTGCCCAGACTTTGTCATCCTCCACTTTGTAGCCGCGCAGGGCCATGCCGAGCCACCAGACGCTCACCGCAGCCGCTACTACCAGATATTTATATCCGGCGTAACCGCCCAGAGAGAGCATCAGGGTTGCCACGGCAAAGGCGATGATGTACAGCGTGATGTGGTTCTTGGCAACCGAGATACCTTTCACGACCGGCAGAACCGGAATGTTCGCCGCCTGATAATCCTTGAAGCGGAAAATCGCAATGGCGTAGGAGTGCGGCATCTGCCACAGGCTAAAGATAGCCAGCAGGATGAGCGCACCGCTGTCGAACTCGTTCGTGACGGCGCAGTAGCCAATCACCGGCGGCGCAGCGCCGGAGAGGGAACCAATCAGCGTGCCGTAGACGGAGTGTCGTTTCATATACAGGCTGTAGACGCCTACATACACCACGAACCCCATCACCCCCAGCCAGCAGGCCAGCGGATTAGCACCAAACCACAGCAGCATAAAGCCAGCAATACCCAGCAAGGTGGCGTACACCAGCGAGACGGAAGGGGCAATCAGGCCTTTAACCAGCACCCGATTTTTGGTCCTTTCCATCTTCTTGTCGATATCCATGTCGATGTAGTTGTTAAATACACAACCGGACGCAACCACCAGTGACACACCGACCAGCGTGTAAATAAAGAGGGTGTAATCAATGCTGCCTTTAGAGGCCAGCAGGAACCCTCCGATTACGGAGATCAGGTTGCCAAAGATGATGCCTGGTTTCGTGACTTGCAGGTATTGCTTAAACATACTCGCCGCTCTTAGTGAACCATCATGTTGTAGTTGAGGTTCCACATAATCCAGATGGAACCGACTACCAGGATAGCGATGATAATCACGGTAAAGATAAAGGCCGTCATGTTCCAGCCTTCATCGGACTTGGTGTTCATGTGCAGGAAGCAAACCAGATGCACCAGAATCTGAATCACCGCGGTTACCAGGATTACGCCCAGGATAACCGGCTTGGATGCAGAACCGCTCATCACCATCCAGAACGGGATCACCGTCAGGATGATCGACAGGATGAAACCTGTCATGTAGGTTTTTACGCTGCCGTGGGAAGCGCCATGATCGTTAGAATGACTCATTACATCGCCCCCATCAGATAGACAACAGAGAACACACAGATCCATACCACGTCAAGGAAGTGCCAGAACAGGCTCAGGCACATGATACGGGTACGGTTAGTACTGGTCAGGCCACGACGGGAGATCTGGAACATCAGCACTGCCATCCAGATCAGACCCGAGGTAACGTGCAGACCGTGGGTACCAACCAGCGCGAAGAACGCTGACAGGAAGCCGCTGCGATCCGGGCCGAAACCTTCCGCGATCAGGTGATGGAATTCATAGATTTCCATCCCGATAAATCCAGCACCAAACAGCCAGGTCAACGCCAGCCAGGAGACAACCTGGCTCTTGTTGTTTTTGTACATGGCGATAGCCGCCATGCCGTAGGTGATGGAGCTGAATAACAGCAGTGCGGTTTCAACCAGAACGAACGGCAGCTCAAAAATGTCCTTACCGGTCGGGCCGCCCGCTGTGCCGTTCACCAGAACGGCATAGGTCGCGAACAGACAGCAGAACAGGATGCAGTCGCTCATCAGGTAGATCCAGAAACCGAAGACTTTGTTCGGTCCTGCATCGTGGTGCGCATGTTCATGCGCGTGGGCAGTTGAGTGCGCCAGAGTATCAGTTGCCATTTTTCAGCCCCGCTTTAGAAATCTCGTCGAAATGCTGATTTTCCAGCTTTTCAACTTCACGGACTGGTACGTAGTAGTCCACGTCCTCGTCAAAGCTTTTCACAATCCAGCTGATTACGACGCCAGCGAAGCCAACAATCGCCATCCACCAGATGTGCCAGATCATTGCGAAACCAAATACCGTTGCGAAAGCGGCAATGACGATGCCCGCCGCGCTGTTTTTCGGCATGTGGATCTCTTCGTAATGCTCAGGTTGCTTGTACGCTTCACCTTTTTCCTTCATTTCCCAGAATGCGTCGCGTTCATGGATCTGCGGCACAACGGCGAAGTTATAGAAAGGAGGTGGAGAAGAGGTCGCCCACTCCAGCGTACGGCCACCCCATGGGTCACCGGTCAGGTCACGGTTCTGATCGCGGTCGCGGATAGAAACGTAGAACTGAATCAGCTGAGACGCGATACCGCACGCAATCAGAACCGCACCGCCCGCTGCAACCATCAGCATTGGGTGGAATTGCGGGTCAATTTGCTGGCTCAGACGACGGGTCATACCCATGAAGCCCAGCACGTAAAGCGGCATAAACGCCACGAAGAAGCCGATAATCCAGAACCAGAAGGCGCGTTTACCCCAGGTTTCGTTCAGCGTGAAGCCAAACGCCTTAGGCCACCAGTAGGTCACACCCGCGAAGCAGCCGAAGACGACGCCACCGATGATAACGTTATGGAAGTGCGCAATCAGGAACAGACTGTTGTGCAGTACAAAGTCAGCGCCCGGTACCGCCAGCAGTACGCCGGTCATCCCACCTACGGAGAAGGTAACGATGAAGCCGATAGTCCACAGCATTGCTGAGTGGAACTGAATACGGCCCTGGTACATGGTGAACAGCCAGTTGAAGATCTTCACCCCAGTTGGGATGGCGATGATCATGGTGGTGATACCGAAGAAGGCGTTTACGTTCGCGCCCGCACCCATGGTGAAGAAGTGGTGCAGCCAGACGATGAACGACAGAACGGTAATACACACGGTTGCCCACACCAGCGAGGTGTAACCAAACAGGCGTTTACGCGAGAAGGTTGCCGCGATTTCGGAGAAGACACCGAAGACTGGCAGAACCAGGATGTACACTTCCGGGTGACCCCAGGCCCAAATCAGGTTGATGTACATCATCATGTTGCCACCCATATCATTCGTGAAGAAATGGGTGCCCAGATAACGATCCAGGGTCAGCAGCGCGATGGTGACGGTCAGAATTGGGAACGACGCGATAATCAGTACGTTGGCGCACAGAGATGCCCAGGTAAATACCGGCATCTTGAACATCGTCATACCAGGAGCACGCATCTTCAGGATGGTCACGAAGAAGTTGATACCGGTCAGGGTGGTACCAACACCGGAGAGCTGAAGCGCCCAAATCCAGTAATCGACCCCTACGCCCGGACTATACTCAATTCCCGAGAGCGGTGGATAAGCCAGCCAGCCGGTCTGAGCAAATTCGCCCACGCCCAGCGACAGGTTAACCAGGATAACGCCAACAACGGTGAACCAGAAGCTCAGGTTGTTCAGGAACGGGAAGGCAACGTCGCGTGCGCCAATTTGCAGCGGAACGACAACGTTCATCAGACCGATAACCAGCGGCATTGCTACGAAGAAGATCATGATAACGCCGTGGGCGGTAAAGATCTGATCGTAGTGGTGCGGCGGCAGGAAACCTGCTTCACCCGCAGAAGCGAGCGCCTGCTGGCTACGCATCATGATCGCATCCGCAAAGCCACGAATTAACATGACGATACCGACGATGCAGTACATGATGCCGAGTTTTTTGTGGTCAACCGAAGTCAGCCACTCATTCCACAGGTAGCTCCACTTACCGAAGTAAGTAATCAGGCCCAGTAGGGCTGCGCCACCAATGATAATTGCAGCAATCGTAACCATGATAATGGGTTCATGGTACGGCACCGCATCCAATGTCAATTTTCCGAACATTTTCTTCCTCGGCCCCTTAGTGAGCGGTTTCCGCGTGGCTCATGTCCATGCCTTCCATACCCTGGTGCGTGTTGTGCTCGCCTTCAGGCTGGGTCATGTCCATGCTCATACCGTGGTCCATAAATTTGCCAATAACGTCTTTAAACAAATTCGGTTTCACGTTAGAGAAGTACTCCACCTTGTTGTATTCGCTAGGTGCAGCCACTTTTTCGAACGCCGCCATGTCAGACATGGTGTTGGTAGACTGCTTCGCTTTTGCAACCCACTGGTCGAAAGTCGCGCGGTCTGGCGTAGCGATAGCTTTAAACTTCATACCCGAGAAGCCCGGGCCACTATAGCTGGCGGAGATACCGTCGTAGGTGCCTGCTTCATTCGCGATCAGGTGCAGGTTAGTCTGCATACCGGCCATCGCGTAAATCTGGCTGCCCAGACGTGGGATGAAGAAGGAGTTCATTACGGAGTTGGAGGTCACTTTGAACTGAACCGGAGTGTTCGCCGGGAAGGCGATTTCATTCACGGTAGCAATGCCCTGCTCTGGGTAGATGAAGAACCATTTCCAGTCCATGGAGACCACTTCAATGGTAATCGGTTTTTCATCGTGAACCAGCGGTTTGCTCGGCTCAAGTGCGTGAGTGGTTTTCCAGGTCAGTACGGCAAGGAACAGGATGATCAGAATAGGTACCGTCCAGACCACAGCTTCCACTTTATTGGAGTGTGACCAGTTAGGGCTATACTTCGCATCTTTATTGCTCGCACGATACTTCCAGGCGAAACCAACAGCCATCAAGATGGCAGGAATAACCACAATCAACATCAGGCCAAAAGCCGTCAGTATCAATGAACGTTGTTCCAGTCCAATCTGTCCTTTGGGGTCTAGTAGTGCAGAATCGCAGCCACTGAGTAATACAGTGCCTGCGAATAATGACAACCATCCCAAACTTTTATTGTATTTCCTGAGTCTCATTTAACGACCTCAATTCCACGGGAGTCTGGTGGCGTTTAAAGTGTGGGGGCATTTTACGGGAAGGTTACATTACTGTAAACATCATTAGCCCTGTGTCAGGAAGGTGTTACTGGGTTCTGCCGCACATGTCACATGTGTTGCAAATTATGTCGCATTTTTGGAGGAAAGCCGCACAGCGTGGGCGTTATAACGAAAGGCCGCTTTAGCCTACCCCAAATGGGGCAATTGGTATAACCATTGCTAAAAATATACAAATAATTAACAATTAATTATCAATAAAAAGACAAATAAAAAACGAAAATACAATCTTTCGAAAGCTGAATCGTTTAACGGAAAATAGCGTAGCGAATTAAGCTCCAATAATTTCCGAATGCTATCCCGCACAAAACAACAAATATTTTTTTTATCCGATGGCGGTTATTTCACCGTTATAATTTCGCACGGTTATTACAACGGGAAATAACCTTTCGCTTTTTGCTTCAGGTCATCTGCGTTTTCCGCAAGGACATGAAATCCAGCGTTCCGCCTGTCAGGATACCTGCAACGGCGAGAAGCACGCCTGCATCAAGCAGCACGGTTTCATAGGGCAGCGATAGCCCGGTGGTGGCGTTAATAATGAGCACCACGAGCCACAGAACCAGTGCAACGCAGCCCACCATCAGCAGGCGGAGGGCAAACCGATAGGCGGCATGGTATTCCGTGCGCGGCATGAAGTGTTCCGTGCGCTGGGTATATTCCAGCGTCTGGCGACAGACCAGCAGCAATAAAATCCCCGGCACGGCGGCCACCACCGAGAAGAGATAAAATGTCGGCCAGCCGTGGGCTTCAACAAACCAGCCCGCGACGGGACCTACGTACACGCGCCCGACGGCGGAGAGGGCAGAGAGCAGGGCAAACTGGGTGGCGGAAAATGACTTATTGCACAGCGTCATCAGCAGTGCAACAAATGCCGCCGTGCCCATACCCCCACACAGGTTCTCAAAGAATACGGCCGTCGCCATGCTGATCATATGCTTGTCGGTAATCGACAGCAGCCAGTAGCCGGCATTCGATGCGCCCTGAAGAATGCCGAAGATCAGCAGCGCACGGAACAGCGTCAGGCGCTGCATCAGTACGCCGCCGTACAGAGCGCCGACGATCGTGGCAAACAGCCCCAGCGTTTTGTTGACCACGCCGACTTCCCCCGCATCAAACCCGACACCGCGGATCAGGAAGGTTGTCGTCAGGCTCATGGCAAAGGCATCGCCGAGCTTATAAAGGACAATAAGCAGCAGGATCAGCCAGGCATTATTACGGCCAAAGAAATCGCGCAGCGGTTCTGCCACGGCCTGCTCCAGCGAGCGCGGAACCGGAATGACCTCGCTCGGTTCTGGTGCGAAGAGGGTGGCAATAATGCAGGGGATCAGCAGGGCCGCCATTAGCCAGTACATACCCTGCCAGCCGAGATAGCGGTCGGCGAGCCACAGCGCCAGCCCGCCGGAGACAAGCATACCGAGACGATAGCCGAGCACGCTGATCGCCGCGCCAGCACCGCGTTCTTCCGCAGGCAGGACGTCCGTTTTCCAGGCGTCAAAAACAATGTCCTGGGAGGCGGAACAAAAGGCGATGACTACCGCAAGCGCGGCCATCCAGCGGAGCTGCGTTGACGGCTCAAGGAAGCCCATGGCGGCAATCGCCAGCAGCAGCAGGACCTGCGTCATCACTAACCAGCCGCGACGCCGCCCGAGGAACGGCGGGGTATAGCGGTCCATGATCGGCGACCAGAGGAATTTAAAGACGTAGGCCTGGCCCACGAGCGAGAAGAAGCCGATGGTTTTCAGGTCGATGTTCTCGACCGTCATCCACGCCTGCAGCGTGCCGGAGGTGAGCGCAAGCGGTAAACCGGAGGCGAAACCAAGGATCAGCAGAATAGCTGATTTCGGTTGCTGGAAAATGCGTAAGTAGTGACTGGACATGTTCTTATGAACTGACCCGGTGAAGCACCGGGCCAGTCAGCAGGATTAACGGGCGTTCTGCTTGATGAATTCGTGAATGCTGGTGTCCTGTGCCATATCGGCAATGGTGTCAGTCAGCACGCTGTTAACCGCGTCAGCGATATTTTTGTTGGAGGCCTGGAACGCGCCCTCAACGGAATAGCTCGCACGGTAGTTTTTGTTCATCTTATTGCCGTTCTTCGCGGTCGCGATGATGGCGATATCGGCTTTGGTTGCGATGTTGTAGCGAACGTTGCCCTGGGACACGTCAGCGTACAGATTGTTCACGATGATTTGCAGGTCAACCGCGCCGCTTGGGCCAATCATGTAGCCGCGGGAGGTCATCTGCTTCTCCAGCACTTCCTGTAACAGGAAACGCAGGTCGCGGGATGCGGTCAGGGTGACCTGCTGGTTGTCGCGAGTGACTTTCGCCAGCGCCTGGTCCTGACGCTGATCGGCGCCGTTAATGCTGACCGTTACGCCCATCAGGCTTGGATCCTGCTGAGGCAGGGTAATTTTTGGGGAAACATCGATGGTCGTCGGCGGGGTTGCACAGCCGGCGAGCATAAAGAGCGCTACCAACGGAAAGAAGAGTTTTTTTAACATTTTCGGGTTCTCAACGAATCGTAAGCAAATAGAGAAAAATTGCCGCCATCATAACATCGCCAACGGCCAGGGGAAGTGGTCAACGCATGTAAATTCATCGCCTTGTCTGAAAACTGACCACCTTTCCGCTTTTCTCCACGCATGAGTGACAAAACGTATGAGTCTCATAGTGAACTTCATTCGTTTGAATGAGAAAATCAGACGAAAGCTAAATATTTGTTGTCTTGTTGTAATGGAACCGGTAAAAGCGGCTAATATTTAAAGGGATGGGTGACATCTTAGCGTTGTCGGAGGAGTGATTTCATGATGATACGTGAGCAGATAGAAGAAAAATTAAGGGCAGCGTTCAACCCTGTGTTTCTCGAAGTTGTCGACGAAAGCTATCGTCATAACGTGCCGGCAGGTTCTGAAAGCCACTTCAAAGTGGTTCTGGTCAGCGATCGCTTCATGGGAGAACGTTTCCTGAACCGACACCGCCTGATCTACAGCACCTTGACGGAAGAACTCTCCACAACCGTACATGCGCTTGCTCTGCATACCTACACCATTAAAGAATGGGAAGGGCTGCAGGATACGGTATTCGCATCACCGCCTTGTCGTGGTGCAGGCACCATCGCCTGATAAATCGGATTTGCAACCGCCGGAGTTTTTCCAGTATGTTGCTTACAGATTTCCTCAAAACGGCCTTCGGGCCGTTTTGTTTTGTCTGAGTTTTGAGCGGATGGCGCGATTTTAAGGCTAAAAATAGCCTTAAAGTGTGAAAAAAGCCGCAGCAACATGCCCCAACCGTTCTCGACTCACCTAAGTGATGCCGCTATAATGCCGCGTCTTAATGAATGTCTTCGGGATGATTCTGGCGACAGGGAATGTGAATCTGCACATAAGAGAGCATCCCGGTATAACAGACAGATTCAGAGTTGACCGAGCACTGTGATTTTTTTGAGGTAACAAGATGCAAGTTTCAGTTGAAACCACTCAAGGCCTTGGCCGCCGTGTAACGATTACTATCGCTGCTGACAGCATCGAAACTGCTGTGAAAAGCGAGCTGGTCAACGTAGCAAAGAAAGTACGTATTGACGGCTTCCGTAAGGGCAAAGTACCAATGAATGTTGTTGCTCAGCGTTATGGCGCTTCCGTGCGTCAGGATGTGCTGGGTGAACTGATGAGCCGCAACTTTATCGACGCGATCATCAAAGAAAAAATCAATCCAGCTGGCGCGCCAAACTACGTGCCGGGTGAATACAAAATGGGCGAAGACTTCACCTACTCCGTAGAGTTCGAAGTGTACCCGGAAGTTGAGCTGAAAGGTCTGGAATCTATCGAAGTTGAAAAACCGATCGTGTCCGTAACTGACGAAGACGTTGACGGCATGCTGGATACCCTGCGCAAGCAGCAGGCGAACTGGAAAGAGAAAGAAGGTGCAGTTGACGCAGAAGACCGCGTAACTATCGACTTTACCGGTTCCGTAGACGGCGAAGAGTTCGAAGGCGGTAAAGCGTCTGACTTCGTACTGGCGATGGGCCAGGGTCGTATGATCCCAGGCTTCGAAGACGGTATCAAAGGCCACAAAGCGGGTGAAGAGTTCACTATCGACGTGACCTTCCCAGAAGAATACCACGCTGAAAACCTGAAGGGTAAAGCAGCGAAGTTCGTGATTAACCTGAAGAAAGTGGAAGAGCGCGAACTGCCAGAACTGACGGAAGAATTCATCAAGCGTTTCGGCGTTGAGGATGGTTCTATCGCTGGCCTGCGTACCGAAGTGCGTAAAAACATGGAGCGCGAGCTGAACGGTGCTGTACGTAACCGTGTGAAGTCTCAGGCGATTGACGGTCTGGTGAAAGCGAACGACATCGACGTTCCAGCAGCCCTGATCGACAGCGAAATCGACGTTCTGCGCCGTCAGGCTGCACAGCGTTTCGGTGGCAACCAGCAGCAAGCGATGGAACTGCCACGCGAGCTGTTTGAAGAGCAAGCGAAACGCCGCGTTGTTGTTGGCCTGCTGCTGGGCGAAGTGATTCGTACCCACGAGCTGAAAGCTGACGAAGAGCGTGTGAAGGGCCTGATCGAAGAGATGGCGTCTGCATACGAAGATCCATCAGAAGTGATCGAGTTCTACGGTAAGAACAAAGAGCTGATGGACAACATGCGCAACGTCGCACTGGAAGAGCAGGCTGTTGAAGCGGTACTGGCGAAAGCGAAAGTGACCGAAAAAGCGACCTCTTTCAACGAGCTGATGAACCAGCAGGCGTAATTTCGCCCCAACGGTTTAAAGTTTGAACAAAAAACCCGTTGCCCTCCGGCGACGGGTTTTTTTTATCACAGCTTGAGTCCTGGAAGGGTGCTAAAACGCCTTTTCAGTGTTAGCGTTACAACAAAAGATTGTTATGCTTGAAATAGGGCGTGGCGAACCCCATAAGTATGTAATCGAGATGATTGAGACTGGCTGATAATCCGTCCATAAGGTTACAATCAGTACAGCAGGTGTTTTCAATTTTGAACCAGGAGACGGAAATGTCATACAGTGGCGAACGAGATAACTTTGCACCCCATATGGCGCTGGTGCCGATGGTTATTGAACAGACCTCACGTGGTGAGCGCTCTTTCGATATCTACTCCCGTCTGCTCAAGGAACGCGTTATCTTTCTGACCGGCCAGGTGGAAGACCATATGGCTAACCTGATCGTGGCGCAGATGCTGTTCCTGGAAGCGGAAAACCCGGAAAAAGACATTTACCTGTACATCAACTCGCCAGGCGGTGTTATTACAGCGGGTATGTCTATTTATGACACCATGCAATTCATCAAGCCGGATGTCAGCACTATCTGTATGGGGCAGGCGGCATCCATGGGCGCCTTCCTGTTAACCGCAGGGGCGAAAGGTAAGCGCTTCTGCCTGCCAAACTCCCGCGTGATGATTCACCAGCCGCTGGGTGGTTACCAGGGCCAGGCGACGGATATCGAAATCCACGCCCGAGAAATTCTGAAAGTAAAAGCGCGCATGAATGAACTTATGGCGCAGCATACGGGTCAACCTCTTGAGCAGATCGAGCGCGATACCGAGCGCGATCGCTTCCTCTCTGCACCAGAGGCAGTTGAGTACGGCTTAGTCGACTCCATTTTGACCCATCGTAATTGATGCCCGCGACGCGAGTGTGCCGCTATACTAAGGTAGGGCGGCACGTTGCCAGTAAGCAGCTTGCGTCTGAAAATGGCATTTGCGTCGTCATGTGCGGCACATAGAACTTAAAAAGAGGTTTGGACTCATGACAGATAAACGCAAAGATGGTTCGGGCAAACTGCTGTACTGCTCTTTTTGCGGCAAAAGCCAGCATGAAGTGCGTAAACTGATTGCCGGGCCGTCCGTGTATATCTGCGACGAATGCGTCGATTTATGTAACGACATCATTCGCGAAGAGATTAAAGAAGTCGCGCCGCACCGCGAGCGCAGCGCGTTACCAACGCCACACGAAATCCGCCACCACCTGGATGACTACGTCATTGGTCAGGAACAGGCGAAAAAAGTGCTGGCGGTGGCGGTATACAACCACTACAAACGCCTGCGTAACGGCGATACCAGCAACGGCGTGGAGCTGGGTAAAAGTAACATTCTGCTGATCGGGCCAACCGGCTCCGGTAAAACGCTGCTGGCTGAAACCCTGGCGCGCCTGCTGGATGTGCCGTTTACCATGGCGGATGCCACCACCCTGACCGAAGCCGGTTACGTGGGTGAAGACGTTGAAAACATCATCCAGAAGCTGTTGCAGAAATGCGATTACGACGTGCAGAAGGCCCAGCGCGGGATTGTCTATATTGATGAGATCGACAAGATCTCCCGTAAATCTGACAACCCGTCCATCACCCGTGACGTGTCGGGCGAAGGCGTGCAGCAGGCGCTGCTGAAGCTTATTGAAGGTACGGTCGCGGCTGTTCCACCTCAGGGCGGACGTAAGCATCCGCAGCAGGAGTTCCTGCAGGTTGATACCTCCAAGATCCTGTTTATCTGTGGCGGTGCGTTTGCAGGCCTGGACAAAGTGATTTCTCACCGCGTTGAAACCGGCTCCGGCATTGGTTTTGGCGCGACGGTAAAATCCACGTCTGAAAAACCAAACGAAGGCCAGCTGCTGGCTCAGGTGGAACCGGAAGACTTGATCAAGTTCGGTTTGATCCCAGAGTTTATTGGCCGTCTGCCGGTGGTGGCAACTCTGAACGAACTGAGCGAAGACGCGCTGATTCAGATCCTGAAAGAGCCGAAAAATGCGCTGACCAAACAGTATCAGGCGCTGTTCAATCTGGAAGGCGTTGAGCTGGAATTCCGTGACGAAGCGCTGGACGCGATTGCCAAGAAAGCGATGGCGCGTAAAACCGGTGCACGTGGCCTGCGTTCTATCGTCGAAGCAGCCCTGCTCGACACGATGTACGATCTGCCCTCTATGGAAGACGTCGAAAAAGTGGTTATCGACGAGTCCGTAATCGGTGGCCAGACCAAGCCGCTGCTGATTTACGGTAAACCGGAAGCGCAGCAGGCATCTGGCGAATAATTCACCAACTCATACAATCAGTTAATCAAAAAGGGGGGATTTTATCTCCCCTTTACTTTTTCCGTATTCGTGGCGTTGAATGTATGGGAAACATCCCCATATACTGGATTACATGTTAATGGTTGTGTGAAGCACAGTTACATGACCAGTTTACCTGGCGGACACTAAACTAAGAGAGAGCTCTATGAATCCTGAGCGTTCTGAACGCATTGAAATCCCCGTATTGCCGTTGCGCGATGTGGTGGTTTATCCGCACATGGTCATACCCTTATTTGTAGGGCGGGAAAAATCTATCCGTTGCCTCGAAGCCGCCATGGATCATGATAAAAAAATCATGTTGGTCGCGCAGAAGGAAGCATCTACGGATGAGCCGGGTGTAAACGATCTTTTCACCGTCGGGACCGTGGCCTCTATTTTGCAAATGCTGAAGCTACCAGACGGTACCGTCAAGGTACTGGTGGAAGGCCTGCAGCGTGCGCGTATTACCACTCTGTCAGATGATGGCGAGCACTTCTCTGCGAAGGCAGAGTACCTTGATTCACCTGAGCTTGATGAGCGCGAGCAGGAAGTGCTGGTGCGCACCGCGATCAGCCAGTTCGAAGGCTATATCAAGCTGAACAAGAAAATCCCACCAGAAGTGCTGACGTCGCTGAACAGCATCGACGATCCGGCGCGTCTGGCTGACACCATCGCTGCACATATGCCGCTGAAGCTGGCTGACAAACAGTCCGTGCTGGAAATGTCCGACGTTAACGAACGTCTGGAATATCTGATGGCGATGATGGAGTCAGAAATCGATCTGCTGCAGGTTGAGAAGCGCATTCGCAACCGCGTTAAAAAGCAGATGGAAAAATCGCAGCGTGAGTACTATCTGAACGAGCAAATGAAAGCCATTCAGAAAGAGCTCGGCGAGATGGACGACGCTCCGGACGAAAACGAAGCGCTGAAGCGCAAGATCGACGCGGCGAAGATGCCGAAAGAGGCGAAAGAGAAAGCGGAAGCTGAATTGCAGAAGCTGAAAATGATGTCTCCGATGTCGGCAGAAGCAACCGTTGTGCGCGGCTACATTGAGTGGATGGTACAGGTTCCGTGGAACACCCGCAGCAAGGTCAAAAAAGACCTGCGTCAGGCCCAGGAGATCCTGGATACCGACCACTACGGCCTGGAACGCGTGAAAGACCGTATTCTTGAGTACCTCGCGGTACAAAGCCGCGTGAACAAAATTAAAGGCCCAATCCTGTGCCTGGTAGGGCCACCGGGGGTAGGTAAAACGTCTCTGGGCCAGTCCATCGCCAAAGCGACCGGACGTAAGTACATCCGTATGGCGCTGGGCGGCGTACGTGATGAAGCGGAAATCCGCGGCCACCGTCGTACCTATATTGGTTCGATGCCGGGCAAATTGATCCAGAAGATGGCGAAAGTGGGGGTCAAAAACCCGCTGTTCCTGCTCGATGAGATCGACAAAATGTCCTCGGACATGCGTGGCGATCCGGCGTCGGCGCTGCTGGAAGTGCTCGATCCAGAGCAGAACGTCGCGTTCAGCGATCACTATCTGGAAGTGGACTACGACCTCAGCGACGTGATGTTCGTGGCGACCTCGAACTCCATGAACATTCCAGCACCGCTGCTGGACCGTATGGAAGTGATCCGTCTGTCCGGTTATACCGAAGACGAGAAGCTGAACATCGCCAAACAGCACCTGCTGCCGAAGCAGATTGAGCGCAACGCGCTGAAAGCTAACGAGCTGACCGTTGAGGACAGCGCTATTGTTGGCATCATTCGTTACTACACCCGTGAAGCGGGCGTGCGTAGCCTTGAGCGCGAAATCTCAAAACTGTGCCGTAAGGCGGTGAAACAGCTGCTGCTGGATAAGAGCCTGAAACACATTGTGATTAACGGCGATAATCTGCACGCTTATCTGGGCGTTCAGCGCTTCGACTATGGCCGTGCGGACAATGAAAACCGCGTGGGCCAGGTTACCGGTCTGGCGTGGACGGAAGTGGGTGGCGATCTGCTGACCATCGAAACCGCCTGCGTACCGGGCAAAGGCAAGCTGACTTACACCGGCTCGCTCGGTGAAGTAATGCAGGAGTCTATTCAGGCTGCGCTGACCGTGGTGCGCGCGCGCGCGGAAAAACTGGGCATCAACCCGGATTTCTACGAGAAACGCGACATCCACGTTCACGTTCCGGAAGGGGCGACGCCTAAAGACGGTCCAAGCGCGGGTATTGCCATGTGTACGGCACTGGTCTCCTGTCTGACAGGTAACCCGGTACGCGCTGATGTGGCAATGACTGGTGAAATCACCCTGCGTGGTCAGGTACTGCCAATCGGTGGGTTAAAAGAAAAACTGCTGGCGGCACACCGTGGTGGGATCAAAACCGTATTGATTCCTTACGAGAATAAACGCGATCTGGAAGAGATTCCGGACAACGTTATTGCCGATCTTCAGATCCATCCGGTGAAGCGCATTGAGGAAGTTCTGACTCTCGCACTGCAAAATGAGCCGTCCGGAATGCAGGTTGTAACCGCAAAATAGTGACCTCGCGCAAAGAGCGCCAATAAAAACAAGGCTGGTAAGTCATTTCGTACTTGCCAGCCTTTTTTTGTATAGCTAATTTAGATTGCTGATTGGGTAAGCCATCAACAACGGGTGTTGTAAGGTCATAGCAGGACTGATATAACTGCTGCGCGGTCGCGCTGTGAAGGATTCAGGTGCGATATAAATTATAAAGAGAGGAAGAGAACAGTGAATAAATCTCAACTGATTGACAAAATTGCTGCGGGTGCTGATATTTCTAAAGCTGCAGCTGGACGTGCTTTAGATGCTTTAATTGCTTCTGTTACTGAATCTCTGCAGGCTGGGGACGACGTTGCACTGGTAGGCTTCGGTACTTTCGCGGTTAAAGAGCGTGCTGCCCGTACTGGCCGCAACCCTCAGACCGGTAAAGAGATCACCATTGCTGCCGCTAAAGTGCCGGGTTTCCGTGCAGGTAAAGCGCTGAAAGACGCAGTAAACTGATTGCTTTCCCGCTTCAGGGAAGCTGAAAAGTACAAGGGCGCATCATTTGATGTGCCTTTTTTGTTTGTCCAGACCTGATTTGTGCGAGTTTATGCGAGTTGTGGGCTGACAATTGCCCTGTTTTCTTGTCACAATACGCCTTTACGCGCGACGGTCAGGATTTTCCGTCAGCGTCAGGTAACCAGTCACCTACAGCGGAGTGTTGTTACACCATGATGGACAGCTTACGCACGGCTGCTAACAGTCTCGTGCTCAAGATTATTTTCGGTATCATTATCGTGTCGTTCATATTGACCGGTGTGAGTAGTTACCTCATCGGCGGTGGCGCGAACTACGCCGCAAAAGTGAATGGCCAGGAAATCAGCCGTGGGCAGTTCGAGAACGCTTTTGCCGGGGAACGTAACCGCATGCAGCAACAGCTGGGCGACCAATACTCTGAACTGGCAGCCAACGAAGGCTATATGAAAAACCTGCGTCAGCAGACGCTGAACCGCCTTATCGACGAAGCGCTGCTGGACCAGTACGCGAAAAGTCTGGGGCTGAGCATTAGCGATGAGCAGGTTAAAAAAGCCATCTTCTCAACGCAGGCTTTCCAGTCTGAAGGCAAGTTCGACAACGCGCGTTATAACAGCATCGTAAACCAGATGGGCATGACGGCTGACCAGTACGCTCAGGCGCTGCGTAACCAGCTGACTACGCAGCAGCTGATCAATGCCGTCGTGGGCACCGATTTCATGCTGAAAGGCGAAACCGAAGAGCTGGCGGCGCTGGTGGCTCAGCAGCGCGTAGTGCGTGAAGCGACGATTGATGTTAACGCGCTGGCGGCGAAGCAGCAGGTCAGCGACGCTGAAGTTAATGCTTACTACGAGCAGAACAAGAACAACTTCGTCTCTCCTGAACAGTTCCGCGTAAGCTACATCAAGCTGGATGCGGCTGCGATGCAGGAAAACGCCACTGACGCGGATATCCAGTCTTACTACGACCAGCATCAGGATCAGTTTACTCAGCCGCAGCGTAACCGCTACAGCGTGATCCAGACCAAAACGGAAGCTGAAGCTAAAGCCGTGCTTGACGAGCTGAACAAGGGCGCGGATTTCGCAACCGTGGCGAAAGCAAAATCCACCGACATCATTTCTGCCAAAAACGGCGGTGATATGGGCTGGCTGGAAGACGCTACCACCCCGGACGAGCTGAAAAATGCGGGCCTGAAAGAAAAAGGCCAGCTGTCTGGCGTGATCAAATCCTCCGTCGGTTTCCTGGTGGCGCGCCTGGACGATATCACGCCTGCGAAAACCAAGCCGCTGGCTGAGGTTCGTGATGATATCGCTGCGAAAGTGAAGCAGGAGAAAGCGCTGGACGCCTTCTATGCCCTTCAGCAGAAAGTAAGCGATGCCGCGAGTAACGACAATGAATCTCTGGCGGGAGCTGAGCAGGCTGCCGGCGTGAAGGCGGTTGAGACTGGCTGGTTCAGCCACGAAAACCTGCCTGAAGAGCTGAACTTCAAACCGGTTTCAGACGCCATCTTCAATGGTGGTCTGGTGGGCGAGAACGGTACGCCGGGTAGCAACTCAGATATCATCACCGTTGACGGTGACCGTGCGTTCGTTCTGCGCGTCAGCGAGCATAAAGCTGAAGCAGTGAAACCACTGGCGGAAGTGAAAGATCGTATTGTGGCGCTGGTGAAGCACAATAAAGCGGAACAGCAGGCAAAACTGGATGCTGAGAAGCTCGTAGCCGAGCTGAAAGCAGGTAAGAGTGATGCGCTGAAAGCGGCTGGCCTGAGCTTTGGCGAGCCGAAAACGCTGAGCCGTACCGGTCAGGATCCTGTCAGCCAGGCGGCGTTTGGTCTTAGCCTTCCGGCGAAGGACAAACCTGTCTTCGGCACCACGACCGATATGCAGGGTAACGTTGTTCTTCTGGCGCTGGACGAAGTGAAGGCCGGCACGCTGCCAGAAGCGCAGAAGAAGGCTATGGTTCAGGGAATTACCCAGAACAATGCCCAGATTGCTTTCGAAGCGATGATGAGCAACCTGCGTAAAGAAGCCAAAATCAAGCTGGGTGATGTGGTCACTCAGGAGCAATAATTACGCGTCTGCTCGCAGATTTTCGTAACGCTCTGCAACAACCAAAGGCCGCTTTCGCGGCCTTTTCCATTTCTGCATTCTGCTGTTTGTCCCGGCTTTTCCTTGCGGCTATCGTGGCGTGGCTGTCAACAAACAAGGAGAAAACAGCATGAAACGTGGAATCAAAGCACTCTTTATTACGCTGGCTATTGCCACCTGCGGGATGAGCGCGGGAGCGCTGGCGGCACCTGCGGCTAAAGCGCAGGCCGTCCAAAACCAGGCGGAGGCAGCGCCCCAGGGGAATGCTAAAGCTAATGCGACGACCAGCCCGAAAGCTGGCGAAGAGGAGGGTACGCGGGTCAGCATCAATACTGGCTCCGCAGAAGAGCTGGCCCAGGCGATGAATGGCGTAGGTCTCAAAAAAGCGCAGGCCATCGTCAGCTATCGCGAAGAGTATGGTCCTTTCAAAACCGTTGACGATCTCAAACAGGTGCCGGGTATGGGAAGCGCGCTGGTTGAGCGCAACCTCGCACACCTGACGTTGTAATCGCGCAATAACTTGCACTGCGGCAAAAATTTGCCAGGATAAAGAGGTCATACCAGTTATGACCTCTGAACCTATAACAACGAAAGGCTATTGCGCTATGCAGACACAAATCAAAGTCCGTGGTTATCACCTCGATGTTTACCAGCACGTTAATAACGCCCGCTACCTTGAATTTCTGGAAGAGGCGCGCTGGGACGGTCTGGAGAACAGCGAAAGCTTTCAGTGGCTGACCGCTCACAACATCGCGTTTGTGGTCGCCAATATCAATATCAACTACCGCCGCCCGGCCATGCTGGGGGATGTACTTACCGTGACCAGCCAGGTCCAGCAGCTGAATGGAAAAAGCGGTGTACTGAGCCAGGTCGTAACGCTGGAGCCAGAAGGGCAGGTGGTGGCCGATGCGCTAATCACCTTTGTCTGTATCGATCTTAAAACCCAGAAAGCGTTGCCGCTGGAAGGGGAGCTGCGCGAAAAGCTGGAGCTGATGATCGCGTAAATTTTTGTCTTTTATAAAAGACAAAAAGGTTTTTCAGGGATAAAATAATGAACAGGGACTACGTTGTTGAACGCTACCGGACCCGTGACGGAAAAGTGCCGTTTGAGGAGTGGGTGGCAAAAACGAGGCGTAAGGATCCGGAGACCGTTTTACGAATCCTTATGCGCGTTAACCGCGCAATAAAACGTAATTTTGGCGATTACAAATACCTAAGAGAAGGTGTTTGGGAGATGCGAATTGACTGTGGTCCCGGTTACAGGATCTATTTTGCCGTAGAGCATCGGAATGTCTTATTGTTACTCATCGGTGGCGACAAGAAGCGTCAAAGAGCAGATGTTAAGCAGGCGGTAGAATATCTGAAAGATCATCTATCTCAAGGAAAAACAGATGGGCGCGCCTAAACGAAAATATTCAAGTTCTGTCAGTCATCACGATGCGGTTGTGAAAATGCTTCGCGAGAACCCTTCCTATGCTCAACTGTATCTTCAGATAGCGCTGGAAGAAATTTATGAAGATCAGGGGATCCCTGCCTATCTCATTGCGCTTCGTCAGGTCATTGAGGCCCGTGGCGGCATCGGAGAAATTTCTGCTAAGTCGGGTTTATCACGTCAGCAGCTATACCGTACCTTGTCTGATAACGGCAACCCAACGCTAACAACGCTCATGAAAGTGACGCGTGCTGCCGGCGTTAAACTGTTCGACAGCACGGTGAAGTAACTTATTTCAGCCCGGTTTTTTTCTGCATTGCGGCCATTACGCCCGCTTTATCCGCCAGATAGTGATTCAGCCCGTTTGCGCGCAGGTTGCAGGCGGCGCACTGACCGCAGCCATCCCCTTTAATACCGTTGTAGCAGGTGAGGGTGTCGTTGCGAACCACGTCCAGCTTGCCCCAGTAGTCGGCCAGCGCCCAGGTTTCTGCTTTATCCAGCCACATCAGCGGCGTTTCGAAGCGGGTCTCTTTTGCCATTCCCAGATCCACGGCGTGGTTTAACGCTTTGACAAATTCGTCCCGGCAGTCCGGGTAGCCAGAGAAGTCGGTTTCGCACACGCCCGTAATGACCGCTTCGGCCTTTACCTGATAAGCGTATATTGCCGTCAGGATCAGGAAGAGAATGTTGCGGCCCGGTACGAAGGTGTTCGGAATGCCGCGGGCGTCCGGTTCGTAATCTGGAACCGGAATACTGTCGCGGGTCAGGCTGCTAACGGCCAGTTCGTTCAGCAGCGTCACGTCCAGCACCTTGTGCGCGCGGGCCCCCAGTTTCAGGGCCAGTTCACGGGCAACGTCGATTTCAGCACGATGACGCTGACCATAATCAAAAGTGACGCAGTGAACTTCATCATACTGGTGAAGCGCCTGAATCAGGCAGGTTGTGGAATCTTGTCCTCCGCTGAACACGACGACGGCACGTTTCATAAATCATCTCGACAGTTACGGTAAAAGCGTCATGTTAACGCCTGGCTAAAGCGACGACCAGCTTCTTCACGCTTTGGGGGCCGGAAGCCAGGCTTCGGTGAAGTCAAACCAGCCACGGGTGTTAAGACGGATACCGTTCACGCCCGGCGGGGCGCTGATTTGATACTGGTAGTTAAACAGCGGCGTCAGGACGGCATTTTCCATCAACCGGCTGAAAATAGCCTGCAGGCCCGCGTGTCGGTCGCGATCGTTGGCCTGCGTTTGCACCGCGTCCAGCGTGGCCTGCAAGTGGGCGTATGCCGGTGCGCTCAGCAGATGCGGCCAGAGCGCATCGCAGCGGAGCCATTGCTCAAGCGTATACTCCGGCGCTTCGCCAATAAGCCTGTCTCCCATCATGATGTCTGCATCGGCAAGCTGCTGACATCCGTCCCATGTCTTGGCGTCGTGGAAGATGACGGTCAGTTCACAGCTCTGTAGCCCAAGGTAGGCCTTAAGCTGGCTGGCCATCGTGTGAAGCTCAACCGGCAGGTGGTAGACCAGCGTCAATGACTCCGGCAGCGCAACGTCCGTTAAATCAGGCCATTGCGGGATCGCCCAGCCGGGAAGCAGTTCCCCGGTAGGGGTAATAAGCCCTTCGTTCAGCGGAAGCGTGTGCAGAAGCCTGGAGAGATGAATGATGTTGATAAGCCGCTTCGCCTGTAGCTCGCTCAGACGGGGACTCTGCTTCAGCGTGAGGTAGCAGAAGCCCAGACTGGTGCTGTTGCTGACCAGCCGCAGGCTTTCCAGCTCATCGGCTTCGCCTATGGCGATTTGCACCGGGTGGCGACAGCTGGTGCCCAGACTGTAGTCAAAAAGCTGGGGGGTGATCCAGTACTCGATAGCCTTGAGCAGCGGATGGCTCAGGTGATACTGCTCGTGACTTTCCAGGCGCACCAGTTCAGGCTGAAAAACGCTCAGACGGAAGGGACCGCTGCCGACACCGGGAATATCGGGATGCGCCAGACGGCTACAGTAGGTTGCCAGCCTGTGCGCCAGCCAGTAGTCCGGCTGATGCAGAATAAACGTCAGGCACTGGGGATGCGTGGTTTCGATACGCAAGACGCTCTGGAAAAGCGTGCGCATGACGGGCTGTGCCAGCAGCGCCGTCAGGCTTCGCTGGAGCTGCGCCGTCGCGATTTTATCGCCGTTATGCCAGTGCAGGGTGGAGCGAATGTAAAAATGCCAGCGCAGGCCGTCAGCAGACACGTCCCAGTGATGCGCCAGATCGCCCGCGGGCTCGCTGCTGTTACCGTTAAAACGCGTTAAGCCCGAGAATACCTGTCCCGCCAGATGCTGCTCGGCACGGCCGGGTAAAAACCCCGGATGAAGCGGCTCCAGCGAGCGATAGTAGGGGATACGCAGCGTCGGCGTATCGTTTTGCCACTGCCCCCCCAGATACGGATGCAGCAGCGAGCGCAAATCTTCAGGCGCGAGCTGAGCCAGCTCCAGCACGTTGTGCTGCTGTCCGCTTTTAAGCGCGTCTTCCATCATGGTATTACGCAGCGAATCCGGGGTCACGTGAAAGGTTAGCTCTCCGCGCTTCCCTCGTCCGGACCGGGCGTGCCAGCTCAGCCAGCCCGCGTCCTGCGCCTGGCGCAGCAGGGTGCGAACGTGTCGCTCGCTGCAAAAGCAGCGGCTGGCAAGCTCGCTGATGGTCACCTGCTGCGGAGCGCCAGCGGAAGGTTGCCACAGGCGTTGATACTGGTTAAGACGGTTGAGCTGGCGCATGATAAACCCGGAACAATAATTATCATCTATTCACTATTACTTCCGTATATCCCACGCAATACTGATGCACAAGTTAACCGCATCACATTTCGGGAGTATTCATGGCTCGGCTCGCTGCATTTGATATGGACGGCACGCTGTTAATGCCGGATCACCGTTTGGGGGAGAAAACCCTGAGCACGCTTAAGCGCCTGCGCGAGCGTGACGTTACCCTGACGTTTGCTACCGGTCGCCATGTGCTGGAGATGCGCCATCTGCTGGGAGCCTTTTCCCTGAACGCGTTTTTGATAACCGGTAACGGGACGAGGATCCACGCCGTCAACGGTGATGTGCTGCACCGTCAGGATCTTGATCCGGAAGTGGCGGATATCGTCCTGCATAGCTCATGGGATACGCGGGCCAGCGTACACGTATTTAACGACGAGGGCTGGTTTACCGGGCGCGACATTCCGGACCTGCTGCACGCTCATGTTTATAGCGGCTTCAGGTATCAGCTTATCGATCTGCGCCGGATCCCGGCACATAAGGTGACCAAGATCTGCTTCTGCGGCGATCATGACGATCTCTGCCGCCTGCGCATTCAGCTGAACGAGGCGCTGGGCGTTCGGGCGCATCTGACTTTCTCAGCGGTGGATTGTCTCGAAGTGCTGCCGGTGGGCTGTAACAAAGGTTCCGCGCTTGCGGTTCTGAGCGACCACCTGGGGCTGACGATGCAGGACTGTATGGCGTTTGGCGACGCCATGAACGACCACGAGATGCTGAGCAGCGTTGGCCGTGGTTTGATCATGGGGAACGCGATGCCGCAGCTTATTGCCGCGCTCCCCCATCTTCCGGTTATCGGACACTGCCGTAACGAAGCGGTGTCCCATTTTTTGACGCATTGGCTGGACAATAACAACCTCCCTTATTCCCCCGAATAGCGAGACCCTTCCAGCAAGCCAGGCTTCGGCCTGGCTTTTTTTATTTCACCAGCTGCGCAATCTGCGCTTTCCACGGTTCAACGTCGCCAATATTGGCCTGCACCCAGTCTGTATTGTAGTAGGTGTCGAGGTAGCGCTCCCCGCTGTCGCACAGTAGCGTAACGATGGAGCCGGTACGGCCTTCTTCGCGCATCCGCGCGGCCAGCTGTAGCGCGCCCCACATATTGGTGCCGGTAGAAGCCCCGACCTTGCGGCCAAGCTGTGTTTCCAGCCAGTGCGCCGTTGCGACGCTGACAGCGTCCGGGACGCGGAGCATCTCATCCACCACGTCCGGAATGAACGAGGGTTCGACGCGCGGGCGACCAATCCCTTCGATCTTGCTGCCCACCGGGCTGCGCAGGCTGGCGTCGCGTGATTGCCAGTAGTCGAGGAATACCGAGTTCTGCGGATCAACGACCATCAGCTGCGTATCATAACCCTGGCAGCGGATATAACGCCCGATGGTGGCGGAGGTGCCGCCCGTGCCCGCGCTCATGACGATGTAAGCGGGAACGGGGTGCGGCTCGTGGGTCATCTGACGGAAAATGCTGTCCGCGATATTGTTATTGCCGCGCCAGTCGGTGGCGCGCTCGGCGAAGGTGAACTGGTCCATATAGTGGCCGTTCAGCTCGCGGGCCAGCATTTCGGAGGCGGCATAGATTTCGCAGGCGCTTTCCACAAAGTGGCAGCGTCCGCCGTAAAATTCGATCTGTTCTACCTTACGTTTTGCCGTGCAGGAAGGCATGACGGCGATGAACGGCAGGCCCAGCAGGCGGGCAAAGTAGGCTTCGGAAACGGCCGTTGAACCGGACGAGGATTCAATAATCGTGGTGCCCTCTTTAATCCAGCCGTTACATAAGCCGTATAAAAAGAGTGAACGCGCCAGGCGATGCTTCAGGCTGCCGGTAGGATGGGTACTTTCATCCTTCAGATAAAGCTGAATACCGGGAAATCCGGGCAGAGGCAGGCGGATTAAGTGGGTATCTGCCGAGCGCTGATAGTCGGCGTTTATTTCGCTGATGGCATGTTTAACCCAGGTGCTATTCATCGTGATTATCCGTTTGTCATTTTGTGCCCAGCATAGCGAAAAGCACAGAAAAAATTGTTGCTATCTGGCCTTTAAAATAGAATGAAGGGAGAAAAATTTTCTCTGCGAGGTGGACATGCTAGATAAAATTGACCGCAAGCTGCTTTCATTGCTGCAAAACGACTGCACCCTCTCTTTGCAGGCGCTGGCAGATGCCGTTAATCTGACCACCACCCCGTGCTGGAAGCGCCTCAAAAAGCTGGAAGATGATGGCATTCTGCTGGGACGCGTGGCGCTGCTGGATCCCGAAAAACTGGGGCTTGGGCTGACCGCCTTCGTCCTGATAAAAACGCAGCATCACAGCAGCGAATGGTACTGTCGTTTTGTCACGCAGGTATCCGAAATGCCGGAAGTGCTCGGCTTCTGGCGCATGGCGGGGGAATATGACTATCTGATGCGCGTTCAGGTGGCGGACATGAAGCGCTACGATGATTTTTACAAGCGGCTGGTCAACAGCGTACCGGGCTTGTCCGATGTCACCTCCAGCTTTGCTATGGAACAGATTAAATACACCACAGCATTACCCATTGAATAACTTCGTAAAATACCTTCAGGAAAATACCGCGTGCGATTATTTGCCCAATTAAGCTGGTACTTTCGTCGGGAGTGGCAACGCTACCTCGGCGCGGTGGCTCTGCTTATTATCATTGCCGTCCTGCAGCTGATCCCGCCAAAAGTGGTGGGATACGTCGTCGATGGCGTTACGGAACAACATTACACCGCCGCACGGGTGATGATGTGGGTCGGTACGCTGGTGCTGACGGCCGTGGTGGTTTACCTGCTGCGCTACGTCTGGCGCGTGCTGCTGTTCGGCGCGTCCTACCAGCTCGCCGTTGAGCTGCGCGAAGATTTCTATCGTCAGCTGAGCCGCCAGCACCCCGAATTTTATCTGCGTCACCGTACCGGAGACCTTATTGCCCGCGCCACGAATGACGTGGACCGCGTGGTGTTTGCCGCCGGAGAAGGGGTGTTAACGCTGGTGGATTCACTGGTGATGGGCTGTGCGGTACTGATTGTAATGTCTACCCAGATCAGCTGGGAGCTTACTCTGCTGGCGCTGCTGCCGATGCCGCTGATGGCGCTGGCGATTAACCGCTACGGCGAACAGCTTCATGACCGCTTTAAGCTGGCGCAGGCGGCGTTTTCATCGCTCAACGATCGCACCCAGGAGAGCATGACCAGCATCCGCATGATCAAGGCGTTTGGTCTGGAAGACCGGCAGTCGGCGCTGTTTGCCGCAGACGCTGCCGACACCGGCGCGAAAAACATGCGCGTGGCGCGCATCGACGCCCGTTTCGATCCGACAATCTACGTAGCGATTGGCATGGCGAACCTGCTGGCGGTGGGCGGCGGCAGCTGGATGGTGGTGCGAGGCACCATGACCCTCGGGCAGTTAACCAGCTTTGCGATGTACCTCGGGCTGATGATCTGGCCGATGCTGGCGCTGGCCTGGATGTTTAACATCGTTGAGCGCGGGAGCGCCGCCTACAGCCGTATTCGCGCCATGCTGGCAGAGGTGCCGGTGGTGAACGATGGCAGCGAGCCGGTGCCGGAAGGGCCGGGGGTGCTGAAGGCCAATATCCGCGCCTTTATCTATCCGCAAACGGAGCAGCCGGTGCTCGAAAACGTCAGCTTCACGCTGCAGCCCGGTCAGATGCTGGGCATCTGTGGCCCGACGGGGGCCGGTAAAAGCACGATCCTGTCGCTTATTCAGCGCCATTTTGACGTGAGCGAAGGCGATATTCGCTTCCACGCTGTCCCGCTGCCGCGGCTGCTGCTGGACGACTGGCGCAGCCGCCTGGCGGTCGTCAGCCAGACGCCGTTCCTGTTTTCCGACACGATAGCCAACAACATCGCGCTCGGGTGCCCAACGGCCACCCGGCAGGAGATCGAGCATGTTGCGCGCCTGGCCAGCGTTCACGAGGATATTCTGCGCCTGCCGCAGGGCTACGATACGGAGGTCGGAGAGCGGGGCGTGATGCTCTCCGGCGGACAAAAGCAGCGCATCTCCATTGCCCGCGCGCTGCTGCTGGACGCTGAGATCCTGATTCTGGATGACGCGCTGTCGGCGGTTGACGGGCGTACCGAGCATCAAATTCTGCATAACCTTCGCCAGTGGGGGGAGGGGCGCACGGTCATCATCAGCGCGCACCGTCTGTCGGCGCTTACCGAAGCCAGCGAAATTCTGGTGCTTCAGCACGGGCATATTGCCCAGCGCGGTCAGCATGACCAGCTCGCAGAGCAGGCCGGCTGGTATCGGGATATGTACCGCTATCAGCAGCTTGAGGCCGCGCTGGATGAGGAGGTCGTCGATGCGTAAGTTTGGAAAGATGTGGCCGACGCTAAAACGTCTGCTGGCCTACGGCTCACCGTGGCGTAAGCCGCTTTCCATCGCCGTGCTGCTGCTGTGGATCGCCGCGATTGCGGAGGTGACCGGCCCGCTGCTTATCAGCTATTTCATCGATAACATGGTGGCGAAGAGCTATCTGCCTCTCGGCCTGGTCGCCGGGCTGGGCGTGGCATACGTCGGGCTACAGCTGACGGCGGCGGGGCTGCATTACGCGCAGTCACTGCTGTTTAACCGGGCCGCCGTGGGCGTGGTGCAGCAACTGCGCACGGACGTAATGGATGCCGCGCTGCGCCAGCCGCTGAGCGAGTTTGATACCCAGCCGGTCGGGCAGGTAATTTCGCGCGTCACCAACGACACCGAAGTGATCCGCGACCTGTACGTCACCGTTGTCGCAACGGTACTGCGCAGTGCCGCGCTGATTGGCGCGATGCTGGTGGCGATGTTCAGCCTGGACTGGCGGATGGCGCTGGTGGCAATCACCATTTTCCCGGCGGTGCTGATCGTGATGGTGATTTACCAGCGCTACAGCACGCCGATCGTGCGCCGCGTGCGCGCTTACCTTGCGGATATCAATGATGGCTTCAACGAAGTGATCAACGGTATGAGCGTTATTCAGCAGTTTCGCCAGCAGGCGCGTTTTGGCGAGCGAATGGGGGAAGCCAGCCGCTCGCACTATATGGCGCGGATGCAGACGTTACGCCTGGACGGTTTCCTTTTACGCCCGCTGCTGAGCCTCTTCTCGGCGCTGGTGCTGTGCGGGCTGCTGATGCTGTTCGGCCTGACGACGCGCGGAACCATTGAAGTTGGGGTGTTGTACGCGTTTATCAGCTACCTTGGCCGCCTTAATGAACCACTGATTGAACTCACCACGCAGCAATCGATGCTGCAACAGGCGGTGGTTGCGGGCGAGCGCGTGTTCGAACTGATGGACAGGCCGCGCCAGACCTACGGCAGTGACGAACGCCCGCTGGAAAGCGGATCCATCGCGTTTGATAATGTCTCGTTCGCCTACCGCGACGACCAGCTTGTTTTGCAGAATATCAACCTTAACGTGCCGTCGCGCGGGTTCGTCGCGCTGGTCGGGCACACCGGCAGCGGCAAAAGCACGCTCGCCAGCCTGCTGATGGGCTACTATCCGTTGACGCAGGGGGAGATCCGTCTGGATGGACGTCCGCTTTCGTCGCTAAGCCACGCCGCGTTGCGCAGGGGCGTCGCGATGGTGCAGCAGGATCCGGTGGTGCTTGCCGATACGTTCTACGCCAACGTTACGCTGGGGCGGCCCTTTACCCAGGAGCAGGTCTGGGAAGTGCTGGAAACCGTGCAGCTGGCGGATCTGGCGCGCGGGTTAAGCGAGGGAATCAATACCAGACTGGGTGAACAGGGCAACAACCTGTCCGTCGGGCAAAAGCAGCTTCTGGCGCTGGCGCGCGTGCTGATTGATACGCCGCAGGTGTTAATTCTGGACGAAGCCACCGCCAGCATCGACTCCGGCACCGAGCAGGCGATCCAGCAGGCGCTGGCTGCCGTACGGGATCGCACTACGCTTGTGGTGATCGCCCACCGCCTCTCAACGATCGTCGATGCGGATACTATTCTGGTGCTGCACCGCGGACAGGCCGTTGAGCGGGGAACGCACCGCCATCTGCTGGAGGCAAAAGGACGCTACTGGCAGATGTATCAGTTGCAGCTGGCAGGCGACGAGCTGGCCGCCAGCGCGCGCGAGGAAGAGTCGCTCAGCGCCTGATGCACCATAACAAGGCAATGCGCTAACAGACTCAACTGTTGGTGCAAAGCCGAAACGCGCCATGCACCGTCATGGTGCGTTTTTTTTCGCCTCTTTCCGGGCACCGCGCACCGCGCCGCTTTCCTGCTCATATTTCATTTCTGGCACACCCTTTGCAATATCCCCTTCGTGTTAGCTGCGGCCATTACCGAATTCTGACAGGAGAGGATTTATGAAGCTGGTTACGGTGGTAATCAAACCATTCAAACTCGAAGACGTGCGTGAAGCGCTGTCTTCCATGGGTATTCAGGGACTGACTGTCACCGAAGTGAAAGGCTTTGGGCGTCAGAAAGGTCATGCCGAGCTTTATCGCGGGGCAGAATACAGCGTTAACTTCCTGCCAAAAGTGAAGATTGACGTGGCGATTGCGGACGATCAGCTCGATGAAGTGATTGATGTCGTAAGCAAAGCGGCCTACACCGGCAAAATTGGCGACGGCAAAATTTTCGTTGCCGAACTTCAGCGCGTCATTCGCATCCGTACCGGCGAATCCGACGAAGCGGCGTTGTAAGTAACTCCTGGCACACAGTGATAGGGATCGAGAAAATGAAGATAGCAACAATCAAAACGGGTCTGGGGTCGCTGGCGCTGCTGCCGGGCCTGGCAATGGCGGCACCTGCCGTGGCAGACAAAGCCGATAACGCCTTTATGATGATCTGCACCGCGCTGGTGCTGTTCATGACTATTCCGGGCATCGCGCTGTTTTACGGCGGCCTGATCCGCGGCAAAAACGTACTCTCCATGCTGACGCAGGTTGCAGTCACGTTCGCTCTGGTGTGCGTGCTGTGGGTGGTTTATGGCTACTCGCTGGCCTTCGGCGAGGGTAACGCCTTCTTCGGCAACGTTAACTGGGCGATGCTGAAAAACATCGAGCTGACCGCGGTGATGGGCAGCTTCTATCAGTATATCCATGTCGCGTTCCAGGGCTCGTTCGCCTGCATCACCGTGGGGCTGATTGTGGGGGCGCTGGCCGAGCGAATTCGCTTCTCTGCGGTACTGATTTTCGTGGTGGTCTGGCTGACCCTCTCCTACATCCCGATCGCGCACATGGTCTGGGGCGGTGGTCTGCTGGCCTCTCATGGCGCGCTGGACTTTGCGGGCGGTACCGTTGTGCATATTAACGCCGCGGTAGCAGGCCTGGTGGGCGCCTACCTGATTGGCAAACGCGTGGGCTTCGGGAAGGAAGCGTTCAAGCCGCACAACCTGCCGATGGTCTTCACCGGTACCGCTATTCTCTACTTTGGCTGGTTCGGCTTTAACGCCGGTTCCGCCAGTGCCGCCAACGAAATCGCCGCGCTGGCCTTCGTGAATACCGTTGTGGCAACGGCTGGCGCTATACTCTCCTGGGTATTTGGCGAGTGGGCCGTTCGCGGCAAGCCCTCGCTGCTGGGTGCCTGCTCAGGGGCGATTGCCGGCCTTGTGGGTATCACCCCTGCGTGTGGCTACGTGGGCGTCGGCGGCGCGCTGCTGATTGGCATCGTCGCCGGACTGGCAGGGCTGTGGGGCGTTACCGCGCTGAAACGCGTTCTGCGCGTGGACGATCCGTGTGACGTATTCGGCGTGCACGGCGTGTGCGGCATCATCGGTTGCATAATGACAGGCATCTTTGCCGCGCAGTCCCTGGGCGGCGTCGGCTACGCGGAAGGCGTGACCATGATGCATCAGGTGCTGGTACAGCTGGAAAGCATCGCCATTACCGTTGTCTGGTCGGGGGTTGTGGCCTTTATCGGCTACAAGCTGGCGGATATGACCGTCGGGCTGCGCGTGCCGGAAGAGCAGGAGCGCGAAGGTCTGGACGTCAACAGCCACGGTGAGAATGCGTATAACGCATAATAAAAAGCGAAACGGCAACCTTTGGTTGCCGTTTTAGTCTGTATTCACTTACCCGCGGGAGAGGTGAGGGCAACATCATCCCCTGTTACGCATGACCCCTTCCTGAACCGTCGACGCTACCAGCACGCCATCCTGGGTATAAAACTCCCCGCGAACAAACCCGCGGGCGCTGGACGCTGAGGTGCTTTCCACGCTGTAGAGCAACCACTCGTTCATGTCGAACGGGCGGTGGAACCACATGGAGTGGTCGATGGTGGCGACCTGCATCCCTTTTTCCAGGAAACCGACGCCGTGGGGCTGTAGCGCAACCGGCAGGAAGTTGAAATCTGACGCATAGCCCAGCAGGTACTGATGCACGCGCAAATCTGCCGGTACGCTGCCGTTGGCGCGGATCCACACCTGGCGAGCGGGCTCAGCGGTGTGCCCCTTCATGGGGTTATGAAATTCGACGGGGCGGATCTCCAGTGGCTTATCGCACAGAAACTTCTCCTTCACCTGCGGAGGCAGCAGGTGGGCCAGCGCCCGGGCGATGTCGGTTTCCGATTTCAGATCGTCCGGCGACGGGGCAGGGGGCATCGTTTTTTGATGCTCATAACCCGGCTCTGGCGCCTGGAACGAGGCGGTCATGTAAAAGATGGGTTTTCCATGCTGAACGGCGGCGACGCGGCGCGCGCTGAAGCTTTGGCCGTCACGCAGAACCTCCACGTCGTACACAATCGGCTTAGCGCTGTCACCGGGGCGTAAAAAATAGCTGTGGAACGAGTGCACCAGTCGGTCTGCCGGAACCGTCTCCTTTGCTGCATAAAGCGCCTGTCCTACGACCTGGCCGCCAAATACCTGGCGTAACCCCAGATCTTCGCTCTGCCCGCGAAAAAGCCCTTCTTCTATTTTTTCCAGGTTCAGTAATGTCAGCAGATTGTTCAGTGCCTGACTCATAGTCGTCCTCAATAAACGCCGTGGCGAAAGATAGGCTGAGTATAACGCAGAAACGATAGTGGTCCGATGGGTGGAATTATCTTAATACCTGGGCAAAATTAGGCATAAATCCGTGATTTGTGCCACACTTGTTTACGTTATGTGAATAAAACGACATCGGATGGGATCGATCCCGCCGGTGCATTGATGATAAGGAGACTTCAATGAAACTCGTGCCTATGTTAAGCGGTGTTGCAATGGCGGTGGCGTTGTCCGCCTGTGCGGATAAGAGTGCCGATGTAGCGGTACCAACGGCGACCCCAAACGGGATTAACACCCTTTCACAGCAAGCTATTCGACAGCCTAACGTGTCCGGTACCATCTGGATCAAACAGAAAGTTGCTCTGCCGCCGGACGCGGTTTTAACGGTCACGTTATCCGATGCGTCTCTGGCGGATGCACCGTCTAAAGTGCTTGCACAGCGTGCAGTTCGTACAGAGGGTAAACAGGCACCGTTCAGCTTCGTACTGCCGTACAACCCGTCTGACGTTCAGCCAAACGCCCGTATCCTCCTGAGCGCGGCGGTAACGATCAACGATAAGCTGGTCTTTATCACCGATACCGTGCAGGAAGCGGTCAACAAAGGCGGCACTAAAATCGACCTGACCCTGGTCCCGGTACAGCAAACTGAAGTGCCTGTTGCAACTCAGACCAATCAGCCGACGCTGCCAACGGCGCCAACGCAGCTGTAATTTCCTCTCGCCCTCTTCATCTTTCTGAAGAGGGCGTCAGTACTCCCAGCGATACCTCTGCATATCAATCCTGCCCGATCCGGTTACCTGCACCCCCTCAGACAGTAAAGCCTGACGCTGACGCTGCAAATCTGGCCCGGTCAGGGAGATTTCTCCATGTCGGTTGACCACCCGATGCCAGGGTAACGTGCTCCCCTCCGGCAGCCGCCTCAGCACACCGCCTACCTGACGCGCCGCGCGCGGTGAACCCGCCAGCCGGGCGACCTCGCCGTAGGTCGTCACGCAGCCTTCGGGGATAGAGGCCACAATCTGCCATACTCGCTGCGGAAAAGTGTCATGTTCGTCCATCGTTACTCCTGAGGAATAATCCGCGAAGGGCAATGGTAAACGAAGATAACGCGGATTGCTTCGCCAGTTTGCGCAATAATCCAGCATCCGGTTGCCGACGGCTTGCAATTGAGGTGCACCACAGGGATAATGCGCCAGCGCGTTGGTTATCAACGCTCTCAATGGGGGCTCTGTTGGTTCTCCCGCAACGCTACTCTGTTCACCAGGTCAGGTCCGGAAGGAAGCAGCCAGGGCAGACGACGTGGGTGCCGGGATGTAGCTGGCAGGGCCCCCACCCATTTGTGCTTCCCCAATCTTTTCTTCAGAATATCCCTGTTATTACTGTGCCTGTTACGGGCTGCGTAATATATCTTTCATTCAGTTGAAATAATATTGTCATAAACCTGTAATAATAGACTGTCATTTTATTATCGGGCGTCTTTTTGTTGTTATAAGCAAAAAATATATATCTGGATAAGAATGTTATCTTCGTGTATTAAATAAAACACGTATTCCGAAGGGATGTGACAATCATGGTGACTGCGGTATTAAACGTTAAAATTGATGAAGCGCTAAAAGAAAGACTTCGCCACTATGCGGAAGTAAATAATGAGAATTTAAGCGTGACCACGGAGAAATTGCTGCTGCTGGCATTTGAAGCAGTAGAAGAGGCGGGAGTATCGGAAGAGGATATTGATAATCAGCATACGGAAGAAGAGAGCGTAACTCCATTTACTCCTAAAGAAATCAAAGCATTACGTAAACTTCTGAAGAAGAGAAAATGAAACAACAACTGTCGACTGCCAGTGACTACAACGAGGCCTGCAGCCTGTTGCGTTCCGGCTACGTGAAGCACGTCCGTCTCGGCTGGAATGTAGGAAGCGATGAGTTCTTTAGAATTGCATCTGACTGGTGTGATACCGGTGCAAAAATAAAGAAAGAAGGGGATAATTTTATTATTTCCCTGAAAGGCTTCCCGATCCCTCCTCAACATTAAGCTTGCCGTTATGAAAACTGCTGACTGCATGCGTTACAGTCAGCAGTTTTTATTGTTTCTGTCGAATAATTTACACCAGGCTCCGCTTTACCGGCGGCGTACTGTTATTTAGGGCAAGCCACAGGGGTTTGATCCGCAGTAATGCCGCTTCAAGCTCGGGCGGGGCGAGCGAGAAGGGCATCCGCAGGTAGCGGTCAAACGCCCCTGAAAGCCCAAAGCGCGTGCCGGTGCCCATGGTGATCCCGATTGATTCCGCACGCGCGGCCAGCTGGGTCGCCAGCGGGCCGGGTAATTCAATCCAGTATGAAAGCCCGCCTTCCGCCTTATGAAAGCGCCATTCGGGAAAATGTTCCCGCAGCATCTGTCCGCAGCGGTCGCGCCGTTCAGCCAGCATTTTTCGGCGAGCGGGCAGGAACGTCTCACCGTTTTCGATAAGCCAGAGCGTGGCCAGCTGTTCGAGCACAGGCGAGCCCAGATCCAGCGCGTCGCGCGTCTGGGCGAGCGTGGCGATAGTGCGGGACGAGGCGCGGATCCAGCCGAGGCGTAGCCCGCCCCAGAAGCTTTTTCCAGCGGAACCCAGCGTAATCACGTCGGCCTCCGGGTTAAACGCGGCCAGCGGCGGCGGCGGGGGCGCGTCAAACCAGAGATCGACCATCGTTTCATCCGCCACCAGCGTGGTGCGGGTTTGCGCGGCGATGTCGGCTAGCGTCTGGCGCGTTGCGGCGTCCATGCAGCGCCCCGTCGGATTATGAAAATCCGGCATCAGATAGGCCAGACGAGGAGAGGTCTGGGCAAGCGTTGCGGCAAAACCATCGGTATCCCAGCCCGTCTCAGGAAGCGAGACGCCCACGGGACGGCAGAGCGCGCCCTGAATAGCGGCTATCGCCAGCGGGTAGCCTGGATGATCTACCACCACGCGATCGCCGGGGCCGGTCAACATGCGTAAGACCAGGGCAAAGCCGCTGACGGCGCCGTTTACCACCATCACTTCGTCTGGCCGGGTTGGCAGTCCACGCGCGGTATAGCGGATGGCGATGGCCTCACGCAGTGCCGGCAGGCCAAGCCTTTCGTACCCCGTCAGCGCCAGATGCGGCGTGATGGCCGCAAGCGCGTGGGTGTAAGCCTGATGGATCTCGGGCCCCGCGTTGAGTGCGGCGGTAGAGAGATCGAGCGCGGCGCTTGCCGTAGAGAGGGTGGGCACGGCGCGGCTGTCTGGCAGGATCACCCGCGAACCGCTGCCGTGACGACTCTCCAGATACCCCTCGTCCCGCAGGTGGGCCAGCGCGCTGCTGATGGTGGTCCGGCTGACGTCAAGCGCGGCCGCCAGCTCCCGCTCGCCGGGCAGACGGGTATACAGCGCCAGCCTGCCGTCGAGAATTAACAGCCGTAGCGCATCGGCCAGCTGGCGCCACAGCGGAGTACGGGAAGCGGCATGCTGCCAGTGGCCTAACAGACGTGCCAGAGACTGGCTCCCAAAACGACGTGATGACATGTGCAGTCCACTATTTGGAAACTGGACATTAATCATAGTGCCATTTTCACCGAAGATGGAAGCCTGGTTCTTCGGAGAAGATAAAATGGTACGTCGTCTGGTACAACTTTATGTCGGCTTAGGCCTCTACGGGCTTTCAACCGCCATGTTCATACGCTCGGATCTCGGGGTCGACCCCTGGGACGTGTTTCACCTTGGGGTGGCAATCCAGGCCGGGTTAAGCATCGGCACGGTGATTATTTTGACCGGGGCCGCGGTGCTGCTGCTGTGGATCCCGCTGCGCCAGCGTCCTGGTCTCGGAACCCTCAGCAACGTCATTTGTATCGGCCTGGCGGCAGACGCGTCGATGGCGCTTTTGCCGGAACTTACCTCGATGCCCGTCCGCATTACCCTGCTGGTATCCGGCATCGTGGTGAACGCCATTGCCACCGGGATGTATATCGGCGCGGGGTTTGGCGCAGGCCCGCGCGACGGCCTGATGACCGGCATTCACGCCCGGCTGGGCTGGTCGATTCGCAGCGTGCGCACCGCCATTGAGGTGAGCGTGTTACTCATCGGCTGCCTGCTCGGCGGAGCGTTTGGCGTCGGAACCGTGCTGTATGCGTTAACCATCGGCCCGCTGATCCAGCTCTGTTTGCCGTGGTTTCGCCAGAAGCCACGGGGGCTGACCGCACCGCGGCCGGAGCGCATTGTTTGATTTTGCGAAGCGCTCACAGGCTTTAATGGCGTAACTGTGCCAGAATAGCGGCTTCTCTTTTTGCGATGTCAGAATGCATGAAAGCCATCACTCTTTATGACGTTGCCCGCGTGGCGGGCGTTTCTTATCAGACCGTTTCCCGCGTGATTAACGACGCGGAGCACGTTTCTCCGCGCACGCGGGAAAAGGTCCGGCAGGCCATGGCGGAGCTGCACTATGTGCCTAACCGCGGCGCGCAGCAGCTGGCCGGAAAGCGCACCCGCACGCTGGGGCTGATCACGGCCGATCTTGCGCTGCACGCGCCGTCGCAAATTGCCTCAGCCGTAAAATCCCGCGCGGTGGAGCAGGGGGCAAGCGTGCTTATCTCGATGGTGGATCGGCCTGCCCGGTGCGGGGCCGCGCTGCAGGAGCTGCTGGCCCAGCGCGTGGAGGCGCTGCTGGTGAACGTTCCGCTGGAGGATACGCAGGCAGAAGCGCTACAGGACATGGCTTCGCCGGTTCCGGTGCTTTTTCTCGACGTGTCCCCTTCCGCGCGGGTGAACAGCCTCGTGTTCGATGCGGGGCAGGGTGCCAGCCTGGGGGCGGAGCATCTGCTTTCGCTCGGGCACCGGCGAATCGCTCTGCTCGCCGGGCCGGAAAGTTCTGTCTCTGCCCGGGCACGTCTGGTGGGATGGAAAACCACGCTGGCTAAGGCAGGCGTGGACGCGCTGGCTGTGGCGCACGGTGACTGGAGCGCGGCCTCTGGCTATGAAAAAGGGCATCACCTGCTGGCGGGCCCGGCGCTGCCGGAGGCGATACTCGTTGCAAACGATCAGATGGCGCTCGGCGTCATGCGCGCCTGTGCGGAAAAAGGCGTAGCGATACCGGGCCAGATTTCGGTGGTCGGGTTTGATGATACCGCCGACAGCGCCTGGTTTTCACCCCCGCTTACCACCGTTCGGCAGGCGTTCCGTGAAGCCGGCGAGCGCAGCGTGGAATGGCTTCTGGCACCAGCCCGTAGCGAAGCGCGCTGGCAGAAACAACTTCCCGTTACGTTGATCGTTCGCCATTCCACGGCACCGCGCGCCGGGCAGCAGGCCGATCGTGAAGCGCTGGCGCAACAGCTCAGAGCGCTGGCGCTGCTGGCGGAGAAGCTGGCCCGAGGCTGACGCTTTTGTGATCGGGCTCGCCTGGTGACGATCTCGGCCTTTACGGCGACCGTTTACCAGGGCATGTTGGCTGTAAATTGTGAGCGCTTCGCAAAGAGGTTAATATGTCTTCTATCCCCCCGCTGACCCTCAGCGCACTTCTCGCTCGTCGTGACTGGGAAAACCCCGGCGTGACGCAGTGGAACCGTCTGCCCGCACACGCGCCTTTTCACAGCTGGCGTGAAGAAACGTTCGCCCGGGAGGATAAGCCTTCGCTGAGTAAGCGCTCGCTTAACGGCCGCTGGCGATTTAATTTCTACGCCGCGCCAGACCTGGTGCCCGAGGCGTGGGTGACGGACGATCTCGCTGATGCCGTCGGGATGCCCGTGCCGTCAAACTGGCAGATGCAGGGGTTCGATACCCCCATTTATACCAACGTCACCTACCCATTTCCGGTGAACCCGCCGTATGTTCCGGCTGAAAACCCAACCGGCTGTTACTCGCTCACATTTGACGTGGAGGAGGCCTGGCTGCACGGCGGGCAAACCCGCATCGTCTTTGACGGAGTTAATTCGGCTTTTCATCTGTGGTGTAACGGCACGTGGATTGGCTATTCACAGGACAGCCGCCTGCCTGCCGGGTTCGATCTCAGCCCCGTGCTGCGCCCGGGTCAGAACCGCCTGGCGGTGATGGTGCTGCGCTGGTGCGACGGCAGCTATCTGGAAGATCAGGATATGTGGCGGATGAGCGGCATATTCCGCGACGTCTCGCTGCTGCACAAGCCAGAAACGCGGATCGCCGATTACCGGATTGTGACCGACCTGAATGCCGAATGCGATCGGGCGGTACTCCGGGCAGACGTTGCGCTGGAAGGATCACGCTACGCCGGGTGCGAGGTGGCGTTTACCCTGTGGCGTAATGGCGAAGCCTGCGCGCGCGCCGTTCAAAAGCCAGGCTCGGCCGTCGTGGACGAGCGCGGCAGCTGGGCGGAGCGGCTTACGGTTGCGATACCGGTAAACAACCCCGCGCTGTGGAGCGCCGAAACGCCGGCACTTTATCGCCTGACCATAACGCTCAGGGATGCGCAGGGCACCGTGCTGGAGACCGAAGCCTGCGATGTCGGCTTCAGGCGCGTTGAAATCAGCAACGGCCTGCTGAAGCTCAACGGCAAACCGCTGCTGATCCGCGGCGTGAACCGCCACGAACATCATCCTGAAAAGGGTCAGGTGATGGACGAAGCCACCATGCGCCGCGACATTGAGCTGATGAAGCAGCATAACTTCAACGCCGTGCGCTGCTCGCACTACCCGAACCATCCTCTGTGGTACACGCTGTGCGATCGCTATGGCCTGTACGTGGTCGACGAGGCGAATATCGAAACCCACGGCATGGTGCCGATGAGCCGCCTCGCGGACGATCCGCGCTGGCTGCCTGCCATGAGCGAGCGCGTTACCCGTATGGTCCAGCGTGACCGTAATCACCCGTCAATTATCATCTGGTCCCTGGGCAATGAGTCGGGTCATGGAGCGAACCACGACGCGCTGTACCGCTGGCTGAAAACCACCGATCCCACGCGTCCGGTGCAGTATGAAGGCGGAGGGGCCAATACGGCGGCAACCGATATCGTTTGCCCGATGTATGCCCGCGTCGACTGGGATCAGCCGTTCCCGGCGGTGCCGAAGTGGTCGATTAAAAAGTGGATCGGCATGCCGGACGAAGCGCGTCCGCTGATCCTGTGCGAGTATGCGCACGCGATGGGCAACAGCTTTGGCGGCTTCGCCAGCTACTGGCAGGCGTTCCGCAGCCATCCCCGGCTGCAGGGAGGCTTTGTCTGGGACTGGGTCGATCAGGCGCTGACGAAGGAAGACGAGAACGGCACGCCATTCTGGGCCTACGGCGGGGATTTTGGCGATAAGCCTAACGATCGTCAGTTCTGCCTCAATGGACTGGTGTTCCCGGACCGCACTCCGCATCCAGCCCTTTACGAGGCGCAGCGTGCCCAGCAGTTTTTCACCTTTACGCTGGTGAGTACTTCTCCGCTGGTGGTTGAGGTTCAAAGCGACTATCTGTTCCGTCATACCGACAACGAACAGCTGCACTGGTCCGTAGCGCGTGACGGGGCGGCGGTGGCCTCCGGCGAGATTGCGCTCTCTGTCGCGCCGCAGGAAGTACAGCGCGTTGAGATCCCTTTGCCTGCGCTTGCCGCCGGGCCGGGTGAGGTCTGGCTCAACGTTGAGATCGTTCAACCCAAGAGCACGCCATGGTCGCCGTCCGGCCACCGCTGTGCCTGGGATCAATGGCCGCTTCCGGCTCCGCTGTACGTTGCGCCACCGGAAGCGGGCGGGACGGCCCCGCAGCTAACGGTGCAGGACGAGCTGCTGGATATCGTCCATCAGCAGCAGCGCTGGCAGTTTTGCCGCATCACCGGGAACCTGATCCAGTGGTGGAATACGGGCGCTGAAACGCTGCTTACTCCTGTCACGGATAACTTTACCCGCGCGCCGCTGGACAATGATATTGGCGTCAGCGAGGCGACCCGCATCGATCCGAACGCATGGGTGGAGCGCTGGAAAGCGGCGGGTATGTATGAGATGTCGCCACGCCTGCTCCGGTGTGATGCGGAGCAGCACGAGCGTGAAGCCGTGGTGACCACGCAGCACGTCTGGGAATACCGGGACAGAGCGCTGTTCGTGAGCCGCAAGATCTGGCGGATTGATGACCACGGCGTGCTGCACGGTGAAGTGCAGGTGACGGTGGCGTCCGATATTCCGGAGCCTGCCCGGGTAGGCCTGAGCGTTATGCTGGTGGATATTCCGGAAACGGTACGCTGGCTGGGGCTGGGTCCGCTGGAAAACTATCCGGACAGAAAGCTGGCGGCGCAGCAGGGACGGTGGGCGTTACCGCTGAAGGCTATGCATACGCCGTATATCTTTCCGTCGGAAAACGGCCTGCGCTGCGACACCCGCGAGCTGTCGTTTGGTTCGCATCAGCTGCAGGGGCGGTTCCATTTCTCCCTGAGCCGCTACGGCCAGCGGCAGCTGACTGAGGCAACGCATCAGCATCTGCTGCGGGAAGAGGCAGGCTGCTGGCTGAACCTGGATGCCTTCCACATGGGCGTTGGGGGAGATGACTCCTGGAGCCCGAGCGTGGCGCCGGCCTTCATCCTGCAAAACCGCCAGCTGCGCTACAGCTTTAGCTGGCAGCAGAACGGCTGAGACGTAACGCGCGGCCACGCCAGTGGCCGCGTCATCCCGCTCAGCAGGAAGGCTTGCTGATATTTTGCCCGGCCCAGAGAATGAAATCCTCTTTTGGCAGCGCCTTGCTGTAGTACCAGCCCTGTCCGTACTGCACGCCGTGGCGGTGCAGCCATGCCAGCTGCCCCTCCGTTTCAATCCCTTCCGCCACCATCGCCAGCTTTAGCGATTTTGCCATTTCGATGATATGCGGCGTGACGTTTTTATACTCCAGCGCATCCACGAAGGATTTATCGATCTTCAGGATATCCACGTCCAGATCCTGCAAATAGCTCAGGCTGGAGTAGCCCGTACCGAAATCATCAATATAGATGGCGTGCCCGGAACGGCGAAACGCGGCGATGGCAGGCGCGCTGACGGCGGGATCGGCAAACCCGCGCTCGGTTAATTCAAGGGCGATTTGCTGCGGGTGGACTTCCCATTTGTTCAGAAGCTTGCTCAACTGACGGGGCAGCTCGGGAGAGGTTAAATCACCGGGCGCAAGGTTGATCGATATGTGCAGCTCCGGGTGAAGATGCAGCCAGTACCCCAGATCCTCAAATACCCTGCTGACCACCAGCTGCGTCAGCTGAGAGATGAGCCCCGTTTCCTCGGCCAGGGGCACAAAAAGATCCGGCGCCAGGTTGCTGCCGTCCGGCTGCGGCCAGCGCATCAGGGCTTCAGCCCCCACCAGCCTGCCGCTGCAAAGCGCTACAATGGGCTGGTAATGAACCTGGATCTCGCGGTTGTTGATCGCGTCGATCAGGCGGTTGCGCGGGGACTGCAGGCGGCGGAGGATCCGCAGGACAATAAGGGCTGCGAGCAGGCTTATCAGCATACCCACCGGTAGCCAGATGAACAGCTGCTGGTGCCAGGTTTCCGCCAGGGGTTTTAGCGACGCCCAGGCAATCACCGTAAAGCCCAGCTCGGGTACGGGCTTAAGGATGTACATTGAGCCGTTGTACTGGACGCTCGTCACATCCTGCCGATCCTTAACATACCTGAGAAGATGCGGATCGAAGCGGTTGCTGCTGGCGAAGATAAGATGGGTTGTGCTGCCCACCAGAGCCGCATCCGTGGTAATTTCGCCGAACGGGACGACGTCCACAAGCGACGCCGGATCGATCATTACCACGTAGTGTCCTTTCCCCATCACAACCATATAGCGGTGAATGCCAAGATCGTTTTGCGAGGTGAGCCACGCGCTGTAGCCATCCCCGGTGATGCGCAAAGGGGGCGGTAAGGTCGCGGTATTACTGGACTGTTCAAGCGAAGAGCAGAGCGGTTTCAGGCTGTCGATGTACATGACTTCCTGAACGTAGCGCCATGAAAAGGCGACCCGACGCATTTCATGTAAATGCAGGGGACTGCAGGGCGGAGCGTCAAAGGTTTGCAGGTGTGTAAGCGCCTGCTTTGCCTGAGCGACAACCCTGTCGGTACGTACCAGAACGCGTGAGGCATAGTTGTCCAGCGCATCCACAAATTTTTCCTCTGCCTGGCGATGAGCCAGCCAGATGCTGAGGCAAACCGGGACCAGCACAGAAAAGATCAGTACGCCTGTTACCAGACTGACCAGGTGTCGGGTTTTCATGCTGCTGTTTCCTTCTCATCTGCCCGCCGGAGGCTCTGAGTCTGCTCGCCAGTGAAGAAAGATTTTATCGCTAAATGATATAGTTATAGCATGCGAAATTCTCAGGCAGGTACTCGGATAAGCCTTTCATAAAAATACCGCGATCCGCTGCATTATCAGAAGGGTTGTTTTTGCATCAAGGCTCGGATAGTATTTTGTTATGTTATAACAATGCATGAGAGCCTGAAATGAAACCCAATATCCATCCAACCTATCGTACCGTTGTGTTTCACGACACCACGGCCAATGAATTCTTTAAGGTCGGTTCGACGATTAAGACAGACCGCGAGATTGAGCTTGATGGCAACACGTATCCTTACGTCACCCTTGACGTCTCGTCAAAGTCACATCCGTTCTATACCGGGAAGCAGAAGACCTTCTCGACGGACGGTAGCGCGGCACGCTTCCGCAAGCGTTTTGGCGGTTTTCTTGACGCGAAGCGAGGCTAGCCATGCAGGTACTTAACTCGCTGCGCAGCGCAAAACAGCGCCATCCTGACTGTCAGATCGTGAAGCGCAAAGGGCGTCTGTACGTTATTTGCAAATCCAACCCGCGCTTTAAAGCGGTTCAGGGGGGGAAAAAAAGGCGCTAAACAAACGCTTAGCGCCTCTTCCAGGGAGGGGCCCGTTAGCCGTTGGCAGGGCGGGAGAGCGTGAAAACGTCATAAAACGAGAGTTCACCTTTGGTCGAAACCATTTTTTTCAGCTTTTCCTTAAGACCGGGTTCGACTGAAGGTGAGCGCATTATGGTGTCGATAAGTTCAGGCGGCACATAGCGTGTGTTATACCATTCCCCGTTGTAGCACACGCGGAAATCGAGTACGTCGATGTCTTCATACCGGTAACGCGGATTGACGTCGAAAAAGAAGAACGCATTAAACGCCACGAACAGCACAACAAGCAGCCAGACGGAATCTGCCAGCGTGTCGGACCTCAGCATCACGATAAGCGTTGCCAGCCAGGCTGCATACATGCCGACAAACAAACCGGGATGCTTACGAATAAAGCTGATGCTAAAGCGCGGGCGGTTGTCACGTTTTTCGCGAATATTAAGATCGTCGATGGTGGCGATGAGCAGGCGCTGTATCTCGGTCATTTTTTGCCTTTATGATTGTTGAAAATACAGGTGATCTGCCTATTTTATGAGAGGGATCTGCGCGAAGAAAGTAACAGTTATGCCGGGAAAATGCATAACAGTTACTCAGGGAACGTTTAGAGCATTTTTATGATTTTCGCCGGATTCCCGCCCACGACGGTATTGGCCGGCACGCTTTTGGTCACCACGGCCCCGGAGGCCACAACCGCATTATCACCAATCGTCACGCCCGGGTTAATAACCGCACGCCCGCCGATCCACACGTTATGCCCAATAGTGACCGGCTTACCGTACTCAAGCCCGCTGTTGCGTTCGGCCGCATCCAGAGGATGGGTGGCAGTATAAATATGGACACCCGGCGCGAGCATACAGTTATCACCAATATGAACAGGGCAGACGTCCAGAATGACGCAGTCGAAGTTGGCGTAAAAATTTTTACCCAGATAGATGTTATAGCCGTAATCGCAGCGGAAGCTCGGCTCGATGTAGGCACCTTCACTTTGCCCCAGCAGCTCGGCCAGCAGTGCGCTACGCTCGGCTTTCTCATCGGGAGCGGTATGATTATAGCGGTGAACAAGATGACGCGCGCGTAAACGGTCTGACCGCAGCGTGTTATCGCCAGGGCGGTAATATTGACCCGCAATCATCTTCTGTTTTTCTTCACTCATGGGAAACCTCTCTGGGATCGTTTTACGTAGCGTAATGAGGATTAACCAGAAAGGGAACGTTCCCTAAAAATGGCTGTGACGGAAGTCACAACATTATTGCGGGTACAGACGTTTTACACGGGAGCCTGGCTTTTGCACGTGAAGCGTAATTCGAAAGGTAAATTCAGCTTAACAATGGTCGTAATGCCTTTACTGCCTCTTCAGGGATTAACGGACAAACTTCCATACCGAAGAGGGGATCTTGTCATACAGTTTATTCATCGTCAGTTCTGCAAGACGATGGTCGGCGGCTGAATAAAATACAGCCAGTTCATTATCAGACAGCTCATATTTATTTTTTTCTATAACGCGTTCGAGCGTGTCAATTGACTGACAGCGTCGCAGGCGCATCAAATAATCGACTTTAGTTAATGGTTTATCAGACATAAATTCACCTTAGTATTTGTAATAATTTTAACAGGAAAGACTAACCGGATTAGCTCTGCTGACATTCGTGAAGCAGCGAAATAGACGGTTTCCTGATTTACGCCATTTCTGCAAATCCTGTGCGTTAATGCCGTAGCTGCTGAACAACATAAAGGTGTCGTCCAGGTATTCATCAATTTGCTCTATCAACTTATTATCTTCATTGTACTTAATTTTATAATTAAGTGCGAAGGTCGCGATATGCTCAATCAGCTCGTTTAGCTGTAAGTTGATAGCAGACGTTGGATCGTTCACCCAGCCATGGTTACTTTCATCAAGGTTGGCGAGGCAGTCATGGTACAAGGATTCGCAGAGAAATTTCAACTGCGCGATATCATGCCTTTTTGGCGAGTACTCGTCCATAGCGCATCCCCTTTTGAGTGATTTCTTACTCACCGAACATCATGTCGGGATGGATACAACTTGCTTAGCCACACGGGTGCTGTGTTCCTGATAACTCTAACTATAAGCCACTCTGATCAAGATTTCATCGCGCTATTACGAAAAATTACAATTAAAACGTTACCCTGCGAGCGCTTACGCAAATGTGGCCACTCACGCGAACAATTTTATCCTGAAAAACACTTTTTTTAATCCGTTCCTTAAGATTCATTGAGTTAGCGCAACGTTTCATTTGAAGTCCGGATTCAGATATCTTCGGTATTTACGATGGTTTAGGAATTGTCCGAATATTTTAGGCGATGAATTGATAATAAAACAACGCTGAATTCTACGATTAGCTTATCGGATTATTATGATAAGACTTATCAGGACGGGTGAAAATAAATAAAACCACAATAAGTCTATTTTATGAATTTTTCTGAAAATGAAAAAGGCCGCAAATGCGGCCTTTTTATCATGTGAAACCGGTATCAGTGATGTTCTACCGAATGATTGTGCTCCACATCCTCATTTTTGCGGCTAAAGCGGCGACGTACCACCACGAAGAACACCGGTACAAAGAAGATGGCGAGAACGGTCGCGGTGACCATACCACCCATTACGCCGGTACCTACCGCGTTCTGCGCGCCGGAGCCTGCGCCTGAGCTGATAACCAGCGGCATAACGCCAAGGATAAACGCCAGGGACGTCATCAGGATTGGACGCAGACGCATACGAACCGCTTCCAGCGTTGCTTCAATCAGGCCTTTACCTTCTTTCTCCATCAGATCTTTGGCGAATTCAACGATAAGTATCGCGTTCTTCGCCGACAGGCCAATGGTTGTGAGCAGGCCCACCTGGAAGTAAACGTCGTTGGTCAGCCCGCGGAAGGTTGCGGCAAGCAGCGCACCGATAACCCCCAACGGCACCACCAGCATTACGGAGAACGGTATCGACCAGCTCTCGTACAGCGCCGCCAGACACAGGAACACCACGATCAGTGAAATGGCGTACAGGGCAGGGGCCTGGTTACCGGACAGACGTTCCTGATAGGACATGCCGGTCCAGTCATAGCCGATACCTGCTGGCAGCTTGCTGGCTAACTCTTCCATCAGGTTCATGGCTTCACCGGTGCTTCGGCCCGGAGCCGCCTGACCGAGAATTTCCATGGACGGCAAGCCGTTATAGCGCTCCAGACGCGGCGAACCATATTCCCAGCGCGAGGTTGAGAAGGAGGAGAACGGCACCATCTGACCATTGCTGCCGCGAACGTACCAGTTGTTGATATCGTTCGGCAACATGCGGTATTGCGCTTCAGACATCACGTACACTTTCTTCACACGACCGCGGTCGATGAAGTCGTTGACGTAGCTACCGCCCCAGGCTGCGCCCAGCGTGGTATTGATGTCGCTGATGGAAACGCCCAGCGCCTGAGCTTTCTCCTGGTCGATGTCGATCTTGTACTGCGGCGTATCTTCCAGACCGTTAGGACGCACGCCCACCAGAAGGTCAGGGTGTTTTGCCACCTCGCCAAACAGCTGGTTACGCGCCTGGGTCAGTTTTTCGTGGCCCAGACCGCCCTGGTCGATCAGCTGGAAGTCGAAGCCGGTCGCCGTACCCAGCTCAACAATCGCTGGCAGGTTAAAGGCGAAGACCATCGCGTCTTTAATCTGCGAGAAGGTAGCCATTGCACGGCCGGTGATGGCTTCAACTTTGTTCTCATCGCCCGGACGTTCAGACCAGTCTTTCAGAGAAACGAAGGCAATACCGGTGTTCTGACCACGACCCGCGAAGCCAAAGCCGTTAACCGCAAACACGGATTCAACGTTGTCTTTCTCTTTCGTCAGGAAGTAGTCGGTCATCTCATCCAGCACTTTCTGCGTACGCTCCTGCGTCGCACCTGCCGGAAGCTGGGCCATACTCAGGAACACGCCCTGGTCTTCATCTGGCAGGAACGAGCTTGGCAGACGAACGAACAGGAAGGCCATCCCTACCACGATGATGATGTAGAGCAGCAGGTAGCGACCGGTGCTGCGCAGGATATTACCCACGCTGTCGGTGTAGTGGTGCGTGCTCTTGTCAAACATGCGGTTAAACCAGCCGAAGAACCCTTTGTGCTCGCCGTGACCGCCTTTCTTAATCGGCTTCAGCATGGTTGCACACAGGGCTGGCGTCAGGATCAGCGCAACCAGCACCGACAGCGCCATCGCTGAAACGATGGTGATTGAGAACTGACGGTAAATCGCACCGGTTGACCCCCCGAAGAAGGCCATCGGGATAAATACCGCAGACAGTACCATCGCGATACCGACCAGCGCGCCCTGGATCTGGCCCATGGATTTACGGGTTGCTTCCTTCGGCGGCAGGCCTTCTTCCGCCATCACACGCTCGACGTTTTCAACCACCACGATGGCGTCATCCACCAGCAGGCCGATGGCGAGCACCATCCCGAACATCGTCAGGGTGTTTATCGAGTAGCCAAATATCGCCAGAACCGCGAAGGTCCCGAGCAGTACCACCGGCACGGCGATGGTTGGGATCAGCGTTGCACGGAAGTTTTGCAGGAACAGGTACATTACCAGGAAGACGAGGATAATCGCCTCAACCAGCGTTTTTACCACTTCGTGAATCGAAATTTTTACGAACGGCGTGGTGTCATACGGATAAACAATTTTCAGACCTGACGGGAAGAAAGGTTCCATCTTCTTCAGCTCTGCACGGATAGCCGTCGCGGTGTCCAGGGCGTTAGCGCCTGTCGCCAGTTTGATACCCAGACCAGAAGCCGGTTTGCCGTTGAACTTCGCGATAACGTCGTAGTTCTCGCCGCCCAGCTCCACTTTCGCCACGTCACGCAGGCGAACCTGAGAACCGTCCTGATTCACCTTCAGCAGAATTTTGCTGAACTCATCCGCCGAGGTCAGACGCGTTTGCGCAATGATAGACGCGTTAAGCTGCTGGCCTTTCACCGGCGGCGTGCCGCCCAACTGACCGGCTGCCACCTGGGCGTTCTGCGCTTTGATGGCGTTAATCACGTCAACCGGCGTCAGCTGGAAGTTGTTCAGCTTGTTCGGGTCCATCCAGATACGCATTGCGTACTGGGAACCGAACAGCTGAACGTCACCCACACCAGACGTACGGCTGATGGCGTCCTTCATGTTGGCGCCCACGTAGTCGGAAATATCCTCCTGCGTCATGGTGCCGTTGGTGTTGATTACTCCGACAACCATCAGGAAGCTGCTGGACGATTTCTCGACGCTAACACCCTGCTGTTGTACTTCCTGCGGCAGCAGCGGCATCGCCAGCTGCAGTTTGTTCTGCACCTGAACCTGCGCAATGTCCGCATCCGTACCGGATTCAAACGTCAGGGTGATCTGTACCGTACCGGTTGAGTCACTGTTTGAGGACATGTACATCAGGTTATCGATACCGTTCATGTTCTGTTCGATAACCTGCGTGACGGTATCCTGCACCGTTTTCGCATCAGCACCCGGGTAGGTTGCGGAGATCGTGACCGCCGGTGGCGCAATCGTTGGATATTGCGCAACAGGCAGCTTCAGGATCGCAAGTCCCCCGGCCAGCATGATGATAATGGCGATCACCCATGCAAATATGGGGCGATCGATAAAGAAATTAGGCATGTCTTAACGGCTCCTGTTTAAGTTAAGACTTGGTTTGTTCTGACTGGCCAGCGGCAGACGCTTGTTGTTTGTCGTCAGATTTCACTTCCTGCGCTTTTACCTGCGCGCCAGGACGAACTTTTTGCAAACCAGTAATAATCACGCGATCGCCATCTTTCAGACCTTTCGTCACCAGCCACTTGTCACCAATCGCCTGCGTTGCAGTGATATTGCGCGTTTCGACTTTGTTATCGGCACCCACAACCAGCGCGCTCGCATCGCCGCGTGGCGTACGGGTCACACCCTGCTGAGGAACCAGCAGTGCGGTTGGGTTAGTCCCTTCTTCAAGGCGGGCGCGTACGAACATACCCGGCAGCAGCGTTTTATCCGGATTCGGGAAAATGGCCCGGATAGTGATAGAGCCGGTGGTCTGATCGACGGTCACATCAGAAAATTCCAGTGTGCCGGTCTGTGAGAACTTGATACCGTCGTTGGTAACCAGCTCAACTTTGGCTTTGCCGTTTTCCTGTTTCAGCTGGCCGCTGGCGAGTTCCTGTTTCAGACGCAGGAAATCGTTACTGGACTGCGTGACGTCAACGTAGATCGGGTCAAGCTGCTGCACGGTGGCCAGCGCGTTGGTTTGGCCGTTTTGTACCAGCGCACCTTCGGTGACGGCGGACTTACCAATGCGACCGCTGATAGGGGAGGTCACTTTGGTGTAGGCCAGGTTAATGCGCGCGGTTTCTACCGCCGCTTTCGCTGCCACAACGGCCGCATTGGCCTGCTGTGCATCGGCCAGTGCAGTATCGTAATCCTGCTGACTGATGTACTGCGTGCCGAGCAGTTTCTTGTAACGATTCAACGTCAGCTGCGAAATTTTGGCTGCCGCTTCTGCTTTCGCCAAATCGCCTTTAGCGCTCTCATAAGACGCCTGGTAGGTTGCTGGATCAATCTGATACAGAGACTCACCTGCTTTCACATCACCGCCTTCGGTGAAGTTACGTTTCAGGATGATGCCGCTCACCTGAGGACGCACTTCCGCAATGCGGTAAGCGCTGGTGCGGCCCGGTAGTTCTGTTGTGATCTGGAGAGGTTCGGATTTGAGCGTCACGACGCCAACTTCTGGCACCTGCTCCGCTCCTTGTTGAGCCTGTTTGTCGTCACATCCTGTAAGCGCTAAGCTGCCTGAGAGCATCAGAACGACCGCCAGAGGCGTTAACCCTCTGTTTTTGTTCATATGTAAACCTCGAGTGTCCGATTTCAAATTGATCAAGGGTCCTGAGTCTAAAAACCCATTGCTGCGTTTATATTATCGTCATGCTATGGTACATACATTCATAAATGTATGTAAATCTGACTCCTGTAAATTCATCAACGTATGGCACGAAAAACCAAACAACAAGCGCTGGAAACCCGACAACACATTCTGGATGTGGCAATGCGTTTGTTCTCACAGCAGGGTGTTTCGTCAACCTCGCTGGCACAGATTGCTCAGGCCGCGGGCGTCACGCGGGGAGCGATTTACTGGCATTTTAAAGACAAGTCAGATCTGTTCGGTGAAATCTGGGAGCTTTCAGAGTCCAGCATTAGCGATCTTGAGAGTGAGTATCGGGCAAAATTCCCTCATGATCCACTCTCAGTGCTAAGAGAAATTCTAGTATATATCCTTGAAGCGACAGTTGTTGAAGAGCGTCGCCGTCTGATGATGGAAATCATCTTTCATAAATGTGAGTTCGTTGGCGAAATGGCGGTGGTCCAGCAGGCGCAGCGCGACCTGTGTCTGGAAAGCTACGATCGCATCGAGCAGGTTCTCACGGAATGCATGCAGGCCGACATGCTTCCCGCCACGCTGCTGACCCGTCGGGCAGCGATCCTGATGCGCAGCTATATTTCCGGCCTGATGGAAAACTGGCTTTTCGCGCCGCAGTCGTTCGATCTGCACGCGGAGGCGCGCAGCTACGTCGAGATATTCCTGGAGATGTGCCGGCTCTGTCCGACCCTTCAGGGCAAGCATCCTCAGCATTCTGCCTGATCGCGCCTGAGAAAATTCGGAGACCCTTTCCGTCGTACTATTCTGCTTCAGCCGGGCGTGATATTCTTCACGCCCGACTATTTTCGGTCATTTCTCAGATCACATTCACGACTATGCTGCACACCAATCGCTCGAAACATCCTGTTCTGGCCGTTTTTTTGATCCTGCTGTTTTTCTTTGCAGCCGCACCGCATTCATACGCCCGTGCAGACAACGGCAGTGACGTTCCCACCCGTGCCGAGGTCCAGTCGCAACTCGACACCCTGAATAAGCAGAAAGATCTCACCGCCCAGGACAAACTCGTTCAGCAGGATCTGACGGAAACTCTGGATACGCTTGATAAGATCGAACGCATAAAAACCGAAACGGCCCAGCTGCGCCAGAAGGTCGCCCAGGCGCCGGAAAACATGCGCAAGGCCACCGAGGCCCTAAGCGCGCTCAGCGACGTCGATAATGACGAAGAGACCCGGAAAACGCTCGCCACGCTGTCATTGCGCCAGCTTGAGTCGCGCGTGGCGCAGCTGCTGGACGATCTGCAAACGGCCCAGTCCGATCTTTCAACCTACAACAGCCAGCTGGTTTCCCTGCAAACCCAGCCGGAGCGCGTGCAGAACGCGATGTATTCCGCGTCGCAGCAGCTACAGCAAATTCGTAACCGTCTGAACGGCACCACCGTTGGGGAAGGGTCGCTCCGCCCGACGCAGCAAACGTTGCTGACCATTCAGCAAACGCTGCTCAATGCTGAGATTGAACAGCAGCGTAAGAGCCTGGAAGGCAATACCGTATTGCAGGACGCGCTGCAAAAGCAGCGTGACTACGTGACCGCTAACATCAACCGCCTTGAGCATCAGCTCCAGCTGCTGCAGGAAGCGGTGAACAGCAAGCGCCTGACGCTCACAGAAAAAACGGCGCAGGAGGCGGTCTCGCCGGATGAAACGGCGCGCATTCAGGCCAACCCGCTGGTGAAGCAGGAGCTGGAGATTAACCATCAGCTCAGCGAGCGTCTGATTCAGGCGACGGAAAACGGCAGCACCCTGGTGCAGCAGAATATCAAAGTCAAAAACTGGCTGGATCGCGCCTTGCAGGCCGAGCGCAACGTTAAGGAGCAGATTGCCGTTCTGAAGGGCAGCCTGCTGCTGTCGCGTATTCTGTACCAGCAGCAGCAGACGCTGCCGTCCGCCGACGAGCTGGAAGACATGACCAACCGCATTGCGGATTTGCGCCTTGAACAGTTTGACATTAACCAGCAGCGCGATGCGCTTTTCCAGACCGACGCGTTCGTCGCCAAAGTGGAGGAGGGCCATTCAGGTGAAGTGAACGCAGAGGTTCACGACGCGCTGTTGCAGGTGGTGGATATGCGCCGCGAACTGCTGGATCAGCTCAACAAGCAGTTGGGCAACCAGCTGATGATGGCGATCAACCTGCAAATCAACCAGCAGCAGCTGGTGAGCGTCTCCAAAAGCTTGCAGGAGATCCTGACCCAGCAGATTTTCTGGGTGAACAGCAATAAACCGATGGACTGGGACTGGTTTAAATCTTTCCCTGAGACGCTGAAATCCCAGATTCAGGGCATGAAAATCACCGTGAACTGGGAGAAAGCCTGGCCTGCGGTAATGATTGCCTTCCTTGCTGGCCTGCCGTTGTTGCTCATCGCCGGATTAATTCGCTGGCGTTTGAAGTGGCTGAAGCAGTACCAGGCGAAGCTGGCCTCGGAAGTGGGGCAGCTGCGTAACGACAGCCAGCTGCACACGCCGAAAGCGATCCTTATCGATCTCGTTCGAGCCCTGCCGGTCTGCCTGCTAATTCTGGCCGCCGGGCTGATCCTGCTGACCATGCAGCTTAATATCAGCGATCTGCTGTGGGCGTTCAGCAAGAAGCTGGCGCTGTTCTGGCTGGTGTTTGGCGTGTGCTGGAAAGTGCTCGAAAAAGACGGGGTCGCCGTTCGCCACTTCAACATGCCGGAGAAACTCACCAGCCACTGGCGTCGCCAGATCGTGCGCATTAGCCTCGCGCTGCTGCCGCTGCACTTCTGGTCCGTGGTTGCGGAGCTTTCTCCGCTGCATTTAATGGACGACGTGCTGGGCCAGCTGGCGATCATGCTGAACCTGCTGCTGATTGCCGTCCTGATGTGGCCGATGTGCCGCGACAGCTGGCGCGATAAAGAGTCGCACAACATTCGGCTGCTCACCGTGACGGTGCTGGCGATTGTTCCGCTGGCGCTGATGGTGCTCACCGCAACGGGCTACTTCTATACCACGCTGCGCCTGTCCGGCCGCTGGATTGAAACCGTCTATCTGGTCATTATCTGGAACCTGCTCTACCAGACCGTGCTGCGCGGCCTGAGCGTGGCGGCGCGCCGTATCGCCTATCGCCGCGCCGTCGCGCGTCGTCAGAACCAGGTGAAAGAGGGGGCGGAAGGGGCCGAGCCGCAGGAAGAGCCGACCATTGCGCTGGAGCAGGTCAACCAGCAAACCCTGCGTATCACCATGCTGGTGATGATCGCGCTGTTTGCGGTGATGTTCTGGGCTATCTGGTCTGATTTAATTACCGTCTTCGCCTATCTCGACAGTATTACCCTCTGGCAGTACAACGGTACCGAAGCGGGCGCGGCGGTAATGAAAAGCGTAACCATGGGCAGCCTGCTTTTTGCGCTGGTGTCGTCGGTGGTTGCGTGGGCGTTGATTCGCAACCTGCCGGGTCTGCTGGAAGTGCTGGTGCTCTCAAGGCTGAACCTGCGCCAGGGGGCATCGTATGCCATTACCACCATCCTTAATTACGTCATTATTATCGTTGGGGCGATGACGGTATTCGGCTCGCTCGGCGTCTCGTGGGATAAGCTCCAGTGGCTGGCGGCCGCGCTGTCGGTGGGCCTGGGCTTCGGCTTGCAGGAGATTTTCGGTAACTTTGTGTCTGGCCTGATAATCCTGTTCGAACGTCCGGTGCGTATTGGCGATACCGTCACCATCGGCACCTTCTCCGGGACCGTCAGCAAGATCCGTATTCGTGCGACCACCATCACCGACTTCGATCGCAAAGAGGTGATCATCCCGAACAAAGCCTTTGTGACCGAGCGTCTGATCAACTGGTCGCTCTCTGACACCACCACCCGCGTGGTGATCCGACTTGGGGTGGCCTACGGCTCCGATCTGGACAAGGTTAAAGAGGTGCTGCTGAAAGCGGCGAATACACACCCGAAAGTGATGCACGATCCTGCGCCAGACGTGTTCTTCACCACCTTCGGGCCAAGCACGCTGGATCATGAGCTGCGCCTATACGTGCGCGAGCTGCGCGACCGCAGCTATACCGTCGATGAGCTGAACCGCACCATTGACCGTCTGTGCCGTGAAAACAACATTAATATCGCCTTCAACCAGCTGGAGGTTCACCTGCGTAACGAAAAAGGTGACGAACATACGGAAGTGAAGCGCGAGATTAAGGGGGATGACCCTCACCCTAACCCTCTCCCTTGAAGGGAGAGGGAATAATCTGGTGCGGGCTGCTTTTACCCTCTCCCCTCAGGGGAGAGGGCAGGGTGAGGGGGTAATTTTCCCTCAAAATCACGCCGCACAATCTCCAGCGCCTTAAGCACCGTCTCCGCCGGGATCTCATGATTCTCCAGCAGCATAATTAAATCGACGGCCAGCTTGACCTCGTCGGGTGCATTTTCCAGTGACATCAGTGTGGCTCCTGTTAACGGGTCAGGCGTTCAATCACGCGTTCAATCTCATCCCGCGCCTGGCGGCAGCGGACGATGCGGCCTTCCAGCGCGCTGATTTCACGCATTAATAACTGCTGCTCTTCCAGCGTTTCGCTGTCGTTCAGTCGGGCTTCGCGCTCGCGCTTCATCTCATACAAACGGCGCTCAAACTCCTGGTTTTCCAGCCGCCTGCGCTGCCATTTGCCGAGGCCCGGCGAGGCGCTGTCCCAGGCGCGTAGCGGCCAGGCGGCGATTTCGCGATGCAGGGCAGCGATCTGCTCGGCCAGATGCTCCGCAAGCCACGCCACCTGTTCCCGCTGTTCACCCTCAACCGCATGGCGAAGTTCGTCAAGGCTCGTCTGCGCCTCAGCAAGGTAATCCTGAAGGACGGTGCTGCGGGTGCGGAAAAGCTGTCGGTCAAAGCGCGGTTTCAGCGTGGCATGTCCCATCAGCGGTGTGGCCTGCGCGCGCAGAGCGATCAGCTGATTTTGCAGCTTCTCAAGAAGCAGTGCTGTTTTCAATGCGCTCTCCAGTGGTAAAGTAGCCGTTCAGTTTGATAACGATTCGCATTATGCAGCGTACTATTTTAATCATCATTGGCTGGCTCGCGGTAGTGCTGGGTACGCTGGGCGTGGTTTTGCCCTTGCTGCCGACCACCCCGTTTATCCTGCTGGCGGCCTGGTGCTTCGCCCGCTCGTCGCCGCGTTTTCACCACTGGCTGCTGTACCGCTCGTGGTTTGGCGGCTACCTGCGCTACTGGCAAAAACACCGGGCAATGCCGCCCGGAGCCAAGCCGCGCGCCATTGTCTTCATACTTATCACCTTCGCCGTCTCGCTATGGCTGGTGAAAATGATGTGGGTACGCATTCTGCTGCTGGCGATCCTGGCATGTCTGCTGATCTTTATGTGGCGGATCCCGGTGGTTGATGAAAAGCAACAAAAGCACTGAAGCCTCATCATGGCTGTTGCAATTATGGCGCACAGCCAGTAAATTCGACCGTTTTCGAGCACAGGTGCGCCTGGTCAAAGGTTAAACAACTTTTACTTTGACCGACTCGTCGCGCGCCGTGAGTAACACTGTTTCATTTAGGCACAAACCGATGACCGCAACTGCACAGCAGCTTGAATATCTGAAAAACAGCATCAAAAGTATCCAGGACTATCCGAAACCTGGCATTCTTTTCCGCGATGTCACCAGCTTGCTGGAAGATCCGAAAGCGTACGCGCTCAGCATTGAACTGCTGGTCGAGCGTTATAAAAACGCCGGGATCACCAAAGTAGTAGGTACCGAAGCCCGTGGCTTCCTGTTTGGCGCTCCGGTTGCGCTGGCAATGGGTGTGGGCTTTGTGCCGGTGCGTAAGCCGCGCAAACTGCCGCGTGAAACCATCGCTGAGAGCTACGAGCTGGAGTACGGCACCGATCAGCTGGAAATCCACGTTGACGCTATCAAGCCAGGCGACAAAGTGCTGGTGGTGGACGATCTGCTGGCAACCGGCGGTACTATCGAAGCGACCGTGAAGCTGATCCGTCGTCTGGGTGGTGAAGTGACCGACGCGGCATTCATCATCAACCTGTTCGATCTTGGCGGCGAACAGCGCCTGGAAAAACAGGGCATTACCAGCTACAGCCTGGTGCCATTCCCGGGTCATTAATCCCGTTTCTCACAACCTCGCTCAATGGGTGAGGTTGTGATAGCATTCCCCTCCATTAATTCACCTTCCAGCGTTGCAGAGCCTGCCCATGAGTTATCAGGTGTTAGCCCGTAAATGGCGACCACAAACCTTTGCTGACGTTGTCGGTCAGGAACATGTGCTGACGGCCCTGGCGAACGGCTTGTCGCTAGGTCGCATCCATCACGCCTATCTTTTTTCCGGCACCCGCGGCGTCGGTAAAACCTCTATTGCCCGCCTGCTGGCAAAAGGTCTGAACTGCGAAACCGGGATCACCGCCACCCCGTGCGGCGTATGCGATAACTGCCGCGAGATCGAGCAGGGGCGTTTTGTCGATCTGATCGAGATTGACGCCGCCTCGCGCACCAAGGTGGAAGACACCCGAGATCTGCTCGACAACGTGCAGTACGCCCCGGCGCGCGGCCGCTTCAAGGTCTATCTGATCGATGAAGTGCACATGCTGTCGCGCCACAGCTTTAACGCCCTGCTGAAAACGCTGGAAGAGCCGCCTGCGCACGTGAAGTTCCTGCTGGCGACCACCGATCCGCAAAAGCTGCCGGTCACGATCCTGTCGCGCTGCCTGCAGTTCCACCTGAAGGCGCTGGACGTCGAGCAGATCCGCGCTCAGCTTGAGCACATTCTCGATGAAGAGAAGATTGTCCACGAGCCGCGCGCGCTTCAGCTGCTGGCTCGCGCGGCTGACGGCAGCCTGCGTGATGCGCTGAGCCTCACCGACCAGGCCATTTCCAGCGGTGACGGTAAACTTTCTACCGACGCGGTCAGCACCATGCTCGGCACGCTGGATGACGACCAGGCGCTCTCGCTTATCGAAGCGATGATTGCCGCTAACGGTGAGCGGGTGATGTCGCTCGTCAACGCCGCCGCTGCCCGTGGCGTTGAATGGGAAGCGCTGCTGGTCGAGATGCTCAGCCTGCTGCACCGCGTGGCGATGCTGCAGCTGTCTCCGTCGGCCATCGGCGCGGACATGGCGACCATTGAACAGCGGATGCGTGAACTTGCGCGAACCGTGCCGCCGGCTGACGTACAGCTTTATTATCAGACGCTGCTGATTGGCCGCAAAGAGCTGCCGTTTGCACCGGATCGCCGGATGGGCGTTGAAATGACGCTGCTGCGCGCGCTGGCCTTCCATCCGCGCATGCCGTTGCCGGAGCCGGAAGCTCCCAGGCAGTCTTTTGCGCCGGTCGCCCCGACCGCGGTGATGTCACCGCAGCAGGTGCCACCGCAGCCGACGCCGCCTCCGCCGCAAAACGTGCCGCTGTCGGATGCCACCAGTTCGGTGCTTGCCGCACGAAGCCAGCTGCAGCGTGCGCAGGGAGCAACCAAACCAAAAAAGAGTGAACCGGCAGCGCCAGGAAGAGCGCGGCCGGTGAACAACGCCGCGCTTGAACGACTGGCCTCGGTAACGGAGCGCGTGCAGTCGCGTCCGGCGCCGTCCGCGCTCGAGCAGAAAGCCCCGGCAAAAGAAGAGGCTTACCGCTGGAAGGCGACCACCGTTGTTGAAACGGTCAAGGAAGTGGTCGCCACGCCGAAGGCGCTGAAAAAGGCGCTGGAGCATGAAAAAACGCCGGAGCTGTCCGCGAAGCTGGCCGAAGAGTCCATCGAGCGCGACGCCTGGGCCGCTGAGGTCAGCAAACTTCAGCTGCCGAAGCTGGTGGAGCAGGTCGCGCTGAACGCCTGGAAAGAGCAGGACGGCAATCAGGTGCGTCTGCACCTGCGCCCGGGCCAGCGGCACCTTAATTCCCCCGGCGCACAAAAGGCGCTGGCCGAGGCGCTCGCCACATTGCAGGGCTCGCCGGTTGAATTGATTATCATTGAAGATGATAATCCGGCGGTGCGCACGCCGCTGGAGTGGCGACAGGCCATTTATGAAGAGAAGCTCGCGCAGGCGCGCGAGTCGATTATCGCGGATAACAACATCCAGACCCTGCGACGGTTCTTCGACGCGGACCTGGATGAAGAGAGTATTCGCCCCATTTGATCGTGAGTCTGACTTACGGTTGTAATCCTTAACGTGAAAGAAGAGAGAAGCCTATGTTTGGTGGAAAAGGCGGTCTGGGTGGCCTGATGAAGCAGGCTCAGCAGATGCAGGAAAAAATGCAGAAGATGCAGGAAGAGATCGCTCAGCTGGAAGTCACGGGCGAATCCGGTGCCGGTCTGGTCAAGGTGACCATCAACGGTGCGCACAACTGCCGTCGCGTTGAAATTGACCCAAGCCTGCTCGAAGACGACAAAGAGATGCTGGAAGATCTGGTTGCAGCCGCATTCAACGATGCCGCTCGCCGTATCGACGAAACCCAGAAAGAGAAAATGGCCTCTGTTTCCAGCGGTATGCAGCTGCCGCCGGGCTTTAAGATGCCATTCTGATGCAAACCAGTCCGCTGCTCACGCAGTTAATGGAAGCGCTGCGCTGCCTGCCGGGCGTTGGCCCGAAGTCGGCGCAGCGCATGGCGTTTACGCTATTGCAGCGCGACCGCAGCGGCGGGATGCGCCTGGCGCAGGCTCTGACCCGCGCCATGTCAGAGATTGGTCACTGTGCGGACTGCCGTACCTTTACCGAGCAGGACGTGTGTAACATCTGCACGAACCCGCGCCGTCAGGAAAACGGCCAGATTTGCGTGGTGGAGAGTCCGGCGGACATCTACGCCATTGAGCAAACCGGGCAGTTTTCCGGCCGCTATTTCGTGCTGATGGGGCATCTCTCCCCGCTGGACGGCATCGGCCCGGACGATATCGGTCTCGATCGCCTGGAACAGCGCCTTGAATCGGAAACGATCAAAGAGGTGATTCTCGCCACCAACCCAACGGTGGAAGGGGAAGCCACGGCCAACTATATCGCCGAGCTGTGCGCGCAGTACGGCGTTGACGCCAGCCGCATCGCCCACGGTGTGCCGGTTGGCGGTGAGCTGGAGATGGTCGACGGCACCACGCTGTCGCACTCTCTGGCCGGACGCCATAAGATTATTTTCTGACCAAACGGAGGCTGCGCGCGCGGCCTCCGCTTGAAAATTTCCCCCCTTATCCCCATCTCTCACTCAACGTTTTACAACCCCATTAAATGGCATTGTTGAGGTCGACTTAGATGAAAGGACAAGAAACCCGTGGTTTCCAGTCAGAAGTAAAACAGCTTCTGCATCTGATGATCCATTCCCTGTATTCCAACAAAGAAATTTTCCTGCGTGAGCTGATTTCCAACGCCTCCGATGCGGCGGACAAGCTACGCTTCCGCGCGCTGTCCAACCCGGATCTGTATGAAGGCGACGGCGAGCTGCGCGTGCGCGTCTCTTTCAATAAAGAGAACCGCACCCTGACCATTGCCGATAACGGTATTGGTATGAACCGCGACGAGGTGATCGACCATCTCGGGACCATCGCTAAATCCGGCACCAAAGCGTTCCTCGAGTCCATGGGCTCTGACCAGGCGAAAGACAGCCAGCTGATCGGCCAGTTCGGCGTTGGCTTCTACTCGGCGTTCATCGTGGCGGACAAAGTCACCGTGCGCACCCGTGCGGCGGGCGATAGCGCCGAGAACGGCGTGCTGTGGGAATCCAAAGGGGAAGGCGAATACACCGTTGATGACATCACCAAAGCGGATCGCGGCACCGAAATCACCCTGCACCTGCGTGAAGGCGAAGATGATTTCCTGAACGACTGGCGCGTGCGCTCCATCATCAGCAAATATTCCGACCACATTGCGCTGCCGGTAGAGATTGAAAAACAGGAAGAAAAAGACGGTGAAACCGTGGTTTCCTGGGAGAAAATCAACAAGGCCCAGGCGCTGTGGACGCGCAGCAAGTCTGAGATTAAAGACGAAGAATACAACGAGTTCTACAAGCACATCGCCCACGACTTTACCGATCCGCTGACCTGGAGCCACAACCGCGTGGAAGGCAAGCAGGAGTACACCAGCCTGCTCTATATCCCTGCGCAGGCGCCGTGGGACATGTGGAACCGCGATCACAAGCACGGCCTGAAGCTGTACGTGCAGCGCGTGTTCATTATGGACGACGCCGAGCAGTTCATGCCGAACTACCTGCGCTTTGTACGTGGCCTGATAGATTCCAACGATCTGCCGCTGAACGTCTCCCGTGAAATTTTGCAGGACAGCACCGTCACCCGTAACCTGCGTAACGCCCTGACCAAGCGTGCGCTGCAGATGCTGGAAAAACTGGCGAAAGACGATGCGGAAAAATACCAGACCTTCTGGAAACAGTTCGGCCTGGTGCTGAAAGAAGGCCCGGCGGAAGACACCGCGAACGTGGAGGCTATCGCTAAGCTGCTGCGCTTCGCCTCTACGCACAACGACTCCTCCGCGCAGACCGTGTCGCTGGAAGAGTACGTCTCCCGCATGAAGGAAGGGCAGGAGAAGATCTACTACATCACTGCCGACAGCTACGCGGCAGCGAAGAGCAGCCCGCATCTGGAGCTGCTGCGTAAGAAAGGCATCGAAGTGCTGCTGCTTTCTGACCGCATCGACGAATGGATGATGAACTACCTGACCGAGTTCGACGGTAAATCCTTCCAGTCCGTTGCCAAAGCCGACGAATCTATCGACAAGCTGGCGGACGAGGTGGATGAAAGCGCGAAAGAAGCCGAGAAGGCGCTGGAGCCGTTCGTTGAGCGCGTGAAAACCCTGCTGGGCGACCGCGTGAAAGAGGTGCGCTTCACGCACCGTCTGACCGATACCCCGGCCATCGTCACGACCGATGCGGATGAAATGAGCACCCAGATGGCGAAACTGTTCGCCGCGGCGGGCCAGGCGGTGCCGGAAGTGAAATATATCTTCGAGCTGAACCCGGATCATCCGCTGGTGAAACGCGCGGCGGATACTCAGGACGACGCGCGCTTCGCCGAGTGGGTTGAACTGCTGCTGGATCAGTCTCTGCTGGCCGAGCGCGGCACGCTGGAAGATCCTAACCTGTTCATTAAACGTGTGAATGCGCTGCTGCTGGCGTAATTCAACACCTGCCCCTCACCCTGGCCCTCTCCCCAAAGGGGAGAGGGTATAATCGTCCCCTCTCCCCTTTGGGGAGAGGGTTAGGGTAAGGGGGCATTCTCGCACTCCCCCAAATAATCTCCCCCCGTTAACCGTTTCAGCTTCCCCGCCTTCCTTGAGCGATACCCGTTCTGGTGGTATTGTTTAGCGCTTTTGAAAAATTGAATCGACATTTGAGGGGATTTTCGCAATGCGTATTATTCTGCTTGGCGCTCCGGGCGCGGGTAAGGGAACTCAGGCTCAGTTCATCATGGAGAAATACGGTATTCCGCAAATCTCTACCGGTGACATGCTGCGTGCCGCTGTTAAATCTGGCTCCGAGCTGGGCAAACAAGCTAAAGACATCATGGACGCAGGCAAGCTGGTAACCGATGAACTGGTTATCGCGCTGGTTAAAGAGCGCATTGCGCAGGAAGACTGCCGCAACGGTTTCCTGCTGGACGGCTTCCCGCGCACCATTCCTCAGGCTGACGCCATGAAAGAAGCGGGCATCAACGTGGACTACGTGCTGGAGTTCGACGTGCCGGACGAGCTGATCGTTGACCGTATCGTTGGCCGCCGCGTGCACGCTGCCTCTGGCCGCGTTTACCACATCAAATTCAACCCGCCTAAGGTTGAAGGCAAAGACGACGTGACCGGCGAAGAGCTGACCACCCGTAAAGACGATCAGGAAGAGACCGTGCGTAAGCGCCTGGTGGAATACCATCAGATGACCGCTCCGCTGATCGGCTACTACTCCAAAGAAGCGCAGGCGGGTAACACCAAATACGCAAAAGTTGACGGCACCAAAGCCGTGGCTGACGTACGTGCAGAGCTGGAAAAGATCCTCGGCTAACTGCATCCCTCTCACCCGGACTCCCGGGTGAGAAAAATTCTCATCTTACCTATTACAGCAATGGGTTTCGTTTAAACGCATTTCCGCTACAATTGACAACCTATCAAATGGTTAAGAGGCGTGAATGAGTCAGGCGAAAACCGGCATCCTGCTTGCCAATCTGGGTACCCCAGAAGCACCTACTCCAGCGGCGGTAAAACGCTACCTGCGACAATTTTTAAGCGACACGCGCGTCGTGGATACGCCAAGGCTGCTGTGGTGGCCACTGCTGCGCGGCGTCATTCTGCCGATTCGTTCGCCGCGCGTGGCAAAGCTCTACCAGTCCGTGTGGATGGAAGAGGGCTCGCCGCTGATGGTCTACAGCCGTCGTCAGGAGAAAGCGCTGGCCGCCCGCCTGCCGGACATGCCCGTAGCCCTCGGCATGAGCTACGGCAAGCCCTCACTGGAGAGCGCCGTAGACGCGCTGCTGGCCCAGGGCGTTGAGCATATTGTGGTGCTGGCCCTGTATCCGCAGTACTCCTGCTCCACGGTAGCGGCAGTCTGGGACGAACTGGCCCGCATTCTGGCGACCCGTCGCCGTATTCCGGGGGTTACCTTTATTCGCGACTACGCTGATAACGAGTTGTATATTAAAGCCCTTGCCAGCAGCGCGCGCGCGTCGTTTGAAAAACACGGCGAGCCGGATCTGCTGCTGCTCTCCTATCACGGCATTCCGCAGCGTTTCGCTAATGAAGGGGACGATTACCCCCAGCGCTGTCGCGATACCACCCGCGAGCTGGTGTCCGCCCTCGGCCTGCCGCCGGAGAAGGTGATGATGACCTTCCAGTCGCGCTTTGGGCGCGAGCCGTGGCTAACCCCGTACACCGATGAAACCCTCAAGATGCTGGGCGAGAAGGGCGTGAAGCATATTCAGGTGATGTCGCCGGGCTTCTCGGCGGACTGTCTGGAAACGCTGGAGGAGATTGCCGTCCAGAACAAAGAGTTCTTCATGGAGGCTGGCGGAACGAAATACGAGTATATTCCTGCGCTTAACGACTCCCCTGAACACATTGACATGATGGTGTCGCTGGTCACCACCAGCCGCTGATCGCGTTAACGGCCGGGTTTGTGCTACCATTCCCGGCCCGTATTCAATGCACAGTTCAGACCATGAAATTTCCCGGTAAACGCAAGTCCAAACACTATTTCCCTGTCGATGCCCGCGATCCGCTGCTTCAGCAAATTCAGCCAGAAAGCGAAACCAGCGCTGCCTGGGTGGTCGGTATCGATCAGACGCTGGTGGATATTGAAGCCAAAGTGGATGATGCGTTTGTCGCACGTTACGGTCTGAGCGCCGGGCACTCGCTGGTGATTGAGGACGACGTTGCCGAGGCGCTGTACCAGGAGCTGGTGCGCGAAAATCTCATTACCCACCAGTTTGCCGGCGGAACCATCGGCAACACCATGCACAACTATTCCGTACTGGCTGATGACCGCTCGGTCCTGCTCGGCGTGATGTGCAGCAATATCGAAATCGGTGGCTATGCCTACCGCTACCTGTGCAATACCTCCAGCCGTACCGATCTGAACTATCTGCAGGGCGTTGACGGGCCGATTGGCCGCTGCTTTACGCTGATTAGCGATTCTGGCGAACGTACCTTTGCCATCAGCCCGGGCCATATGAACCAGCTGCGCGCTGACAGCATTCCTGAAGAGGTGATTGCGGGCGCGTCTGCACTGGTGCTGACCTCCTATCTGGTGCGCTGCAAGCCGGGCGAGCCGATGCCGGAAGCGACCATGAAGGCGGTAGAGTATGCGAAGAAATACAACGTGCCGGTGGTGCTGACGCTGGGCACGAAATTTGTCATCGCCGACAACCCGGAGTGGTGGCAGGCCTTCCTGAAAGAGCACGTCTCCATTCTGGCGATGAACGAAGAAGAAGCCGAAGCGTTGACCGGCGAGAGCGATCCGCTGCTGGCGTCTGATAAGGCGCTGGACTGGGTGGATCTGGTGCTCTGCACTGCCGGCCCGGTCGGGCTGTACATGGCGGGCTTCACGGAAGAGGAGAGCAAACGCAAAACCCAGCATCCGCTGCTGCCGGGAGCGATTGCCGAATTTAACCAGTACGAGTTCAGCCGCGCCATGCGTCATAAGGACTGCATCAACCCGCTGCGCATTTTCTCCCACATCGCACCGTACATGGGCGGACCTGAGAAGATCATGAACACCAACGGCGCGGGCGATGGCGCGCTGGCCGCGCTGCTGCACGACATTACCGCTAACGCCTACCACAAAACTAACGTGCCAAACTCCAGCAAGCACCGGTTCAGCTGGCTGACCTACTCCTCGCTGGCGCAGGTGTGTAAGTACGCGAACCGCGTGAGCTATCAGGTGCTGAACCAGCATTCGCCGCGCTTAACGCGCGGACTGCCGGAGCGGGAAGACAGCCTCGAAGAGGCGTACTGGGACAGGTAAAAGAAGACCCCTCACCCTAACCCTCTCCCCACAGGGGAGAGGGGATAGCACAGAGCCGTCTTTTCTCCCTCGCCCCTGTGGGGAGAGGGCGGGGTGAGGTGACCCGCCGCAAAACCTAACCCGTCACCGCCTCAGCAACCGGCGGTTTCGCCAGCAGCGTCAGCATCGTGTTCGCGATCTCACGCTCGCCCATCACCACCTGATTCGCGCCGCGCTCGGTAATGTACTCCACTTCGTCGTCATAATGGGCGCGGGCAATAATCTCAATATTCGGGCATTTCTCTCGCGCCGTGGCCACAATCTCGCCGGCCTCATAGCCGTTCGGAATGGTCAGCAGCAGCCAGCGGGCGCAGTCGAGGTGCGCGAGATTCATAATCTCTTCGTTCGCCGCATTGCCGAGCACCGCGCGGATACCGCGCTCGCGCAGCTCGTCCACGCGGGTACGGGAGGTTTCAATGACCACCAGCGGAATACCCTGCTCGATTAGCTTCTCACCCAGCAGGCTGCCGACGCGGCCAAAACCGACCAGCAGCGCGTGGTTGCAGATATCCACGGGGATCTGCTTCTCCTCCTCGATTGCCTCTTCCAGGGTCTGCTCTTCGAGGGTTTCGGTCTTCTCGAGGTATTTCTCCAGCAGGGCAAACAGCACCGGGTTGAGCATGATGGAGAGGATCGCCCCCGCCAGCACCAGGTTTTGTCCCGCCTGCGGCAGCAGGTCTAACGCCATACCCAGACCGGCCAGAATAAAGGCAAACTCGCCAATCTGTGCCAGGCTGGCGGCAATGGTCAGCGCCGTGCGCGGCGAGTGGCCGAACATCCGCACCAGGAAGAAGGCGGCAGCGGACTTACCAAAGATGATGATCGCCAGCGTGCCCAGCACGGCCAGCGGCTGCTGGATAAGCACCATCGGGTCAAACAGCATCCCGACGGAGACAAAGAACAGCACCGCAAACGCATCACGCAGCGGCAGGGTGTCATGCGCGGCGCGGTGGCTCAGCTCGGATTCGTTCAGCACCATCCCGGCAAAGAACGCGCCCAGCGCGAAGGAGACGTCAAACAGCTCTACGGCGCCAAAGGCAATACCCAGCGCCAGCGCAAGGACGGAGAGCGTAAATAGCTCACGCGAACCGGTGGCGGCGCTGCGGGACATGATCCACGGCACCAGACGGCGGCCCACCAGCATCATGATGGCGATAAACGCGACAACCTTACCGATGGTAATGCTCATATCCAGCGCCAGCGAGGCGAAGCCGACGTTGTCTTTTTCCATCATTCCGGCGACGGCGGGCAGCAGCACCAGCGTCAGCACCATCACCAGATCTTCCACAATCAGCCAGCCTATCGCGATTTGTCCGCGCTGGCTGTCTATCAGCTGCCTCTCTTCAAGCGCGCGCAGCAGCACCACGGTACTGGCGGTTGAAAGACACAGCCCAAATACGATACCGGTCATCAGCGACCAGTCCAGCACCGCGGAAAGCGCCATCCCCAGCAGCGTCGCTACCCCTATCTGAGCGATAGCTCCCGGTATGGCGATCGACTTTACCGCCATCAGATCCTTGAGTGAAAAATGCAGACCTACGCCAAACATCAGCAGGATCACGCCTAATTCCGCCAGTTCAGGTGCCAGCTTGGTATCTGCCACGAAACCGGGCGTGAAGGGCCCCGCCAGTACACCCGCTAACAGATAGCCGACGAGAGGGGAGATACGCAGTTTGTTGGCAATCATGCCGAGAATAAAAGCGAGCACAAGTCCACCAACAATGGTGGTAATAAGCGGTGTGGCGTGGTGCATTCCGTCTCCTTTCGTGGTGAGTGATCCATTTTTGGCGTAAATACCAAAAAGCCGAGTAATAGTTTATGACAATTTTTACGCTTATGTTTATGAATAATTGTTGAAATCAGAATAAAAGAGCAATAAGCGTGAAAAAGGGCAGGTTTTGGTAAATTTGCAGAGGGGAGGGAGAGGAAAGCCTTATGGCATCAGGTTATCCGGCTGCCAAAGTTTAACTTTGGCAGCCGGGAAATCACGCTTTATGACGGTTGTCAGGCAGGAATATGGTCAACATCCCCAGAAGTGGCAGGAAAGCGCAGATTTTGTAAACCAGGAAGATGTTGGTATGGTCCGCAACCATCCCTAACACAGCGGCTCCAAGGCCGCCCATGCCAAAGGCGAAGCCGAAAAATAGCCCGGAAACCATACCGATACGTCCCGGCAGCAGCTCCTGCGCGTAAACCAGAATGGCTGAGAAGGCCGATGCCAGTATAAATCCAATGATCACCGTTAAAATGCCGGTCCATTCCAGGCTGGCGTACGGTAAAACAAGCGTAAACGGCGCAACGCCGAGGATAGAGCCCCAAATCACATATTTACGCCCAATTTTATCTCCCACGGGCCCGCCAATCACCGTGCCTGCCGCCACCGCAAACAGGAAGGCAAACAGGTGAAACTGAGCGTTTTGTACCGATAATCCGAATTTTTGCATCAGATAGAAGGTGTAATAGCTGCTGATGCTCGCCATGTAGAAATATTTGGAGAAAATCAGCACCAGCAGCACGCTGACCGCGAGGATCACCTTATTGCGCGGGAGCGGATTGACGACCTTCGCCACCGGCTTACCCTTGTTAACGCGATGCTGTGCGGCATACCAGCGGCTGATTTGCGCCAGGACGACAATCGCCAGCAGCGCGGCCAGCACAAACCACGCGACGTTGCCTTTACCGTAAGGGGCAATAATCACCGCCGCCAGCAGGGGGCCTAAGGAGCTGCCAAAGTTGCCGCCCACCTGGAACAGCGACTGCGCCAGCCCGTGCCGCCCGCCGGAGGCCATCCGCGCCACGCGGGACGATTCCGGGTGGAATACCGATGAACCGGTTCCCACCAGCGCCGCGGCAACCAGCACCGCCTCAAAGCTGCCCGCCATGGCCAGCAGCACCAGCCCGCTCAGGGTAAAGCACATGCCGATGGGCAGCGACCACGGCATCGGGTATTTGTCCGTCCAGTAGCCCACCACCGGCTGCAGCAGCGAAGAGGCGAGCTGGAAGGTCAGGGTGATCATGCCGATCTGTACGAAGGTTAAGGAAAACTCGGACTGCAACAGCGGATAAATCGCCAGAATCAGCGACTGGATCATGTCGTTGAGCAGATGTGAGAGACTGATGGCGCCTAAGACCTTAAAGGAGGTGCGCGACGCCGGAGCGCCCTGGACGGGCTGGGTTGATTCACTGATTGCCATAAATACCACGTCGATTTGTTATTAGAGATGCAGGGTGTAATTATTATCCGACTAACATACCCGTCCGTGACATTTGAAGAAAGTCGCAATTCTGAAAACTTATTTGTCTATTCTTGTGAGTCACTGTAATTTTTGCGTTTGTCTATTGGTCAGGGAGAGAGAAGATGAAGTTAATGAAGCGTGGCGTCGCGCTGGCGCTCATCGCCGCATGGGGGCTGGCAAGCCTGCCCGCTCAGGCGTATGAAAAAGATAAAACCTATAAAATAACCATTCTGCATACTAACGATCATCACGGCCATTTCTGGCGCAGCGAATACGGTGAATATGGCCTGTCGGCGCAAAAAACGCTGGTGGACGGCATTCGCAAAGAGGTGGCGGCCCAGGGTGGCAGCGTGCTGCTGCTGTCGGGCGGGGATATCAATACCGGCGTACCGGAATCCGACTTACAGGATGCGGAGCCTGATTTCCGCGGCATGAATTTAATCGGTTACGACGCGATGGCCGTCGGAAACCACGAGTTTGATAATCCGCTGAGCGTATTGCGCCAGCAGGAGAAGTGGTCCAAATTCCCGTTCCTCTCCGCCAATATTTATCAGAAAAGCACCGGCGAACGCCTGTTTAAGCCCTGGGCGCTGTTCAAGCGTCAGGATCTGAAGATTGCGGTTATCGGATTAACGACCGACGACACGGCTAAAATTGGCAACCCTGAATATTTCACCGATATCGAATTCCGTAAACCGGCGGACGAGGCGAAGCTGGTTATTCAGGAATTGCAGCAGAATGAAAAACCGGACGTGATTATCGCCACCACCCACATGGGGCACTACGACAACGGTCAGCACGGCTCTAACGCGCCGGGCGACGTGGAGATGGCGCGCAGCCTCCCGGCTGGCTCGCTGGCGATGATTGTGGGCGGTCACTCTCAGGATCCGGTCTGTATGGCCTCTGAGAACAAAAAGCAGGTGGATTATGTGCCGGGCACGCCGTGCGCGCCGGATCGTCAGAACGGGATCTGGATTGTGCAGGCCCACGAGTGGGGCAAATACGTTGGCCGCGCGGATTTCGAATTCCGTAACGGCGAGATGAAGCTGGTGCACTATCAGCTCATCCCGGTCAATCTGAAGAAAAAAGTGACCTACCCGGACGGCAAAAGCGAGCGCGTGCTTTATACCCCGGAAATCGCTGAAAACCAGCAGATGCTCTCCCTGCTGACGCCGTTCCAGAGCAAGGGTAAAGCGCAGCTGGATGTGAAGATCGGTACGCTTAACGGTCGCCTGGAAGGCGATCGCAGCAAAGTCCGCTTTGTGCAGACCAACATGGGGCGTCTGGTGCTGGCCGCGCAAATGGCGCGCACGAATGCGGACTTCGCCGTGATGAGCGGCGGCGGTATCCGCGATTCCATCGAAGGCGGAAACATCACCTACAAAGACGTGCTTAAAGTGCAGCCGTTTGGCAACGTGGTGGTGTATGCGGATATGAGCGGGAAAGAGGTCATTGACTACCTCACAGCCGTGGCGCAGATGAAGCCGGACTCCGGGGCGTATCCGCAGTTTGCTAACGTCAGCTTCGTGGCGAAGGACGGCAAGCTCAACGATCTCAAAATCAAAGGCGAGCCGGTCGACCCGGCGAAAACCTACCGTCTGGCAACGCTAAGCTTTAACGCCACCGGCGGCGATGGTTATCCGCATATTGATAACAAACCGGGCTTCGTGAATACCGGCTTTATCGATGCGGAGGTGCTGAAGCAGTATATCCAGCAAAATTCCCCGATTGACGTGAACGCGTACGAGCCGAAGGGCGAGGTGAGCTGGCAGTAGCGTTGTGCGGCCTGATGCCCTCACTCCAACCCTCTCCCACCGGGCTGAGGGATCCCCACAAAATAATGCCTGCACGGAGGACCCCCTCTCCCTTGAGGGAGAGGGCTGGGGTGAGGGGGAACATATGGTTGTAGAGGTAATTCCGTTCACTTTAAATTCCTTGCTACTCTTTAACGGCATGACTTGTGAACGTGCCATGGCGGCTCAAACGCCACCACCGGGCAACGTTCTCAATCCCGGCGCGCGATATCCGCAAATTGCGCGTCCAGCATTTTCGCCAGATCGCCGGCGGCCAGCTCGATATCCAGCCCGCGTTTGCCGCCAGAAATATAGATCATCTCAAATTCCTGTGAAGGGGCATCGATCAGCGTCGGCAGGCGTTTTTTCTGCCCCAGAGGGCTGATGCCGCCTACGAGGTAGCCGGTGGTACGTTGCGCAACCGTCGGGTCCGCCATATCCACCTTTTTCGCACCCAGCGCCTTGGCGACTTTCTTCAGGTCAAGCTGTCCGGCGACGGGTGTTACCGCCACGGCGAGGTGCTTCATGTCCCCGTTCACCGCGACCAGCAGCGTTTTATAAACCCGGTCCGCGTTCAGCCCCAGCTTGCGCACCACTTCATCACCAAAGTTGGTTTCGTTCGGATCGTGATCGTAGGTGTGGATCCGGAAAGTAATGTTGTTTTTTTCGAGTAATTTAACGGCGGGAGTCATGGCTATCCTTCCTGCGACAGACGATTAATGCCAGCAGCATACGCCTGACGTTTGTCTAAAAAATAGCACCATCTTGCGCAATAGTATTGGCAGTGATGGTCACTTTGAGCGACAATCGGCTCAACCGAAGGTCACTTCGGCATAATAAAAACGATGAAATTCCTCTTTGACGGGCCAATAGCGATATTGGCCATTTTTTTTTATTTCAGCAGCGACGGCAGGTTCCCTTCTCCGTACAAATGCAGCGCGCCAACCGCGACAACATAGTGACCGGCAGGCAGGGCGTGCAGCGTTTCCCGCCATGCGCGGTTGCGCGCGTTCATCAGTACGTCATACAGCGATTCGCTGAACGTCGACGGTAGCGCAAGCCTGCTTCCCGTGGGCGGTGCATCCAGCCACCAGCCAATCATCGTTTGCAGCAGACGCGCGTTGGTGTGCCAGTGGGTCAGGGTGTCATCCAGCAGCATCAGGCCGTCATCGGGAAGCTGTCGCAGGAGAGCGATCTGGCTGTCCGTGCCTTCCAGTTCGATGACCGGGAGGTTGCGCGCCCTTGCCGCGTTAAGCAGCTGATAGTCTATTCCGTAATCGCCGCGTAGCCCAAGGCGCTGTGCCTGTGTCGCCTGCAACACCATGGCAATTTGCCACAGGGGCAGGGTGTCGAGCATGGAGAGCGAGACCCCGGTTTCGTCCGCGAGGCGCGTCAGTTCGCTAAGCTGCGCTTCGCTGAGGCGTTCCGCAAGAGGGCGGTCGCTCTCCAGCCCCGCAAACGGTGACTCATGACCCGATATATCGGCCTCAACGACCAGCGCGTCGGCATTCCTGAGCAGTTTTATCAGGCCGGCTGGCAGCGGGGACATGTCCTGCGTGCCCATATGGATGCTGCCAACGAGGTGCAGATGTTGCCCGCCGGGAAGAGAGATATCCATACCGGGCCAGGGATAGCGACGAGGGAAAAGGGCGCGACACGATGCTTTTATACGATTAAACAGACCCATACGCGCTCCATGAACGGAAAGGTTCATGCTAGCGCGTAGGAGAACTAGGTTCAATCCTTCGGTTTAAACCGCAGCAGACGGTTGGCGTTACTCACCACGGTAATTGACGAGAGCGCCATCGCCGCACCCGCAACCACCGGGTTTAGCAGGGTGCCGGTCAGCGGCCACAAAATGCCGGCAGCAATCGGAATGCCCAGCGAGTTATAGACGAACGCTCCGAGCAGGTTTTGCTTCATGTTGCGCAACGTGGCTTTCGATATCGCCAGCGCATCCGCCACGCCCATCAGGCTGTGGCGCATCAGGGTTATCGCGGCAGTTTCAATGGCGACGTCGCTCCCGCCACCCATGGCAATTCCCACGTCAGCCTGAGCCAGCGCCGGAGCGTCGTTGATGCCGTCACCCACCATCGCCACCTGACGACCTTCGTCCTGCAGCTTCCTGATGGCATCCGCTTTGCCATCCGGGAGTACGCCAGCGATTACCTCGTCAATGCCTGCTTCTTTGGCGATGGCGTTAGCGGTGGTCGGATTATCGCCGGTCAACATCACCAGGCGGTAGCCCGCACGATGCAGGCGCTGAAGGGCGTCCACGCTGTCCTGGCGTAGCGGGTCGCGCACGGCAAGCAGCGCCGCCGCCTGACCATCAATCGCCAGCAGAACCGGCGTCGCGCCCCGAGAAGCCTGGGCGTTCAGCTCATCTTCGAACGCGGACGTATCAACACCTTTTTCATTCAGCAGCGCCTGATTACCCAGCAGCAGCGCGTGCCCTTCGGCTTCACCGCTGATGCCTGAACCTCGCAGCGTGCGGAAGTTGCTTACCTGCGGCAGGCGGATAGTTCCGGCCTTCTCCGCGATGGCGCGGGCCAGCGGGTGGCTGGAACCTTGCTCCAGCGCGGCGGCAAGGCGCAGCGCGTCAGCCTCCGGGAAGCCAGCGGTTTTTACCGCCACCACCTGCGGCTTGCCTTCGGTCAGCGTACCGGTTTTATCAAAGACAATCGTATCCAGCGTGCTCGCCCGCTGCAGCGCATCGGCATCACGGACCAGCACGCCAAACTCGGCGGCGCGCCCGACGCCAGAGATAATCGACATCGGCGTTGCCAGGCCAAGCGCGCAGGGGCAGGCGATGATCAGCACCGTGGTGGCGATTACCAGGGTGTAGACAATCTGCGGTGCCGGGCCGAAGAAATACCAGATTGCCGCGCTCAGCAGGGCAATACCGACTACCACCGGCACAAAAATGGCGGAAATTTTATCGGCAAGCTGACCAATCTCCGGCTTGCTGCTCTGGGCCTGGCGGACCATGCGAATGATGCGCGACAGGGTAGTGTGGCTACCGACGGCGCTGGCGCGGAACAGCACGCTGCCGTCCTGCACCACCGTACCCGCATGCACCGCGTCGCCCTGCGATTTTTGCTGAGGAACGGGTTCCCCGGTCAGCATCGCTTCATCAAGCCACGCGTCGCCCTGGGTGATTTCACCGTCAACGGGCACGCGGTCGCCGGTGGTCAGGCGCAGCGTCATACCCGGCTGTACCTGGGCGAGCGGCACGCTTTGCTCCCCGTCGTCCGTCACCACGCGGGCCGTCGGCGGGGTTAAATCGAGCAATCTTTCCAGCGCCTTCGACGAGCGCTGACGAGCGCGCGCTTCCAGCATATGGCCCAGGTTAATCAGGCCGATAATCATCGCGCTGGCTTCATAATAGAGATGGCGGGCTTCCATCGGGAACCACTGGGGCCAGACGTTTACGCTCATCGAGTACAGCCAGGCGGCGCCCGTTCCGAGCGCGACCAGCGTATCCATCGTCGCCGTGCGGTTTTTCAGGCTTTTCCAGGCGCTGGTATAAAAATGGCCGCCTGCAAATACCATCACCGCAAGGGTAATGAGGCCAATCACCAGCCACAGCGTGCGGTTATTAGCGGTGACCATCATGTTGTCACCCATCATGCCCCACACCATCACCGGGATACCCACCAGCAGGGCGACAATCGCCTGCCAGCGGAAGCGCTTCATGGTAGCAATAGCCGTTTCCTGCTGGCGCTCGCGGCGCTCGGCATCGTCTTCGATGGCCTCAGCCCCGTAGCCCGCTTTTTCCACGGCCTGCACTAAATCTGCGGCGGAGGCACTGCCCATCACCAGCGCGGTGCGCTCCGCAAGGTTTACCCGTGCCTGTGCGACGCCCGGAACCGCCTGAAGGGCATTCTGTACGCGTGAAACGCAGCTGGCGCAGCTCATGCCGTTGATCAGCAGCTGTTGGCTGTCATCAATATCATCCGCTGCCGGAAGCTCAGGAGTGGCCGCTGTCAGTGCTTCCGACGGGGATGATGACTCTGCCAGCGGTTTAGCCTTTGGGTGGCTTAACTCCGCCCCGTAACCGGCCTGCTTAATGGTATCAATCAGGGCGTCGGCGCTGGCGCTGCCGGTTACGGCGGCACGATCGATAGTCACCTCTGCGCTTTCGACGTCAGGACGCTGTTCCAGGCTTTCTTTAACGCGTTTGACGCAGTGGCCGCAGGAGAGGCCATCCAGCGTCAGGTCAATAGTGTGAGACATAACAAAACTCCCGTATAATAGTCTGGTCAGTTGTTGACCGGAGTAACGCTTTTCGCTAACTGTTATGAAGGTTAAACCTTCCATCAAGGGGAAGGTCAAGGGGGAAATGTGAATATCAGTGATGTTGCGAAAAAAACCGGCTTAACCAGCAAAGCGATTCGCTTTTATGAAGAAAAAGGGCTGGTGACGCCACCGTTGCGCAGTGAGAACGGCTACCGCAGCTATACGCAACTGCACCTTGATGAACTGACGTTACTGCGCCAGGCAAGACAGGTGGGGTTTAACCTCGAAGAGTGCGGCGAGCTGGTTAACCTGTTTAACGATCCGAAGCGCCACAGTGCCGACGTGAAAAAACGCACGCTGGAAAAGGTGGCGGAGATCGAACGCCACATCCTCGAGCTACAGGCGATGCGCGAACAGCTGCTGCAGCTGGCTGAATCCTGCCCGGGGGACGACAGCGCCGAATGTCCGATTATCGATAATCTTTCCGGCTGCTGCCATCGTAAAACGCATGCTTAACAGGCCTTAACCCGCAGGGTTATCCCTTCCACCGCAATGACCTCAACCCGCGTTCCGGCGCTGAGGTCATCGTCGGCCATCACCGGCCACGAGCTGTCGCCCACGCGCATATGGCCGCGTCCGTTGATCAGCGCGGTATCGAGCGTAAACCGTTTACCCACGATCTGCTGCCCGCGCTGGTTGAGATGCGCATCGACCGGTTTCTGCGCCTGTACCCGTTTGTTCAGCCAGCGCCACCACAGCCAGGCGGCCACCAGCGTCAGGCCGGCAAACAGGGCGCCCTGCCACTCCCAGCCGACAGGCAGCAGCCAGACGAGCAGCCCGGTAATCACCGCGGCAACGCCGCTCCAGAGCAGGTAACCGTTGCCGCCAAGCATCTCGGCGGCCAGCAGCAGGCCGCCAAGGCTTAGCCAGAACGCATGAGGATGTGCAACGATGAGCTCAATCATTTTTTACGCTCGTTTCCGCTGTCTTTGATCAGCTCGGTAATCCCCGCGATAGAGCCCATCAGGCTGCTGGCGTCCAGCGGCATCATCACCACCTTGCTGTTGTTCGCGGAGCCAATCTCCTTCAGCGCATCGGTATATTTTTGTGCGACGAAGTAGTTCACCGCCTGAATGTCCCCGGCGGCGATCGCCTCTGACACCATCTGCGTGGCGCGCGCTTCTGCTTCTGCCGAACGTTCACGCGCTTCCGCCTGCAGGAAGGCGGACTGCCGCTCGCCCTCGGCTTTCAGGATCTGCGACTGTTTTTCCCCTTCCGCTTTGAGGATCTCGGCCTGACGCACCCCTTCGGCTTCCAGAATATAGGCACGCTTGGTGCGCTCGGCCTTCATCTGGGCGTTCATGGAGGCGATCAGCTCTGCCGGTGGGCGCACGTCGCGGATCTCAATGCGGGTGACCTTAATCCCCCACGGATTGGTTGCCTGATCGACAATATGCAGCAGGCGGGTATTAATGCTGTCGCGCTGGGAGAGCATCTCATCCAGCTCCATCGAGCCAAGCACGGTACGGATGTTGGTCATCGTCAGGTTGACGATGGCCAGCTCCAGGTTGCTCACCTCATAGGCCGCTTTCGGCGCGTCAATGACCTGAATAAAACAGACCGCGTCGATGGTGACGTTGGCGTTATCCTTCGAAATGACTTCCTGGGAAGGGATATCCAGCACCTGCTCCATCATGTTGATCTTGCGGCCAATTCGGTCCATGAACGGGACGATCAGGCTTAACCCAGGCTGAAGGGTGGTGGTATAACGGCCAAAACGCTCAACGGTCCACTGGTAACCCTGCGGAACAATCTTGACGCCTGCGCCGACGATAACCAGCGCAACGAAAATAAGTACGGGTATAACGATGAGCATAAAAACCTCCTGTTTTGCATGCTGTAACGAGAAAAACGGCGTAATTGTTGAACGTAAGTATATCGGCTAACGGGCTGGATTTCGCCCCTGTAAAGAGGTGGGAACCGGACTGGTAAAAATAAAACGCCCCGCCCGGAGAGCAGGGCGCAGAATATTAGTTTTCTGAGTGGGTGTAGCTGAAGTCGGTGATAAACCCGTCACCGGCGTCAGCGATGGCTTTCGATAACCCCTGATAGTATTTTTCCAGCCCAATGGCCTCTATCTGCCGGATCTGCTCACGAATGGGGGCGCAAAACAGGATTGCATTACCCGCGCCGACGCGTTTGTTATTGGGCGGCAGATCCCCCGCGATCGCCTTAAACCAGGTTCTGATCCCCTGCTTTAAGCTGTGCGGTGCCCTGGCGAGATCCTCCCGGCCGGTCAGCACCTGTAGGGTCGGAAATTCGTTAGCGTTAACGGCCGCTTTCATACGCGCGAAGAACGCGGTGAAAAGCTCGAATGAGCCGAGATCCGTAACGCGAGGCTTGGTGGTTTTGCCGTTTTTATTCCCCATTTTTCCGGCAGGCGCCGCGGGTGCCGGCACCACGTTGACCTTATGCAGGTCCAGACCAAACAACAGGTTGCAGTGCGCGCGGCGCTCTTTGAGCGGGTAGGACATCAGCACCTCGATAAACTCGGTCGCCTTTACCTCGGCCAGGTCATGGTTGATCAGCCACTGGGAGCGGGCAAATTCCGCAGGCGTGACGAACCAGTCCGGCACGTCGGTAAAACGCCTGGATTTACCCTTGCCGTCAAATTCCAGAAAGTAGGCCCCGTCATCGAAAGCAAAATAGCAGTTCTTAAAGCTGCCAATCGTGGTGTTGACGATGAGCGCCTTCTTAACAAAATCGACCACCTCTGCACCCATAACAAAACGCGTGAGTTCCGAAGAATTGATGACTTCCATTAATGTTTCGACATCAGGAACGCCTGGCTTCAGGGAAGAAAACTCGTAAAAGATATGTGTCATGCGGCTTACTACCTGTAGTGATAGAGGTGACAATTAGCAAACAAAAAGTTTAACACTAGCCATAGCTTAAGGCTATTCGCACTGTGAACCTGAAAGGATTATGCTACAGGCTGTTCATACAAAAGCGGTTAATGGAATCGGAATGGATAATAAAAAAAATCTTCTGGATATCAGGGACGTTGGGTTTCGCGTGGGGGACAACACGATCCTTCAGCACGTCGATTTTTGCCTTTCACCGGGTGAGTTCAAGCTTATTACCGGGCCATCCGGCTGCGGCAAAAGTACGCTCCTCAAAATCGTGGCGTCGTTACTGAGCCCAACGGAGGGAACGATCCTTTTTGAAGGCAAGGATATCGCTACGCTTTCACCGGAACGCTATCGCCAGCAGGTGTCCTACTGCGTGCAAACGCCGTCGCTGTTTGGCAATACGGTTTACGACAATCTGATTTTTCCCTGGCAAATCCGCAGCCAAACGCCTGAACCTGAGAAGTTTACCGCCGATCTGGCCCGGTTTGGGCTTTCGAAGGAGACGCTGACCAAATCGATCAATGACCTGTCGGGCGGGGAAAAGCAGCGCGTATCGCTGATCCGTAACCTGCAGTTCTTGCCGAAGGTGCTGTTGCTGGACGAGATCACCAGCGCGCTGGATGACGCCAACAAGCGCAACGTCAACGTCATTATTCATCGCTACGCCCGGGAACAGCATATTGCCGTGCTCTGGGTGACGCACGATTCTAACGAAATTACCCATGCGGATGACGTCATCACGCTCGTGCCGCAGGGCGGAAAAATGCAGGAGGCTGGCCGTGGGTGAGCATAATATAACGAACGAATCGCTGGCGCTGTCGATGGTGCTGGTGCTGGTGGCGATTGTGGTGAGCTACCGGGAAAAGCTGGGGCTGGAAAAAGACATCCTGTGGAGTATCGCCCGCGCGGTGATCCAGCTCATAATCGTTGGCTATGTGCTGAAATACATCTTCAACGTCAACAATGCGGTGTTGACCCTGCTGATGGTGCTGTTTATCTGCTTTAACGCGGCGTGGAATGCGCAAAAGCGCAGTAAATACATCGATAAAGCCTTTATCTCTTCGCTTATCGCCATTACTACCGGAACCGCATTAACGCTGGTCGTGCTGGTACTGTCCGGATCGATCGAGTTTACCCCGATGCAGGTGATCCCCATTTCCGGGATGATTGCGGGTAACGCGATGGTAGCGGTGGGGCTGTGCTACAACAACCTGGGGCAGCGCTTCAGCAGCGAGCAGCAGCAGCTTCAGGAAAAGCTGAGCCTGGGGGCAACGCCGAAGGTGGCCTCGGCGCAATTGATCCGCGACAGCATTCGTTCATCGCTGATCCCAACCGTGGATTCCGCAAAAACGGTGGGGCTGGTGAGCTTACCGGGGATGATGTCAGGGCTGATTTTTGCCGGCATCGATCCGGTCAAAGCGATTAAGTATCAAATTATGGTGACGTTCATGCTGCTCGCAACGGCGAGCCTGTCGACGATCGTTGCCTGCTACTTAACCTATCGGAAATTCTACAACTCACGTCACCAGCTGGTGGCGTCATCGTTGAAAAACGAGCGGTGAGGGGGGCCCGGTAAGCGCGAGCGCTACCGGGCATTCGGCATCAGTACAACAGCGCGTACAGCTGACGACGATACTTCGACGCCAGCGCGTCGCCGGTGCCGAGCGCGGCCAGGATATCCTGGAATACCTTACGCGCCTGCCCGTCTGCGGCGGCCAGATCCGTTTGCAGATGGCCGAACAGCAGGGCCAGCGCCTCTTCGTTGCGGCCGACCTGATGCAGCTGGAGCGCAAGCTGGCTTGCCAGCGCGGCATCCGCCGGATTATCCGCCACCTGCTGCTGGAGCTGCTGAATTTCCGGGGTATCGGCCGCCTGCTTCAGCAGTTCAATCTGCGCCACCAGCCCCTGATAACGGGTGTCCTGATCCTGCATTGGCACCGTTTTCAGAACCGCTTCCGCGTCTTCCGGGCGGTGCAGCGCAATCTGGGTCTCAGCCAGCAGCAGACCAATCTGGCTGTTCTGATTCGACAGCTGCCACGCGTCTTTTAACAGCGGCAGCGCCTCGTCGTATTTACCTTCCTGCATCAGCGCCATGGCTTCCTGCGCCTTCAGCTCTTCTTCGCGCGGCAGGACTTTGTCCAGCAGGGCGCGGATCGCCTCTTCCGGCTGCGGCCCCTGGAAGCCGTCGACCGGCTGCCCGTTCTGGAACAGGTAAACGGTTGGGATCGCACGAAGGCCAAACTGGGAGGCCACCATCGGCTCGGCGTCGCAATCCAGCTTCGCCAGGATGAACTGACCACCGTATTGCGCTGCAAGGCTTTCCAGGACTGGCGTCAGCTGCAGGCAGTGTTGGCTGCGTTCAGACCAGAAGTAGAACAGCACCGGTGTAGTCATCGACTGTTCGAGCGTCTGTTGCAGGTTAGCTTCAGTGATGTTGACGATATTCTGTACGGACATGCGGCATTCTCTTTTGTCGGTTTACTCTTTACATGGGGGTAAGCGTCGTCGCTTCAACTCAACCCTGCAAAATTTTGTCCATCATCCGTCCCGGCAGCAGGCGTTTTAACCAGCCGACGGCATGGGTCACCAGCGTGACCGGATAGCGCATTTTTGGGTTGTCGCTCTCGAAAGCGTGGCGCACTTTGGCGACAACCGCTTCCGGCCCAAGCGTAAAACGCGCGGCAATACCGGGGTTTTCGACCGGTTTGTCCGCCTGCGTCTGGTTAACGTTTTCCGTAAAGCGGGTGCGGATGGGGCCTGGCTCAATCAGGCTGACCCTGATGCCGCTGTGGCGCAGCTCCATGCGCAGCGCATCGGACCACGCTTCAAGGGCATACTTGCTGGCAGCGTAAGCGCCGCGACCCGGCGTGGAGATCAGGCCCATGACCGAGGAGGTCATCACGATTCGCCCTTCGCCGTGCGGCAGCATGGCGGGGAGAAGGCGCATGGTGAGCTGATGCGCGCCGAAGACGTTAGCGGAGAACTGCTGCTCCAGCTGTTCCCGTGAGAGGGTCTGTAGCGGACCGTACACGCCGTAGCCCGCGTTGTTGAACAGGCCGTAAAGACGGTTGTTGGTCAGGGCGATGACCTCATCGGCGGCCTGGTCCACGCTCTCTGGCGAATCCAGATCCAGCAGGATGCCGGTAAGGCCAAGCCCTCTCATGCGTTCCACATCATCGGGTTTGCGGCAGGCTGCCAGCACCCAAAACCCCTGACGCTTCAGTTCAAGGGCGCTTTCAAGGCCAATTCCGCTGGAACATCCTGTTATTAAGACCGATTTTTGCATAACTTTACCTGTCAGGTTCTCAGCTGTTTGACGAGTCATGTTTTACTAAAGGTGCCAGCCGGGTTGCCATCCAGTCGGCAATAAACGGCTGGGCATCGCGATTGGGGTGAATGCCATCGTCCTGCATCCACTGGGGCTTGAGGTAGACCTCCTCCATGAAAAATGGCAGCAGCGGAATATCAAACTCTTTGGCAAGCTTAGGATAGATAGCGCTAAACGCCTCATTATACCGACGGCCGTAGTTAGCGGGCAGGCGAATTTGCATCAGCAGCGGCCGGGCGTTAGCGGCCTTAATCGTCTGCAGAATGGTACGCAGCGTTTGCTCCGTCTGCTGCGGCTGGAAGCCGCGCAGGCCGTCGTTGCCGCCCAGTTCAACCAGCACCCATCGCGGTTGATGCTGCTTAAGCAGGGCAGGCAGGCGCGATAAGCCCTGCTGCGACGTATCGCCGCTGATGCTGCCGTTAACGACAGACGTCCGGGACTGCCATTTGTCATTGAGCAGGGCGGGCCAGGCCGCACTGGCGGCCATGCGATAGCCCGCGCTCAGGCTATCGCCCAGAATCAATAACGTGTCCGCAGCCGCCGCGCGGAAGGTCATCAGCATCAAAAACAGGAAGGGCAAATGCCAGCGGAAAACATTGTTGAAGTTCATCGTCTTAAGAAGTCCGTCGGTCAGGGAGAACACGAGCTTTCCATCCTCACCGGAGTTGAACTCGTTGTCAAACGTGCCGAAACCATCGCCCTCATTGGTGAATCCGGTTCCGGCAAGTCCACGCTGCTGGCGATCCTGGCCGGTCTGGACGACGGCAGCAGTGGGGAAGTGAACCTTGTCGGCCAGCCCCTTCATGCGCTGGATGAAGAGGCGCGCGCCGCGCTGCGTGCCCGGCATATCGGGTTTGTGTTTCAGTCCTTCATGCTTATCCCAACCCTGAACGCGCTGGAAAACGTCGAGCTGCCGGGCCTGCTGCGCGGTGAAAACACCCGTGAAAGCCGCGACCACGCCAGAGCGTTGCTGGAACAGCTGGGGCTTGGGAAACGTCTCGACCACCTTCCGGCGCAGCTTTCCGGCGGTGAGCAGCAGCGCGTGGCGCTGGCCAGGGCGTTCAACGGACGCCCGGACGTGCTGTTTGCCGATGAGCCTACGGGCAACCTCGACCGCAAAACCGGCGACAGAATTGCCGACCTGCTGTTTTCGCTCAACCGCGAACACGGCACCACGCTGATTCTGGTCACCCACGATCCGCAGCTGGCCGCCCGCTGCGACCGCCGCCTGCGGCTGGTGAACGGTATTCTTCAGGAGGAAGCATGATTGCCCGCTGGTTCTGGCGCGAATGGCGCTCGCCCTCGCTGCTGATTGTCTGGCTGGCGTTAAGCCTGGCGGTAGCCTGCGTGCTGGCGCTCGGCAGCGTCAGCGACCGCATGGAAAAAGGGCTCAGCCAGCAGAGCCGGGAATTTATGGCCGGGGACAGGACGCTGCAAAGCTCTCGCCCCGTGCCGCCGGGCTGGATCGAGGCAGCGCGCAAGGAGGGGCTGAAGGTAGGGGAGCAGATCACCTTCCAGACCATGACCTTCGCCGGTGATACGCCGCAGCTTGCCAGCGTGAAGGCCGTGGACGACATCTATCCGATGTACGGTGAATTACAAACCAGCCCGCCGGGGCTAAAACCCACCTCCGGTACGGTGCTGCTGGCATCGCGCCTGATGGCGCTGCTGAACCTCAAGCCCGGCGACAGTATCGACGTTGGCGACGCAACCCTCAAAATTGCCGGGGAGGTAGTGCAGGAGCCCGACTCCGGGTTTAATCCGTTCCAGCTCGCGCCGCGTCTGCTGATGAACACCGCCGACGTGGCGAAAACCAGTGCCGTTCAGCCGGGAAGCCGCGTTACATGGCGCTATAAGTTTGGCGGCACGCCTGCGCAGCTGGAGGCGTATGAAAAATGGCTCCTGACCCAGCTCAAGCCGGAACACCGCTGGTACGGGCTGGAGCAGGATGAAGGGGCGCTCGGCAAATCCCTCGAACGTTCTCAGCAGTTCCTGCTGCTGTCCGCACTGCTGACCCTGCTGCTGGCCATAGCGGCCGTTGCGGTGGCGATGGGGCACTACTGCCGCAGCCGTTACGATCTGGTGGCGATCCTCAAAACCCTCGGCGCGGGACGTGCGCAGCTGCGCAGGCTGATCGTCGGCCAGTGGCTGATGGTGCTGGCGCTGTCGGCCGTTACCGGCGGGGCGATAGGGCTGCTGTTTGAAAAGCTGCTGATGGTGCTGCTCAAGCCGGTGCTGCCCGCCGCGCTGCCCCCGGCCAGCCTCTGGCCGTGGCTCTGGGCCATCGGCGCGATGACGGTGATCTCCCTGCTGGTGGGGTTACGCCCGTACCGGCTGCTGCTCGCAACGCAGCCGCTGCGGGTGCTGCGCCGCGATGTGGTGGCGAACGTCTGGCCGCTGAAGTTTTACCTGCCGGTGATTATTGCGGTGGCGGTCGGGCTGCTGGCCTGGCTGATGGGCGGCAGCACGCTGCTGTGGGCGGTGCTGGCGGGCGCGGTGGTGCTGGCGCTCCTGTGCGGCGCGCTGGGCTGGCTGCTGCTCAGCCTGCTCAAAAAGCTGACCGTGAAATCGCTTCCCGTGCGGCTGGCGGTGAACCGTCTGCTGCATCAGCCGTGGTCCACCCTCAGCCAGCTTTCGGCGTTTTCGCTGTCGTTTATGCTGCTGGCGCTTCTGCTGGTGCTGCGCGGGGATCTGCTGGACCGCTGGCAGCAGCAGCTTCCGCCGGAAAGCCCGAACTATTTCCTGATCAACATCGCTCCTGAGCAGGTGACGCCGCTGAAGGGCTTCCTGTCCGAGCATCACATTATTCCCGAGTCGTTCTACCCGATCGTGCGTGCCCGGCTGACGCAGATCAACGGCCAGTCGACGGAGGGAAATAAAGATGAGTCGCTCAACCGCGAGCTGAACCTGACCTGGCAGGCGAAGCGGCCGGACCACAACCCGATTGTCGCCGGCAGCTGGCCGCCTGAAGCGGGAGAAGTCTCAATGGAGGAGGGGCTGGCGACGCGCCTGAACGTGAAGCTGGGGGATACCGTGACCTTTACCGGCGACACGCAGGACTTCAGCGCCAGGGTTACCAGCCTGCGCAAGGTCGACTGGGAAAGCCTGCGGCCTAACTTCTTCTTCATCTTCCCGCCGGGCGCGCTGGACGGGCAGCCGCAGAGCTGGCTGACCAGCTTCCGCTGGGAAAACGGCAACGGCATGCTGACGCAGCTCAACCGGGAGTTTCCGACGGTGAGCCTGCTGGATATCGGCGCGATCCTCAGGCAGGTCGGGCAGGTGCTGGAGCAGGTGAGCCGAGCGCTGGAGGTGATGGTGGTGCTGGTGACGATCTGCGGCGTGCTGTTGCTGCTGGCGCAGGTGCAGGTCGGCATGCGTCAGCGTCACCAGGAGCTGGTGGTCTACCGCACGCTGGGCGCGGGCAAGCGACTGCTGCGCGCCACGCTCTGGAGCGAGTTTGCCCTGCTTGGGCTGGTGGCGGGCCTGGTGGCGGCCATCGGCGCGGAAACTGCGCTGGCGGTGCTCCAGTCGAAAGTGTTCGACTTCCCGTGGGAGCCTGACTGGCGGCTGTGGCTCACGCTCCCTGTCTGCGGCGCCGTTCTGCTGTCCCTGTGCGGCGGCTGGCTCGGTACGCGCCTGTTAAAAGGAAAAGCGCTGTTCCGCCAGTTTGTGAGCTAGTTTACCCTCGTGATGGTTACGCGCCGGCTTATGTGCTGGTGCGTAACCCTTTAACGGCACAAATCGTTAATCACCCTACGTTTAGTAGCACAAAACATTAAAAACCCGCCCACACAGTGCGAATATTTCCGGTTAATATTCACCAGCTAAATATTTAGCAGCGTGTCTATCAAGGAAAAATAATGACTATAAGAAAAACAGCGCTGGCGACAACGATCGGCGCAGCAGTGGCATTGGCTTCTTTCGCATCTCAGGCGGAAATCACCATTCTGAAACAGGATCCGCAGGCGGGTAACCCGCTGAGCCGACTGAACTTCACCGTTGGCGGCAGTATCCGTCCACAGTTCCAGAACATGACCGGCGATGACGGCAAAAACAGCTACAAGCGTAACGGCTTTGACGGCGGCACCCGCTTCCGTTTCGCAGCGGACTACTACCTGTTTGATGACATCAGCTGGATCACCTACTACGAGCTGGGTGTGAACATTCCGGCGCAGTTTAACTGGGATAATCACTACGCCGACGGCGCGCACGACACCTCTCGCCGCATGCTCTATACCGGCCTGAAAAGCGACACCTGGGGTACGCTGACCTTCGGCCAGCAGAACAGCGTGTACTATGACGTGGTGGGCGCAAAAACCGATATCTGGGACTACGACATGATCGGTCAGGCACCGGGTAACGGGATCAACGGCGACTACGACGGCTCTTATCGTTCACGTCAGATGCTGAAATACAAGAAAACCGTCGGCGATGCAGATATCTATGCCTCTTACCTGTTCGAGGACAGCGAATACCTGCCGGGCAACGGCCTGCGCTACAAGCGTAAAGGCGGCGGTTCACTGGGTATCGATTACCACCTGACCACCGATCTGACCTGGGGCGCCGCGTGGAACTACACCCGTGCCGACATGCGTAACCCGGACAACGGCGACAGCAAAACCTACGACCAGAATATCCTCGGTACCGCGCTGAGCTGGACGCCGGATAACTGGACCTTCTCCGCGGGCGGCGGCTGGTATCAGAACTTTATGACCACCAAAAAAGTGTCGGTTAACGACTACTTCGCCGGTGACGCATGGGGTATTGAATACTTTGCCGGCTATAAATTCCCGGTCGGTCAGTACGCGGTGAAATCCATCCAGCCGTACTTCATGGGCGACCGCATTGAGTACGTGAACGGCCGTAACTACCAGCGCACCGACAACGGCGTGGGCATCAGCTTCCAGCTGGACTACGGTTTCCGCGTGGATTACGAACACGTGTTCACGTCCAGCACCGACAACCTGGGCGATATGAACCTGGTGCGTCTGCGTTACGACTTCTAAGGTTGAACCACAGGGTGCGGCCTGATGTCCTCACCCTGGCCCTCTCCCACGGGGAGAGGGAACAAACGCTTAAAGCGGCAACGTGGTTGCCGTCTTTTAGCGATTAAGCCAGTCAGCGACCTCGCCATACGTCCCACGATAGACAATCTTCTCCGCCTTTTTCTCCAGCTGATAGCCGTACATCGGATCGTAATAGTCGTTCAGGAGCGGCACAAGCCAGCTGAAGTGCGCGTCAGTGCTGCCGGTACGCTGCTGCTCGGCTAGGGCAGCGTCCAGCAGCGCCGTAAACTCCGCGAAGCGCTGCAGCCCGAGCCGGCGGCGAATGGCGAACAGGCCGTGGTGCAGATACTCACCGTACTCTTTCCAGCCCGCTTCTTCACCGTAGGCGGCAGAAAAATCCGCCCACATGTGGTCGAAATACTCCTCGCGCAGGCGCTCAAGACGGATCTCAAACGGGTCTTCGACCACCACGATAGGGGCTTCAGCCATGCGGTCGCGCAGGCATTCCGGCAGGTGGTTAGAGCCAATCATCCGGCCTTCATCCTCCAGCACCCAGCGCGCGGCATCTTTTTTCAGCAGCTCGACGGCAAGGTGATTCTCGAAGCTCGCCTGTGAAAGCTGCGGCGTGAGCGTGCGGCCAAACGATGAGCCGCGGTGGTGTGCCAGCCCTTCCAGATCGACACCCTGCGCATGCTGCTTCACCAGCAGCGTTTTTCCGTTTCCGGTGCAGCCGCCGATAAGCACCATCGGCTTTTGCGACTGCTCGGCGGTGGCCTGAATCGCCGTCTGACGCAGGGCCTTATAGCCGCCGCGGATCAGCGGATAGTCGATACCCGCCTCCTTCAGCCAGGCCTGTGAAATATGCGAGCGCTGGCCGCCGCGCGCGCAGCACAGGTAGCCCTCAGGTTGAGCAAGGCAGGCTTCGCGCCAGGCGCCGATCCGCGCCTCACGCGTTTCGCCGTTTACCAGGCTATGGCCGAGCGCCAGCGCGGCGTCGGGACCCTGACGCTTGTAGCAGGTGCCGACGGCGGCGCGCTCGTCGTCGTTCATTAAGGGCAGGTTGAGTGCGCCAGGCATCGCACCCTGGGCAAATTCGATCGGCGCGCGAACGTCGATTAATGGGGTATCAGACGCGAGGATCGCGCGATAGTCCGTTCCATCGTTCATGGTGATTCCAGAAGAAAACTGAGCAGCAATGGGCGGGAATTGTACGCCGGGGAAGGGGAAGGTCAACTCCCCGGCGCAGATAGGGCTTACCTGAGCTTTGATTGTGCCCAGACAATGCCGCTCGCGTACTCTGGCGGCAGCAGAGGGACGATCGCTTCCAGGGTGGCGCTCAGGCGATCGGTATCGGTGTCGTTCAGGTTGAGGTGACCCACCTTACGGCCCGCGCGAACCTCTTTGTCGTACCAGTGCAGGTGCACCAGCGGCAGCTTCAGCCAGTCGTAGTTCAGATCGGTGCCGATCAGGTTGATCATCACCGACGGGCTGGTTACCACCGGCTGCGGCAGGGGCAGGTCGGTAATGGCGCGCAGGTGCAGCTCAAACTGGCTGATGGAGGCGCCGTTTTGCGTCCAGTGGCCGCTGTTATGTACGCGCGGGGCCAGTTCGTTAATCAGCAGACCCGACGGCGTGACGAAACACTCCATCGCCATAACGCCCACGTAGCCCAGCTCGTGCATGATGGCTGAAAGCATCTCCTCCGCCTGCGCCTGCTGGTCAGCATTGGCCTGCGGGAAGACGACGCTGGTGCGCAGAATGCCGTCCTGATGCAGGTTGTGCGTGAGGGGATAAAACACCGTACGGCCGTCGTGGCCGCGCGCGCCAACCAGCGACACTTCGCCGCTGAAGTTAATGCCCTGCTCAACGATGCACTCGCCGTAGCAGTCATCCGGCAGCTCTGCGGTTTCGTGCGCGCGCAGACGCCACTGCCCGCGACCGTCGTAGCCGCCGACGCGACGCTTCACAATCGCCAGCTCGCCCAGCATCGCGAAGACGTCGCTCCACTCGCTTTTATCGGACAGCAACTGCCACGGCGCGGTTGCCAGCCCGAGCTTGTCGAAAAGCTGCTTTTGCGTCAGGCGGTCGGCAACGATCGGGAACACGTCGCGGTTTACAAAGGCGTTATGGCGCGCCAGTTCACGCGTCAGGGCGGTTTCCGGCCAGCGTTCAATCTCGGCGGTGATCACGCTCTGATGAAACGGCACGGCTTCCGGTTCGGCATCCAGTCCGACCGGCCAGACGGAAATACCCAGCGGTTCACCGGCCTGGCGCAGCATACGGCCAAGCTGACCGTTACCGAGAACGCAAACCTGCTTCATGCCGCACCCCGCGGATCCGGGTTATCCAGCACCTCATCGGTCTGGGCTTTACGCCAGTCCGCCAGGCGCTGGTGGAGGTCTTTATCGTGGGTGGCAAGGATCTGCGCCGCCAGCAGCGCGGCGTTTGCCGCACCCGCTTTGCCAATTGCCAGCGTGCCGACGGGAATGCCGCGCGGCATCTGGACGATAGAATAGAGGCTGTCGACTCCGCTTAATGCGGCGCTCTGTACCGGCACACCCAGTACCGGCACCAGCGTTTTAGCGGCAATCATGCCCGGCAGATGTGCTGCGCCGCCCGCACCGGCAACGATCACCTCGTAACCGTTCTCTTCGGCGCTTTCGGCGAAGCTGAACAGTTTGTCCGGCGTGCGGTGTGCGGAAACCACTTCAACGTGGTGCGGAACATTCAGGATTTCAAAGATTTCGGCGGCGAACTGCATGGTAGCCCAGTCGCTTTTGGACCCCATCACGATGGCGACACGCGCCGGATTATTGCGGGAAGACATGCGTCTTAAAACTCCTGTGGTGCGGAACACACTGCTTTCGAGGGCACAGAGAATAGCATGTAATACCGGCAAGGAAAACGGTTGCGTGGTTGAGAAATGGGCGAAAAGACGAGAAGCCGTTAAAACGGGAAGGAGATCAGCTCCACACCTTCCGGCGTCACTTTTACCATTGATCCTTCGCTGTGCCACGCGCCTAAAACCACGCGATGGGCGGGCTCGCCGTTGGCGACAAGGGAGTGCACGTCGGGGCGATGGGTATGACCGTGGATCAGCCACTGGACGCGATGCTTCTCCATCACGCTAACCACCGCCTGCGGGTTAACGTCCATGATGGTCATCGACTTACTGCTGTTGGCGGCTTTGCTGCCCGCGCGCATTCTGGCGGCGATGCGGCTGCGGATAAAGAGCGGCAGAGTGAGAAACAGTTTTTGGATCCACGGGGTGTGGACCCTGGCGCGAAACGCCAGATAGCCGGTATCGTCGGTGCAAAGCGTGTCGCCGTGCATGATCAACACCTTGCGGCCATAGAGGTCGAGCACCTGTTCTTCCGGCAGCAGCAGCATGCCGCTCTCGCGGGCATAGCGCTTGCCGATCAGAAAATCACGGTTGCCGTGAATGAAATAGCAGGGGACACCGTTATCAACCAGCGCTTTGATGGCGGCTGCCATTTCACGGTGCAGCGGGTTCGGATCGTCGTCGCCGATCCAGGCTTCAAACAGGTCGCCCAGAATGTACAGCGCGTCGGCGCTTTTCGCTTCACCGCGTAAAAAACGCAGAAAACCGGCGGTTATCGCCGGTTCTTCCGTTTGCAGATGCAGATCCGCAATAAAGAGTGTCGCCACGAATTACTCGCTGACGGTCACGCTTGTGATCACAACGTCTTCTTTAGGAACGTCCTGGTGCATGCCGCTGCGGCCAGTAGAAACGGCTTTGATCTTGTCGACCACGTCCATTCCTTCAACCACTTCTGCGAACACGCAGTAGCCCCAGCCCTGCAGGCTTTCGCCAGAGAAGTTCAGGAAGTCGTTGTCCGCCACGTTAATGAAGAACTGTGCGGTTGCAGAGTGCGGGGCCTGAGTACGGGCCATTGCCAGCGTACCACGGGTGTTTTTCAGGCCGTTGTTCGCTTCGTTTTTGATCGCTTCTTTGGTCTCTTTCTGGCGCATGCCAGGCTCGAAACCGCCGCCCTGGATCATAAAGCCGTTGATCACACGGTGGAAGATAGTGTTGTTGTAGAAACCTTCGCGGCAGTAGTCCAGGAAGTTTTTAACTGTTTCAGGCGCTTTGTCATCAAAGGTTTTGATTACGATATCGCCATGATTAGTGTGGAAAGTAACCATTTTTGCATCCTGTTCCGTTATTGTGGTGCGTCGACCCGTGCTCGGGTCACATATAGGGGCTTGTTATAGCATAACCACAGGACACGATCACCTTGCATTGTGTGCTGACCGTGCTCCCAATTATGGGTATTATAAGGAACAAACAATCCACACACGTGTTTACATGGAATCTTCGATGTTAAAAATCTTTAATACAATGACGCGCCAAAAAGAGGAATTTAAACCTATCCATGCCGGGGAAGTCGGCATGTACGTGTGTGGTATTACGGTTTACGATCTCTGTCATATCGGCCATGGCCGTACCTTTGTCGCGTTCGATGTGGTGTCACGCTACCTGCGCTTCCTGGGCTATAACCTGAAGTATGTGCGCAACATCACCGACATCGACGACAAGATCATTAAGCGCGCTAATGAAAATGGAGAAAGCTTTGTGGCGCTGGTGGATCGCATGATCGCTGAAATGCACAAGGACTTTGACGCCTTAAATATTCTGCGCCCGGACAGCGAGCCGCGTGCAACCCACCACATCCATGAAATTATCGAGATCACCGAAAAGCTGATCGCGCGCGGTCACGCCTATGTGGCGGACAACGGCGACGTCATGTTCTCGGTGCCGACGGATCCAACCTACGGTGCGCTTTCCCGCCAGGATCTGGAGCAGCTCCAGGCCGGGGCGCGCGTCGACGTGGTTGACGTGAAGCGAAACCCGATGGACTTCGTGCTGTGGAAGATGTCCAAAGAGGGCGAACCAAGCTGGCCATCCCCGTGGGGCGAAGGCCGTCCGGGCTGGCACATTGAGTGTTCAGCGATGAACTGCAAACAGCTGGGTAACCATTTCGACATTCACGGCGGCGGTTCGGATCTGATGTTCCCGCACCACGAAAACGAAATCGCGCAGTCTACCTGCGCGCACGGCGGCGAGTACGTGAACTACTGGATGCACTCCGGGATGGTGATGGTGGATCGCGAGAAGATGTCTAAATCGCTGGGCAACTTCTTCACCGTGCGTGACGTGCTGAAGTATTACGACGCGGAAACCGTGCGCTACTTCCTGATGTCCGGCCACTACCGCAGCCAGCTGAACTACAGCGAAGAGAACCTGAAGCAGGCGCGCTCTGCGCTGGAACGTCTGTACACCGCCCTGCGCGGCACCGACCGGTCTGTTCCGGCCGCAGGCGGCGAGGCGTTCGAAGCCCGCTTCATTGAGGTTATGAACGACGACTTCAACACGCCGGAAGCCTACTCGGTGCTGTTCGACATGGCGCGTGAGGTGAACCGCCTGAAGTCAGAGGACATGGCAGCGGCCAATGCGCTGGCGTCTCATCTGCGTAAGCTCTCTTCCGTGCTCGGCCTGCTGGAGCAGGAGCCGGACGTGTTCCTGCAAAGCGGCGCGCAGGCGGACGACGGCGAAGTGGCGGAAATCGAAGCGCTGATTAAGGCGCGTTTCGAGGCGCGTCAGGCGAAAGACTGGGCGGCAGCGGATGCGGCGCGTAACCGTCTGACCGAGATGGGTATTATTCTGGAAGACGGCCCGCAGGGTACCACCTGGCGTCGTAAGTAATTTCCCCTCACCCTAACCCTCTCCCACAGGGAGAGGGAATTGTTAGGTTTTCTCCCTCTCCCCGTGGGAGAGGGCCGGGGTGAGGGCATCAGCGCGCACGCTTTCTCCACCACAGCAACCCCATCAGTACCGCCCCCGGCAGCCACACCCACAGCAGTTCCGAAATAATGACCTGATGCCCGTAAGGCGTGGTATAGCGCGACAGCGCAAACGGCGCGACTTTTATGACCTGCCACGGCGCAAAGAAGCGTTCATCTGACCATGGCCACAGCCAGCCGACGCCTTTCCCGCCGGTGGTAACAGAATCCAGCAGGCTGTGCGACAGCAGCGACACGGTTAAAAACAGCCAGCAGCGCGTCAGGCTGGCCCTGAACCATCGTCGACCCGCCAGCACGCAGAGTATGGGCACCACAAAGGCAAACAGCAGCGAATGGGTAAAGCCCCGGTGGCCGAAAATATTGCCGTAGGCAACGCCGAATTTAAACGCCAGCACGTCGGCATCCGGCAGCATGGCGAGGACGATCCCGACAAACAACAGGCGGGGAGGGATGATTTTTGTTCCGAGCCCTAAGCCCAGACACAGGGGAACAGCGGCGTGGGTGATAACGGTAGGCATTGCATTTATCCATGGCAAATCATGGAAATATAGCAGCAGTTTCCTTCCGGCAAACCCGTGCTAAATTCTGATTTTACGCCGACTCGCGCGCGATAAGCTGCCCGGAGAGGGTAATGCGCTGGGTTTGCAGCTCAGGTGCTTTTAGCTTGCGGATCATCAACCCCGCGGCCTGGCGGCCCGTCTCTTCACTGGCAGACGAAACGTAGGTAAACGACGGTGACGTGAGGTTCACGTGGAGCATATCTTCAAAACCAATCAGCGCCACCTGCTGCGTCAAGAAGACATCTTTCCCCACCGTACGCCCCACCTGGTGAATGCCGGTTATCGAGCCGATCATTGCATCAGGCGAGTGGCAGAGCAGGGCGGTAATCGTATTGTTCTTCTCCAGCAGCTGGCGAGTCACCAGTGCAGCCGCCCGCGTGTCGTCGGTGCAGGCCGGGGAGTAGTCGTCACGCCAGACCAGCCCGTTTTGCGTCATCGCGCTGCGAAAACCGAGCAGACGCTCCTCGCGGATGCGGCAGCCGTCGCGCCCCCCGATGTAGGCGATGTTGCGATGCCCGCGCCCGATTAGGTAGCGAGCGGCGAGACTCGCCGCCTGGCGGTTATCGCGCATGACTAGGTTGCATTTCTCGTCCAGCAAAGACTGCGACACCGCGACAAGCGGAAGCGGGCACTGGCGAATGTGTTCCGGCAGCGCTGCGGTGCGGGTATCCGACGCCAGGTAGATAACACCCGCCACGCCCTGCTGCTTAAAAGAGAGCAGGGTCCGCTCAAGGTGTTCACCGTCGTTCAGCGGCTGACCGAGAAAAACCATATAGCCCTGCTTCTCCAGCTCCTGGACGATGCTCGCCATCACCTTGATGGAAAAGCTGTCGCTAAAGTCTCGCAGGATCAGGCCGATTACGTTGGAGGTGTTGGCGCGGAGGTTGGCAGCGGCGACGTTATGAACATAGCCCAGCGTATCGATGGCAGCATTGACCTTCCCGATCGTCGCTTCTGAGATTTTTCCCTTCTGGCGCAGCACCAGCGAGACGGTGGAGACCGACACGCCCGCATGCTTTGCAACATCAATAATGCTGACTTTCTTCAAAACCGCTCCCTGAAATTAACCGAATATCAGCCGGATAAGGCGCGTCCCCCAGCGTACAGGAGACGACTCCTTCAGGCATCTTATTATTTGCCAATCATCGTGGACATGGTCTGGGCGATAAACTGTGCTCTGGCACCGAAAATCACCTGTATGCCGTTGTCGCCGACGAATACCACGCCGCGCGCGCCAAGCCCGTTCAGACCATCCTTATCCACCGCCTCGCTCTTCGCCACTTCCAGACGCAGGCGGGTGATACAGGCGCCGACGGAGTCGATGTTCTGCGCGCCGCCCAGCAGTGTGATGATTTCGGTGGCAAGTTCGGAATCGGACTTGTCATTCACGTTGGCGGTCACTTCGGTACGACCCGGTGTTTTTACGTCGAAACGGCGGATCACAAAGCGGAACGTGAAGTAGTAGATCAGCGCCATCGGAATGCCGATGATGATGGCGTTCAGGAAGTTGGTCTGATAGCCGTTAAACGACGGCAGGATCCCGAACGACAGGTAGTCGATAAAGCCCGCCGAGAAGGATTTGGCGATATGCGCGTGCATCAGGTACATGGTCATGTACGCCAGGCCCGCCATGACGGCGTTGAAGATGTACAGGATCGGGGCCACGAAAATAAAGGTGAACTCTACCGGCTCGGTGATCCCCGTCAGGAAGCAGGTCAGCGCCGCCGAGAACAGAATACCGGCCGCGATTTTTTTGTTTTTAGCGTGCGCTTCGTGGTACATCGCCAGGCACGCCGCAGGGAGCGCAAATAGCATGAGCGGGAACTCACCCTGCATGAACTTACCGGCGTTCTGGTAGGTGTCGCTGCTGAACGATTTCACCCCCTCTTCAAGCATCTTGAACCAGATGGTCTGGTCGCCGTGGATCACCTGTCCCGCCTGAGTGGTGTAATCGCCAAACGAGTACCAGAAGGACGGATACCAGATATGATGCAGGCCGAGCGGGATCAGCGCGCGCTCCACGAATCCGAAGATAAAGGTCGAGGCCGCCTGGTTATCACCATTCACCACTACGGACAGGGCGTCTATCCCGGACTGAATATGCTGCCAGACGTACGGCAGCAGCAGGCCAAGCAGGAACGACAGAAACGCCGTCGCAATTGCCACAAAACGCTTGCCGGAGAAGAAGCCGAGAAACTCCGGCAGCTGCATGGTATGAAAGCGGTTATAGCACCCTGCGGCGAGAATACCGCAGATCAGCCCGCCAAAGACGCCCATCTGCAAGGTCGGTATCCCGACCACCATGGCGTATTTCCCGCCCTGAGCGGCCATTTCCGGCGTAATGCTCAGCACCGTGCTAATGGTGATGTTGGTAACAAACACCGAGACCGCCGCAGAGAGGGCGGCGATGCCCGATTCCGATGCCTGGCCCACGGCAGAGCCGATAGCAAAGAGCATCGGCAGATTATCAAAAATAACCCCGCCGGCGTTCATCATTAGCGGCAGGTGGAACTTGTCGCCGAAGGCCAGCAGCAGGCCAGCGGCGGGAAGCAGTGAAATTGGCAGCATTAAGGCGCGACCAATCATCGATAGCTTAGACAACGATTTAACAAACCCTGATATCAGACTCATGCTGACTTCCCCCGAGTAGCGCTTTTTTAGCGCCGTTATTGTAAGTAGAACGTTTTAGTAGAACGTTCTACTTATCGTGGGGAAAGTCTGAAAATCGTGCAACTTAATTTTCACATTTCGCCAGAGGGAAAAGTGATTATTTGAAGTTGATCGATAATTAACCGCGATGGGTGTGGGGGGATGTTTATCCCCTCTCCCTGTGGGAGAGGGTTAGGGTGAGGGCATCAGACAGCTCAGGCCGTAACCGTCACGCTCTGACCTTCAAAGCTTACGGTCTGGCCCGCGACAATTTTGCAGCGCTTGCGGGTTTCCACCACGCCGTCGACCTTCACCAGGCCGTCGGCAATCACGATTTTCGCCTGCGCGCCGCTTTCGCTCCAGCCTTCCAGCTTCAGCAGATCGCACAGCTCAACGTGCGGGTGTTTACCTAAAGAAAAAGTTGCCATGATTACGCGTCCTCTACGTCGTGATACTCCTCGCACGCCTGCAAGGTATTCTGAATGAGTGTTGCTACCGTCATCGGGCCTACGCCGCCCGGGACCGGGGTAATGTAAGACGCGCGCGCGGCGGCATCCTCGTATACTACGTCGCCGACCACCTTGCCGTTTTCGAGACGGTTAATGCCCACGTCCACGACGATTGCGCCCTCTTTGATCCACTCGCCCGGAATAAAGCCCGGCTTGCCGACCGCGACGATCAGCAGATCGGCGTTTTCAACGTGGTGGCGCAGGTTTTTGGTGAAGCGGTGGGTGACGGTGGTGGTGCAGCCCGCCAGCAGCAGCTCCATGCTCATCGGGCGGCCCACGATGTTGGAGGCGCCAATCACCACGGCGTTCAGGCCGTAGGTGTCGATGTTATAGCGCTCCAGCAGCGTTACGATGCCGCGCGGCGTGCACGGACGCAGGCGCGGCGCGCGCTGGCACAGGCGGCCGACGTTATACGGGTGAAAACCGTCAACGTCTTTGTCTGGGGCGATGCGCTCCAGCACCTTCACATTGTCGATGCCCGCAGGCAGCGGCAGCTGAACCAGGATGCCGTCGATTGCTTTATCGGCATTCAGGGTGTCAATAAGTTCCAGCAGTTCCGCTTCGCTGGTGGTTTCCGGCAGATCGTAAGAGCGGGAGACGAAGCCCACCTCTTCACACGCTTTGCGCTTGCTGCCGACATAAATTTGCGAAGCCGGGTTGCTGCCAACCAGCACAACGGCCAGCCCGGGCGCGCGAAATCCGGCCGCTTTACGCGCCTTCACTTTTTCCGCGACCTCAGAGCGCACCTGCTGCGCAATCGTTTTACCGTCAATAATCGTTGCTGCCATCAGAGAGAAGATTCCGTCTGTAACGTTAGAAAGGGGGGATTGCCCGTATTTTGTCAGAAGCGAGGGCCGCTGTCAGTCACCCTTTGCCAGATTTCATCAACGAACCGCAAAATCCCTTCCTGGGGCATGGTCAATTTCTTAGTTGGGATTAGGATGTGACCTGGCTAAATGGCAGCGTTTTGACATATTACAAAATACATTCCTGAGCTACTTTGTTTCCTCCGAAATAAGCCTTCAATTTTTTAATTGAACGTATTTCTTATTCCCGATCGTTTACGGGAAGGGTTATTTACATTTTAAAGGAATAGACATGAAACTCAGCAACATTGCTTCTACTGTTATTGCAACTTTGGCCCTGGTCGCGGGTGCCGCTCACGCAGAAGATCCTGTTACCCCTGTCACCGTTAACGGTGGTACCGTGCATTTTAAAGGTGAATTAGTGAATGCCGCGTGTTCAGTAAATACTGACTCTTCCGAGCAGACGGTTAAGCTCGGTCAGTACCGTACCGCGAAATTCACCAAAGTCGGTGATACCTCTTCCAACGTTCCGTTCACCATCGAGCTGAACGATTGCGATCCTGCGGTAGCGAAAACCGCTGCTGTTGCGTTCACCGGTCAGATCGACGCAACCGACAAAACCCTGCTGGCGGTAAGCTCCGGTAACAACGACAACTCCGCGAAAGGCGTGGGCATTGAGATCCTCGACAGCAAATCCACCACGCTGACCCCAGACGGCTCCTCCTTCTCTGCGGCGCAGAGCCTGATTGAAGGGACCAACATCCTGAACTTCACCGCGCGCTATAAAGCCACGGCTGCGACCACCGCGCCAGGCCAGGCAAACGCGGACGCTACTTTCGTAATGAAATACGAGTAATGCCTGCTTACAGGGACGTGGCTGGCCTCAGGGAGGAGGTCTTTTAATCGCTGATACCGGGAGCGAAGGATGACAAGGACTGGGATACTGCTGTTTGCCCTTGCGATTGCCCCAGCGGTAAACGCACATACCGTTGTGATTGACGGCGGCAAAGTGCACCTCAGAGGAGAACTGGTCAACGGCGGCTGCGCCGTGGCTCCGGACAGCCAGAACATGCGCGTGGATATGGGGCAATACCGCACGAACTCATTTTCCGGCGTCGGCAGTTTTTCCACGGTTAACGTGCCCTTCACCGTAAGGCTGCTGGATTGCAGCGTGGATGTCTCCCGCACCGTGGGGATCCAGTTCCAGGGGGTGACGCCCGCAGAAGATCCGCAGGTTTTCCTGGCGACATCGCGGCCGGGGGAAAACGCGGTCAGCAGCGGGGTCGGGCTGGCGCTTTTTGACGACCAACAGCGTCAGATCATCCCGAACGCGACGGCGGTCAGCTGGTTACCCGTTAACGCCCCGGAGCTGGCATTTCATTTTAGCGCCCGCTACCGCGTAATTTCCGAACACCTTGTGCCAGGCAATATTCAGTCGAATGTCTGGTTTACGCTGATTTATCCCTGACGCCTGCGAACCCATTATTAAAGGTACGGTTGTGATGAACACCCTGATTAAACCTGGACTGTTTTTAACTTTTATTTTGATGACGATCTCTGCCAGCGCGAATGCGTCCGGCGGAATTGCGCTGGGCGCGACGCGCGTTATTTATCCGGCCGATGCAAAACAAACGTCGCTGGCGATCACCAACAGCAATAAAAAAGAGCGCTATTTAATTAACGCGTGGATTGAAAATGCGAACGGGCAAAAAGAAAAAACCTTTGCCGTCACGCCGCCGCTGTTTGTCAGCGAGCCGGACAGCGAAAACACGCTGCGCATTATTTACGCCGGCCCGGCGCTGCCCGCCGATCGCGAATCGCTCTTTTACATGAACGTCAAAGCGATTCCGTCCGTCAGCAAAAAAAATCAGGACGGCAACAACGTACTGCAGCTGGCCATTCTGTCACGCATCAAGCTGTTTGTTCGCCCGGCTAACCTGGCGATGCCGCCAGAAGAGGCGCTCTCGCAGCTGCGTTTTGAGCGCGCCGGCAACCACCTTAAGGTGAGCAATGCCTCGCCGTATTACGTCACGCTGGTCAATCTGAAGCTTGGCGGTAAGACGCTGGACAACCTGATGGTCGCGCCGAAAAGCTCGGCCCAGCAGGTGCTGCCGTCCGCGGCAAGCGGCACGCTCTCCTGGCAGAGCGTAAACGACTATGGCGCCATTACGCCGGCGCGTAGCGTCAGCCTGTGAGCAGAGACAGGGCGATGAACACTCAATGGCGTTACTGCCCGGTTGCACTGGCACTGATGGCAACGCTCTGGCCGCATGCCGGCTGGGGCGAAAGCTACTTTAACCCGGCGTTTCTCTCCGATGACGCGGCGAGCGTGGCGGATTTGTCGCGCTTTGAAAAGGGCCACCAGCAGGCTCCGGGCGTCTATCGCGTCGATATCTGGCGTAACGATGAGTTTATCGGCACCCAGGACGTGCGCTTTGAGCAAGCCGACAACACGCCGCCGGTTGCGGGCGGCCTGGCGCCCTGTATTACGCGCGCGATGCTCGACCGCTTTGGCGTCAATATCGCCGCCTTCCCGGAGCTGAGCAACGTGCAGGGCGACACCTGCGTGCCGCTTGCCACGGCTATTCCCGGCAGCGAAACGGCGTTCAACTTCGCGTCGCAGCGTTTGAACGTCAGCCTGCCGCAGGTGGCGATGCAAAACAGCGCCCGGGGCTACATCCCGCCCGAGCAGTGGGATGAAGGCATTCCTGCCGCGCTGGTAAACTACAGCTTTACCGGCAACCGCGGCAGCGACGACGACAGCTATTATCTGAACCTGCAAAGCGGGTTGAACTACGGTGCGTGGCGATTACGCAACAACGGCGCGTGGCGCTACACCGAAAGCAACGGCCAGCGGCACAGCAGCTGGCAAAATATCGGCACCTGGGCGCAGCGCACGGTCATTCCGCTGAAAAGCGAGCTGGTGCTCGGCGACAGCAACACCGGTAACGACGTCTTCGACAGCGTCGGTTTTCGCGGCGGGCGACTCTACTCGTCCGACAGCATGTACCCGGACAGCCTTCAGGGCTACGCGCCTACCGTGCGCGGGATCGCCCGCACCCCCGCCAAGGTCGTCATCCGCCAGAACGGATACGTTATCTACCAGAGCTACGTGCAGCCGGGGGCTTTTGCCATTACCGATCTTAACCCGACCTCCTCAAGCGGTGACCTGGAGGTGACGGTAGAAGAGAAGGACGGCAGCCAGCAGCGCTACACCGTCCCGTACTCCACCGTTCCGCTGCTCCAGCGTGAAGGACGCTGGAAGTACGATCTGGTGGCGGGGGACTATCGCAGCGGTAACAGCGAGCAGGACACCCCGTTCTTCGCCCAGGGAACAATGATTGCGGGTCTTGCCGACGGCTACACGCTGTACGGCGGGACGCAGCTGGCCTCGCGTTATACGGCGATTGCCATTGGTGCCGGGAAAAACCTCGGTGACTGGGGCGCGGTCTCGCTCGATCTTACCCACGCCCGCAGCCAGCTGGCAGACGACAGCCGCCATGAAGGGCAGTCCCTGCGTTTCCTGTACGCCAAATCCCTTAACGGATTTGGCACCAACTTCCAGCTGCTGGGGTACCGCTACTCCACCAAAGGTTTCTATACCCTCGACGACGTGGCCTGGCGCTCTATGGAAGGCTATCAGTATGGCGACGATCGGGATGATGACGGCGTGCCGGACGTCCAGAGCTACCATAACCTGACGCTGAATAAAAAAGGTCGTTTCCAGCTCAACATTTCTCAGTCGCTCGGGGATTACGGCTCGGTTTACGTGTCAGGCAGCCAGCAAAGCTACTGGGGCACCAGCGAGTCAAACGTCTGGTACCAGCTCGGCTATGCGGGCGGGGTGAAGGGGGTCAACTACTCCCTGTCGTGGTCGTGGAACAAGGCCGTCGGGATTGACGGAACCGACCGTATTGCCTCGTTCAATGTCTCGGTACCGTTCAGCCTGTTCACCCGTCACGGCTACCGCCGCGATAGCGCGATCGACCGGGCCTATGCCACCGCCTCCGCCAGCCGTAGCAGCGACGGCGATACCAGTTGGCAGACCGGCGTGAGCGGCACCCTGCTCGACGATCGTAACCTGAACTACAGCGTCACGCAGGGCCACACCAGCAACAACGGCGCAAGCGGCAGCGCCAGCGCCAGCTGGCAGGCAACGTACGGCACGCTGGGCGCGGGCTACAACTACTCCCGCGACCGTCACGATTTCAACTGGCAGCTTTCCGGCGGCGTGGTGGGGCACGCAGACGGCGTGACGTTCAGCCAGCCGCTGGGGGATACCAACGTGCTGATCAAAGCGCCGGGCGCCTCAGGGGTAAGCGTCGAAAACCAGACCGGGGTCAAAACGGACTGGCGTGGCTATGCGGTGATGCCGTACGCCACGGTGTACCGCTACAACCGCGTGGCGCTCGACACCAACACCATGAGCAACAATACCGACATTGAAAATAACGTCTCCAGCGTCGTGCCGACGAACGGGGCGCTGGTGCGCGCCAGCTTCGATACCCGCATCGGCGTGCGCGCGCTGCTCACCGTGAAGCGCGATAACCAGCCCGTGCCGTTTGGCGCCGTGGTGCGTGAGACGCAAAGCGGCGTAACCAGCATGGTGGGAGATGACGGGCAGATTTACCTGAGCGGGCTGCCGCTGGAAGGGGAACTGCTGATTCAGTGGGGCGACGGGAAGCAGTCCCAGTGCCGTGCGCCCTACAGCTTGCCGGAACAGAGCCTGCAACAGGCGATCACACTTAAGGGGATCCGCTGTGATTAAAATCCGTTATCTGGGGTTATCCCTTCTGGCGTTAATGCCCGTGACTAACGCCTTCGCCACCGTCTGCGTCAATGAAAAAGGCGTGCCAACCGAGGTGCATTACGACCTGACGGACAAATTCAATAGCTCCAATAACCAGGTGGGGCAGGTCGTCACGCTTAGCGAGAAATCTCAGTGGGTAGGCGTCAACGCCGTCTGCCCCAAGGGAACGTCAGGGAACACCACCAAGCGCAGCTACGTTACCGATTACCCGATCACCAGCACCAGCGACGGCTACCAGTATCTGAAGCTTAACGACTATCTGGACGGGGCCATGAAAATTACCGACAGCTACGCTGGCGTCTTTTACCCCCCAAAAAAATATATTCAGATGGGTAGCCACCCAAATGTTTCCAAAAACAGACCGTTTGGCGTACAGGATTCCAGCCTCGTATTCCGTCTGAAGGTCACCCGGCGCTTTATCAATATGGTGGTTATTCCGCATGCGACCATGTTCCGGGTCTACGTCACGACGACGGCATCGGATCCGCTCACCACGCCGGTTTATACCATCAGCTACAGCGGCATTATTCAGGTGCCGCAGAGCTGTGAAATTAATGCCGGGAACGTGGTGGAGTTCGATTTTGGCGATATTGGCGCGTCCCTGTTCAGCAAGGCGGGCATCGGGAACAAGCCGGAGGGGGTCTCGGCGCAGAGCAAAACCATCGCCATCAAATGCACCAACGTTGAGGCGAACGCCATGCTCACGATGCGCGTCGAAGCGGAGAAGGTGTCAGGGAGTACGCTGGTCTCCGATAACGCGGACGTGGGATTTGTGATAGCCAATGAAAACGGCGTACCGCTGACGCCAAACAACCTGACCAGCAAAATCCCGTTCCGCCTGGACGACAGCGCTCAGGCAAAGGTGGGGATCCGCGCGTGGCCCGTCAGCGTCACGGGTAAAAAACCGGCCGAGGGACGCTTCACCTCTCGCGGCTATTTGCGCGTTGATTACGACTAAGGAGCAGGTATGCGAAACGAGATGCGGTATATCTCTCTGGCGCTCCTGACGCTTTGCGCACAGGCGCAGGCAGAGACGGCGCTTGGGGAAATTAACATTCAGCTCTACGGCAATATAGTGGATTTTACCTGCGTGGCGGAGGGGGACGACAGCAATAAAACCGTCACGCTCGGCACCTGGCCGACGAAACAGCTCAACACCACGGGCAGCCGAACGCAGCCCGTGCCGTTCACCCTTAAGCTAACCGGCTGTCCGCCCGGGGCGGCGTCGGTAACGTTTACGGGTAAGGTTGACGGGCGCGACAGCAGCCTGCTCGCGTTAAATGATGCCAGTGCGGCCAGCAACGTTGCGGTGGAGATCCGTGACAGGGATAAGACGCGCCTCACGATGCAGAAGGCCAGCCAGCCGGTAGCGATCGATGCGCAGGGAAATGCTGAGCTGTCGTTTTATGCCAATTATATCGCCACGGCAGATAACCCGCAGCCGGGCCGCGCCGACGCGGATGCAACCTTTATGATTAATTATAATTAATCACGTTAGCTCTCCCTGTAACGGTTATTCGCTGCAGGGAGAGGATCCGGTTAGAGTAATTCGTGCGCTTTCGCGTAATCAATTAATTCAACGATACTTTGCACACCCAGCTTGGAATAGATATTAGACTTATGGGCACTAATTGTTTTGTTGCTAAGTAATAATTGATCCGCAATCTCCTTATTTGATAATCCGTTCGCCAGGTATCGCAGCACCGTGACTTCACGGTTCGATAATGGCATATCCGCAGCGGCGCCTGTCCGGGAGCCCAGATGATTTATAAAGCTCAACGTTTCTGACGGGAAAAAAGAATAGCCCATCAGGATCATTTCCACCGCGTTATAAATTTCTCCTAAATCTTTTCGCTTGCTGACAAAACCGTTGGCCCCGGCGCGAATGGCGCGGCCGGCATAGAAGGCTTCCGATTTTGAAGAGAGGAAAAGCACTTTAATATCTTTGTTTAAGTTCCTGATTCTTTTGAGTAAAACGAACCCGTCCGTGCCTGTCATTTCAATATCAAGAATGACCAGGTCGATAGGGTGGTTACGTATACAGTCAAGCACTTCGTGGCTGTCGCCTGACTTCAGCTTTACCTGGATATTTTTATTTTTCTGTAGCAGGACTTCTATCGACATTCTGACGATAGGATGTTCGTCCATAATGATAACGGATGCCGGTTTCATTTTTTATGCCTCAGATTGTTAAAAGCGTTATGCTGAGTTTTGTAAAAACTCTCGAAAAGCCGGAAGGATAATTGCGCAGATCCTTCTACGGTAAATGTCCCGGTGAAGAGCGAAAGCATCCTTGTTTACGTAGTGTGATATCAATGCCTCAGCGCAGTTATCTCATAAGGCTGGTCAGGGCAAAATGATTTTTCTTATTCGTGCGTCAAACACGTCTTATTATACCGCTTAAGTATTGTCCGAAAAGCCTGTAAATTAATATCGCTGTATTGCTGATTATTATCTTCTGGATCTGAAACGCTAATTTTTTAAAATTAGCAAAATTATCCTGATATTGCATTTACCACACGCTTTCGTCTTTATGTAATAACAAAAAATAAACGATCTTCCTGTGTGTTGCAAAAATGTTAACAGAAATGGCGCTTTGATAGCCTCCTCCTCGGACGTTTAACACCCTTTAGTGCCGCCGTCCCGCGTGCTTTTTCTCCCTTTTTTAGACCCGATCCCGGCTGGACGCCTGAGGAACCTCAGCAGCAGGATCTGCTGTTCCCTGACCGTCACATGGGCTTCTTTTACAGCTGAATCGATTGTTTTTACACCATTATCATCCTGTTAACGCAAGCGCCAAATCCTTAACGCATGGATTAAAGCGCTGGCGTTTTTTATAAATGCAGCATTTCACATGGTTCAAACGGAGAAATTAGGAATAGTTATAAAATCGAAACTTATGTTAAAAATAACATAAATTTAACATATATCCTAAGTAAATTCCTAAAGCCCTTTAGGAATTATAGGGTTACTGAATACGTTAATACGTGAAATCTGATAAGTTGTTGAGAAGATGTAGCAACTCGTGCCGATGATTCAGCCCCAGTTTCGCCAGAATGCAGCTGAGACGGTAAATAATGCGGCTGTAGGGGCGGTTTTGTAACTGTGCGATCTGCCGCAGGGAATTTCCCCGCGACAGCGCCTGCAGGATGGGCCACTCCTCACGCGAAAACCACTCTTTCCGCTGGCCGGGAGGCGCAGGCGTTTCGAGAAGCACTTGCTGCATGGCGGGGGCCGTAAGCTGCCGTTCAAGCACGTGGAAAGGGCCGGCCGCTTTGCAAAACAGGCGTGTGTCGTAGTCGTCAGCGCGGATAAGCAGGTAGGGCGTCAGGTAGGGCGGGAACAGGCTGTGGCGTCTTAATCGGTCCAGCAGATCGATTAGCGGAGAGGCGCGGCTCTCTATGTCGACCACCAGACGTGAAGAAGGCCAGTGATTTAAATCGCTGAGGGCGGCTTCCAGCGTGGGATAGTCACAGCAGTTGCTGAGGGGCGACTGTCCGCTCAGAAAACCGGAACGGAAAAAATTATCCTGCGTGACCAGAATGATAAAGGGAGCATCGGTTTTGCGGGTCTGGTTGATTGACTGGCTCAAATATTCGAGACGATCAAAAAATGGGAGAGCAAAAGGCGAGTGCGTAAAACCCAGTGAATCACTTCCTGTCCGACGCCGCCGGTAACGGCGTACTGTCATTCGCATAGCTTCCCTCTTGGCGATGACCGTTCAGTCCTCCTGCCATCTCCAGGATGGCCAATAATATCCCTGACCGAAGCGCGCGCCAGCCTGAAGCGCGCACGCACGATCCTTTTCCGTTTCAATGCCTTCGATAAGCACATCCGCAGCGATTTTCGAACAAAGAGTGACCAACTCCGTCAGCGCCGGCGTTGTACGTAAACGCCAGAAAGCGATTTTATCGATTTTTATCCCGCTTAACGGTAGACGGCAGGGTAAAAATGCGCGACCCGACGCCTCGTCAATATCGTCCAGCCAGATCCGGTGCCCCCGCGCGGTCAGCTGCTCAAGCGCACAAACCACCCTCAGACGCGTCGTTTCTGAGAGCGAAAAGAACGAGGCTGGCTCTGTGAGCTCAATGTTCAGCGGCGGGCTGTTAAGTTCCAGTAAACGCTGGAACATTTCCGGGATGATCAGAACTGTTATCGGCAAATTTATGAAAAGGTTGTCACAGGGAAAGGGGTTTTTTAACGCGGCGATCTGCGCTTCCAGCAGCATAAGCGCGCGGGCTGCGGACCAGTTGTGGAAAAATCCTTCACTTTGCTGATGCCCTGACAGCACGCTGAGCACTTCGGCCCCCACGGTGCGTGAAGAGGAGAGGGCGACAATGGGTTCAAGCTTGATGCCGGTAATGTCGCGTGAGATGTGCTGCACGCACGAGGGGAAGCATGTCTGATTTGGCGCCGTCACTCCGTCGTCCTGTTTTATTCCGGCCTCCTGGCGGCCGGGATACCGCAGGACAGTGTGAAGGCGAAGCAAACAGGAAAACAGCAGGCGTTACTTAAAAGCGGCTAAGCCTTTTCGCAGCAGGAGAAAGGGGGTAAATGTTGAAAAAACAGCCGTATTTACAATCAGCTAGTTATTATCGGCAGAGAAGACGGAAAAGGCATTGACTCACTACGCATTGACCGTATAATTCCAGGCGTTTCATCACCGCGAAGTACACTCTTCTCCGTGCGCCCTTAGCTCAGTTGGATAGAGCAACGGCCTTCTAAGCCGTAGGTCGTAGGTTCGAATCCTACAGGGCGTGCCATTAAATTTCATAGCATTTCGCCTGCTTTACTCCCTCCTCATTTCTCCTAAGGGACATATTTGGGACACCCAACCCGAAAATCGAGTTACCGCGCATTTTTGACAGCACAATTGTCTGTTATAACAGTATTTTCCTTAGGCTATGGCAATTCTGCCGTTCCTCTACCATGCTCATACTACCTCGCTCTGAATGGCGGGGCTTTTCGTAATTGCTGCTTAATCTCAAGGAAAAATGTTATGAAAAAAACGACTGCTGTTTTGCTGGGAACCGCGTTTCTGTTCACCACTAACGCTTTTGCCGCTGAACTGATGACAAAAAATGACTTCGAAAAAGTAGAATCACAGTATGAAAAAATTGGCACGGTGAATACGTCTAATGAAGTCTCGGTTGATGACGCGAAAAAAGAGCTGATCGAGAAAGCCGATAAAGAAGGCGCAGACGTGCTGGTGCTGACTTCCGGTAACACGAACAACAAAATTCACGGCACCGCAGATATTTACAAGAAGAAATAATAACTTAGCAATCACCCCGCGCGCGGGGTGGTTGCGCGTCACGTTTACCCGTCTTCCCGGCCCCTCTCAACGCTTAAACTTTTTTCTCATCCAGAAATGCGCAGCGACGCTTGATAACGCATAGATAATACGTATAGTTCTCATTTGCATTTCATCCATTAAATTCTAAGGCCCGACGACGGGCCATTTTTGCGCGCACTTTAAGAGCTCACTATGAACAACACCACAATGCACAAAACGCTGCTGGCGCTTGCCGTTGGCGCGGTGACACACTCCGCTTTCGCGGCGGATGAGAAAAAAGAGGAGACCATTGTTGTTCAGTCGTCTCCGGCCAGTGAATTTACGCCCGGCGGCGACCAGCTGGTACCCGCCTTCCTCGACGGTCAGGTAGCCAACGGCGGCCGCATGGGGATGCTCGGTCAGCAGAACGCCATGGACGTGCCGTTCAGCATCATCAGCTACACCTCGAAGCTGGTGGAGGATCAGCAGGCAAAAACCATTGCTGACGTGGTCGCTAACGACGCGGGCGTGCAGTTCGTTCAGGGGTATGGCAACAGCGCCGAAACCTTCCGCATCCGCGGCCTGAAGTTTGACGGCGATGACATGACCTTTGGCGGCCTGTCCGGCGTGCTGCCGCGTCAGGTGGTGGATGCCCAGATGGTCGACCGCATCGAGATCTTCAAAGGGGCAAACTCCCTGATGAACGGCGCGGCAAGCTCCGGCGTGGGCGGAATGATTAACCTTGAGCCAAAACACGCGGGCGACACCCCGCAGGCGAAAGTGGGCGTGGACTACACCTCGGATTCCCAGATTGGCACCACGCTGGATGCGGGCCGCCGCTTTGGCGATAACGACCATTTTGGCGCGCGGGTGAACCTTGTGCATCGTGAAGGCGAAACCGGCGTGCCGAACGACCGCCGCCGCACCACGCTGCTTTCTACCGGTCTGGATTACAACGGCGACCGTTTCCGCACCTCCCTGGATCTGGGCTATCAGAAAAAAACCTTCCACGGCAGCCCGACCAGCGTCAACATCTCGGCGGTGGACTTCGTGCCTGAACCACCGAAGAACGATCGCAATTTCTCGCAGAAGTGGGCCTACAGCGATATCGAAAACGAGTTCGGGATGTGGCGCAGCGAGTATGACATCACCGATAGCTGGACGGCCTATACCGGCCTCGGCGCGCAGCACGCGCACGAAGAGGGGATCTACAGCGCGCCGAAGCTGATGGATAAAAGCGGTAATGCGGTGGTCAGCCGTCTTGATACCAACCGTATCAGCGATTCCGTCAGCGGCATGGCGGGCATTCGCGGTAACTTCACTACCGGCTTCGTATCGCACAAGGTTAACGTGGGGTACTCCGCGATGACCAAAAACGAAAAAATCGCCTGGAAAATGTCGGCGACGGCGGATAACCCGACCACCAACATTTACCACAACACCGGCGTCGCGATGCCGGACAGCTCTAACTTCAACGGCTCAGGCGGCAAATACAGCGATCCGCTGACCAGCGGGCGCACCCGCACGCAGGGCTGGCTGTTGAGCGATACCCTGGGCGTGCTGGACGACAGGCTGCTGTTTACCGCAGGCGCACGCCATCAGAAAGTGGTGATTCGCGGGTACAACAAAATTACCGGTGCGGAAAACGACGCGGACGGTTTTGACGGCAGCCGCTGGATGCCAACCTATGGCGTGGTTTATAAACCGTGGGAGGAAATCTCGCTCTACGCCAACCATACCGAAGCGTTACAGCCCGGTGAAACCGCGCCTCGCTCAGCGAACAACTACGGCCAGAGCACCGGTATCGTTCACTCTAAGCAGAATGAAGTGGGCGTAAAGGCGGACTTTGGCCGCGTGGGCGGCTCCCTGGCGCTGTTTGAGATCAAAATGCCGTCGGCGATCCTCGACGACAGCGGCCACTACGGCCTGGACGCTGAACAGCGTAACCGTGGCGTGGAGCTGAACGTCTTCGGCGAACCAACGCTCGGGATGCGTCTGAACGCCAGCGCCACCTGGCTGCAGGCCGAGCTGACCAAAACCAAAAACGGCGTGAACCAGGGGAACGACGCGATCGGTATCCCGAACTTCTACGCCGTGCTGGGCGCAGAGTACGACATTAAGCCGATTGAGGGCCTGACCGCTACCGCGCGCGTTAACCACTCCGGCGCGCAGTATGCCGACCTCGCGAACACCAAAAAGCTGGACAGCTACACCACGCTGGATCTGGGCATGCGCTATCGCTTCGCGGTGAACCACAATGAAAACCAGATGACGGTGCGCGCGGGCATCGACAACGTGACCAACGAAAACTACTGGTCAAGCGTGGACGATTCCGGCACCTACATCACTCAGGGCGAACCGCGTACCTTTAAGGTCTCGGTGGGCTACGAGTTCTAAGCGTTCCACCTCGTTATCCGGGGCAGGGATGCCCCCATCCTTCCGTATCGTGTTATAAAATTGTAATAAAAGCTTCTTACACTGGTCGCCAACTCCTTACCTCTTGGCCAATGACAGGAAGCCGCTATGGGCAGACCCCTCAAATCCGTATTTAAAAAAGAACATCAAGACGATATCGCTAACCGCAGCGCTAACCCGGTATTCTCCGAGGTGGCGGAGGTGTTCCTCTCCCGCCGCCGTTTTCTCCAGATGGGCGCCGTTGCGGGTGCCGCCGTATCATTCCCGTTTCTGATCAAACCTGAGAACGCCATTGCCGCGGTTTCAAAACCGTCCGCGCTGGCAAAAGCGGTTTCCCTTGGATTCACCAGTATCGCTGTCTCAACGGAAGACACGGTCAGGGTGCCGGAAGGCTATATTGCCCGCCCGTTCTATCGCTGGGGTGACCCGACGGGCATCAAAAACAGCATGCCGGCGTTTAGGCCGGACGCCAGCAACACCACGGACGAACAGGCCGTGCAGGCGGGCATGCACCACGACGGGATGGCGTGGTTCAGCCTGCCGCAGGGGGAGCAAAGCCCGGAGCATGGCCTGCTGGCGATGAACCATGAATACATCGACAACGGGATGCTGTTTACCGACGGTACGGCGAACTGGAGCCTCGACAAGGCCCGCAAGGGGCAGAACGCGATGGGCGTGTCGGTGGTGGAGGTGAAAAAAGCGGGCAGCGAATGGCAGGTGGTTCGTCCGTCTTCGTTCGCGCGCCGTATTACCGTCAATACGCCAATGCAGCTTACCGGCCCGGCGCGGCATCAGGACCTAATGAAAACCGCCGCCGACCCGCAGGGGGAGCGCGTGCTGGGCACCATGCAAAACTGCGCCAACGGCCATACGCCGTGGGGCACCTATCTCACCTGCGAGGAGAACTGGTCGGACATTTTTGTGAAAAAAGCCGACCTCAACCCGCTGGAAAAACGATACGGCATCAGCGACAGCGATGAATCGTACCGCTGGAACGAGGTGGATGACCGCTTCAGCGTCGATAAAACCCCTAACGAGCCCAACCGTTTCGGCTGGGTGGTAGAGATTGATCCCTACGACCCAACCTCCACGCCGCGCAAGCACACCGCGCTCGGTCGCTTCAAGCATGAGGGCGCTGCCGTCACGCTCGCCGCCGATAACCGCGTGGTGGTCTACATGGGGGACGATCAGAAGTTTGAGTACATCTATAAATTCGTCTCGGACAAAAAATACGATCCCGCGAACCGTGAAGCCAATATGAACCTGCTGACGTCCGGCACGCTGTACGTTGCCCGGTTCAACGAGGAGGGGAGCGGCGACTGGCTGCCGCTGATCTTCGGGCAAAATGGGCTGGATAAAAGCAACGGTTTCGAAAACCAGGGCGATCTGCTGATCAAAACCCGCCTCGCGGCCGACGTGGTGGGGGCGACGAAAATGGATCGCCCCGAATGGATAGCGGTCGATCCGCACACCAGCGGCAGCGTCTACTGTACGCTCACCAACAACAGCGATCGCGGTAAAGAGGGCAAGGCGCCGGTCGATGCCGCCAACCCGCGCGCCAACAACGTGTTTGGTCATATTATGCACTGGCACGAAGAGGGAGCAGACCCTGCCGCTGCCCGATTTAAGTGGGATATTCTGGTCATGGCAGGACGCACCGACGGCGACGATCCTAAGTCTAAAGGCTCCATGCAGGGCGCGGCGTTCGGCAGCCCGGATGGGCTGTCGTTCGATCACCAGGGCGTCCTGTGGATCCAGACCGACGTCTCCTCCAGCACCATCAATAAGAAAGCGTACGAGGGGATGGGCAATAACCAGATGGTGGCAACCATTCCGGGCACCAATGAGTATCGCCGCTTCCTGACCGGCCCGCGCGGGTGCGAAATCACCGGCATTGCGTTTACGCCGGACAACCGCACGCTGTTTATTAACATTCAGCATCCGGGAGAGGGCGGGGATGATATTACCGATCCGGCCAATCCGCGCGCCGTCTCTAACTGGCCTGACGCCAGCCCGAACGGCCGGCCGCGATCGTCAACGGTGGTGATTACCAAAGCGGACGGCGGGATCATCGGGTCGTGACGTTTATCCGCCGGGCGCATGCGGTGGCCCGGCGTTAGGCTTGCTACCACCAGCATGAAGTGTTAAAACGTGCCCCTTCTAAAAAAGAGACAGGGGTAGGGCGTGAAAGACGCGTCATCCGCTTCAGGCCGTGGTAGCGCTGAAGCCTCGTCGGATCAGAGTCCGACGCTGCAACGTGGTTTGCAAAATCGACATATTCAGTTAATTGCCCTTGGCGGCGCGATCGGTACCGGGCTGTTTCTCGGTATCGGCCCCGCCATTCAGATGGCCGGTCCGGCGGTTCTGCTGGGTTATGCTATCGCGGGGATTATCGCCTTCCTGATCATGCGCCAGCTCGGCGAGATGGTCGTTGAAGAGCCGGTGTCAGGCTCCTTCGCACACTTTGCCTATAAATACTGGGGCCCGTTCGCAGGTTTCCTTTCCGGCTGGAACTACTGGGTAATGTTTGTGCTGGTGGGAATGGCCGAGCTGACCGCCGCAGGCATCTATATGCAGTACTGGCTGCCGGACGTGCCGACGTGGATTTGGGCCGCGGCCTTCTTCATCATTATTAACGCCGTTAACCTCGTAAACGTGCGCCTGTACGGCGAAACCGAGTTCTGGTTCGCGCTGATCAAGGTGCTGGCGATTATCGGCATGATCGGCTTCGGCCTGTGGCTGCTGTTCTCCGGCCACGGCGGCGAGCGGGCGACCATCGATAACCTGTGGCAGCACGGCGGCTTCCTGGCGACCGGCTGGAAGGGGCTGATCCTCTCGCTGGCGGTGATCATGTTCTCCTTCGGCGGGCTGGAGCTGATTGGCATCACCGCGGCTGAAGCGCGCGACCCGCACAAAAGCATACCTAAAGCGGTCAACCAGGTGGTTTACCGTATTCTGCTGTTCTATATCGGCTCGCTGGTCGTTCTGCTGGCGCTTTATCCGTGGGTGGAGGTGAAATCCGACAGCAGCCCGTTCGTGATGATTTTCCACGATCTGAACAGCAACGTGGTGGCGTCGGCGCTGAACTTCGTTATCCTGGTGGCGTCGCTGTCGGTGTATAACAGCGGGGTGTACTCCAACAGCCGCATGCTGTTTGGCCTTTCGGTGCAGGGGAATGCGCCGAAATTCCTCACCCGCGTCAGCCGTCGCGGCGTGCCGGTCAATTCGCTGTTCCTTTCCGGCGCTATCACCTCGCTGGTGGTGCTGATCAACTACCTGCTGCCGAAACAGGCCTTTGGTCTGCTGATGGCGCTGGTTGTCGCCACGCTGCTGCTGAACTGGATCATGATCTGCCTGGCGCACCTGCGCTTTCGCGCCGCCATGCGCCGCAAGGGCCGCGTGACGCAGTTTAAAGCGCTGCTCTATCCGGCGGGGAACTATATCTGTATCGCGTTCCTGGCGCTGATTCTGGTGCTGATGTGCACCATGGATGAGATGCGTCTGTCAGCGATGCTGCTGCCGGTGTGGGTAGCGTTCCTGTTTATCGCGTTTAAGCTCTCTCGAAGGTAAAAGCAAAACGGCAACCTGGTTGCCGTTTTTAATGTTTGCCCCCTCTCCCTGTGGGAGAGGGTCGGGGTGAGGGCACCAGACCGCACCCCGGCCGCACCTGCCTTCACGCCTGCCGGGCCCTGATTGCACCGCTCCACCTTTATCGTGACCCCCCTCCCAAATCTTCGACGATCCGCAGGATCTTTATTTTGTAATCGATTACTTTTTACGTGGGCCGTTTTGTAATCGATTACTTTTTTGAGGGTGGGTCTCATCATGGTGTCAACTGAAAGGGGTGAAAAGGCGATAACGCAACACCGGCTGCTGGTGCCGCGTCTCTCGCTGATGATGTTTCTGCAATTCTTCATCTGGGGTAGCTGGTCGGTCACGCTCGGCCTGGTAATGACCCGGCACAATATGTCGTTGCTGATTGGCGATGCGTTCTCCGCCGGGCCAATCGCCTCCATTCTTTCGCCGTTCGTGCTCGGGATGCTGGTGGATCGCTTCTTCGCCTCGCAGAAGGTCATGGCGGTGATGCACCTGGCGGGCGCGGCAATCCTGTGGTTCGTGCCGGGAGCGCTGATTGCCGAAAACGGCGCCCTGCTGATTGGCCTGCTGTTTGGCTACACGCTCTGCTACATGCCGACGCTGGCGCTGACCAACAATATCGCCTTTCACAGCCTGGCGAACGTGGATAAAACCTTCCCGGTGGTGCGCGTGTTTGGCACCATCGGCTGGATCGTGGCGGGCATTTTTATCGGCGTCACCGGCGTGGCGTCCAGCGTCACCATCTTCCAGGTGGCGGCGGCAAGCTCCGTGCTGCTGGCTCTCTACAGCCTGACGCTGCCGCACACGCCGGCTCCGGCGAAAGGCCTGCCGGTCAGGGTGCGGGATCTCTTCTGCGCGGATGCCTTCGCGCTGCTCAAAACCCGCCACTTTTTCGTCTTCTCCGTGTGCGCGATGCTGATCTCCGTCCCGCTGGGAACCTACTACGCCTATACCGCCTCGTATCTGGCGGATGCGGGTATTGCCGACGTCAGCACCGCCATGTCCTTCGGGCAGATGTCCGAAATCTTCTTCATGCTGGTTATCCCGCTGCTGTTCCGCCGCCTGGGCGTGAAGGTGATGCTGCTGATTGGCATGCTGGCGTGGTTCGTGCGTTATGCCATGTTCGCGCTGGGCGTCAGCGAGGAGGGGCGCATCCTGCTCTATCTCGGCATTCTGCTGCACGGCGTCTGCTACGATTTCTTCTTTGTCGTCGGCTTTATCTATACCGACCGGGTCGCCGGTGAAAAGGTTAAAGGTCAGGCCCAGAGCATGATCGTAATGTTTACCTACGGCATCGGCATGCTGCTCGGCTCGCAGATTTCCGGCGCGCTCTATAACCGCCTGGTGGCCGGGCAGGCCGTGCCGCAGGCGTGGGTGACATTCTGGTGGATCCCGGCGGTGGCTGCCGCGGCGATCGCGCTGATTTTCCTTCTCACGTTTAGGTATGACGATGACAAGGCGTAACGTTCTGGGGGTGGTATGAAAACGATTAAGGGACCGGGTATTTTTCTGTCGCAGTTTATTGGTGAGAAAGCGCCGTTCAACACGCTCGACGGGCTGGCCGAATGGGCCGCGGCGAAGGGCTACAGGGCGGTGCAGATCCCCTGCAATCATCCGCACATTTTTGATGTCGAGAAAGCCGCAGAGAGCCAGGCCTACTGCGATGAAATCACCGCCAGGCTGGCCGCTCACGGGCTGGTCATCAGCGAGCTGTCGACCCATCTGGAGGGGCAGCTCGTGGCGGTGAACCCGGTTTACAGCGACGCGTTTGACCACTTCGCCCCCGCGTCCGTGCGCGGTGACGATGCGGCGCGCCGGGCGTGGGCAACGGAAAAGCTGATGCAGGCGGCGGTGGCGTCCGCCCGGCTAGGCCTGAAGGCCCATGCCACCTTCTCCGGCTCGCTGGCGTGGCCGTTTTTCTACCCCTGGCCGCCGCATAACGAGCAGCGTTTTCAGGAAGCGTTTCAGGAACTGGCTAACCGCTGGCGGCCGATTCTGGACGCCTTCGACGAGCATGGCGTTGACGTCTGCTTTGAGCTGCATCCGGGGGAAGATCTGCACGACGGCGTGACCTTCGAGCGTTTTCTTGCCCTGGTGGATAACCATCCGCGCTGCAACATCCTCTACGATCCGAGCCATATGCTGTTGCAGCAGATGGATTATCTGACCTTCGTCGACATCTACCATAAGCGTATTAAAGCGTTTCACGTTAAGGACGCCGAGTTTCGCCCCAGCGGGCGCAGCGGCGCTTACGGCGGCTATCAGCCGTGGATCGGCCGCGCCGGGCGCTTCCGGTCGCTCGGCGACGGGCAGATCGACTTTCGGGGCATCTTCAGCAAGCTGACCCAGTACGACTACGACGGCTGGGCGGTGCTGGAGTGGGAGTGCTGCCTGAAGGACGGCGATACCGGCGCGAGGGAGGGCAGCGAGTTTATCCGCCGCCACATTATTCCCGTTTCCGGACGCGCGTTTGATGATTTTGCCGCAGGGGGCAACGATGATTAACGTCGGCATTATCGGCAGCGGGTTTATCGGCCCGGCGCATATCGAGGCGCTCAGGCGCCTCGGGTTTGTGCAGGTGGTGGCGCTCTGCGACGGATCGTTTGCCCGGGCGCAGGAGAAAGCGCGCCAGCTTAACGTGCCGCACGCCTGCGGCAGCGTGGAGGAGCTGCTCGCGTACCCCGATCTGCACGTGGTGCACAACTGCACGCCGAACCACCTGCACGCGGAGATCAACCGCAAGATCCTGCGCGCGGGTAAGCACGTATTTTCCGAAAAACCGCTGTGCATGACCCCGGAAGAGGCGCGCGAGCTGGTGGCCCTGGCGGAGCAGGCGGGCGTGGTGCACGGCGTGAGCTTCGTCTATCGCCAGTTTGCGATGGTGCGCCAGGCGGCGAGCATGATGCGCGCGGGCAGCGTCGGGCGGCTGTTTGCCTCGCACGGCAGCTATTTGCAGGACTGGATGCTGCTGGAAACCGACTACAACTGGCGGGTGGATGCCGCGCTCGGCGGCGCCTCGCGGGCGGTGGCGGATATCGGCTCCCACTGGTGCGATACGGTGCAGTTCGTGACCGGCAGGCGCATTACGCAGGTAATGGCCGACTTATCCATCGTCTGGCCGACGCGTAAGGCCAGCGTGGGGGGAAACCAGACCTTCTCCCACGACGAGCAGGCGGAGTATGAAGACAAACCGGTTACCACCGAAGATTTTGGTTCGGTGCTGTTCCGCTTTGACGACGGCAGCAAGGGCAGCTTTAGCGTCTCGCAGGTGAGCGCCGGGCGGAAAAACCGCCTGACGTTTGAGGTAAACGGCAGCGAGCGGTCCGTTGCGTGGGATCAGGAAATCCCCCAGCGGCTGTGGATCGGCCATCGCGCGCAGGCCAACCAGGCGCTGAGCGACGATCCGGGGCTGATGAACCGCGATGTGGCCGACAGCGCCCACTTCCCCGGCGGGCACATTGAAGGCTGGCCGGATGCCTTCAAAAATATGATGGCGCAGTTCTACCGGGCGGTACAGGCGGGTGCGATGCCGGAGGCGCCGCAGTTCGCAACCTTCCATGACGGCGCAAACGTGATGTATATCATTGATGCCATTGTGAAAAGCCATCAGCAGCAGCGCTGGGTGTGCGTTGAACAATGACGCGTTGCCCGGTTCGCCGGGCAACAAATTTATGATAGCCTGCACAAAACGCTAACCGCAGGATGTATCGTCGCTATGTCAATTCAGAAAATCGCTCAGCTGGCCGGGGTATCCGTGGCGACGGTCTCCCGCGTGCTGAATAACAGCGATACGGTGAAGGCGAAAAACCGCGAGCGCGTTATGCAGGCGATCAGGGAGAGTAACTACCAGCCCAATCTGCTGGCGCGTCAGCTGCGCACCGCCCGCAGCTATATGATCCTGGTGATGGTCTCGAACATTGCCAACCCGTTCTGCGCCGAGGTGGTTAAGGGGATCGAAGCCGAGGCGGAGAAGAACGGCTACCGGATCCTGCTCTGCAACTCCGGCTCGGATATTGAGCGATCCCGCTCGGGCCTGAGCCTGCTGTCCGGCAAAATCGTCGACGGCATTATCACCATGGACGCCTTCTCGAAGCTGCCTGAACTGGCGGCCCTCATCGGCAGCGCGCCGTGGGTGCAGTGCGCGGAATACGCGGATGCAGGGGCAGTTTCCTGCGTGGGGATTAACGACGTCGATGCCTCCCAGCACGTCGTGAGCCAGCTTGCCGACGGCGGGCGCAAACGTATTGCCCTGATCAACCACGACCTCAGCTATAAGTATGCGCGCCTGCGCGAGCGCGGCTATAAAAGCGTCATTCACCTGCGGGATCTCGACTATCAGGCGGTGGAGTACGCCAGCGAGCTCAGCTCCGGCGCGGGCATGGCGGCAATGCAAAATCTGCTGAAGGAAAATCCACCGGATGCGGTATTTGCCGTTTCCGATACGCTGGCGGCGGGCGCGCTGCGCGCCATTCAGCAGGCAGGTCTGCGGGTGCCCGAGGATATCGCAGTTGTTGGTTTTGACGGCACCGAGCTGGCGGAGATGATTTCACTCACCACCATCGAGCAGCCCTCGCGGGATATCGGGCGCAAGGCGGTCAATCTGCTCTTAAATAAGATCGACAACCCGGATGCGCCCACGGAAAGGGTGATGATGGGCTGGCGCTTTATTTCCCGCGCCAGCGCCTGATTATTTAGCGATGACCCCCGCCAGGGAGCGAATATCGTTCCCGGTTGGCGACTGGTGAATGCGCAGGCCAAATTCATCCACCACCGCGAATATATGGTCGAAAATGTCGGCCTGAATATCTTCATATTCCGCCCAGATGACCGTGTTGGTGAAGGCATATATTTCAATCGGCAGGCCGTTGGCATCCGGCGCCAGCTGGCGCACCATCAGCGTCATATCTTTGCGAATGCGCGGATGGTTACGCAGATATTCGTTCAGGTAGGCGCGGAAGGTGCCGATATTAGTCATCTTGCGCAGGTTTAATACCGATTCCCCTTCGCCGTTCTGCTGATTCCACAGGTTAATTTCCTCATGGCGCGCGGCCAGATAGGGCTTCAGCAGCTTCGCCTGAATCAGCTTCTGCTGCTCCTGCTCGTCGAGGAAGTGAATGCTGGTGGTGTCGATATTCAGGCTGCGCTTGATGCGGCGGCCGCCGGAGGCGGACATGCCGCTCCAGTTGATGAACGCGTCCGAGACCAGCGCCCACGTCGGGATGGTGGTGATGGTGTTATCGAAGTTGCGCACCTTCACGGTGGTCAGGCCGATGTCCGTCACCGTGCCGTTGGCGCCGTATTTCGGCATCTCCAGCCAGTCGCCAAGCTTGAGCATGTCGTTGGCGGAAAGCTGTATCCCGGCAACCAGACCGAGAATCGGATCCTTAAAGACCAGCATCAGAACGGCTGCCATGGCGCCCAGGCCGCTTATCAGAATGGCGGGAGACTGGCCGATCAGCAGGGAGATAATTAAGATCCCCACCAGAATGGCGCTCACCAGCTTGACGCCCTGGAATATCCCCTTCAGCGGCAGCTGTGACGCGGTGGCCATTTTCTGCGACAGGTTAAAAATCACGTCCAGCAGCGAGAAGAAGGAGAGCAGGGCATATACCATCACCCACAGCTTCGCGCAGGTGGTGAGCATTTCCGCCGCTTCGCTGCCTTTTTGCAGCCACAGAACCGCCTGAACGTTGACGATTATCCCCTGAAGGGTAAACGCCAGACGGTGAAATAGCTTGTTCTGGGTAATGATCTGCAGCCATAAATGGCTGCTGGCCCGCGCGCGTTTCTCGAAGGCGCGAAGCACCACTTTGTGCAGAATAAAATGAACGATAAGGGCAGTAAGAAAAATAATACCAAAGATAATCACTAAAGAGGTGGTGTGATTAATTTCAATCCCTAACTCTTCAACCTGAGCAATTAATTCCTGCATAACGTCTCCTGTATTGATGCAGCCCCATAATGGCGGCTGCGGATCTATTATGCAAATTCGACGGCTTATTTGGCCGCCTGGCAGGCCTTCACTGCCGGCAGGCGCAGGCGATGGCGCATGCACAGCGTCGCCAGCGCCAGGATCGCCATCAGGCCGGTCTCCACCATAAGGAAGACGTTAATGGCCTGGGTATAATCGCCGTGATGATTATGCAGCCCGTGCAGCAAAATCGCGCCGAAAATGGCCGGGCCAAGCCCCAGCGCGGCCTGCTGCAGCGTGCTTAAAATCGCGCTCGCGGCCCCCGCGTCGTCAGGCTGGATATCGCGCATCCCGATGCGGTAGAAGCTGTTCACGATCAGCGCCTGCCCGTAACCCACCAGCCCGGTGGCGGGAGCCAGCGTCAACGCGGTATTTTGCATTCCCCAGTAGCGGAACGTGGCAATCAGCGCCAGCAGGCCGACTATCTGAACGGCCAGCCCGCTCAGCAGGATGGCGCTGGTGCTGTAGCGGGCAATCAGGCGTGGGGCGAACCAGGCGGAAATAAAATAGGTCACCCCCAGCGCGATAAAGCTGTTCCCGGACTGCCACGGCGCCATCTCCAGGCCGCTCTGCATGGTCAGCGCCATGCAGAACATAAACCCGGACCAGACGCTGAAAAAAAGCATCGCAATTAATACGCCAAAACGAATGCTGGGAAGCTGAAGCAGGCGCGGCGGGATCAGCGGATGTGCATCATCACGCTCTTTTTTACGCGCGTTCAGCACCATCAGGTATCCCAGCGGGATAATCGCTGTCAGCGCGGCCTTCAGCGGCCACGACCAGTGCTGCTGCGGGCCGAGCGCCATCGGGAACAGCAGGCAGCAGAGAATAAGCGCCAGCAGGACGGTGCCGGTCCAGTCGATGCGCGACGGCGTTTCGCGACGGGTTTCCGGCACGTAGCGACGGCTCAGCGCCAGCACCGCCAGGCAAATCGGCACGTTTATAAAGAAGGCGTTGCGCCAGCCCAGCCCGGCGATATCCGCCGACACCAGCCAGCCGCCGCCCATCTGGCCGACGATAAACGCAATCCCGCCGATGCCGCCGAAGAGGCTGATGGCTTTGGCATGCGCGGTGCCTTTGAGCGTCACGTGCAGCGTGGCCAGAATTTGCGGCATTATCAGCGCCGCGCCTGCGCCCTGAACGATTCGCGCGGCCAGCAGCTGCTCAATGTTGCCCGCCATGCCGCACAGCAGCGAGGCCAGGCCAAAGCTCGCCACGCCCCACATAAACAGGCGACGGCGGCCAAGGTTATCCCCCAGCCTGCTGCCGGGTGCCAGACAGACGGCAAAGGCCACCCCGTAAAGCGCGACAATCAGCTCCAGCTCGGTGGCGGTGGCGTGTAAGGAGCGCGTGATGGCGTCCAGCGCGACGTTCGTTATCGAGGTATCAATCAGCGGCAGCATCTGGCCGGTTAACAGCAATATCAGGCCTGCGCGACCCGGTGAAACAACTGACGTATTCATGGTGACTCCATTGCGTCAAACAGCGTAGAGTCGTAGCATCAACCATCTGATAAACGGGTACCAGTTCTTGCTTATACTGGTATTGCCACTACCATGCAGGAGTATTTATGGCGCTGATGTCTGAACCCGTCGTCTCTCTCCAGGATGACACCCGCAAGCAGCTGGGCGCTTTTCTGCGCGCCCGGCGCGAGAGCCTCGATCCCCAGCGCCTCGGCCTGCCGCGCAGCGGACGCCGCCGCACGCCGGGGCTGCGCCGTGAGGAGGTGGCGATGCTCGCTGACGTCGGCGTGACCTGGTACACCTGGCTGGAGCAGGGCCGGGACGTCAACCCGTCGAGCGCGGTGATGGCCGCCGTGGCGAAAGCGCTGCAATGTACCCCGACCGAGGCCCGACATCTTTTCGTGCTGGCGGGTTTGCCGCCGGGCGAGGCCCCGCAGGCGGTCTGCTGTGAAGGGATTGGCGAAGGCACGCGCCGCCTGCTCGATACCCTGATGCCGAAGCCTGCCAGCATCCAGAAACCGAATTTCGATATCGTGGCGTGGAATGCGAGCTTCGGGCACCTGATGGGCGTTGATTTCAATGACATTCCCCCGGAAGACCGCAACTGTATTTACCTGTTCCTCACCCATCCGGCGTGGCGCGCGCGGCTCGGCAAGCGCGACGACGTGCTGCCGGTTTTTGTCTCCTACTTCCGCGCGGCGATGGCCGAGCACCGTGGCGACCCGCTCTGGGAAACGAAGCTGGCGCGCTTCTTTGCGGTGTCTGAGGAGTTTAAAGCCCTGTGGCACCAGCGCAACGACGTGCGCGGCGTGGAGAACCAGCTCAAGCTGTTTACCCATCCCGAGCTGGGAGATTTTACGCTGCAGCAGATGTACTGGTACTCCGCGCCGCGAAACGGCTCGCGGCTGCTGGTCTATTTACCGGTGGACGAGGCGGGGGAGAGGGCGATGGCGTGGCTGGAGGCGCGGGCGAAATAATTTTTTGCGAGACGCTTTCAGGGAAATGACGCGGATTCGGCTAAGCCGATGAGCCTGATGTAAGGTAAGGTTTAAATTAAACCAACCGACTGAATCAACATCATTTCGATGAGGTGTTAAGTCGTCTATACTCACGCGATGAGAAACAACCCATGTCGCCACTGATGATTGATTCCGCTGACTTCAGCCAAAAACTCGGCCTTATCTCCCGAAACGTCGAACATACCGAAGCGTTTCTGGCGCGGGGCACGGTGGATTTTCATCTGCCGGGGTTTTTGCTGCCTGTCGGCTACCGGCTATTAAAATCCCGTTATGGGGATGAATACCGTCTCGTGACTACCGACGACGGTAAGCCGTATACGGCCTATGCCGTCAAGCTTGAGTTTCATAAAGAAATTACCTTTCCCCACGGTGCTGCTACGCAGGTGATGGTGTGGCGTACGCCACGCGCCGTCCACCAACGCGTGATAAGCGGATTACCGCAATTATTTTTCCAGTGGCTGTTAAGCGAATACGACATTGTTGTTTCGGATAGCGAGCAAACGGGAGACGGGCAGCGGTTCTGGCTGCGCATGATCGACTGGGCGTTCACCATGAACTATAGCATTAGCGTAGCAGACGGTACGGTGGGAGAAGAGTGGAGGTTAACGCCCGTGAATTCTTACGCGGAGCTGGAAGAGCGCTGGATTGCCTTTGCCTGGGGTAGCGATCGCGATGTGCATCCGCATCGCAGGCTGGTCATCAGTAAAACGTAACGGGCCGCACGCAGCGGCCCGTCAGAATCAGCACTCCGTCACAATCGTGCTCAGCGGCAGGCGAGACTTCGGCAGCGTGGCGTTGAAATCCTCCACGCTGTGATGCCCAACCGGCACCACCACCAGGCTGGTGAAGCCTTTCTCCTTCAGGCCGAACTCTTCGTCGAGGATTGCGGCATCGAAGCCTTCAATCGGCACCGCGTCCAGGCCCATCGCGGCCACGCCCAGCAGGAAGTTACCGACGTTCAGGTAAACCTGCTTCGCCATCCACTGGTCGTCATCTTTCAGATCGACGCGGTGCATGTCGGCAAAATAGCAGCGGCCTTTATGGTTCGCGGCTTTCGCTTCTGGGGTGTTAAAACGACCGTCGGCCTCTTCCTGATCGACCACGCGCTCAAGCCAGGCGTCGTCCATCGCGGTTTTCGCGCAGAACACCACCACGTGAGAGGCATCCATGATTTTGCGTTCGTTAAACACATAGGTTCCCGCCGCAGATTTTGCCACGCGCGCTTTACCTTCCTCTGTGCTGGCAACAATAAAGTGCCACGGCTGTGAGTTCGTGCTGGAAGGGCTGTACTGCAGCAGCGTTTTGATGTTTTCCGCTTCTTCAGCGGTCAGTTTTTTAGCCGGATCGAACGCCTTGGTAGAGTGGCGTTTCAGGGCGACAGAAATGATATCCATAACAACTCCTGGTATTAACATTCGCCCGCTGGCGGGCGTCAAAGGCATGCAGATTACCGCGCGAAGCGGGAAAAGATAAGTGCGATTCGAGCGCTTAACCTGTTCGTTTCAGACGAACAATCAGGCCGGGCGTAGCCACTTCTGGTCTTTTTTTGGCAGTTTGTCGACGACCAGATTCCACGAGTCCGCAATCAGGTCGGTGACCAGTTCGGGGGTGATGTCGTCGGTGCCGAAAACGGAGATCCAGTGCTTTTTATTCAGATGGTAACCGGGCTCAACGCCGCGGTAGATCTGCTGATTTAACAGTGATTTTTCCGGATCTGATTTGAGGCTGACGTGAGGCCGTCCGCGGACGGTAGCCATCAGCATAAAAATCTTGCCGCCAACCTTAAACACGTCGTACTCGGGGCCAAACGGCCAGCAGTGTTCGGTAAAAGGCATCTCCAGCGCCACGCGTTTTGCGTGCTCCTGCAGGGATTTACCGTCCATCGTTATCTTCCTGGGCAAGCCCGCGCCACATGGCCTCAAAGCCCAGCGCTTTAAAATCAAGGGCACGGGACGGATCGCGGGTGGCAAACTCCATGGTGGTTTCCGCCAGCGATAAGAAAATGGCATCACCAAAGGTGCGGAACTCGTCAGACATAAACACCGGGCGGACCGAACGACGACACAGCTCGTGTAGCTCCGGGAACATGTCTTTCACCGCCTGCTCCGTTTCGGCATTCAGCTTTTCACTGACGCCGATCTGGCGGATGGCCGCATGCGCCACGGGGTTACGAATGCCCCAGTCCACGTAGCTGTTCCAGATGTTACGGGTGTGCTCTTTCGGCAGGGTGATGGTGCGATCGAGATTCGCCAGCATGGTCTGGCAAAGATCCTGCTTCAGGTGCAGGTAGAGGGCATTCAGCAGATCGTCTTTGGTAGCAAAGTAGCGAAACAGCGTACCTTCAGCGACGCCCGCGTTACGGGCGATTAACGCCGTTGAGGCGGCAATACCTGACTGCGCAAATGCAGCGGTTGCTGCTTCCAGTAAGGCCTGTTTTTTATCTTCACTCTTCGGACGTGCCACTAAATTTTTCCTCCCGTCAATTGTAAAAACCCTGATTGAAACACGTGCTTTGCCATGCTGCAACGCGGAATGTCAAAGATCGAAAACCTTCTTGACGACGTAAGCATCCTATCTATAATGAGTGCTTACTCACTCATAATCAAGTGTCACCTGCGCAATCCACCGGACGGGGCGCGTTGGCGGGTCAGGACATGAAAAAGCCTCTATTCATCTGCGTGGTGTTAGTCATGATTATTGCTTCAGCTGCCAGTTTACCGTTTGTTCTGAATGCCGGATTTGGCCAGCCACCGCAGGGTGCGCAGCTTACCGAAGTGGAAGCCTCCCCGCAGTATCGCGACGGGAAATTCCACAACACGCTCCCTACGCCGGGCTTTACCGGGCAACAAAATATGCTGGTGGCGTGGTGGCAGTTCCTGACCCGTAAAACCGAAAACGCCCGTCCCGCGCAGCCGCTGCCGCTGGTGAAAACCGATCTCGCGAGCCTGCCGCCTGAGCAGGACACGCTGGTGTGGCTCGGTCACTCGTCCTGGTATATGCAGCTGGCGGGGCAACGCATCCTGATCGATCCGGTTCTGGGTAACTACGCCGCGCCGTTTTCCTTCCTCAATAAAGCCTTTGCGGGGGAGTATCCGTGGAGCGCGCAGAGCATGCCCGAAATTGACCTGCTGATTATCTCTCACGATCACTACGACCATCTGGATTACGCCACCATCCGGGCGTTACTGCCGAAGGTAAAGCGCGCGGTAACGCCGCTGGGCGTGGGATCGCATCTGCGCTACTGGGGTATGGATCCGGCGATCGTCAGCGAGCGCGACTGGAACCAGTCGGTGCACATTACCGATGACCTGACGGTGCACGTGCTGCCGGCGCGCCACTTCTCCGGGCGCGGCATTAAGCGTGACCAGACCCTGTGGGGCAGCTTTATGTTTGTCACCCCGGCGCAGAAGATCTACTACAGCGGTGACTCGGGCTATGGCCCGCACTTCAAAGCCATCGGCGAGCAGTTCGGCGGGGTGGACCTGGCCATCATGGAAAACGGCCAGTACGACCAGGACTGGAAGTACATCCACATGCATCCGGAAGAAACCGCGCAGGCCTCGGCGGATCTGAATGCCAAAGCGGTCGTGCCTGGGCATAACGGACGTTTCGTGCTGGCGAAGCACACCTGGAACGATCCGCTGATCCAGCTGGCGAGAGCCAGTAAGGATAAAAACTACCGGCTGCTGACGCCGGAGCTGGGCGAGCCCGTTCGGGTGAGTGATACCACGCAAGAATTTCGCGAGTGGTGGGAATAATGTTCAAGCGAGAAGCAGAGGGGGAGAGCAGTATGACAATTTCCGCTCAGGTCATTGAAACCATTGTCGAATGGATCGATGACAATCTACACCAGCCGTTACGCATCGAGGAGATTGCCCGCCACGCGGGTTACTCAAAATGGCATTTGCAGCGGCTGTTTATGCAGTACAAAGGCGAAAGTCTGGGGCGCTACATCCGCGAACGCAAGCTGCTGCTGGCGGCGCGCGATCTGCGTGAATCAGACGAACGCGTCTACGACATCTGCCTGCGCTACGGCTTTGACTCGCAGCAGACGTTTACGCGCATCTTCACCCGCACCTTCCACCAGCCGCCCGGCGCGTACCGCAAAGAGAATCATAGTCGGGCGCACTGAAATACCTTCCCCCTCACCCCGGCCCTCTCCCCAAAGGGGAGAGGGTGTAATCGTCCCTACTCCTTTGTGGCCGAGGGTTCCCCACAAATTAATGCGAGCACTGAGCGATCCCCTCTCCCCTCGGGTGTACGGTCCGGGGACATCGTGAACACTTGTTCGGGGACATGGTAGACACTTACAACTAAGGCATAAGAACCCGCTTATGGAGTCGCTTATGCCCTGGGATGCGAGAGATACCATGTCATTACGTACCGAGTTTGTTTTGTTCGCCTCGCAGGACGGGGCGAACATCCGTTCCCTCTGCCGTCACTTTGGCATTTCACCTGCCACCGGCTACAAGTGGCTTCGCCGCTGGGGAGAGGAAGGTGCCTCCGGCCTTCAGGACCGCCCGCGCATACCGCACCATTCCCCGAACCGCTCATCTGACGACATCACTGCCCTGCTGCGTATGGCCCATGACCGCCATCAACGCTGGGGCGCGCGCAAGATAAAGCACTGGCTCGAAGACCAGGGGCACACTATGCCCGCCTTCAGCACCGTCCATAACCTTATGGCCCGCCATGGTCTGTTGCCGGGCACTTCACCGGGCATTCCCGCCACGGGGCGGTTCGAACATGACGCGCCGAACCGCCTCTGGCAGATGGATTTTAAGGGCCACTTTCCCTTTGGCGGTGGCCGCTGCCATCCGCTCACCCTGCTGGACGACCACTCCCGTTTTTCCCTGTGCCTGGCGCACTGTACCGATGAACGGCGCGAGACCGTGCAGCAGCTGCTGGTCAGCGTGTTTGAACGCTACGGCCTGCCGGACCGGATGACAATGGACAACGGCGCCCCGTGGGGAGATACCACCGGCACCTGGACGGCGCTGGAGCTGTGGCTGATGCGCCATGGTATCCGGGTGGGGCACTCCCGGCCGTATCATCCGCAGACGCAGGGCAAGCTGGAGCGTTTTCACCGCAGCCTGAAGACGGAGGTGCTGCAGGGGAAGTGGTTCGCGAACGAGGGCGAACTGCAGCGCGCCTTCGACCACTGGCGGACGGTCTATAACCTTGAACGCCCGCATGAGGCGCTGGATATGGCGGTACCGGGCTCGCGGTATAAGCCGTCTGCACGGCAGTACAGCGGCAACACACCGCCCCCGGAATACGACGAGGGCGTGATGGTCAGGAAAGTGGATATCAGCGGAAAGCTGAGCGTGAAAGGGGTAAGTCTGAGCGCAGGCAAGGCGTTCAGGGGAGAACGGGTCGGGCTGAAGGAGATGCAGGAAGACGGCCGCTACGAGGTGTGGTGGTACAGCACGAAAGTGGGGGTGATCGACCTGAAGAAAAAGTCGATCACCATGGGTAAAGGATGTTAAAAAGTGTTCACCATGTCCCCGAACACCTGTCTACCATGTCCCCGGACCGTACATCGGGGAGAGGGTTAGGGTGAGGGGACAAACCCTTCCTGGCCGCGATAATTCACCGTCTCTCTCCTAAACGTCCTTCGACTGCAATAATTTGATGATATTGCAAATCATTAACATTTGCATTAGCGTTAGTGCCAAATTTCGTTCTGGAACAAGCATTAATGAAAAGGGTATGGAGTGGGTTGCTGATGGGGATCGGCGCGCTGCCCGCCGTGGCGGCAACGTGCGAACAGTCGTCCCTGCTGGGAGACGTTCAGGGAAAGTTTGACGCCAGCGGAGAAGTCTGCTTTTTGCTGCCCGAGCTGGGTGAAAATTACGTTTCCGCCACGCTGAACGGCGTGACGGATGCACGCCTGCTGGACGAGCAAAACCGTCGCATCCGTACGCTGGTCGAAAGCGGGCCTGCGGATGGTGAACACACGCTGCTTTTTGCCCTGCCGGTGAAGCAGGGCACCTCCCTGCTGCTGCGCGGCGAGGCGGGCAAGCCGTGGCGTTTTCAGTGGCGGATGAAAGAGACCTCCGCGTTACCGCGCGTGCAGATGCTGGAGCCGGAAAGCCCGACGCTTCGGGCGCTGGCAAAAACGGTGGCTGCCGGTGGCAGTACCGACGCGTTCTGGCAGACGCAAGTCCGGGAGGGAACGCCGATGGTGGAGCCGGTGGACGCGCGCCACAGGCGTGTGACCTTCCTGTGGCGCGGCGCGCGGAATAACGTCTTTATTCTCGGCTCTCCGGCGGGGGATCACGATCCGCTGTTCAGACTGGGCAACAGCGACGTCTGGTTCCGCAGCTACGTGGTGCCCGCCGACACGGTGATGCAGTACAAGCTTGCGCCCGATGTGCCGATCGTTGAGGGCTCCCCTCGCGACCAGCGCCGCGCGATCCTGGTGAGCGCGCAGGCCGATCCGCTTAATCCGAACGCCTTTGGGGAACAGAAGTTCGATCGCTGGAATCGCTCATCCCTGCTCGATCTCAGCCCGGCGCGCTATTGCTCCGTCCAGGCTACGGCACAGCCGCTAGTGCACGGGACGCTGAGCCGCCAGATGCTGAGCAGCACCATCCTCGGCAATTCTCGCGAAGTGACGATCTACAAACCGCGCGGCGCACAGCCCGCACGCTGGACGTTAATCCTCTTCGACGGACAGATTTATCAGGACGAGTATCATTTTGCCAACGTGCTGGATGGTCTGATTGCCCGCCATCGCCTGCCGGCGATTAACGTGGTGTTTATCGACAGCCTCGATCATGCCCGACGCGGCAAGGAGCTGCCGCCGAATCCGGATTTCGCCGATTTTATGGCGCACGAGCTGCTGCCGTGGCTGCGGGGGCAGGGCATTGCGATGCAGCGGCAGAAAACGGTGCTGGCGGGGTCAAGCTACGGGGGCATTGCGTCGTCATGGGTGGCGCTGCGCTACCCGCGCCTGTTTGGCAACGTGCTAAGCCTTTCCGGCTCTTACTGGTGGGCGCCGAAGGGCGAAGCGCCCGGCTGGCTGACGCGTCAGTACCAGCAGTCGCCGCACTATCCGGTACGCTTCTGGCTTCAGGCCGGGAAGTTTGAAACCGCGGGGCCGGGCGGCGGCATTTATCGTACCACCCTGGATTTTGAACAGATTCTGCGGGAGAAAGGCTACCGCGTCAGCTTCCATCCGTGGTCCAGCGGTCACGACTATGCGGCCTGGTGTGAAGCGCTGATCCACGGGATGCGCGATTTCACCGGCTTACGACGCCAGTGAAAACCAGCGGCGCCAGACGAAACGCAGGATAAAGAACTCGATGGCGCCGAGCGCTAAAAACCACAGGCAGAACAGGATGGTGTAAAGCTGATTCAGATCGACCATGTGAAAGGTCTGAACCAGCTTTTGCGCCAGCACCAGCCCAAGCGACGGCGCGGGTAACAGCAGGCAGGAGAGCAGGGCCAGCAATAAAATGCCTCCCGCGGTAAGCAGCGATTCTAACGGGTGTTTCATCGTAATGTTAATCGTCAGTTAAAAATGTCATTGTCCGGCATCCTGAAACGTAAAGCAATATAATCCCGGCTGGCAAAATTGAGTCAAAGGCCACCGTTATTCTGCGAATAAATAACCAGAAAAGAATATTATTCCCGGGCCGATTAAATTAATATCGCGTTATGTAAATAAACGTCTTCTTTACGAAAATAATTTTACAAAGCTATAGGTGCTATAGCCAATTAACGTGGCAATAACAATGGCTGCGACAATGTATAACGCCAGGCGCCGTCCGCGATAAATACCAAACATGCTTCCTCCTCGTTTAATGTTGGTTTAGAAATATTTTGTAAAAATCAGCGCGTCGAAATAATTTTAATCAGTTTTGAATAACCTGGTAGTCATTATATTGCGGTAGATCAATTTAACCCGCAAGACTTAAAAATGAATTAATTAAAGCCAGAAAGGAATTCCGGCTTCCGTCCACCGGATATTGAAGGAAAAATACCATGACCAAAAAAAATCTCTCACAGAATATGCCACCCGCAGGCGGGCAGGCGTACCAGCAGTCCGTCGAGCAGGTCCTTGCTCACACCCGTAGCCAGGCCAGCGGCCTGGACCGGGCAGACGCGCAGGCGCGTTTGCAAAAACATGGCCCTAACGCGCTGCCGGAGAAAAAAGGCAAGCCGGGCTGGCTGCGTTTTCTCGCGCATTTTAACGACGTGCTGATTTATGTTCTGCTGGCGGCTGCCGTTTTAACGGCGGTAATGGGGCACTGGGTCGATACGCTGGTCATTCTTGGCGTGGCGGTCATCAATGCCTTAATTGGCCACATTCAGGAAAGCAACGCGGAAAAATCGCTGAAGAGTATTCGCAATATGCTCTCCAGCGAAGCGCGCGTTATTCGCAACGGCAACCATGAAACGATACCGACGACGGAAATCGTCCCGGGCGATATTATTGTTTTACGCGCGGGGGATCGTATTCCGGCGGATATGCGTTTAATTGAAGCGCATAATTTACGCGTTGAAGAGGCGATTCTGACCGGTGAATCCACGGTCGTGGACAAACACACCAACCCGCTGAGCGGCGAATTACCGCTGGGCGACCGCACGAACCTGGTTTTCTCCGGCACGACGGTAAGCGCGGGCGGTGGCGTCGGCGTGGTGACTGCCACCGGGCAGGAGACGGAACTCGGCCACATCAACCAGATGATGGCGGGCATCGAAAAACACCGCACGCCGCTGCTGGTGCAGATGGACAAGCTGGGCAAGGCGATCTTCGCCATTATTCTGGCGATGATGGCCGCGCTGTTTATCTTCAGCCTGGCGTTCCGCGAGATCCCGATGGGCGAGCTGCTGCTCTCTCTGATCAGCCTGGCGGTGGCCTCCGTACCGGAAGGTCTGCCAGCGATCATCTCCATCATCCTCTCCCTGGGCGTACAGGCGATGGCGCGCAAGCGGGCCATCATCCGCAAGCTGCCTACGGTTGAAACCCTGGGCGCGATGACCGTGGTCTGCTCGGACAAAACCGGCACCCTGACCATGAACGAGATGACGGTCAAAGCCATCATCACCGCTGACGCCTGCTACCGCGTGGACGGCAACAGCTACGAGCCGGTGGGCAATATCTACCTGGAAGGCAGCGACGAGCCGGTGCAGATCCAGCCGGGCACCGTGCTGGAGCAGTACCTGCGCACCGTTGACCTGTGTAACGACAGCCAGCTGATTCAGGACGAGCGCGGTCTGTGGGGCATTACCGGTGGGCCTACCGAGGGCGCGCTAAAGGTGCTGGCGGCGAAAGCCCGCCTGGCGCCGGTCATGACCACGCTGGTTAACAAGATCCCGTTCGACTCGCAGTACAAGTACATGAGCACCCACTACCAGATTGGCGGTGAGGAGCAGATTTTAATCACCGGCGCGCCGGACGTGATTTTCGCCCTGTGCGCGCAGCAGCTGACCCGTAACGGTGCGGAAGCCTTCAGCCTGGGCTACTGGGAAGCCGAGATGGAGCGCTACGCGCGTCAGGGGCTGCGCATGGTGGCGGCAGCGTTCAGGCCGGCAAACGGCGAGCAGGCGCTGACGCACGACGACCTGAGCCACGGCCTGATCTTCCTCGGCATCGCCGGGATGATGGATCCGCCGCGCCCGGAAGCGATTGACGCAATCGGCGCCTGCCAGCAGGCGGGGATCCGCGTGAAGATGATCACCGGGGATCACCCGCAGACGGCGATGAGCATCGGCCAGATGCTGGGGATCACCAACAGCGAGCAGGCGGTGACCGGCTATCAGCTGGAAAAAATGGACGACGCCGAGCTGGCGGACGCGGCGGTGAAGTATGACATCTTCGCCCGAACCAGCCCGGAGCATAAGCTGCGCCTGGTGAAAGCGCTGCAGGAGAAAGGTGAAATCGTCGGCATGACCGGCGACGGCGTGAACGATGCCCCGGCGCTGCGTCAGGCCGACGTGGGCATCGCGATGGGCATCAAAGGCACCGAAGTGACCAAAGAGGCGGCGGACATGGTCCTGACGGACGATAACTTCGCCACTATCGCCAGCGCGGTGAAAGAGGGGCGTCGCGTTTACGACAACCTGAAGAAGACCATCCTGTTCATCATGCCGACCAACCTGGCGCAGGGGCTGCTGATTGTGATTGCGCTGCTGGCGGGGAACATCATTCCGCTGACGCCGGTGCTGATCCTGTGGATGAACATGGCGACCTCCGCCACGCTCTCCTTCGGCCTGGCGTTTGAAGCCGCCGAGCGCAACATTATGCGCCGCCCGCCGCGCCAGACCGGACAGCACGTAATGGACGCCTACGCCGTCTGGCGCGTGGCCTTCGTCGGCACCATGATCGCCATCGCCGCCTTTGCGCTCGAAGCCTGGCTGGCCCCGCGCGGCCACAGCGCGGAGTTCATCCGCACCGTGCTGCTGCAGATGCTGGTCTGCGCCCAGTGGGTGTACATGATTAACTGCCGCAACACCGAAGGGTTCTCCCTGAACCGCGGCCTGCTGGCGAACAAAGGGATCTGGCTGGTAACGGGCGTACTGTTCCTGCTCCAGGCGGCCATTATCTACCTGCCGTTTATGCAGATGCTGTTCGGCACCGAAGCGCTGCCGCTGCGCTACTGGTTCGTGACGCTTGCGGTAGCGGGCGTGATGTTCTTCGTCGTTGAAATCGAGAAGCGACTCACCCGCAGGTTCCGTAAGGCTGCATAACTAAAACCTTACCCCTCACCCTGCCCTCTCCCCAAAGGGGAGAGGGTGTTTACGTCCCCTCTCCCCTTTGGGGAGAGGGTTAGGGTGAGGGGAAAATACTGAGGTACTCCCATGAAACTCCCGCTCCTGTTCGCACTCCTCGCCGCTACCCTGCAGCCCGCCTTTGCCGCCGCCATCCCCGTTCGCGTTGCCACCGTGGAGCAGATCGACCACGCCGCCGGGCGCCAGATCCCGGGCCGCATCGAAGCCATCCACACCGTTGAGCTGCGCGCGCGCACGGAAGGCGTGATAACCAAAATCAACTTCCGCGACGGGCAGTACGTCAAAAAAGGTGACGTGCTGTTTGAGCTGGACGACGCCGAGCCGCGCGCCGCCGTGCGTCTGGCGCAGGCTGAGGTAAGAAGCGCCGAAGCCACGCTGCGTCAGGCGCAGCAGCAGCTTTCCCGCTTTGAAAGCCTGGGCAGCAGCAACGCCATCAGCCGCCACGACGTGGACAACGCCCGCATGCAGCGCGACGTTGCCAGCGCCGCCCTCGAGCAGGCGAAAGCCCGGCTGGAGACCCGCAACGTCACCCTTAACTACACGCGCATCACCTCACCGATTGACGGCCGCGTGGGGCACAGCAGCTTCCACGTCGGTAGCCTGGTCAACCCCGCAAGCGGCGTGCTGGTGGAGGTGGTACAGCTCGATCCCATCCGCATCGCCTTTGCGCTGGAAGAGGGCGCGTTTGCCACCAAAGCCGGACAGCATGCGGATATCGGCGCCATGAAACAGGCCTGGCAGGCCGTTATTGACAGCAACGGCGAGCGCATCAGCGGCGAGCTGACGTCGGTGGATAACCGCATCGACCCGCGCACCGCCAGCGTGATGCTGCGCGCCGAGTTCGCCAACCCGCGCCATCAGCTGCTGCCCGGCGGCAATGCGAATGTGTTTCTGCGACCCGTCAGCAAACAGCCCGTGCTGACCCTGCCAGCCGCCGCGGTCCAGCAGAACGGCGACGGGTTCTTTGCCTGGGTGGTTAACGCCGACGGCAAAGCCGAAATGCGTCCGCTGAAAATTGCCGGGCAGATTGGCCAGCAGGTTCAGATCGCCTCCGGCGTGAAGCCCGGTGAGCGAGCGATTGCTGACGGCGCGCAGCGCGTGCAGCCCGGCGCTGCCGTCCAGATACTGAATTAAGGAGCCATCATGCTGACGTTTTTCATCAAACGCCCGCGCTTCGCGATGGTGATTGCGCTGGTCATCACCCTGCTGGGGGCCATCGCGCTGAAAATTATTCCGGTGGAGCAGTACCCGCAGATCACGCCGCCGGTGGTCAACGTCTCTGCCAGCTGGCCGGGGGCCAGCTCGGCTGACGTGGCGGAGGCCATCGCTACGCCGCTGGAGACCCAGCTTAACGGCGTGGACCACATGCTTTACATGGAGTCCACCAGCGCTGATGAAGGCACTTACAGCCTGAACATCACCTTCGCGGCGGGTACCGACCCGGATCTTGCCGCCATCGACGTGCAAAACCGCGTGGCGCAGGCCCTGGCGCAGCTTCCCGCCGAGGCACAGCAAAACGGCGTGCAGGTACGCAAGCGCGCCACCAACCTGATGATGGGGGTAAGTCTTTACTCACCGAACAACACCCACACGCCGCTGTTCGTCAGCAACTACGCCAGCACCCAGGTGCGCGAGGCGCTGTCGCGTCTGCCGGGCGTCGGGCAGGTACAGATGTTTGGCGCGCGCGACTACAGCATGCGCATCTGGCTGCGCCCGGACCGCATGAACGCCCTGAACGTCACGACCGACGACGTGGCGCAGGCGCTGCGCGAGCAGAACGTGCAGGGCGCGGCGGGCCAGGTCGGCACGCCGCCGGTGTTCAACGGCCAGCAGCAGACCCTGACCATCAACGGGCTGGGGCGACTGAACCAGGCCGAAGAGTTTGCCGACATTATTATCCGCGCGGGGGAAATGGGCCAGCTGGTGCGCCTGAAGGATATCGCCACCATCGAGCTCGGCTCGCGCAGCTACAGCTCCGGCGCGCAGCTGAACGGGCATGACTCCGCCTATCTTGGCATCTATCCGACCCCGTCCGCCAACGCCCTGCGCGTCGCCGACGCGGTGCGCGCGGAGCTGGAGCGCCTCTCGACGCGCTTCCCGGACGACCTGGCGTATGAGGTGAAGTTCGACACCACCACCTTTGTCGCCGCCACCATCAAAGAGATTGGCGTCTCCCTGGCGCTGACGATGCTGGCGGTGGTCGTTGTGGTGTCTCTGTTCCTGCAGAGCTGGCGGGCAACGCTGATTGTCGCCCTCGCCATTCCGGTGTCGCTGGTGGGCACCTTTGCGGTGCTCTACACGCTGGGCTACTCCGCCAACACCCTCAGCCTGTTTGCCATTATTCTGGCGCTGACCATGGTGGTGGATGACGCCATCGTGGTGGTAGAGAGCGTCGAAACGCTGATGGCGGAAGGGCAGAGCCGCACGGCGGCCACCGCCCTGGCGCTGCGCCAGATTGCCGGGCCGGTGATTGCCACGACGCTGGTGCTGCTGGCGGTGTTTGTGCCGGTGGCGCTGCTGCCGGGGATCGTCGGCGAGCTGTACCGCCAGTTTGCGGTAACGCTCTCCACCGCCGTGACGCTTTCAAGCCTCGTGGCGCTGACCCTGACGCCAGCCCTGTGCGCCATGCTGCTGCGCCCGCGCCCGGCGAAGCCTGCGGCGATTTTCCGCGGATTCAACCGGGGGCTGGACGCCACGCGCGGCGCCTACACCCGCATCGTAACGATATTCAACCAGCGCCCGTGGCTGGCGCTGCTGGCCACCGCAGGCGCGGCGGCCGTGGTGGCGTTCAGCTTTACGTCGATGCCAAAAGGCTTCCTGCCGCAGGAGGACCAGGGCTACTTCTTCGCCAGCGTCCAGCTGCCGGAAGCGGCGTCGCTGGAGCGTACCGAGGCGGTGATGACCATCGCGCGCGAGCTGATCGCCAAAAATCCGGCGGTTGAAGACGTGATTCAGGTGTCCGGGTTTAACATCCTCAACGGCACCAGCGCCTCCAACGGCGGGTTTATCTCCATCATGCTGAAGGACTGGAGCGAGCGTCCGCCGCTGGACGAGGTGATGGGCACCCTTCAGCGCCAGCTGCTGGCCCTGCCGGAAGCGACCATCATGACCTTTGCGCCGCCGACGCTGCCGGGGCTGGGCAACGCCTCCGGCTTCGACCTGCGCATACAGGCGCAGGCGGGGCAGAGCCCGGCGGAGCTGGAGCGCGTGACGCGTGAGGTGCTGGCGAAAGCCAACCAGCACCCGCAGCTGAGCCGCGTATTCACCACCTGGAGCAGCAACGTGCCGCAGCTGACGCTGACCGTTGACCGCGAGCGCGCGGCCCGCCTCGACGTGCCGGTGTCCCGCATCTTCAGCAGCCTGCAAACCGCCTTTGGCGGCACGCGCGCCGGGGATTTCAGCGTCAACAACCGCGTCTACCACGTGGTGATGCAAAACGAGATGCAGTGGCGCGAGCGCGCGGAGCAAATCAGCGAGCTGTTCGTGCGCGGCAACAGCGGCGAGCGGGTGCGCCTGAGCAACCTCGTCACCATCACGCCGACCGTTGGCGCGCCCTTTATCCAGCAGTACAACCAGTTCCCGTCGGTATCGGTGAGCGGTTCGGCAGCACAAGGGGTGAGCAGCAGCACCGCGATGGCGGCGATGGGCGAGATTCTGGCGCAGAGCCTGCCCGCGGGTTACGACTATGCCTGGAGCGGCATGTCGTATCAGGAGCAGCAGACCGGCAACCAGGCGATATGGATCGTGCTGGCGGCGGTGGTGATGGCGTGGCTGTTCCTCGTCGCCCAGTACGAGAGCTGGACGCTCCCGGCGAGCGTGATGCTCTCGGTGCTGTTCGCCATCGGCGGGGCGCTGGTCTGGCTGTGGGGCGCCGGCTACGCCAATGACGTGTACGTGCAGATTGGTCTGGTGCTGCTGATAGCCCTTGCCGCCAAGAACGCGATCCTTATCGTGGAGTTTGCCCGCGCGCGGCGAATGGACGGGATGGCGATCGTTGATGCCGCGCGGGAAGGGGCGTCGCGCCGCTTTCGCGCGGTGATGATGACCGCCGTGTCGTTCATTATCGGCGTCCTGCCGATGATGCTGGCAACCGGAGCCGGTGCCCAGAGCCGCCGCATCATCGGCACCACGGTGTTCAGCGGCATGCTGGTGGCGACCGTGGTGGGGATCCTCTTCATCCCCGCGCTGTTCGTGCTGTTCCAGCGCCTGCGCGAGTGGGGGCACGCCCTTACGGACTCGTCGCCCATAGCTCGCTGTGCTTCTGAACCAGAGAAATAAGCGAGCCGCCGTCGGCGATAAAGTCGCGCATGCGCTGCGCCTCGCTCTTGCCCTGCTTTAACAGCAGGGCAATTTCCTTAATCGCGCTCGTTGCGCCGAGCTTCTCGGCCGACGGCGCAACCTGGTCCAGCAGCCACGCAATGTCTTCCGCGACGGTTTTATGCTCGCCGGTATGCACGTCCGTCAGGATCCCCTCCAGCCCGTAGCGGCACGCCTGAAAACGGTTAAAGCGGTACAGCAGAAAATCCCGCTCCTGATGCTTATACGGCCGCGCGGTCAGCAGCCAGTGCGAGGTGGCCTGGATCAGCCCGGCGATATTAATGGCGTGACCGAGCGTCAGCGGCGTATCCATCACCCGCACCTCCACGGTGCCGAAGTGCGGGCTGGGGCGGATGTCCCAGTGCAGATCCTTAATGCTGTCGATCATGCTGGTGGAGCTGAGGCGGCGGAAAAGTCCCTCGAACTCCTGCCAGCTGTTGACCCACGGCATCTGGCCGTTGTCCGGGAACCCGGAGAAGATGTTAAGACGCGACGAGGAGAACTTCGTGTCCGTGCCCTGCATGTAGGGGGAGGACGCGGCGAGGGCGATAAAGTGCGGCACGAAGCGCGACAGGCCGTGCAGCAGATAAATGGCGTCGTCCCCGTTTCGGCACCCCACGTGCACGTGCTGGCCGAACACCGTCGCCTGTAAAATCAGATAGCCAAAGCGCTCCAGCGTGACGTTATAGCGCTCATCGTCACACACCTCCTGACGCTGCCACTTCTGGAACGGGTGGGTTCCGCCGCCGCAGATCTGAATATGCTGCTCGGACGCCGCGCGCAGGATGCTCTGCTGCATCCCCGAGAGCTGCGCCGCCGCCTGGTCGATGTTCTGGCACACGCCGGTGGCGATTTCGAGCATGCTTTCGGTGATGTCGTGTTTGACCTCGCCGCCTTTAATGTCGTCTTTAACGGCGGCGATCAGCGCGGAGGAGTCCTGACTCAGGTCGTAGCCCGGCGGGTTGACGACCTGAAGCTCAAGCTCGATGCCGAGCGTGTAGGGTTCAGAGGATTTGAAATCAGGTAAGGGCATGGCGCACTCCGTTGTCTGTTGTGTGTTGAGTATAGACAACGGACGCGGCTCTCTCTTTTCAGGGGGATAGTCAGTATCAAATACATATGAGAAACTTGCTGCTTCTGAAAAATGTGGTGGGACCCGCTCAATGTCAGAATCATCTCCGAAGTATCATATAAATGAAGGGCTTATCAGCCTCCCTGATGGATATCAGGATCGTACCGTCAACGTTTTCGCGCTGCCTGCCGGGGATGCGCCCGCGTTCAACATTTCCCGCGATGCCCTCAACCCCGGTGAAGCGCTTGCCGCGTATATCGATCGCCAGCTCGCCCTGATGGCAAAACATCTTAAAGGCTGGAAGCAGGGTGAGCGCCGCTCCGCTACGCTTGGCGACAGCCTTTCACAGGGCGAAATCGTCCACGCCAGCTACCTGCGCGACGCGAAGCGCATCTGGCAGCAGCAGGCCGTTTTTAACGTCGATGGCGATAACGTTCTGGTTTTCACCATGACCTGCGCACGTGCGCTGAGCGATGCTGACGGCGCGCTGCTGGGCGATCTTCTCAGGAGCTTTCGCCTCCACGATTAACATCAGGGATAGTCGTTATGTTTGAAGCTGCACGCGTTGATGATGATATCGGGCACTCCGGTGCGCTGGCCGGGATGATTGCCGGAACGATTGTCGGTGGCCTGATTGCCGCCGCCGGGGGCATTCTGGCGGGGGCCATGTTTATTGCGGGTCTCGGCGCCTCCTGTCTTGGCGTGGGCGTCCTGCTCGTTGGCGCGAGCCTCGCCGTGGGCTATTACACCGGGGAGCTGGCGACCGCCGCCCGGGACAGCATAGCCGACGCCGGGGCGTCCAGCATGACGAAGAAAGGCGTCATCACCTCCGGCTCGCCCAACGTGTTTATCAACGGTAAACCCGCCGCCCTTGCCACCGATAGCACCGTCGACTGTTCTGACGACGGCTCACAGCAGATGGCCGAAGGCTCTAAGCGAGTCTCCATTAACAGCCAGCCTGCGTCCCGCATCGGGGATCGCACCACCTGCGACGCGAAGGTGATGACCGGTTCGGACAACGTTATTATCGGCGGCGATCCGCAGCAAACCCTGCCCATTCAGTCTGAAGTGCCCGAGTGGCTCTATAAGGTTTCCGATCTGACCCTGCTGTTCGCCGGGCTTCTCGGCGGCTGGGGCGGAGCGGCCGGCAAAGTCGGGGCACTCTCTAAGCTGCTGGGCAAAATCCCCGGCATCAATAAGCTGGCCCGCATCGCCTGCCGTGCCGGTACGCTGATGACCGGCGTGGCGGCCGCGGGGATCATCGCCCGCCCGGTGGATATCGTCAGCGGACAGAAGTTTCTCAGCGGGGATGATGAGCTGGACTTCGTACTGCCTTCGCGCCTGCCGGTGCGCTGGCAGCGCTACTGGCGCAGCGGCAACCCCGGCGACAGCGTGCTGGGCCGCGGCTGGAGCCTGTTCTGGGAAAGCCGCCTGGAGCCCTATCAGGACGGGCTGGTGTGGCGCGCGCCGTCCGGCGATTACGTCGCCTTCCCGAAAGTGCCGAAAGGCATGCGCACCTACTGCGAGAGCGAAAAAAACTGGCTTGAACATCACCAGGACGACAGCTGGTCGGTGTATGACGTCAGCGGCGAGCGCTGGCACTATGCGCCGCTGCGGGATGATGCCCCGTCGCTGCTCCAGCGCATCTCTGAACCCTGCGGCAACGATATCCTCTTCGAGTGGAATGCGGATAATACCCTGCATGCCCTGACCGACAGCGCGGGCCAGCGCGTGGTCTGCCGCTACGACCGTGACAGGCTCCTCGGCGCCTGGCTGGATGACGAGATCTGCCTGGTCAGTTACGCTTATGATGAACAGCGCCAGCTGGTCTCCGTGACCGGCCGGGGCGGTAGCGTGCGCCGACGCTTCAGCTGGCAGGACGGGCTGATGAGCGCCCACGAGGACGCCAACGGCCTGCTGAGCGAATACCGCTGGCAGGAGATAGACGGCCTGCCGCGCGTGGTCGGCTACCGCCACAGCGGCGGCGAACGGCTGACGTTCGAATACGATTTTGATAACG